>NZ_JAHVAO010000001.1:1200000-2400000 GCF_019264345.1 Marinobacter arenosus
GGTCCCATGATTATCTGCTCCTCCGTACATTAGTGTCCTGCCTGGAACGCAGCTCCTTGATGACCTCATCGGTCAGGGACTGAATATCCATCTGGTCGCCACTGCCGCTTGAGGACTGGTTACCGCTGCGCGGCAGCCCCCCTTGGGTCAGGCGATCCAACGGCAGATACATCATGTTGCCGCTGCTTTCGGTATCCACGAGGATCTTGCTGCTGCTGGACAGCACCGTTTCCAGGGTCTGCAGGTACATGCGGTCACGGGTAACCGTGGGTGCATTCTGATACACCGCCAACAGCTCAAGGAAGCGCGCGGTTTCGCCTCGGGCTCGCTCGATGACTTCCTGTTTGTAGGCGTTGGCTTCCTCGATCATGCGCTGGGCCTGGCCTCGAGCTTCGGGAACCACCTTATTGCGATAGGTTTCGGCTTCTTCCTTGACGCGCTGCTCATCTTCCCGGGCACGCTGAACTTCGCGGAAAGCATCCTGAACGGCCGGTGGGGGCTGAGTACTCTCAACGTTCACACGCACGATCTCCAGACCGGTACCATACTCGGCCAGGAACCGCTGCAGACGCTGCTCGACCCGGACGGACAGCTCAGCCCGGCCCTCGGTCAACACATCGTCCAAAGACGAACTGCCCACTTCGTGACGCAGGGCACTGTCGGTGGCAAAAGCCAGTGCCTGATTCGAGTCGCGAACATTCAGCACGTAGGCCTGAGCATCGCCGACCCGGTACTGCACCTGCAGATCGACGGTCACGAGGTTTTCATCCTGGGTCAGCATCTGACCGCTGGATTCAGCGGTACGAACGCTGGTTACCCGCACCTTGGTTACGTCATCGATCAGAGGCACCTTGAAACGCAAACCGGGGTTTTCAGTCCGGTTGTACTCACCAAAACGCAGAACAACCGCGCGCTCCTGCTCGTCAACGGTGTAGAAAGACTGAAAGATCACATAGCCGGCGACCAGAATACCGGCCAGCGCGAGAATGGCTCCAAAGCCACCCGCGCCACCACCGGTGCCGCTGCCACTGCCGCCGGACTTACCGCCTTTTCCGCCCAGCATCTTGTTCAGTTTATCGAGACCTTTCTTGAGGGCCTCGTCGAGGTCTGGCGGCCCCTGATCATCGCCGCGACGACCACCGGTACCCCAGGGGTCATTGTCGTTGCGATTTCCACCCGGTTCGTTCCAGGCCATAGTGCTCTCCGTTCCTGACTTATAGAATGGCTGCAAATACTAGGGATTTATCAGCGTCCCGGCAATAGCCCGCCCACTTTCAGGCTGGGCCATCGTCGAGACGAACCGAATCTTCGTTCATTCCGGCACGGCTCAGTAACTGGCGCCAGTCCCGGTTCTGCAATCGCACTTCAACGACGGCGTCTCCGCTTTCCCGATGCTGTTCGCTCAACACCGAACCCGCCTCGTGGAGCAAGGCCCGCAGTTTGCCATCAGCCGGTCCGAGCAGCACGTAATAGTGAACAACGTCCTCGGCAAGGCGCTCCACTATGGCGTCGAAGAGACCATCCAGGCCTTCACCCGTGAACGCAGACACCCAGGCTCTCACCGGAATTCCATCTTCATTCCGCTCGACCCGAGGGGTGAAATTATCAAGTAAATCAATCTTGTTAAATACCTGAAGCGCGGGAATCTCATCCGCACCTATCTCCGCCAACACCTCTTCAACCTGCTCGATGTTCTCATCCCGACGGTTGTCATGGCAGTCGATGATGTGCAAAAGCAAGGACGCTTGCGTTGTTTCTTCCAGCGTTGCCCGGAACGCCTCCACCAACTTGTGGGGGAGATGGCGAATGAAACCGACGGTGTCGGCCATTACGACCGGGCCGATATCCGGAAGTTCCAACCGGCGCAGCGTCGGATCAAGCGTCGCAAACAGCTGATCTGCTGCATATACGCTGGAAGTGGTAATTCGGTTGAACAAGGTCGACTTGCCGGCGTTGGTATAACCAACCAACGAGACCGTCGGGATGTCAGCACGCTTTCTCGCCCGCCGCCCCTGGTTGCGTTGGCGCCGCACCTTTTCAAGACGCTTGTGAATGGACTTGATGCGTTCGCGCAGCAGCCGGCGGTCCGTTTCAAGCTGGGTCTCACCCGGCCCCCGCAGACCGATGCCGCCTTTCTGGCGTTCGAGGTGGGTCCAGCCCCGAACCAGGCGGGTGGACATGTGCTCAAGCTGGGCGAGCTCGACCTGCAGCTTACCTTCGTGGGTTCGGGCCCGCTGTGCGAAGATATCGAGAATCACGCCGGTCCGATCCAGTACACGGCATTTCAGGTCCCGCTCGATATTGCGCTCCTGGCTCGGGCTCAGGGCATGGTTAAACAGAACCACATCCGCCTGGTTCGCGCTGATGGCGTCGCGTATCTCTTCCAGCTTGCCCTCGCCGACGAACAGCCTCGGGCTCGGCTGTTTACGAGAGCCGTTGACCTCAGCCACCGGCTCCACGCCGGCTGATGTGACCAGCTCCCGGAATTCTTCAGGATCTTCGGTCTCTTGCTGGGAAGTGAAATCGATATGGACGAGGATCGCCCGTTCACCGACGTCTGGACGTTCAAACAAGTGTTATCAACTCCGAAACAGTCAAACTGTTAAGCCTTAAAAACAAACACCCGCGCCCTTCCGAGCCGTTGAGCTCTTCAGAGACGCGGGTGACAGTACCGGCGAACCGGGCAAATCAGTCTTCAGACTCACCCTCTCCTCCCGGGGCCTGCGGCGGAATGCGAACATTACGGGCAGGGACCACGGTGGAAATAGCGTGCTTGTAGACCATCTGGCTGACAGTATTTTTCAGCAAAATCACGAATTGGTCGAAAGATTCAATCTGGCCCTGAAGCTTGATGCCATTAACCAGAAAGATGGAAACCGGAATGCGTTCCTTGCGCAAGGCATTGAGGTAAGGGTCTTGTAACGAGTGCCCTTTTGACATGTGTGTTCTCCTGTTTTTAGTAAATGCAGATCGTCATTTTTCAGAATTAAATGTGGTGCGAAGTCCAATTTTTTTCAAGGCTGCCTTAGAGATATCTTCATCTCCGCTATCCAGCCAGTCTACATTGGACCACTTGCGCAACCAGGTTAACTGCCGCTTTGCCAACTGCCGTGTGGCGGCAACGCCCTTGCTTACAAATGTGTCATAGTCATATTCACCGGCCAGGTAACCCCAGGCCTGACGATAACCGACACAACGCATGGAAGGGAGATCCGTGTGCAAATCGCCTCTGACCATCAGCGCCCGCACTTCATCAAGAAAGCCCGCGTCCAGCATTTTCAGGAAGCGCAGTTGGATTCTCTCATGAAGCACTCGCCGATCCTGAGGCGCCATGGCGAGCTGAGTCACAGTATACGGAAGCGAAGTGACTTCGTCTGCCTGCCATTGGGTAAAATAGGTGTAATCCTCAACACCATCCCCTTGATTTTGGGACGAACTGTTACTCTCGGATTGCCAGAATGACGAGATCGGCTTGCCGGTCAGACGAACAACCTCAAGCGCCCGCAACAAACGCTGGCGGTTGTTCGGATGAATCAGGCGGGCAGCAACGGCGTCCTTCTCCTCAAGCTCGTGATGCAGCGCGGACCAGCCTTTCTCGCTTGCATCCTGCTCCAGAGTCCGCCGCAACTCCGGGTCTGCGCCCGGCAATCCGGACATCCCGTGCAGCAGGGCCTTGAAGTACATCATGGTGCCACCCACCAGCAAGGGAATCCGGCCCGCGGCGGCAATCTTCTCCATTTCCGACAGTGCATCCCGCCGAAAGTCCGCCGCCGAGTAGGTTTCAGCGGGGTCACAAACGTCGATCAGCCGGTGCGGCGCCCGTGCCAATTCGTCAGCCGAGGGCTTGGCGGTACCGATGTCCATGCCCCGGTAAACCATTGCGGAATCCACGCTGATGATGTCGCAGGGCAGGCGAGAACAGAGATCGATCGCCAAATCGGTCTTGCCGGATGCCGTTGGCCCCATCAGGAAGATGGCGTGCGGGCGTTCTGCTGCCCGGATGCTCTGCGCGGCCATGATCAATCAGCGCCCTCTCAGGAACAGCTTATCCAGCTCCGACAGCGTGACCAGCGTCCAGGTCGGACGGCCATGATTGCATTGGCCACTGCGTTCCGTGGCCTCCATGTCCCGCAAGAGAGAGTTCATTTCCGGAATGGTCAGCTGCCGATTGGCCCGTACGGACCCGTGGCAGGCCATGGTTCCCAGAAGTTCATGGGTGACTGCCTCGATCCGGTCACTCTGGCCGTGTTCGATCAGGTCAGCGAGGACATCCCGGATCAGTTGTTCCGTATCCGCCCCACGCAACAGTGCCGGCACCTGCCGCACCGCCAGGGTCTCGGGCCCGATCCGCTCGACCTGCAACCCGAGCTGCTGTAATTCCTCACCATGGGACTCCGCCAGCGCTGCTTCCTTCTGGCTCACCGCCACCGACAGCGGCACCAGCAACGGCTGACTCTTGAGGTCCTGCTCGGCCAATGCCCGCTTCATACGCTCGTAGGTGATCCGCTCGTGGGCCGCATGCATGTCAACGACGATCAGCCCGGCCCGCCCCTGGGCGAGGATATAAATGCCGTGAAGCTGGGCAATGGCATACCCCAGTGGCGGTTCCTCTTCACTGTCCGTCGGTGGCGTGGGCGTTGCCACAGCCACACCGGCGGTTGCCGGCGAAGCGCCATGATCAACCCCACCACCGGCGTTCAGGGAGTTATAGAACGCCATCTGGTCACTGGCACGCCACTCCTGCTGGGATTGCGGCTGGCCCGAGTACTGCCCTCCGAAGGCGTTACCCTGAACCGCGGGCTGACCCGCCCCCACGCTGGCCGGCTGCGCGGACCAGCCATTATCAGGCATTCCGGGACCGGGCATGACGGGCTGGGGCCCAGACGCGTTCTCACGGCCGAAAGACTGGGCAACCGCGCCTCGCAGGTGGTCGTCCGGGCGAACGTCGGCGAGCGCCTTGTGCAGAGTCCGGAAGATGAAATCGTGAACCAGCCGGCCGTCGCGAAACCGCACCTCATGCTTGGTGGGATGCACGTTCACATCGACGGTGGCCGGATCGACCTCCAGGTACAGGACAAAGGCCGGATGCCGGTTGTTGTAGAGCACGTCCCGGTAGGCCTGACGCACGGCGTGAGCGACCAGGCGGTCGCGGATGACCCGACCGTTCACGAAGAAATACTGCAGGTCAGCCTGGCTCCGGGAAAACGTCGGCAACGCCACCCACCCCCATAACCGCAGGCCAGTAGCCTCGGCATCAATCACCACCGTATTGTCGATGAACTGCTGGCCACAAAGGGCTCCGATCCGGCGTTCCTTGTCCAGGGCAGACTCGGCGGGGCGCAAACTCTGCACCACCCGCTGGTTGTGGCGCAGCGTGAAGCCAGCGTCAAAGCGGCTCAGGGCCTGGCGCCGGACACACTCCTCCACGTGATTGAACTCGGTCTTTTCGGTACGCAGGAACTTGCGGCGAGCGGGGGTATTGAAGAACAGATCGCGAACTTCCACGGTGGTGCCAACCGGATGCGCTGCGGGCGAAATGCGGGCGTCCATGTCGCGCCCCTCCACCTCAACCCGGGAAGCCGCTTCCTGGGCCGCTGTCCGGGACGTAAGCGTCAATCGGGAAACAGAACTGATACTGGCCAGGGCTTCGCCACGGAAACCGAGCGACGCCACCGATTCCAGATCATCCAGGCTGGCGATCTTGCTGGTGGCGTGGCGGCTGAGCGCCAGGGGCAGATCCTGCTCGTCAATACCGCTGCCG
Source organism: Marinobacter arenosus (assembly GCF_019264345.1). NCBI lineage: Bacteria > Pseudomonadati > Pseudomonadota > Gammaproteobacteria > Pseudomonadales > Marinobacteraceae > Marinobacter > Marinobacter arenosus. Next base: position 1,205,762 of record NZ_JAHVAO010000001.1, read on the forward strand.
TCATCCCTGACCCGAATGAGTTTTGCGCCGCCCTGCTCGACCTCCACATCGACCCGGCCTGCACCGGCGTCCAGGGCATTTTCAACCAGTTCCTTAACGACAGACGCAGGACGCTCCACCACCTCGCCAGCAGCGATCTGGTTCGCAAGCCGTGGCGAGAGCAAATGAATGTGGGGCATGTTTCGGGAAAACCTCTTGATCAGGATGCGGGAATACGAATGGTTTGCCCTACCATAACACGGTCGTCCCTCAGGCCGTTAAACTGCATCAGTTCACTGACGGTGGTCTGATTCCTTCTGGCGACCCCGGAAAGGGTATCCCCGCGCTGTATCCGGTAATGACTGACGCTGTTACCGCCCCGCTCCTGCTGTTTCTGCCACGCCAGCAGCGTGCCCGGCGGCGGCGTTTTCTGGAAGTAGTCGTCGATGCCTTTCATGATGGCGTTGGCCAGACGGTTCCGATACCACTCTGTCGACAGGTTCTTCTCTTCCTGCGGGTTGGAGATAAATCCGGCTTCGACCAGGATGGACGGAATATCCGGCGATTTCAGGACCACAAACGCAGCCTGCTCGACGCCGGACTTGTGCAGCTTGGCGACACTGCCCAGCTTGCCCAGTACCGAGCTGCCCACGCCCAGGCTGGCGTTGATGCTCGCGGTCATGGACAGATCGAGCAGCACGCCGGCCAGCATGTCGTCGCGGCCATCCAGCGACACACCGCCGGTCAGATCCGACCGGTTTTCACTCTGGGCAAGCCAACGCGCGGTTTCACTGGTGGCACCCCGTTGCGACAGGGCAAAAACGGACGCGCCTTTCGGCTGCGGGGTCCGGAAGGCATCGGCGTGCATCGACACAAAGAGGTCCGCGTTGTACTTGCGCGCCAGCAAAGTCCGATTTCTCAGACCGATGTAATAGTCCCCCGTACGGGTCAGTTTTGCCGTGTAACCGGGTTGCTCGTTGATCAGGCTCGCGAGCGTCTTCGCCATCTTGAGCACGACGTCCTTTTCTCGGGTGCCCCGCGGCCCGATTGCACCAGGATCCTCACCCCCATGGCCGGCATCAATCACCACAATCACATCCCGCTTACCGTCGGCGTTCTGAGTGACCGTGGGCTTGGCTGCTTTTTCCAGCCTGCGCCCGCCTTCATCAATCAGATCAACCACCAGGCGATGACCGTACTGCTCATTCGGCTCAAGCTGGAAACTGCGAGGCTTGATATCGCTTTTCAGATCGAGGACCACGCGCAGGTCCGTGCCGTTGCGGGGCGCACTCCGGATTCGGCGAATCGGGCTGCCGGACAGGTCCAGCTTGTCAAAATCCGCCTTCAGGTCGGTGTTCTTGAGATCAATAACCAGTCGGGCCGGACTCTGCAGTGAGAATACGTTGTGGGCGACCTTGCCGGCTGTATCGAGCACCAGTCGGGTGTGATCCGGAGCCGGCCATACCCGAACACCCTCCACGCGAGTGCCCGCCTGGGCAGCAAACGAAACCGACAGCACCAGAATCGCCGCCAGGCCCACCATTCTGTCAAGGATTGATACAACCTTACTCATACCGCTGTCCTGCTCTCAAAGAGACTTAGCCCGACGCCTTCAATGGCCGGGGCCGACTGTTTCCAGTTGGTTCAGCAGGGCCGCCCCCTGTTCTGAACCCGCCCTGAGCACCACCGAACGGCCTTCGCCCTCGCGCTCAAGGTGTATTTCAAGATCCGCCTCGGGCAACAAGCCTTTGCCCCGCTCGGGCCATTCGATCAGGCAGAGGCTCTGGCCCGTAAAATAATCCCGTATTCCCATGTATTCCAACTCTTCCGGGTCTCCCACGCGGTAAAGATCAAAGTGGTACGCCGTGGGCTTCAGGTGCTCATACGGCTCGACCAGTGTGTAGGTCGGGCTTTTGACCGCGCCCTCATGACCCAGCCCTCGCATGACCCCACGGCTGAGCGTGGTCTTGCCCATGCCAAGGTCGCCATCCAGGAAGACGGTAAGGCCCCTGCCCGACTCGATGACCACCCGGGCGATCTCGCGCCCGAGGTGTTCGGTTTCCGACTCATTCTCCAGGAACAGGCGCCGCTCGTTTCCGAAAATACTCATGAGTCCTCCCAAGTCCGTCCATCGCCGGCTTCCGACTCGCGGAACACGGACGGTAATGCATCGATTACATCGCTGGGTATGAGCCCTATAAACCCTTTGCTCTCCGAAGCCAGGTTGGCGGCCGCCAGGTGAACGCTCGCAGCCAGCCCTGCCGCTCGCCTAGCATTACCAAGCTGACCGTACAAAGCGCCAATCATGCCGGACAAAACGTCACCCATGCCTCCGGTTGCCATGCCGGGGTTGCTGCCGCTGACAATATCGACGGTTTCGCCCTCGGAAGCAATCACCGTCCCGGCGCCCTTAAGAAGAATCGTACCCCCGTAAATCTTTTGCAGCCTTTTGGCCGCAGCAACCCGGTCCGCCTCCACTTCCGGCACCAGACAGTCCAGCAGTCGGGCCGCCTCGCCCGGGTGCGGCGTCAATATATGATTGTCCGCCAGCACCGGCACACGTGATGACAGCAGGTTGAGGGCATCGGCATCGAGCACCCGTGGCTTGCCACTGTCGACCACCTGCTCCAGCATTTGTTGTCCCCAGGCTCCCTGCCCCATGCCGGGACCGCAGACAACGACCGTTGCCGACTCCAGCAGCGGAGGTAACTCAGAGCCATGAATCAGGCCATGGACCATGATCGATGGGCATCGTGCCAGGGCCGCTGTCACATGTTCCGGACGAGTGGCCAGGGAAACCAGCCCCGCGCCCGACCGTGCAGCGGCTTCAGCCGCCATCAAACCGGCCCCGCCAAATCCACGATCACCCGCCACCACGAGCACGTGACCAAAATTCCCCTTGTGGGCATTCGCCGACCGTCGCGACAACCACGGCCGGGTGGCCGGCCAATCAAGCCGGTGCGCCAGGGGCTGTTGACCACTCAAGGCCACGCCATCCTCGGCGTCGAGCCCCTCAAACACCACAGTCCCGCAGACGGCCGCCCCCTGACCGGTAAACAAGCCCGCCTTCAGACCAATAAACGTCACGGTCAGGTCCGCATGAACCACGTCTCCCTCCGCCGCGCCCGTGGTGGCGTTGAGCCCAGAGGGTAGGTCTATCGCCAGGACCGGAGCCGCAACGTTGTTGCAGCGGGCGATCAGGCCGGCGAAGGGGTCTCGCGGCGCTCCCGATACGCCGGTGCCGAGCATCGCATCCACCAGCACTCCGGCATGGCTGAACAGGTCATCCAGCTCCGCCTCATCCAGATCGCTCATCTCCAGAACCGGCACCCCGTCGCTGCAGGCCTTCTGCCAGGCCTTGCGGGCGTCACCGGATAACTTCGTGGTCGGGGCTACCGCCACGCATCGCACCTCGATTCCGTGACGGGCCGCGTTGGCCGCCACCAGGTAGCCATCACCGCCATTATTCCCGGCACCGCACAATACCAGCACAGGCCCCGTATCCGGCCAGCTCCGAACCAGCCGCCGAAACGCCGAATAGGCAGCCCGCTGCATCAGGTCAAACCCGTCTACCCCCTGCTGATCAATCACATAGCGATCGATCTCCCGCACGGCATCGGCGGAAAACAATGGGTCTGGTAGACTGCTCACATCGGACGGCGGCATGAGCCCTCGCTCCCGTTACAGAAACCGGTTTAAGAAAAATGGCCATATACCTGTAAAGCATAGCAAAACAGGGAAAAAGGTCATAACTTAATCAAATTAAAGTTTGGCATACTGATTTTCAATAAGTTGCCTCAGAACAGCAGGCCCCATGAGCGCAGCATCTGCCCCCTCAAATACCGAAAAGGATTTCGCAGACCTGGTTGATCGCATTCGCGAGCGGGCCTGCGAACTCGGCTTTTCAGATCTCGGCATAACCCTCCCTGAAACGGGCCCTCATGCCGAGCATCTGCAGCACTGGCTGGAAAAAGGCTATCAGGGCGAAATGGATTACATGGGCTATCACGGCGACAAGCGCTACACGCCCACATCGCTGGTGCCCGGCACGGCCCGGGTCATCTCCGTGCGAATGGATTACCTGCCGGCTCCGGACAACCCGAAAGAAGCGCTTACTAACCGGGAAAACGCGTACGTGACCCGATACGCGCTGGGACGGGATTACCACAAGCTGATCCGCAAACGCCTCGCCACGCTGGCGAACTGGATTGACGAAGCTGTCAGCGGTTATGACTATCGAGCGTTCGTGGACAGCGCGCCGGTGCTGGAGCGTGCGCTCGCCCAACGCGCCGGGCTGGGATGGATCGGCAAGAACAACATGCTGATCCACCCCAGAGCCGGCTCGTTTTTCTTTCTGGGCGAGATTTTTACCAGTGCTCCGCTGCCCGTTGATGACCCCTTTGAAACGGACCACTGCGGCAGCTGCTCCGCCTGCCTCGACCTGTGCCCGACGGATGCATTCGTCGGACCGCACGAACTCGACGCTCGACGTTGCATCAGCTACCTCACCATTGAACTCAAGGGCAGCATTCCCGAGGAACTGAGACCGTTGATGGGCAACCGGGTGTTTGGCTGCGACGACTGCCAACTGGTCTGTCCCTGGCAGAAATTCAGCAAGCCCACCGGCGAAGACGATTTTCAGCCGCGCCACGGTCTGGACAACAGCTCCCTTGCAGAGCTCTTTCTGTGGACGGAGGAGCAGTTCCTGAAGCGGACCGAGGGGTCGGCCATTCGCCGTACAGGTTATGAAGGGTGGCTGCGGAACCTGGCCGTAGGCCTGGGCAATGCGCCCTCAACCATTCCCGTCATCGAAGCCCTGAAACAGCGGGCGGACCACCCCAACGGTATGGTCCGCGAGCACGTGCAATGGGCCCTGACGCAACACGGGCTGTAGTTCGGCACCTACAGCTTGAAGAAGGTATCGCGGTAGTGCCGCAGCTCGTTGATGGAGTCCCGGATATCATCGAGGGCCAGGTGACTGCCCTGCTTCTTCACGCCTGCCAGCACGTCCGGGCGCCAGCGCCGCGCCAGCTCCTTGATGGTGGAAACGTCCAGGTTGCGGTAATGAAAGAAACCCTCCAGTTTTGGCATGTACTTGACGAGGAATCGACGGTCCTGACCGATGCTGTTGCCACACAGCGGCGACTTGCCGGACTCCAGGTGCTGTTGGAGGAACGCGAGGGTCTGCCTTTCCGCCTCGGCCTCATCGATGGTACTTTCCTTCACCCGGCGAGTCAGGCCACTGGCACCATGGGTGTTCGTGCACCACTCATCCATCGAGTCCAACAGGCTATCAGGCTGATGCACGGCAATGACCGGCCCTTCAGCCACGACATTGAGCTCCGAATCGGTGATGATGGTGGCCATCTCAATGATCCGTTCCTTCTCCGGGTCGAGGCCGGTCATCTCCAGGTCTATCCAAACTAAACGGTCACCTTCTGCCATTCTCAGCTCCTAACCTCGGGGTATCTTGATGGTGGAAATGGGTAATACTCTGCGTATTGTGGCCGATTCACGTATGATGTGACACCTCACTCCACCGAATACTGGCAGCTGGTCCTTAATGGCAAAACGGCGACTGAACAAACAGCAGCAATTCCGAATCAAGAAAATCCAGGAAGAACGAGCCGCCCGCGCCGCCCGGAAGGAAAAAGCCGTTATGGAACAGGCCGAAGCCGGGGAACTGGGCCCGGAACAGGAAGGCCTGGTCATTGCTCACTATGGCCAGCAACTGGATGTGGAGGCCCTGGAAGGAGAACGCTCGGGTGAGGTAGTGCGCTGTTTCGTCCGGGCCAACATCGACAGCCTGGTCACCGGCGACAAGGTAGTGTGGCGTCCCGGCAAGAACGAAACCGGCGTCATCGTCGCCCGCTGTGACCGCCAGAACCTGCTGCAACGCCCGGATAATTTCGGCGCCCTGAAACCGGTGGCGGCCAACATTGATCACATCATTCTGGTCATTGCGTCGGAGCCGGAACCCCACGACAACCTGATCGACCGGTACCTGGTGGCGTCGGAAATCACCGATATTCCGGCCGTCATCCTGTTGAACAAAACCGACCTGATCACTGACCGGAACCGGGACCAGATCAACGCCCTGCTGGATCGTTACGAATCGCTGGGCTACGAGGTTGTCCGCACCTCCGCTGCGGAATCCGGCGATCGGCCTTCGCCGGAAGTTGAGGCCCTGGTTAAGAACCAGACCAGCGTCTTCGTCGGCCAGTCAGGTGTCGGAAAATCGTCAATCATCCAGACGTTGATTCCGGATGAGGCCATCCGGGTTGGCGCCGTTTCAGAAAGCACGGGCAAAGGCGTACACACCACCACAACCGCCAAACTCTTCCACCTACCCATTGGCGGTGACTTGATCGACTCTCCGGGCATTCGGGAATTCGGCCTCTGGCACATGACGCCACAGGAGATTGAATACGGCTTTCGGGAGATACGGGAAGAGATCGGCCACTGCAAATTCCGCAATTGCCGGCACATGGGTGACCCCGGCTGCGCCATCGACGCCGCGGCAGACAAAGGGCGCATCAGCCCGGAACGCCTGAAGAGTTTCCACCGCATCCTGCAGGACATGAGCGAACAGCAGGCGCGCGGCCTAAAGCTGGACTGAACGCCGCGCGGCCAGGATTACCAGGTCAGCTCGCCCGGCGCTGGCTCGGGTTTGTCGTCCTGCCAGTTGCCGCTCTCCAGCTTCTCCATGGCTTCCTGCTGCTCGGCTTCTGAAGGCTTGGTCAGATCAATGAGCGGCTCACCATTGAGGCCGGCACTGTCCTGGATTCCCTTGATCGTCTTCTTATTCAGCACAATGATGGAAATCCGGCGGTTGATCGGTGCTTGCGGATCTTCCTTGTCAAACAGCACCGAGTCGCTCAGCCCCACGACCCGGGCAATCTGCTGCGGCCGGACACCGCCGGCTACCAGGGCCCGCCGGGCCGTGTTGGCGCGATCGGCTGACAACTCCCAGTTGGTGTAGCCCGGCCGTCCACTGAACGGCGTCGCATCGGTGTGCCCTGTCAGGCTGAGCTTGTTATCCACCGAACCCAGGGTTTTGGCGAGCTCGAACAGAATGTCCTGCGAATAATACTTGAGTTCTGCGCGACCGCTGTCGAACATCGGGCGGCCCGAGCGGTCGACGATCTGAATGCGCAAGCCCTCGTCCGTGATATCGATCAGCAACTGATCCTTGAACTCCTGCAGCGTTTCGTTCTGTTCAATCCGCTCCTTGAGTTCCTGGAACAACTCCTCCATACGGCGTTGTTCAAGGGTTTCGGACAGTTCGTCCACCACGTCGTCTTCGATCTGGATCTGGCTGGATTCAATATCGGGACTGGCCTCGGTAACCACCGACGCGCTGCCCTCCAGGTCAATGGGATTGGGCGAACCGCCTTCGGTAAAACCGACGGGGTCGCGGAAATAACCCTCCACCGCGCGTTTCTGCTCGGGCGTGGCCGTCGCCGTCAACCAGAGCACCAGGAAAAACGCCATCATGGCGGTCGCGAAGTCGGCAAAGGCCACCTTCCACGAGCCCCCATGGTGGCCGCCAGCAACCACCTTCTTGCGTTTGATGATGATCGGTTGTTCTTCCACGCATCAGCTCCAGGTCAGAGTTGGACAGAGATTACTTGGAGCGAACGTGATCGTTCAGTTCCTGGAAGCCGGGCCGCTTGTCGGTGGGCAATGCCTTACGACCGAATTCAATCGCCATTTGCGGCGCCTGCCCTGACACCGTCGCGACTATGGCAGACTTGGTGCATTCATAGGCTTTCAGCTCGTACTTGGCGGTGTGTTCCATGGCGGCAGAAAGAGGGCCTACAAAGCCATACCCCATGAAAATACCGAGGAAGGTACCGACCAGCGCCGCCGCGACACTGATGCCGATACGCTCCGGCCCATCGGAAAGGAAGTTCATGGTAATCACAATACCCAGTACCGCTGCGACGATGCCCAGGCCCGGAAGGGCATCCGCAATCTTGTGAACCGCGTGCGATGGCTCCGCCAGTTCGTGCTCGCGGCTGTCGATCTCATTCTCCATCATGCCTTCCAGTTCGTGGGTTGCCATGTTGCCGGAACTGATGATGCGCAGGTAATCCGTGATAAAGGCAAGCAGCTCTTTCGATTTCATGATCGCCGGGTAACGACTGAAAATCTGGCTGGACTCGGGGTTATCAATATCCTCTTCGATGGCCATGACACCCTGCTTTCGGGATTTGTCAAAGATCTCGTACAGCAGGCTGAGCAAATCCACATAGAAGGACTTATTAAACGGTGACCCCGTTAACTGCCGCAGCGCACCGCGGAATACTTCCTTGACCGTGTGCAATGGATTGGCAATCACGAACGATCCGATTGCAGCACCGAAAATAATCAGAACCTCTGTCGGTTGCCAGAGGACCATCAGGTTGCCACCGTGCAGCGTGTATCCACCGAGCACACTCGCAACGACAACCACCGCTCCAATAATAAGTAACATGGGAAGAATGTACGCCTTGGTTTTTGGTTATCGACGAACGCCAAGCGCGTCCGCATTGTTATGAGCCCCGATCATAGCAAGGCTCTGCAACCACCGCTAAGCCATGAAACAATTTCTATACAAGGACCAGTCTTTGGTAAACTTCGCGCCTTTGAGCGCTAAGGGTTCCTATTCAATGTTTAACAAGCTGTTTGTTCTGAGCCAGTACGTTGTACCGCAACTGGCGGTTTCACGCCTCGCCGGCCGGCTCGCGGAAAACGACCGCACACCCGCGCTCAAGAATCGCGTGATCAAGTGGTTTATCGGCCGCTATGGGGTAAACATGAGCGAAGCCGCAGAACCGGATTACACATCCTACCCCAGCTTCAACGCCTTCTTCACCCGGGCCCTGAAACCGGGCATTCGCCCGCTTGCCGAGGGCGAAAAAACCCTGGTCAGCCCGGTCGACGGTGCCATCAGCCAACTCGGACAGATCAGTGGTGACCGGGTTTTTCAGGCCAAGGGACAAACCTTCAGCCTGACGGAACTGTTGGGCGGCGATCAACAGCGGGCCGAGCCCTTCGAAGAGGGCGAATTCTCGACGATCTACCTGTCACCAAAGGATTATCACCGCATCCACATGCCGGTGGCTGGCACCCTTCGGGAAATGGTCTACATTCCCGGCAAACTGTTCTCAGTGAATCCGGTGACGGCAGAGAATGTCCCAAACCTGTTCGCGCGAAACGAACGGGTCGCCTGCATCTTTGACACCGACGCCGGCCCCATGGCCATGGTACTCGTCGGCGCCATGATCGTCGGCAGTGTCGAGACCGTGTGGTCGGGCGTCGTGGCCCCCGGCAGCGGACTGATCACCAGCACACGCTACGAAGGCGAGGAGGCCAGGACCTTTGCCAAAGGCGAGGAAATGGGCCGGTTCCGACTGGGTTCCACGGTTGTGATGATTATGCCCAAGGGTTCCGTGAGCTGGAACGATCACCTTGATGCGGGCAAGACCGTACAAATGGGCCAAGCCTTCGGCACCCTGGCCTGAGCGTTAGGCCCGTTCGAAGGGAAAGGCGAGGACCTCGGAAATATCCTCGGCGCCCAGTTTCAGCATCAGTAGCCGGTCGAGCCCGAGGGCAACGCCGGCACAATCCGGCAGACCAGCGGCCATTGCGGCCAGAAACGCCTCGTCCACCGTCATCTCCGGCTTTCCGGATCGCCTGCGAAGCCGGTTATCGGCCTCGAACCGTTGACGCTGCTCGTTGGCATCGGCCAGCTCCCAGTAGCCATTACAGAGCTCCAGGCCGTCAATATAGAGCTCAAAACGGTGAGCCATATCGTGACCATCCACTCGCGACACCCTGGCAAGCGCCGCCTGTGAGGCTGGGTAGCCGGTAATGAACTCTGGATGGCCCCGCCCGAGATTCGGCTCTACGGCAAAACTCATCACCAAATCCAGACAACCGTCGCGCCCCAGGCCTGCAAGCTGCTCCGGCTCGAGCCACTGCTCGCAGATACGCGCCAGATCATGATCACTGATTTCGAAGGGATCAAAGTTGGCCCAGGCTTTAACGGCGTCACGGTAAGACCGTTGACGGGGACGCGGACAGTCGAGCCAGCCGCAGACCAGGTCCGACACTTCGGCCATCAGCTCGATGTCATCAAATCCAACGCGGTACCATTCGAGCAACGAAAATTCGGGATTATGGCGCCGACCCCGTTCGCCGTTCCGGAACACCTTTGACACCTGATAGATCGGTCCCGAGCCAGCCGCGAGAAGCCGCTTCATGTGGTATTCGGGGGAGGTCTGAAGCCAGCCGCCACGTTGGCCCACGGCCGAAACGTCTGCCGAGACGCCATCCAGATTCAGGTCAGTTACACCATGCCGGGCCAACACCGGTGTCTCGACCTCCATGACCTTTCGCGAAGCAAAAAAGCCGCGCACAAACGCCAACTGTTGTGCACGGCTTTCCAATGCTGCCTGGGAGGCAGAAGGCTGCCAGACAGGAGTTTCGGTCATACCGGGGGTTAGCTGCTTTTCACGCGGCTGACGTATTCGCCAGACCGGGTATCCACCTTGAGCACCTCACCGATGGTGATGAACAGTGGCACGTTAACAACGGCGCCGGTAGAAAGTGTCGCGGGCTTGGAGCCGCCCTGTGCCGTGTCGCCCTTCATACCCGGGTCGGTATCCACCACTTCCAGCTCAACAAAGTTGGGCGGGGTTACGGTCAACGGGGCTCCGTTGTACAGGGTAACCGTGTACACGTCCTGTTCCTTCAGCCACTTGACGGTATCACCCACCGCCTTGGCATCGGCCGGATACTGCTCGAACGAGCCATCCGTCAGCATGAAGTGCCAGAACTCGCCGTCGGTGTACAGGTACTCCATGTCCTGATCAATGACGTCAGCGGCTTCGAGGCTCTCGCCGGATTTGAAGGTGCGTTCCCAGACCCGGTTGGTCATGAGATTCCGCAGTTTTACCCGGTTGAAGGCCTGGCCTTTCCCCGGTTTGACGAATTCATTGTCGAGCATGATACAGGGGTCGCCATCCAGCAAAACCTTAAGACCGCTGCGGAATTCGTTGGTAGAATATGAAGCCATGAAATGTTCACCTGACAGAATGCAGTTTAAAAATCAAAGGTCGCTATGATACAGCGAACCCCCACCCGTATAGAAGCCCACCTTGCCGATGGCGACCGAAGCTGGCAGCAACTGCTTTCGGAATCGATCACCTCGCCCGAGGCCCTTCTTGAACGCTTGGCGTTATCGCCCGAACAATGGCTGGAAGGCGCTCGGGCCGGACATAAACTATTTCCCGTGCGGGTCCCGGAGCCTTTCCTCAACCGGATGCGTAAGGCCGACCCGCACGACCCCTTGCTTAGACAGGTGCTGCCACTGCATCAGGAAAGCCAGACCGTTCCGGGGTTCCTGCGTGATCCGCTCGAAGAGGACGGTGCAATTCAGGCCACCGGACTGATCCGCAAGTACCGCAGCCGGGCGCTGCTCATGGTGACCGGACAGTGCGCCATCAATTGCCGTTATTGTTTCCGCCGCCACTTTCCCTATGAGGACCAGCGGCTGAGCCCGCGAGACCGGCAGCACGTGATCGACAGGCTGACGGCAAGTCCTGAGATCAATGAGGTGATCCTCAGCGGCGGGGATCCGCTTGCCGTCAATGATCGACTGCTGGCCCAATGGGCATCCGACCTGAGCGCCATCCCGCACATCCGGCGCCTGAGGCTTCACACCCGGCTGCCAGTCGTCATCCCCCAGCGCGTGTGCGACGCGCTGCTGGACTGGCTCAGTGCAACGCCGGTCCAAGTCGTCATGGTCCTGCACGTAAACCATCCCGCCGAGATCGACGACGAAACCCGGGAGGCGTTGGGCAAACTGCGGGCCGCCGGGGTTATGCTGTTAAACCAGAGTGTCATCCTGCGCGGGGTGAACGATGACGCCGATGTGCTCGAGGCGCTCAGTGAAACCCTGTTTGACGCCGGCGTACTGCCTTATTACCTGCACGCTTTTGACCCGGTTGAAGGGGCCCACCATTACGATGTAACCGATGATGAGGCGCGGGGCCTGGTTCGAGCACTACTGAACCGTTTGCCCGGCTTTCTGGTCCCAAAACTGGTGCGGGAAGTCCCTGGAAGAGAGGGCAAGTCCCCTATCAACCTGTTCCCGTGACACGTTTCTCAAAACCTGGCCTAACTTCACATGTCAAAGATTGTGAACTCGTGATTTGTTCGCTTTTTGTAACTGGCTTGCTATTTTAGAGTCCGGTAATGTTCGAACAATAATAGTATTTGCGGTGTTTTCCTTGATAGGCCGGCAGTACGAATACCCTACTGCCGTGCTGTACTGGGCTAACCCGGGATACCAACCGTGACCCTGAAAAGTGGCGTGAATTCATGGAAGGCATGATCCTGAAACCAGATCTTCGAGTCCCTGAACAAAAGACAGCCAGCCTGTCGTTCTGTGATACCACGCCCAAAGCGTTTCGGGGATGGGTAAGCCAGTTGCCAATGGCCAACATCGGCGAGGTCTCCCGCCAGCTCTATCATGCCATCATTGAGCTCAACCACCTGTTTATCGCACCGCAGCAACGGATCCAGTTTCTGGAACTGATTCGCGAAAAAATCCATTTTGTCTGCAACGAACTGTCCCGTCATTACCTGGGCATGGCTGTGGCCCTGCCCGAAAAACAGCGCAAAATTGCCAACCTGTCCCAGGCGCTTCAGCTGCACCTGGCCTCCGGTTACAAACTCTGCGTGCTGGAATTCCTCGACAACGGCGGGGTAGACCGCAACCGCAAGCAGGTTGCCACCGCCGCGCACCGCGCGATTTCCGAACTCGCTGCCACCATCGTCCGCTCCCATCAGCTCTACTGCCCCAGTCCGGCCCAGAGCTGGCTCGAGTGCCATCGGTTGTTCCGGTTTGCCCACCGCAACAAGCTGGCTTCGATGGACGTTGAGGACGACACCCTGCTGCATCGACGCTCCAGCTCCGTGGCTGATGCCTACAAGCGCATTCTTTTACTGGGGTGTGCCCGCCCCAACCAGCTGCGCCAGTCAGAACTTCTGCAGGTGTACGAGCTGTGCGAGGTGTGGAGCGATCATACCCGCTGCGGCCCCGATATCGGCGAGGACAGCCTGTTCGTGTGCAACATGGAGCGCGACAATCCGCCAATCTATCGAAGCCTGCTTGATCACCAGCCCGGGGAAGAGAGTTTCGGCTTTGATACCCGAGAACTGTCTTCCATGGTAATGGACGCCCTGCACGTCCGACGCAACCAGGGCAAAGGCCCCGGTTACCAGATCAAGGGCGACAGTAACCTGAACGTGCCAGCCAAAGTCAGCGATACCCTGCTGACCCATCTGAGCCAGGCCCTGGGCATTCTGGCCAAGCGCAATTTCAACCGCATTGCCAGCCAGGGCCACCTGGAAGTGTGCGTTGGCCTGTCCGCGGCACACTATTTTATTGCCGGCGAGAAAACCTTCACCGAGTTTGTGAGTGGGAACGATAACGGCCAACACGATGAAGAAAACCTGTTCGTGCGCAATGCCCGCAAGAACCAGGACGCCTGGGCTGGTGCGCATGACGCCGGGCCAAGCGACGACGGCCTGCATTCCTCCGATGCGCCCATCACCTTCCGGGGCAGCCACGGCACCGCATCGACCCAGTTTGCGGAGAAAAATCGGCCGAAATCCCACCATGCCCTGCTCATCAACACCAGCCCCGGCGGCTACTGCGTCGCCTGGGACAGCAATGTGCCCGCGTCGCTGCAGGCGGGCGAGATTCTGGGTGTGCGTGAGCAAACGTCTCACCCCTGGAGCGTGGCGGTGGTTCGCTGGATTCGCCAGATCAAAAACCAGGGTACGCAGGTCGGCATTGAACTCCTGGCCCCAAGCGCCGCGCCTTGCGGCGTGAGACTGATCCAGAAGGTGGGCAACAGTAGCGAATACCTTCGGGGCCTGCTCCTGCCCGAAATCAGCGTGGTCAACCAGTCGGCAACCCTGATTACTCCGCGCCTTCCCTTCCAGCCCGGCAGCCGTATCTCGCTCCTGCATGACGGGCGCGAAGACCAGGGACAGCTGTCAAAAAAGGTGTCGTCCACCGGCAGCATCAGCCAGTTCGAACTGAAACTTCAGAACGCCGCTGCACTGAATCCGAGCACGCCGGCGCCCTCGTCCGGCGCCAGTGAGGATGAGTTCGACTCGCTCTGGCCGTCTCTGTAACCGTTGGTAGCGAAACCCCGAGGCCTGAGGGTTGTTATTGGAGGCTATCCACTGCATCATTCAGCATACATGACCGACCGGCCCACGGATGCAGACAATCCTCAACTCATGTGCAGGATGTAAATGCTTACTGACGACTATAAAATCGGGTCGGCTCAGCCAAACGTGTTTCACGAGACGCCTTACGAATGCAGAAAAAGAACGCGACCGTACACCTACTGATCCTTGATCCCGACCAGAACGATGCCGAATCCCTGGTCAGCCTCCTGAGAAACTCCGGCAAGGCCACCCGAGCCCACCGCATCACGTCAGAGGAAGACCTCGAAGAGACCCTCAAAGCCGGCAACTGGGACCTGTTGCTGGCTCGGGACCTGGAGCAGGAGTTCACTGCGGACGACGCCCTGGCCATGATCCGCCGGATGGACAAGGACATTCCGTTCATTCTGCTCACGGAGGAAGCGAACCGTGAGCGCACGGTGGCAATGATGAAAGCGGGTGCCCAGGACACCGTCCCGTTCGCGTATACGGACCAATTGGTCCTGACCGTCAATCGTGAGCTGGCCGCACTTGACGAGCGTCGGCGTCGCCGGGTCCTGGAATCCCACCTGCGGGAAGCCGAACAGCGCTGTCAGCTCCTGCTGGAAAGCTCCAAGGATGCGATCGCCTACATCAATGATGGCATGCACATCTATGCCAACCAGTCCTACATGGAATTCCTGGGCTACGACGACATTGACGAACTGATCTGCATCCCGGTCCTGGACACCCTGACGCCGGATAGCCAGGACAAGTACAAGGAGTTCATGAAGTCTTTCGTCGAAAAGGGCGAAGACGGCATGACCCTGAACTGCACAGCCCGGCGCAGTGACGATCACGAACTGAACGTCACCATGTCGGTATCCGCCGCCACCTACGACGGTGAGGCGTGCACCCAGATTGTCATGCAGCCGGAACACAGCGACGCTGAACTGGAGGAGAAGCTTCGCCAGATCAGCAGCCAGGACCTCTTGACCGGGCTGTACAACCGTCAGCACCTGATGGACGCCCTGGCGGAGAACATCGCCAAGGCCGGCAAGAATAACGAGACTGGCGCCCTCGCCTACATCGCCCTCGACAACTTCATGAGCCTGAAAGGCCAGGTGGGCATTGCCGGTGCCGACCTGTTGCTGGGGGATCTGGCGAACCTGCTGAAAGAACAGGCTGGCGACGACGTCGTTCTGGCCCGTCTCAGCGATGACGCTTTCTGCATCATGGGCCAGCCCTGCGACGACAAGAGCATGGCCGAACGCAGCGAGGGTATTCGCAAGGCCGTAGAAGATCACCTGTTCGACATCAACGGCCGCACGATCCAGTTCACCGTCAGCATTGGTGTTGCGGCCATTACCGAGAACTCGCCCAAGGCGGAAGAACTGATGGCACGGGCGCATACGGCGTCGTCTGACGTTCGCAAGCAGGACGGCCATGAGCAGGGCAACGGCGTTCTGGTGTACAACCCCGCGGATTACGAAGCGCTGGATGAGAGCAACTCCGTAGAGGCGATTCAGAAGGCACTGGAAGACAACCGCTTCAAACTGCTGTTCCAGCCGATCATCAACCTCCGTGGTGAGGGTGAAGAGCACTACGAAGCGTTCGTCCGCATGCTCGACAAGGACAACGAGGAGGTTTCGCCCTACGACTTCCTGCCGCCGATGGGTCCTTCCGACACGGCCATCAAGATCGACCGCTGGGTGATCCTGCAAACCATCAAACACCTGGCCGGCCACCGTTCGAAAGGACACGATACGCGGCTGTTCCTGAACCTGACGGCAGAGACTCTGCAGGACAAGACCTTTACGCCTTGGCTCAGCGTCGCCCTCAAGGCCGCGCGCCTGCCCGGCGACTCGCTCATCTTCCAGATCCGCGAAGGGGACGCCAACAACTACCTGAAGCAGGCCAAGGAATTCACCAAGGCCATTCACGAGCTGCACTGCAAGCTGTCCATTTCCCAGTTTGGGTGCGCGCTCAACCCATTCAATACCCTGAAACACATCGATCCGGACTACGTGAAGATCGATGGCTCGTTCACCGAAGAAATCCAGAAGAACGACGAAGCCAAAGAGCAGGTCAAGGAGATGGTGAAGACGCTGCAGAGCAGCGGAAAGCTGACGATCATTCCCTTGGTCGAGAACGCTGGCGTTCTGGCCACGCTCTGGCAGGCCGGGGTGAACTACATCCAGGGTTACTACCTGCAGGCGCCGGTTCCGGAGATGAATTACGACTTCGGCGACCAGTGACCCCCAGCACGTGAGGCGAAAAAAAGACCGGCCCCTTCGAGGAGCCGGTCTTTTTTTGTCCGACGATCGGGATCGTCCTAGAAACCTGCCCGCTCCAACCCCTGATTGGTCTCACTCTCCCGGAAACCGATCAGGTACAGAATCGCATCCAGCCCCAACGTCGAAATCGAGTGGCGCGCGGATTCCTTGACCAGCGGCTTGGCGCGGAACGCCACACCCAGCCCAGCCTGGCTCAACATTGGCAGATCGTTGGCCCCGTCCCCCACGGCGATCACCTGCTCACGGGAAATGTGTTCCTTCTCGGCAATCTCCAGCAACAATTCAGCCTTCCGGTTGCCGTCGACAATCTGTCCGGCGACACGGCCGGTAACCTTGCCGTTTTCGATCTCCAGCTCGTTCGCATAGACATAATCGATGCCCAGCTTGTTCTGGAGGTGGCGGGCAAAATAGGTGAAACCACCGGACAGGATCGCAGTACGGTAGCCCAGCGCCTTCAGGCTCTTGATCAGATGCTCGGCACCCTCGGTCATCCGGAGTCGGGCGGCAATGCCTTCAAGCACGGACTCGTCCAGCCCCTTCAACAACGCCAGACGCTCGGCAAAACTCTGGCTGAAGTCGAGCTCCCCCTGCATGGCGCGCTCGGTAATCCCGGCCACCTGCTCGCCGACACCGGCTTCAAGAGCCAGCTCATCGATGACCTCGGCGTCGATCAGGGTGGAATCCATATCGAAGACCACCAGCCGCCGGTTACGGCGGAATATGGAGTCTTCCTGGAAGGCAATGTCCACGTTCATCTCGCCGGCGATGTGCAGGAAATCCGCCCGAAGCGTTTCAAGATCGGATGGCGTGCCACGCACCGAGAACTCCACGCAGGCAATCCGGTTTTCCGATGGGTTCAACGACGGACGGGCCGACAGACGGGAAATGTTGTCGATGTTGAGTCCATGCCTGGCGGTGATCGCCGACACCCTCGCAATCTGCTCTGCCTTGATGTCGCGGGACAGCAGTGTGACGATGTAACAGGCCCGGTTGCGCCCTTCCGCCCAGGACTGATATTCCTCCACCGAGATCGGCGCAAACCGCACCTGCAGATCAAGCGCGTGGAGCCGGAACAGCAGATCGCGGATCACCGGTGACGACTTGGATTCGTCCGGGATCTCAATCAGGATGCCCCAGGTCAGGTGATCGTGAATCACCGCCTGGCCGATATCGAGGATACGAACCGCGTACTGGCCCATGATCCCGGTAATCTCCGAGGTGAGCCCGGGCTTGTCCCGACCGGAAACGTTAATCAGTACCAGTTCACTCACTCTCGGCGCTCTCCTCTTCTTCCGTTCTTGCCGCGGAAGCAATCACGTCAATGGCATCCACCCGCTGGAGCCCGCGAGGCAGCTTGTGGCCACGCCGGCCACGCTCACCCAGATAATGCTCTAGGTCGCTGAACTGCAAGCCCATCTTGCGCTTCCCGGCCCGGATTTCCAGCTGATCGTCCTCGGCGAATACCGCCACCGCTACCACGAACTCTTCCCGGTTTTGAACCCGGGCCGACGGAATACTGATGATCTTGTTGCCCTTACCCTTCGCCAGTTCCGGTAACTCACTGAGTGGGAAGACCAGCATCCTGCCCTCGTTGGAAATGGCACCGAGGTACAGTGTTTTATCCGTTTGCGGAACCGTAATGGGCGGCATGATGCGGGCGCCCTTTGGCACGCTGACCACCGCCTTGCCATTCCGGTTCTTGCTGATCATGTCGTTCAGGGACGTGACAAAGCCATACCCGCCGTCGGTCACCAGCAGGGTTTTACGGGCAGGATCTCCCATCAAAAGGCCGGAAAAAGTCGCACCGGACGGCGGGTTAATCCGGCCGGTCAGCGGTTCCCCCTGGCCTCGGGCCGACGGCAGACTGTGCGCCATCAGTGAGTACGCCCGACCGGTGGAATCCAGGAAGATGGCCTGCTGGTTGTTGCGTCCTCTTGCCGCGAGGGCGTAGCGGTCCCCGGATTTGTAGCTCAGGCCTTCCGGCTCGATATCGTGGCCCTTCGCGGCGCGAACCCAGCCTTTTTCCGACAGCACCACGGTGACCGGGTCATTGGAGACCAGGTCAACCTCACTGAACGCCCGGGCCTCTTCGCGCTCAACGATCGGTGAGCGGCGGTCGTCACCAAAGGTTTCAGCGTCCGCCTGCAACTCCGCCTTGATCAGTTCCCGGAGGCGATCTTCGGAGCCGAGGATGGACTGCAGCTCATCGCGCTCGGCAGCCAGCTCATCCTGCTCACCCCGGATTTTCATTTCCTCGAGTTTCGCCAGGTGGCGCAGCTTCAGTTCGAGGATGGCTTCGGCCTGATCGGCCGAGAGCCCGAACCGTGACATCAGCTCCGCCTTGGGCTTGTCCTCGGTGCGGATAATCTCGATCACCTCATCAATATTGAGGTAGGCAATCAGCAAGCCTTCGAGGATGTGCAGGCGCGCCAGAACCTTGTCGAGACGATGCTGGAGGCGTCGGGTCACCGTGGTCCGGCGGAAGGCCAGCCACTCGGTCAGAATCTCGCGCAGACCTTTGACCCCGGGCCGGCCATCGTTGCCGATCACGTTGATATTCACCCGGTAGGTTTTCTCAAGGTCGGTGCTGGCGAACATGTGCGCCATCAGGCCTTCGAGGTCCACCCGGTTGGAACGGGGAACAATCACCAGGCGCGTGGGGTTTTCATGGTCCGACTCGTCTCGCAGGTCGGCCACCATGGGTAGCTTCTTCGCCTGCATCTGCTGGGCAATCTGCTCGAGCACCCGGGCACCGGACACCTGGTGCGGCAGATCGGTAATGACAATCTCGCCGTTCTCGCGAATCCAGCGTGCCCGCATCCGCAGCGAGCCCCGACCGGTTTCGTACATCTGGCGGATGTCCTTGCGCGGCGTAATGATCTCGGCGTACGTGGGGAAATCCGGGCCCTTGATGTGCTCACACAGCTCATCCACCGAGGCATCCGGGCTATCCAGCAACCGGATACAGGCGGCGGTCACCTCACGCACGTTGTGAGGTGGAATGTCCGTGGCCATACCGACCGCAATACCGGTGGTGCCGTTAAGCAGAACATGGGGCAGGCGCGCCGGCAGGACTGAGGGCTCATCCATGGTGCCGTCAAAGTTAGGTGCCCAGTCGACGGTTCCCTGACCCAGCTCGCTGAGAAGTACCTCCGCAAACGGTGCCAACCGTGACTCGGTGTATCGCATCGCGGCAAAGGACTTGGGGTCGTCGGGCGATCCCCAGTTCCCCTGCCCATCCACCAGTGGATAACGGTAGGAAAACGGCTGGGCCATCAGCACCATGGCTTCGTAACAGGCGCTGTCGCCATGAGGATGGAACTTACCCAGAACATCACCGACGGTACGCGCGGATTTCTTGTACTTGGACGTGGACTTCAAGCCCAGTTCGGACATGGCGTATACAATGCGCCGCTGAACCGGCTTCAACCCGTCTCCCACATTGGGCAGGGCCCGATCAAGGATGACGTACATGGAATAGTCGAGATAGGCCTTTTCCGTGTAGTCCCTGAGTGAAACCCGCTCAAAGCCTTCATCCGTAGTCTGAAACTCTGGCATGGATGCCTCTTTTGCCTGTATTACCTGTTGTGAATGACGCCGACGATGCTACCCGTTGCGTCCGAATTAATCACGGACCTCAGCGCGAGGCCACATTATATGGACGCCGGCACGGATACACCAATTTCCAATAGCGGAATTCCCGAATGGAGACTCTGTAATGCTAGCCGTATGCTCGCCTTCACTGAATAGAAGACCGTTTAACTCTCCAAACAAGCGGAACACTATGAAACCCAACCTCAAGGCCTGCGGGCAAGCCATGGTCACTGCCATGGTGAATGCGGTACTGGCAGTTGCGCTGATGCTCCTCGTGGAGTTTGCAATCAGCGGCACATTCCAGATTCCCGAGCCCTACCTTTGGGCGGGAGTGCTCATTTGGCTGGTCATTTTTGCCGGCCAGTTCTGGCGACAGCGTCATCTTTGCAAGTCGGGTCAATCGACCAGCAAAACGACTGACCCCACTCACCGGGCGACCTGATCTCGCCCGGTTTCCTTTTCTGACACAGAAAACCCAATCGGTCACGACGACTTTCCCGCATCCACTGCTATTCTTCTGGTTAACATAACCTCGCTTCCTGGACCGGTTCCGTCGCAGGGTGCGGCGGGAGGGTACTGGAATGCGCTGGCGAAGTGGCAGACGTAGCGACAACATCGACGATCGACGCGGGCAATCCCAGCGTTATTCCTCAGCCGGTACGGGTGGCATCCTGCTACTGAGGCTCCTGCCCCTCCTATTCCGAAGCAAGATTGGCCGCGCGATCCTCATCGCAGGGGTTGCCGTGGTGCTGGGCGGGAAGTTCCTCGGCATTGACCTGCTGCCCACGCTGACGGGAGGCGCCACCGTCGCCCAGGCACCCCGTGACTTTTCTCAGGCTGAGCAGGAACTTGCCGATTTCACATCGGTGGTCCTCGCGGACACCGAAGATACCTGGCAAACCATATTCAACGGCCTTGGCGGCACTTACCGGGAACCAACGCTGGTTCTTTTCTCCGACCAGGTGCAATCGGCGTGCGGCTTCGCCAGTGCCGCAGTCGGACCGTTTTACTGCCCGGGTGACCAGAAGGTCTACCTGGATCTGTCGTTCTTCGAGGATCTGGCCCGGCGATTTGGAGCGCCCGGGGATTTTGCCCAGGCGTATGTGATTGCCCATGAGGTGGGACACCATGTGCAAACGCTGCTGGGGATCAGCCAGGAAGTTCGGGAGGCAGGTCGAGGACGTTCCCGGGAAGAGGTGAATGCGCTTTCGGTCCGCCAGGAACTGCAGGCCGACTGTTTTTCCGGGGTCTGGGGGCACATTGCCCATCGGGATCGCCAAATCCTGGAGCCCGGCGATCTTGAGGAAGCCCTGATGGCCGCGTCAGCGATCGGGGACGATCGGCTCCAGCGCCGGTCCGGCGGTCAGGTGGTGCCCGACAGCTTTACCCACGGCACGTCGGAACAACGAGTACGCTGGTTCCGAAGGGGCTTCGAGAGCGGAGACATTGAAGCCTGCAACACGTTCGCTGCCGACTCGCCTTGAATCAGGGGGCTCCGGACACGGCGGGCCCGGACCCTCCTGACAGGCACCGTGCGTTCTTACTGACGGACACCCTCGACAGAAATAATGATGTCGACGGTTTCAGAGGCCTTGCCCAGATCCATGGGAATGCCGAAGTCCTTCAGTCGAAGCTCGGTCTCGGCTTCAAAGCCCATACGATATCCACCCCACGGATCGTCTCCGTGGCCGATCAACTCGGCCTCAAGGGTGACTTCCCTGGTCACGCCACGGAGCGTCAGGTCACCGATGATGTCCGCTTCGCCCTCGTCATCAACCACAACGCGCTTGCTCTTGAAGGTCGCTTCCGGGTACTCATCAACAAACAGGAAGTCCTCGCTACGCAGGTGCTTGTCCCGCTCGGCGTGGTTGGAATCAACGCTGGAGGTGTCGATGGTGACCGAGACAGAGCTGTTCTCCGGGTTTTCGGCGTCGTAAACGAACTGGCCGTCAAAATCGTTGAATCGTCCATACAGCCAGCTGTAACCCAGGTGTGAAATCTTGAAGGTAACGAACTGGTGCGCACCCTCCTTATCAAACGCGTAGGTGCCGCTGTGCTCATTAGCGTGCACGCCACCAATCAGTGCCACGGACATCGCGGATGCGAGCAGAACTTTCTTCATCGGTATCTCCCTTTCTCAGTTCAGACCCCAAGGGCCGTTTGTTAACGTTTAAACGCCGCCAGGCCTACTGACCAAGCATACGCTGGAGGGTTCGGTCACGATCAATCAGGTGATGTTTGAGGGCAGCTCCCGCGTGAAGCGCGGCAAGCACGACAATCGCCCAGGTCGACCAGTAGTGAACCGCCCCTGCCGTGTCTTCAAGCCCCTTGATCTGCCCGGTTGCCGAGGGCACGTCGAACCACCCGAACACACTGATGGAAGACCCATCAGCGGTGGAAATCAGGTAGCCACTGACCATGGCCACAAACAGCAAAAGGTACAGCAGCAGGTGAACGGCTTGCGCGCTGGCAACCTCCCAGCGAGAGTGATTCGGCAACGGTCCCGGTCCGGAATTGAGCGTGCGCCAGACCATACGGGCGAGCATGAGCCCGAATAACAGGATACCGACGGCCCGGTGAATATCAGGTCCGCGCTTGTACCAGTCGTGGTAGTAGGACAGGTCCACCATCCAGTAACCGAGCGCAAACAGGCCGATGACTGCAAAAGCAACAAGCCAGTGGATCGAGATGGCAACAGCGCCATATCGGTCGGAGGAATTTCTGATCTGCATCGTTGGTTCGAACCCTTCCCTGCCTGATCACGTTGGCCGCATTCTACGAGCGGCTAATGGTAAGAAAAATCGAAATGTTTTGCTGACCACCATCAGAATTTCTGACCAAAGGATTACATCTATGCCTTTGGTCGTATACGGCTTTTACGGATTGTTCAAAACGGCAACATCGATAGACTTAACACATATTTAGCAGCCCCGTCGTGGGGCCTCATTGACAGAGAGGATACAGACATGGAACTCGAGTTCGACGAAAGTGTTGTCGTTCCAAGCAACAACTGATCCCCTGGCGGCCTTTGGGCCGCTCGGCCGGTGATTCCGGCCGTTGGTCCGACAAAGATGCAATCGGTTTCCACTTTCTACATGAAACAGTGGTAATAATTTCTTTTTTTTGGCAATCTCGGCACTTACGTCAGTAGTGCTGCCTGTTTGCTCGCCGCATATGTACTGATTATTGACAGTTCAGGCCGCCCTTCTCCGGCACCTGATGTTTTCGTGCAACCGATCAGAACAGTCTATGTCGCGAAGCCTCTCCGAAAAGCTGACAGCCCCGGAACTGGATTTGCTGTCCCCCATGCTTAGCCAGGAAGGTGACGTTTGGACCGCCAGTTTCCAGGGACTTACCCTCCGGACGGCTCTGCAACCCATATACAGCATTTCTCACAAGCGCATCGTCGGTTACGAAGCCCTGATCCGGGCCTTCGACAACGACAATTCTGCGGTTCTGCCCCTTCACCTGTTTCAGCTGCCGGCCACCCATGCGGAAAACCTGCTTCTGGACCGGCTCTGCCGCTATCTGCACATTCGCAATTACAGCGGCCTGGAGGACCAGCTCAACTGGCTGTTCCTGAACGTGTCGCCCCAGGCAGTGACCAGCGGCAGTCAGGCCGATTCGTTTTTCGGGCAGCTACTGAAGCAGACCGGTTTGCCGCCGCATCGAATTGTTATGGAGATCGTTGAACAACCCACTGACGATGCAGAGAAACTCAAGGAAACCGTCGCTTACTACAAGAAACTGGGCTGCCTCACGGCCATTGATGATTTCGGGGCCGGTCACTCGAACTTCGAGCGCATCTGGAATCTGTCTCCGGACATCGTGAAACTGGACCGCACCCTGCTGACCCGTGCCACCGAAGATAACAAGGCCAGGCAGATCCTCAATGGCATTGCTTCCCTGCTCCATCAGTCAGGCTGCCTGGTTTTGCTGGAAGGGGTGGAAACCCGGGATCAGGCCATGATCGCCATTGATGCAGGCGTCGATTTCGTTCAGGGCTTTTTCTTCCGGCGCCCGAGCATCGACCTTGAGGCGCTCACCCAATCCCCGGCAAACTTTGACGAATTGCTGGACGAATACAAGGTCCGCAATCAGGTGACCCTGGATCCGACACGACAGCTGGTGGAGTTTTTCAGCGGTTTTTTCAGGACCGCCATCGACAGGCTGGGAAGCGGATTGAGCATGGATCAGGCCTGCGTGAAACTGCTGAACCACCCTGCCGTCTCACGCTGCTACCTGGTAAACGACCGGGGCATACAGATCCAGGACACCCTCGTATCCGAGTTGGGAGTCCGCAGCCTAGACCCGCGCTTCAAGCCCCTTGAGAGCACCAGCAGCGCAGACTGGTTCAGGCAACAATACCTCCGCCAGGCACTGGCGCAGCCGGAAAGCCTCCACATCACTGCCCCTTACCTCTGCGTCACCGGCGCCTACATGTGCGTGACCCTGTCCCAGGGCTATTACCAGGAGGGTGAACTGCGGGTGTTGTGCTGCGACATCCTGGCGAACCCTCCCGTGCCCCCGGTCAGCCAAGACTGATCCCGTAGACCAGGGCGATGACGACGACCGTAATTGCACCGATAAACACGTTCATCGGCAATCCCACCCGAACAAAATCACCGAAGCGGTACCCGCCCGGCCCGAAAACCATCATGTTAGTCTGATAGCCCAGCGGTGTCGCAAAACTCGCAGATGCGGCCATCATAACCGCAATGACAAAAGGTTCGGCAGCCACACCCATCGTGGTTGTCATGGACAGGACAACCGGAATCACCAGCACCGCAGCCGCATTATTGGTAATCACTTCGGTCAGCACCGACACCGTGATGTAGACCAGGAGGATCGCCAGTAGCACATTGCCCTGGCTCAGGCCGAGAATGCCCTCGGCGACAAACCGTGCGGCGCCAGTTTCCAGCAGGGCGGCACCCAGGGCAAAGGAGGCGGCAATGGTCAGGATCACTGGGACATCCACCGACTTCTGGGCCTGTCCGACGGAGCAACACCCGGTAATGATCATCAGGGTAGCGCCCAACAGGGCCGCATTGAGCATGCTCAGAACGCTGCAGGCGGCCAGTCCGACCAGCACCAGCAGAATCGCCCAAGACAGCCACGCCCGGTCATGGCGCGGTGTATCTGTCTCAAGATCGTTGATCAGCAGGAAATCCTTATTATAGCGCTGGCGACTCACAAACGCCGGTCGCGCCTCCAGCAGCAATACGTCCCCCGGCTTCAGGCGGATATTGCCCAGGTTGCCGGAAACCCGTTCCCCGCCGCGCGCCACAGCGAGAACGACAGCGCCGTACCGGTCCCGGAACCGGGCGTCACGGATGGTCAGGCCGAGCACGTCCGATTGCGGCGACAGGGCGGCTTCAACCAACCTGCGCTCGGCACGGTCCTGGCTCAGGCTGGGCTCATCCTCGTGCACGGACGGCACAATGCCATTGATGCGCAGCAGATCGGAGATGGCCTGGGTGTCGCCGGCAAACACGAGCCGGTCGCCGCCTCTGAGGCGCTCCTCGGAAGGCACGGCGGTAACGACGCTTCCGTCGCGCTCGATCTCGACCAGGTAGAGCCGTTCCAGCTCCCGTAGACCAGCCTCACCCACCGTTTTACCGACAAGCGGCCCGTCGAAGGAAACCGCGACCTCCAGGGTGAACTCCCGCATGGAACCGAACTTCTGCTGGTCTTTCCGGTCCGGCAGTGCTCGGGGCATCACCAGAAGGATGACCGCCACCCCGATGACGGCAACGGGCAGCCCGACCGCGGTGATCGAGAAAATTGAAAATCCCTCCCCACCCGTGAGCTGCTGGTACTGGCCATTCACGACAAGGTTGGTGCTGGTACCGATCAGTGTCAGCGTGCCACCGAGAATGGCGGAATAACTGAGGGGAATCATTAGCTTGGAGGGAGAGATGCCGATTTTCCTGGACCAGGCATGCACCGCGGGGATCATGGTCGCGACCACCGGCGTGTTGTTCAGGAAGCCACTCAGCAGCGATACCGGGAGCGCGATTCTGGCCTGGGCACTGCGGATGGTTTTCGGGTTGCGGAGCAAATGATGCACCAGCAGGTCGACACCACCGGAATGGTGAATGCCGGCAGCGACCACGAACATGGCCACCACGGTGATCAGCCCGCTGTTGCTGAAACCCGCAAGCGCCTGATCCGCCGAAATAATGCCACTGGCACTGAGCACGACCAACACCCCCATCATCACCATGTGGGGTGCTATTCGTCCAACACTCATGAGTATCAGCGAGGTGCCCGCCAGGCCCAGCGCAAACCAGCCTTGCCAGTCCATTTACGGTTCTTCCCGGAAAGAAAACTGGCAGGATAACGGCTTTGAGGAATACTTAGAAAGAATAAAGGATGCTTTTTATAGCATCCTTGGGAATATTAAACGGCAACGTCGGCGATGTTGCCGTAGGTTTCCAGCCAGGACCGGCGATCGGAGGCCCGCTTCTTGCCCAGCAACATGTCCATGCGGCTGTCCGTGTCGTCACCGTCCTCGATCGTGAGCATTACCAAACGGCGGGTATCGGGCGCCATGGTGGTCTCCCGAAGCTGCAGCGGGTTCATCTCACCCAGCCCCTTGAAGCGGGTAACCGAGATCTTGCCTTTGCGCTTCTCGGCCGCCAGCCGGTCGATGATGCCCTGCTTCTCATGCTCATCCAGCGCGTAGAACGTCTCCTTGCCCAGGTCCACCCGGTACAGCGGCGGCATGGCAACGAACACGTGGCCAGCAGCGACCACCGGCCTGAAATGCTTCACAAACAACGCACACAACAAGGTCGCAATGTGGAGACCGTCAGAATCGGCATCGGCGAGGATGCAGATCTTGTTGTAGCGCAGACCTTCGAGCTTGTCCGAGCCCGGGTCAACGCCGATGGCCACGGCAATATCGTGCACTTCCTGGGACGCCAGCACTTCCGACGGGTCCACTTCCCAAGTATTCAGAATCTTGCCCCGCAGCGGCATTACCGCCTGGAACTCACGGTCACGGGCCTGCTTCGCCGAACCACCGGCCGAGTCCCCTTCCACCAGGAAGAGCTCTGATCGGGCGGTATCCCCGCCGGAACAGTCCGCGAGCTTGCCCGGCAGCGCCGGACCCGATGTCACTTTTTTCCGCGCCACCTTCTTGCTGGCCCGCAGACGGCGCTGGGCATTGCTGATGAACAGCTCAGCCAGTGCCTCGGCAACATCCGTATGCTGGTTCAGCCAGAGGCTGAAGGCGTCCTTGACCACGCCCGAAATGAACGCAGCCGCCTCGCGGGACGACAGGCGCTCCTTGGTCTGACCCGAGAACTGGGGCTCCTGCATCTTGAACGACAGCACGTAGGCTGCCCGCTCCCAGATATCCTCCGGCGAAAGCTTAACCCCACGGGGCAACAGATTCCGGAACTCACAGAACTCCCGCATTGCCTCCAGCAGGCCTGTCCGCAGGCCATTGACGTGGGTGCCGCCCTGGGCCGTGGGGATCAGGTTGACGTAACTTTCCATCACCGCTTCGCCACCTTCCGGCAACCACTGGATGGCCCAGTCGACGGCTTCCTTGTTACCGGAAAAGCTGCCAGTGAACGGCTCCAGGGGTACCGCCTCAATGTCCGCCAGGGCCGTGCGCAGATAGTCCCTGAGGCCATCTTCGTAATACCACTCGTCCTTTTCACCGGTCTTTTCCTGCAGGAAGGTGACCGTGAGCCCCGGGCAGAGAACCGCTTTCGCACGCAGGTTATGACGAAGCCGGCTGACGGAGAAGTTCGGGCTGTCGAAGTAGCTGGCATCCGGTGTGAACTTCAGTCGTGTACCGGTGTTACGCTTACCCACCGTGTCCACCACTTCCAGCTCAGAGGCCTTGTCGCCATTGGCAAAGGACATGCGGTGCAGTTGACCATCCCGCTTGATGGTCACCTCCAGGTGCGTGGACAGCGCGTTGACCACGGAAACCCCCACGCCGTGCAAGCCGCCGGAGAAGTTGTAGTTACCCTGAGAGAACTTACCGCCGGCATGCAGCCGGGTCAGGATCAGCTCGACCCCGGGCAGGCCCTCCTCCTTATGGAGGTCCACTGGCATACCCCGGCCATCGTCTTCGACACTGAGCGAACCATCACTGTATAGAACCACATCAATGCGGCGCGCGTGTCCGGCCAGGGCCTCATCCACGCTGTTATCAATGACTTCCTGCGCCAGATGATTGGGGCGGCTGGTGTCGGTGTACATTCCCGGGCGCTTGCGCACCGGGTCCAGGCCGCTCAGTACTTCAATGGCATCGGCGTTGTATTGTTGTTGACTCATAAGCAGGAAGTAACTCCGCAATAGGAACAAGAAGCTGCGTCATAGCTTAGGGATTCAGCGGGAAAGATCAACGGTTGTTTTTGACCGGCGTGATCCGAATGTCATTCCAGCCAGAGGCGGTCACGGCGATGGCCGCGCATGGGGTCGTCAGGGCCTGGGTGACCATCATTCCCGGTTCCGGCTCATGAATGTTCAGCGTCAGTTCGAGCACGCCATCGTCAATCATGGATCCTGCCAGGGTGGCACTGTAGCCACCGGTGGGCTTCTGCCCGAGAGCCGCCAGAATCACGTGCTCGTTCTCGAACCGGATCTCCCGCAGCGGCGCCAGCGGCAGACTGCGGCCCGGCAGGGCCTCCAGCCGATCAACATCGGAACGGCTTTTCAGGTGCACATGGCCGGGCGCCGTCAGCCCACAATTGGAGGACTGCACGATCTGCCGGGCCAGCGGTGCACCGGAGGCTGTCTCCGTCTGACTGACCGCACAGCCGGCACCGAACACGCCAGCAAGAACAGCCACTCCGGTCATCAGTCTAGGGATCTGGATCATGGTTGGGCAAGGGCCTTTACGTCGTTGGCGTCCGGGGCGGGTGACAGCAACTGATAGCCACGGAATCCCGGACGAGGCAGCTGATCCGGCGAAGTCGCGGAAATCGACGGCCGGGAATAGCTGGTGGTCATGCGGATGCCCTCAATGGCCTCGCCCGCAGAAACGGTGATTTCTTCCCTGAGGCCAGCCACCGGGTACTCCGCGCAGGCTTCGCCGGCATGGCAGATCAGGGCGTCGTTATCCAGATCGGTGCCGGCCACCAGAATGTAGTTCCCCGGCGGCACCTCGTTTAACTGCTTCGGTTCCTGGCCGTCATCCGGCACGAAGGCAAACCGGTAGCGACCATTTTCGGCCACCACGTTGGTCTGGGCGACGGTGGTGTAGAAGCCGCCTTCCGGCTCCGGATCCACCAGCAGCACGAAGTGCCGGCCAGCATCGCGGGCCTGCTGGTCGGTGACCTGCTGGCCGACGACTGGGATAGTGAGAGTTCGAGTCTCGCTCCCAGTGTAGGTCACCTCGAGCGTAGCTCTCTCTGAAATACCAGGCTCTAGGGCGTCAAGATTCAATGACATGCCAAGATCAAACCGCGTACCCGAGCTCTCCGTTAAAGGTTCGATGGTCAACCACGCCGGCGGCTCCGAGATCGCCTCAATCGTTACTGGCTGGGCATCATTACCGTAGACCTCCAGCAACACAGTTGCCGAAAGACTGCCTTCGGATGACAGCGACACAATGGCCGGCGAGGCGGTCAACAGGTCTGTGATTGGCGAAGACAGCGCGGCGGATGTCGCCTTACCCGCATCCAGAAGCCCATACCCCAACTCGTTGGATTTCGGACAGGGCGGGCTACCACAAGGCGCCACGGTTAACTCGCCAGCCATCAGGAAGGCATTGATGGCACCGTAATCCAGTGCGGGATTCTGATCTTTCATCAGCGCCATGACTCCCGAGACGTGAGGCGCCGCCATTGAGGTGCCCTGCAGACCGATGTAGGTTTCCTGCAACGAACCGTTGATGACACTGGCGCTGGTGCTGACCACCACATCGCCTCGACCATCGGCGTTCCCGTCCCGGCTGGCATCACCACCGGGCGCAGCCACATCCACCCAGGGCCCGAAATTCGAGTAGGACGCCAGATCGCCCGCGCCATCAACGGCGCTGACGGCGAAGACATTATCGAACGCGGCCGGATAGGATTCGGAACTGGTCGCGGCGTTGCCTGCGGCGGCCACGAAAATAATGCCCCGTTCGGTCCCAACGTTGATCGCATTCTGCAGGGACTGAAGGAAGGGCAACCCACCCAGGCTCAGGTTGACGATATCCGCCAACGGAGCGCCGCTCTCGGGACCGGCAACCCACTGCAGGGCCGCCAGCAGATCGGCCGAAGAACCGGCACCGCCCTCGCCCAACACCCGAACGGGCAGCAGGGATGAGTTGAAGGCGACACCGCCGCCGCCCTCGTTGTTGATCACCGCGGCAACCGTCCCGGACACGTGGGTGCCATGGAACACGCTGCCGCCGACGCTGTTGCCCGGATCAGCCGGGTTGCTGTCCCTGCCCGGTTGGCCGTCATTATCGAATTGCTCAGACACAAAGTCCGATCCCGCCGGCAATGGCGAAACAACGTTGGCATTGATATCGCTGTGCCAGGCACTTGAACCTCGATACAGCCCCGTATCCATTACCGCGACCGTGACACCTTCACCCCCGTCAGGAGCCAGTTGCCAGCCCGTCGGGGCATTCAGCAAACTGTAGTGCCACTGCTGGGCACTGTAGAGTGGCTCGCTGATGGGCGTCATCGCCTGCATCCGATAATTCGGGGTGGCCGAGGCGATATCCGGACGCGCCTTCAGGGAGCGGATCCAGTCCAGGGTTGCAGCGCCCGCTTGCCCACCAGTCAGAGCTTTTGAAACCGGGGCCTTGACCCGCCAAAGCCCCGGGGCCAGCTCCTGGGCAGGCACCATTTCGTTCGCGGAAAGCATGGACTGGGCCGAGGCCTGGTCCAAAGACTGATTCAGGGCGACCAGCGCCTCACCTTCCACAAACTCATGGTTCGGCCATTCCAGGGAGACGGCTTCTCCGGCCGGATTCACCGCCGTGGACAGGACATAGAGCATGGGTGTTGTCCCTTCAGACTCAACCCGGACGGTATAGGTGCCGTCTGCACCGGAATTGGTGACACCGATACGACTGTCTGTGCTGGTGGTTACAGTGGATTGAACACCATCAACAGTCAGCCTCAGGGGCGACGCGCCGGCCCGGGTGGCGAACGCCTGTAACTCGACGGTCTGGCCATTCCGCAACCGCATGGAAAAGGTGTCATCGGGATCGGCCGGATACCCGATGGCGGGAAAATCCGCCAGGGGCGGATAGGCCCCCGACGAGGGGCTGACGTAACCCGCCAGGATGTATTCCGCGGGCAGGTTTTGCGGGGACGTCAGGCGCGTTTCGCTCAATGCCAGCAGGTCCGCGTTATCCGCATCGACCCGGGTGCCGGTCTCGATGTCAATGATACCGGAGAGCGCTACCGCGACTGGCTCGGAGCTGCTGTCCGAGCCACCACCGCACCCCGCCAGGGCCAGCAAAAGGCCGGCGGTCGCCGTGTGTTTGATCAGCGTTCTGGGGCATGGCTTCGATAACATAGGGATTACTCTCCGATCGTTCTCCAGCATACATCATCGCAGAGCTGGTGTTATTTACTGAGTGTTAACCGATACGTCGAAACCGGCGCCCCAGATGCCAAAAAACCGCCCGCGGGTGTTCCCCGGAGGCGGTTCAGGTCGTTTCAGTCCTTGTTATAGAGCGTAGAACAGCATGGGCACGAAGGCCACCAGCAGCAACGTTGGCCCCATGACCACCAGGGGTAGCAACAGCCGTTCATACCGGTGCCAGAATGTGCCCGTGCGCTCGCCTGCGAGTACCTCGGTTTCGCCGACGACCTGGCGTGTGAGCAGATGGTTGAGCGCCACCGGCGGGCTCAGGTAGCCCAGCTCGAAAGCCACCAGGCACACGATCCAGAAGTGCAGCGGATCGATCCCCAACTGAATCGCTGGCTGGGCGATGGTCGCCGACACCAGGATGACCGCACCGAACGGGTCCATCACCATGCCGATGAAGGTCAGCATAACGACGATGACCAGCATGGCTACCCAGGGACTGGTGAGATTCTCCGGGAACAACGCGTGGACGATGTCCGAGCGCTCCAGGATGCCGCCCAGACAGATGGAAAAGCCGATCAGCGCCAGCAAGGCACCAATGTGGACGGCCGAATCACTGGCCGCGTAGGAACTGCGCTTCCAGAACGCCTGAAGCCGGGATTCCCCCGCATCGCGGCTGTCACTACCGGCATCCAGGAAAACCAGGGCCAGCATGACCAGCGGCAGAATCATCGGTGCGCTGTACTCGTTGAACTTCAGCCCGAGTATCGCCCATATCGCCAGGATCACGATCGCACCAACAAGCACGTAGGGAATCAGTGGCTTCATCTGGACCAGCGATGCCCGGAACGCGCCAGGAGCCGGCCGAGGCTTCCAGTTGCCCTGGGTCTTGCAGACGACCAGGGAGAACAGCGAAGCGGACATAATGAACACCCAGAACCCCCATCCGTACATCTCGGTGGTGGTCACTTCCTTGTTCAGGGCGGCCACAACCACGATCAGCAAACAGGGGTTGAGGACCACACCAAGGCTGCCCGACATGGCCGTGGTGGCCAGTGCCAACTGCCGACCCGCGCCGGCCCGACGCAGCTCGTCGTAGACCACCCCGCCCACGGCGAGGATGAAGATACCGGACGCACCGGTAAAGGCGGTCGGGAACGCCGTGGCAAAGATGATCACCGAGGCCAGCATTGGCGCCGGCAGGTTGTACGGCTTGATCACATTGAGGAGCAGCTCCGGCAGCCGGGTCTGCTTGAGCACCATACCCACCAGCACATACAGGCCGATGTTGATGAACATCGAAGACAGGTTCGACATCATGCCGAAATAGATCGCCAGGCCCGATGAGTAGCCGTCCACAAAGAAGAAGTAGCTCATGGCGATCAGCCCCATCGCGCAGTAGAGGGGCATCACCAGACCGGACGACAGCGCCAACCGGCCCTTTTTCATCCGTTCCGGAACGTTCACGAACCGGATGACGTTGATCACCATGAAGAGGCCGAACACCGCCGCCCAGGCGTATTGAAGGTCGACCGTGCCCTCCGATCCGGGAGAACTGGCGAGCTTACCGAGGTAGGAATTCAGGGATCCCACCATCAGCCCATTCACCACGAACTGCGTCGCCTGACTGAATCGCCACTCGGCCCGGTTCCGTGGCAGCCGCAACGCGATGTGGTCCGCGTCCAGCGCAGCGATGGCTGCAGCCATGGCAAACATCGCGATGAACAGGTACTTCGTCAGCTCGATGTTATCGAGGAGAAAATCCGCCAATCCCTGCTCGACGGTCTTGAACAGGCCCAGCGCCGGAGTGGCATGCTCAAGATTCTGTTCGTACAGCACATACTCTTGCTGGCAGAGTTCGAGATTCCGCGCCAGGGATTGGCGGATCGCCTCTGGATTCGGTGGCGAGCTGAACAGGTCGTCCGGGTCCGGCTTGTAGGCGTCCATCCGCTTGCGAACCTCGGCGTCCACATCCATTTCCAGCTGACACGACGGTTCCGTCGCGTCCGGATTGAGCAGGTAATAATTGGGCCAGGTCTGCTCACCCACCCACAGCAGGCGCGAGTGCAGCGAGTTTCCCATCCCCAGCAACAATGTGAAAAGCAGAAGCAGCAGCAGGATTACCCCGTGCATGCGATGCACGGGATACAGTGTCTGGGCTGCGGGCGCGGTCAAGGCTCGCCAGTTCATGAGTGATCCACCCTGTTATTCGCGGTTCGCCGCCGTACACTCGGAAGCGGAAGGGTTGCTGGCACAGCGAATCTTGCTCAACAGACCCAGCATCTTGGGGTGGTACACGTCCGGCGCGCCGTTCTTGCCATCACGCATTTCCAGACGGTTCTGACGGAACATTTCCTGGTAGCCCTGAATGTCCTTTTCGGGGATGCGCACCCATTTCTCGTCGGGAATCGCCGCTTCCTGACGGGAGATCAGGTCCATGGCCTGCGGGAACATGCCCCAGGCGACCTCACGGGCCTTCTGGGCGGTTTCATCGTCCAGCACATCGTCTTTGGCAATGAGCTGAATGGTCAGCTGGGCCAGCGGGTAATCCACGATACCGCCGTTCTCGCCAATGCCCTTGTAGAGTTCCAGGGCTTCGTAGGCGAAGGCCGGGGCGTAAGCCGTGTCAACCGAGCCATTGTTGAATTTGCCGGCGAAATTGGTGATGTCCGAGGGCACCACGGTTGCCTTGACGAAGTTCACCATGTGGATGGCGTCTTTCTGGTAGTCCAGCGTTGCCATACGCTTGCCGGCCAGCTCGCCTGCGGTATCAATGCTGCGATCGTTGACGAAGAGGTAGCCCGCACCGGCAGGGACAATCCCCAACACCTCATACCCGTTCTCTTTCATCAGCGGGGCGGCTTTGGGCTGCGCCAGCGTTGCCAGGAGGGTTTTCAGGTCATCGTAGGTGGGCAGCGCGCCCACCGCGCTGATGCTGCCGGTAAACCGGTTGAACGGGCGGGTACGAAGGTCCGTAGCCGCAACGGCGTCGCATTGGCCGGCGTTGAAATCCCCAACGGCCACACCCTCATCGGTGTAGGGCTTGAGATTGAAATCGACGCCGTGGGCTTTCATCTCCAGCGCGTAGTCCTTGACCATGTTGTAGAGATCGCCATTGGCGCCAATGACATCGAAGACGCACATGGATACGGTCTGGGCCGACGCCAGCGGGGCGACAGCGGCCAGGGTCAATGCAGTAAGGGATTTGCGGATCATAACGACCTCCGGGTCATTTTTGTGTTTATCGGTGTTCAGTCGGATTCTGACGGATAGCCCTAGAGCAGATCGTCCAGGCTCATGGTTTCGACGTTTTCAGTATTCCGCTCGGGGCTCATCTTGCCGAAGAAACTCTGAGGTGTGCGGTAACCGTAATTGGCCGTCCAGTGCTTGTCGGAGGAAAACCGGATGACGCCGGCCGCGACATGGTCGACCAGGCGGTAGTCCTCCCAGACATCAATTCGCTCCTCGGCGTCAACGAATTCCGCAATCGTATCGGCCAGAACGTCGGGACGACCAAAGGTCTCGGCAGCCACCGCCTCGAGCGCCATGGATGCGCGCATGCCAACTTTCACGCCCAGCTCGGAACTGTTGTCCAGAACCCGCCAGGGGTCGGGGGACAGCGCCGGGCGGGTATCCGGCAGGAGCAGCCAGACCAGGGCGCGGATCGAGTTGGGCAACCCGCCCCACTTCTCGTTATCGAGGCAGGTGGCGGCACGCTCTGCCTGGGGGGCAATGTTGCGTGGAATACCGGCCATGGCGCCGGAATTGGCGTCGTTCACGATGGCCTGCATGCCCGTCAGCAGCCCCAGCAGGAAGGTGAGCTCGTCCTGCTCGGTAAAGAGGAACGGACATTCCAGCGGCTCGGCAGCCGGATCAAACTCGTAAGCGGCCATGGCCCGGTTAAAGGCACGCAGTCGACGCTCGGCGGTCTTGGCATTGAGGCGCTTGGCCTCCTCACGAGCGTCCTTGGCGGCAGGCACGTTGCCTTCGAAGTCGGCCCTCAGGTACGCGAGTTCGGCTTCCCAGGCGCGGTATTCCATACAATTACCGGCTAGCAGCATCAGCAGCGAGCCAGTGCTGTCTGGCGCATCGGTCACGCGGGAAAAGGAGTACAGCAAGGGATCGATGCCCTCGCCGAGCGAACAGGCCATCTCGGGATCCGACATCTGCATGACATAAGGCGTCGCTTCTCCCTCGGAATAATTGGAAAGAACGACACCGGTGGTGGTGTAGATCGGGTTGGCGGAACAGCCGGCCAGGACAGCGACGGCTGTCAACATGAGCAGTTTCAGACGTACGGCCGGAGTGCGACCGGCGAGGGTTACCAGAGAGGAGATCATAATTCGCCCTGTTTACATTGTTTTTATAAGTTCGGGATGCCAGAGCCGGTGTTTTACCATGGAGTCACAGGCCCGTACCGTGACCCGAAACCCGATCTGACTCGCCGCTTCTCTTCATCAACGGGGCAAGAATGCGTGGAAAACTGTTCGACAAAAATGGCTGGATTGCCAACCGGGACATGCCGATCAGGCCAATGGCCCGCAATGAAAGTTACATAACGGAGAAAATTTCTAGTTAAAACAGAGGCTTTTGATTCAGAGCGATTCTGGAACCCGCGTACCATTCCTGCCAATCAAGCCAACAAGGCCTCGATTTTGGAAAGCCCGATGGACGGAGTCACGCCGCGGACGTCGCCAGCCCCATCATTGCCATCACCTCATCGGTGAGCCCGTCGAGCGTTAGCCCACCGCGACTGGGCTTGTACCAGGTGACCGTCCAGCTAAGCGCGCCCGTCAGCATCCGACGCACCACAAACGGATCCGCCTGCAATCGGCCCTCATGCTTCAGGGCGGACAGCGCATCAAGCCACAGCGTCTCGTAGATATCCCGCAGCTCCAGCACCTCCGCCTGAGATTCCTCGGAGAGGCTGCGCCACTCGAACACCAACACCGCCATGGCTTCACCGGTCTGGCCGTTTACCGACTCCAGCTCGGCCCGGACCAACGCCCGCAATTTCTCCTGACTCGACTCGGCGGCATCGACGGCCGCCTGCATCAGCGCCGTGTTCAGACGAATGGTTTCCACCATGACCGCCTTGAGGATTTCCTCCTTGGTGCGGAAATGGTGAAACAGGCTGCCGGACTGGATCCCCACGGCCGCGGCCAGGTCCCTCACCGTGGTGCGCTCATACCCTTTGTCCCGGAACAGACGAGCCGCCTCTTTCAGCAATCGGCCGCGGGCGCCATTAGGGTCAGAGACGAGGTTATCAGCGATCAGGGCTTGGAGAATTTCAGATTGGCTCACAGCGGATTTCCAGCAGTCGAAACAGGCCAATAATTCTACCTGACATTTCCCTGTTTACAAACCAAGCGCTTGCTTGGTATTGTCGAATTCATCATTGGACAACCCCGCCGACCTTTTGCCGCCAGCACGGTCGGCCAACGTAAACAGGGCACGTAACGATGGCAGATTCTGAAAAGCGTACGAAGCCAATCCGCATCGGCTGCTCCGCCGCGTTCTGGGGCGACACCGAGACCGCTGCGGCGCAACTGGTTCACAAGGGCAACCTTGATTACCTGGTGGCGGACTATCTCGCCGAGATCACCATGTCGATCATGGCCGGTCAGAAGATGAAGGATCCCTCCCAGGGGTATGCCCGGGATTTCGTACAGACGGTCATGGGGCCCCTGCTGGGCGACATTCGCGACCAGGGAATTCGCGTGCTGGCCAATGCCGGCGGCGTCAATCCGGTGGCTTGCCGGGATGCGCTTCAGGCCCTCTGTGAAAAGGCCGGTGTGGATCTGAACATTGCGTTGGTGCTGGGGGATGACCTGCTACCCAGGAAGAAAAACCTGGGTGAGGCCGGGATAACCGAGATGACCACCGGACAACCCATGCCACCGATGATGGTCAGCCTGAACGCCTACCTCGGCGCGCCGGGACTGGTCGCGGCACTGGAACAGGGTGCAGACATCGTCATCACCGGCCGGATCGCCGACAGCGCATTGGTGCTCGCCCCGCTGGTGCATGAGTTTGGCTGGGACTGGACCGACTACGACAAGCTCGCCCAGGGCAGTCTCGCCGGACACCTTCTTGAGTGTGGCGCCCAGGCCACGGGCGGCAATTTTACCGACTGGGAAGAGGTTGCCGACGGCTACGCTGACATGGGCTTTCCAATTGCCGAAGTGCAAGCCGACGGCGACTTCGTCATCACCAAGCCTGACGGCACCGGCGGGCAGGTGACCCGGGGCACGGTCGCTGAACAGCTGGTGTATGAGATCGGCGACCCTCGGGCCTACCTGCTCCCGGACGTGGCCTGTGACTTTACCGACGTCATCCTGGAAGAATCCGGCCCGGACCGGGTGTCCGTGCGCGGCGCCCGCGGGATGCCTCCCACCGACAGCTACAAGGTGTCGGGCACCTGGCCCGATGGGTTCAAATGCACAGTGACGTTCCTGTTGGCCGGCATCAATGCCCGCGCCAAGGCCCAATCCGTGGCTGAGGCCATCCTCGCGAAAACCTCACGCCTGTTCCGTGAGCGGGATCTGCCAGACTATTCGGAAACCAGTATCGAACTGCTGGGCACCGAGACCACCTACGGTGCCCACGGTCACGCCGCCGACTGCCGGGAGGTCGTGGTCAAGATCAGTACGGCTCACCCCAAGAAGGAAGCGCTGGTGCTGTTCTCCCGGGAAATCGCCCAGGCCGCCACGGGCATGGCACCGGGAATCACCGGCATTGTAGGTGGGCGCCCCACCGTCTGGCCAAAAATCCGCCTCTACTCCTGCCTGGTCCCGAAAACGGAAGTGACGGTCACCGTGGACCTGGGCGGCGACCAAAAGCCAGTACGGATCGCCACTGAAGGCGGCTTCGACGGAAGCAGCCTGCCTGCCGAACCCGAGGACCGGAGGGCGCCGGAGGCCGACACCACCGTGCCGCTGATTGAACTGGCCTGGGCCCGGAGTGGCGACAAGGGCGATCACAGCAACATCGGGGTCATCGCCCGTCATCCGGATTTCGTGCCCTTCATCGAGGCCGCCCTGACCGAAGGCGCCGTGGCGGAGTGGATGAGCCACACCCTCAACCCGGAAACCGGCAAGGTCACCCGCTGGGCGCTGCCGGGTCTGCATGCCTTTAACTTCCTGCTGGAACACAGCCTCGGCGGCGGCGGTGTTGCCAGCCTCCGTATCGACCCCCAGGGCAAGGCATTCGCCCAGCAACTTCTCGAATTCCCTGTGCCCGTCAATCGGGCCGTTCTGGAGCAAGGATCCCGTTCATGAGCTACCAATCCATCTTTCATCCCGACCTGTTCAAGGACCAGACCTTCATCGTGACCGGTGGCGGCTCGGGCATTGGCCGCTGCACCGCCCATGAGCTCGCCGCCCTCGGCGCCCGGGTCGCCCTGGTGGGCCGCAAGGCGGAAAAGGTCGAGAAGGTGAAAGCCGAAATCATCGAAGACGGTGGCATGGCCACTGCCCACGTCTGCGATATCCGGGAAGAGGACTCGGTCAAAGCCACGGTGACGGCCATTCTGGAAGAACACGGCGGGCTCAATGGCCTCGTTAACAATGCCGGAGGTCAGTTTCCCTCGCCGCTGACCGGCATTAACCAGAAGGGGTGGGAAACCGTGGTCCGGACCAACCTGACCGGGGGATTCCTGATGGCGAGGGAAGCTTATACCCAGGCGCTGTCGAAAACCGGTGGCGCCATCGTCAACATCGTCGCGGACATGTGGGGCGGCATGCCCGGCATGGGTCACTCTGGCGCTGCCCGGGCCGGAATGGTGAATTTCACCCAGACCGCGGCGGTGGAATGGGGAACTTCCGGCGTGCGGGTCAATGCCGTGGCACCGGGCTGGATCGCCTCAAGTGGCATGGACAACTACCCGGAGCATATGAAGCAGTGGATCCGCAGCCTCGGCGACAACGTGCCCATCAAGCGCATGGGTACCGAATCGGAAGTCAGCGCCGCGATCTGCTTCCTGCTGAGCCCGGGCGCGGCCTTTATCAGTGGTGATTGCCTGCGTATCGATGGTGGCGCCTCCCAGGGTGGCCGGGTCTGGCCGTTGCCCAAAGCCAAGAACAACGAACCCTTCAACGGCTTCCACCGGGCCACGACCCCGAACGTGCTCAGCGAGGATTGAGGAGAACGCCATGCAAGTACTGGAAACCCGTGTCGATCCCCGGTCCGAGGAGTTTCAGGCCAACACCGATGCCATGGACGCCCATATCCGGTCCTTCCGGGAGGTGGAACAGAAAGTCCTGGACCTGGCGGAGGCGGCCCGGGAGAAATTCACCAAGCGTGGGAAACTGCTCCCGCGGGACCGAATCAATCGCCTGCTGGATCGGGGCACGCCGTTCCTGGAACTCTGTTCCCTCGCCGGCTACAAGATGCACGACGACAAGGACGGCAGCCTGTCCGGCGGTGGCATTATCGCCGGCATCGGCACGGTCAGCGGCATCCGCTGCCTGGTAGTCGCCAGCAACAGTGCCATCAAGGGCGGCACCATTACCCCGGCCGGTCTGGACAAAACCTTGCGCCTGCAGCAGATCGCCATGGAAAACAAGCTTCCGGTGGTCTCGCTCTCCGAGAGCGGCGGCGCCAACCTGAACTACGCCACGGACATCTTCGTCCAGGGTGCCCGCGGCTTTGCCAACCAGGCACGCATGTCCGCCGCCGGCATTCCCCAGATCACCGTGGTGCACGGCAACGCCACCGCCGGCGGCGCCTACCAGCCCGGGTTGTCCGATTACGTGGTGGCCGTGCGCGGCAAGGCCAAAATGTTCCTGGCCGGACCACCCCTGCTGAAAGCCGCCACCGGGGAGGTGGCGACCGACGAGGAACTCGGTGGCGCCGAGATGCACGCCCAGGTGGCCGGTACCGCGGAGTACCTGGCCGAGGACGATGCCGACGGCATCCGCCAGGCCCGCAACATCCTGGAAGCCCTTTCCTGGAACGAACAGCTGCCCCCGCAACGGGAACTGAGCTGGGACGAACCGCTCTATCCCGCCGAAGAGCTGCTGGGTGTCATCCCCTCCGATTCCAAGAAGCCCTATGACGTCCGGGAAATCCTGGCCCGCATCGCCGACGGCTCGAAGTTCATGGACTTCAAAAACGAATTCGATGACCAGACCGTGTGCGGCACCATCCGCATTGAGGGCCATTCCGTCGGCATCATCGGCAACAATGGCCCGATCACCCCGGCCGGCAGCGCCAAAGCGGCCCAGTTCATCCAGCTCTGCGACCAGGCCGGTACGCCCTTGCTGTTCCTGCACAACACCACCGGCTTCATGGTCGGCACCCACTCGGAACAAAACGGCATCATCAAACACGGCTCCAAAATGATCCAGGCCGTCGCCAACTGCCGGGTCCCCAAGGTCGCAATCGTGATCGGCGGCTCCTATGGTGCAGGTAACTACGCCATGTGTGGCCGGGGCCTGGACCCGAGATTCATTTTCGCCTGGCCCAACAGCCGCACCGCGGTCATGGGCCCCGCCCAGGCCGGCAAGGTCATGCGCATTGTGGCGGAGGACAAACAGCGCCGTAGCGGCATCGAGCCGGATCCGAAAACCCTCGACTTCCTGGAACAGGCCACGGCCAAGAAACTGGAAGACGGCTCTACCGCCCTGTTCGGCACAGCACGCCTGTGGGACGACGGCCTGATCGATCCGCGGGACACCCGCCGGGTTCTGGCGCTGGTGTTCTCGGTATGCCGAGAAGCCGAGGCCCGACCTCTGCGCCCCAATTCCTTCGGCGTCGCACGCCTTTGACACTCAACAAGTTCCGGTGCGACTGACGACCCAATTTCCGACAAGGAGAACAACACGGTGAAATTTACAGCTGAACACGAAGCCCTCAGAAAAACCGTCCGGGATTTTGTGGAGAAAGAGATCAATCCCCACTGCGACGAGTGGGAAGAAGCCGGCGAGTTTCCCATCCATGAAGTATTCAAGAAACTGGGGGCGCTTGGCATCCTCGGCATCCAGAAGCCGGAAGAATATGGCGGCATGGGCCTGGACTACAGCTACAACCTGGTTGCCGCTGAAGAGTTGGGGCTGGCCCACTGCGGCGGCGTTCCCCTGGCGGTAGGCGTGCAGACCGACATGTGCACCCCGGCCATTGCCCGCTTCGGTTCCGACGAGCTGAAACGCACCTTCCTCGCACCCGCCATTGCCGGTGAGATGGTCGGCTGCATTGGCGTCAGTGAAGTGGGCGCGGGCTCCGACGTCGCGGGCATGAAGACCACCGCCCGCCCGGACGGTGACGACTACGTGATCAACGGCTCCAAGATGTGGATCACCAACAGCCCGAAGGCCGACTTCATCTGCCTGCTTGCCAACACCAGCGACGACAAACCCCACAAGAACAAGTCACTGATCGTGGTGCCCATGAATTCCCCGGGCATCTCCTTCAGTCCCCACCTGAACAAACTCGGCATGCGGTCATCGGAAACCGCCCAGATCTTCTTTGACGACGTTCGTGTGCCCCAGCGTTACCGCATCGGCGCCGAAGGCACCGGCTTCATGATGCAGATGCTGCAGTTCCAGGAAGAGCGCATGTGGGGCGCCGCCAACGTCATCAAGGCACTGGAGAACTGCATCGACCAGACGATCGCCTACTGCCGTGAGCGCAAGACCTTTGGCCAGCCACTGATCGACAACCAGGTCATCCACTTCCGCCTGGCCGAACTGCAAACCGAAGTGGAAGCCCTGCGCGCCCTCACCTATCAGGCCTGCGAGCTGCACATCGAAGGTAAGGACGTTACCAAACTGGCCTCCATGGCCAAACTCAAGGCCGGGCGTCTGGGCCGTGAGGTTACGGACAGCTGCCTGCAGTACTGGGGCGGCATGGGCTACATGTGGGATAACCCGCTGTCACGGGCTTTCCGGGATGTTCGCCTGGTCTCCATCGGCGGCGGCGCCGATGAAATCATGCTGGGCATCATCTGCAAGATGATGGGCACCCTGCCTGGCAAGAA
Organism: Marinobacter arenosus; assembly: GCF_019264345.1. Classification (NCBI taxonomy): domain Bacteria; kingdom Pseudomonadati; phylum Pseudomonadota; class Gammaproteobacteria; order Pseudomonadales; family Marinobacteraceae; genus Marinobacter; species Marinobacter arenosus. The sequence continues at coordinate 1,248,326 of NZ_JAHVAO010000001.1, forward strand.
ACGCGACTAACACGGCATGGAGTCGTCTGAGATGGAATCCTTACCTCATTGCGAAACACTGCTGCTGGAGAAACAGGGCCCGACCCTGTTCATCACCATCAATCGGCCGGAGGTGCGAAACGCCATGAGCCTGCAGATGGTCGCCGAGCTATCGACGGTTTTCTCGCAGATCGAATCCGACCTGCACATCCGGGCCGTGGTCATCCGGGGTGCCGGCGGACACTTCTGCGCCGGCGGCGATATCAAGGACATGGCCGGCGCCCGGGGCCAGCAAGCGGCCGAGGGCGAAGCCGATCCGTTCTACCGACTGAACCGAGCCTTCGGTCAGATGATCCAGCAGGTCAACGAATCCTCCAAGGTCGTGATCGCGGTGACCGAAGGTGCCGTGATGGGTGGCGGCTTCGGACTCGCCTGCGTGTCCGACGTAGCCATCGCCGGCCCGACGGCAAAGTTCGGCATGCCGGAAACCTCACTGGGCGTCATTCCAGCCCAGATTGCCCCGTTCGTGGTCGAACGGATCGGTCTGACCCAGGCCCGTCGCCTCGCTTTGCTCGGGCTGCGGATTGGCGCGGACGAAGCCTGCGATCTGGGGATTGTCCACCAGGCGGCCACCTCCGATCAGGAACTTGAAGAGATGGTTGCCCACGCCCTGGAACGGGTTCGTCAGTGCGCGCCGGTCGCCACCGCCGAAACCAAGGCACTGCTCCACCGGGTGGGCCATGAGGCCATGAGTGGCCTGCTCGACAGCGCGGCCGAGAAGTTCGCCGAAGCCATCCGGGGCAGCGAAGGCGCGGAAGGCACCATGGCCTTCATGCAGAAGCGTCCACCGGCCTGGGCAGGTGACTCCGAATGATCGCGGAGCGGGTGGATGCGGGCGTGGGGTCAGAAAATGTTGGAGGCCAGGGATGGCCGGAAACAAGCGCACATGGACGTGCTTGTAGCGGTTTTCTGGCCCCACGCCCGCATTCACCCGCGGACCCGCTCCCAATTGAGAGATCAAGAACATGCTAAGCAAACTGTTGATCGCCAATCGCGGTGAAATTGCCGTCCGAGTCATCCGCACCGCCAAGGCCCTCGGCTATCGAACCGTGGCCGTCTACTCCGAGGCAGACGCCAACGCCCTGCACGTTCAAGAAGCGGACGAGGCAGTCTGCATCGGCCCGGCCCAGGTCACCGCCTCCTACCTGAACGCCGACGCCATTCTCGAAGCCGCCCGAAAAACCGGGGCCGACTGCGTTCACCCCGGCTACGGCTTCCTCTCCGAAAACGCCGGCTTCGCCAACGCCTGCAAGGCTGCGGGCCTGGCTTTCGTGGGGCCGCCGTCGGATGCCATTGAGCTCATGGGCAGCAAGCGCCGCTCCAAAATCGCCATGCAGGAAGCCGGCGTACCGGTTGTACCCGGCTATGAGGGCAACAACGCCACCGACGACGAACTGATTGCGGCCGCCGCGGACATCGGCTATCCGCTCATGATCAAGGCGTCCGCCGGCGGCGGTGGCCGGGGCATGCGCCTGGTGGAGGACGAAACGACCCTGACCGACAACATCAAGCGCGCCCGCTCCGAGGCCAAACAGGCCTTCGGCGACGACGAACTCATCCTCGAAAAAGCCGTCATCGAACCTCGCCACGTGGAAATTCAGGTGTTCGCCGATCGCCACGGCAATGCGGTGTATCTCGGCGAACGGGACTGTTCAGTGCAGCGGCGACACCAGAAAGTGGTGGAGGAAGCGCCGTCGCCGTTTGTGACTCCCGAATTGCGGGCCGCCATGGGTGAAGCGGCGGTCAAGGCGGCGCTGGCCTGCAGTTATGAGGGTGCCGGAACGGTGGAGTTTCTGGTCGACAAGGATCGTAACTTCTACTTTCTGGAGATGAATACCCGCCTGCAGGTGGAGCACCCGGTGACCGAACTGATCACCGGCCAGGATCTCGTCGCCTGGCAGCTCGGCGTCGCCGAGGGGCGGCCACTGCCGCTGGCACAGGAGGAGATCGAACTGAACGGCCACGCCATCGAAGTTCGACTCTACGCCGAGGATCCCGCCAATAATTTCACGCCCCAGACCGGCCTCTTGCTGGTCTTCCGTCCGGCCGAAGGCGACGGCGTACGCTTCGACACCGGTGTGCGCTCCGGCGACATTATTACCCCGCACTACGACCCCATGCTGGCAAAAGTGATTGCCTGGGGCGAAAACCGGGACGATGCCCGCCGGCGGCTGATTCGGGCCCTCGAGGACACCCTCGTGTTCGGTGTCACCACCAACCGCTACTTCCTCAGCCGCATCATCGCTGACGAGACCTTCGGCGCCGGTGACGCAACCACCGCCTTCCTGCAGCAGTCGTTCAGCCAGGATCCCTCATTGCAGCCGCAAAGTCCGGGCCCGCGGGAGCTGGCCATGGCTGCCAGCGTGCTCGACCATGGCATTTCAGGCCAGACCGCCTGGAGCAATGCACCGGCCACCAGGACCCCGATCCTGCTCGAAATCGGTGACGACAGCCTTGAACTCCTGGTACGCCGAACCGGCAGCCACCTGAGTCTCGACCTGAATGGCAACCAACACGACGTGAAGATCGAAAACCTTCAGGACGACCATCTGTGCATCATCGACAATGGTGTGCGTCAGTCTTGCCAATATCACCGGGATGGCGATTCCCTATATTTCCAGGCCTCCGGACAGTCCTGGCTGGTGCGTGACATCACCCATCAGCCCGCAGCGGGCGCCCTTGGTGGCGGCAGCGGACGGATCCAGGCGTCCATGGACGGTGCCCTCATCGAAGTGCTCGTCGAGCCTGGACAGGCGGTCCGTCAGGGCGAGACGCTGGTCATCCTGGAAGCCATGAAAATGGAACACCCAGTCAAGGCCGACCGCGACGGAACTGTCGGCCAGGTACATGCCAGCAAGGGTGATCAGGTGAAACGAAGCCAGTTGCTGGTGGAGATTACCGCCGACGAATCCGCCAAACAGGAGGCCGGAGCATGAACACACTGAACCAGCGTACGGTATTTATCACCGGAGGCAGCCGCGGCATCGGCCGGGCAATCGCACTGGCCTGTGCCCGACAGGGCGCCAACGTGGTTATTGCGGCCAAGTCGGACACACCACATCCGAAGCTGCCGGGCACCATTCACACCGTGGCCGAGGAAATACGGGCGGCCGGTGGCCAGGCATTGCCCCTGGTTCTCGACGTTCGTGACGACAGGCAGGTTCGCCAGCGCGTGGACGAGGCCGCGGACCACTTCGGTGGCATCGACGCGTTGATCAACAACGCCGGCGCCATCCGTCTGACTGGCGTGGAAAACCTGAAGGTCAGCCGGTACGACCTGATGCACCAGGTCAACGCCCGGGCAGTCTTCACCTGTAGCCAGGCGGCTCTGCCCTATCTGAAAGCCTCGGATCGGGCACACATACTGAGCCTGTCGCCGCCGCTGAACCTGAACACCAAGTGGTTTGCCCAGTACGGGCCCTACACCACGACCAAGTACGCCATGACTATGTTGAGCATGGGCATGGCCGAGGAATTCAGGCGTTACGGCATAGCCGTGAACACGCTGTGGCCAAAGACCCTGATCGCCACCGCGGCGATCGAGTTTGAAGTCGGCGGGCCACAGATGATGGCGCAGGGCCGGAAACCGGACATCATGGCCGATGCCGCGGTAAGCATACTGAATCGCACCGCGGACGACCTGACGGGCCAGCACCTGATTGACGAAGACCTGCTGCGGCAGGATGGCATTACGGATTTCGAACCTTACCGGTACGCTCCGGGCGATAAGCCTCTTATGCCGGATCTGTTCCTGGACTAGCGCCAGGGCAGCATTCCCGTGGCGAAGGAGCGAGACCGACAATAAAGATAATCGGACCCCTTACGGAAGAACAGTATGAGCAACAACAGCGTTTCAGCACTGGATATCGCCCGGCGACTGCCGGGCATCATGCGACGTTTCCCGTCCATTGCCCGCGGCTATTACTATTACGCGGCCAAGGATGAAAACCGGGAGCTGACCCTGGGCACCCTGATCGAACGGAATGCCGAAAGGCACGGTCAGCGGCCGGCCATACTGTTCGAAGATCGGACGACCACCTGGCGCGATTTCAACAGCTGGGCCAACCGCATTGCCGGATTCCTGCAGGCCCAGGGCCTGACCAAGGGCGACGCCATTGCGGTCTTCCTGGAGAATCGTCCGGAGTTACTGGCGATCGTCGCGGGCGCGGCCAAACTCGGCGTCGCCTGCGCCATGCTGAACACCTCCCAGAAAGGCAAGGTGCTGGAACACAGCATCAACCTGATCGAACCGAAGATGGTGGTGGTCGGCGAGGAGCTGATCTCGTCGTTTGAAGGCGTCAAGGACAAACTCAGGACCAGCCACCCCACCCCCTTCCTGTTCGTGCCCGACGTCAACACCCTGAACGCCTTTGGTGAGGCACCCGAGGGCTACCTCAACATGGCGGAGCGAGTCAGCACCTTCAACAGCGACAACCCTGAGCTCTGCGATCCGCCACGCATGGGGGACACCGCCATCTACCTGTTCACCTCAGGCACAACCGGCCTGCCCAAGGCGGCTCCGGGGTCCCATCGCAAGTTCATAAAAGCGTACGGCGGCTTTGGCCTTATGTCCCTGGCGATGGAACCCGAGGACGTCCTGTACTGCACCCTGCCGCTCTACCACGGTACGGCCCTGCTGGTGTGCTGGGGTTCGGTACTGGCGGGCGGCTCTGCCATCGCCCTGCGCCGGAAGTTTTCCGCCCGTGCGTTCTGGGACGACGTGCGCCGCTATCGCGCCACAACTTTCGGGTATGTGGGCGAACTCTGCCGCTACCTGCTGAACCAGCCCGCCAGCGATCAGGACCGGACCCACGGACTGACCAAGATGATCGGGAACGGCTTGCGCCCGTCCATCTGGCAGGAATTCAAGGAGCGTTTCGGCATCGAAACCGTGGCCGAACTGTACGCCTCCAGCGAGGGCAACATCGGCTTCAGCAACTTCTTCAACATGGACAACACCGTTGGCTTCTCCACCGCACCCTACAAACTGGTGAAGTTCCATGACGGCACCCGGGACCCGGTGCGCAACGCCAAGGGCTTTATGGAGGAGGTCGCCAAAGGTGAGCCGGGGCTCCTGATCGGCGAGATCACGAAAAAATGGTCCTTCGAGGGCTATACCCAGAAAGACGCGACCGAAAAATCCATTGTGCGAAACGCCTTCAAGAAAGGCGATGCCTGGTTCAACACCGGCGACGTGCTGAAAGAGATCGGATGCAAGCACCTGCAGTTTGTCGATCGCATGGGCGACACCTTCCGCTGGAAAGGCGAAAACGTTTCGACCAACGAGGTGGAAAACATCATCGATGGTTCCGGCCTGGTGGAAGAGGCCATCGTCTACGGCGTCGAGATCCCGAACACCAATGGCAAGGCGGGCATGGTGACCCTGGTGCCCCATGGCAAGGCCAGCGACTTTGATGTCAACGCGCTGTTTGCGTATCTGAGCGCCAACCTGCCACCCTACGCGATTCCCGTGTTCGTGCGGGTCACCCACGCCATCGAGAAGACCGGCACCTTCAAGTATCGCAAGGTGGACATCCAGAAAACCGGTTATTCGCTGGAGCGGGCCGATGAGGCGGTGTTTGCCTGGCTACCGAAAACGGAGGGGTATACTCGGCTAACGCCGGAGCTGGTTGCCGAGATCGACGCCGGGAAAGTTAATTTCTAACGCTTGGCGTTCGTCGATCTGCTTTTGGCTCCAGCCTTCGCGGCCCGGAGTTCGCCGAGCTGGGTCAGCCTTCCCAAAAACCGCTACAAGCACATCCGTGTGCGCTTGTTTCGGGCCGTCCATGGCCCTCTACATTTTTGGGAAGGCTGACTCAGCACGTCGCTCAAGCAACGGAACTATAGGAAATCTCAGGAGCCTACCTTGAGCACCACTTTGCCGGTAGCACGGCGCTCGGTCAGCGCCCCCAGGGCCTTGGCATAATCCTCGAACTCGAACACTTCGCTGATCTTCGGATCAATCTTGCCCTCGGCGTAGAGCTTCATCAGCTCCATCATGTTCTGGGCACTGGCCTCCGGCTCACGCTGGGTAAAGCTGCCCCAGAACACGCCAACCACCGAGCAGCCTTTCAGAAGGGTCAGGTTGGCGGGAACCTTGGGAATATCACCGGCGGCAAAACCGACGATAAGGTGCCGACCGTTCCAGCCCATGGCACGGAGCGCCTGTTCGGTAAAATCACCACCAACCGGGTCGTAGATCACGTCCACGCCCTTCCCTTTGGTCAGGTTCTTGACGGCCTCCTTCAGGGGCTCCTCGGTGTAATTGATCAGTTCGTCCGCACCGGCGTCCTTGGCAATGGCCAACTTCTCGGCGGAGCTCGCAGCGGCAATCACACGAGCCCCCATCGCCTTGCCCAGTTCCACCGTGGCCAGACCCACGCCGCCACTGGCACCCAACACCAGCAGGCTCTCACCCGGCTGGAGGTTGGCGCGCTGCTTGAGCGCGTAGTATGAGGTGCCATACACCATGGTGAAGGCAGCCGCCTTTTCATCGGACATGCCATCAGGCACCGGCAGGAGGTTCTGCTCAGGCACCACCACTTCCTCGGCAAAGGCGCCGTAACCAGTCAGGCCGGCAACCCGGTCGCCGGGCTTGAAGCGGGTCACTTTCTCGCCGACCTCAATCACTTCTCCGGCCATCTCGCCGCCGGGGGAGAACGGCATGGAAGGTTTCAGCTGGTACTTGCCCTCGATGATCAGGGTGTCGGGAAAGTTCAGACCGGCGGCTTTTACCCGAACTTTGACACCACGGCCCTTAACCTCCGGGCTGGGGACGTCTTCAATCACCAGGGTATCGGCCGGGCCGTATTCCTTGCAGAGGATGGCTTTCATGGAAACTCCTGTAACAGCATTGTTTTGGCGACGGGGCAGACCGATCGTCGGCCTGATTTTCAGTACCCGTCAAGCTAAACAGTGTCTCCCCATGAAGCAAATAAAGATCTCTTATCGAATTTTATAAGCGAGACTTATGCAGCGTCGCCCCCTGCCTCACAGCATCGAACCGGCAACAAATAGCGCCCCCACCAGGAACAGGGCAGCAGCGATGAGGCCGTTACGCAGGCCGGTCGAGAGCACCTGTGACTTCGCCTCGAACGTTCCGTCTTCATCGTGGTTGACGAGCTTCAGGTCCTGACTGGAGCTCCGGATCAACTGGATCATCTCCTCGCATTGCGTCGAGCTGAACGAAGCCGGATCGAATCGGCTGAGGCCATGTTTCTTCAGGAAACGGTGTACGTCGCTTGATAGCGGGACGTACTTCATGGACCAGTTCTCAAAGGTGCGAGCCTCCAGCGGCTCTTCAATCAACGTGACGATGTTTTTGTGCCGGCTGTCACTCTGGATTCTGCGGTAGGTTTCAAGAACGTCTTTTTCGTCCCCTTCGAGATACTGGAAGAAGCGGTTGTCTCCGTAATACAGCCCCCCAACCAGCAGGCATTTTCCATTGTTGCGCCGCGATGTCATCAGAATCCGGGCAACGTTGGGCTCAACACCTTTTTCCGCCGGCTTGGCTTCAAAGGTGGCTTCACTGGCGTAGGCCAAGCGCATCAGGGACATGTCAGCGACTCCAAACTGCAGAATTGATATAAATGCGACACATGATACGTATGGACACGTGACTATGGATCAATTCGACGATCAAGCCGGGCATCCCGGGATGAATCCACCGATCTTTTGGGCTATTCTTCGCGCACCCGGTTCAAGACGTTCCGTTGTTCGTTCTCATCACGTCAGGCCCTGCCATGTTCGACATTGTCTACCTGCTCGAAATGCTCGGGATCATAGCCTTTGCCATCTCGGGAATGATCGTGGCGCGAGCCAAGAACATGGACCCTGTCGGCGTGTTTACCATCGGCTTCATCACCGCACTGGGCGGCGGCACCCTGCGGGACCTGATTCTGGACAACCACCCGGTGTACTGGATCAAACACCAGGAGCAGCCAGTGCTGATCCTCGTGATGGCGATCCTGTTCAGCTACTGGAAGCACGCTGACCGGCTCCGGGCTTCACAGATCGTCATTCCGGACGCCGTGGGACTTGGTGTTTTTTCCATTCTGGGCGCACAACTGGCACTGGACCTGGGCCACTCGTGGTTGATCGCCTCCTTCCTGGGCGTGATGACCGGCACATTCGGCGGCGCCCTGCGCGACACGCTGTGCAACGAGGTCCCGCAGATTTTCCGCAAGGACCAGGTCTACGCGTCCGTTTCGTTTGCCGGCTGCTGGCTCTACTTTTTCTGCCAGTCGCTCCTTGTGAATGAAGCCCTGCCGCTCACCATCGGTGTCGTGTTCATCGCGATTGTCCGCATCCTGGCGGTACGCTACGACATTCGCCTTCAGCGGGACGCCAACCACCAATAGCTTGACACCTAATTAATAGTGAACTGTCAATCATCCCTTGGCCTGAGGGCCGTCAGCCGGTAAGATTGCCGTTTTTTCACGCAATTCGCGTTTTCCGTTCGACACTGATTCCCAATCCCAACTTTTGGCATCCTGAGAGGCAGACTCCCGTCATGCTTGAACGACTGTTCCAACTCCAGGCCCACGGCACCACAGTTCGAAAAGAACTGGTAGCGGGCATCACCACTTTCCTGACCATGGCGTACATCATCGTGGTCAACCCGAGCATCCTGTCGTCCACCGGCATGGACTTTGGCGCCATATTTGTCGCCACCTGTCTGGCGGCCACCATCGGCACCCTGATCATGGGCCTATGGGCCAACTACCCGATCGCCCTGGCCCCCGGCATGGGGCTGAATGCCTTCTTCTCCTTTACGGTCGTCGGCAGCATGGGTTACAGCTGGCAGGTTGCTCTCGGGGCAGTCTTCCTCTCGGGCCTGATCTTCTTCCTGCTCAGCGTCCTCAAGATTCGCGAGTGGATCATCAACAGCATTCCGATGTCACTTCGCTTTGGCATTTCCGCCGGCATCGGCTTCTTCCTGGCGCTGATTGCCCTGAAGAATGCCGGTATCGTCGTCGATCATCCGGCCACACTGGTTGGCATGGGTGAGATCAAGACGGCCGAAAGCCTTCTGTTCTTCGGCGGATTCGTGCTGATTTGCGCGCTGTCGTTCCGGCGGATAACCGGTGCGGTGATGATTGGCATCATCGCCGTGACGCTGATCGCAATGATGCTGGGCATGGTGGAATACAAAGGGTTCGTGTCGGCACCGCCGAGCCTGGCTCCGACCTTTATGCAGCTGGACATTGCCGGTGCGCTCAACGTCGGCATGATCAGCATCGTGTTCGCGTTTCTGTTTGTAGACCTGTTCGACACCTCCGGCACCCTGATCGGCGCTGCCCAGCGCGGTGGCCTGCTGGACAAGGAGGGCAAACTGCCCCGCCTGGGCCGGGCCCTGATGTCCGACTCGGTGGCCACCATGTCCGGTGCGGCCCTGGGCACGTCCACAACCACCAGCTACATCGAGTCCACGGCGGGCATCTCGGCCGGAGGTCGTACCGGTCTGACCGCCGTCGTGGTGGCGGTTCTCTTCCTGGCCTGCCTGTTGCTGTCGCCCATTGCCAGCATCATCCCGGCCTACGCGACGGCACCCGCCCTGCTCTACGTGGCCGTGCTCATGACCAGCGGCCTGAAACTGGTCGACTGGGAAGACATCACCGACGCCGCGCCTGCGGTGGTGACCGCGCTGATGATGCCGCTGACCTTTTCCATCGCCAACGGCATTGCCCTGGGCTTTATCACCTACGCTATCGTGAAAGCCCTGAGCGGGCGCTGGTCTGACCTGAACGCCAGCGTGGTGACCATCGCCGTTGTATTCGTGCTGAAATTCATCTTCCTGGACGCGGCCTGAGCCGCCGCCAGAGCGATAAACCGGACCTTTCATGGATTATTTTGCAGAAAGCATCAAGAAGGCCATTCGCACCGTCCCGGACTGGCCCAAGCCCGGCGTGGCCTTCAGAGACATCACCACCGTCCTGCAGGACAAAACGGCCTTCCGGAAGCTGATTGACGCCTTTGTCCATCGCTATCACGGTCATGAAATCGACGCCGTGGCGGCCGTTGACGCCCGCGGCTTTATCATCGGCTCGGCTCTGGCGTACGAACTGAACGCCTCACTGGTGCTGGTCCGGAAGAAGGGCAAACTGCCGTTCGACACGCTGGTCGAAGACTACGAACTCGAATACGGCACCGCATCGGTGGAGTTGCACAAGGATGCCTTCAAGCCCGGCGACAAGGTGGTACTGGTGGACGACCTGATCGCCACCGGCGGTACCATGCTTGCGGCCACCCGCCTGATCCGACGTATCGGTGCCGAGATCGTGGAAGTGGCAGCCATGATCGATCTTCCGGACCTGGGTGGCTCCCGCAAGCTGCAGGAGGAAGGGCTTCAGGTTTATACTGTCTGTTCGTTCGACGGAGACTGACCACAGCAGACAGGAGGCGGTTATGCAGGATTATCAGCACCACTGGAAGGATGGCACGCCCGTACACCTGCCACTGGGCAAAATCGTCTGCATCGGCCGCAATTACGCCGAACACGCCCGGGAGCTGGACAACCCGGTGCCTGATGAACCGCTGCTGTTCATAAAACCCTCGACAGCGGCGGTGCACCTCACCCGCCCCCTGATCCTCCCCCGAAATCTCGGGTCGGTTCATTTCGAGACGGAACTGGCGGTGCTGATCGGGCGCCCGCTGACCAACGCCTCGGCGAGTGAAGCGGAAACCGCCATCCTCGGTTATGGTCTGGCACTGGATCTGACGCTCCGGGATGTTCAGACCACGCTGAAAGAGAAGGGCCACCCGTGGGAACGCGCCAAGGCGTTCGACGGCGCCTGCCCGCTGTCACCGTTTGTCGCCAAGGAAAAACTTCGCACGGACAACATCCACTTTACCCTGGACATTGACGGCGAGCGCCGGCAAACCGGGGAGACCCGCGACATGCTCAACCCGGTGGTCCCACTGATTGCCCATATCAGCAGCCTGTTCTCACTGCTGCCCGGTGATGTCGTGCTGACCGGCACGCCCAAGGGGGTTGGCCCCCTGCAAATCGACCAGACACTGTCACTGGAAATGGAGGATGTGCTGTTCGTGGAAACCAAAGTGGTTTAACGTTCAGTCAGCAAACCTATCTCCGGTGAAGGACGTACATCTGGCATGGCAAAGAAACCGGTAACCTCCCGACGCGGACGATTTCTGAAACTCGCAGGCATGACCGCCTCCGTGGCCGGCCAGTACGCTGGCCAGCGCGCGCGCCGGATGTTTCGCAGCGAGAACGACGAGGGCGCTCAGAGCGAGAGCTACACCCGGATGGCCGGACAGATTGTCGACACCCTGGGTGAACTGAAAGGCGCCGTCATGAAGGTGGGCCAGATTGCGTCCCAGACCCAGGACTTCCTGCCCAAGGAATTCTCCGAGGCTCTACAGACGCTGCAAAAAGAAGCACCCCCCATGCCCTTTGAGGTGATCGTCGAGCAGATTGAATCGGAGCTCGGCAAGCCGGTCACGGAACTCTTCGAATACATTCAGGAAAAGCCCTACGCCGCGGCTTCCATCGGCCAGGTACACCGTGCCCGCCTGTACGACGGCACGGATGTGATTGTGAAGGTCCAGTATCCGGGGGTGGACGAATCCTGCGATTCGGATCTCAAGCAACTACGCATGACCCTCAAGCTCGGCGGGTTGCTGAAGATGCCCAAGGAGGCGGTCGACCAGCTCTTCGGCGAGATCCGGGAACGGCTCAAAGAGGAACTCGATTACGTCAATGAAGCCGATAACATCCAGCTATTCCGGCAGTTCCACCAGAACGACGACTGGGTCATCATTCCGTCGGTGGTCGACAGCCACTCGACCCGCCGGGTACTCACCCTCGAACTGGTCGAGGGCGACCATGTCAGCGAGGTCACACCGGAGCGCTACGATCAGGACACCATCAACCTCATCGGCCAGCGCATCTTCACCACCATGGCCGACCAACTGTTCCGTTTCCAGTGCATCCACGGCGATCCGCACGCCGGCAATTTCGCCTACCGGCCAGATGGCTCCATCATCATGTACGATTTCGGCTGCGTGAAAAAATTGAAACCGGGCATTGTGGAGTCTTATCGCAAGGCCCTGGTTGCGGCGCTGGAGGAGGATTATCAGGCACTGGACCGCCACCTGATCGCTCTGGGTGCCCGGGTCGAAAGCCAGCCAGCCGTGGACGAAGCCTATTACGCAATGTGGCGCGACATCTTGATTGTCCCTTTCAACCAGGACGAACCCTACGACTTCGCCGAAGCGGACCTGCACAAGCACGTAGCGGCCAAGACCAGTACCGTCTTCAAATACCTGGATTACTTCAAGCCGCCCGTGGAGAGCATCTTTATCGACCGGATGATTGCCGGGCACTACTGGATGCTGAAGCGGCTGGGGGTGCAGGCGGCGTTCAAGGAAGAACTGGAAAAATACCTGAAACTGTCGGAGCAAGCTGGACCGGGCTAAGAGTTACTTCAGGCTACCTATCCACTCGGCAACGCCCTCTCCAGCACCCTTGCGAATCACCCGGGCCCGGGACACGGACGCCGGTTCGCCGGGATCGACGACGGTAATCGGCACATCCCAGTCCACCTCATGCACCAGGCCCGCCGCCGGGTAGACCTGCAGCGAGGTGCCCACGATCAGCAGGTGATCGGCGGTGCGAACCACGTCCGCCGCTGCCTCCAGCATTGGCACTTCTTCGCCGAACCAGACGATGTGGGGGCGAAGCTGGGCGCCGCGGTCGCAGGTGTCGCCCTGCCGGATGTCCCGGTAGCCAATGTCGTAGATGAGCTCCGGATGCCGGGAACTGCGGGCCTTGGTCAGTTCACCGTGCAGGTGAATAACGTTGCTGGAGCCGCCACGCTCGTGCAGGTCGTCGACGTTCTGGGTGACCACCGTCACCCGGTATCTGGATTCCAGCTCCGCCAGCAGGCGGTGGGCCTGATTGGGCCGGGCGGATTCCAGCTGGCGCCGCCGGTCATTGTAGAACCGCAGCACCAGTTCCTGATTGCGGGCGAACGCCTCGGGCGTGGCCACGTCGTACACACTGTGCTCCTCCCACAGACCGCCGTTGTCACGGAAGGTGGAGAGTCCGCTTTCAGCGCTGATGCCAGCGCCGGTGAGTACGACGATATGATCCTGCATCAGTCGAAGATCTTTCCCGGGTTCATGATGCCCGCAGGGTCAAACACCTGCTTGATGCCTTTCAGGTAGGCGATTTCCGCCTCGCTGCGGGTGTATTGCAGATACGGTTTCTTGGTCATGCCCACGCCGTGCTCGGCCGAAACACTGCCCTGGTAACGCTCGACAATCTCGAATACCCACTTATTGACCTGCTGGCACTTCTCGAAGAAGTCTTCCTTGGCCATATCCTCGGGCTTGAGGATGTTGAGGTGCAGGTTCCCATCGCCAATGTGGCCGAACCAGATGATCTCGAAATCCGGGTAATGTTCGGTCACCACCGCGTCGATTTCCTCGAGGAATCCCGGCACCTTGGAAACCACGACCGAGATATCGTTCTTGTAGGGCGTGCGGGGCGCAATGGATTCCGAGATCCGCTCCCGCAACTGCCAGAGGTTCTGGGCCTGGGTCTCGCTCTGGCTGATGACGCCGTCGAGCACCCAGCCATTCTCCACGCACTGTTCGAACAGCGACATGGCATCGTCCATGACCTGATCGGAAACGGCTTCGAATTCCAGCAGCGCGTAGTACGGCGCCTCGGTCTCGAACGGGGCCTGGACCTGACCATGAGCCAGCACATGCCCCATGGCCTGGTGCGAGAAGAATTCGTACGCGGTGAGGTCAATCTGCTTCTGGAAGGTCTGAAGCACATCCATGGTGTTGGTCAGGTCGTTCAATCCCAGCACCAGCACCGTCAGGTTGTCGGGTTTGCGCGAGAGCTTCATGGTGGCTTCGGTAATGAAACCCAGGGTTCCTTCCGCCCCGATGAACAGGTGGCGCAGATCATAGCCGGTGTTGTTCTTGGCCAGGTCCTTGTTGAGATCGAGGACGTCCCCCTTTCCAGTCACCACCTTCATGCCAGCCACCCAGTCACGGCTCATGCCGTAGCGAATGACTTTGATACCACCGGCATTGGTAGACAGGTTGCCGCCAAGCTGGCTGGAGCCGGCGGAGGCAAAATCCACCGGGTAGTAGAGCCCGTTTTCTTCGGCAAAGTTCTGGAGCTGCTCCGTGACCACGCCCGCCTGACAGCGGACGGTCCGGTCACTGGCGTTGAAGTCCAGGATCTGGTTCATGTTATCGAACGCGACCACCACCTCACCGTTGGCCGCAACCGCGCCGGCGCTCAGACCGGTTCGGCCGCCGGAAGGCACCAGGGCCACCTGATTCTCGTTGGCAAACTGCACCAGCGACTGAACCTGCTCGGTGGTCTTTGGCAGAACAATCGCCACCGGCTTGGGCGGATAAATCTTGGTCCAGTCCTTGCCATAGTTCTCAAGATCCGCAGGATCGGTCAGTACCTTTCCGGGATTGTCGCCAGAGGCGACCAGCTCTTTCAGGGAAGCAATGATCTGTTCGGAATTCATGAATGCGTATGTCTCATCGAGGTTGGTCCGGAGGCCTGAAAACTGGCGGTTTGTGGGGCAGTTGATTCAGGTAAACCGGCGCGCTGTGAAATTCTGCGTTTATGGTATCATACCGCCCCTGTTCTGTGAGCCAGCCCTGACGATCACTGGCCACGGGTCATTTCACGTGACGAAAGGTTCGGAAGCAAGCCCATGTCAAATACGTCTCTCGAAAAGAGCAAAATCCGGATCCTGCTGCTGGAAGGCGTGCATCAATCTGCCATTGATACCCTGAACGCTGCAGGCTACACCAACATCGAGTATCTGACTCACTCGCTGGCCGAGGAAGACCTGATTGAGAAGATTGCCGATGCGCACTTCGTCGGTATTCGCTCGCGCACCCAGCTGACCGAGAAAGTATTTGAAGCTGCCAACAAACTGGTGGCTGTGGGATGTTTCTGCATCGGCACCAACCAGGTCGACCTGCAGGCGGCAACCCGCCGGGGCATTGCCGTTTTCAACGCGCCCTTCTCCAACACCCGGAGCGTCGCCGAGCTGGTTCTGGCACAAGCCATTCTCTTGCTGCGTGGAGTTCCCGAGAAGAACGCCAAGGCCCATCGCGGCGAGTGGCTGAAGTCCGCCAAGGACAGCTACGAGATCCGTGGCAAGAAACTGGGGATCATCGGCTACGGCAACATCGGTACCCAGTTCAGTGTACTCGCGGAAGGCCTGGGCATGGATGTCTACTTCTACGACGTGGTCTCCAAGTTGCCGATTGGCAACGCCACCCAGGTAGGCACCCTGCAGGAGCTGCTTAACATCGCTGACGTGGTCAGCCTGCACGTGCCGGAAACGCCGTCGACCAAGTACATGTTCAAGGCGGAGCAGTTCGCGCAGATGAAGCCCGGTTCCATCCTGATGAACGCGTCCCGTGGCACGGTTGTGGACATCGACGCGCTTGCCGACGCACTGCGCAGCGGCAAGCTGCTGGGCGGAGCCATTGACGTGTTCCCGGTTGAGCCGAAGTCGAACACCGAAGAGTTCGTCTCCCCGCTCCGTGAGTTCGACAATGTCATCCTGACCCCGCATGTCGGCGGCTCTACCATTGAAGCCCAGGAGAACATTGGCCGCGAAGTCGCCGAGAAGCTGGCCATGTACAGTGACAACGGCACGTCGGTGTCGTCGGTCAACTTCCCGGAAGTGGCACTGCCGTCTCACCCGAACCAGCACCGCCTGCTGCACATCCACGAGAACGTGCCGGGCGTGATGTCCGAGATCAACCAGGTGTTTTCGGAGAACGAAATCAACGTCTGTGGCCAGTACCTGCAAACCAAGGAAGACATTGGTTACGTGGTGGTCGACGTTGACAAGGAGTACGGTGAGCTGGCGCTGGAGAAGTTGCGCCACGTGAAAGGCACCATCCGCTGCCGCGTCCTGTTCTGAGCCTTTCTGCCCAGAGTCCAGCACCATCGAAGCCCGGGCACTCGCCCGGGCTTTTTTGTGGGGCCAGATTTAGCGGGGCACCTGCAACAGCAGATTCGGCGAACCGCTGTTGACGTCGCTCAGAACATTGGTCGAGGCGAGGTCTTCCAGCGCAGCATCCACCTGACTCGGCGCCAACCCGGGACTTGCCCCCAGCAGCAATGCCACGGCACCCGCAACATGGGGCGAAGCCATCGAGGTTCCGCTGATGGTGTTGGTTTCGGTGTCGCTCTGATACCAGGCGCCGGTGATCTCCGAGCCCGGCGCAAACAGATCCAGACACTCACCGAAGTTGGAAAACGAGGACCGCTGGTCTTCCCGATCCGTACTGCCCACGGTAATGGCTTCCGGCACCCGGTTCGGGGAACCGTCACAGGCGTTGGCATCGCTGTTCCCTGCAGCCACCACGAAAGTAACGCCCTGCTCAACAGCCCCACGCACCGCGTCATCCAGCGCGTCGGAATTACCGCCACCCAGTGACATATTGGCAACTGCCGGTGCCTGATGGTTTGCGGCGACCCAGTCAACACCTGCGATGACGTCCGCGGTACTGCCTGCGCCCGAACAATCCAGCACCCTCACGGCCGCCACCGAAGCCTGTTTGGCAACGCCGTAGAGGCGTCCGACGCTGGTACTGGCAACGTGGGTGCCGTGACCATTGCAGTCCGTCGTGTCATTCGGGTCGGTTTCGCCTCCGATGTTCACCAGCGGCCCGATCAACGGAAGGCCGCCAAGCCCAAGCAGCCCGGTGTCGTTCACGGCGAAGTTACGCCCCGCGATGACTCTGCCCGTGAATTCCTCATGGGTGTCCCGGATGCCGGTATCGATCACGTAGACGTTGACGCCCTGCCCTGCCTGATCTGGGTATTGGTAGGTGTCATCCAGAGGCAGGAAGGGCTGATCAACCCGGTCCAGGCCCCAGGTTGCGCCCGCCTGGCTCGCCCGGACCGTAACCACGGTATCCGGCTCCACAGACAGCACACCGGGCAGCGATTGCAGCATGGCGGCCCGGGATTCCACCAGCTCAACGGCGGCACCAGTCAGGGCCGTCTGGTAAAGGTGCAGGGATTGGCCACCGCCGACCGCCAGCAAAAGCGCATCAACACCGGCCTGGAGATCGGCAACGCCGAGCAGGTTTGGGAGATCCGGGTCGAGGCGGACAATGTATCGTCCCGGCAGGACATCGCCCGCCTGCAGCGTGGACTCCTGGCTGACCTGGTCGTTTTCGCCGCCAGGACTTCCGGGCAGGCCCGCATGTGCGGGCGATGCCGCCAGTAACGCGGCACAAAAAAAGGTCGTGAACAATGCTCTTGTTATCATGGTGTTCGCTCCTCTGCTACACAGAATTATTGTTCTCGCAACGGCTCGCGATCACGTCCACTCACGCGGGAGCCGCGGGTCAAAGTTCGCGGCCATGGCCATCGAAGTCCAAGCAGAAGAGGCCAAATGCCCTTTGATTTCCCAGATTTAATATGAAATTCAGAATTCGGCCTTGAGAAAGAAGAGATACAGGCCATGTTTAGAAGGAGTAGCTGGCCTGAACCAGACCATTCATCTCGCGACGGGAGCGTATCCATGTCAGTAAGAGAATCCCTTTTGACCAAACTGCAAACCCAGACCGAAAGTTGGAGCAAGCAGATCGACCAGATCCGGTCGGAAGCAGAAGCCAAGATGGCAAAAGCTGAGGATGACAAGGCGGAAGCCGAAATCCAGCGGGAGTTTTCGGAGAAGATCCAGTCTCTCGAAGACCACATTGAAACCGCTCGGGCCAAGCTCGGAGAGCTCAGGGACTCGGGGGAAGACCAGTTGGATGATTTGAAGCGGCGTATCGATGAATGGTTACCCAGCAACACCAACTGAGCACGGGTCACGCGGATAATGTCACCCGCCCAGAAACCAAAAAACGCGGCAACCGATGTTGCCGCGTTTTTTTATGCCTGCTGTACCGGTATTACTGCATCGGCACCAGGGTCAGTTCCACCCGACGGTTCTGCTCGCGTCCGGCGGCATTGTCGTTGGATGCAATCGGGTACCGCTCGCCATAGCCAACAGCCCGGGTACGCTTGGGCTCAATACCACGATTCAGCAGGAAATCCCGAACCGAGCTGGCGCGACGTTCGCTCAGCAGCTGGTTGTAGCTCTGGGAGCCGGAGCTGTCGGTGTGACCTTCGATCTGGATGATGGTCTTGTCGAATTCCTTAAGGACCAGTGACACGGAGTCCAGCGTGTCAGTAAACGACGGCTTGATCGAGGACTGGTTCAGGTCAAAGGTGATGTTGCCCGGCATGATCAGCTCGATCTCATCGCCGTTTCGAACCACACGCACGCCGGAGCCTTCCAGCTTGCGACGCAGTTCCGCTTCCTGTTTATCCATGTAGTAACCGATACCACCGCCGATGGCTGCGCCGCCCGCTGCGCCGATGAGGGCACCCTTGCCCCGGTCACTCTTACTTGAAGTCGCTGCGCCAATAGCCGCACCACCCAGTGCACCAATGATACTGCCCTTGGTTGCGCTGGAGGTTTTTTCTTCACCGGTGTAAGGATCATAGGTCATGCAACCACCCAGACCTACGGTCGCCACCGCGAAAGCAAGAATCGTCTTTTTCACAGCATTCTCCTGTCTTTATTTATTCGCGGCCTGTCGAGGCGCTCTCAACAGTCTTCACCGCTTCGTTCAAAAACGTGTCAATGATGGTATTGAATACCGTCGCCTGCAAATCCTGAGCTTCATTCACTAGATGATGACGACCATCGGGGATTCTCAGTTCCTCAACAGAGGAAAATTTATTGCGAATAATTCGCAAATTGTGCTCCCAGTCCACCGTCAGGTCCTTTTCGCCCTGGACCACCGTGACCGGGAAATCCACCGGGCGCGCCGACTCAATGTGGGGCACCCAACTGCGCAATGCGCTCACCCAGTCCACGTGTACGGCCCGCGCCTGCAACGGATCATGCTCTCGCAAAAACCGCAGGAAGCGGGAGTTGCCGCTGTTCGCCGAAAACACACGGCGCCAGCGGGTGATGAAGGGTTTCATCACGCTGTGAAGCACCTTCGCGCCGAGCCAGCCCACCGGGCGAATCAGGGGCGCCAGCAAAACCACCCTGCGGAACGCCGATGTGTCCCGTGAATGGTGGTTGGACAACAGGTAATCGATCAGGATCGCCCCACCGGTGCTTTGGCCCACCGCATACCAGGGACTGCGTACCTTGTTCTTGACGTGCGCCATGACATCCGCGAGCACGCCCTGGTATTCGATAAAGCTTCCGATCGCCGCCGGGGTACCACTGGACAGCCCATGGCCCGGCTGATCGTAGGCCAGCACATCAAAACCCGCCCCCAGACACCGGTCAATCAACTGGCTGTACAAGCCGACATGGTCAAAGTAGCCATGCAGAATGAACACGGTTCCCCGTGCCGTGGAAGACTCAGGCAACCGGTAGTAATGAACCATGACCTGGTGGTGACCCGCCTCCACGTAACCCTGGTGGTAACTCACTTCCGGGTGTTCCACCCACAGGTCCAGTCCATAGAACCGGCAGTAGGCGACCATTTCCTCGCCAAGCTCCCTTGGCGTGGCCGGATCGAATGCTTCCAGTCGATCCAGCAGCGAATGCCTGTCCCAATCCGGTATTTCTATGGTATCTGTTTTCCAGTACACGTAGAGTTAAACGCCTGTCATGATTGATTAATAAGCTATTTGATCTGCAATCCTAACGCATAGCGGGGGTAGAACACAGATGCTTCAACACCTTCTTGAGGCTGGTCTTCGCCAAACCATGAGACGCCTTGTGCGCCCAATGCTCCACCCGGGAGTTCCGGTTACGCTCCAGCGGTCCCTGGTCCGACAGGCCTACCGCACGTCCATACCGCCCCGCGGCTCTCGCTTCGAGAACGATACCATCGCGGGCATCCCGGTTACCCGCAGCCGCTTTGGTACCGACAGTTCGGGAGTGGTGCTCTACCTGCACGGTGGCGGCTACGTTATTGGCTCGTCCAATACCCACCGCGGGCTTACCGGGCACCTCGCTAAGACCACCGGCTGCCAGATCATCACCCCGGATTACCGGCTGGCACCGGAGCATCCTTTCCCCGCCGCGCTCGACGATGCTGAAGCAGTCTACACGACGCTGCTTGAGCAGGGCTACAAGCCGGGACAGATTGCTGTCGCCGGAGATTCCGCTGGCGGCGGACTGAGCATTGCCCTCGCCATGCGGCTCCGGGACCGGACGTTGCCTTTGCCCTCGTCCCTCACGGTCTTTTCACCCTGGGTAGACCTCGGCCAGCAACAGCTTTACTCGCCCGAATGCGAACCGGTGCTCAATGCCGGTTGGACCGAAAAATCCGCCAGGTACTACAGCGCCGGCGAGTCGCTGACCAATCCGCTGATTTCACCGGTTTATGGTGATCTTACCGATCTGCCCCCGCTGCTGATCCAGGTGGGAAGCGAGGAGATTCTGCTCAACGATGCCGAGCGCCTTGCCGCGGTTGCGCAACGGGACAACGTGCCGACCAGGCTTGAGGTCTTCAACAGCCTCTGGCACGTATTCCAGGTTCACGCCGGCCAACTGGACCGGGCCACGGAAGCCCTTGAAGACGCCGGCGCCCACATCAAACGTCATCTGGCAGACTGAGCTCGCCATTTGCCAGCGCTTCTTTTCGCGCCCGTGGCCACCGTTTGATGTGCCACTCAAGCCGTGACGCCCGGCTGCGGTCACCAGCCGGGGAATGGAACACCAACTCCAGCGGTCCTTTGCCCCTCAGGCTCCGTGCCCCCCTGGGCGCGCCGGCCTGGTGTTCGGCAAACCGGCGGTCCACATCGGTGGTGATCCCCGTATACAGGGCCCCTTTTGCAGTTCTGATCATGTAGACAAACCATTCAGGAGCCATGAGCCAGGGCCTGCTCCCGATCCCGCACTTTTTTCTGCTGCAGCCAGAGCCCGGTGACAATCAGAACCAGGCCGATGTAGGTGGACGGCAGAATCTGCTCTCCCAGAATGAAGTAGATAAACACCAGGGACAGGAAGGGTGAAATGAAGATGAGGTTGCTGACTTTGGAGGTATTCTCCGCCTTCTTCATGGCGTAGGACCAGAGGACAAAGGCAATCCCCATCTCGAAAACACCCACGTACACCGCCGCGGACAGAGATCCCAGGGATGGCCACTCAAAGCCCTCGGTCACGCCGCAGATCAGCGCTATGACCGGTAACCCGAACAGAAAGTTGAGGAACAGGCCCACCACCGGATCCCGGGTGTCACGGGTCGCCAGTATCCAGTAGGACGCCCAGACCAGGGTACTGCCGATGGCGAGGGCAACACCCAGGGGGTCAGAGAAACTCAACGAGGTCACCGCCCCCCGAGTGGCAATGACCACAACCCCGGCGTAACACACGAGGCCAGCGAGGATATCCAGTTTCCGTAACCGCTGCCCCAGGAACGGCACCGACAGGTAGGCCAGCACCAGGGCCCAGGTATAATTGAGTGGCTGGGCCTCCTGCGCCGGCAATCGGTCAAAGGCACCGAACAGCACAAAGTAGTACAGGCAGGGGTTGATCAGCCCCATGCCGAACGATTGCAGGTACTGTCGTCCAGACAGCTCAACCACCTGATGCCAGCGGCCCTGGACCACCAGCACACCGCCGATCACCAGCAACGAGGAAACGCAGGCAATCAGGAGCATCTCGACCGGCGACAGCTCCCTCAGCGCCAGTTTAAACGCCGTGGCAACCGTGGACCAAAGCAGAACCGTCGCAAGCCCGAACAGCATCGCCTGCTTCTGGTTTTTCATACTGTCTCCGACGATTGAGAGCAGGAACACCCCTGCCCAAGTGTGTTAACTTAGCGGCAATTCACCATTCACCCCGGCTTTGGAGAACGGGACATGCGCACCACCAGCCTCAGGCTTTCCTTCCTGGCAATCCTGTTCGCATTCATGGCCGGTTGCTCCGACAGTGAACCCACCCCATCAGGCAGTGTCTCCCCCGAGGCCGAGCCACCGGACTATCCCGTTACCTGGCGCTTTGCCCTGGAAGAAATCGAGGGAAGTGTACAACACGCCTATGCGCAAGCGCTAAAGGAGAGTATTGAGGAACTGTCCGACGGCAACATCGTGCTGGACATCTTTCCCTATGGTTCCCTGGGCACATCGGCTCAACTGACCGAGCTCACCAAGAATGGCTCGGTCAACCTGGCGTTTGCCTCTCCGGGCCACCTGGCTGACCAGATCCCCGAGGTGGGGGTTTTTACCCTGCACTACCTGTTGTCCGACGACGGGGAGGTGAACCGTCAGGTATTGGCCAGCACCGAACTCCTGGCCCTGTTCGAGACGCCCTACGCCAGCCGGAACCTGAAGCTGCTCGCCTTTGTCCCGGAAGGATGGATGGCCTGGACCGCCAACAAGCCCCTGCGGACACCGGCGGATTTTGAGGGCCTGCGCTTCCGGACCATGACGTCGGACATGGCCGCGGCAACATTTCGCGCCTACGGTGCCGAGCCGAGCCAGACGCCCTACTCCCAGGTCTACAGTGACCTGCAGCTCCACAAGATCGACGGCCAGACCAACCCGGTGTTTGCCATTGAGGAAATGAATTTCTACGAAGTGCAGACGACCCTGACGATGGCCCGCCCGGCTCAGTTTGTCTCGTCACTGGTTACCAATGGGGACTGGTTCCGCGGGTTACCGGCCAGGGAGCAAGAGTGGCTGGAAAGTGCACTGACGGACGTCGCCGAGGTGGCCTGGCAAGCCCAGGACGAGCTCAACCGGGCGCGACTGGAGAGCATGCTCGAGGCAGGCGAGCTCAAGGTCGTTCGGCTGACCGACGAGGAACGCGCGGTGTTTGCAGAGGCCAGCCAACCGGTCTATCAGGCATACATCGACGCCACCGGAGAGCGGGGCAGTGAGATTCTCAAACGGGTCCGCCAGCTGGTTGAAACCCTTGAAAGCGAACGGCAGGCGTCACCGCCCGAGGACGGGGGCTGACACGAATCCGACGCCCTCCCTCGCCAGAACACCGGCTCCCCGCGCGGTCAGGTCGCTGACAAAACGAAACTGCTCTTTCGGCTCCAACGGATAGGCCTTGAGCCGGTAACGCATGCCCCAGGCTTCGTTAACAACGACCGCGACAACAGGCTGCCAAGTTCTGGTGTAGGGACTTGTGAACGCGACATCCCGCAGCAGATCGAGCACCCGCTGGACATCGTGATGAGGCTCAAGGTGAAATTCAGCGACACACATCAGGTTGTCCGTGCCATCGTTGCCATTGGCAAGGATGGCATTCCACAGGGTGTTGTGAGGGATGATGACCACGGAAGCATCCGGGGTCACGATTTTCGCAGCCCGGGCACCGATGGAGCGCACCTCCCCGTAATGTCCGTCCACCTCAATCCAGTCCCCCAGTCGATAAGGCATTTCGTACAGGGTTACCACGCCGGCGATCAGACTGTTGACATAGTCCTTGAAGGCAAAGCCCAACACCAGGCCCAGCGCGCCAAAGATGGCGACCATGTTCTGGAAAGAAGGCTCCACCAGGATGGGCACAACCATCACGATGGTGACAACAATGATCACCAGTCGGAGCAAAGGCACCAGGGCCAGGAGGTAGAGCCGCGGTTTGCCACTGAGCCGGGCCGCCAGTGTGGGCAACAGTTTCTGCACGGCCAGGATGACACCCGCGGATATCACCACCACCACCAGAGCTTCCAGTAGCGCCTGGGACGTGATCGTCGAGAAAACCTCTTTCAAGCCCATATCATCCATACCGCTTTCCCTCAGAAGCCATCAACTGGGAACCCCCAGCTTTGCAGATGTCGCCGCGTCCCGGGATACCCAAGGTCCGTCACATGCCATGATCCGCCGGATTCCGAACGCCTGACCATTTCGGCTCGCGCCAGGCGTGCCAGGGTGTGACTCAGTTCGTGCGCGGAAACGCCGGTCACCAGGCCAAGAGATGCCTCATCCAGGCCGTCATGCAGCAGTAATGCGTGAAGCACCATCCCCAGGACGGGCCCTTTGCCCTGAGGCATCGTCGGAAGGCTCAGTTGATCGAGGGGAACCACCCAGCAGTGCTGCGAACGGGCCGGGGCCGGGCCCTCAGTGTCGGCGTCTGCGTCTGCCTCGTCCTCCGGCCGGGCCCTGAGCGCTTTGCGCCAGATCGCCAGAGCAACGCCGGGGTTTCCACGGGCCGTGGCCGCCAGATCCCCCAGGAATCCGCTGTGTTTGATCTTCTTGCTGCCGGGGAGGCCATCGGCGGGAAGGACGTAGAGCCCGTCATGAGTCATTCGTGCAATCACCGGTGAGCCGCCGTTGTCTTCCGCCAGATACGTCAGCCAGCTACTGAGACCACTCGCGCTCAGCGGTGCTGGCGTCCAGGGACCAACATGCATATTGGGTAAATAGCTCGCCCAGAATTGCCAGAACCAGCTTGAGCACCCCACGATGCCCTGCCCCGCTTCTCCCGCAGAAATTCGCCGGAAGAACTCACGGACCAGGGCCAGGCCCGCCATGTGACGAAGCCAGAAATCCGCCAGCTCCGGTATCACCCACGGCCGGGACAGATCCTGGGTATCCCACCAGTGACGGGCTTCCTCTTCACTCATCAGGAGATTCTCAGGGGGGGCAATAACCGTACAGGGCTCTGTCTTTGCATGGCCGTTCGCCTCTAACCGGGGGCCTAGCCCAAGGGCCTCGCGCAGTCCGGAAAACGGGGGCGCCACCAGAAAGGCAACGTCTCGCGGATTCGGTGTCCCGGTCTGGCTTTCCCGGAGTTGGCTGGCCAACTCCCTGGCCAGGGCCGAGAAGTCCGGGTCCGGGGCAATCCGCTGAAGCTGGGTTTCGGACAGCGCTGGGAGTTCGTCCAGGCTCTGGAAGGGTTCCTCTTCCGGAGAAATGCCAACACGGAGCTGAACCAGTATATGGCGAACCATGTCCTTGACCGTGCGCCGGACCGAAATCTCCGGAATGGCCCACTGATCCATCGGGACCAGTCCACCGGGCAGGCACAGCGGCTGTGTCGGCGGTTTCGCTTGCTCCATCAAACAGACTGCTCCTGAACCTTAATGGGTGGGTGCGCCGCGCTATTCCGGTACCAGCCAATCCAGTTGGTGGTTGACGTCCAGCAGATCGGCGTCTGCGATATCCTCGATCATGCCAGCCAGACGGTCATCGAACCCCCAGGGAGGGTTCACGACCAGCATGCCGGATCCGATCATGCCCCGCTCCGGCGGATGTTCCAGACGCACTTCGCTGCGCAGGACCTTACGCACACCGCTTTGCCGGATCTCGTCCATCAAACCCTGGTGCAGGCCGCTGGTGAGAATGGGATACCAGATAAGATAGACGCCATGACGGCATTTCTGCCATGCGGCGGCCAGCGTTGCTGCCACATTGGCGTAATCGGACTTGATTTCATACGAGGGATCGATGAGCACCAGCAATCTCGGCTGCCGGGGAGGCAGCTGCTTCAGCAGGCCAGCCAGTCCATCCGAACGGACCACGCGAACCCCCTGTTTCGATGCCCAGCCTTCCAATTGATCGCCTTCGGTAGGGTGAAGCTCAAAGGCCGTCAGCGAATCTGCGGGGCGAAGAAAACGACGAAACCAGGCCGGTGAACCGGGATAACGTTTCAGCCGCCCCCCCTTGGCAGTGTGCACCGAGAGCAGATCCAGCACGGGTTGCCAGTCCGTTGATGTCAGCCTCTCCCTCGCCATCCACAGCTTCTGGACGCCGTGATCGGCCTCGGCCGTCTTTCGGGCCCGCTCACTGTCCAGATCGTACATGGCGCTGCCGGCGTGGGTATCCATAAAGGCAATGCCCGATGCCTTGGCCTGCATCATGGTGATTGCCAGGGTCAGGGCAGCGTGTTTCTGGACATCGGCAAAATTGCCGGCATGGAAGGCGTGGAGATAACTCAGCATGGATCGACTCCCTCAAAACGGACGCCCATTAGGCATCAAGCAAATGCCTCAGGCAAGCAAGACGCCCCCCGGCCAGAGCCGCAGCCCCGTGGCCAGCTGGTCTGACCGGGGGCGCCCCGCGTAGATCCGGGTTCATGGATATCCGGGGTAGCTGGTATCCTTGCCCTACATTTGCCACGAGGAAGCCGGTTTGCCCAAGCAGCACAGAGACAACATCGATCAGCTGTACAGCCTCATCGCCAACGAGGAAGATGCTCGCGTCTGCAAGGACATCCCCGAGGAAGCCTGCCGTGAAGTCCCCCGCAATTTCTTTTTGATTCTTGCCAGTAACATTCTAACCAAACTCGGAGACCTGCTCATCAGCCCGAAAACGGTCCTGGCGTGGCTGATGAGCACCGTGGGGGCTCCCGCCATGGTGGCCTGGCTGGTGCCCATTCGAGAAGCCGGCTCGCTGGTGCCACAGATGGTGATCGGGGCCTGGGTCAGGCGCAAAGCCGTTCGCAAGTGGTTCTGGACCCTGGGCAGCTTTGGCCAGGCTGTCAGTGTCATCGCAATGGCGGCCAGTGTCTGGTTTCTTGATGGCTATGCCGCAGGTGGTGGCATTGTCGCGGCGCTGATCGCGTTCTCGCTTGCGCGGGGATTTTGCTCAGTATCGATGAAGGACGTACAGGGCAAATGCATCCCGAAAACCCGTCGCGGCCGGTTGTCAGGTCTTGCCACCACGCTGGGCGGTACGGCCACCGTGATTATGACCGTGCTGTTGTTCTGGGATCGGGGCGACCCGAGCATCGCTTTCTACACGTCCTTGCTGTTGCTTGCCGCCGGACTCTGGATCATTGCCGGGTTCCTGTTTGCCGGCGTTCAGGAATACGAGGGGGAGACGGGCGGTGGAGGTAACGCCCTGACCGAGGCGTTGAAAAGCCTCTCCCTGCTGCGCGACGACGCCCCGTTCCGCCATTTCGTGATGACCCGCGCGTTGTTGCTGTGCTCTGCCCTGGCCTCTCCCTATTTCGTTGTTCTGGCCCAGCGGGAATCGGATGCGGGCTGGATGCTGGGCATTTTCCTGCTCGCCAGCAGCCTGGCAAGCTCGGTAAGCGCCAGCTTCTGGGGCTGGATGGCGGATACCTCCAGCCGCCGGGTCATGATCCGGGGAGCGGCCATGGCCAGTGGTGTCTGCATCGCTGTCGGTGTCACCGCGCTGGTCGTGGGCACGGACATGGGTAGCGTCTGGTTCTATCCCGCCGCGTTCTTTGTCCTGAGCATCGCCCACGCGGGTGTTCGGCTGGGCCGTAAAACCTACCTGGTTGACATGGCTGGCGGCAACAAGAGAACCGACTACACTGCAGTTAGTAATACGGTGATCGGTGTTCTTTTGCTGATAACCGGTGGCCTCACGGCACTTGTGTCCACGGTGTCGGAGGTGGCGGTCATTCTTGTTCTGGGTTTGATGGGGTTTGCGGGGATGCTCAGTGCCCTCCGGCTCCAGGAAGTGACGTCCGATTGACCCGTCCGTCTGGGAACTGCGTCACAAAAAGCAATGCCTATGGAACCTTTATGGGGCATTGTCCGTGGTGAGCGGTATCAAAACCACAGACCAGACCGGCGGGAAGATAACAACAAGGACGTGTCGTTCTACTGCGTAGTCGTTGTATCAGAGGCAGAGACATGAGAACAGACACCACTATACCCAGCGCCCATCAAAACCGGCTTATGCACACCTTGTATGGCTGGTACGCCCGCACCCGCGAACAGGCGGATCTGGGCCCATTCTCGACCTCGAAAGAGGCATCCGACGCTCTTAGTCGCCACATCAAGGCCTACCAAGGCCTGAACAAACGAACGCCCGGCGCTCTGAAGGCCGTGCACTTACACGATGCAGATCAGTGTTCCAAGACCAACTGCGGGCTGTGCGTCGAGGCCAGGATTTTTCGGCACTCGTTGGCAGTAGCAACTCCTTGATTGGCCACCGGAGTCTGAACATGAGCTACCGTGAGAGTCTGTTCCCACCCCACCGCCGTGCCAGGGTGACGTTCGCCCTGTGCTTTTTCCTGATCAGTCTCGCCGCTCTCGGATACGTGAGCACGCTCTGATACGGGAAACGTAAAAAAAGAGCCCTCGATAGGGCTCTTTATCCAGCCGGGTCCGAAGACCCGGCGAAGGCATTTAGTGCGCTGCGACGATGTCCGTTTTACTTGCGCATACCGCCAGCACGTTCACTTCATTCAGCAAAGAAAGCAGCGACGGCGCAAACTCCACTTCCACCGTATCGAACCGTTTGGTCGTCTGGAAGATCAGGAAACTGCTGTCCGTACCTCCCAGCACGCCCGAGGCACCAAGGAGATCCAGGTCCACCGTTGCTTCGCCGTTGCTTTCTTCCTGCGTCTCACCGTTGAGCCTGGTCCGGACAATCAGATCGCCACCAAGAAGGTCCGCCTGCAAAAGCTGGGGGCTCTCGTTGAACGCAATGCCCAGGGCGTTGCTTCCGGGGTAGGCAAAACCGGTGGTCGCAGCAACCCGGAAACGGATGGTGCTCAGTCCCAACAGATCCGTGTTCTGCAACCTCGCCGAATTTTCGAGGTCGGCGTCAACCGGGTTGGCAGGATTCTCAACGCTGCACAGTAATCCACCGAGCAGCGAGAGCGTGCAGTCAGAATTGTCCTCCGACCCAACGGCCCTGATATCCGGATCCGCTGCAAGCATGGGCGTAAATGGCTGGTCATCGACACCGCAGGCATACTCGGCGTCATTCACCAGGTCACAGGCATCGCCAATACCATCGCCATCGGTATCTGCCTGATCAGGATTGGCCACGAGCGGGCAATTGTCGTTGGCCTCGCCAAACCCGCCCTCATCATCAATGCCGTCACCGTCGGTGTCCGTATCACAGGCATCGCCCTGACCATCGCCATCAAGGTCCTCCTGGTCGGGATTGACGGCGGCCGGGCAATTGTCGGAACCGTTTGGAACGCCATCACCGTCGTCGTCATCCTGGCAGGCATCGCCAATACCATCACCGTTCGTATCCTGCTGGTCCGGATTGGCGACCAGGCGGCAGTTATCAAGCGGCTCTCCGTTGTTATCTACATCGGCAACCCCATCGCCATCGGTATCCGGGTCACAGGCATTACCGACATCATCGCCGTCCAGGTCTGCCTGACTGTTGTTGGCTACCAGCGCACAGTTATCGCCGCCCTCGCTGGGCGGGATCGGGGTGAAGGTGCCATCGTTGTTAATGACCTTGTCGGCGATGGCGTCGCCGTCTGCATCCGTATCACACACATCACCGAACAGATCCCGGTCTGCATTCGCCTGGTCCTCGTTGGCCACATCCGGGCAGTTGTCCTCACCGTTGAGCACGCCGTCACTGTCGTTATCCACCGAGAGCCCCACCTGGTCATCACAGGCATCGTCAATGCCGTCTGCGTCCTGATCGGCTCCAGAGTTCACGGTGGCCGGGCACGAATCCTCGTTGTCCCGGATGCCGTCGCCGTCCTGGTCAAAATTCTGGGCATCATTGCCACCAGAGGCGCCCGCGGCGGTCACCATGTCACTGTCGGACTGGCACCCGGCCAGCCCCAGAGTCATCGCCATCAAAAATGCCAGATACCATTTCATTGTTGTTGTCATCATCGTACCTACTCCCTGTTCATTCCATGATCACGTTGAAACTGACGCGGCGGTTACGCTCCCGCCCTTCCTCCGTGTCGTTGCCCCGAATCGGCAGCGACTCGCCATAACCCTTCGCCACAAGGCGGTCAGGAGAAATCCCGAGGTCGATCAGATAGTCGCGAACAGACTCTGCACGCAGGCGGGACAACTGCTGGTTGTATTGCGCGCTACCCCGATTATCGGTATGCCCGGCCAGTTCCACGGTCAGGTTCTGCTGCCCCTTGAGGGCATCGGCGGTACTTGCCAGGATATCTTTGGCGTTCGCCGTCAATCGGTCCGAGCCGAACTCGAAGGTCACCCCCAGAAGCACCACACTCTGCTCCTGATCGGTCCTCACACAGCCGACGGCATCCACTTCCAGCCCGATGAGGGTGTTGGGACACTGATCAACACCATCGACAACCCCGTCTTCGTCCGAGTCGGGCAGCTCGATTACGCGCTCCTTCTCGATCACAACCGGCTTCTCGATGTACTTGACCGTTTCAACAACCTGACGGCGCGTTGCACCAATGGGCACCGTGATCCCGGCGGACAAGTGAATGTCAGCATGGCCGTCGTCGTAGGTGTCGTAGAGGTACCGGACGTCCGCCCGGAATCTCAGACCGGAATCGGACAGTGGCGAGGAAAGCAGACCCAATCCCAGGTTTCCGTACCCCCCGATTTCGCTGGCAGAGTTGTTGGCCACATCGTTGCGGGAGACTCCCGCGCCTGCGAGGGCGAAGGGCGTGAATTGCGCGTTTCCGAAAAAGCGGTAGGCAACATCGACGCCCAGCCCCTGCTGGTAATAATCGGTCATGCCCGACTGTCCGGTTTCAATCACTCCGGCAAAGAAAGTGGGCTCCAGCCACCAGTATTTATCCAGCCGTGCACCGTAGGTGGCGCGGACAGCCGCACCATACTCATCAGTGCGTTCGTCATCGGGGATAATGTAGGTGCCAAGGAGGGAAATCTCGGTTTCATGCTGGATGGTTTCGGCCTGAACGCCTGATGCCAGCGTCAGGCAGCCTGCAGCCAGGTACCCCGCGAGCTGTCTCGCCTTCGTCATGCTGATACTCCTTTCGCTTTTTTTGTCGTTCCATAGGGTCGCGAGCAAGGAACTGCTCTGGTCAGCGGTGACAGATTAAAAAAATGCGAGAGGATGCAACTTGGCCGAGAATTCAACGGGTCGCGTCACAAAAATCACAATCTGAAACATTTTGTTACATTGATTGTGAGAGTGCAGGCAAAAACAAATGTAGATCCAAGCAGTTACAGGACGAGGTTATGTGGCAGGCGAAATTGCGGATGGACAAATACGCGCACTGATTTTGGGCGCTTATTTTACATTGTTTGACATCTTGCAGGCGAGACGAAGGCCCGCCGCTACACGGGCCGACCTTCATTCAGGGCGAGCGCCCCTTTGACAATCCGGTAAATAATCCAGATGGAAACTCCGAGCAGGATGAACCAGCCAATGATCAACGGGGCCGTCAGGATACCGATCACCGTCCACAACAACCCTATCCAGAAGGTTCGAATCTGCCACTGAAAGTGTCGCTCGATCCAGGTATTGCGAACGTCGTCCATCTTGACGTAGTTGATGATGACACCCACCAGACCGGTGATGCCGCCCACAAAGAATGACAGGGCCTGAAGGATGTAGACCACGACCGCCAGGTTCCGGGCCGGGTCTGAACGACGGGCAATGGGGTCGGGATCGGCGGGGATGTGTTCCTGTTCTGCCAAAACGTGTTCTCCTTCCGGGGTTCTCTACGGAGTCTACCACAGCACGCAGACACCGGAACTTGCCGAAGGGTTAGTGGTTGTCCGGACGATACCCCAGACGGAATCCGCCCCAGTGCTTGCCATGAACGTAGATCGGCACCGACAGGTCGTGCATGATCTCGCCAGTGTCCCGGCGATAAGTCTGAAGCAGCATGTCCTGGGTGTGGCTGCCGCAGCGGATACCGGTCCGGTCGTTGAACAGGCGCTTGCTTCGGCTCTTGACCAAATCCACCTTGGGGTCGCCAGTGGGCGCGTGGGCAAAGTCGCGGTTGTGGGTCGGCACGTAGCCGTCCGGCGCCGCCGAGATGGCAAAGACCACGGCTTCGTGGGCGTCCTTGACGGCCTCCTGCACGGTCGGCAGGTACTGGTCGGTAAACCGGTCGAAACTGCTGGCGTACTTGGGCGGGTGGGTATTGGGAATGAGTTCCCGCTTCTTATCAAACAGCGCCTGCTCCGACAGCTTGCCGTCTCGGATCGCCTGTTCGAACAACTGGCTGATTTTCGCGGCGCCGGTCTTGGCCTGATCGTAGAAGAACCGGTGGTAACTGGCATCACTGTTCAGGGCAAAGGCGGCATTGGCTTTCTCCGCCAACTCCATGAGGGTTGCGGCCTGCTCCGCCAGTGACGCGACGCTGGCATCGCTTTCTTCGATCTGGTCCCGAACCGTTTCAATGCCGGCGAACATCTGTTCCAGACTCTGCTCGTTGTTCTGGTCAATTTCAGCAATCCGGGCCACCTGCTGCTGCACCCGGTCAGACTGGTCCCGGATCTGGTCCAGGCGCTCGCCCACACTCTCCACGGACGTCAGCCCCTCCTCGACACTGCGGGCGAGATCTTCAATTCGGGTGACAACCAGGGTCGTGCCCGACCGGATCTCCTGCAGGGTTTCAGCGACTTCACTGGTCGCCTGCGCGGTTCGACCCGCCAGTTGCCGGACTTCATCTGCGACGACGGCAAAGCCTCGGCCCTGCTCCCCTGCGCGAGCGGCCTCGATGGCTGCGTTGAGCGCGAGCAGGTTGGTCTGTTCGGCAATCCCCTGGATGGTGGTGGTAACACCCTGGATCTTGTTGGATTTTTCGTTCAGCGCCTGGATGAGCGTGAGGTTCTCGGCCGACTGCTGATGAACCAATCGGACACTGTCGATGGCATCGACCAGTGCCTGACGACCTTCGGCACTGGTCACACTGGCCTGGTGCGCCATGGTCGCGGCCTCGGTGGCCTGGGCGGACGATTCGCGGACCGTTTCGGTAATCTGGCCCGCGTACTCGGCCATCTGGGCCGTCTCCTGCACCTGTCGGTCAAGACGCAGCTTCAACTGGTCGGCGGCAAAAGACACCTGGGCTGCGGAAATGGCATTCTGGTCGGCGCTGCCCGCCAGGGTCTCGACCAGGGCGCGACCGGCCCTTGCATCGGAAAGCAGCCCATCGCACTGGGTTCGAAGCGGGTGGTCATCGGGCAAGGAGCCGTCGTTCAGGCCCTTGATGCCCCGTTCAATGGGTTCCAGTACCCGTAGGATGAAGTAGCCACTGCCAAGCGCAAGGCCGCTGATCAGTCCAATCAGGATGGATGCGGGTTCCAGCCCTACCATCGGTGCCACCACGCCACTGACAACCGCAGCAACCGCTGCAACTGCCACCCCCCAAAGGACGGTCGTCCGGTCGAGTAATGCCATACCAACCTCGAATTTATTGTTATTCGTGAAATCATTCTGCGCCTGAAGGCCATTAGGGAGAGTAATGAATTGACCTAATCTAATAACTCATACTTTAGTTGATGCATGACAGGTATCGGCGGGAGTGGCGATTTCTTGAACAGAAAAACCGCAGGACCGCGCAATCCCCTGACGGAATCGAGCGGTCCTGCGGTTGCAGAAGGGAGTTGGCGGGACGCTTACGCGCCGATTACCCCGCCGTCGTCGCGGGTGACAATGACCGTGGCATCCCGCGGGTGATCGCCCTCGGTTCCGAACGGCCAGTCCGCCGCCGGATGCTGAATATTGACGAACATTGTCTTCACGTCCGGCGTGGTCACCACACCGGTGACTTCACACCCCTGCGGCCCCACGAAGAAACGCTTGATCTCACGGGTCACCGGATTCGCCGCCAGCATCATGTTGTTCTGGTAGGGCGCGTCGTCAGAGCCATCGGTCTGGATCCAGAGGCGACCGTTGTAGTCGAACCAGAGACCATCCGGGCTGTTGAAGATGTTGTCGTCGGTCAGCGATACCACGGTATTGCCGTCGACAACCGTTTCGGTGCCCTGCTCACCGGCAAAGACAAAGATGTCCCAATCGAACGCGACGGCCGTGTGGTTATTGTTCGCTTCCGTCCAGCGAATGATGTGACCGGTGCGGTTCTCGGCAATCGGGTTGGCGGCGTTGGTCTGTGCTTCCGTGCGCTGCGAATTATTGGTCAGCGTGAAGTAGACCTCGCCGGTGTTCGGATCGACCGCTCCCCACTCGGGGCGGTCCATGGGGGTTGCGCCCGCGATGTCGGCGGCCAGACGGGTATTGAGCAGCACATCGGCCTGGTTGGCAAAGCCGTCGAATGCGATATCACCGACCGTTGTGCCTTCGGCCGCTGTCACCTTGGCTGCAAAGTCGGCATCGTCCAGCGACAAGGGCAACCAGTCACCGGAACCGTCCTCGTTGAAGCGGGCCACGTACAGGGTGCCTTCATCCAGCAGGTAACCGCCGGCGGTGGCCGCCGAATAGGGCTGGGAGGACACGAACTTGTAGATGTACTCGAAACGGGAATCGTCACCCGAGTAACACACGACCGGCTGGCCCTCCTTGACCGGCGCGAAAATCACGCCCTCGTGGCCAAACCGGCCCAGAGCGGTGCGCTTCTGCGGCTTGCTTTCGGGTGTGAACGGATCGATTTCCACCATGTAGCCGTAGGTGTTGGCCTCGTTGCGGTAATCATCGGTTTCCGAGGCGCCGGTGGGGGTCACGTCAAACCGCACATAAGCGTCCGCGGCGCCGTCGGCGAGTTCCCAGTCGTAGCGGCTGGCACTGCCCACACCATGCCGGGTCTGTTCACGGGGCTGGGTGGCATCGCTGTTGGCAAAGTACCCGTGCCAGTTCTCTTCCGCCGTCAGGTAGGTGCCCCAGGGTGTCGGGCCCATGGAGCAGTTGTTCAGGGTGCCACGGGTTTCGGTGGCATCCGGGCTGAACTTGGTTTTCAGCTTCGCGTAGCCGCGCACCGGGCCCCGGATATCCATCTCGGTGCCACCGGTAATCCGGCGATTGAACGGGCTGCCGAACACCACGTCCCAGGTGCCTTCGCTGTTCTGTTTGATGTGGACCACGGACACGCCATGGGCGGCAATTTCCTTGCGCACTTCATCTTCGGGGCGCACGCCACCGTTGGTGTCAGCGCTGGTGGGGCCACCCGGATGCAGGGCCGCCTGGTTGATGTACTCGTGGTTCATCACCAGCAGGCCTTCGGTGGAACTGTTGCCGCCGGCTTTCTGATCGATCGGGAAGAAATGCATGCCATCGTGGTGCATGCCGACCTGTTGCTCCTGGTCCGCCCCCGAGTTGGAAGCATCAGCCCGGAAAGCCGGATAGGAACCGGTAATCGGCGTCCCCCAGGGCAGGAACGCCTTGGCCGAATAACCCTCGGGCACAACCACCTGGTTGGCGGCTGAAACGGCGACGGCCTTGAAACCCAGCTCGGTGGCCGAATCGTCATCGTTATTGGTAGTGGTGCTGCCGCCATTGCCGTCACTATCGCTGCCGCACGCGGCCAGGCCAACGCCCATGATGCTTGCCAGGGCAGCGCCGACGGTGCCTTTCATCACCGAACGTCGTTGCATCCGGGCCGCCAGCACCTCGTGAAAGGGGGTGTGGCCGGTATGGTTAACCACCGGTTCGTAATTCGGGTCCAGGTAATTCGGATCAAGGTCGTGCTTGGCCATGTTGCTCTCTCCCTATAATGACAGGCATTCGTTATGGAGAGGTCAGTTTCGGCAGCAAATGTGACAGGCGGGGAACAGAGTTACGACAGAACGGTTAACGTTTTTTGACAGGTGGTCGACAAGCGGAAGGAGGACAACCCGGCACAGAGACTCGGCCCTGCACCGGACAACGCGAGGTATTTCCGGACTTATTACTGGGTCATTTCCTCATAACCCTCTTCCATATCCTCGCCGGCTTCTTCAGCGGCATCGCCCATTTCTTCCGCTGCGTCTTCCGCACCTTCTTCCAGTTCGCCAAGGGCACCTTCATCCTGCCCAGTTGCTTCCTCGTAGGTTTCTTCGGCTGCGTTACCGGCATCTTCCATCATTTCACCGGCATTGTCGGCGGCCTGTTCAACGTCGACGCCTTCGTTGTCTTCGGAGCTGCAGGCGGCGAGACCGAGAGTCATCGCAAACGCCATTGCACCCAGTGTGAGCTTGTTCATAACCATATCCCTCTGTTGGTCTGTGATTTCGACGAAACAGGTTACGGCCACATCCCACTACATACAATTACTGCACGGTTACTCTTTGGTTAGTAATGGCTTACGGAGAGAAGCTGTCCATCAAGGGTGATCACGTGATCGATGCCCACCAGGTTTCCCCGCCCCAGCAGGATGAAATCCTGGCCGGCCCGTCTGAACAGATCCCTGATGACATCATGAACCACACAAACCTGGCCGGCACTGTCTCGATAAACCACTTCTGCCAGCCGACCTGACGTAAGGTACTCACTGAGCATATCCTGAACAGACCAATGCACGGCCGCTGACTGAGCATTCGGTGTTGACATGGTTCTACCATCCCTGTGGTCGAGTTCTTATTTTGTTATTGGTCTACCCAACATGCCCTGAGGAATCCGCAAAGGCGGACCCCACAAGTCTGGATCACAACAGCCGATTTCGCCACCAAGGCACCATGCTGCCAGCGCACCTTTCCCCGGGCCGGAGAGAGTGCGCTGGCGATTCAGGATACCGGGATCAGAACCACTCCGACTTCATGTTCAGGCAGGTATCATCCTGGTTTTTCAGAAGTACCAGGTCCTGCGCCACCGTTGGCAACTCCCAGTGGAAGAAGTATTGGGCCGCCTGGAGCTTGCCCTGATAAAAATTCCGTTCGTCGTCCGATCCGGCCTCGGCCAGCAGCTTTTCAGCGGCGTTGGCCTGGCGCAGCCACATCCAGGACACAATAATGTGGCCAAACAGATGGAGATAGCACGAGGCATTGGCCAGCACATTGTCGGGGTTCTCGCTCATCAGAGATTTGCCCAGGCTCTGGGTAACCTTCACTGCCTGCTGCAGGGTTTCACTCAACGACAGCGCCCATTGCTGGCAACGGGCGGTGGTCGCCGCTTCCAGATCCACCTGCATCTCCTGCATCAGCAATTGCAGGCCGTGACTTTGATCCTGCCAGATCTTCCGGCCCAGCAGGTCCAGTGCCTGGATGCCGTTCGTGCCTTCATGAATGGGGTTCAGGCGGTTGTCGCGCCAGCACTGCTCCACCGGGTATTCCCGGGTGTACCCCGCCCCGCCATACACCTGGATCGCCAGGTCGTTGGCTTTCGGGCCATACTCCGACGGCCAGGCCTTGATCACCGGCGTCAGCAGATCCAGCAGCTTGCCCGCCTCCGTCCGCTTCTGCTCGTCCGGGTGGGTGTGCTGGTCATCCATCAATCGGGCACCGTACAGGCAGAGCGCCAGTCCGCCCTCGCTGTAGGCTTTCTGGGCCAGCAGCATGCGCCGGACATCGGCGTGCTCGATAATGGGAACCTGCGGTGCCTCCGGGTTCTTTTCCGAGGGCTTGCGCCCCTGAAGCCGGTCACGGGCATACTCCAGGCTGTGCATGTACCCACGATAGCCGATGACCGCGGCGCCAAAGCCAACACCGACGCGAGCCTCATTCATCATCTGGAACATGTACTTCAGGCCCTGATGCGGTTCACCCACCAGATAGCCGTGGCAGGGCGCATCGTCCCCGAAGCTGAGCGCGGTGGAGGTGGTGCCCCGGTAGCCCAGCTTGTGAATCAAACCCGCGAGATTCACGCCATTGCGTTCGGTGGCATTGCCGTCTTCATCGACCAGAAACTTGGGAACAATGAACAGCGAGATGCCTTTCACGCCCGCAGGCGCGCCCTTTATCTTGGCCAGCACCATATGAACGATGTTCTCCGTCAGCGACTGCTCGCCCCCGGAGATGTAGATCTTCGCGCCCTTGATCAGGTAGTGGCCGTCGTCGGTCGGTGTCGCCGACGTGCGGATGTCGGCCAGGGAGGAACCGGCATGGGGCTCGGTCAGCGCCATGGTGCCTGTAAAGCGTCCTGACAGCATATGGGGAAGAAAGGTGGACTGCTGTTTCTGATTGCCGAAAACGCGAATGAGGTTGGCCGCGGCGGTGGTCAGGAACGGATAACCGGCGGTGCCGGGATTGGCAGCAGTGAAAAAGCCATTGCAGGCGGCCATCACGGATTCCGGCAGCTGCATGCCACCGAGTTCATAGTCGTACCGGCCGGCAATAAAACCTGCTTCGGCGTAGGCATCGAAGGCCTCTTTGACCTCGGGCAGCATCTCGACGGCGCCATCCACGAAACGCGGCTCATCCTTGTCGGCGGCACTGTTGTGGGTCGCGAACTTGTCCCGGGCAATGCGATCGGCGGTCTCGATCACCGCGTCAAAGGTATCCCGGCTGTGCTCGCTGAAGCGCTCGCGCTGGACCAGGGATTCGGTGTCGAGCACATCGTAGAGCTGGAACGCCAGATCCCGGCGTTCGATCAAAGTGTCAGTCATGCTTGGTTCTCCTGTTAATTGCACACAGAGTGTCACAGCCAGGGGGGATAGAAAACCGGCATTTATGACATAATCATGGCCAATATCGCCACACCTCTCGGGGAGACGGCCTGTCGTGAGACATCCCATTCGGGACACGCTGTAAATACGTCCCTGTACGCTTGAGTGCAGCATCCCTGCTGCACACAGTCCCGAATGGGATGCCTCACCACACGCCTGC
The DNA here is from genome assembly GCF_019264345.1 of Marinobacter arenosus. Taxonomy (NCBI): domain Bacteria; kingdom Pseudomonadati; phylum Pseudomonadota; class Gammaproteobacteria; order Pseudomonadales; family Marinobacteraceae; genus Marinobacter; species Marinobacter arenosus. The sequence goes on from NZ_JAHVAO010000001.1 coordinate 1,286,657, forward strand.
CAGCGGAGTTATCCATGCACACGGTTTCTATCATTGGTTTCGACGGTGCCCTCGCCAGCGCCATCACTGGCATCATCGACCTGTTCCGGCTGGCCGGCGTGACCTGGGCCCGCATCCATGGCGAACCGCCGGAGCCGATGTTCCGCACTCGTTTGCTCACCCAGACCGGCGACCCGTGCCGCTGCATCAACGGCATCACGCTGCTGGCCGATGGCCGCTGGGATGCCGATGCCCAACCGGCAGCGGATATCATCATCGTGCCGACCATTGGCGCCCCGATCCCGGACGTGCTTTCACGCAATGCCGAGCTGGTCACCTGGCTATCCCGGCAGGATGTCACGCCCTCGCTGCTGGCCAGCAACTGTACCGGCGCCTTTCTATTGGCCGAGGCAGGCTTGCTTGACGGCAAAGAGGCAACCACCCACTGGGGTTTCAGCAACCAGTTCCGCCAGCGCTACCCTGACGTCATCTGCCGCCCAGAGAAACTGGTTACGGTGGACGGCGACATCGCCTGTGCCGGCGGTGGCATGGCCTGGTGGGATCTGGGTGTCTATCTGGTTGAGCGGTATGCGGGACCGGAGGTATCCCGGCAATTGGCGAAGGCTTTCGTCATCGATGCCGGGCGGACCAGTCAGGCCCCCTACAGTGCCCTTCAGGCGAAGCGCTACCACTCCGACAGCACGGTATTGAAGCTGCAGGACTGGCTCGACACCCACTTCTCGCGGACGGTTTCACTGGCGGAACTGGCCCGGGAGGCCGGGCTGAGCGAACGGTCCCTGTTGCGGCGATTCAAGGCCGCAACCGGGGATACCCCCAACACGTATCTTCAACTGCTTCGTGTGGAGCACGTTCGTCATCATCTGGAGACCTCGAGACGGTCGATTGACGAAATTATTAACATGGCCGGCTATGAGGACGTCAGTTCCTTCAGCCGACTGTTCCGCAAACACACGGGGCTGGCGCCAGGGGCCTACCGCTCACGATTCGGCCGGTGACCCTGTAACAACTGGCCTGCGATATGCATCTATTATTGTGTAAGGGCCAAAAACTGGTGCCGAACGTAAAAGTTTTTGACACAGGTGTAAAAGTGGGGAGGTAACCATGGACGCACCGATCAGACAAAGTCAGGCCGATATACTCAACCGGCTCTATGACATGAAGCAGAAACAACTGGCTCAAGCGCTTCAGCAGGGCAATAGCCTGCGCTGCCAGGTACTCGAAGCAGAGGCAGAGGCGATCTTCGCCGCACTGAAAATGGTCCAGTGATCCGCTTGACGCACAACGTCACATACTGATCACTTTGGGGCAGGAAGCCCCACGCTTCGACCTCTAGAGTCTCGCGGCAACTTCGGTTCCCTGGCGAATCGCCCGCTTCGCATCCAGCTCCTCAGCGACATCCGCGCCACCAATCAGATGGGCCCTGACACCGTGTGCTTCGATCTGATCATAGAGCTCCCGAAAGGGTTCCTGGCCTGCACAGATCACCACGTTATCCACCGCAAGCACTCGTGACTCCTGCACCTTGCCGTCCTTGTCGGTGAGCGTGATGTGCAGTCCGTCATCGTCAATGCGGTCATAGCGGCAACCCCGCAGCATCTCCACGTCCCGATGCTTCAGACTGTTTCGGTGCACCCAGCCGGACGTTTTGCCCAGGCCCGCACCGACCTTGCCGGTCTTGCGCTGCATCAGATAGATCTTGCGTGGCGAGGGTGTCGGTTTCCGTTCGGCCAACCCACCGGGACCTTCGAAGTCGGGATTCACACCCCACTCGGCCTGCCAGGCCTCAACGCTGACCTGCTCGCCCTCGGGCTGATGGCTGAAATCGTGGGTCAGGAATTCACTCACATCGAAGCCGATCCCGCCGGCGCCGATCACCGCCACTGACGAACCAACCGGCTTGTTGTGCCGCAACACATCCAGGTAACCGAGGACCTTGGGGTGGTCGATACCGTCAATCTTCGGGGTTCGGGGCTTCACGCCCGTCGCAATGATGACGTCATCGAAACCGTCGGTGACGAGCTTGTCGCTGTCCACCCGGGTGTTCAACTGCAGATCGATACCCAGCAGTTCAATCTGGCGCCGGAAATACCGCAGGGTCTCGTAGAACTCTTCCTTGCCGGGAATACGCTTGGCGTAGTTGAATTGGCCGCCAATCTGATCATCCGCCTCGAACAGGGTCACTCGATGCCCCCGTTTTGCCGCCGTCGTGGCGGCCGCCAGCCCCGCCGGCCCCGCACCGACCACGGCCACACGCCGGGCCACCGGGGCCACCGTCAGTACCAGCTCGGTTTCGTGGCAAGCCCTTGGGTTGACCAGACAGGACGCCCGCTTGGCCTGGAAGGCGTGATCGAGACAGGCCTGGTTACAGGCGATGCAGGTGTTGATTTCATCCGCACGACCCTGTTCGGCTTTACGGACGAATTCACTGTCTGCCAGCAGAGGGCGGGCCATCGACACCATATCCGCCTTGCCGGCGGCCAGGATCTCTTCGCCCTTTTCCGGGGTATTGATGCGGTTGGTGGTACAAACCGGGATGTCGACTTCGCCGTAGAATTTGGCCGTGACGTCGGCAAAACCACCCCTGGGCACCGAGGTCACAATGGTGGGCACGCGGGCCTCATGCCAGCCAATGCCGGTATTGATGATGGTCGCGCCGGCCTGCTCGATGGCTTTACCCAGTGTCACAATCTGGTCCCAGGTCTGGCCACCCTCGACCAGGTCCAGCATCGACAGCCGGTAGATGATGATGAACTCGGGCCCAACCGCCTCACGAATGCGCCGCACGATTTCCACCGGCAGACGCATGCGATTCTCGTAGGGTCCGCCCCACTGATCGGTACGCTTGTTGGTGCGTTCACACAGGAACTGGTTGATGAAGTACCCCTCGGAGCCCATCACCTCCACGCCATCGTAGCCGGCAAAACGGGCCAGTTTCGCCGCGCTGACGAAATCCTCGATCTGGCGCTCCACCCCCTTGCTTGAGAGCGCCCTGGCCTTGAACGGGCTGATCGGCGCCTTGGTCGCCGACGCCGAGACAATCAGCGGCTGGTAGCCATAGCGGCCGGCATGCAGGAGCTGGAGACAGATCTTGCCGCCCGCTTCATGGACCGCCCCCGTCACGTGGCGATGGAGCAGCGCGGTTGCCCGGTTGTTCATGGTGGAGGCCAACGGCGCGAGCTGGCCGGCGATGTTGGGCGAGTAGCCGCCAGTCACCATTAGCCCCACACCACCCTCAGCCCGCTCGGCAAAATACCGCGCAAACTTGTGGATGTTCCAGAACCGGTCCTCCAGACCGGTGTGCATGGACCCCATCAACACCCGGTTCCGGAGCTCGGTAAAACCAAGATCAAGGGGCTTAAGCAAGTTCGGGTAGGTGGCGCTCATACGATGACCTCTGAAAAATTTATCCCGAGTATACACTTGATCTATGGCAAGTTGACTTGACCTGCGGGACGGGGCACGTATCATCGGCAATCAAGTTTGACTGACGGAGCAACCATGACCGCAAGGTCCTTCGGCTGCATACATTCCAAGCGCCCTCCCCTGACCGCTGATATCGCGCGGCACCGGGGCCGTCTACCCTACTTCCCCGATCCACCCGCCGACGCCTGAAATTTCCCGAAGCGCTCTCTCTCGACGCCTGTTCGTAGAGTTATGCAGGAGGGCTGGCCCGAGACTAGACTCAGGCAAACCCGTATAAATTCATGAAAAAGAAGAACCGATAACGAGGTTGCGATGTCGCTACCGCTGGTTGTTTTACTGCCGTTTTTGGGCGCCATCGCCGCGCCCCTGTTCGCCCAGGGCGGACGCACGGCAATCGCTATAGCTTCTTCCGTTCCGGCTCTGATCGCGCTGGCCGCACTGTATCCTCACTGGCAGACCCTGGCCGACGGTGGTGTGGTTCTTCACAGCTATGAATGGCTGCCGGCGCTGGGCCTGTCTCTGAGTTTCCGGCTTGACGGCCTGTCGTTGCTGTTCGCGCTGCTGATTCTGGTTATCGGCCTTCTGATCATCCTTTACTCCCGCTACTATCTGAAGGCCAAGGAAAACGTCGGCAAGTTCTACGCCCTGCTGCTGTGCTTCAAGGGCTCAATGCTCGGCATTGTCCTCTCCAGCAACCTGCTGCTGATGATGATTTTCTGGGAGCTGACCAGCCTGACATCCTTCCTGCTGATCAGTTTCTGGACCCACAAACAGGATGCCCGGCGCGGCGCCCGCATGGCGTTGGCGGTTACCGGCGGGGGCGGCCTGGCGTTGCTGGCCGGCATTCTGATGCTCGGCAATATCGTCGGCAGCTTTGAGCTGGACGCCGTTCTGGCAGCGGGTGACCAGATCAAGGCCCATGCCATGTATCCGGTTGCGCTGACGCTGGTTCTGCTGGGAGCCTTCACCAAGTCCGCCCAGTTCCCGTTCCATTTCTGGTTGCCCCATGCGATGCAGGCGCCCACGCCGGTGTCCGCCTACCTTCACTCGGCAACCATGGTAAAGGCCGGCATTTTCCTGATGGCACGCCTGTATCCTGCCCTGGCCGGCACCGAGCAGTGGTTCTATATGGTGAGCTTTACCGGCATGGCCACCCTTCTGCTTGGCGCCTACGTGGCGATGTTCAAGCATGACCTCAAGGGGCTGCTGGCCTATTCCACCGTGAGTCACCTGGGTCTGATTACCCTGCTGTTCGGCATGGGCACGAAACTGGCGGCCGTAGCGGCGGTCTTCCACGTGATAAACCACGCCATCTTCAAGGCCTCTCTGTTCATGGCCGCGGGCATCATCGACCACGAAACCGGCACCCGCGACATGCGACGGATCAACGGTCTGTGGCGCTACATGCCCCACACCGCCACGCTCGCCATGGTCGCGGCTTCGTCCATGGCCGGGGTACCGCTGCTGAACGGCTTCCTGAGCAAGGAAATGTTCTTCGCCGAGTCGCTGGAACTGAACCTTCCGGGGTTCTGGGCCTGGCTGCCCCCACTGGTGGCAACCCTTGCCGGGATTTTTGCGGTGGCCTACTCCGCCCGCTTCATTCACGACGTGTTCTTTAATGGCAAGCCGGTGGATCTGCCGATCTACCCGCCCCACGAACCGCCCCGGTATATGAAGATCCCGGTCGAGATTCTGGTGTTTGCCTGCATCATGGTCGGTATCTTCCCGGCAATTTCCGTCGGGCCGCTGCTGTACGCCGCCGCCGCGGCGACCCTTGGTGGCGATGTTCCGGAATACCATCTGACCATCGCCCATGGCTTCAATCTTCCGCTGCTGATGAGCTTCCTGGCCTTCTTCGGTGGCCTGCTGATGTACAGCCAGCGTCAACGCTTCTTTGACTTCCACGCCCGGTTCAAGGAAATCGACGAGAAAGCCGTCTTCGAGGCCGTGGTCTTGCGGGTCGAGAACCTGGCACATCGGCTGACGGCGGCGCTGGAAAATGGCTCGCTCCAACGTTACGGATTTCTGCTGGTCCTCAGTGTGATCGCCGTGGCCGCCGCGCCACTGGCCAATCTTGGAATATTCATCGGTGAACGGGGCCTGAGCCCTGTTGACGGAGCAACGGTCGTTGCCGCGGGCGTTCTGATCCTCTGCGCGATTCTCACCGCCGCCCTCCATCGGGCGCGCTTTTATGCGCTGGTACTGCTCAGTGTCGTGGGTCTGCTGGTGGCGCTTGCGTTCGCCCGGTTCTCGGCACCCGACCTGGCGATGACCCAACTGTCCGTGGAGGTCGTCACCATAGTGCTGCTAATGCTGGCTCTCTACTACATGCCGTCCTGGACGCCCCTGGAGACCGCTACCTCACGGCGTCTTCGTGACATCACCATCGCGGCGGTGGCCGGCGTCGGCATGACCCTGGTGACCCTGGCCATGCTGACCCAGCCATTCAGCTCCATCTCCGAGTTCTTCCTGGAGAACAGTAAGCCCGGTGGTGGCGGCACCAACGTGGTCAACGTGATTCTTGTCGACTTCCGGGGCTTCGATACCCTGGGCGAGATTACGGTCCTGGCCATCGCCGCCCTGGGCATCTACGCCATGCTGAAGAATACCGCCCTGACGCCGCCCCCGGGCGACGGCCAGGGCCACGGCTGGACCCGGGATGCGCACCCCCTGATGTTGCGCCTGATCGCACGCCCCATGCTGCCACTGGCACTGATGGTCTCCGTGTTCATTTTTCTTCGTGGCCATAACCTGCCCGGCGGCGGCTTCATCGCTGGCCTGATCACGTCGGTCGCCCTGATCCTTCAGTACGTGGCCAGCGGTATGATCTGGACCCAGGATCGAGTGCCGTTCAAATACCACAGCGTCATCGGGGTAGGCCTGCTGTTCGCGGTGATCGCAGGCGCCGGCAGCTTCGCATTCAGCTACCCATTCCTGACGTCCACCTTCGGCTACATTACCTGGCCGGTGGTGGGCAAGTTCGAGGTCGCCTCGGCGCTGGTCTTCGATCTCGGCGTCTACCTGACCGTCATCGGGGCCACCATGCTGGCGCTGGTCAGCATCGGGCGGCTATCGCCACACTCCGCCATCAAGAGCGCTCGGGAGGGCACGTAATGGAGCTTGTCTTTGCACTGGTCATCGGCGCATTGACCGCGTCTGGCGTGTACCTGCTGTTGCGGGCGCGCACCTTCCCGGTGGTGGTTGGCCTGACCCTCATTTCCTATGGCGTTAACCTTTTCCTGTTCTCCAGCGGTCGTCTGGCGACAGGCGCCCAGCCCATCATCGGCACAACCGACACCTACACAGACCCGCTGCCCCAGGCGCTGGTGCTGACAGCCATCGTTATCGGCTTTGCCATGACCGCCTTCGTGGTGGTGCTGTCATTGCGCAGCCTGGCCGATCACGAGGACGATCATGTGGACGGGCACCAGGACATCAAGGAACCCCAACCGGAGCAGAATGAGGAGGTTACCGGTAAATGAACCAGTGGCTTACCGCACCTATCCTGATCCCGCTGCTCGGTGGCATCCTCCAGGTTTTCATGGGCTATGCGCCCATCAGCCTGAGACGCACCCTGGCCATCGCCACAACCGTGCTCCTCCTGGTGTCGACCGTGGTTCTGGTGGTTCTGGCCAGTGATGACAGCTACCGCCTCTACGCCTTCGGCAACTGGCAGCCGCCCTTTGGCATTGTGCTGGTACTGGATCGCCTGGCGGCCCTGATGCTGATCCTGACGGCCATCCTGGCACTGTTCTGCCATATCTTTGCCATTGGCGGTGCCGATGAGGGCAACCGCCAGTTCCACGGTCTGTTCCTGTTCCAGCTCATGGGCCTGAACATCGCCTTCCTGACCGGCGACCTGTTCAACCTGTTCGTGGCGTTCGAAGTTCTGCTGATTGCCTCCTACGGGCTGCTGATGCACGGCGGCGGCCGGGCGCGCACCGTACCCGGGCTGCACTACGTGGTTCTCAACCTGGCCGGGTCCGCCGTGTTCCTGATCAGCGTTGGCATGATTTACAGCGTGACCGGGACGCTTAACATGGCCGACCTTGCCATCGAGATACCAAAGGTAACTGGCGAGAACCTTGATATCGTCAAGGCCGGCGGCATGATGCTGCTGGTGGTCTTCGCCCTGAAAGCTGCCCTCATTCCCCTGTGTTTCTGGTTACCGAAGGCCTACGCCAAGGCCACCGCACCGGTGGCGGCGCTGTTCGCGGTGATGACCAAAGTGGGCATTTACGCCATCCTTCGGGTTTACCTGCTTATCTTTGGCGAGGACGCCGGTGCACTGGCTAACCTGGGCATGGACTGGCTGTTCCCGCTGGCGCTGATCACCCTTGCCATGGGTGTCATCGGCGCGCTGGGCGCAGACAACCTGAAAACCCTCGTTGCCTGGCAGGTCATCATTTCCGTTGGCACCCTGCTGGCGCCCATTGCCCTGGGGTCCGTGGCCGGCATTTCCGCCGCCCTGTTCTACCTGCTCAGCACCACCTGGACCGTGGGCGGCCTGTTCCTGGTGGCCGAACTGGTTGCCCACCAGCGGGGCAGTGCCAAGGACCGGATTGTCACGGCCCCGCGCATGCGCAATCGCACCTTCCTGAGCGTGCTGTTCCTGCTCGGTGCGGTGGCCGCGGCAGGCCTGCCACCCTTGAGCGGGTTCTTCGCCAAGCTTCTTATCCTGCAGTCGGTCGCGTCCGGGCCGGAGATGGCCTGGCTGTGGTCCGTTATCCTGGTCGGCAGTTTCTTCACCGTGATCGCCTACAGCCGGGCCGGCAGTATCGTGTTCTGGCGAACCGTGGATGGCCACGTTGAGGCACAGGGCCCGCTCGGTGGTAACGTCTCGGTGGCCGCCGGTGCATTGGTGGCCCTCAGCGTTGTCATCGTTGCCCTTGCCGGCCCGATCAGCGATTACACGGATGCCACTGCCGCACAGCTGCACGATCCCGCAGGCTATGTTGAGATACTCAAAACGCCCATGGTTGGGGAGGACCGCTAATGTTCGATCGTCTCAGTTTCCCCCAGCCATGGCTCAGCCTGATCCTGTTTCTCACCTGGCAGTTCCTGAACGATGGCGTATCCGGTGCCAGCGTGGTGATGGGCCTTATCCTGGCCTGGGCAATCCCGCAGATCACCCACGGGTTCTGGCCCGAGCGCCCAGCCTTCTTCAAGTCCTGGCGTATGCCGGGGTATCTGCTGCACGTGATCCGGGACATCGTCGTGGCCAGCTTCCAGGTGGCGAAGCTCATCCTCAGCCCGCGCCAACCGCGGCCGGTCTTCGTCAGTTACCCGCTGGAGCTGGAGCACCCACTGGCCATCAGCATTCTGGCAAGCACCATTTCACTGACCCCCGGGACCGTCAGCGTCGACATCAGTGACGATAACCGGATTCTGCTGGTGCATGCCCTGGACGCGGAGAACGACGACGAAGTCATTGACGTGATCCGCACCCGCTACGAAAAACCGTTGTTGGAGATGTTCCAATGATCACCATCACGCTCTACATAACCATCGGAATGGTGACCCTCGCGGCGCTGCTGAATGTCTACCGGTTAATTAAAGGCCCGGACGCCCCGGACCGCGTTCTGGCCCTCGACACGCTTTACATCAACGCCATCGCCCTGATCGTCCTGCTGGGGATCACACTCGGCACTCGCATGTATCTCGAAGCCGCTCTCCTGATCGCGGTAATGGGGTTTGTGGGCACAGTGGCCATGGCCAAATACCTCAAGCGGGGCAGCGTCATTGAATAAGCCGACGCCATACCCAATCGCGCCTGGAGAACCTCTGCAATGAGCCAGTTTGCTGAATACGCCATTAGCCTGCTGCTGCTGACGGGCGGTGCCTTTACCCTGATCGGTGCCATTGGTCTTGCCCGGCTGCCTGACTTCTTTACCCGCCTTCACGGCCCGACCAAGGCCACCACTGTGGGTGTGGGGGCCATTGTGATTGGCTCCGTGATCTTCTTCAGCAGTCAGGGAGAGGGGGTTGGCACCGCGGAGATCCTGATCACGGTGTTCCTGTTCATGACCGCGCCGGTGAGCGCCAACATTCTGGCCAAGGCCGCCATGCACATCGGTGTCCCAACGGTGAAAAATACCCGGGGGAAACCCTGGGAACAGTGAACGGGTGAACTAAACTGATCAGTTGCGGAACATCGCCAAAATAGCCATTGGCCTTGCGACATTTTTGCGTATAGTAGGCGCCCCACCCATTTTCGAGGAACCAGCGTATGCTGAAAGTTAACGAATACTTTGATGGCAAGGCCAAGTCCATCGCCTTTCAGACCTCAACACTGCCGGCAACCGTCGGCGTCATAAGCCCGGGCGAATATGAGTTCGGAACCAGCAAGAAAGAAACCATGACGGTCATCAGTGGCGCCCTCACCGTGCTGTTGCCCGGTGTTGACGAGTGGATGACCTACGGCGCCGGCGAAAGTTTCGACGTTGCGGGTCAGGCCAGCTTCAAGGCAAAAGCCGATATCGACACAGCCTACCTCTGCACCTACGAATAACTTCCTGAACCGCAGAGCATTCCGGCTGTTTCATTTAAGCACCGGTATGTTCTGCGGTTTTTTCGCGCCTCAAGGTTTCCGTTTTACTTAATCTGTGTCAGATTTACTCCTGTTTCTCGCGACAACACCAACAAATGAGAAAGAGGAAACAGGTGATGGCACAAACCCGAATTCTCCCGCCGGCTGACAACGCCTATCAGTACCCATTGCTGATCAAGCAACTTCTGCTCTCTGGGCCTCGCTACAATCCGGATCAGGAGATCGTGTACGCCAATCGCAGCAAGTACACCTACACCGATCTGGTGGAACGCATTCACCGCCTCGCCAACGCCCTGACCGAAGCCGGGGTCAAGGCCGGCGATACGGTTGCGGTGATGGACTGGGACACCCCGCGTTACCTGGAATGTTTCTTCGCCATTCCGATGATTGGCGCCGTGCTGCATACGGTCAACGTGCGTCTCTCCCCGGAACAGATCGTCTACACCATGAACCACGCCGAAGACGACGTGGTGCTGGTCCATGACGACTTCCTGCCGATCCTGGAATCGGTCAAGGACGAGATCAAAACGGTCAAGACCTACATCCAGCTCACCGATGAGGCCGCCGCCCAGTCCACCCAGCTCGACACCGCGGGCGAGTATGAAGCCCTGTTGGCGAAAGCCGGCACCCACTTCGAATTCCCGGATTTCGACGAGAACAGCGTCGCAACCACCTTCTACACCACCGGCACCACCGGCAACCCGAAGGGCGTTTTCTTCAGCCATCGGCAGCTGGTCCTGCACACCCTGGCCATGACCGGTTCTCTCTCCGCCTACGACGAGATGCCATTACTGCGCTCCTCCTCGGTGTACATGCCGGTCACCCCGATGTTCCACGTTCACGCCTGGGGCGTGCCTTATGCGGCCACGCTCTTGGGCATCAAACAGGTGTATCCCGGCCGCTACGAGCCGGAGTTGCTGGTGGACCTGCTCAAGGAGCACAAGGTTTCCTTCTCCCACTGTGTGCCAACCATCATGCAGATGATGATGGGTACCGAGTCGATCAAGACCGCTGACCTCAGCAACTGGCACGTGCTGATCGGCGGCAGCGCCCTGACCAAGGGGCTCTGTGACGCGGGCGCCAAGCTCGGCATCCGCATGTACACCGGGTACGGCATGTCCGAAACCTGCCCATTGCTGAGTACCACTCACCTCGAGCCGGAAGACCTGGAGCTGCCGCTGGACCAGCAGACCGCCAAACGGGTAAGAACCGGCATCGCGGTGCCCATGGTGGAACTGGACATCGTTGATCCGGATGGCAAACCAGTGCCCCACGACGGCGACGCCAAGGGCGAAGTGGTCGCGCGCGCACCCTGGCTGACCCAGAGCTACTTCAAGGAAAAAGAGAAAGGGGAAGAGCTCTGGCAAGGTGGCTGGCTGCACACCGGCGATGTGGCCTCCATGGATCCGGACAACACCCTGGTGATCAAGGACCGCATCAAGGACGTCATCAAGACCGGCGGTGAATGGCTGTCGTCACTGGATCTGGAGAACCTGATCAGTCAGCACCCGTCTGTGGCCGGTGCCGCGGTGGTCGGGGTGCCCGACGAGAAATGGGGTGAGCGTCCCCATGCGCTGGTTACGCTGAAACCGGGCGAGGACGCCACGCTGGAGGACATCCAGAACCACCTGAAGCAGTTTGTCGATGCCGGCGAGATCAACAAGTGGGCGATACCCAGCCAGATTGATTTCGTCGAGGACATTCCGAAAACCAGCGTTGGCAAAATCAACAAGAAACTGATTCGGGACCAGCTTCAGTAGGTAATGGCCTGATCAAGCACGCGATAAAAAGCCAGCTCCCATGAGCTGGCTTTTTGTTTGGTCCGGTTCCCCTCAGATTCCGGAGAACGCGAAGTCCACGTCGGGTCGGCGTCCACCGATGATGTCTGCGAGTGCGGCCGCTGAACCGCAGGAATGGGTCCAGCCGAGCGTGCCGTGGCCGGTGTTCAGGTAGAGATTGGGGAAGTGACTCTTGCCGACATAGGGCACGTTGGACGGGGTTGCCGGACGCAGGCCGGCCCAGAACTCGGCCTGGTCCCAATAACCCGCCTCGGGCATGACCTCCGCCGTGCGACGGACTATGGCACGGCAGCGCGTGTAGTTCAGGTCCCGGGTATAGCCGCTGAGTTCCGCCGTGCCGGCCACCCGCAGGCGATCACCGAGGCGCGAGTACACCAGTTTGTATTCGTCATCGGTCAGGCTGACACGGAACGCCGCCTCGTCGTTCTTCACCGGCACTGTGATCGAGTAGCCCTTGGCGGGGTAGATGTTGAGGGTCAGCCCCAGCTTCCTGGCCAGCGGGCCACTGTAGCTCCCGAGACAGAGGACATAGGCGTCACCACGGAGCGTCTCATAGCGGCCATCTTTCAGGGTCTGAACCCCGAGAATCCGCTCCCCGGCGTGTTCGAAACCAAGCACGTCGGTGCCGTACCGGAACTCAACACCCGCTTCGGCACACTTCTGCGCGAGGCTCTGGGTGAATTTCCGGGCGTCACCGGACTCGTCTTGCGAGGTGTAGGTGGCTCCGGCAATGCGGTTGCGGATCGGCGTCAGGGCGGGCTCGAGCGCAATGGCCTCGTCCGCATTGATGATCTGGCGATCACACCCCAGGTCCTGCATGATGCGGGTCGGCTTGATGGCATTCTCAAACTCTCTGGGGTTGGTGTAGAAATGCAGGATGCCCTTCTCCAGGGCGTCATAATCAAGGCCCGCCTCTTTGCGCAGTGCCTGCAACTGGGCGCGACTGTACGTGCCGAGGTTCACGATCTGCCGAATGTTGTGAGCCGCTCGCCCGGATGGGCATTCACACAGGAATGACAGCGCCCAGCGCCACTGTGCCGGGTCCAGGCGCGGACGGAACAGCAGCGGCGCATCCGCCTTGAACAACCATTTGAGCACCTTGAGCGGAGCTGAGGGGTTGGCCCAGGGCTCCGCGTGGGAGACCGAAATCTGCCCACCGTTGGCGTAACTGGTTTCCATTCCGGCCTGATTCTGTCGATCGATCACGGTGACTTGGTGGCCCTGCTTCTGCAGAAACCAGGCGGTCGTCGTACCCACGACTCCCGCGCCCAAAACCAGAATGTGCATGCGTGCCTCCGGTCATCAACCACCGGACCGTTTCACGGTCCAGCCTTTCTCCTGCAGCAGCGGAACGAGAACATCCCGCTGATCACCCTGAATCTCAACGATACCATCCTTGACCGTACCGCCGGTGCCACATTTGGCTTTCAACACCTTGGCAAAGGCCTTAAGTGCCTTTTCATCCAGCGGAATACCGGTTACCAGAGTCACGCCCTTGCCCTTGCGACCCTTGGTCTCACGGCTCACCCTGACAACCCCGTCGCCGGCCGGCCGGGCCGGCGCCCCGCAACAGCATTCGGACACCGGATTTCTGCAGTCCGGACACATCCGGCCCTGTTCCGTGGAAAAAACCAGTCCGCCCTCAGATCGCTTCTTCATGCCTGGGCTGCCCTCCCCTTCGTCTGTCTGAATCGCTTATTCGAGGCCCGGAGGGTACTTGGAAAACATTTCGGACACTACCTCGTCAATCAATTCGCTCCGGCTCTCCGGCGACTGATGCTCGGTCAGGTAACGGCGGCTGGCGGCGCGCCAGACCACCTCATTGATTTCGGTGTCCACCAGTTCGACCACGAGCTTACCCTCCGTGACTTCCCGCACCGGTGGTGGTGAGGAGATGCCCCAGCCAAAGTTACTCCAACCGTAGCCGAAGCCCAGACCAACGCCGGTCTGTTCAAGGCGGTCCTCCTCCACGATTTTCCAGTTGACGAGCAGGTCCGCCTCATCGGCCGCCACCTTGCGCATGGCCTTGCGCTTCAGCTCCCGTTCCACCGCATTACGGACCCGACTCCCGTCGAGGGACGTGAACGAACCGCTCCCCGCATCGGAAGCGAACGCCCAACTGGCGTAGTTACCAAATACGGCTGAGGAGTTGTAGTCCGTGACCACATTGCCCGCACACCCAGACAGCGCCAGGACCAGTGCCGAAATCATCAGAAAACGCATAATACAGCTCTCCTTCATTGGAGGTTTCGTAGCTTAAGTATACGCACAGGACACGGTGTACGATGCCCTTCGGGTTCCTCACCTTTCCAGATCGTAATCCAGCTTGTGGGCATTACAGAACGCGACGAATTCATCGGCCAGATGCTCGGGGATCAGGACCCGGGCCGTGACCCCGGCCCCGTAATCCACCGACTCCAGACCCGCGCCATGAACCTCACACCAGTGCCGCAGGGGTTGTTCATCGGCAAACCCCATCGCAACATCGGCCGGCACCATCGGCTGCTGCACCACCCGATCAACCGCCGAAAGCACACTTTCGGCAGCCCCGGCGTAGGCGCGAACCAGGCCGCCGGCACCAAGTTTGATACCGCCAAAATAGCGAATGACCATGACCAGCACATCGCCCATATCCTTGTGCTGAATGACATTCAGGATGGGCTTGCCGGCGGTGCCAGAGGGTTCCCCGTCGTCATTCATGGCGGCCTCGGCCGCCGAACCGGGACGGCCAATCTGGTAGGCCCAGCAAATATGCCGGGCATCCGGATGATCGCGATGAGCCTGTTCGAGCCAGACTTTCACCTCGTCCCGGGAACTGACCGGCGCGACCCGGGCGATGAACCGGCTTTTCTTCACTTCCGTCTCCCGCTCAAGGTATTCTGCGGGAACGGGGTAATCTCTAGTCATTGATCGGTAAACCTTATGTCCGCGGAAGACAAACCCAACAGCCCGGGAACGGCAGAGCCTGCAAAACTTCGAAAAGCTGCCTGCGGCATTCGCTTCGAGGAAGACGAATTACAGGAAGGCATCGACTTCTCCGGCGCCGCGGATCTCAAACCCGCCGAGGATGACGAAGCGCAGCCGCAATCAGGCGGCGGTAAACACCGGCACCCGAACCGTCACCCGTAACCCGCCTGTTGCTCCTGCCGCGGCGCTGATGTCGCCGTCGTGGGCTGACACGATATCCCGGGCAATGGCGAGTCCCAAGCCCCAGCCTTTGCCGCCCCGGGATTTGTCGGCCCGGAAAAACGGCTCGAACAGATGTGGCAGCAGCTCGGCCGGAACGCCAGGGCCTTCGTCTTCGATCTCAACGGTTACCTGGCCACCCGCCACCGACGCCCGGACCTGCACCCGCTTGCCCGGCTGGGTGTGGTCCAGCGCGTTCTGCAGGATGTTGTCAAAAGCCCGCTGCAAAAGGCCGGCATCCCCCAGGACCGATACCCCGGCCGTCTCATCCGTGGCAGAAAGTGTGCACTCCACGCCCTGGTGATCGGCGTAATCCGCCGCGTCCCGCAGCACCTGATTAAGCAGTTTGACCGGCTTTACCGGTTCACGTTCGATCTCACCACCCTGCTCGGCGACCCGGTAGAGCGTCAGGATCTGTGAGGTCATGGCTTCCAGCCGCTCATTCTGGCGCAAGATGCTGGCGACCAGTTGCTCGTCGGCACCGCCGTCACTGGCCAGTTCAATGGCAATTCGCTGCCGGGTGAGCGGCGTCCTCAGATCATGGGAAATATCCCGCAACAGGTGTTTCTGTCGCTCAAGCAGGCCGCACAGGCGCTCGGTCATGGCATTGAAGGCGGTGGCAAGCTGGCCCACCTCATCCCGGCGCCGGGCGATGTCGTCGCTCACCCGCAGTTCCGTGTTGCCACCGGCAATCCGCTGGGCCGTGCTTTCCATGTGCTTCAGTGGCCGTGAAACGAAACGGGCAATCCAAAAGCACGCGAGGGTAATCAGCACGAAAGCCAGTCCCATCTCGATAAAGCGGAAAAACTTCGGATCCAGCCAACCCTCACCGTTGACCCGGGGCCAGGCGACGAGCTGGTAACCATCAGCCACGTCGATCACCGCGGGTTTCTGGGGGTACCAGCCGGACTTCATCCGCTCCCGGATGGACGACGGCAAACGCTTGTCGTCGTCCAGCTCAATCAGGATCAGGCGCAGTTCCAGCCGTTTCCCCTGTTCGCGCAAAAAACGCCAGGCATCGCCACGCCCCTCGGTTTCACGAACCCTGATAGCTTCCAGCCCCAGATCCCTCAGACCGACCTGGCGCTCTATCGCCTGCCGCTCCCGATCCAGCAGCGTACGGGTTGCCAGGCTGCTGGCCACCACGGTGACCGCCATCGCCAGCCAGATGGACAGGAAAATCCGCCAGAACAGGGGAAACATCGGGCGACGGCTCACACGGGCACCCGATAGCTGTATCCCAGCCCCCGAACCGTCTCGATCCGGGGCGGATCCTCATTACCCAGCTTTCGGCGAAGATTACTGATGTGCATATCCAGGGTGCGGTCGTAGGCCTCGAGCCGCCGCCCGAGCGCCCACTGCATCAGGTCGGTTTTTCGCACCACGCTGCCGGCATGGGCCAGCAGAACCTGCAGAACCTCGTACTCGGTGGCGGTCAGATCAAGAACGACGCCCTGTTGGAGGATACGCCGGTGCCCCGGCTCAACCCGCAAGTCGCCGTAGACCCGCGCGGCGTTCACCTCGGTCTTCTGGTCCCAGGCTATCCGGCGCAGCAGCGCCTGCAGTCGGGCAACCAGTTCTCTCGGGTTGCAGGGTTTGGGAATGTAATCGTCAGCCCCCACTTCAAAGCCAACAATACGGTCGGTCTCGTCACCGCGGGCGGTCAGGAGTACCACCGGCAGATGGGTCGCGGCGCGCAACTCCCGCAAGACCTCCAGCCCGCTGATGTCCGGCAGCATGATGTCCAGCACCACAATGTCACAGTCCTGCCCGAGGGCCAGAGTCAGTCCGTCCTGGCCGTTAGCCGCCTCGCGAACCGTAAATCCCTGATTGGTCAGGTAGCGGGCCAGTAATTCCCGCAATTCGTCATCGTCTTCTACCAGCAACACCCGGTTTTGCATCGTCTGTCTCCGTATTGGCTGACTGAAGTCTAACACGCAAGCTCCAAGTCGCTGATTCGGTCCATTTTCCTTTGCAGAACCTTTACACAGCGCTGACATCCGTTGACGGGTGGCAGCGCTACCATAGCGGCGAATCACACCCATTACCGCCTCTGCGGTATGCAAACTGAGGAACGACTATGAACACACGCAAAAACGCCCTCATCAGTGCCGGCATTCTGGCCTCTGCCCTGCTCGCCGCGAGCCCGTTTGTGCTCGCAGACCATCATGGTGGCAACAAGCAAGGCGGCCATTACGGCAAACCCAACATGGAAGAGCTGTGCGAACACTTTCGCGAGGGCAAGGGACGTTTTAACCACGAAGAGCGCGAGGCCAGAATGGACGCCCGCTGGTCGGAGATGGCCGAGCGACTGGAACTGACCGAAGAGCAGCTCGAGACCTGGGAGGAAATTCGACAGGAAAAACGTGAAAAACACGAGCAACGTCGGGCGAAGTGGGAGGAGAAACTGCAGGAACGCTGCAACTCCGTGGAGCAGTGATCAAAGACCGGGTTCTGTCGTATGGTATCGGGGTAGCCCAAAGGAGCCTCCCGAGCCATGCCCGAACCCGGACACTCTTTCCCTTCTGTTTCCCTGACGGTTGAAACCTGTCAGTCCATCGAGGACATTTCCCGCCCGGACTGGGAGCGACTGGCCGGCCGGGATAACCCGTTTTTGCGCTATGAGTTTTTCCAGGCACTGGAGCGCTCCGGATGCACCAGCGCAGAGACCGGGTGGCAACCCAGCCACCTCGTGTTCCGCGCCGCCGGCGAACTGGTTGGCGTCGCACCGGCGTACCTGAAAACGCACTCCATGGGCGAGTATGTGTTCGACTGGGCCTGGGCGGACGCGTATCAACGCCATGGCCTCAACTACTACCCCAAGCTCCTGATGGCCATCCCCTTTACACCGTCCCAGGGGCCCCGGTTGTTGCTGGACCCCGGGCTTCGACAACACCTTCGAGCGGGTCAGATCTCAGAGCTGCTGGACACTTTGATCACCCAGTTGGGCGCCCACTCCTGGCACCTCCTGTTTCCCGATGCGGCGGACCAGTCGTTACTCGTTCATGACGGGGAGCTGCACCGCATCGGCTGCCAGTTCCACTGGCATAATCGGGACTACGGCTGCTTCGATGACTTTTTGGCGCAATTGACCTCCCGCAAGCGGAAATCGATCCGCCGGGAACGCCGCCAGGTGTCGGAACAGGGCATTACCTTCCGGCGGCTCCGGGGGCGCGACATACCCGATCATGCCCTCTCCGCCTTCTACGTCTTTTACCAGGCCACCTACCTGAAACGCGGCCAGCGCCCCTATCTGAACCGGTCGTTCTTTGAGCAGGTGCGGGAATACCTCCCCGATCATCTGCACCTCGTGATCGCGATCCGGGACGGGGAAATGATTGCCGGAGCCCTGTTCCTACAGGGGACGGAGACGCTGTATGGTCGCTACTGGGGCTGCCTCGACGAGTACAATCACCTGCATTTCGAGACCTGCTATTACCAGGGTATCGAGCTGGCCATCGAGCTCGGGCTGACACTCTTTGACGCCGGCGCCCAGGGCGAGCACAAGTTGGTGCGCGGTTTCGAACCCGAGCTCACCCATTCCTGGCATGGTATCCAGCATCCGGGATTCCGGGAGGCTATCTCGGCCTTTACCGAGGATGAAGCGCAACAGGTCACCGGGTATTACAAGGAGGCACTTTCGCTCCTGCCATTTAGACAGCGCAACGGTGATTAGCTTCTATACTGAAAGTCCAACGCAATATTTTTTGCAAAGGGATTCAACGCCATGGAAACGGACCCACTTCTGAGCGTTCTCAACGGCCCACAGTTCCCGCTGCTGATGGCTGCCGTCGCTTTGGTGGTCGGCCTCGCCGCCCTCTGGGCAGCATCAAGCGCCAAACGGACCGCCAGCCGGGAGGTCGAAACGCTTCGGCAACGGACCGGCGCCCTGGGCCGGGAGATGGACGAGCTTCGCGTCGGTCACTTCAACGGACCGGACCAGAACAACCCGGGCTATTCCGGCTCCGACGCCGACGCGGCCAAATACCAGGCCGAGAAGGAGGCCTACGACCAGATCTGGCCACAGCTCTGGCAACTGCACGACCGACTCGGGATGTTTCTTCGAGCCGTGGAAAACGGAGAGTCGGCGGGCGATCTCCGCCTCGAGGCCCGGAACGCGGCGCTGGAAGCCCGTAGCCTGCTCAACCGGTACCGCCCCTTCTGCAGCGAATCGGTGGACGAACTGGTGACCCGCTTGATCGATACCGAAATCAAGGCACACCTCGCGGCCTGCCAGCACCTGGACATGTCGAAGGAGGTATCGGGATCGGCGTCCGATCACGAACGACGCGTGTTGCGGGACAAGTGCCACGCCCTCTATGACGGCGAAGCCCGGGACCTGATGAACCGCCTTGCCGGTGCCATCCGGCACCGGGTAATCAACGTCAGCTATCCTTGATACGGAACCCCACCTTCATAACCACCTGATAATGGCCAACCTTGCCATCGACGATGTGGCCGCGGGTTTCCACCACTTCGAACCATTCCATGTTGCGGAGACTCTTGCCACATTCCTCCAGGGCATTTTCAATGGCGTTCTCGATGCTTTTGCGCGACGATCCGACGATTTCGACTTTTTTGTACACATGATGATCGGTCATAACGCCACTCCTCTCTCTTCACTGACTGTTACCTTGAGCCTAGAAGACAAGCGGAACCCCGGCAAACTCGCGCTGTCCAGAACGGATCCGGCGACAGGGCCATGTCGTACCGACTAGAATTAAAGCACCCAACCTATCCGGAACCCTGATATGAAGCGTTTCCTGAAGTACACCGCCTGGCCCCTGGCCGGCCTGTTCCTGTTACTGGTGGGGCCGGTACTGCTGGCCACCAGCAGCAGCCTCCAGGGCGCAGAAAGCTGGCAAACCGCCAGCCGGGAGAGCGCCGGAATTGCCCCCCGGCCGGCGCAGCATGAAGACGCGATCATCCAGGTCTACGGTGCCCGGGCATGGAGCTGGCGTGGTTATTTTGCGGTCCATACCTGGATTGCCACCAAGGAAAAGGGAGCCGACGCGTACCGGGTTCACGAAGTCACCGGCTGGCGCACTTACGTGGTCAACTCCCGCCCCGGCGAGCCTGACCGCCACTGGTACGGGGCCCGACCCGAGCTCTATGCGGACATTCGCGGAGCCGACGCGGAAGCACTGATTCCGGCGATTTACGAGGCGGTGGAGAGTTACCCATACCCAACCGAATACGAAGCCTGGCCGGGACCGAACAGCAATACCTTCATTGCCTGGATAATCCGGGAGGTGCCGGGTCTTGAGGTGGCACTGCCCAGCAACGCCATTGGCAAGGATTACCTGGGTAGCAAGGTGGTGGCGGAGGTGCCCGGCGGGGCCGGTTACCAGGTCTCCCTGGGCGGCTACTTCGGCCTGCTGGCGGGGGTTCGGGAAGGGCTGGAGCTGAACATCCTGGGCCTGTCGCTCGGGGTTAATCCCATGGCCCTGGGCATCAAATTGCCCGGTATCGGGGAACTGGCGCTGCGCAACACCAATCCGATGCCGGACACAGCCCCGTGAAGTGGACGCCGGCAGGCGTTCAGGTCAGATAACGTACCAAACCGGCCGCCGCGATCCCGGCGGCAATCGCCGGCAGGGGCTTCCTGAGCGCCAGCATGGTGACGGTGGTGACCGACAACGCCGCGATGGCCCCCAGATCCCCGGCGAACGCCATGGGCACCACAATGGCGATCAGCACAGAACTGGCCATGGTGTTGATGAAGCTCTCAATCCGGGGGCTGATCCGCACGAACGACATGATGAACACGCCACCGAACCGGGTCGCCAGGGTGACGACCGTCATGATGGCAATCAGGGCAAGAACGCCGGCCGTGGTGGTTTCGATCGTCACGCGGCGTCTCCTTCAGCCGCCGCCGAAACGGGTTTCTTGTCCAGCCAGAAGTAACCGATCACACCACCGGCCAGCGCTCCCACCACCACGTGGGTATTGGGCGGCAGCCATTTCCACGCGGCCAGGGAGGCCAGTGCGGCCACGGCCCAGGCGACCAGAACCCGTGGCGATTTCTTACCGCCCAGAGCCATGGCCAGCAGGAAGCAGCCGAGCACCATATCCAGGCCGAGGCTCTTCGGGTTCTGCAGCAGCCCCCCGAAATACACGCCCAGCCACGTGCCGACAAGCCACGCCAGCCAGAGCACCAGGCCACCGCCGAGGATCACTTCCAGGTTGCGCTTGCCATTCTGGTAGTCCTGGGCCGATACCGCCCAGTTCGCGTCCGTTAGCAGCAGAAGCAGGCCATAACGCTTGGCAGGCGGAACGTCTTTCAGCATCGGGTAGAGCGATGCCCCCATCAACAGATGGCGGGAATTGATGGCGAACACGACGGCAATCAGTGGCAGGATCGAGACCTCACTGCCCCACATATCCGTCGCCGCAAACTGCGAGGCGCCGGCAAACACCGTGGTGCTCATCAGGAGCGCTTCCAGTGGCAACAGGCCCTTCTGGGTCGCCGCCAGCCCAAAGGCAGCACCGAACGCCACCACAAACAACGAGATGGGAAGAAGCCGGACAAACTCCTGACGGACTCTTTGCGGCTGGATCTGATAAGAATAGGAAGCGACAGACATCAGAGGAAGCTAAGTCAGATCCCCCGGAACTCGTATAGGTGAATACCGAAGTCCGCCGCTTTTATCAGACTAAGGTCCTATCCGACAGGGCCGCACCAATCAGTGGATGACGTGAACCCGGCCATCCCCTGCCGCAAAGGGATTGTTGAAACTGCTGCCCTCCCCCTGCAGGACGGCCTCGGGGTGGTTCTTCGTCATCAGCGCTTTCATCTGATCCACGTTCGCTTTCGGGGCATCCACCATGACCAGGTATTTCCCGGCTTCAATGTCCTTGTGGTAGCGGCGAATACGATAGTTCTCGGTGCCAATACCGCCAAACCCTCCAAGCCAGCCGCCAGCCAGGACCATAAACACACTCATGGCCACGAATGCGGACGCGGGCCAGTCCAGGCCGCCCCACAACGCAAGGGGCAGAACAAAGGTCAGGGCGAACAACCCGCCAATCATGAGCCCCCGTTCCACAAACCGGGCCAGATCCGTCCGATCAAGCACACTGGCGGAGTGGAGCCGATGAGTGTAAAGGCCAGCCTCGTCCTTGCTGACAATGTGGAAACGCCAGTTGGTGACGCCTTCCTTGTGCAGGTCATCGGAAATACTTTCGACGCTGTCGATGGAATCGACCAGATAGAAAAGCCGTTTCATAACTCTCTCCTTCGCTCCGTCGGAGCGCGCCGCCACAGCTTTCTCCCCGAGTATAACCCACCCCGGACGGACCGCCGGGGGCGGGCTGAAAACGATTCGCGCTAACGAGAACCGGAATATATCCATTTCCTATAAAAAATTTTCCCGCCGCACATGGCCTTGCAGCATTTTGCGTTAACCCGTCCCCATTGTTCATGTTTTGCGCATTGACGTTAACGTAAAAAGTAACTAGTTTATTCCCAGTCCGGCCCCAAAAGGGTACTTCCTATCCGGAAACGCGGACCCCTGAAATCGACAAGCCGGCCACAACCCGGCCGACAACAACAAGACAGCCGCCCATGCCGAGATCCGGCCAGGTGGAGAGGATTTCAACATGTCAGATACAACGCTCCCCCCGGCGGGAGTGCGCCTCGCGCAATCGTGCCCGCCCAACGCCATCGACGTCTTCCGTTTCCAGAGGCCAGCCCGGCCCCGATTTTCGCTCCGCCATGATCAGCCAACGCAGGTCCCAGCCCGGTTTGCGGCTGACTGCTCCTGCTGATTTCTGGAAACGGTGATAGCCAATCAGGAAGGACGCATCGCGCGCCCGACGTACCAACCAATCGCAATTAACGCGGTCTAACAACAAAACATCGGCTACCGCAGGCCCCACAAGGGTAGCGACAGCCAAGGAAGAAAGGTGAAACGCCATGAACGTATTCAGCCATCCCGAGTTCGATAACCACGAGCACCTGTCCTTTTTCTGCGATCCGGAAACCGGACTGAAAGCCATTGTGGCAATCCACAACACCTCACGCGGCCCAGCCCTGGGCGGCTGCCGGATGTTTCCCTACGCCACCGATGAAGCAGCGCTGCGCGATGTGCTGCGACTGTCCCGGGGCATGACCTACAAATCCGCGCTCGCCAACCTGGATCTGGGCGGCGGCAAGTCGGTCATTCTCGGCGATCCGCGCAAGCATAAGACCGAAGCCATGCTCGAAGCCATGGGCAAGCATCTGGAGGGTCTGGGCGGCCAGTACATCGCCGCCGAGGATTCCGGCACCAGCGTTCCGGACCTCAAGGTCATGGGGCGCCACACCCAGCACGTTGCCGGCATTGCCGAGCGCATTGGCTTTGACGGCCAGCCCAGCAACGGCGACCCGTCACCCGCCACCGCGTATGGCACCTTTATTGGCCTCAAGGCCGCCGTCCGTCACAAGCTGGGACGGGACGACCTGACCGGCCTGAAGGTGGCCATCCAGGGCATCGGCAACGTCGGCTTCCGCCTGGCCAGGCACCTGAAAGAAGCCGGGGCGCAACTCTGGGTCTACGACATCTACGCTGAGAACATGCAGCGGGCAGTGGATGAACTGGGAGCCAAACCTGCTTCCGCGGAGGACATTCTGTTCCTGCCGGTGGACGTGGTTGCACCCTGCGCCATGGGCGCTGTGCTGAACGACGACAGCATTCCGCTTCTGAAGGCCCCCGTGGTGGCCGGCGCGGCCAACAACCTGCTCGAACGCGAAGACCACGATCAGGCCCTGAAAGACCGCGGCATCCTGTACGCCCCGGATTTTGCCATCAACGCGGGCGGCATCATCGATGTGTTCTACGAGCGTACCGGTGCGTCACCCGACACCGTGCGTGCCCACGTGGACACCATCGGCGACACCCTCACGGAAATCTTCACCCGCTCAGAGCGCAGCGGTCGCCCGACCGGAGCTATCGCCAATGAGCTGGCCGAGGAGCGTTTCCGCAAACACGAGGGCCGGGGCAATCCGGTCCCCGAACGCATGGCCCGGGCCGGGTAACCCCCGGGCCCAACGTCTTTGAGGCCGCGCCTGGCGCGGCCTCTGCTTCCCCCCAACAAAAACAAGTACCAAGCAGGAGACAGTTATGTCTGTATCACAATCAGGTAGTGCCACCTACTCGGAGGCACTGGAAGGCTCCAACGCCAAGCGCGGGCTCTGGTCCTCGCGTCTCGCCTTCATTCTCGCGGCGACCGGCTCCGCCGTAGGCCTGGGTAACATCTGGAAGTTTCCCTACATCACCGGCGAAAACGGTGGCGGCGCGTTTGTCCTGACCTACCTTCTGTGCATCGCCGCCGTCGGCCTGCCGATCATGATGGCCGAAGTCCTCATTGGCCGTCGTGGTGGCCGCAGCCCGGTCAACAGCCTGCGACTGATTGCCGAACGCGACCGGTTGAAGCCGGCCTGGCGCATGGTGGGCGCCGTCGGTGTGCTCGCGGGCTTCCTGATCCTGTCTTTCTATTCCGTGATCGGTGGCTGGGCAGTGTCCTATGTGGGCACCGCGGCCAGTGGTCAGTTGGTGGGCCAGTCCGCAGAGGCGATTGGCGCGATCTTCTCCGGCCTGCTGAGCGATCCGATGACCCTGCTGACCTGGCACACGGTGTTCATGGCACTGGTCATGGTGGTGGTCGCCAAGGGCGTGCGTTCAGGCCTTGAGCGCGCCGTGAGCATCCTGATGCCCGGCCTCTTTATCCTGCTGCTGATCGTGGTCGGTTATGCCATGACCACCGGTGAGTTCGGCCGTGCGGCCAGCTTCCTGTTCCAGCCGGACTTTTCCAAGCTGACTACCTCCGGCCTGCTGGTGGCACTGGGCCACGCGTTCTTCACCCTGAGCCTGGGCATGGCGGTGATGATGGCCTACGGCTCCTATCTGCCGAAGAACATTTCCATTGCCAAGACCTCCATTGCCGTTTCCGTCATTGATACCGGTGTCGCCCTGCTGGCCGGCATGGCCATCTTCCCGCTCGTCTTTGCCAACGGCCTCGAGCCAGGCGCCGGCCCCGGCCTGATCTTCCAGACCCTGCCGCTGGCCTTTGGTCAGATGCCCATGGGTAGCCTGTTCGGCACGCTCTTCTTCGTACTGCTGATATTTGCCGCCTGGACGTCCGGCATTTCCCTGCTGGAACCGATCGTGGAGTGGCTGGAAGAACAGAAGGGCATGAACCGCACCGTCAGCACCCTGGGCGCTGGCTTCGTGTGCTGGGCACTGGGCATTGCCTCCATCCTGTCCCTGAACCTGTGGTCGGATTTCGCCCCGCTGGGCAGCATCGCCATGTTCGAGGGCAAGACCATCTTCGATCTGCTGGACTTTTTCACCGCCAACATTCTGTTGCCACTGGGTGGGCTCCTGGTCGCCGTGTTCGCCGGCTGGGTGATGTCCCGCGAGGCCATCGAGAAAGAGCTCGCGCTGTCCGGGCCGATGTTCAAGCTGTGGTACGTGACCATTCGCTACTTCACGCCCGTTGCCGTTGCGGCGGTGTTCATCTACAACCTCGTATAACCTTCGTCCGGGGACGGCTTCGGCCGTCCCCGCCCTCACGAACAGGGCTCGTCGCCGATGATGACCGGTTTATGGCCCGTAATAACCGGCCACTGTCCCCCTCTTTACCGTAATCTCATTGTGTCGAACAATCATGCAATGAGGTAGTCCATGTCAGCAGTCACCGCGTCTTTTCCCGTACGTCGTCAGGACTTCGGCTTTGAAGAAGTGCCCAGGCACTGGGTCGACAGCGATCCGTTCATGACCCACCTGTTCAACGCCCTCTCGGCGCTGTTTCCGGACGGTGAGCGTTTCTTCGTCAACAGCGTGCGGGCGGTCCGGGACAAGATCAACGATCCCCAGCTGCAGAAGGACATTGGCGCGTTTATTGGTCAGGAGGCCATGCACGCCAAGGAGCACGGCCACTTCAACGAGGGCGCCATTCGCCAGGGATTCGACATCAAGAAGCTGGAGGGCTGGACCCGGGGTTTCCTGTCGGTCAAGGATCTTCCGCTGCTGAACAACAAACGGGCGCACCTGGCCGCCACGGTTGCCCTTGAGCACTTCACCGGCATTCTGTCTGCCCAGTTGCTCAAGCGCGAGGATCTGGTCAACGCGATCGATCCGTCCATGCGCACCCTGTGGGCCTGGCACTGTGTTGAGGAGAATGAACACAAAGCGGTGGCTTTCGACACCTACCAGCAGCTCTATGACAAAACCGTGGTGGATTACGCCATCCGGATGGGCGTGATGGCCCTGATCACCACGCTGATCATGGTGGCCATCCACGGCTTTATCGTGGAACTGATGCGGGAGGACAAACAGCTGCTGAACCTGCGTTCCTGGGCCAAGGGACTGAACCGCGTGTGGGGCCGGGGAGGCCTGTTCACGGCCATCATTCCAGAGTACCTGGACTATTTTCGTCCCAGCTTCCATCCCTGGGACCACGACACCGAGTTCCTGCTCAACCGGTGGCGCAAGCAGCTCGGCTTCAAGAAAGCCGCCTAGCCTTCTCCCGGTTGCTCAGAGATGATCCAGGGAGGCCTTCAGGGTCTCCCCGATTCGTGCGTTCAGTTTCAGATCCACCAACGGCTCGGCACGGGTCCGGCCCAGGTTGAGCGTGGCGATGGGCTTGCCCCAGTCGTTGGCATACCGACAGAACCGGAACCCCGAATACACCATCAGTGACGAGCCGACCACCAGCAGCGCATCGCTGGCCTTGAGAACGTCCATCGCCGAATAGACCCGGTCCTTTGGCACATAGTCCCCGAAGAACACCACGTCCGGCTTCAGAATACCGTCGCATCTGGGGCAGTCTGCGGGCCGGAAATCGCTGAAATCCACTTCCAGATCCGCATCGCCATCCGGCGCCGTACCTGCGCGATAATGACCGTACCCGGGGTTCAGCTGGGCGCAGCGGTCATGCACGTCATCCCGGGGGCAGCGATACCCACAGCTCATGCAGATCACCTCATCGGCCCGGCCGTGCAAATCGGTAACGGCCCGGGTGCCCGCTTTCTGGTGCAACCGGTCCACGTTCTGGGTAACCACCAGGTTGCTGTGGTTGAGCAGTTCCAGATCGGAAATATGATGGTGCGAGGGATTCGGCGTGGCGTTTCGCATCACGGGCCAGCCAATGAGACTGCGTCCCCAGTAACGCTGGCGGGTCTCGAAACTGTCCATGAAGGCTTGATGCTGGACCGGCTGCTTGCGCTTCCAGGCACCATCTTCGTCCCGGTAATCCGGAATGCCCGAGTCTGTGCTTACTCCGGCCCCAGTCAAAATCAGAAGTCTGGGGTGCTTCCGGATAAAGTCCGCCAGCAGCCAACCGGCATGCTCCGGTTCGTGCAGTACGGGCGCCTCATCCGGCTCCGGCAGACGCTGGCTGGAGCTGAAAGGCCGTGTTCGATGGTGCATCACAGGCATACAACCTCCGGTCGATTCAGCCCGGCTTGCGGGCCACATACACGGTGTTGAACGATTCCCTGTTCTGGAACGGATTGAAGAAGGTTACAACATGGCAGGCGACATCGGTAAACACCTCTCGCAATACCGTCATGAACTCGTCATCTTCGCCTTCGTTTGACCACATGGCAAAAATGCCTCGCGGCTTGAGTTGCCTGGCCATCCGTCCGATGTTGTCCACGGTGTAGAAACTGGCGTTGGAATCGTGCAGCAGTGCCCGGGGCGAGTGATCAATGTCCAGCAGGATGGCGTCGAAGGTTTTGCCCGGGGACTCGGGATCGAAACCGCCCGTATCGGGCTCGGCGATAGCCAGGTCGAAGAAGCTGCCGTGGACATAACGACTGCGGGCATCGGCGTTGATATCGGCGCCAAGCGGCACCAGCGCCTGCTGGTGCCAGCGAATGACCGGCTCCAGGTACTCGACAATCAACAACTCACCTACCCGCTCATGCTTGAGCGCGGCAACGGCCGTATAGCCCAGTCCCAGCCCGCCAACGACGACACTGAGGTTATCGCCTTCGGTTTCCTTCAGGCCAAGGTCCGACAGGGCGACCTCGGCGTCCACGAACATGCTGGACATCAGGAATTCTTCGCCCAGTTTGACCTCGAAGATATCCCGGTCGCCGATCGCCGGAATCTTCCGCCGCCGAAGGGTTATCTCACCGATTTCGGAGGGTTGGCTGTCGATTTGTTCGAAAAGAAGTCCCAAGGGTTTGCCTCTTTGTCTGGGTTCTTGGCTGGCCTGTTTTGGCTTTGTGCTATCGCAGGCGGTGCCCCCTTTTCAAAACCCGCTCCTTCGGCACGTCCATGTGACGCTTGAGCTACGCCATCCATGGCTTCGCACAGTTTTGAAAAGCGAGCTCCGCCTGCTCCCCGTTTTACTCCCCGGCGTTCCCGGAGTTCTTCAGACACTTCGTGAGAATATCCCGCATTTTGTCAGCACCGAGGTTTTCCATCAGTTCGATGTTTCTCTGTGGAATCCCATCTACGTCCGGATAACTTTCAATCGCCGCTTCCAGACTGGCCTCGCGCAGCAGGTGAAGCATGGGATACGGCGACCGATTGGTGTAATTCTCCGCCGAATCCGGTCCTGTGCCTTCGAACTGATAATCCGGATGGAAGCTCGCAACCTGGTATACGCCTTCCATCTCGAGATAGGCCAACAAGCCATCGGCCGCATCCAGAAATTCATTGTAGGCGTCAAAATCCTGCAAAACACCGGGGTGAATCAGCACCGTGGTTTCAACGTCGGGCTCATCATCCAGACGCTGCAGCTCCGAGTGCAGTGCCTGCAGGAGGTCGTCTTCAGTCGTTGCCTCAGACACCACGAACCGGACACGATTCCGGACCAGCTCGCGCTTGGCGAACGGACAAAGGTTGTAGCCAACGACTACGTCTTCAACCCATTTCCGGGATGCTTCAATTACCGCTGCTTCGTTCATACTCGATTCCTGTTGAAGCCGGCCGCAAACTCGGCAGTCTGGTCGGACAAGCGGGTCGGGCTGTCCAGAACTGTGCGGAGCCATGGATGGCGGAGCTCAAGCGCCACATGGATGTGCTTGAGCGGGTTCTGGACAGCCCGACCCGCTTGTCCAGCCCCCGCAAAACCAAGAATTAAAGGTAACCCTGGCTCCGAAGGTAATCATCATAAGAGCCACTGAAATCCGTCACCCCATCCGCACTCAATTCGATAATGCGCGTCGCCAGCGAAGAAACAAACTCCCGATCATGGCTGACAAAGATCAGTGTGCCGGGGTAGTTCTCCAGCGCCAGGTTCAACGCTTCGATGGACTCCATGTCCAGGTGGTTGGTGGGCTCATCCATCAACATCACGTTGGGCTTCTGCAGAATCAGCTTGCCAAAGAGCATACGACCCTGCTCACCACCTGAGATCACCCGTACCGATTTACCGATGTCATCACCCGAGAACAGCATCCGCCCGAGGGTGCCGCGCACCAGCTGCTCGCCGCCCGTCGTCCACTGGGCCATCCAGTCGGTCAGGGTTTCATCGTCGGCGAAATCGGCGGTGTGGTCCTGGGCGAAGTAGCCGACCTCGGCGCTGTCGGTCCACTTCACTTCGCCGCCGTCGGGCTCATAGGCGCCTGCCATGCACTGGAGCAACGTGGTTTTGCCGATGCCGTTGGGCCCGATGATGGCCACGCGCTCGCCGGCCTCGACCTGCAGGTTCAGTTTGTTGAACAGTGCCTCGCCGTCGAAGCCCTTCGTCAGGTCCTTCAGTGTCACCGCCTGGCGATGCAGCTTCTTGCCCTGCTCGAACCGGATGAACGGGCTGACCCGGCTGGACGGCTTCACCTCTTCCAGCTGGATCTTGTCGATCTGGCGGGCCCGGGAGGTGGCCTGCTTGGCCTTGGAGGCGTTGGCCGAGAACCGGCTGACGAACTGCTGCAGTTCGGCAATCTGGGCCTTTTTCTTGGCGTTGTCCGCCATCATGCGCTCGCGGGCCTGGGTGGCGGCGGTCATGTACTCGTCGTAGTTGCCGGGGAACAGCCTCAACTCCCCGTAATCCAGGTCCGCCATGTGGGTGCACACGCTGTTCAGGAAGTGGCGGTCGTGGGAGATGATGATCATGGTGCTGTTCCGGGCCACCAGAATGTTTTCCAGCCAGCGGATGGTGTTGATATCCAGGTGGTTGGTGGGCTCATCGAGCAGCAGCACATCGGGATCGGAAAACAGCGCCTGGGCGAGCAATACCCGAAGCTTCCAACCCGGAGCCAGGGCGCTCATCGGACCATTGTGCTCCTCAAGCGGAATTTCCAGGCCCAGCAACAGCTCGCCGGCGCGGGATTCGGCGGTGTAGCCATCCATCTCGGCGAACTGTACTTCCAGGTCCGCCACGGCCATGCCGTCTTCCTCGCTCATCTCGGCCTGGGAATAGATCCAGTCCCGTTCCTTCTTCACCTGCCAGAGTTCTTCGTGGCCCATGATCACGGTATCCATCACCGTGCAGTCCTCGTAGGCAAACTGGTCCTGGCGCAGTTTACCCAGACGGACGTTCGGCTCCAGCATGACCTGGCCGGACGACGGCTCGAGATCGCCACCGAGAATTTTCATCAGCGTGGATTTGCCGCAGCCGTTGGCGCCGATCAGGCCGTACCGGTTGCCATTGCCGAATTTGGCAGACACGTTTTCAAACAGGGGCTTGGCCCCGAACTGCATGGTGATATTGGCGGTGGAAATCAAGAAAGAAACCTATCAACGTGAGGGCCGACAGTGCACCCAGGCACTGGCGCCGGCGAAAGAAAGCCGGCATTGTACAGGTTTGCAGCCCAGACCGTGAGACCGGAGAAACACGGATAAAAAGCGCTTGCCTCAGGCGGTGGGTACGGGCAGCATTCCCGTTCTGATGTATCCATACACCCAAGAGGAGTCCGACCATGGCACAGGCAACAGCACGCCACATCCTGGTAGAGAGCGAAGCAAAGTGTGAAGAATTGAAGAAGGCCATCGAAGGTGGCCAGGATTTCGCGGAAGTCGCGAAGCAGCACTCATCCTGTCCGTCCGGCCGCAATGGCGGCGACCTGGGTGCGTTTGGCCCAGGCCAGATGGTCCCCGAGTTCGACAAAGCTGTATTCAACAGCGAACTGAACACCGTGATCGGTCCGATCAAGACCCAGTTCGGCTACCACCTGCTGGAAGTGACCAGCCGCAGCTAATGGGTTTTGGCCCGTCGCAAAAGCACGCCCGCAAGAGTCAGCGTCTGCAAACGCTGGCTTTCGCGGGCGTTCTCGTCATGGCACCACTGTTTTTCATGGGTGGCCCCGACTGGCTGCCCGGGCCTCTGAACACCTCCGTGTGGAACCTGGGCCACATCGCGTTCTTCGCCCTGCTGACGCTGGTTCTGCGCCCGTGGCGGTGGCTGGAAGGCTGGCGGCTCTGGCTGGCTGCGACCGTGATCATGCTGGTGGCTGGTGCACTGATTGAAGCCGCCCAGTCGCAACTGGGACGGGATGCAGACTGGCGGGATGTCCTGCGCAATCTTACCGGGGTCTGGCTGATTCTGGCCTGGCAGCCACTGATCGGGCGTCCGCTCCGGCACAACGCCTTGATGATCGGGGTGGCCGCCGCCACCAGCCTGTTGGTGATTGTCGAGCTGGGCGCCACCGGTATCGTCGCGGCCCGGCAGTTCGAGCTGAGCAACCAGTTGCCGCAACTGTACAACTTCGATCACGAGGATCCCTCGCCCTACTGGCTCGGCGACCTCGAACCGTCTCCCAATCCGGTTCAGGATGACGCCAAGAGCCTGAGGATTGAGCTGGACACCGACCGATACTCGGGCGCGTCCCTGATCAACCTGCCGGCTGACTGGCGCCAGTACGACACCCTGAGGATCAGCCTGTTCAACCCGGACCCAACCCCCCTACCACTGACGCTCCGGATCAACGATCTGATGCACGAACATGGCGACAACGCCCACAGCGATCGCTACAACACCTCGTTCACGCTCGCTCCAGGCCCTCACACACTGACACTGGCCCTGAACGATGTCCGGAACGCGCCCAGCGACCGCACCATGGATATGAGCCGCGTGCATCGGCTGACCCTCTTCGCCGTCCGGCTGCCTACGCCAAGAACCGTCTACCTGCTTGATCTCAGACTGGATTGAGCGACCAGGGGTTGGCGGTGATCGGCTCCGCGCCCCGTTCAGTCACCAGAATCGTCTCACTGCAGCCAATCCCCCACTGCCCGGGCACGCGTAGACAGATCGGCAAATGAAACACCATGCCCGGCTTGAACTCGGTATTTCCTCCCCGGGCGATGAACCCGGAACCTTCCACCCACGAGGGTGGGAACTGGGCACCGACCGTGTACCCGAACACCCCGGAAAAGAAGACCATCCCCGCCAGTGGCGCCAGCGCCCGTTCCGCCGCCTGGGCGGCGGAATCAAAGGTGACACCCGGTCTCACCGCTGCCAGCAGCGCATCCACAATCCGACGGCAGCCGTCGAATACCCGCCGCATGTCGGCAGACGGTTGGCCCGCCACCACCGTTTGCATCATGGGCGCCGTGTAGCGATGCCAGGCCGAACCAAACTCCAGGAAAACCGGTTCATCCGGCTCAATGCGGCAACGCTTGTGATTGGCATGAATCACGCTGCTGCGCACCCCGGCGGTTACGATGGGTTGCATGCTCATGAACTCACTGCCCGCCTCCAGCAACGCCCGGGCACCAACGGCAGCCACCTCGTTGTCGGTTATTCCAGGCCGAACGACAGCTACCGCGGCCCTCAGCCCCTCTGCCGTGATACTCGCGCTGCGACGCAACAGGCCGATTTCCATCTCGGATTTTATCAGACGGACTTTCTTGACCAGCCCACCCGCGTCGACAAAGCGGACACCCGGCAACCGTTCTTTCAGGCCTTCCAGCACCCCCTGGCGAAGGGATCCGTGCCAGGCGTCGATGCCAACGGTGTCGGCCGAGTCATTCAGGGCATCAATCAACGGGCCAAGCACTTCGCCGATGCCCTCCCACCGATACCCCGAAACCTGCCGGACGCGGGTGGTCACCATGGCCGGGCCCATTTCGATGGAGGGCACCTGCAGTAACAGGGAGGAGGCGGTCACGACCAGGGCCACATGCACGGACACCTCGAAGGTGCTGTAGCCGGTCAGGTAGAAAATATCGGAACAGTCGGTCAACAGCAGCGCGTCTATGTCATCGGCTTCCATCCGATTACGGACGCGAGACAGTCTCTGATCGTATTCCTCAGGCGGGAATGGACATTCGGAGCCTCGCGATTGAAGCGACAACGCTTTCTGATAGGCATTGAAATCCATGGGAGCAACTCCTCAGTTGCATATACTAATGAGATTGGACCCAAATTCGCCGTTGTACAACTTTCGGCCACCCCAACTGACCGGTAACCGGAATGGGAGGTCCCCAATATGCCCCGCAATCACGATGGAACGGGCGCTTTTGAAGTCAGCGTGGAACTGGGTGCGCTCACCAGCATCGCCCACGATCCCCAGGTCGCCGTGCGAGTGGGCGCCGCCGTAGCGTCCCTGGTCAATGGCGTCGGCGGCGACCCGCTGCTCCAGCTTCGCCTGCTCCACCAGTCCCGCAGCCTTCTGTTCGATATGGGAGACAGTGGGCGCATGGCCCTGCGCTCGGCCCATCAGGTCAGCGACGTTTTCATCAGTCATGCTCATGCCGACCACATCGGCGGGTTCATGTGGTTCATGCGCAGTCGAATTGGCCACTTTCCACCCTGCCGGCTGTTTGGGCCGCCGGGATTACTGGGGCACATTACCGGTATGATCCAGGGCGTGCTCTGGGACCGGGTGGAGGATCGCGGGCCCCGGTTTGTGGTTCATGAGTGGCACGGCGACCACCTCAAACGTTGGAAACTGAATGCGGGTGAAGGGCCGCCGGAACCCCTGGAAGATCAGGCGACGCCTGAGAATGTGATTTACCAGGAACCGGAATTCCGGGTACGGGCGGCCATGCTGGATCACGGAACGCCGGTCATGGCCTTCTCCTGGGAGCCGTTCGGCAAACTCAATGTACGAAAGAACGGTGTGGAGTCGCTCAAGGCCGAGCCCGGCCCCTGGCTGCACGATCTCAAGATGGCGGTACTGCGGAGCAATCCGGACACGCTGATCTCACCTGGCAATGGCTACAGCTACCGGGCCGAAGACCTCGCGGCCAGGCTGCTGATCCAGGCCCCCGGAGAGCCCGTGGTCTACGCCACCGATTTCGCGGACACACGGGAAAACATCGAGAAGATGACCGTCCTGGCACGGGGCGCCCATACGCTGTTCTGCGAATCCTCCTTCATGCTGGAAGACGCAGACCAGGCCCGACGCACCGGGCATCTGACGACGGAGGCCACCGCCCGCATCGCCAATGCGGCCGGGGTCCGACAACTGGTCGCCTTTCATTTCTCACACCGTTACGCCCGCCGGCGCGACAAGGTGTATTCCGAGCTTGGACGCTTCACTGACCGTTTGCTGGTTCCGGAGCGAGAAACGTCGCCATCTGCTTCCCAACCGACTCGATCGGTTCGGTAATGGCCCGCTGGATGCTGTTGGTCACCACCCGTGAAAAAGCCGCGCCCGGGCCGCTTTCCAGAAAATCCATGTACATCCCCATTTCCTGGGCGCCGATCTTTTGATAGGTGTACAGGTAACTGTCGTACACCTGCTGCCCCACGACACCCCGAATGGTGCTGCGCTGGCTCTCGATCTGTTGCTTCAACTGATCGTAATGCATGGAGTCACTGCTGAACGCCGCCATGGCCGTGGCCAAACCCAGTTGCACGGCGATGGTGGTATCCACGGCACTTTCGGTGGCCCGGGCCGCGCGATCAAAACGGTCAAACATACGGGCCCGGTCCGTGCCCTGGTATTGCTTGTTCAGCTCAGGCGCTTTGGCCCGAATGTCGTTCCAGGCCGCGGGATTGGAGGCGGCAATCTCTGCCGCCGAGATCTTCCGGGCTACCGGCGTCTCATACCAGTCACGCACCGCCTCCAGCTGCTGGTCCGTGAGGTTCGCTTCCAGGTCCTTCACGATCTGCTGCTCAATGTCGGCCGCGCGAAAACTGCTGCTGACCACATGTCCGATGGTCTCGGCCACCATCGGTGGCACTTGGCCGCCACGCTTCAGGCCATCGCGAATGCCCTGGCTCATCATGGCCGGGTACTGGGCAACGATGTCGTCAACCGGTGACGCGGCCAGCACCTGCTCGGGGCTCGGGGCCGCGAACACGGGGCCGGCCGCGAACAGGCCGGCGACTAAAAGAGGTTTAACTAGGGTACCAAGCTTCATTTCTCTATCATCCCAATGTGTGATTGCCCCGTTTATGACACGTGTTCCGCTCATTCATCAAGCAATCCCTGGGCTCCGGAGATGACAGTTTGGTAGGGAAACTCGGAAAACCCTGGCGCCGGCGCAAACGGCGCCGACAACCCCGGCGTAATGTCTGGCGTTCCCGCGCCAAATGGTATGGGTTGCCCGTACTTGGTCTTCTGATGGGAACCTGGGCCACTCTTCGGTTCAGCCTGCTGGCGCCCGATCCGCCGGCCAACCCCGATAACCTCTGCGAGATCTTCCGGGAGCACCCGGTGTGGTACGACTACGCCCGCGAGTCACAATCCCGGTGGGGCACCCCCATCGCCACCCAGATGGCCTTCGTATACTACGAATCGTCGTTTCGCAGCCATGCGAGGCCACCCAGGACACTGTTGTGGGGATTGATTCCGTGGACACGGCCCACGTCGGCCTACGGCTATGCCCAGGCCCTGGATCCAGCCTGGCAGGAATACCTGGAAGCGAACGGCGACGGCTGGTTCACCGTTCGCACTGACATGGAACACGCGCTGGATTTTGTCGGGTGGTATAACCGTTTGACCCACCAGCAGCTGGGCGTTTCATTCTACAGCCCGCGCCGCCTCTACCTGGCCTACCACGAGGGACGAGGCGGCTACAGCCGCAGGACCTACGAGAGCAAACCGGCCATCCAGTCGCTGGCCTCCCGAGTGCAAAGCCGTGCCTTCCGCTACGACAATCAACTCCAGACCTGCGAGCAGGAATTCCAGTGCTGGCGCTGGTATCAGTTCTGGCCGTTTTGTGGATAACCGCCGCTACGGCGACGTGTTGATCTCGATGGCCGTTTCCAGTGCCTTGAGTCGATCCACCAGATATTCCATGACGATCCGCACCCTGGCCATCTGCTGGGTGTCCTGGCTCACGTGTAGCCACAGGTCGACGCTCTCGCCTTCCAATGGTTCCGACAGCCGACGAAGCTCCCGGGAGTTCTCCCCGAGGTAACAGGGCAACACGGCCAAGCCAGCACCGGCACAGGCCAGCGCGTGCATGGATTGGAGGCTGTTGCATCGAATCAGTGACTGGGCGTTCTTGAGGTGTTTGCGGTACCAGCGTCCGGTCGCCAGATGGCTGAAGGTTTCATCGGGAATAATCCAGACACAGTCTTCCGGATGATTCTCGATGTCCATATCCCGGTGCCGACGGCAGTATCGCGCTGAGCCGTAAACCGCAGAATCAACGGCCGCAATCCGCTCACCATCCAGGGTCGCCTGGGGCTTGTTTTCGCATCGCAGGGTCAGGTCGGCTTCCCGGTGGCTCAGGTTGGCCACGTCGTTGTCGGTCAGCACTTCCAGCTCGATGTCGGGGAACTCGCGGACCAGCTCCGCCAGAATCGGGCTGAGCAGCGCGTTCATGGTGGCGTCTTCCGCCGCCAGCCGAACCTTGCCAACCGGGGAGGCATCCTGACCAACCAGCTTTCGCTCCAGATTCTCCATGGCCACTGCCAGCCTTTCGGCTTCCCGAAACGCGGTTTCACCGACCGGCGTAAGCTGTAATCCATCCCGGTTCCGTTCAAAGAACTGCACCCCCATCGACTCTTCCATCTGATCAAGTCGACGCAAAACAGTGGTTTGGTGCACACCCAGCATTTCACCGGCCCTGGCAAGCGTTCCGCCTATTGCCAGGGCACGTATATATCGAAGATAATCCCAATCCATAATAACTGCATATTTGCAACGTGAGTAAGGATTTTACCGTATTACTACTGCAAAAAAGAACCCTTACACTCTCTCGTAAATTAAAGGTAGATCGCTAACTAATTCACCCAAGTAAGTAAGGAGGAAGGCGCTATGACTCAGAACCATATCGCAACTGTTCACCCGCTGCCGTCCACGATCCTCCACAATAGTGCTGAGGTCAGGCGCCAGTATACCCGCGCTGCTTCCAAGCAGGCGGTTCAGTTTATCAGCCGTAAGATTCGTTCCTGGAACAGGAAAGCAGGAGCAGTTTCACCGGATATGACTCAGATGCAGGGCGGTCACTAAAACCCGATCTGAGCAGGCGCGGGACGCGCGAAGCTGAAAACCGCACATAAGGATTTGAGAGCGCCGGTGACACCGAAAGGGTCACCGGCGTTTTACGTCCAGGACTCAGAATTCCCAGACCACCTTCTTCTTCTGACCGAACCACTCGTCCATTTTTCGATTGTAGAAGTCTTCGATCACGTTGCGCTTGATTTTCATGGTCGGGGTCAGCATGCCGTTCTCCATGGTCCAGGGTTCCTTGACGACCACGACAAAGGCCAGCTTCTCATGGGCCTCGCATTGAGCGTTCACGGCGTCCAGTTCCCGGGCGAGTTCCTGCTCCAGTTCCCCGCGATCCCCGCCCGACAGCAGCTCACCCCGGGCTTCCTCTGACAACAGAACCATCAGGCAGGGTTGCGGCTGATTCGCACCGGCCACACACACCACTTCAGCCTTCGGGTGATTAAACCGGCTCTCGATCGGCACCGGAACCACGTACTTGCCTTTCGCGGTCTTGAACAGATCCTTGACCCGCCCGGTGATACGCAGGCAACCATCACTGTCGATCTCGCCCATATCGCCGGTCTTCAGGAAGCCATCGTCGGTGACGTCCTCCCGGGTTTTTTCCTCGTTCTTGTAGTACCCGAGCATCTGACCGGGGCTCTTGACCTGGACTTCTCCCCCTTCAGCGATGCGATGCTCCACGCCCGGATTGGCATTACCCACGGTGCCCACCTTGGCCTGGCCCGGCCGGTTGGCATGGGAATAGCCAAAGTTTTCCGACATGCCATACACTTCCAGCAATTCCAGACCCAGGTTCCGGTACCAGGCAATGATGTCCGCAGACAGCGGCGCGGCACCGGTCAGCGCGGCGCGACAATGATCCAGCCCCAACTGCTTCAGCACCTTCTTTTTCACCAGCGAGCGGACCACCGGGATGTTGAACAACAGCTTCTGTTTCTTCGGCGGCAGCTTGGCGTTCACCCCCAGGTAGAACTTCATCCAGAGGCGGGGCACCGAGAAGAACAGCGTCGGCCGCGCTCGCTGAAGATCCTCCTGGAAGGTATCGAGGGAATTGGCAAAATACAGATGGAAACCGTAATACAACGACTGGGTTTCCACCGCCGCGCGTTCCGCCACATGGGCCAGGGGCAGGTACGACAGCATGCGCTCCTCGCCAGAAACGGGGAACAGCTGCTGGAGACCGTCGGCCACTGAAATCATGGTCCGGAAACTGTGCATAACGCCCTTGGGCCGTCCGGTACTGCCGGAGGTGTAGACCAGGGTCGCCAGTGAATCCGGATCCGGCAACTTGAGTTCCGCCGGCTCGTTCTGCGCCACCAGATCAACCCATTTCGGCGTATCGTCCCTCGGCGACATGGGCAGCGAGATAATCGGAAGATCCTCGGGGATATGGCCCTTGATGTCATTCCAGCCATCGGCGGTGCCATCCAGCTTGCCAAGGAACATCAGCTTGGCCTCACTGTGCTCAAGCACATAGGCAGCGGTGTCTCCGTTCAGGGTCGGATACAGAGGCACCGATGCATGACCGGCGGCCCAGATGGCAAGATCTGCCAGAATCCAGTGCGCGCTATTCTTGCCCAGTATGGCAATGTTGCTCCGGTCCGGAAGGTCCAGGCTGTTCAGGTACGCTGCAATTCGGGACACCTGGTCGGCGGCGTCTTTCCAGGTGATGTCCTCCACCCGGCCGTCACTGAAGGGTTGGGTGAGATAGACTTTGTCAGGCGTTTGTTTCGCCCAGTAATAGAGGCAATGCAGGGAGGTCTGCTTTTGCGGATCGACAGCCATTCACGGCTCCTTGTTGTTGTTATCGGACGGTGGTTTTGTAGAATCCGGTGCCCCTCATAGTAGCGGTATTTTCCAGCCGCTCAATAGCCACAAGCTTCCGCACGAATCGCCAAAGCCACCACAAATGAGCAATAGTTCACACTTTTCTCCGTGACAAGCCCCGAACCTGGTCTAGAGTGACACCTGAAGCGTAACGGTTCTCGCCACTGGTAGGAGGTGACCATGAAGACATCGTCCCGCTCATTCCTGATTTTCCCCGCGTGGGGCGTCATCCTGATGGGCTCCGGTGCCTTCCTTTACTGCGCTTATGCGGGCCTGCTCGGTACCTGAACCTCCGGGACTGGCCCCGACAGACTGAACACTGGCCTGGTACTGGTCGCATCCTGCTGTACACTGCGCTTTTCCGAGAATGGATGCGTCTTTCATGTCAGATCTTGTGCTGTTCCATTACCCCATGTCGCCTTTTTCCGAAAAAATCCGGGCGATGCTGGGATACGCCAACCTCTCCTGGTCATCCGTCATCGTGCGTGAAATGCCCCCTCGTCCGGAGCTGAACATCCTGGCCGGCGGCTATCGCAAGGTTCCGGTTGCCCAATTGGGCGCCGACATTTTTTGCGACACTCGAACGATCGCCGCCGAAATTGCTCGCCTGGCGGACAAGCCGGAACTGATTCTGGAGCAACAGCCCGAGGACGTTCAGGCCTTTGTTGAGGCGGTCGATCTGGACATTTTCATGGCCTGCGTGATTTCGGCCAGTGACGGCCGGCTGCTGCGCAAATTGATCCGCGAGACCTCCCTGCTTCATGCCCTCCGGTTCCTCAAGGACCGGATCAGCATGGGCAAGAAATCCAGGGTCAAAACAGTGCGCGGCGCCGAGGCGAAGGACAAGGTGATGGCCCACCTTGCCGATCTCGAGCGCCGACTGGACCACGACTTCCTGTTCGGCACCACCCCCTGTATCGCCGATTTCTCGGCCTACCACGGGCTGTGGTTTGTTTGCGAATTGGCTGGCAAGCCCTGGCTGCGGGATTTCCCGAAAGTGGGCTCGTGGATGGCCCGCATGAAAGCCTTCGGCCACGGAAACGCTCAGGACCTGTCCGCAGACGAGGCGATTGCGCGCGCCCGGCACGCCGAGCCCAGGGAGCTGCCGTCTGGTGGCGATAACGAGATGCTGGGCACCGAGGTGAGCGTGGCGCCGACGGACTATGGTCGCGATCCGGTCACCGGCACCCTCGTCCATGCCGGCGCCCGCGAAGCGATCCTTGCCCGCAACGTCCCCGAAACGGGGCCGTTACACGTGCACTTTCCCAAACAGGGGTTCCGGATCAAACCGGCGTAACCTCAACGCCGGAACCGGGTTTCCAGCACCACCGCCGAGTTGGTGCGCTCCACCCCCTCCAGATTGCCGATGTCGTCCAGCACCGCGCTCAGTTCCTCCAGGGACTGAGCCTGGACGATCGCGATCAGATCGTACTCACCGCTCACCGAGAACAATTGCGACACCTGGGTAATTTCCTCCAGCGCGGCGTTGGTTCTGGCCGTGAGCTTTTGCAGCACCTTAATCGAGACATGGGCCTCCACCTGGTTGGCGGAAAACTCGCCACCCAGCAGCACGGAATAGCCCCGAATGACGCCGCTGGCTTCCAGCCGGGCAATGCGATTCTGCACCGTGGATCTGGACACATGCAGGGTTCTGGCAAGGTCTGTGATGCTCGCGCGGGCGTTCTGACGCAGCAGCATCAGCAGCTTCTGATCCTGTTTACCAATCATTTTGACAACTCATCGACTCATTTTGTCATCAGCTTAACTCATTTCGATCACTTTGCATCTGCAAACCGACAGATTCACTGTTCATACTGTGCCCAAACCATTTCAGGATGTTGGTCATGATCATTCGCCCCATTGCGCCTTCCGATCTGGACACGCTGTACCAGATCGCCATCGAGTCCGGACCGGGGTTCACCTCCCTGATGCCGGACCGCGACGCGCTTGC
The DNA here is from genome assembly GCF_019264345.1 of Marinobacter arenosus. Taxonomy (NCBI): domain Bacteria; kingdom Pseudomonadati; phylum Pseudomonadota; class Gammaproteobacteria; order Pseudomonadales; family Marinobacteraceae; genus Marinobacter; species Marinobacter arenosus. The sequence goes on from NZ_JAHVAO010000001.1 coordinate 1,327,684, forward strand.
GCGCAAGATTGAGCACTCCATGGCCAGTTTCCGCCGGGCGGTTTCAGAGCCCGGCGACGAACACTACCTGTTCGTACTGGAAGACGAGGACACCGGAGACATACTGGGTACCACCGGCATTGAAGCCTCGGCCGGTCACACCAAACCGCTCTACCATTTCCATCGCAATACCGTGACCCACCATTCCCGCGATCTGGGTCTTCGGCGGAGCGTGGAAACCCTGACCCGGTGCAACCACTATTCCGGATGTTCCGAAATCTGTTCACTCTACCTGCGACCGGAGTTCCGACGCGCCAACGCCGGCAAACTGCTGTCGAGGGTTCGCTTCCTGTTCATGGCGCTGCACCCCGAGCGTTTCTCCGACACAGTGATTGCCGAAATGCGCGGTGTATCAGACGCTTCGGGCCAGTCCCCTTTCTGGAACTGGCTGAAAGCCCACTTTGTCGACATGGAATTCGCCTCGGCCACCAGCCTCGTTGGCTCCGGCTATACCGACTTCATTGAAGAGCTCATGCCCGCGCATCCGCTGTATACCTGCCTGATGAGTCCCGAGGCACGGGCCGTGATCAGCCAGGTGCACGAGCACACTCGCCCGGCCCTGCACATGCTGGAGGCCGAAGGCTTTCGCCATAAGGGGTTGGTGGATCTGTTCGACGCGGGCCCCACGGTGGAATGCCTGCTGTCCGAGATCCGCAGCGTGCGGGAGGCCCGGGACTGGCAGGTTCAGGTGGACACAGGTCCGGCCAGCCAGTTCCAGAAACGGTCCCGTGAACCAATTGCCACACCGCTGCTGATCACCAATACTGGAACGGCAGGCTTCCGGGCCACGGTCGTGACCGACGCCAGCATGCACGGCACCCATACACTTTGCCTGAGCCCGGAACAGGCGCGCGGACTGGCCCTTGAGCAGGGCGGAACCTGCCAGGCCCTGCCCCTGACCCGTTCGCGGCACAATGCAACGGCAGACCTTAACCCCACTCGTCCGGAGATCCATTATGCACACTGACCGCGATTCCCTGTTCCAACAACTCTGGCAAAGCTACCGGGAGGTCACGCCGTCGGCTGAGGAGATTCATCGCATCCTGGGCGCCGAGGAAGGTCAGGCCATCGTGAACGATCACATCGCCCTGCGGACGTTCAACCTGCCGCCGGTCGGCCTCGACGCGCTCGCAGAGCATTTCCTGAGCCTGGGTTACCGCCAGGGTGGCGAGTACCACTTTGACGCAAAAAAACTCTATGCCCGGCATTATGAGCACCCGGATCCGAACGCGCCCAAGGTATTCATTTCCGAGCTGCTGGTCGAGCAGTGCTCCCCGGCGCTGCAGGCGACGGTCAAGGACCTGGTCGCCCAGGTGTCGCCCGAAAGCGTGACCGCGGATAATTTCCTCTACTCCGGCCGACACTGGGAGGTCGATTACCAGACCTACCGGGCCCTGCTGGAGGAAAGCGAATACGCGGCCTGGATGGCGGCCTGGGGCTATCGGGCCAACCATTTCACGGTCAGCATCAATCACCTTACCCAGTTCCATACCGTGCCGGAAATCAACCAGTTGCTGAAGGATCACGGATACACCGTCAACGCCTCCGGCGGTGAGGTCAAAGGCTCCCCGGATGACCTTCTGGAGCAGTCCTCCACCATGGCGGACCGCATGCCTGTTCGCTTCTCGGACCGGGAGGAGACCATCCCCAGCTGCTTCTACGAGTTTGCTCTGCGCTACCCGAAACCGGACGGTACGTTATACAGCGGATTCGTTGCCGCCTCGGCCGACAAGATCTTCGAAAGTACCAACGCCGCCGGGTGACCCCCCGGCTCGGGAGGGCGGGTGGTTCACGACCACCCCTGCTCTCCCAGCAGCGGCACAAACCTGACATCCCCCAGGTTTTCACTGCGGAATTCGGTGTCCGATATCCGGGTAACCCGCTGCAGTGACTGCACGGTGTGCACCGATCCCACCGGGATCACCAGGTGGCCACCGATACTCAGTTGCTGTTTGAGGGTCTCCGGCACCACGGGAGCACCCGCCGCCACGCAGATACCATCGAAGGGCGCCTGCTCCGGCCACCCCAGGGTGCCGTCGCCGCAGCGCACCACCACGTTGTCATACCCCTCGGCCGACAGGGTTTCCGCAGCGTGGTCCGCCAACTCCGGAATGCGCTCGATGCTGAACACCCTGTCGGCAATCGAGGCGAGCACTGCCGCTGCGTACCCCGAACCAGTACCGATATCCAGAACCACGTCCCCACCCTTCAGATCGAGCGCATCCGCCATCAATGCGACAATATAGGGCTGGGAAATCGTCTGCCCGGATCCGATGGGTAATGGCCCGTCGTCGTAGGCACTGTCAATCAGGGTTCGGGTGACAAATTTTTCCCGGGGAACCCGCCTCATCGCCTCGATAACCAGCGGTGAAGAAATCCCCCGCCCGATGATCTGGTTCTCCACCATCCAGGCCCGACGCGACGCAAAATCCCTCTGCTCGTTCATGATCCCTCCTCCCCGACCGGCTCACTTACCGGTCGTTACAAAGCGGTAACCTTTTTACAACGGCGCCTCTCGGCACGTCTGACTATTTTCTAGTCACGGCCAACCGAAACACAACCGTTCGGTGCCTCAAAACAACAACAATCGGGGCAGTCGGAACCCGCTGCAGAAGTTCCGCTGTCGAGGAGAAATCAATGTCTGCATCCGTCAATCACCTCGAAGAGCGGACCCAGGATTCGTCCGAGCTGCTCGAACACATCATTCCGTCCGCGATAACACTTGCGATGATGCTGCGCCACAAAAAGATGGCGGCCTGGCTGCGCGCGGAGTTTGATGGCTATCAGGACAAGGAAATGGCACCGCCGTTTCGACACGGCCTGCACGGCCATATCGTGGCGCGGTCGCCTCAATATGGCTGGATTCCTGCGCCGGTTAACGACCAGCAAAAGCAGGAATACGGTGACCTGGATCTGCTTGAGGGCGCCAAGGCCCTGGAGAAGATCTGCGTGAACAGCAAAAAAGGCGACGGCAATCGGGTATTGCTCAGCCCGGAAGACATGGTGGTTCTCCAAAAGCAGATCAACCTGAGCGCGGAACTGGCGATCAATCTCAGCCGGGACCAGTACTGCAAGCTGCTGCGAACCATTCGGGGAGCCATCTATCTGTACGCCGGGGCCTTGATAGCCAAGGGCCTGGCTGGCGAGCACAACCACTACAGCCCGGACGAGCGGGCGCTGGTGGCCGATCTTGACGATCCGGAGCGGTTCTGGCGCCAGGCCATGGATGAGCTGGACAGCCTGCCGGTTGCGGATGTGAAACCCGCCGGGTTTCTGGAGCGGGTGTTCGGGCGGGCCAGCTAAACCGCCCGTCCATCACCCGAGCACGCTCACCATGCCGATGCTGCTGACAATCAGCAGCACGGTACCCAGAACCCGGAAAAAGACCGGCGTTTCAGCCCTCAGTATACGGTCGTGTGCCCGGAGCCCGATAACGTGGCCCACCGCAGCGCAGGGAAGCAACCACACGTGATGAATCAATTGAAGGTCAACGCCTGCCCACACGAAGGCCCCCATCTTGATCAGCACCAGAATAAACCAGAGCGCGAAAAGCGTATCCCGCAGCTTTTCCTTCGGCAGGTGCTGTGCCGCTACCGCAATGATCAGTGGCGCCCCGATCAGGGACGTTCCGCTGATGTAACCACCGACCATCAGGAACAGCGCGTCCACCGTCTTGCTGCCACTGCGGAACGGTTTGTTGACGATGTAAGACACCGAGTACAGGGCCACGATCACGAAGATGATGGCACTGAGAACATCACCGGGCATGGTGATCAGGCCGAAAACCCCAATCAGCTTGGGCACGATCATGATGGCCAGGATGCGCCACAAATACTGCCAGTCCACGGTACCTTCGGTGACGGCAGCAGCCACCCCGGATCCGTCGGATCCGGGCGCTGACCGCTTCCGGTTGTTCAACCAGATGGTCAGTGACGAGAACACCAGAAGATGCACGGCGATGATCGGCAGGAATACCAGCGGCTCGTCCAGCACCAGCAGCAGGAAAGGCAACGACAGTACCGCACCGCCGAAGCCGAGGCCTGAGCGGACAAATCCGCTCCAGATAAAGATCAGAGCGATCAGAACGTACTGGAAAAGACTGAGATCAGACATAGCGCCCTTTTTTCTGAATGAATGCTCCAGTTCTGTCCCGGGGAGCCGATAACATCCTTAACCCGATGCGCCGGACAAACAAAAAAAACCGGAGGACCGTGATGTCCCTGTCCTGGAAACAGAAATTTTCATTGCTGATTGCGGCCACCTTCGTTGGCTTGGCCATCGCCATGCTGGCCTCACTGAGCGGACTGAGCAAAGTGTCCGAGGCCTACGAGGCTCGCGGTGAGGCGCGGGCCTACGGCGCATCCTCGCTGGGCCTGCTCAATGACTGGCTGGCCCTGGAGCGCCTCAGTGAGGACCTGACGCCTGACCGTGTGGCCGCGTTTCAGGACGAACTCGAAGCACTGACCGGACAGGCCGACCAGCTGACAGAGTTCGCGCAGCACTTGCCCGACGGTGCCGGCATGGAAAAGACCGCCGCCCGGGTGCGCGACAAGGTTCAGGAGTATACAGAACTCCGGCACGAATGGCTGGCGGCAAGCCAGACACTCGGCCTAACCAGCGACGAGGGGCTGAAAGCCACCCTGTCGGGATACGTCGATAACGACCTTCGCCAGATCAGCATTTCCATTTTCAATGACGACATCAACGTCATTGCCTCCAATTACCGGGACTACCTGGACACCTTTGACGCCGCCTACGCCGAACGGACCCGGGAAGCCGTCGTCCGAATGCAGAGCGTGGTCCGGGAGATGGACTGGCAGGACATCGACATCGGCCAGGCGGTGCAGGGCCTGGCCGATGCCTTTGCCGAGGCGGAGAACGTCATCGGCGGCCTCGCCCAGCTTGAAACCCGGCTGGCCGCCAGCGGGACAGCACTCAGGGCGCTGATCGACCAACAGAACGAAGCCCTCGATAACGGCTTGATCCCGGCCACCAGCGAACAGGCCGAGGAAGCCCGCACTGCCTCCACCTGGCTGATCGTGGCCACATCGGTCGCCGTTCTGGTGGTGCTGATCCTCACGCTCACCGGTGCCTCACGCACACTCGTCAGACGCCTGAACGAAGTGGTTTCCCTGTTGAGCCAGGTGGCAGCCGGGGATCTCAGCCAGCGCCTGGACCCGGGCAAGAATCCCAAGGATGAGTTCAACCGCCTCGGCGCAGCCACCAACAAGATGCTGGACGATGTCTCGACGGTGATCGGCCAGGTGCTGGAAGGTAACAAGTCACTGGCCAGCCTGCAGGCTGAACTCGACGCCCTGATCGGGCAGATGGGCCGAAACGGCGAACAGGTGGAAGACGAAACCGAGCAGACCGCCACCGCCGTTCAGGAAATCTCCCACACCGCGATCGACATCGCCCAGTACACCCAGTCGGTCAATGCCGCCACCCAGAGTGCGAACGGCGCCGCCCAATCCGGTGCCCAGGTGATCAAGCGCAGCGCCGACAGCATGAGCGCCCTCGCCGCCCGGATCCAGGAATCCCACGACCAGATTGGCCAGCTCAGCAAGACCGGGGAAAAGGTCAATTCCATTGTTGATGTGATCAACGGCCTCGCCGAGCAAACCAACCTGCTCGCCCTGAATGCGGCCATTGAAGCCGCACGGGCCGGCGAGGCTGGCCGTGGCTTCTCGGTTGTGGCCGACGAGGTCCGGTCACTGGCGGAGAAAACCGTTTCGGCCACCAACGGCATCGCCGGAATCGTAGACTCCCTGAACCGGGAAACCGCCGCCATTACCACGATGATGAAGCAGGGCCTGGAATCGGCGAGCGAGGGCGAAAAGAGCGCCGGGGAAGCTGCCCGGGCCATCGACCAGATAACCGGGTCGATCAACCAGCTGGCCGGCGATATGAACCAGGTGGTGTCGTCGGTGGAAGGCATTTCCACCACCACGGAGGAAATTGCCCAGAAGGTAGAGCAGATCCACGGACACACCCGGGAAACCGCGGACATCCGGCTCCAGCTCAACCGGCACATTGACCGACTATCCTCCCAGACCGCCGCCCTGACCGAGGTCTCACAACGGTTCCGGCTCTAGGCCTGCTCCGTGCAGCGGCTACCCTTGCATCCATCAGGCGGCAGGGGTAGCATACCAAATACTGTACATTTAAACAGTATTGGTGTCCTCGATGAAAACCCGCGCAACCGGCCTCAATCCCCACAACCGCTTCCAGACAATTGTCACCGACCGCGACGTGGACGATGGCTGGCATCACGCGCCGGAAGACGACCTTAACCCGGATTCCCTCGCCACCGAGGTTGTCAACGAAACGGTCCGGTCGATCATCAGCCGCAACACGTCACCGGACGTGCCCTTCGATCAGTCCATCAACCCCTACCGTGGCTGCGAGCATGCTTGCATCTACTGTTTTGCCCGCCCGACCCATGCCTACTGGGACATGTCGCCGGGACTGGATTTCGAAACCCGCCTGATTGCCAAGCCCAATGCCGCCCGGAAACTGCGGGAGGAACTGGACAAACCCGGCTATCGCGTATCGCCCATTGCCCTGGGCGTCAACACGGATGCCTACCAACCCCTGGAGCGCAGTCGCCGAATCACCCGCGAATTGCTCGAGGTGTTGCTGGAATATCGCCACCCGGTCTCCATCATCACCAAGGGGGCGCTGATTCTCAGGGATCTGGATCTGTTGTCGGAACTTGCCCGCCAGTGCCTGTGCTCGGTCCGCGTCAGCCTGACCACCCTCAGCAACGACCTGAAACGCCGCATGGAACCGCGCACCGCAGCTCCGGCAACGCGGCTTAGAATGATCGAGCAGCTCGCCGGGGCGGGCATTCCAACCGGCATCATTCTGGGGCCGGTGATCCCGTTCGTGAATGACCAGGAAATCGAGGCTATCCTGACCGCAGCGGCCGCCGCCGGGGCCACCCGAGCCAGTTGGATCATGCTGCGCTTACCCCTGGAGCTGGATGAACTCTTCCAGGACTGGCTACACAGGCATTTTCCGCAGCGCGCGGAGCACGTCATGAACCGGATCCGCGATTTGCGGGGCGGCAAGAGCTACGACGCCACCTTCGGGCGCCGGATGACCGGCACCGGTCCCTATTCGGACCTTATCCGTCAGCGATTTACCAGGAAGGCCCGGCAGCTGGGACTGAACCTGCACGAGGAAGAGCCGTTGCGGAACGATCTTTTCCAGCGACCTGCCGGGGAACAAATGGGACTCTGGTAGCGTCGAAACGTGTGTGCCCAGTCTTCCGCTGAGGCACTTCATGGACGTTCCGGAGAAACGCAATGCCTGGATCAAGGACTGTCGCAAGCAGGATGCTTTTGGTCATTGCCCTTGGCGCCACAACCGTTTTCTCCGGAACCGCGGATGCCGACGAGGCCATTGCCGAACGGGTCGAGGCGCTCGGTGCCGGTTTCCCGGTCGAGGTGCTCGGCGTTCCCCTGCTCGCGCGGCAGGCGCTGCTGGATTTCTACCGGGCCACCGGGTACGAGCGGGCCTGGCAATCCCCGGACCATCGCCAGCAACTGATCAGCGCCGTTGAAACGGCCGTTCAGGATGGCCTGGACCCCGAGGATTATCATTCGGAGGTGCTCTACGACCTGGCACATCGTACCCTGCCCGAGCTTTCCCGCGAGTTGCAGGCCGACATGGACTTACTCCTCTCCGATGCCTTCATGCTCCTTGGGTCCCACCTGCTTGATGGCAAGGTCAACCCGAAAACCCTGCAAGCGGAATGGACGGCCAATCGTCGACAACGGCGGCTGGACACCCTACTCAAAACGGCGCTGAGCAGCGGCGACATTGCCGGAACACTGCAATCACTGCGCCCAAACCACTCCGGATACCAGGGGTTGGTCCGGGCCCGCCAAACAATGACCAGGCTCCTTGGCCAGCCCTGGCTGCCCATTGCCGGCGGCCCGGTCATTGGTCCCGGCGACCGGGACGATCGGATGCCGGAAATACGCCGTCGGTTAACAGCCCTGGGCGACCTGCCCGACTACCAACTGGCGTCGGACCTCCGGCATTACAGTGGCGAACTCGAAGTGGTTGTGCCGGCGTTCCAGGCCCGCCACGGACTCGAACCGGACGGCCTCATCGGCCGACAGACGTTGGCCGCCCTCAACCTGTTGCCCGTTGAACGGATACGGCGGATTGATGCGTCGCTGGAACGTTGGCGCTGGCTTCCGGAATCGCTTGGTGACCGGTTTGTCCTGGTCAACATCGCCGGCTACGAACTCAATCTGATCGACAATGGTCGCCTCCGGCTGCACCGACGGGTCATCGTCGGCCAGCCCTACCGACAAACGCCGGTCTTCAGTGATCGAATCCGGTACCTGGTCCTGAACCCCGCCTGGACGGTACCCCGGACCTTGATGATTGAGGATCATCTTCCCCGGATCCTCCGCGACCCCGACTACCTTGAGCGCCTGAACATACAGGTGTACCAGGGCTGGGGCACCGACCGCCAGCGGGTGGATCCCGCCACGGTTGACTGGGCCTCGTTATCCGGCGATTACTTTCCCTACCAGCTGGTACAGGCGCCGGGGCCGAACAACGCACTGGGCCGGATCAAGTTCATGTTTCCCAACCCGTACGACATCTACCTGCACGACACACCGTCGCAATCCCTGTTCGGTCGCCTTGGCCGTTCTTTCAGCGCCGGCTGCATTCGTGTGGAAGACCCTTTTCCACTGGCGGAGCAACTGCTGTCCGGGCATCCAGAGTGGAGCCTGGACCGGATTCTAGACGCCGCAGAGTCTTCCGAAACCCGGACCATAGTGTTACCACAGCCCATCCCCGTGTACATTCAATACTGGACAGCCTGGGTGGATGAGCACGGCGGTCTCCAGCTTCGCGATGACATCTATAATCGTGATAACCGCCTTATAAACCGTCTTCGCGAAACGCCCTCGGGGGATGCCGGGCGAATGACGCCGACGGCGGTTTTGCACAGGACGTCCGCAAGCACCAGAAGCCAGGAGCAGCCATGAAACGCCTCTTCGCCGCACTGATATCGATCCTCGCCCTCGCCGGGTGCGAGTCGCTTCCCGATAAGCAGGAGGGTGCCGCCCGCAACGTCGTGTTCCTGAGTGCCCAGCACTGTCTGAGCGAATTCCTGGAGGATCTCGACAAGAACCATTACGGGCCGTGCCTGAAAATCACCGGAGTGGAGGGAAATCCGCCGCAAGTCCGGGAAGACGGTTTCATAGAATTACCGGTCGCCACCCCCCTGACCCTGGCAACCAGCTGCGTGTATCGACACGCTGACGGCTCTCCAATTCCACAGACCATGGAAACGGTCGACTACACGGTGACCGAACGGACGTTTACCAAAGCCGGCCAACGCTGGTACCTTCACGCCCATAAACAGGCACGGGGCGTGATTGGCTGTGAGCCCACGCTGTCGCGATCGACATACCCGACCTACGAGACGGATTGAATCTTACCGGGACAGGAAACCAGCCTTTGGAGGCAAGCCCCCCGTTACAGCGCCCCACCCCGGTCAAAGGGGACCAATGCCTGTCTTTGTCAGACGGGCGACGTCTGGCCTATACCGACCTGGGCGATCCGGCCGGCTATCCGCTGATCTTCGGCCACGGCATGCCCGGTTGTCGACTGGAGGGTCGGTTCCTGCACGAACGGGCGCGGCGTCACGGCTTCAGGTTACTCACACCGGACCGGCCGGGCATTGGTGCGTCGGACTACCAACCCGGGCGAACGCTACTCCATTATCCGGACGACATCCGCCAGCTGGCTGACCACCTTGCCCTGGACCGCTTCAGCCATCTGGGCTGGTCCAGCGGCGGTTCGCGCACCCTGGCCTGCTGCTATGGACTCGGCCACCGGGTCGATCTCGGCGTCTGTCTGTCCGGCTACACCCATTTTTCCGAATACCCGGGTGCGCAGAACCTGATCGAAGCGACCCGCTGGCCCGGTCCCAGGCTGGCCCGGCACAGCCCCGGGCTAACCCGGCTGGTGGTCAGACTGGTCGTCTGGCTGTCGCAGCGGCATCCTGGCCTGTACCTGCGCGAAGCCGAACAACTGGTCAGCGAAGAGGACCGGAATCTGCTTCGTTTCTTTCTCAAGGGCGAGTCCTTTCGGCGCGACCAGCTGATGTGCCTTGCCAGTGGAGGCCGGGCAATTGCCACCGATCTGATGACCGAGCTGGAGGACTGGGGCTTCCGGCTCGCCGACATTACCACCCCGATCCTGGTTTACCAGGGCGAACAGGATCCTTTCATACCGGTGGACTACGCGCGCCACCTCGCTGACAATCTGCCCCACGCCGAACTGACCCTGCTGCCGGGTGCAGGTCACCTGTACCCGCTGGCGGAGCAGTTCCAGGACCCATTGTTCCTGCGGATACGGCAGCACCTGAACCACACCACTTTCGCAACGGAGGCCTGACACCATGACCAACCGCGTCGACATTCACTATTGCACAGGCTGTCGCTGGCTCCTGCGTTCAGCCTGGATGGCGCAGGAACTGCTCACCACCTTTGAAGGCGAATTGAACGAACTCACCCTGCACCCGGGTACCGGTGGTATTTTCGAGGTTTGGGTCAATGGCCGCCGCATCTGGTCCCGCAAGGAGCAGCAGGGGTTTCCGGAAATCACCAAACTCAAGCAACTGGTCCGGGATGAAATCGATCCGGACCGTTCACTGGGCCACACCGACCGCTAACCGAAAGGTGATCTCAGACCGGTTCAAAATTTCTGACCGGATTCATCGGAAGAATCCACTTTCAACCTGAACTGCCAGCACCGACCATGCGTACTTGAACATTCAATCAAGAATGGGAGGAACGACATGAGCGACGTCATGCAGAGCACTCGCTTTACCGACCTGACACTGGCCAATCGATTCGCACTGGCACCCATGACGCGGACCAGCGCCGAACCGGACGGCACCCCGAATGAGCTGATGGCCGACCATTACGAGGCCTACGCCAGAGGCGGCTTTGGCCTGCTGATCACCGAGGGCACCTACACCGACGATGACGCCAGTCAGGGCTACGCGAACCAGCCCGGTATCATCAACGACGCGCAGCGGGACGGCTGGAAAGCCATCGTCGACCGTGTCCACGCCGCGGGCAGCAAGATTTTCGTTCAGCTCATGCACGCCGGCGCTCAGTTCCAGGCCAGCCACTACACCGATCAGCCCAAGGCGCCGAGCGCGGTCTTGCCCAAAGGTGAACCGCTCAGCTTTTACGGTGATCAGACCGCATGGCAGACGCCCGCCGTCATGACCCAGGCCGACATCAAGGCGGCGATTCGTGGCTTTGTCCAATCGGCTGAGAACGCCAAGGCCGCCGGGTTCGACGGCATTGAGCTCCACGGTGCCAACGGGTACCTGCTGAATCAGTTCCTGAGCACCCACTTCAACCACCGTGAAGACGAGTACGGCGGCTCGCTCGAGAATCGCCTGCGGATCGTGGTCGAGACCATCAAAGCCGTGCGGGATGCCGTGGGCAACGAGTTCACACTCGGCATTCGACTGTCCCAGGGTACCGTGACCGATCCGGACTACCAGCTTCCGGAGGGCGAATCCGGCTTCCGCCAGATTGTCGAGGCGGTGCGGGACGCTGGTGCGGATTTCATCCACACCACGGACGGAGACGTACGCCGGGCCGCCTTCATTGAGGGTGAGAAATCCCTTGCCGATGTCGTCCGTGATGTGGCGGGCGTGGCGCTGATCATCAATGGCGGCATTGATGAAAACAGCCACCCGGACCTTGCCGCGCAGTATCCGGAGGCACTCCTGGCCGTCGGCAAAAAAGCCCTGGCCAATCCCGACTTTGTCCAGAGGCTCAAAGATGGCAAAGAGATCGACGATCTGGACTTCGCCATGCTGCAGCCCAAGGCTACCCTCCAGAACGAGCTGGAATGGCGCCGTAAACAAGCCGCCTGAATCGGCCATCAGACCCGGGAGAATGAATGAGCACGGACATCAGCATTGTCTGGCTGGGCACGCTGGCGAGCCTTCTGGCCGGCCTGGCCAGCGGCCTCGGCGCGCTGGCCGTGTTCTTTCTCCGGACCCTGACCGACCGGCTTCAGGACAGCATGCTGGCCGGAGCGGCCGGCGTGATGCTGGCCGCCTCGTTCTTCTCGTTACTGCTTCCGGGACTGGAGTATGGCGAGGATCTGATCGGAACAACCTGGGGCGCGGCCCTGTTCGTGATCCTTGGCGTCCTGTCCGGCGCCGGGGCGTTGTTCTATATCCATCAGAAGCTGCCCCACGAACACTTCAATCTGGGCCTGGAAGGGCCCAACCCCGCGCACATCCGGCGGATCTGGCTGTTCATTATTGCCATTACCCTGCATAACTTTCCCGAGGGCATGGCGGTCGGCGTCGGTTTCGCCGGCGGCGATGTGCGCAATGGCTATGTGCTGGCCACGGGCATCGGTATCCAGAACATACCCGAAGGCCTCGCCGTTGCCTTCTCGTTACTGGCAATCAACTATTCACGGATCAAGGCATTCGGGATTGCACTGCTGACTGGCCTGGCCGAACCCGTTGGCGGGCTGTTCGGGGCCACTCTGGTGTGGCTCGCCGAGCCCATCATGCCGTGGACGCTCGGGTTCGCCGCGGGCGCCATGCTGTTTATCATCAGCAACGAGATCATCCCCGAAACCCACCGGAACTCTTACAAAACCCTGGCCACCTTCTCACTGCTGGCCGGCTTCGTGGTCATGATGTTCCTCGACGCGACGCTGGGCTGAGCCTCCCGGAGCCGGGGCATCAAACAACCAGACCCCGGCGAGCGCCTCCAGCGCTTCGGCGATCACCGGTTCGGCTTCCCGGTCTCGACGCCAGATGAAACTCAATGCACACGGCAGGCGGACTCCGCTAACCACCACCAGCCCACGCTCCTGACGCTCGGCCATGGCCAGGGCATCCCGGGCCAGGCTCAGCCCCACGCCAGCCCGAACCAGATCGAGCATGCAGGCTTCCTGATCGACCTGGGCAACGCCATGGGGCACCAGACCCAGCGGCTCCGTCACGTTGGCCAGCAGCCGGTTATGCACCGAATCCGGCGGCGTGACGATCCACGGCAATTGCGCCAGGCTTGCCCAGCGTGTGTCCGCCACTCGGTTCGCCCACCCCGGAGGCGCAACCACATGGTAGTCGAACAGGGCCAGCTCCCGATGCGCCAGCTCCGGCAAGGCGGGACCGGTTCCCGGGGGCGCCAGAAAATAGCCCACGTCCAGCTTGCCGGACCGGACCTGTTCCAGAACGCTGCCACTCATGCCCTGGTGCAGCTCCGTCTCCAGCTGGGGAGCCCGGGCGACCAACCGGTTCAGGAACGCCCCCAGGCGAATGAATTCCGGGTCCACAATCGTTCCGATCCGCAGTCGACCCCGTACGGTGCTGTGAAGCGCCCGGGCACTCTGTTCAAAAGCGGCCAGTCCCGCCAGTGCCTTTTCCGCCATCGGCAACAGACTCTGGCCGTCCTCGGTCAGGACCAGGCCCTGGGGCTTGCGCCGGAACAGCTTCAACCCCAAATCGTCCTGTAACTGCTTGAGTTTCAGGCTGACCGCCGGCTGGGTCAGATGAAGCCGTTCGGCCGCCCGGGAGACACTGCCCTCACGGGCCACCGTAACGAACGCTCGTAACCCTTGAAGATGCTGCATCAGGGACACCTCGATGAACACAATATAAGCATTACTTATATCATGGTTTTGAATTTCTCAATTGCTTCGTTGCCCAACTGGCACTAATTTACTTGTTTAATTCTTCATCAATAAGCCCCAATACCAGAAACCACCGTTCCTGAAGAAACCGACGAACAACCAGACCAGAACAGAAACGAGGCCACCATGAGCAATCCAACGATCCAGCATTATATCAATGGGCAAATGTCAGACGGCACGTCGGGACAGAGCCAGGACGTTTTCAACCCGGCCACCGGCAAGGTGACCGGGCAGGTTGCTCTCGCCAACCGGGAGGATGTCGAGCAGGCAGTGGCCGCCGCCAACGCCGCCTTTCCCAGCTGGGCCGACACGCCGCCCATCCGTCGGGCCCGCGTCATGTTCAAGTTTCTTGAACTGCTCAACCAGCACAAGGATGCCCTCGCCGAGGCCATCACCCGCGAACACGGCAAGGTCTTTACCGATGCCCAGGGTGAAGTCGCCCGCGGTATCGACATTGTCGAATTTGCCTGTGGCATCCCGCAGCTGTTGAAAGGCGACTACACCGAACAGGTCAGCACCGGTATCGACAACTGGACCACCCGTCAGCCGCTGGGCGTGGTTGCCGGCATTACCCCGTTCAATTTCCCGGCAATGGTGCCCATGTGGATGTTTCCGGTGGCGATTGCCGCGGGCAACACCTTCATCCTCAAGCCCAGCCCGATCGACCCCAGCGCGTCCCTGATGATTGCGGACCTGCTCAAGCAGGCAGGCCTGCCCGACGGCGTGTTCAACGTGGTACAGGGTGACAAGACGGCCGTGGAGGCCCTGATCGAGCATCCGGACGTGATGGCGCTGAGTTTTGTCGGGTCCACACCCATTGCCAACCTGATCTATGAGAACGGCGCCCGTCACGGCAAGCGCATCCAGGCATTGGGCGGCGCCAAGAACCACATGGTGGTGATGCCCGACGCCGACCTGGATAAAGCCGTGGACGCCCTGATCGGGGCCGCCTATGGCAGCGCTGGCGAGCGCTGCATGGCGATCAGCGTGGCGGTACTGGTGGGCGATGTTGCCGACAAGATCATGCCGCGCCTGGCCGAGCGGGCTAAGGCCCTGAAGGTCAAGGACGGCATGGAACTGGATGCCGAGATGGGGCCGATCGTCAGCGCCGCCGCGCACCAGCGCATTACCGGCTACATTGAGAAAGGCGTGGCAGAAGGCGCCGAACTGGTTGTCGATGGCCGCGAATTCAACAGCGCCAGCACCGGCGAGGGATGCGATGAGGGGTTCTGGATGGGCGGCAGCCTGTTTGACCATGTCTCCCCCGAGATGACCATTTACAAAGAAGAGATCTTCGGACCGGTTCTGGCCTGTGTTCGGGTGCCCGACATTGCCACGGCGATCCGGCTGATCAACGACCACGAGTTCGGCAACGGCGTCAGCTGTTTCACCGAAAGCGGCAGTGTGGCCCGTGAGTTCGGACGCCGCATCCAGATTGGCATGGTCGGCATCAACGTGCCCATCCCGGTCCCCATGGCCTGGCACGGGTTCGGTGGCTGGAAGCGCTCGATGTTTGGCGACACCCACGCCTACGGCGAGGAAGGCGTGCGCTTCTACACCCGGCAGAAATCCATCATGCAACGCTGGTCCGACTCCATTGATGCCGGCGCTGAATTTGTGATGCCCACGGCCAAGTAACGCCGCGGCCTCTACCGTTAAGACAGAATTCGGAGAAAGCCATGTCCGACAACAAGAACGCACAGGGACAGCTTGAGTTCGACTACATCGTGGTGGGTGCCGGCTCCGCCGGCTGCCTGCTGGCCAACCGTCTGAGCGCAGATCCCAACAACCGGGTTCTCTTGATCGAAGCGGGTGGCCGGGATAACTACCACTGGATTCACATTCCGGTGGGTTACCTCTATTGCATCGACAATCCGCGCACCGACTGGTGTTTCCGCACCGATCCGACGCCAGGACTCAATGGCCGCACGCTGATCTACCCCCGGGGCAAGACCCTCGGTGGTTGCTCCAGCATCAACGGCATGCTGTACATCCGCGGTCAGGCCCGGGATTACGATCAATGGGCTGAGATCACCGGCGAAGACGCCTGGACCTGGAATAATTGCCTGCCGGATTTCATGCGGCACGAGGATCACTATCGCCTCGACGACGGTGGCGACGCCGATCCGGACCATCGAAAATACCACGGCCACGGCGGGGAATGGCGCATTGAGCACCAGCGTCTGAAATGGAAGGTCCTCGAGGACTTTGCCGAAGCCTGTGTTCAGGCCGGCATCCCCCGCACCCGGGACTTCAACCGGGGTGATAACGAGGGCGTTGATTATTTCGAGGTCAACCAGCGTTCCGGTTGGCGCTGGAACACCTCCAAGGCCTTTCTCCGGGAGGCCGAAAAGCGCCCCAACCTGACCCTGTGGCACTCCACCCACGTGCTCGGCCTGGACATGTCCGATGGTGGCGATGAACCCCGCTGCACCGGGGTCCGGGTTGATCGGCCCGGCGAAGGCGAGATCGCAGCCCGGGCAAGCCGGGAGGTCATTCTGTCTGCCGGCGCCATTGGTTCGCCCCAACTGCTGCAGCTATCCGGCATTGGGCCGGCTGGCCTGTTGAAAGCGCACGACATACCGGTGGTGGCCGACTTGCCGGGGGTGGGCGAGAACCTACAGGACCACCTGCAGATTCGCTCGATCTACAAAGTCCACGGCGCCACCACCCTGAACACCATGGCCAATTCGCTGGCGGGCAAGGCCCGTATCGGCCTGGAATACCTGTTGACCCGGTCTGGCCCCATGAGCATGGCGCCGTCCCAGCTGTGCCTGTTTACCCGCAGCTCCGAGGAATTCGAGCACGCCAACATCGAGTACCACGTCCAGCCATTGAGCCTGGACGCCTTCGGGCAACCCCTGCACAACTTCCCGGCGATCACCGCCAGCGTGTGCAACCTCAACCCGACCAGCCGCGGCACCGTGCGCATTCGCAGCCGGGATCCGAAACAGGCGCCCGCCATTGCCCCCAATTACCTGAGTACGCCGGAAGACCGCAAGGTGGCGGCGGATTCGCTCCGGGTGACCCGGCGCATCGCCGAGCAGGAAGCCTTTGCCCGGTACCAGCCCGAGGAGTTCAAACCCGGCCTGCAATATCAGACCGACGACGAACTGGCCAAGCTGGCGGGCGACATCGGCACCACCATCTTCCACCCGGTCGGCACCACTCGTATGGGCCGGTCGGACGACGAATTGGCGGTAGTCGATCCCCACCTGAAAGTCCGGGGCGTAAGCGGCCTGAGGGTGGTTGATGCGGGCGTTATGCCGACGATTACCAGCGGCAACACCAACTCCCCCACCCTGATGATTGCTGAAAAGGCGGCGGGCTGGATTCTGGCCGGAGAGTAGTTCCGGCTCAGTGCGCCAGTGCGACGATGTCCGGGTACTCACGGGTCTGCGTGCCCTGCCCGGTCATTCGCTCGGGGGTCAACGCACACACCTCGTTGACCATGGCCCGGGCCACGGTAGCCGCCGGCACACCCCGGAATTTCTCCAGCGGGCCTATGAGCGCCCGGTTGACCAGGGGCATCAGTTTGATGCCCAGGGCTTCGGCGGTGCGCTGCTCCTGCCTGTCGCCCAGTAACAGGCTCGGATGATAGATCGACAGGTAGGGGTAACCCAACCCGCGCACGGCGTCTTCCAGCTCCCCCTTCACTCGATTGTAGAAGATGGTTGAATCGGACGAGGCCGCAATGGCGGACATCAGGATGAAAGCACGGACGTCGGCCGACCGGCCCAGTTCCGCGGTTTTCAGGCAATAGCCGTAATCCACCTTTCGAAACTGTTCCCGGGATCCGGCTTTCTTGATGGTGGAGCCAAGACAGCAGACGATGGCATCGACGCTGAACAACCCGGACGACGCCTCCAGGTTGTCAAAATTGACCTCGTGTTCCGTCAGTTTGGGGTGAACCCTGTCGGTCTTTCGCCGTACCAGGGTGACCACTGCCTCGACTTCAGGGCGAGCCAGCAACCCCTCAACGACTTTGGCGCCGGTCAGTCCGGTTGCCCCTACTACCATTACCTTCAAAGCCTTATCTCCTCCGCAGTCTCTGATGCCAGTCTCTCACAATGCCGGGCGCACTGCCTTTAAATCAGCACGGCGCATTCCAGAAAGCGAGCCCGTCGGGCAGATAAAAAAGCACCGGGCAAGGCCCGGTGCAAGACTGACAACAGATCGTCAGGTGGGAGCATGCCGTTGAGGCCTCAATCGCTGACCGGGCTCTCCTTCATGGCGGAGTTCATGCGGCGCCTCAGGATCGGACCGATCAGGTACGGCAGCACCAGTCCAAGGCCGGCAACCAGCCACAGCCCCATCGCCAGCGGACTGGCCCAGAGAATACTCCAGTCGCCATCGGACAACACCAGCGCGTGCCCCAGGTTCTTCTCCATCTCTGGCCCCAGCAGCAGCCCCAGAATGATCGGCACCAGGGGTATTTCCAGCTTGCGCAGAAAATAGCCGGCCACACCAAAGGCGATCATGAAGTACAGATCAAACGTGCTGTGACTGATGGAGTAGATGCCAACGAACGCCACCATCGTGACGATCGGCAGCAGGAACATCGGCGGCACCGACAGCAGCTTGACGAAAAAGCCCACCAGCGGGATGTTCAGCACCAGCAGCAGCACATTGCCGATCAGCAGCGCGGCGATCACGCCCCAGACAATGTCGGCGTTCTGGGTGAACATCAGCGGTCCCGGGGTGATGTTGAGGGAAATCAGCATCGCCAGCAGTACCGCCGTGGTGCCACTTCCCGGCACGCCCAGGGTGAGCATCGGCACCAGCGCACCAGACGACGCGCCGTTGTTGCCGGCTTCAGGCGCAACCACGCCCCGGATGTCACCTTCACCGAAGCGACCTTTCTTGCCCAGTATCTGTTTTTCCAGGGTGTAGCTGATAAAGCTGCCCAACGAAGCCCCGGCGCCCGGCAGGACACCGGAAATGAAGCCAAGCACCCCGCCGCGTAGCTGGGTCGGGATGGTGGTGACGAACTCCTTGAAGCTGAGGGTCAGTTTGCCCACGTTCACTTTCTCGCGGCCCTTGCCCATGCGGGACTCGACAAAAAACAGCAGCTCAGAGATGGCGAACAGGCCGACGATCGCCAGGATAAAGTCAATGCCCTCGTACAGCTCAAGGATCCCGAAGGTATAGCGCTGTGTACCCGTGGAAATATCGATTCCGACCGTGGAGATCATGATGCCCAGCGTTGCGGCAATCACCGTTTTCATAGGGTTCTTGCCGGTGATTCCGCCCAGGGTCGCAAACGCCAGCAGGAACAGCGCAAAGTACTCCGCCGGTCCGAAAGTCAGCGCGAATCGCGCCAGTACCGGCGCCAGCATGATCAGGCCGATGGTGCCAATCAGGCCACCGGCGAACGAGGCGATGGCGGATACCGCCAGGGCATCGGCCGCGCGCCCTTTCTGCGCCATCGGGTACCCGTCAAGGCAGGTCATCATCGCCGGTTCATCGCCGGGAATGTTGAGCAGGATCGAGGAGATCCGGCCACCGTACATCGCCCCCGCGTAGACCGAGGTCAGCAGGATCATGGCGGTTTCCGGCGGCAGGCCCAGGGTGAACGCCAGCGGAATCAGGATCGCGACACCGTTGGCCGGCCCGAGGCCCGGCAAACAGCCGATCAGGGTACCGACGAAGGCGCCGAACAGGGCAAACATCAGGTTGTACGGCGTCAATGCCACCGCGAACCCGTCCATCAAAAAGCCCAGGGTTTCCATCAGTGCACCTCCAGCAAGCCAGCCGGCAAGCTCAGGGACAGGCCGTAGTTAAACAGAACAAATACCACCACCGCACTGGCCAGCCCGGTCACGAAGGCGCGGCGGGGCGCCGCCCCCATCCGCCAGCTCAGGGTGCCCACGGCCAGGGTCGTCGCGACGACAAAGCCCAGCGGCTCCAGCAGGAAGGCGTACACCACCAGCACCAGCAACGACACCACCAGTTCCAGCGCGGACTTGCGGACCGGCCACTGGGCGTCCGGATCTGGCCGGATCATCAGGTAAAGGCTGCCCGCCACGAGCACCACCGAAAGAATGGTGGGAAAGGTTTCCGGGCCAACGCCCTCCGCCCCACCAAACGGCTCGGGCCACTGTTGCGCGGCCCAGCCGTAGGCAACGGCGAGGACCAGCAGGCCCAGTCCGAGAACGCGATCACCGAAGCCCGTCATTTCAACAGCCCGATTTCGCGAGAGAGGTTTTCAATGTCCTGAACCTGGTTCCGCACGAAGGCGTCAAACTCGCCCGCCGACGGATGGAACGGAATCAGACCATTGCTCTTCATGACCTTTTTCCATTCGGCGCTGGCGTAGAGTGTGTCCACCGCCTCGGTCCAGTATTGCTTCGCTTCGGGTGACGCGTCCTTGGGCATGTAGAAGCCGCGCCAGTTTGGTCCCAGGGCGTCCACCCCCTGCTCCCGGGCTGTGGGGATGTCGCTGAACCGTCCGGGCAGACGCTCTTCCGCAAGCACGGCGAGCACGCGCAGATCGCCGGAGTCCATGAACCCGGTGACCTCGGAAATGTCGCCGGTAAACGCGGTGACCTGGCCGCCGACCACCTGGGTCATCGCCTCACCACCGTTGTTGTAGGACAGGTAGGGAATCTTTGGCAGGTTTCCGGCGCCCGCGGCTTTCGCGGTGATCAGGACTTTGAGGTGATCCCAGCCACCCCGGGCACTGCCCCCGGCAAACTTGACCGATTTCGGATTGGCCTTGATGGCGTCCATCAGCTGGTTCAGGTTCTGGTACTCGGAGTTGCTGCTGACGGCAATAATGCCGTAATCGGCGCCCAGGGCTCCAACCCAGTTCACCATGCCGGCGTCCATGCCCGGGAACTGCTTCTGGGCCAGGCGCGTGGTGGTGGCGGTTGAGGCTGCCACCAACAGCTTGCTGTCGTCAGCGCGCTTGCTGACGGTGTGCGCGTAGGCTACACCACCACCGGCGCCAGCCATATTCACGGTCTGCACACTGCCGTCGATCAGCCCCAGTTCCTGCATGACGTTACCGGCACTTCGGCAGGTGAAGTCCCAGCCGCCGCCGGGATCCGACGGTGCAATGCATTCCACTTTTCCGGAGGGCTGCCAGGCCATGGCAGACATACTGACGGCGGTCGCCGCCACGAAAGACAGGGTTCGCTTGATAAACATGGTTGTCACCTCTCACTTGTTTTTGTGATCGCTCCTGAGGTCTGGCCCGTTGTTGGCAGGGCTCGCGGAACGACTGCAAAACAGGTTAAAAGCTGACCACCACGTCCTGAAGCTTGTGGGCGTATTGCCTTTAAATAACCTAAAACACGTTTTGTGCATTAAGTTCACGGGCAATATCCCCATGGGTGCTTTACCCTGAACACCAAACGACAACAAAACGCGACTGACACCGTGTTCCGAAAAACCCGACTCAAAACCCGGATGATCCTGACCCTTGGTCTGGTCAGCGCACTGCAAACGGCCCTGATTGGTGCCTTCGCCGGTTTCTACCTCAGCGAATCCCTCTACGACGAAATCGGGCAGCGGGCCCTCATGGTGGCCAAGACGGTGGCGGCCTCGCCGGCCATCGTGGAGGGCATCCGCGAACGTGAGCTGGATGACCTGAACCAATTGGCCACACGCCTGGCCCAGACCAACGAAGCGCTGTTCATCGTGATTGGCGATCAGGACGCCCTGCGCCTTGCCCACCCCGACCCCAGCCGGATCGGTCATTCCATGGCCGATGACGACGGTGACGATGGCCGGCGGGCGCTGATCGGCGGCGAGGCCTACGTCGACCGGGCCCTGGGCAGCCTCGGCGAATCCATGCGGGGCAAGGCGCCGGTGGTCGACCCGGCATCCGACAGCGTCATCGGCATTGTGTCCGTGGGGTACGCGGTGGACCAGGTCGAAACCACCATCCAGCGTTACAACTTTGTGCTCTATGGGGTTGTCGGGCTGATGTTGCTGGTCAGCATTGTTGCCGCGATCATTATTGCCGGCCGCTTCAAACGCGCCATCTTCGGCCTGGAACCGGAAGAGATCGCCCGCCTGTTCCAGGAACGGGAAGCCACCCTGCAGTCGGTTCGCGAGGGCATCATTGCCATCAACCGGGAAGGCATCATCACCACCCTCAACCGGACGGCGCTGAAAACCCTGGGGCTACCGCCGGACACCCCGCTGGCCGGCCGCCCGATCCTTGAAGTTCTGCCCGAGAGCGACCTGCTCCCGGTTCTGGAATCGGGCACGCCCGATTTCGACCGCGAAGTGTGGATGCGCAACCGGCAGATGGTGGTCAACCGACTGCCCGTCCGTCAGGGTGCGGAGATCATCGGCGTGGTTGCCAGCTTCCGGCTCCGTGACGAGGTGGACCAGGTCAGCCGCCAACTCACCCGGATCCAGCAGTATGCGGACACCCTCAGAAGCCAGACCCACGAATACTCCAACAAGCTTCACACCATTGCCGGCCTGATCCAGATTGGCGCCACGGCGGAGGCCCTCAGCCTGATCGGCAGCGAAGTCAGTGATCATCAGACACTGATCCACCTGCTGCTGGAGGCCGTGCCGGATCCCGTCATCGCCGGCTGCCTGCTGGGCAAGTACAACCGCGCCCGGGAGATGGGGCTGCACCTGGACATTGATCCCGGCAGCCAGATGGCTGATATTCCGGCGGAACTGCCCCGTGAGCAGCTGGTCAGTGTGCTTGGCAACCTGATCGACAATGCCCTGGAGGCAACGCGCAGGCAGACAGGCGAAGGTGGCCAGGTCAGGCTGTCCATGACCGACCTGGGCGAAGACCTGATTTTTGAGGTGGAGGACCAGGGCGCGGGGATCCCGGAAGCCGAGCGGGCACGGATCTTCCAGAAAGGTGTCAGCTCGAAAGCCGGAGACGCCCATGGCTATGGCCTTCACCTGGTCAGCCAGTTCCTGGATCGCTGGGGCGGGTCCGTGACCGTCGACGATCTGGTGTCGGGCGGCAGCCGTTTCACGCTTTACTTACCCAAACGACCGGACGGAGAGCGCAGTCATTGAGCACCATACGATTACTGATCATCGAAGATGACCGCAAGATCGCGGAAATTCAACGACGATTCGCCGAACGCCTGGACAATGTTGAGCTGTGCGGCATAGCCCACACGCTCGCCGATGCCCGCGACCTGATTGATGTCATGGCCCCGGACCTGATCCTTCTGGATGTCTACTTTCCCGATGGCAACGGCCTGGATCTGCTCCGCGAGCTCCGCGCGCAGGACAGCAGCAGCGACGTGATCCTGATCACCGCCGCGAAAGAAGTGGATACCCTGCGCAGCGCCCTGCGCGGGGGAGTCTTCGATTACATCCTGAAGCCACTGGTGTTCGAGCGCCTGGAGGAAGCGGTCCAGCGCTACCGGGACCACCTGAACCAGCTGTCGGGCCTGGACCAGATTGCCCAGAAAGAAGTCGATGCCCTCATTCCCCGCAACGCGGGGGAGGAAGGCCCGGCGCCGTCGCCTGACGAGGCTCGTCTTCCCAAGGGCATCGATGGCATTACCCTGGACAAGATCCGCGAGGTGATGGCCGGTGGCGGGCAGTGGAGCGCCGAGGAGGTGGGTGCGGCCATGGGCGCATCCCGGACGACCGCCCGCCGCTATCTTGAGTACCTGGTAGGCCGGCGTGAGGCGACGGCAGAAGTCAGCTACGGCAGTGTCGGACGGCCCGAACGTCGCTACTGCAGCACACCACGCAAGTAATTCAGACCCGACAACTGGGCCATCTGACCGCGAATCCAGGTCACCCGTTCCCAGACGTAGGCCGAAGGCCTACCCGCACTCAGTACCTTCGGGTTTGGCAGCACCGCCGCCAATCTGGCCGCCTGGACCTCGGAGAGCCGGCTGGCCGGAATACCGAAGTAGAGTCGGCTCGCCGCTTCCACGCCGTAGATGCCCGGGCCAAACTCCGCGACATTGAGGTACACCTCAAGAATGCGCTTCTTCGGCCAGAGCACATCAATGCCCAGTGCCAGTCCGGCCTCAAGGGCCTTGCGAACAAAGCTGCGCCCGTTCCACAGAAACAGGTTCTTGGCGGTCTGCTGAGTGATGGTACTCGCCCCTCTCAGGCCTTCACCGGCGCTGTATTCCGCCAGCGCCTTCCGGATGGCGTTAAAATCCACGCCCCAGTGATGGGGAAAACGTTGGTCCTCGCTGGCAACCACCGCCAGTGGCATCCACGGAGAAATCGCCTCCAGATCGACCCATTCCTGGTGCAAGGGCTGTCCCGGCGCCGACACCCGATAACCCAACATGAAGCTCGAGGTCGGCGGATCCACGAACCGGAACAGGGTGATCACGGCGACCATCAACAGCAGAACACCAGCGAGCGTCCAGGCCACCGCGTTCAGGGATTTTCTGATCAGGGATTGTCGCGCCACAGATTCGCCACCAGTCTGTTTTGACTATCATCAGTTAAAGGCGCTCAGTATGTCGTGGATTGCCCCCTGTTTGAATTACCAATCATTCAGGCGGCCCCGTCATCGGAGTGTCGCTATGCGTCGTATAACGACAAGGCCTGACTTCAAAGGCATCGGACCATGGTGGAGCATCTCAAGCACGCGGAGGGCTTCCGGCTCCTGCTGACCCCCAATCACTCCCTGAGTTGGCGTGGCAACGTGAAAATCTGGCTGGCCCTGCTGGCCCTCTCTGCCATGATTGCCGGCGGCATGGCGATGGCCGGCGCCTGGGTCATCATTCCGTTCGCCGGACTCGAACTGGCCGCCCTCGCCGCAGGGTTCTACCTCACTTCGAGGGCCTGCCAGCGCCGGGAGGTGCTCACGGTCAGCGACACCGACATCCATATCGAAAAAGGCAGGACCCGGAAACTCGCAGAATGGACGCTGCCCCGTCGCTATGCCCGGCTGCGCCTCAACGCGCCCCGACATCCCTTCACCGCGCCCAAACTGGAGCTGATCCACCGGGATACCCAGGTCACGCTCGGCAGTTTCCTGAACATCGAGGACACCGAGATTCTCATACAACTGTTGGAGTCGCGGGGGCTGGTGATTGAACGAAGAGAGCCCGATCCGGAGATCGGGCTCTGGTTCTAGGCGGCGTTGGTGAGCCGACGGTAGATCGGTTCCACCACGCTCGGGTGCCACAGCAGTTTGAAGTGCCCCAGCCCCTCGGTCTGCAGCTTTTCCGAGCCGGGCCACGTCAGATAAACGCGGTCGCTCTGGCTGGCCGGAACCGACTGATCGTCGCGATCAATAACCACCAGTCCTCGGGGGGCAAGGTCCGGTGCGAGCTCATCGAATGAGAACTGGCGCCATACATCGGAACCGAATCGCCGCTCCATCCGCCGGCGCTGTTCTGACACCATGGCCTCGGACAGTCCGAGGGTGGCGCCGAAACCGGCCACGACGGAATCCAGGTCCCGGGGTGGTGCCAGCATGATCAGATGCCTGGTCCGGATACCATCCACCACCGCACGCGCCGCGGCCAGGGAACCTATCGAGTGTGCAATGATGGCCTCGACCGGCCCCACACTGGCCGCAACCTTGAACACCACGTCCGCCATCTCGTAAAGGTTGGTCTGGCTACCCTGGGCCCGACCGTGGGCGGGCGCATCAAACACCACCACCCGAAAACCGGCCTTGACCAGGGGCTGAACAAATGCCCCGAACTGAATGCCGCCACCGGACCAGCCGTGCACCATCAGGATCACCGGACCATGCCCCCAGCTGTAAACCGGGACGATCTGCGCGCCATACTGGAGCTGGGTGTAGCTGGTCGCCTCGTCGAGCAGGTATTCGTAGCGGATCGGCAAGGGCAGCCGCTGGGGCGAGAAGAACAGACTCTCAACGATGTTTCCGGCTGTGTGGGGCGCTACCCGATGCAGCCATTGCAGGGCCGTTCCGATGGCAGCCACCCGTCCGTTGCGTCTGGCCAGCGGTGCTTGCGGGAGCCGTGTTGCGACATCTGTGTTGGTTGTGAATTGGGCAGTCATGACAATCCCTCCTTCGCTGTTGGCCGGATGGCCAACCTGATTGACGGTTTCAGATTACGACTTGCCAGACCGACCCGTGAGTGTCATATTTGACACTGTAGATGCGAAAAAGGACACCCCGCCATGAATAAGATCGCCATTGTCGCCCTGCCCTTCTGCCACGGTACCGGCATTGTCGGTGTGATGGATTTTTTCGCCACCGCTAACTACTGCGACCGGGGCACAGCCCGGAACGAGCCACTGTTCGATTGCCAGATCGTGACCATCGATAATGAGCCGGTGCACTCGTTCAGCAGGATTCCGATTGCGCCAACGGTGCGCTGGGAGGATTTCCAGCCCGACGTGATCATTGTCGGCTCCGCGATGGAGGCCGTGATCGGCGACCGTCACATCAGTGCGGCACTCGACCAGTCCCGCCACCTTTATCCCTGGTTGCGTTCGGCCTTGGACCGCGGTGCCATTGTGGCCAGCGTTTGCACGGGCAGTTTTATCCTGGCCGAGGCCGGCTTGCTGGCACAACACGTCGCCACGACCCATTGGCGGGCGGCCCCGGCCTTTCGCCGGCGCTATCCGGACATCAGGCTGGAAGCGGAGCAATTGCTGGTTGATAACGGCCAGATCATCTGCGCCGGGGGCGCAACCTCGTTCATCGACCTGTGCCTGTACCTCGTTGAGAGACTGGGTTCCCCCGCGCTCGCCGTGGCCTGCAGCAAATTGCTGATCCTGGACGCCCGCCGGGCGGAGCAATCGCCCTATATGAACTTTTACAGCAGCCGAGCCCATCAGGACGAGGTGATCGGCGACATTCAGGATTGGCTGGAGCAGCACTACGCCGACCCTATTGCCATCGACGACCTGGCCGAACGGGCCAGACTGGGGCCGAGAACGTTCAAGCGGCGCTTCAAGGACGCCACTGGCGAAACGCCATTGAATTACCTGCAACACCTGCGGATTGAAGCCGCCAAGCATGGCCTGGAGTCAACCCGGCGCCAGACCGCCCAGATTATCTGGGATGTCGGCTACGAAGATGCCAGCTCGTTCCGGCGCCTCTTCAAGCGGAACGTCGGGTGCACCATGGAGGAATACCGCCGGCGATTCAGCTACGTCACGCCCGGGCGCACCCGACCACAGCTGGCGGCGCACAATGACTGAGAATTACTATCATTGCGTTTTCAGCAGACTTTCCATAGACTTCGCCGCCAGTGGCAGTCGTGGGTGGTGGGGCGTTGGAGCAGCTGACTTTTCTCTTTTCCGAATTGAACCGGGTGGTGCTGGACCCGGTGAGCGATCGTTTTACCGGGATATTTGATCTGAACGGGCGTTTCGGCGTCTTCTTCCTGTGTATTTCCTACGCCGTGGCCTACGGACTGTTCCGGTTCCGACGGCACCGGGGACAAACGGATGCCCGCTCCTTCTGGCAGTTCATTGGCGGGGCCAGCGTCAACCTGCATCGCTCGGCTCTGCTCGATTACCAGTACTACCTGGTGCGCGCCATCCTAAAAGTTGCCCTGGTGCTGCCGGCCGTTGCCCTGGTGGATCCCGTCATACTGACGTCCGGCGACTACATCGCCTTTTTTACCAATCTATGGGGCGCAAGACCCACACTTGGCAATGATCTGGCCCTGTCCCTGCTGTATGGCCTGGGCGTATTCCTGGTTCAGGACTTCAAGCATTACTGGGTTCATCGCGCGTTCCACTCACGCTGGCTGTGGGAATTTCACAAAGTGCATCACTCGGCACCGGTGCTGGTACCGGTGACGGCGAGCCGCATACATTTCGTGGAGAAGATCGTGGAACGCCTGGCGACGGCCGTGTGCATCGGCCTTTACGCGGGGATTTTCTGGTACGTGTGTGGCGGTGAAATCAGCCGGTACACCCTGTTTGGCGTGACCTACCTGGTGTTCATTTTCAACGCCCTTGCCGCCAACCTGCGGCACAGCCACGTCTGGCTGTCGTTCGGGCCCAAACTTGAGCACATCCTCAACAGCCCGGCCCAGCACCAGATTCACCACAGTGATGCGCCGCGGCACTTCAACAAGAACTTCGGGACCAACCTCTCGATCTGGGACTGGATGTTCGGAACGCTCTACACCACCACCAGTACCCCCGAACCCATTCGCTTCGGAACCGGCGAGCGAGACCGGGAACGATACCTTACGCTGTACAGCCTGATTGTCACCCCCTTCGTCGAGCTGGGGCGGCGATTGCGTCGCCCCCCTGCGCCCCGCGCCACGGGCGCGGGTATTCAGGACTAGCCGTTACTCGTAGCGGGCCGCGATGGCATCAAGCTCACCGGCCGCGCGGGCTTCGTCGAGGGCCCGCTGCAGATTGGCCACAATGGCCGGATCGGTGTTTTTGCTGAGTGCCAGGTACATGGGCGTCTCACGGAACACCAGGACCGGCTTGAGTCCGGTAATGCCGTGCTCCTTCTCAGCCACCAACGGACCGACCAGGCCGTCCGTTACCCACAGATCCGCCTGACCCAACATCAACCGCTGGGTGTTCACATCCCCCGACATACCCATGGCCACATTGAACCCCTGGTCCACCAGGTACTCCGACATGACATCGCCCTTGTAGCCGGCAATCTGCAACTCCCTGGCGTCCTCGAGGCTGTCCAGGGTGATATCCGATTCCGGCGCGGCGAACAGCGTCCACTTGATCGAGGCCAGGGGGCCGACCCACTGGAAGAGCTCTTCCCGCTCCTCGGTTCGCGCGGTACAGAAGAGTCCGTGGTTCTCCCGACCCTGGACCCAATCGTACGCGTAGCTCCAGGCCCGCATCTTCATCACATAGTCATAATCGACCCGGGCCAGCATGGCCTTGACCATGTCGCTGCAAATACCCGTGATGTCATCCTCTTCGTGGGCAAAGCCCTTGCCGGAGACCGATGCGTTGTAGGGCGGATAGTTCTCGGTGAAGATATACAGTCGCTCTGCCGCAATCGCCGCCGTGGCGACGGTAGACAGTGTGAGGGCCAGAAGTGCGGCTGTGGCGGCTTTTACTACTGTTGTTGTTACCGCTGCTGATTCACTGGGCATTGCTTGTCCTTGATCAAAAATAGGGTTAATGAAGCGGGACCATCTAACGGCAGGTTACGTGACCGGACCTAACGCCATAATTGCCAAAGCTACCTACTGTATGTTCTGGCCAATCGACCTGGGTGTTTCTGCCAATTGCACACATCATTACGCGTCCGGCAAAAAAAGTCAGTGACAAAACGTATCTGCAAAAGAAACGATGCGAAATCAATGCCTTGAAGGGCGTATTCAGGATTCGCCCTGGGCATTGGATGGCGACTCGCCGGTACTGACCACGGTGGGACCAATCACCGACAGGACCTGCGGCCTGCAGACCACCTCCAGTGGCGTTTTCCCCACCACGTCGCCATCCGCCGTGACCGTTTTTGGCTTACCGGTCCGAACCGAACACCGAGTTCCCTTCAGGTGAACGATGGTGCTGGTTCGCCGGGGAGAGCGGCGGTTGAGACGGACCATGATAAACGTGAGCAGCAGCTGGAAAAGGGGCCGCGGCTTTACCGCAATGACATCAAGCTGACCGTCGTTGGCGGACGCCTCGGGGATCTCGTTTCCGCCTCCGAAAAAAGCACCGCTGGCGACGGCAATCGACAGCCATCGGCCTTTGACACGGCCCTTGTCGCACCGGATTTCAGCCTTGAAGCCCCGCTTGGCGTTGAGGCGCCGCAACAACCCGATGCCGTAACTGAATCGGCCAAACAGCTTCTTCTCGGCCCCCTCCGACTCCCGAACCGGCAAGGTGCCCAGTCCAATGTGGGCGACATTGAGGAACAGCGCCTGGCCGAATTCGGCAACATCCACTCGCTGGCAGGTGCCCTTGGCGATGAGCGCGCACAGTGCCTCGGGGTCCTCGGGCAGCCCCAGGTTCCGGGCAAAATCGTTGGCGGTTCCCGAGGGCAGCACCGCCAGGGTCGCGTCTTTGGCCAGACACAGCTGCGCACCCCGGTTGACCGAGCCATCGCCTCCGGCCACCATCACCACATCGCCGGGCTCCACCCTGTGGACCCAGTCATCGTCCGTGAAGTCACAGCATTCCGGGTCAGGGATACCGACGGACGCCAGACTATCGCGCCAGTATTCGCGCCCCCGCTCACCTGATCCGGCCTTGGGATTGGCCAACAGCCAATGGGTCATTTCAGCTCGTTCCTGTCACTGTCGGTTCCATCGCGCGTCGAGCGCGGCTTCCTGTTCATACCAACGATAACCCATTGGCCCTGACCCCGCCTCACGACTATGGTTACGGTATGGAAAACCATGGTTTCACCGCTCACATCGGGTTTCTTTACCCCGGCCACGCCGCCGAGGACGATTACCCACGCCTGGCACGAATGGTGCGCCCGGCGGCGGATATCCGGGTTGTGCATACCGACTTTGCCGAAGACGCGCACACCGTCGAGGCCCTGACCGAAATGGGCAGTCCCTCCAGACTCCTGAAAGGTGCCGCCCAACTTCGCGACTCGGGCATTGAAGCGGTTCTGTGGACCTCCACCAGCGCCAGTTTCGTTCGCGGTCTCGACGGCATCCGGGAGCAGATCGATACCCTGGAGAAAGCCTTGCAGGTTCCGGCGTCCACCACCGCCATGGCGTTCGCCCGCGCGGTGACTGCCATCAATGCCCGGCGGGTGACCATCGCCGCCACCTACCCTGCGGACGTAGCCGTCCTGTTCCGGGATTTTCTGGAGCACTTCGATATTGAGGTGGTGAGACTGGCTAGTCACGGCATTGCCACCGCAGCCGAAGCCGGCACTCTCAACAAGGAGGTGGTGCTGCAGTTTGCCCGTGAGAACAATCACCCGGACGCCGATGCCCTGCTGATCCCGGACACGGCACTGCACTCGGCAGGCTGGTTGGAGGAGCTGGAAACGGTGGCCGGCAAACCGGTGCTCACCGCCAACCAGGTCAGCTTCTGGGAAGGCCTGCGTCTGTGTGGCAAATTGACGCCCCAGCAGGGACTGGGCACACTCTTCGCCACCGAACTCTGAAGCCAACCGGCCTCAGCCAGACGAACAAATAAGGATAACAAGGCCACCGCCATGGATTTCGTCAGAACCCCCGAGAAGCGATTTGAACGCCTGCTGGATTACCCCTTCGAGCCCCACTACGTCCAGCTTGATAACCTGCGAATGCATTATGTCGACG
This sequence comes from Marinobacter arenosus, assembly GCF_019264345.1. Lineage (NCBI taxonomy): Bacteria > Pseudomonadati > Pseudomonadota > Gammaproteobacteria > Pseudomonadales > Marinobacteraceae > Marinobacter > Marinobacter arenosus. The sequence continues at coordinate 1,358,571 of NZ_JAHVAO010000001.1, forward strand.
AGGGACCCGCGGAGGCCAGGCCGATACTGATGCTGCACGGTGAGCCCTCCTGGTCCTACCTCTACCGGCACATGATTCCGGTTTGTGCGGCGGCGGGCCATCGGGTCATTGCGCCGGACCTGATCGGCTTCGGCAAATCCGACAAACCCACGTCGATTGATGATTACAGTTACCAGCAGCATATGGACTGGATGCAGTCGTTCATTGACCAACTGGAACTGACTGACATCACCCTGGTGTGCCAGGACTGGGGATCGTTACTGGGCCTGCGCCTTGCAGCCGAGAACCCGGACCGGTTCCGGGCGATTGTCGTGGGCAACGGCATGCTGCCGACCGGCGACCAGAAAGCGCCACCGGCGTTCAAGATCTGGAAGAACTTTGCCCTGCACAGCCCGTGGTTCCCCATCGCCCGGATCATCAATACCGGGTCATTCCGAAAACTGGGGCCGGATGAGATGCGCGCCTACGACGCTCCGTTTCCCGGCAAAAAGTACAAGGCCGGTGCCCGGGCCTTTCCCAGGCTGGTGCCCATGACCCCGGACGACCCGGCCACAGACGCCAACCGGAAAGCCTGGCAGGTGCTGGAACAATGGGAAAAGCCTTTTCTCACCACCTTCAGTAATGGCGATCCAATCACCCGGGGTGGCGACCGGTACCTGCAGGAGCGGATTCCGGGCGCCAAAAACCAGCCCCACGTCACCCTGAAGGGCGGCCACTTCCTTCAGGAAGATTCCCCGGTGCCCTTCGCCCGGGCCATCAACGACCTGCTGGCCACCATGGCCTGAGCTGGGTCTGGCCCAGGCACGTCAGCTCTGTCCTGCCGGCACCCGTGGCCGGTAGTGCCAGGACGACCAGGTGTACAGGGCCAGCGCGAGCCAGATCACCACGAAACTGACCAGCTGGACCTGACTCAGGGGTTCCCCGAAGACCAGCAGCGCGATGAAGAACTGCAGGGTCGGGTTGATGTACATCAGAAAGCCCACGGTCGCGAGGCGAAGGCGGCGCGCCGCGCCCGCGAACAGCAGCAGCGGAATGGCGGTGACGATTCCGCTCGCCATCAGCAGCGCCCCCGTATGGAGGTTGTCGCCAAAATGGGAGAGGTCCGCATGACGCAGCCAGCCAAAGGTCATCAACCCCACCGGTAGCAGCAACAGGGTTTCCACGAACAGGCCCGACAGCCCATCCAGAACGACCTGCTTGCGGAGCAGACCGTAGGTTCCGAAAGTGATCGCCAGCGCCAGGGTAATCCACGGCAACTCACCCAGCACCACCAACTGGATCAGGATGCCAATTCCCGCCAGCAGGACCGCCGCCATTTGCCAGGGTCCCATCCGTTCGCGCAGAACCAGCATGCCCAGCGCCACATTGACCAGTGGTGTCAGGAAGTAGCCGAGGCTGGCCTGCAGTACGTGCCGGGTTTCCACGGAATAGATGTAAATGCCCCAGTTCGCCGCAATCAGCACGGCGCAGCCCAGGACACGCCAGAGCTGGGCCGGGTTGGCGAGGGCCGCCTGCACGGCCGACCAGCGACGGAGGCCGCTGATCACCAACGCCAGAAAGACGCAGGACCAGATGATCCGGTGCACCAGGATTTCGAACGCCGGGACACCCTCGAACAGCGCAAAGAACAGCGGAAAGCAGCCCCAGATGGTGTAGGCAGACAGACCGTAACAGACGCCCCGGGTTGTCTCATTCATGCCGGTTTCTTCTGGGTGACGACCAGGGCCACCCCGGTGATGGCCACAAGGCCGCCAATCATGGCCAGACCGCCCAGGCGCTCATCGAACAGCAGGTAGGCTTCCAGCGCCGTAACCGGGGGCACCAGGTAGAACAGACTCGCCACCTGGGACGCGGCGCCCTGGCGAATGAGCCACATCAGCAGCAGTATGGCGCCGATGGACACGCCAAGAACCAGCCAGGCCATGGACAGCTGCAGTTGCAGACTCCACTCGACCTCGCGGGACTCCAGGGCAAACGCTCCAATGGCGAAGAAGGTGGCCGCAGCACCGTACTGGATCAGGGTACCGGCAACGAGGTCCGCCCCGGTGCCGTGGCGTTTCTGGTACACCGTGCCCATGGAAATGCCTGCCAGCGCAAACACCGCCCACAGCAATGCCCAGGGCGAAAAGCCCACACTGGCGCCGGTGCCGCCGAACTTTTCCACCAGCACCAGGGCCACGCCGACCAGGCCTAATGCCAGCCCCAGCCATTGGCGGCCACTTACGCTCTCTTTCAGGAACACCACCGCCGCCGCCGCAGTCACCAGCGGCTGGAGACCCACTATCAGCGAGACGATACCCGACGCCATGCCACCCTCGATGGCGTAGTAAACGCCCCCCAGGTAACAGCCGTGAACCAGGATGCCGGTAACGGCCAGGTGCCCCGCACCGCGCCAGCCCGGCCAGCGGGTCTTCATCAGCCAGGCCAGACCCAGCAGCAATACCAGGGTCATCAGCATTCGGAGCAGCAACAGCGTGAACGGTTCGGCAAACGGCAAACCGTACTTGGCACCGATAAAGCCTGTGCTCCAGAGCCAGACAAACAGGGCGGGCACAAAAAACGAGTAAAAGAATGAACGCATGCGTCGAAACAGGAATCCGTTTGGGTTTTCAGTATCTTTACTGTAGTAATTAGCTCGCAAACAAAACAGATACAGAAAACAGGGTTAATAACCAGTACAGATTGTCAGGCAGCCCCACCCGGCAGTCGCACCTCAATGAGCGGTTCATCTTCATGCCAGTGCCCGTTCCAGGTGACGTCCGGAGCGCCCCCAGGACGAGGCTGAATGCTGATGGAAATGGAACCGTAACTCGTGGGCGCGGGCCCGAACCGAATGGGACGATCCTGGTCCAGCCAGCGCTCGGGCACCCCGGCACAGAGAATCAGCCGGTCACCTTCCTCCCGTACAAAACAGTTCCGGACCATCAGCACCCACTCCGCCGACGCCCAGACGTGGTGACCATCCCCCATGCATCCGCCACCGGTGCCGGGATGGATCGCCTCCGGCCATTGGCCCGTTGGCGACGCGAGATCCGCCACCGCGTCCATCAGGTCAAGATAACGGGCATCACCAGCCCGAAGCAGTACCTGGGCCACATGCAGGGTGAGGTAGGCATTCAGTCCGGAGTGGATCATGTCCTGGTAGAACGCCCCTTTCACAAAGCAGTTCTCCAGCAGGAACTCGACACAGTCCAGCAACCGGCGATCGTCTGGCTCGCAGAGCTGGGTCGGATACCCCATCGCCAGGGACCCAATCGCGCCGGCGTCGAGCCGACGATAGGGTGACGCCGGCATGCCGGGGCGTTTGAGCCGGCGCTCACAACCGGCGAGGCTCCGGTCCACCGTCTGAGTGAACTCCCGGGCACCGGCGGCGAACCTGTCACTGGTGTCCCGGTCATCGGCGGCCAGCAGCTCGGCCGCCGCCCTGAGGCCGGCAATGCCCCAGAAATCGTCCCAGTAGTAGTAATCGTTGGGCCCCAGGTGTTCGGCACTGAACCCTGCGGGGAGCAGCCCGGCGTGCGGTTTGTCGAGGGTGCCGCTCACCCGTTTCTTCTGGATCCAGTGCGCGCCCTTGCTCACCGGCTCAAACCAGTCAATGGGCATTTTCCGGCCAGTCATCGCGAAAAAACGCTGCAGGATCCAGAGCACTTCGCCGTTGGCATCCCACTCACCTTCCTGGGACCGGAAGTACCCGTTCTTGAGCTGTCGCTCCGGGAACTGGTTCAGGGCGCGCTCGGCCCGGTCTGTCATGCCAGCGCACAACAGGGCATGGATGATGAACGCGGCGTCCCGGAACCAGAACCGCTTGTAGGTGTAGGGGCCGGGATACACATCGTCGGGCGAATGCAGTACCAGCGACCGGAGAGCGGCGTCGTACAGGAACTGCCAGGTTTCATCCGGACACTCCAGCCGGGCGTGCCCCGCCAGGGTCTCATCCCAGGCTTCCGGGCGCAGACCGGCCACCGGTTCCTCTGCCAGGGGCACGGTGACCGTCAGCGTGGCAGCTTTCCCTGCCTGTACCGGAAACAGCGCTGCCGCGGTAACCATACCCACGTCACACACGCCTTCGGTCTGATCCTCCTTGTCCGCCAGATGGATATGAACATCCCCTTGCCGGTAGTCAGAGACGTGATGGCTGCGCGCCGGCTGACTGAAGAACACCGACTGTTTGCCCTCCACACGCCAGGCGTCGCGTTGGTCCGACAGATTCACCCGGTGAATGAAGGCGACCCCTTCCGGATTGGCCGGGCGCAGCGATAACACCAATGAACCGGAAACGTCAGAGTGCCCCTCCAACTCAAGCTGGCATACCGGCCGGCCATGCTCAATCACGACCCGCGCGCGGCTGATCAGCTTCAGCCCCTCCATCTCCGATTCCGTGACCACGCAGGGATTGCTCCCGAGTTCCTGCCACTGCCGGCTGACCCGGCAACGAGATGGCAGCAGGCAACGGCCGTCGTCCGCGAGGAGCCAGCCATCCAGGGACCAGCCATCGTACAACGGGGTCAGCAGCCCCCGTGGATCCACCACCGGCAAGGCCTCCACATCCGGCTGGCCCACGGCGGTCCAGTTGCGGTTACTCAGGTTGATGTGGGTGATGGAGAAAGCCCGAGGGATGAAGGCGGCATCCGTGGGATCGAACTGGCGCTCCACCCAGTACGGCCAGACCCAGTCCAGATTGTGCTGGATGACCCGGCTGTTGATCAGGCCCCGGGCGTGGAACACCACCCCGGCCCGCAGCAGCTCGATCGGCTCCCCGACTTCGGACGGCTGGGCAAAGCTGTGCAGCTTACCCAGCAGGGCAATCGGGTCGAGAAAACCATGGCGATGGGCCATGCGCTTGACCAGATATCGCCAGGGCAACCATTTCATCCAGCTCATCGGGTGTCGTCCTCCTCCGCGGTGTCGGTTTCAGTCTCGATCCGATAACGGGCCAGGGCCCGGCGGGCCAGCCGGTTGAGAAATACAACCGCCAGGATCGTACCCACGAATCCAGCGCCGTAGATGGCCCATTCCAGCGGCGTACGGGCGCTTTCGCGAACGCCAAGCGTCGACAGGTCCGCCGCCAGTGAACCCAGATAGACGTTGTGCAGCGAAAACGGAATCACGCCAAAGAACGTCCCCGCGACAAAGCCCCCGAACGAGAAGTTGGTCAGACCAAACAGGAAATTGGAGAGCTTGCCCGGGAAAAACGGAATCAGTCGCGTGAGCAAAACAATCTTCCAGCCATGGGGGGCCATTTCACGACTGACCACCGAAAGCCGGGCCTTGCTCCGAATGTAAACATGCGCATGTTCGCCCAGAAAATGCCGGGCAATGAGAAACGCGATGGCCGAACCCAGTGTGGTCCCCACCACCACATAGGCGGTGCCCTCCACCACGCCAAACACGAACCCTGCGCCGGTGGTAAGCAGCACTCCGGGCAGCACGAGCACCATGGCCAGTGCCATGAGACCGATGAACATGGCCGCCGCCCAGATACCCTGGCTGTCGAACCAGCGCAGCAGATCGAGCACCTGGTGATGAACGCCGAAAGCGTACAGCAGGCCGACAATGGCGCCGACGCCGGCAACGCTGCCCGCCATCCACAGAAACGGAGACTTTTTCCAGTTGCCCATGGCAACACCCTAACGCGCGAACGGACCGTCCCTCAAAGTCGTCTGGATCCGCAACGCGCTGCCGTCACTGGCTGCTGAAAATGGCCTGGAGTTTCTGGGTAAGCTCAACGGCCTCCGCCCCCAGTGGTGTCAGGTAACCGCCATCTTTCTGGCTGATCAGGCCCTTTGCATAGAGGCTTTCCGCCGCCCTGACGGTCTCCGCAGATGCCGAATGGGCATGCACCTTGATTCCCTCCTGGGTGGAGCTCGATGGAAACTGGGCCAGAAGATTGAGTTCGGCAAGGTGATCAGCAGAGAATGGCATGGCAATTCCTCGTATTATTGTCGTGACTTCCTCACAGCATAGTCGATTAACGTCATGAAGCTTTCCAGAATTCTCAGCAACCGGGACGGGGTCAGCCGCAAGCGAGCCAACGCGCTGATTGCAGCGGGCCGGGTGACTGTGAACGGGACACCCTGCCGGGTCCCGGCGTTGGAGGTGGATCGTTTTTCGACGGTCAGAGTGGACGAGGCAATCATCCAGCCCGGCGACACGGCCCACTACCTGATGCTTCACAAACCCGCGGGCTACCTCAGCGCCACTGTGGATGACGTTCACACGACGGTGCTGGATCTTATTGCCCCATCCCTGCGGCAGGAACTCCACATCGCCGGGCGGCTGGACCGAGCCAGTACCGGCTTGCTGATTCTCACCAACGACGGCACCTGGTCGCGTCAGCTGACGGAGCCGAAAATCAAACTGCCGAAGGTGTATCGGGTCGAGACCGCTGCCCCGATCAGCCAAGAAACCGCACAATGCTTTGCCGACGGCATCTGGTTCGAGTTCGAACAACTGAGGACGTCCCCGGCCACGCTGGAACTGCTGGGGCCGCAGGAAGCGCGAGTAACGATTTACGAAGGCCGCTACCACCAGGTCAAGCGAATGTTTCATGCCGTTGGCAACCGCATTACCTCGCTGCATCGGGAGCGAATGGGAGCCATCGAACTGGACGGTGCCCTGGCGCCCGGGGACTATCGCCCGCTGACAGCCCCGGAGATCGGCTCCGTTCGTCCGGCAGCGGTGGACCGGCTTCCGGTTCAGAGTTGACCCAGCTCAGGGCCGCACCGCCCGCGCTGTTGTGTAATGCACTAAGCTTCCGGAAGGCAACGTACAGACACACGGACGACTCCCCGCCATGGCCAACAACACCTACTACCCGAGACAGCTACGCCATCTGAGCAGCTACCTCTCCGCACTGGTCCAGGGGCGGCTTTGGCTGAAAGTTCTGGTGGGCATGTTCCTGGGGCTTATCGTAGGCACCTTACTGGGGCCATCGGTGGGTCTGGTGGAACCCAATACCGGTACGTTGATCGGAAACTGGCTGGCGTTCCCCGGACAGTTGTTCCTGGCCACCATCCAGATGATTGTCATTCCGCTGGTCATCGCTTCCGTGGTACGAGGCCTCGCCGCCAGTGAGAATCTGGATCAGCTGCGTAAGCTGGGGCTGCGAGTCACCGGTTTCTTTGTCATCACCACCGCCATCGCCGCCGCCATTGGCCTCTGGATTGGCAACCTGATGAACCCCGGCAGCATGTTGAAGGGACTGGCAACGCCAGTGCCGGCAACAAACGACGTTACGGCGGCGGACATGCCTGGAGTCGACGACCTGCCCGCGACCCTGATCGGTCTGTTGCCAGGCAACCCCCTCGACGCCATGGTCGAAGGCCAGATGCTTCAGGTGGTCATCTTCTCGATCATTGTCGGCATCGCGCTGGTCAGTATGGAATCCCGGAAATCGCGCCCGATGCTCGAACTGCTGGATTCGCTGCAACAGATCTGCATGACCGTGGTGGGCTGGGCCATGAGGCTCGCCCCATTCGCGGTTTTCGGTCTGATGGCGCAACTGACCACCACCATCGGTTTCAGGGCCATGCTGGGCATGGCGTCCTACGTTGCCACCGTACTGACGGGCCTGCTCCTGATGCTCGGCGTCTACATGCTGATCCTGAAACTGGTGGCCGGCCAGCCGCCGTTTCGTTTCCTGAAAGACTCCCGGGACGTTCTGCTGCTGGCGTTCTCCACGTCCAGCTCCGCCGCCGTGATGCCGTTATCCATCCGGACCGCGGAGGACAAGCTCGGGGTGCGGCCCTCGGTCTCCCAGTTCGTCATCCCGCTCGGAGCGACCATCAACATGAACGGCACGGCGCTTTACCAGGCCGTTGCGACGGTGTTCCTGGCCCAGGTCTATGGCGTCGACCTCGGCATGGGCAGTATGGCGCTCGTGGTTGCCATGGCCGTGGGCGCGTCCATTGGTTCGCCCGCAACACCGGGCGTGGGTATCGTCATCCTGGCCATGGTGCTGCAGACCGTCGGCGTTCCGCCCAGCGGCATTGCGCTGATCATGGGGGTCGATCGGATTCTCGACATGTGTCGTACTGCCATCAACGTTACCGGGGATCTGGTCACCTGTCGGCTGATGGAAAACTGGTCGGGCAAACGGCTGCCACAGGAGCCAGCGCCCCAGGAAACCTGACCACGACACGGCGGCCTGCTTTCCGGTAACCTTGACAGATGACACACCACCGGGAGCTTTCATGACCACCGTCCAAATCGACATCGTTTCCGACATCGCCTGCCCCTGGTGTGCGATCGGATACGCCCGCCTGGAACAAGCCATGGCCGAACTCAAGGATGAAATGACGTTCGACATCGAGTGGCACGCGTTCGAACTGAACCCGGACCCCACCGGGGACGGAGAACCCATCCTTCAGGCCCTGAGCCGGAAGTACGGACGCAGCCCCGAGGAAATGCAGGCCAACCAGGCCCACATGATGGAGATCGCCAGCGGCCTGGGGCTAAACTTCAGCAAACTCCAGGAACGGCACACCCGAAACACCTTCGACGCCCACCGCCTTGTGAAATGGGCCGGCGAACACGGCCGGCAAACCGAGATGAAGATGGCCTGTTTCGAAGCCTATTTCGGGCACGCCGAGAATATTGCCAGCCCGGACGTACTGGTCCAGTGTGCGGAAAGCATCGGCCTTGATGGTAATGAGGCCCGGGAAATCCTGGCGTCGGACCGTTATGCGAAGGCCGTCCGTGAGGACGAAGCGCGGTACCAACAGGCCGGCGTGTCCGCCGTGCCGGCCTATATCGTCAACCAGACATACATGATTTCCGGTGCTCAGGAGCCCGAGACGCTGGTGGGAGCGTTCAGGGAAATTGCTGCCGAATCCTAGAAACCTGCGTGTGTGCTAAAGTTAAAACCGGACCCTGAGAAGGAGGAAGGGATATGCTCTATTGGTCCGTGGTATGCCTCATCATAGCAGTGATCGCCGGCGTACTGGGTTTTGGAGGTATCGCTGGCGCGGCCGCAGAATTTGCAAAGATTCTGTTCTTTATTTTCCTGGTTTTGCTGGTCATCTCGGTAGTCCTCAACGTCGTCCGAGGCCGGGGTCCTAAGGTCTAGGAACACCCTACCCGCGGACGACATTGACTGACCAGTCACAGTGTTCCTTAGAGGGAGACACCCTGTGCCCGGGCCATTGCGTAGGCAGCTTTTGGTCCGGTCCACAGCGACGGCAAAATGATCAGCGAGACGGGAATCGCCGTCAGCACGATAAACTGCTGCAGTACGCCAATCTGGCCCGCGCCCATGTAAAGCAGGATCGCCGCCATGATGGCCATGGCACCGCCCCAGAACGCCCGAACCAGGTAATGTGGCTCATCGTGACCAGCGCCCACGGTCGCAATCGCGTAGCTCATGGAATCGCCAGTGGTCGCCACGAAAATTGTGGTCAGCAGGAGAATCGCCGCAGCCATGATAGTGCCGCCCGGCAGCGCCTCGGCAACGGTCAGGGTGGCCACATCAAACGAGAAGCCGTTGAGCGCTTCGGTCAGATCAAAAGTGCCCGCCAGCTGATGATGAATACCGGAACCGCCCAACAGGGTGAACCAAATGGACGTGGCAATGGGCGCCAGTACGGCAACCGCGAGAATGGTTTCGCGGATGCTGCGACCACGGGAAATCCGCGCCACGAAGATCGACATCAGCGGCGTGTAACCAATGAACCAGGCAAAGAAAAACACCGTCCACCACTTCATCCACAAGTCCGGAGCCGTTTCCGACGTCACCGTGGACATCGCGAAAAACGAGGTCAGGTATTCGCCGGCGGACGCCAGGTAGGTGTTGGTCAGGAACAGGGTTGGACCAAAGATAAAGATCACCGCCGCGATTGCCAGTGCCAGGATCACGTTGAACCGACTCAGCAACTGAATGCCACGATGAAGACCGCTGACGGCCGACGTCATGTAGACCCCCGCCAACACGCCCAGGATGATCAATTGGGTCGAGTAGTTATCGGCAATACCGAATAGCTCGTGCAGGCCAAAGCTCATCTGCGTCGCCAGGAAACCAATGGGGCCGACCGTACCGGCCACAACCGCAATGACGCAGAGCGCGTCAACCAGACCGCCAAACCAGCCGCTCATCACCCGCTCACCCAACACTGGGTAGAGCAGTGTACGTGGCTGCAGGGGCTTGCCCTGGACATAATGGGCGTGCGCCAGTACCAGCGCTGTCAACGAACCAAGAACGGCCCAGGCCAGGAAGCCCCAGTGCATGAACGACTGCGCCATGGCCGGAGCCACAGCTTCCGCCGTTCCTGCCTCGGCGCTGGAGACCGGGGGTACAACCACGAAATGGTACACCGGCTCGCCCGCAGCGAAGAAAACGCCGCCGCCGGCCAACAGGGTACAGAGAATCATCGACATCCAGCGGAAGGTGCTGATTTCGGGCTTAGACAGACCGCCCAGTCGGGCCGCGCCTGCGCGGCTGAACGCGACAAACAGGGCAATGAAAAAGGTCAGTAACAGGAGCAGCTGGAAAAACGAACCAAGGTACTTCGCGGTCCAGGTGAAACCGTCGCCAATCAGGGCAGCAAGGCCTTCGGCGTCGTTAAGGGACCATCCGACAAACAGGAGGATGAAACCCATGGTGAGCGCCAGAACGACAGGGTCGCCCAGTCGCTGGAGCGCGGAGGTGTCTTTCAGGGGAATCGTTGCACTACTGGAGGACATGAAACTCGCCGGTTAGTGAATGGGCCGGGCACCCTACGCAGCGAGTAGTGAGGTTGCTATCGGTAATTCTACCGAACCGAATCTGAACAGAGCTCCCGAATCACCGCCTCACACACCTCGTCCTGGTTGCGGCCCTCACCGGTCACCGTCAGATCGGCATACTGACGATAGAGCTGGAAACGCTCATTGAACAGTTCCTCCAGGGACTGATCCGGCCGTCGGGAAATTCCACGGGCACTGTGGTCGCCGATGCGGTCGATCACCAGGGCCAGCGGAATATCCAGAAACACCACCGTGCCGTTGGCCTTGAGGTGCTGCATGGCCTTGGCACTGTAGACCGCACTGCCACCGGTGCTGATGATCTGGTGCTGCACCTCAAGATCCAGCAGCACTTCCTCCTCAATGTGCCGGAGCGCCTGGTAGCCATCGTGATCGACGATGTCCTGGAGCGTACGCCCGGCCTTTTCCTGGATCAGCAGGTCGGTATCGACAAAGCCCATGCCCAGGCGCTTGGCCAACAGAACGCCAACGGTACTCTTGCCGCTGCCGGGCATACCAATGAGGATGAGGTTCTGGTCAGGGGCGAACTGAGGCATTGGAACTCCGGAAATTGACGGGCCCGGCTGTAACATTCACAGGCCGGAATTGTCAGAAGTCTATAATGACTCCCGGGAGGATTTCACCATGTTTCGAGCCATTGCCCTGTCGCTGTTGCTGTCCATGATTCCAGCCTTTGTGGCCGCCGCGGAGGACCCGGTCTATACCGGCCTGCTCTCCGACACTGGCGCCGGCGGCTATGACGTGGTGAGCTATTTTGATCCGGGTGAGCCGGTCAAAGGCTCGTCCAGTCACACCTCGGAGTATCTCGGCGTGACCTGGCGGTTTGCCAATGCCGGCAACAAGGCCAGATTCGACGCCAACCCCGATGAGTACGTCCCGGCCTATGGTGGCTACTGCGCCTGGGCGGTGAGCCAGGGCTACCTTGCCAAGGGCGATCCGAAGCATTGGACGGTGCATGAGGGCAGGCTTTACCTGAACTACAACCAGGACATCCAGAACCGCTGGCTCAAAGACACCGAGAACTTCATCCGGCTCGCCAATGAGAATTGGCCCGCAGTACTCGAAAAGTAACCATTTTCAGACAATTCGTGCGGTTCCATAGCCCGGGTAAAGCCGTATAATCGGTGCAGCAGGGATTGAAGACCGATCTCTGGACATGGACCGGAACCGCACGGACACCGAATGAGATCAGGCCAGACAAACGCTGCCCTCTCCCGCCTCATGCTCGCATTTGCGGCCGTGATGTTCGCGACATCGCCGGCCCAGGCTGAGGGCGTCAAACGCATCGTGCATCCGGATGGCACCGTTGAGTTCACCAATGTCGGTGCCTCCCAGCCCCGCGCTTCCAGCGGCAACGACACGGTGTACCGCTACCGGGACGACAACGGCGTGGTGGCCTACAGCAGCATCCGGCCGGCCGCGGCAGAGTTCGAGGTCATCCGCTTCCACTGCTACGCCTGCGATCCGGACTCCAATGTCGACTGGCGCAAAACGCCGCTGTTTACCCAGCCCTATCGCAACGAGATCAAGACCGCTGCCCTGGAATTCGGTGTCGACCCGGCCCTGGTGCGCGCGGTTATCCACGCTGAGTCGGCGTTCAATGAGAAAGCGCTGTCACCGGTGGGGGCTCAGGGACTGATGCAACTGATGCCGGGTACGGCGAGGGAGCTTGGGGTCGAGAATGCACTGATCGCCGCTGAAAATATCCGTGGCGGGGTAAATTACCTGGCGAAAATGCTGAAGCGCTTCAACGGCGATATCCAGCTGGCGACCGCCGCCTACAACGCTGGTCCGGGAGCCGTGTCCCGATACAGCGGCGTGCCGCCCTACGCCGAAACCAAGGCCTACGTGCATCGGGTCGGCATCCTCCACGAGCGCTACGCGGCGAACTAGTTGTCGAGTTTTTACCCGACTGCCAGCCAGACCCCAACCAGCATCATCAGGCTTCCAGCTACGCGGTTAACTGTGCGCACACCACCCCCCTGCCGCAGCAGCTTGCGCAGCCCACGCCCGCCATGGGCGTAGAGTTGAAGGCACAGAAATTCCAGGGACAGTATGATCAGGATCAGCGCCGTCAGCTGGGGCCCCATCGGCAACTGACTGTCGATAAACGGAGGCAACAGGGCGACGAAAAACGCCCAGCCCTTGGGGTTTGCTATCGCAGTGACAAAGCCCTGCATGGCCAGCTGACTGCGGGAGGCCTGCACGGTTTCCGTGTCTTCCGTTTCCGGCATGGCCATCTTGCCCCGGGACCGCCACATCTGAACACCGAGCCACACCAGATAAGCCCCGCCCGCGTACTTGAAGACCGCAAACGCCGTCGGATACTTCAGCATGAATGTCGCCACACCAATGGCCGCGGCCGACGCCACGACGGCAACGCCTACCAGCTCGCCCGCCATCATCCAGAGCGCCCGGCGCACACCAATGGTGATCCCCATGGAAAGTGCCAGCGTCATGCACATACCGGGGGTAATGGACACCACGAAAAAGGTGGGGATGAAGACCGACAGTAATGACCAGTTCAGTGACAGCACAACACAGTACTCGCAAGTTAAGTGGTGAAGTGCCGGAATCAGTCCGGCAGGTTTGTGATATAGCGTTGCAGCGCCTCGGGATCCGTCACCGTAATCCGACCATACCCCAGCTTCAGTAAGCCTTCCCTTTCGAAATCCTTGATCACCCGGTGCACGCCCTGCCGGGTCATCCCCATCATGTTGGCAATGTGTTCCCGGGTTAGCCGAAAGGAGACCGGTCGGGCCTGGGTTTCGCCGTGTCCCTGGATCTGCGCCAGAAACAGTAGCCGACGGCCTATGCGTGCTGCAATACCACGTAAGGCGTCATCGGCGATAATCGACATCGCCGACCACAACCGTCGGCTGACCAGGTCCAGGGCCACCGGATAGGCCTCGGGGTAGCGCGCCAGCAATTGGCGGAAGCCCTCACCGGGCAGCTCCACAACGGTTGTGTCGTCGTGGGCGGTGGCGCCGTAGACCCTGGGAGTGCCTGGCGAAAAGACCGTGTCACCAAACCAGGCGGCCGGTCCGAAGATAATCAGCGTGGCCTCACGGCCCTCCGAATTGACCGAACTGATCCGCACGGTGCCGTCCGCAATCACGCACAGGGACGACTGCATGGAGCCCTTGTCGTAGATCGGCTCCCCCGCCCGGAAATGGCGCCACCGCGCCAGGGATTCCGCTTCGGCAAACCCCCGATCGGGCAGCCCCGCCAGCAGCGGGCAGGCCCGCAGCACCGTTTTCAGATCAGACATACCCGAGTACCTGAAACAACAAACCTCAAATGTAAATGATTTGACAGTCTTGTGCTCGCTCAACTGCCTACACTGAAGTCAGAACTCCCGAACAACAACCCAACAACATGAGCGAGAATGACGATGTCTGAACGTATAGCAATACCGTCCAAAAGGGACGAAGTCAGCGCCGAGGAGTGGCAACTCCGCGTCGACCTGGCCGCTGCCTACCGGCTGATTGCGCTCTACGGCTGGGACGATCTGATTTTCACCCACATCTCTGCCCGCATCCCGGGGGATGACCACCACTTCCTGATCAACCCCTACGGCATGATGTTCGAGGAAATCACGGCCTCGAGCCTGGTGCGCATCGATCAGGAGGGCAACAAGATCAACCCCGACGATTTCGACATCAACCCGGCGGGCTTCACGATTCACAGTGCCATCCATGCCGTGCGCGAGGATGCAGCCTGCGTGATGCACACCCACACCACCGCCGGCGTTGCAGTATCGGCGCAGAAGGACGGTTTGCTGCCACTGTCCCAGCAGAGCCTGTTCCCCCTCTCCAACCTGGCCTACCACGACTACGAGGGCGTCGCCCTGCGCGAGGACGAGAAAGCGAGGCTTCAGAAGGATCTTGGCAGCAACAACTTCATGATCCTGCGCAACCACGGCCTGCTCACCACCGGCGGCAGCATCGCCGATGCGTTCCTCGGTATGTACATCCTCCAGCGTGCCTGCGAAGTGCAGATCCAGGCCCTGTCCGGCAATCGGGAAATGACCCCCATTCCGGGCGGCATTGTGGACACCATCCGCCAGCAGGCGGAACAGGTTACCCGTGGTATGGGCGGCAAACTGGCCTGGCCCGGACTGCTCCGGAAACTGGACCGGGTAGACCCCGGATTCCGCGACTGAAGGACCCTGAAACATGACTGATATGACTGCGCCCAAAGCCAGCTTTACCCATATGAAAGACGGCACCAAGGAAGACTGGCAGACCATTGCCCGCTCCTTTGGCGACTTCGCCAAAGGTTTGCCGGACCGGATCATGGACCACCTGATGCTGCTGGAAGGTGACTTCGGTGGCTTTCCGGTGGACCGGCTGACCCATTGCCTGCAGACCGCAACGCTGGCCCACCGTGACGGCAAGGACGACGAGTACGTGGTCTGCGCGCTCCTGCACGATATTGGCGACACGCTCGGCTCCTACAACCACGCCGATGTGGCCGCCGTGCTCCTGGAGCCGTTCGTCAGCGAAGCCAATCACTGGATGATAAAGCACCACGCCATCTTCCAGGGTTATTACTTCTTCCACTACCTCGGAATGGACCGCGATATGCGGAACAACTACAAGGACCAGCCGCATTTCATGCGCACCATCGAATTCGTCAGCAAGTACGATTCGCCTGCGTTTGATCCGGAAGGCGAAACCCTGCCGCTGTCCTACTTCGAACCCATGATCCGGAAGGTCTTCGCGAAGCCGGTCCGATCCCTGTACATGGACGCCGTCTGACAGTGCCGACTTGACGGCCTGATCAGGTAGCTGATAATCAGCGGGTTACCTTACGCTGATCCACTATCTGAGCCAGGCCGTCACGTCGTCATGAGAATCGAGCCCGTCAACGAAAGCACCTGCATCGTCTATTTTGGCGATCAGATCAGTGATGAGACAGCGAACCTGGTCCGGCAGGCAACGGCCACCATTCGCCGAACCATGGCGGACGTGGTTACCGACCTGGTGCCCTCCTACACCTCCGTGCTGGTCTGCTATGACCTCGAACGCACTGACCGTTTTGGCATCAGTTCCCGGCTTCGTCGCGCACTGGAGCAGGAGGCGGGCGACACGGCGGTGGAGACGACCTCCCAGGTCCTGGAACTGCCGGTCTACTATGGTCAGGAAGTCGCCCTCGACCTTGAGGACGTCTGCGAGTTTTCCGGCCTGAGCCGGGACGACGTCATTCGAACCCACAGCGAGCAGACCTACCGGGTCTATGCCATCGGCTTCAGCCCCGGATTCGCGTACCTCGGCACCACCGACCCACGCATTGCCATTCCCCGGAAATCCTCTCCCCGACTCAGGGTGCCCAGCGGCAGCGTTGGCATTGCCGGCTCCCAGACTGCCATCTATCCCAGCGCCACACCGGGCGGCTGGCAGATTGTCGGGCGCACGCCCAGTAAAATGATCGACTGGGAGAGCGAATCGCTGGCGTTGGTTCAGGTTGGTGACCGGGTAAAATTCCGTGCCATTGATCGAGAAGAGTTCATCGAACTGGGAGGGCAGTTCGATGATGCTTGAAATCCTGCATCCGGGCATCCTGACCCTGATTCAGGACCTGGGTCGATACGGCTATCAGCATATGGGCGTCACCACCGGGGGGCCCATGGACGAGCACGCGTTTCTCTGGGCCAACCGCTTGCTTGGGAATCCCCTGGATGCCGCCCAACTGGAAATCACCTTCGGCGGGCTGAGCCTCCAGGCCCATAGCGACACGTGGATTGCCCTGACCGGTGCGGACCTGGGGGCACACATCAACAAACGGCCCGTGCGGCCTTGGCGAACCTACAGCATCGCCCGGGGGGACAGGATTGATTTCAGCGCCCCTCTCACCGGGCTGAGGGCTTACCTGGCCGTGAGTGGTGGCATACAGACCCCCTCCAAACTTGGCAGCCGCGCCACCGTGAGCCGTGAGGGACTCGGTGCCCTGGATGGGGCCGGAGCCAAACTGGCCAAAGGGGACCGGATTCCGATCGGCAAGCCGACACCAATTACGGACACCAGCGTGCCCTACAGCGACATTCCCGATTACGACAAGCCTCTGCGCCTGGGCGTGGTGCCAGGTTATCAGTACCAGCACTTTTCTCAGTCGGCGCGAGCCCGGTTTTTCTCAGGGGAGTATGAAGTCAGCCAGAACATCGACCGGATGGGATACCGGCTCACAGGGGAGGCTATCCGGTGCGACCTGGACGGCATCGTTTCAGAGGGCATCGCCTACGGCGCCATCCAGATTCCGGCCGATGGTCAGCCCATTGTCTTGATGAAGGATCGCCAGACGATCGGAGGCTATCCCAAAATCGGATCACTGAGTGCGCTCGGCGCCGGTCAGTTGGCACAGCGGGGGCCCGGCGCATTGGTCAGCTTTTACCCGATCGATGTCGCGGATGCCGAAGCACGCCGGCTGATCTTCAACCAGCGGCTTCGAAAAGGGCCACCCGGCATCGGGAAATGATGCCGGGCTGACCGTTACTCGGAGGCTGCGATGAGGCTCGCGTTGCCGCCCGCCGCCGTGGTGTCGACGCACAGGTGGCGTTCGATCACGAAGCGCTGATCCAGCTTGTGCTCGGTGATCAGCGGCAGCAGGGCACCGTCCCGCTTGGCGAGCGCCTGGCGGTATTCCCGCAACAGGGCCTGCTCGGCACAGCTGACCACGGCCTCAAAGCCATTGACCGTCGCCAGGGCCTCGGGCGCCAGGTGACCGTCGATACCGACGATTGGCAGTCCGGCCTTGGCCGCTTCGCCGACTTTCCCTTCCACGCCCGGAGCGATCACCACCACCTTGTTGCCCTGGGACAGGGCCGTACCGGCCTGCTCAAGGGCCGTGGTGCGATCCGGGCCAAGACACAAGACAACGCCACGGGCGTGGTTGGTCAGCCGGTTCAGCTCACCGGTCGGCCCCGGCAGTTCCTCGGCGTGGGCATCCAGCGGCGCCGGCACATTACCGAAGATCGGCGTCAGGGCGGACAGCCGCTGGTCCGGCTTGGGCGACGTCAGGGAATCCACTTTGCCGATCAGGCTCTGTAGCTTCTTGGCATCCACCTTCTTGCCGCCGGACGGAGCCGGGACCTCCACGGTGTCGCCTTTCATGAAGCGGCGAACGTATTGCGGGCCGCCGGCCTTCGGTCCGGTTCCGGAGAGCCCTTCGCCCCCGAACGGCTGGGAACCGACAATGGCGCCAATCTGGTTGCGGTTCACGTAGGTGTTACCGACCTTGATCCGGCTGGCGATGCGCTCAACCCGGCGGTCAACCCGGCTGTGAATGCCGAACGTCAAGCCATAACCCTTGGCGTTGATTTTATCCACCACCTTGTCGATGTCCTTGGCCTCGAAGGTCGCCACGTGCAACACCGGACCAAAGATCTCTTCTTCCATCTCCTCGATGCCCGACACCTTCAGAACCGCGGGCGACACAAACAGGCCCTTGTCAGGAATCGGAAGTTTCTTCAGCAGCTTGCCGTTGCGCTCAAAGGTGTCGCAGTGATCGACAATCTTCTTGCGTGCGGTTTCATCGATCACCGGGCCGACATCGGTCGACAGCAGCCACGGGTCGCCAATACCCAGCTCTTCCATGGCACCGTAGAGCATCTCCAACAGGTTGTCGGCAATGTCCTTCTGCACGTAGAGCATGCGAAGTGCCGAGCAGCGCTGGCCGGCACTCTGGAAGGACGACGCCAGGACGTCCCGGACCACCTGCTCGGGCAGGGCGGTGGAATCGACAATCATGGCGTTCAGGCCACCCGTTTCCGCCACCAGCGGCGCATCCGGTGCCATGTTCTCGGTCATGACCTTATTGATGCGCTGGGCGGTTGCCGTGGAGCCGGTGAAGCAAACACCGGTCACCCGCGAGTCGGAGGTCAGGGCTGCGCCCACCGTCGCGCCGGTACCCGGCAGTAACTGGATCGCGTCTTTCGGTATGCCGGCCTCGTACATCAGTTCCACGGCGCGAATGGCCAGCAGGGAGGTCTGTTCCGCCGGCTTCGCCACAACGGTGTTACCGGCCGCCAGGTTGGCCAGAATCTGGCCGGTAAAGATGGCCAGCGGGAAGTTCCAGGGTGAGATGCAACACATCACGCCCCGGGCATCGCCGGCGTCCTTGTACCTCAGGCTTTCATTGGCGTAATACTGGGCAAAGTCCACCGCCTCGCGGATCTCGGCGATGGCATCCAGCAGGGATTTCCCAGCCTCGCGGGTGGTCAGGGCGAACAGCTCGTAGGCATGTTCCTCGTAGAGATCGCCAACTTTGCGCACACAGGCGGCGCGCTCTTCGGTTGACGTGGCGGACCAGCTCTTGAAGCCCTCCTGGGCCGCGGCAATGGCGGTGTCCACGTCCGAATCCGACGCCTGGGTCACATGACCCACGAGATCGTCCGGATCGGCCGGGTTACGCACCACCTGAACTTCCGTTCCGGTAACGTCACCCGCGATGAGCGGACCGCCCTTCCAGCGATGGTCGCGATAGGCGTTTCGGCCTGCGTCGATGTCCGCCACGGTGACCGGATCCGTGATGTCCCAGCCCTTGGAGTTGCGACGTTGCTCACCGAACAGCTTGAACGGATGTACGATGGCTTTGCTGGAGATGTTGTCGCCCATTTCCTTGACCGAATCGATCGGATCCTTGGCAATTTCCTCCGGCGTGATGCGCTTGTCGACAATCTGGTTCACGAACGAACTGTTGGCACCATTCTCCAGCAGGCGACGTACCAGGTACGCGAGCAGGTCCTTGTGCGGCCCGACCGGCGCATAGATGCGACAGGGCACGCCACTGGCCTTCAGGACCTCGTTATGCAGGGATTCGCCCATGCCATGCAGTCGCTGAAACTCGTAGTTATCCACGCCCTTGGACTTCGCAAGTTCCAGGATGGTGGAGACCGAGTGGGCATTGTGGGTGGCGAACTGCGGGTAGATCCGGTCCGTCATGTTGATCAGCTTGGTCGCGCAGGATACGAAGGACACATCGCTGCATGCCTTGCGGGTAAAGACCGGGAAACCGTTCAGGCCCATCACCTGGGCGCGTTTGATTTCCGCGTCCCAATAGGCGCCCTTGACCAGACGGACCATGAACTGGCGATCGTGCTTCTTGGCCAGACCATAGAGCCAGTCCAGAACGAAGGATGAGCGCTTGCCGTAAGCCTGCACGACCACGCCAAAGCCATCCCAGCCGGCCAGCTCGGGATCGGCGACCAGTTCTTCAATCACATCCAGTGACAGGTCCAGGCGGTCCTGCTCTTCGGCGTCGATGTTGAAGCCCATGTTGGCCGCTGCCGCCTTCCTGACCAGCGTGCGGGCACGGGGGAGCAACTCGTTCATCACCCGCTCTTTGTTGCCGTACTCGTACCGGGCCAGCAGGGCGGAAAGCTTCACTGAGATGCCCGGGTTCTTGCGGACATCCCCCTTGCACGCCTTGGCAATGCTGTCGATGGCGTTGGAATAGGAGTCATAATAGCGCTTGGCGTCGCCATCGGTGCGAGCCGCTTCGCCGAGCATATCGTAGGAGTAGGTATAACCCTTGGCCATGTAATCCTTGGCTTCGTCCTGGGCTTCGTCGATGTCGCGGCCGAGCACGAACTGACGCCCCATCTCCTTCATTGCCTGACCGGCAACGGTCCGGATGACCGGTTCACCGAAGCGCTTGAGCAGTTTACGCAGGGTATCGCCGACACTGTTGCGATCGGATTCCTTGAGCAGGTTGCTGGTCATCAGCAGCGCAATGGTGGCGGTGTTGATCAGTTGGGAGGACGCCTTGCCGATGTGGGTGCCCCAGGCACCGGACGTGACCTTGTCTTCGATCAGGTCGTTGATGGTCATGCTGTCGGGCACTCGCAGGAGCGCCTCCGCCAGACACATCAGCGCCACGCCTTCCTTCGTGGTGAGACCGTATTCCGCCAGGAACTTTTCCATGATGGTCGGCTTGGCGTTCTTGCGAACACTGCGAACCAGGTCCGCTGCGCGGGCGGAAATCGCTTCCCGCTCGGCCTGGGACAACTGAGCACCAGCAATCATCTCATGAACGACTTTGTGCTCATCGGCAAGATAATAATCACGGATGGCCTGCCGGCTGTCGACAAGAGCGGGAATCTCTGACTGCTGCGGTCTCATAGTTGAACCCTCTTCGTTATTTGTCTCCCCGGCATTCTACCGAGATCAACACAGACTATTTGCCTATAAAAAAGCAATCCACGTGCCGTTGGACCTTTTTTAATTCATGAAATTTTCATTATTTTCTCTTCATGAATTTATTTTTGGTCGAAATGACTTCGACAATCCTGCTACGCAGCATCCGCCGCCAGCTCTCTGAGCACTCCGTGAGCCACCGAGAACACCGCGCAATCCACTTCATTGCCGGACTGCATGTCGCTGAGCATCTGTTTCCAGCGGCTCAGCAAGGGCTGTTTGTCATGGCGCCACGTTTCCAGAAGTTGTTCCGGGGACGCTTCGCCCTCCCCATGTTCCGAACCGGCAGAGAGCACACTTGAGGTCAGGTTCCGGAGCTGTTGGTCCAGCTCGTCCCGGTAATGAATGGTTGCCAGCACCTGCCAGTGTCCGATCGCCCGGAAGGCCCGCATCTGCCGGTCCAACCAGGTCAGATTGAGGCTCTCGCCCAGACGAAAATAGACCCAGGCCACGGATTCGAGTTTCTGGCCCAGCCGATGGGAGATCTCGATCATATCCATCAGCCAGTAGCGGCTTTCCGCGGAGGCGCACCAGGCCGCCAGTGACTCGGGAACCTTACCCCCACAATATTCATCATAGCGCTCCTGCCAGCGACTTGCCGGAATCACCGACGCCAAGGTCCGGGTCGACGCCACCACTTCACAAAGTGGACCCTTGTAGCGATCCTCGCAACTTTCGGGATCGAGGTCCGTCCGGTAATTGTGCAGCAGCCAGCTTGAGCTTCGAGTCACCAGCCGGATCACATCACCGAACAGCTCCGCTTGCACCCGGGCACTGACCTGCCCGTCGAGTCTTTCTATTGCCTTCCATTGAGCGTCTACGTCATGGATCCGGAGGGAGATCAGGTAGGCTGAGGCAATGCGCCCGATGGAAGCACCGGTGGCGTTGCGCACCCGGTCCACCCAGGTGATGCCCATGCGATTGACCATGTCATTGGCGATCTGCGTGGCGGCGATCTCCGCACGCAACGGATGGGCAGCAATGGCGGCGGGGAAAGCGTCCAGGAGCGACGCCGGAAACGCCGAGTGCAGGGCCTCGGCGTAGCGGGGGTCATGAACGATCGCTTCCCGGGCCAGCGCCTGTTTCAATTCGATCTTGGCGTAGGACACCAGAACGGAGAGTTCAGGCCGGGTCAGCCCGGTACCGCGTTCGCGACGTGCCAGAAGCTCGTCATCGTCCGGCAGAAACTCCAGCGCCCGGTCGAGTTTGCCCTCGCTCTCCAGCCGACGCATCAGGCGTTCAATCTCGTCCATGGGCGCCACCAGACCACTCTGGGCGAGGCTCAGGGCCATGGCCTGACGGTAGTTATTGGCCAGAACAAGGTCCGCCACCTCCGGGGTCATTGCCCGGAGCAACCGATTCCGCTCGGCCAGCGTCAGGCGCTCCTGATGCACCAGCTCATTCAGCAGAATCTTGATGTTCACTTCGTGGTCGGAGCAGTCGACCCCACCGGCGTTGTCGATAAAGTCGCTGTTCGCGGAACCGCCGATCCGGGCAAAAGCCACGCGCCCAAGCTGGGTGACACCCAGGTTGCCGCCCTCACCCAGTACCTTGCAACGTAACTGGTCGGCACTGATCCGGACCGCATCGTTGGATTTGTCGCCCACCTGTTCGTTCGATTCGTGCCGGGCCTTCACGTAGGTGCCAATGCCGCCGTTCCAGAGCATGTCGACGGGGGCCTTCAACAGCGCGCTGATCAGTTCACTCGGCGCCAGTCGCGCGGCCTCAATGCCGAGCGCCTCTCGCATGGCGGGCGAAATCGGGATGGACTTCATGGAACGGGGAAAAACACCGCCACCCTCACTGATCAGGTCGGCGTTGTAATCGGCCCAGCTTGACCCCGGCAAATCGAACAGCCGCTTGCGCTCGGCGTAGGAGGTGGCAGCGTCCGGCGTCGGATCAATGAATATGTGCTGGTGGTTAAACGCACCCACGAGCCGGATCTGTTCCGACAGCAGCATACCGTTGCCAAACACGTCGCCCGCCATGTCACCGATACCGACGACGGTGAACCCCTCGGACTGGGTATCCAGCCCCCGCTCCAGGAAATGACGCTTGACCGACTCCCAGGCGCCCCGTGCCGTGATGCCCATCTTTTTGTGGTCATAGCCTTCGCTGCCACCGGAGGCAAACGCATCGCCCAGCCAGAAACCATAGTCCTCGGCCAGTCGGTTGGCGATATCCGAGAAGGTCGCGGTGCCTTTGTCCGCCGCAACCACCAGGTAGGTGTCGTCGTCATCGTGGCGAACCACGTCCACCGGCGGAACCACCACCCCGGCGTCAAGGTTGTCCGTCAGGTCCAGGAGTCCGCAGATGAAGATCTGGTAGCAGGCAATGCCCTCTTCCCGGAGCGCCTCCCGGGAGCCGTCCTTCGGGGGCTGCTTGACGATGAACCCCCCTTTCGCGCCCACCGGCACGATCACCGAGTTCTTGACCTGCTGAGCCTTGACCAGACCGAGGATCTCAGTGCGGTAGTCCTCAACCCGGTCGGACCAGCGCAAACCGCCGCGCGCCACCGGGCCTGCCCGAAGGTGCACCCCCTCCACCCGGGGCGAGTACACGAAAATTTCAAACTTCGGGCGAGGCTTGGGAATGTCGGGAATGGAGGACGGATCCAGCTTGAACGAGAGGTAGCTCTTGAACTGGTCGCCTGCCTGACGCTGGAAAAAGTTGGTCCGCAGGGTTGCCCGGATCAGCACGTAGAAACGCCGGAGGATCCGGTCGTCGTCCAGGCTTGCCACCCCTTCCAGGGCGCTGAGGATCTCGCTCTCAATACCGGCGGCAGCGGAGTCCCGCTCCTCGGGCGAGGCGTCACCCGGCTCAAACCGGGCATTGAAGAACCGTACCAGCAGGGTGGTGATATCCAGATGGCGGGCGAGGGTCTCGGCGATAAAGGGCTGGCTGAAACCAAACCGAAGCTGTTTGATGTAGCGTGAGTAGGCCCGAAGCAGAGCCACCTCGCGCCACCCCAGGCCTGCGGCCATCACCAACTGGTTGAAATCGTCATTCTCGGCAAAGCCGTTCCAGATTTCCCGGAAGGCTTCCTGCAGCAGCGGCTTCACCCGGTCCAGGTCGGCATTGCTGCAGCGCGGGTGGCACTCCACGGTAAAATCGCTGATGCCGAACTGCTCTCCGTCGCGGCGCTGGATGCGGTAAGGATGCTCCCCAAGCACCCGCATACCCAGATTCTCGAGGATGGGAATCACGTCTGAGAGCACAACCGGGTTGCCCTGGCTGTACAGCTTGAAGTTCAGTGTCAGTCGGCCCGATTCCTCGCGTTCGTAAAATCGCATGGGCACATCGGTCGCCACCGCAATCGACTGGATCTCGCCGATGTCGCCAATGGCTTCCGATACCGGGAAACGAGCGCGGTAGGCTGCCGGAAAACCGCCACTGAATATCTGCGCCTGCCGACCGCCAGCGACGTCGCCGTACGCCGAAACGAGCCGGGCATGCAAATCGTCGTCCCAGGAGCGGGATTCCTCCATCATTCGGGCAACGAGCTCCTTCAGGTCCGTCGAATCATCCGGGGCCTGGCTCTGAGTCTGCAGCGCCTCAGAAAGTTGTTCCAGCAAGGTTTGTTGTTGTAATGAACGGGGATCGGACATCGGAAAACTCCGGGAGATAGCAGCTGAGGGTGGTTTACCAGAAACCCCAGTATAGCCAAGAGCCGGAAGTCACTTTGCCCATATAGTTTCAAAAAACAGGTATTTTTATTATATTCACTCACTGATTTAGCCGCTAATTCAGCCAGGAACTCAAAATATGGTCGAACTGGATAGAATCGATCACTCCATCATCCGCGAGCTTCAGAAGAACGCCCGGATAACCGTGACCGAACTTGCCTCAAGGGTCGGCCTGTCGAAAACCCCCTGTCAGGTCCGAATGCGGCGACTTGAGGAACAAGGCTACATCACCGGCTACACCGCCCTCGTCAACCAGACCAAGCTCGGGCTGTCTCACATTGCCTTCGCCCAGGTCACCCTGGACGACACCAGCAGCGGCGCCCTGGCCGCCTTCAATACCTCGGTCAAACAGATTTCGGCGGTTGAGCAATGCCACATGATTGCGGGTAATTTCGACTACCTGCTGAAAGTGAGAACCCGCGATATGGCGGAGTACCGTCAGGTTCTGGGAGAGCAGATCTCCGCCCTGCCCCACGTGTTGCAAACCAGCACGTTTGTGGTCATGGAGAACGTCAAGGATGCGGGACTTTAACCGAGGAATACTGCAGGCCTAGCTCGTTGCGGTACAGGGCATTACCAATACCCAGGACGATGTTGTCCACGGAAAAATCCTGGGGGATATTGGCCTTGGAGGCCTCATCGTGCTCAAGCGCCAGCACCAGCCGGAGCAGGTCCAGCAAGCGGATCACCAGGTCCAGCAGTCCAAAATCCTCGGGCGGATCGCTGGCAGCCCGCTGAACGAAAGCCATGGCGGCCTCAACAATCTGGCGGGAATGTTCACCCAACGCGGCCACCGACAACCCCTTGATGGACTCGAGGCGCTGCTCCCGCTCCAGGCGAATGGCCTCCATACACAGGTCCCGGGACTGTTCGGGCGAGGTGTCCTGTTTCAGAATGCCCGCCAGCCTGAAATCGACCGTCCCCTCGCTGCACTGCTCCCGATACTCGCTCTCGACCGCCTGCCGGGCGTGGGGAAGGAACTTCTGGATGGCCTGCTCCCGGGCTTCAGCAAGCTGCTCCACCGACGCCGCATTCACCATGGCGCTCATCACCTGGACACAGTAGGTCAGGTGTTGCCAGATCTCCGGCGCTATGCGCTTCGGCTCTGCGGGAAGCACGCGTTTGATGGAGACAAATTCGAAGTAGAGGCTGGTAACCTCCCGCTCGGAAAAGCCGGAGGTCCGGATGATATGAGGTAAGCCCAGCTCCTCAATCTCCCG
Source organism: Marinobacter arenosus (assembly GCF_019264345.1). NCBI lineage: Bacteria > Pseudomonadati > Pseudomonadota > Gammaproteobacteria > Pseudomonadales > Marinobacteraceae > Marinobacter > Marinobacter arenosus. The sequence continues at coordinate 1,384,410 of NZ_JAHVAO010000001.1, forward strand.
CAGCAGGCGGGGAATAACCAGAAGAATGTAGTGCTGGGCACCTTTCGATACAGGTTTTAACTGGTCCAAACGACGTCCCGATTGTTTCGACAACACCCCGATCAGTAACTGGTATTCAGTTTGTTCAGGGCTTCATTCAGTACCTTGACCGATTCACCATGTTTGCCTTGATTGTGCAACGCTTCGCCCTTGGCGCGCAGCTCCTTTACCTCTTGCTTGACATCGCTTCCCACCTGGGAAGAAACAAGCTGGCTGTCAATCTGCTTCATCAAGGCTGGGCACTGGCCCGCAATCACCGGGGCGACCAGGAAAAGGGACAGTAACGCAGCGGCTAGATATCGCATGATGGCTCCTCCATGTTGAACAAGCCTTATGTCAGTGTAGTACCGATCCGGTCAGGCGAAAACCATCATACTTCTGTTAGGGCCAGGCCCGGACCGGTCAACGGCTGGACAGCTTTTCCCGGGTCTTCAGGCGCCCTTCCCGGCGAATCTCGGCGTTCTCGAAACGGCGCCTCTGCTCGTCCGATTCCGGAATGACCTGGGGCACATCCACCGGCTGGTCGTTCTCATCCAGTGCCACGAAGGTGAAGAACGCCGACAGGATGTGCCGGGTGTCTCCGGTGTAACTGTTCTCTGCCTCAACCCGTGCGCCAATTTCCATGGACGAGCCCCAACTGCGGTTCAGTGACAGGTTGAACAAGAGCGTATCATTGCCCTTTGCGGGTGCCCGGAAATGGATGGAGTCCACCGCCGCGGTAACGCAGACGTGCGCGGAGTGGCGCTCGGCAACCACCAGGGCAAGCCGGTCGCATTTGGCCATGATCATGCCGCCAAAGACCGTGTTGTGGGCGTTCATGTCGTTCGGGAACACCTTGTAGACATGCTTCTCAATAACGGACGCAGACACGGGTTTCGCAGGCTTTTCAGACATCGGTTCGGTTCCTTCTCCTCAGGGGTTTCGAGTACCTTACCTCATGAAAGCCGGGAACACCGGGCTTTGCCCACATTCACCGAATTGGGTCCGGACTCAATTTGGTTAGGCTATCAGTCACAGAGAACACGCTATGGCTGCTTCATTTCCAGGGCGTCACGCAGATCTTCGGCGCCCCGGCCAAGCCGCCGGATATGGCCGACCGCCTGCGGTACGGTGAATTCCAGGGTATGAACCCGACTGGCCGAGACGTAAATCACTGAACCGGACCACGGGTCGGGCGCACCGGGCAGGTAAATGACAACGGGCCCGTCCGAGAGCCTCTCCACTTCAAAGCCGATCTGGGCATAGTCGTCAAAATGCACCATCACCGGTTGCAGGCTCCGGGACTCCGCTTCATCCATTTTCAGGTTTTCGGCAAAGCTCTTCACAAAGGAGTAGCCGGGGATGGCCAGCAACCCATTATCGACCTGGCGATAGAAGCGCTTGGCCCGAGAGCCCTTGGCAACAAACCCGGCAACAAAGCTGACCAGCAACACCGAAACCAGTGCCAGCAGGTTCGCAACGGCAACACCGCCCACGTAATCGATCGGCAGCAATCGGCCCAGAGGCTCGGCGACTTTCAACATGATCTCATGGGCTTTGGCCAGCACCACGAGTATAACGACGACCGGCAGCAGGAATACGATGCCGCCAATGATTGTGGTTTTGATGAAGTTCATGGTCGCCCGCTCCCTGGTCTATCGTCCTGACTGACACATCCGGCGACGTCATCCCATCGTTGAGATCCTGCCCGTGCCATTGGATTGACTATAGATCAAGCCGGGCCATCCAACCGCCGACTCACCCAGGAATGATAAAGCCGGGCCAGAAACGGCCGGATCAGGGGAAGACCGATCAACCACGCCAGCGGTTTGAGGACCGGCACCCGTGACATCAACAGGATGTACGCGTCCATCTCCCGGTGGATCCGGCCCTGAGCATCCTTGACGTGCAATTCCCTCAGTGCCGAATCCGGGTCGATGCCTTCCTGGCGTAACTGATCATCACGGCCGGTAATGTCCAGCCATTCGACCGACTCGCCGGTGCGACCCGCGAGCTTTTCGTACCAGCGCCTGTCCTTGATGCAGGCAGGACAGGAACCGTCGTAGAACACGATTAGCTTGCCATCTGGCGACGTCATGATCCTCCCGAGTGTTGATCGTTAACTGGCCACTGGCTCGGCGGTGGTCGGATCCATCGTGGTCCGGACCTCGGAGACGGCCGTCACGGGAAACCCGCCCATTTCCGCGTGCCGCCTGACCATCGCCTCATCGGTGCGATGTAAAGGCAATACACCTTGTCCTCAGTGACAAAGCTGTTCAGCCATTGGATCTTTGGACCCAGTTCTTCCAGCACAGAGCAGGATTTCCGGGAAATCTCCTGCAGTTCGCCAGTGGATAGTTTGCCGGCACCCGGCAACTCCCTCTCAACCATGTATTTTGGCATGTTTCGTCCCTCCCGCTCACGCCCCGTCTGTCGGGGTCGCAAGACCAACGATTTCTTCGCCGCCTCTTAACAGATTAGCCCCCGAAACGCCGTGTAACCACTCAGAAACGCTTGGGTTTTAGATCATTAATGCACCATAGGTCGGGCGCTATAATCGAAGGAAGTAACGGGGAAACCAGGGCGGGAATAGGCCCCCCAAAACCACCGCGGGGGGCCATGTTCAGGGTCAGGCGCGGCTCAGGAACTTACGCTCGTCCACGTTCACCTTGATACGGTCACCGGTGGAAATGTGCTCGGGCACCTGCACCACCAGCCCTGTGGAAAGCGTGGCGGGTTTGGTACGGGCCGTCGCAGAGCCACCCTTGATGGAGGGGTCAGTCTCGGTAATCTCCAGCTCCACCGTGGGTGGCAAGGCAAGGGATACCGGCGCATCACTGACCAGCACGACCATCAGGCCCTGCGTGTCCTCGCTGATGAACAGCAGTTCGTCGGCAATGGCGTCCTTGTTGAGGCTGTATTGGGTGAAGTCCTCGCTGTCCATGAAGACATACTCATCCCCATCCGAGTAGGAGAAGGTCGCCGGCCGGCGAACGAGATCGGCGAGATTCAACATGTCCGAATCCTTGAACGTCTCGTCAATTTTGTTGCCGGTGACAACATCATACATCCGCATGCGATACAGGCTGCCTCCGGCCCGCCCCTGCGGTACGGAACGCTCGATGTCCTTCACGAAATACACCCGTCCGTCGTATTCCACGGCAGAATTTTTCTTAATTTCACTTGCTCTTGGCATTGCTCTGATCCAAAAAAATAATGAGAGACTGGAGGCTGTTGATATACCACGATGACGAAAGACAAGCGATAGTCCAATGCTCAATTCATGTTGTTTCCGTCGGATTACAGGGCGCCGTTTCGGCAGGGCAAAGCTGAGTTGATCCGGGAAGGCAACTACGAGGCTCAGTTCCCGCTTGAACTGATGTACAAGGACCTGCACGTGCTGGAGCAGACCGCCTACGAGGAAAACCAGGCCATGGTCGGGAAGACTTCACGGAGTATTCGATTTTCTCAATGGAAACCGCTAACCGGCCCGCCAAGGATCAGCACCACGCCCAGACCTATGGCGAGGGCGCCAACCACCCTCGCCAGCCATTCGCCACCGGGCATCAACTTCTCAAGCAACACCACACCGGCGATCGCGGCGATGACAACCAGATCCATAATGCCGCCGACAAAGAGCAACACCATCAGCGCCGCGCAACAGCCCACGCAATAGGCTCCGTGGCGAAGGCCCATCTCAAAGGCTCCACGCAGGCCTGACCGCCAGTACCGGGTAATAAAAACCAGCGGGCCGCGGCAGCGCCGCAGGCAGGCCTGTTTCAGGGAGGAGAATTGATAGATCCCGGCGGCGATCAGCACAGCACCACTGAACACCTGGTTTTGACTGCGCATCTGTGGACTGAGCAGCGCCCATTGCTCCAGCAGCCATTGAAGGGCCGTGGCCGTCAGGCTGAACAGCAGCCAGATCAACAGGTAACCGCTGGTGAACAATGCGGTCCCCAGCATTGCTCCGGCCAGGTGGTTCTTCCGGGCCACCTGGCGATACAACAGGATCATCGGGGCGGCGCTTGGCATCATCATCGCCACCATCATCACGCCCCACATCACCAGCATCAGGGCAAAATAGGCGGGCGTCCAGGCCTTGAACGTCATCATGCCCGGGGACATCGCGGCCATGTCGGCCGCCAGTCCGACAACATACAGCCAGCTCAAGCCGGCGATTGCCAGCAACCCCACCAGAGTGACCAGCGATCCCCGCGACATCAGACCGGAAAGCGCACCGCTTCGGTTAGCCACCCTGCGCCCCGCCGCCTACCGATAAACGCCGGTAGGACCAATATCCAGGTGCGACAGGTGACTGTGGCTGGCATTCAGTTCCATTGGAATGCCGGCGTGAGCACTGGTGCGCCCCGTTCCCACTTCCGCGACGGAATACTCGAACCCGTGCGGCAAATCGATGCGCGCCCGGTGCTCGGAGCCGTCAATGGGACTGAGAATGGGGGTGCCGGTAGACTCGACCAGGTCCGCCACCCGAATCGAGGCCTTACGGGCCTCAACGTCGCACTCCATCTCAATCGGGCAGAAAATCGGGTCGTGCATCTTCGTCATCGTGCTGGCAAACACGTTGAAGAACGTGGCACCCGGCTCGGACGTTTCGCCCGACAGGATCGCCATCAGCGCCTCGCGTTGCTCCGGGCTGGCCTTCTCGTCGACAAATGCCTGGGCCGAACCATTGCCCTCGTGAATGGCACCCGGCCACTTGAGCGTCATGGCAAAGGTCAGGTCGTCCAGACGAGTATCACCAAAGTATCCATCCTGGATTTTTACCGCAGCAAAGGCTTCGCAGTCGCCGTGGGAAGGCCGCCCCATAAACTGGCATGGGCATCCCAGATCACAATTACAGTTTACAAACTCCAACCCTTTTATACGCCAATCGACTTTGTCCATCTCCGTTACTCCCTCGTTGGTAACGCAGCCTCACATTAAAAGGATAAGCCACGCTGGCGCAGCGGGTTAGATCGTTAACGACACAAAAGCCGGCGATTATTCGAAGCAACGTTTAAAAAGGTCTGTGGCCGTCACTGGCTCAGATTGGCCAGTCGGCAATGCGTTCGCCGAAGATCATCAGGAACAGGGGAATGGGTGAAATCGCGACCGCGACCATGAGCACGTATCGGTGCACTGAAAACAGTCGGCTCATGCCGGCCATCAGTGCCAGACCGCCACCGCCTCCGAGAACGACATTGCCCGGCAGGTTGATGGCCAGCATCAGCGTCAGGTAGCGGTGCTTCAAGAACCATGGCACCCAACGCCGGGGAGACTTCTCCATCAGTCGTGCCAATCGCTGATCGGCATCAAGGCCGTGGAACCCCTCCAGGAAAGTCGCAGCCTTGACGAGGCGCACCTCCCGCAAAAATCGGCTGATACTTCGTTCCGGCAGCAGTCGTCCGACCAGAAACGCCAGGCACAGGGCAACCAGGGTACAGCCATACACCAGGGGCACGATCTTTGGCCCGAAGATCATCATCAACGCCAAACCGATTTCGACCCCCGGAACAAAGGGAATCGCCAACAACACGATGTAGGCAACCATCGACGTCATGATAATGCGGTGCACCATGGGCTCGTTGGAGGGCCGGATGCTCATGTCGAGCCCATCAATGATGCCGCGGGTGAGCAGATTACCCGCTACGACAATCACGACCAGAATCAACAGCTTCAGCAGCCCCGCCCGATGCCGGTTGGTCGGCATGGCGGAACCGGTCATGGGGTGCTTGTCTCCACCAGCCGCCCCTTGAACCAGTATTCCTTTTCAAAGGTCCAGTACCAGCGTTTGTTTATCCAGGTGAACGACCCTTCAATTTCGTCGCCCCGGACGGTACCCCGCCAGTACATCACGGCCCCGGAATCCGTACACGGCACTTCCGCTCTCATCTGAACGGCGTCGTCCTGGGCCCTGACCCAATAGTCCACGCGGGCGTACCCACAACGCCGCTCGCACTCTTCGGAAACAAACTGGCCGTCTTCGAACACCAGGACGTCGTCCACGTCAGCGGCCTGGCCCATCGGCCCAAGCTGGCTCACAAAGGTTTTACCATCCAGGGCCATTTGTCGCATTGAATGGCTCTCGGCATGGGCGGTGGACACCACCCCAAATGGGAGCAAAATCAGGAGCAACACTACTGGCCGCCCCGGGAACCGAGGAGAGATAGACGCGAAAAGGCGTGGCAGGATCGCAGGAGAAGGCGTCACAGGCACATACTCCAGGCAGAGGGCCTAATCAAAGTTTAGCCAACGGGACTGCAAAAGAAAGCCTCTGCCACGTCGAGACGAACGGATACCCTCAGCCGGCCGCGGCTGGTTCCGAAGCGCGAGCGGAGCGTTCAAACTGGCTGGCGGAGAGCTGCCACTCCTCCCCCTCGTAATAGGCCCGCACCCGGGGATTCATGACCTTGAACCAGAGTGGCGGAACGAGTGCCAGCAGGTACATCCCGGTGTAGCCGGTTGGCAACTGCGGAGCCCCCTCGTAATGGCGCAACACCTGATAGCGGCGGGCCGGGAAGGCATGGTGGTCGGAATGGCGCTGGAGATGGAACAGCCCCATGTTGGTGATCAGGTAATGACTGTTCCAGGAATGGGCCGGGGTGGTACGTTCATACCGGCCATTTGGCAGTTTACGGCGGTGCAGGCCGTAGTGTTCCACGTAGTTGATAATCTCCAGGGTCGTGAAACTCATCCAGCTCACTCCGAGGTAAAACACCAGCCCCGCCCAGCCGAAGAGCAGCAGTGCCGCCACCGCAAAACACACGCTGACGGCATTCCACCAGATCAACTCATTACGCCAGTGCAGCGCGGGCAGGCCGAGCTTGCCCAGCCGGGCGGCCTCCAGCCGCCAGGCGTTGCGAACGTTCTGGAGGTGGGCCCGTGGCAGGAACCGGTAAAGACTCTGCCCATACCGGGCGGAGGAGGCGTCTTCCGGCGTAGACACCGTCACATGGTGCCCGCGCAGATGCTCAACCTTGAACCCGGCGTAGCAGACCGAGGCATACAGAAGGCCACCGGCCCAGTTCTCGAGGCGGTTACGCCGGTGAATCAGCTCGTGTCCGACGTTGATGGAGAGAATGGCGCTGACAATCCCGCAGGACAGGATCCAGCCGATCTGACCGACCAGCGTGAGCTGATCGGACGTGGTGAATACCCAGGCACCAAATGACAGCACCGCCAATTGTGCCGGCACCACCATCAGGGTCAGAAAGGCATACCAGCGCTGCCCGGAGAGTTTTGCGACCTGGTCATCGGCGGGATTGGACGAGTCGGTGCCGACCAGGTGGTCGACGATCGGGACGATGCCGAAAATGACGAACAGCGGCCACCAGGCATACAGGTTCCACTGCCCCGTCTCTTGCATGGTTTGCCACGCATCGTAGGGTAGCAGCGCCACGGCAAACACGAGCAGGAACAGTGCCTTCTTCACTGCGATCATGACCCGGGGCGGCACTTTCTCGAACATGGCTGTCTCCTTGTTGTCACACCTCGTTGTTGTTCTTGTGCAAGTGTGCGCCGGCGCTCGCCGGGAAACAGGTTACTAATTGACAGATATCTGTCATTTTCAGACACTGTCCGACAACCTAACAATAAACGAACCGCGATGCATGAACCCAGTCGGCGGGCACCAACCGCAGCCCGGTACGTCCACAGCCTGTGTCAGTTGCTGGCCAGCTCAGGGGTGCCAATGACCGGACTCCTTGCCGGCACAGAACTCGACCCCCGGGCGCTCGAAGCGACCGATGGGGTTGTCAGCCACTATAGTCTCGATCGGCTACTGCAGAATGTTGAATCGCTCACGGACGAACGCTTTCCCGGTATCCGGCTCGGGCATCACCTGAATATCAGTGCCCACGGCCCGGCCGGTTATGCCGGCTTGACCGCACCGACCGCCGGCGCGGCGATCAAGGTCGCGGTCCGCTACTTTCCACTGATTACCGAACTGGCAACGCTCAGGCTGGACCTGGCCGGCAAACGCGCCATCCTCACTATCGTCCCGACCCCCGGCATCTCCCGGCGCGCCGAGCAGTTTGTCGTACACACCCTGCTCGCGAGTTTCGATGTGATGGGCCAGTTTCTCGTCGGAACACTGGCGCTCCGCGCCGGACTGGCGTTCCCGGAACAGCCGGGCCTGAGGACGCAGCTGGGTGCCACGTTGCAGGACATCGCGTTCGATCAGCCTCACCACAGCCTTTCCCTGCCCCGTGACACGCTGGACATTCCCTTCGCTCTGGCAGACCGAGCGGCCCACGCCCAGGCACTGGCCCAGTGTGAAGAGCAGCTCAGGCAACGAGAGCATCAACGCAGTGTGGTGGAGCGAGTGGTGGCGTTGCTAACCCGGCTCGGCCCACCGTTTCCAGACCTCGAAACCGTTGCCGGGCAGGTCGGCATGTCCTCACGGACATTGCACCGACGTTTGCAGGATGATGGCATTGGGTACCGGACCCTGGTGCAGGCCGCCAGGATGGATTGCGCCAAACACTGGCTGTTGCAGGACAGGTTGAGCGTTACGGAAGCGGCGTACCGGCTCGGTTACCGGGATTCCGCCAACTTCACACGGGCCTTCCGGCAGGCGACCGGGATGACGCCCACCGGGTTTATCAAAGCCGGCTCATCGGGCGCTAGGCCACCAGTTTCCGCACATCCGCCAGAAACTGATCAACCCGCTCCGTCGTCGTCGCCCAGGAACACATGAGCCGGGCAGAACCGCCGATAAAGTTGTAGAACCGCCAGCCTTTCGCCCGCAGCGCCGCCTGCACGGGTTCCGGCATTTCCACGAAAACACCGTTAACCTGCCGAGGGTAGCGAAGCGTTATGCCCGGCAGCCCGGAAAGCCCCTTGGCCAACCGCTCAGCGCAGGCGTTGGCGTGACGGGCGTTCTGCAACCAGACATCGCCCTCGAGCAAGCCGCACCAGGGAGCCGAGATGTAACGCATCTTGGACGCCAACTGACCGGCCTGCTTGCAGCGCCATTCGAAGTCCTCGGCCAGTTGCCTGTTGAAAAACACCACCGCCTCACCCAGCGCCAGCCCGTTCTTGGTGCCGGAGAAACACAGCACATCAACGCCGGCTTTCCAGGTAATCTCGGCGGGGTGAACATCCAGGGCCGCCACCGCATTGGCAAATCGCGCACCGTCCATGTGGATGCTAAGCTTGTACCGGTCGGCCATGGCCCGGATCGCGCGCAGCTCCTCGGGCGTGTAGACGGTCCCGACCTCCGTCGCCTGCGTCAGGCTCAGTGCCTTGGGCTTGGGGTAATGGATATCGGTGCGTTTAGTGACCAGATGCTCGATGCTCTGGGGCGTTAGCTTGCCGTCCGGCCCCTGCCCCAGCAAAAGCTTGGCACCGTTGGAGGCGTATTCCGGCCCGCCGCACTCGTCGGTCTCGATGTGGGCAAGTTCGTGACAGATTACGCTGTGAAACGACTGACCAATGGAGGCCAAGGCCAGGGAGTTGGCGGCGGTGCCGTTGAATACGAAAAAGACGTCGCAATCGGTATCGAACACCGCCCGGATGCCGTCGGCCGCCCGCTGGGTCCAACTGTCCTCGCCATAGGCAGGCTCGTCCATCCGGTTCGCCTGTTCCATGGCCTTCCATGCCTGGGGACACACTCCACTGTAATTGTCACTGGCGAACTGCTCGAACTGGGACACGACGGGCCTCCTGCTGGGGAATCCGATGAATGGGTAATCCCCCAACTTACACGATTCAGCGCGAATCGCCAGCGTTCGGGCCTATCCATTCCGCTAAGGGGACAGGCCCTGTCGGCGCCGGCTTAACCCGCCAGGCCGAGATGCTCGGAATCCTGCTGGATGCAGCGATCCAGCAGATCCAGGTATTCCGACTTGGCTTTGACCTTGGTTTCCCTGTGGGCGCGCATATTCAGTTTCCGAAACTGCTGTGCCAGTTCGTTCGCCCGGGACATCAGTTCTGACGGGGCAACAACCTCATCCAGGAAACCCGCCTCAACCGCACCGTCGGGGTCGTAGATTTCCGCGTTGATCACCGAACGGTAGAAATGAGCCGGGGCCAGGCGATGCCGGGCAATCTCGATGCCGGCGTGGTGCATGGTCATACCGATGGCCACCTCATTGAGGCCGAGTTTGAAACTGCCTTCCACGCCGATGCGATGATCCACCGAGAGCATGATGAACGCGCCCTTGGCGATGGCGTGACCACTGCAGGCGCCAATAACCGGCAGCGGAAACGCCGCCAGACGCCGGGTCAGCCTGGATCCGACGGTAACCAGGGCCGAGGCCTCGCTGGGCCCTTTCTGCATTTCTTTGAGGTCATAGCCGGCCGAAAAAATACCGGGCTGCCCCGTGAGGATGACCACGGCCTCGTCCTTCTCGGCGCGATCCAGGGCCTCATTCAATTCCTTGAATACGTCATGGCTCAGCGCGTTTGCTTTCCCATTGGCAATAGTGATTGTCGCGACGCCATCGTTCAGTTGGTAGTCAACAAGGTCTGTCACCAGCCTATCCTCTTGATGTGGTTAACGTGATGGTTTGGTGAACTTTGCCAGTTTCCGCGACCGGAGACCACACCCGGGAGGATTCACAGTACCCATGAAGAGTTGCCCACAGAATCTGTGGATAACGTTGTTAGTAGCGCGAGGAAACCTGGCGGGAAACGCCTTGGAGCAGGGATTGCGGGGAAGCGGCCAGATATTGACCGAACGTCGAACGCACCGGCAGCGGACCCGCGGTTACGCCCGCGAGCCCGCCCTGACCTGTGTGATCAGCCGTGGCGACGGCGACGGGCCACGCCCATGCCGAGCAGGCTCAGCCCGAGCAAGGCAATGGAACCCGGCTCCGGGACCGAGGCGGTCACTTTCACGTCATCGAGGAAGTTACCGACGGTGCCGGTTTCGGGGATGACCGAGGTAAACGTCAGGGTGGTCAGCGCGGATGAGGCAACGAAGCTGCCCGTAAAGATGCTCCAGGCGCCGACAACGTGATCATCCAGGTTCCAGGTCATCCCTGGCATCACGGAGACGTCGAAGCTCTCGCTGTTGCTCTGGCGAGCCCGATAGGCAAAGCTCAGATCGTAGGACTGACCGATGGTGGTCGCAAAGCTCTGGAAAATACCGAATTCGCTGCCACTGTATGGGTGCGCGTTCAGCTCCGCGAACTGGCTGCCTTCGTGGGCGGTTACGCCACCGTAGTTGTCCCAGATTTCAATATTGTCCCCGTCCCAGCCGTCGACAGCGCCGGAACTGAAGTACTGCCAGCTTCCGGCCGCAACGTCCGGCTGTTCAAAGCCACCGTTAACGATGAGATTGGCGCTGACTGGTGCTGCAGCAAGAAGTGAAACGCTAAGCGCGCTGACGGCGGCAAGACGACCGAAAAACTGCATGATGGATTCCTTTGTTGGCTGAGTTCCCTTTCCGGAACAGTCAGCAATCGGGGAACCAACTCTTAAATCCTGATTATCTTTCATACAGTTAGCGATACAGACGCGACACATTTCCGGCACACCTGTAAATTAACCTGACACCTGCTGTTACAGGTCTGTGACGCTTTCAGAGGCTATCCCGGTTGCGCGGCCAGCCCATCGTCAATGGCTTTTGCCGCCAGAAGGGCCGGGCGATCGCTCAACCGGGCGACGTAGGCCTCAAATTCCGGCCGCCGGGTAATCGAGCCGAACTCCATGCCCCACATCAGGTGCGACCCCACGTAAACGTCCGCGGCCGAGAACCGGTCGCCCGCCACGTACTGATGGGCCGAGACGGCACCGGTCATGGCGTTGACGGTTCGCTCGTAGGTTCCGTAACCCACCATCCGCTCCTGGTCCCGTCTGACTTCCGCCTGCAGAACGCGGTCCATGACCGCCGCCTCCAGGGGCCCGGCAGCGAAGAAGAGCCAGCGGTAATAGGCCGCACGCGCCGCCGGTTCCGGCGCGAGACCAGCCTCGGGGAACGCATCGGCCAGGTAGGCGCAAATAGCCGCACATTCGGTCACCACCTCCCCCCGGTGAACCAGTGCCGGCACCTTTCCCATGGGGTTGATGGCGAGATAGTCCTCCGACTTCATCTGGGTGTCGTAATCCAGCAGGACTTGCCGATACTCCACACCGACTTCCTCCAGCATCCAGCGAACAATCCGTCCTCGGGACATGGGGTTGGTGTAGAAGACAAGATCGCAGTCTGGAGCGTCGGTAATGGCCATGGCGAGGCCTCCTTGAGGGCTGAGGATTCACAAAGACTAGCCGATTTCCGATCGTCCTCAAGCCGAGTCGCATTGCACGGGTATTCCGGGAGAATCCAACTATCCTTACCGGAGGGTAGATTCGAAACCGATTGGAGCACCCGGCCATGAAACCTGAACTCCCGAGATTGCCAGAGCTCAAGCTTGATGTGGACCATCGCATTCCGGCCTCCTGGGATTTCGACACCGGGGTGAGCCTTATCATCCTGGTGCCAGAGAGCAACCACAACGCCCTGGGCAAAGCCCCCTGGGCCGATTACCTGAAGCTGCGCCTGGCCGATTTCCCGGACAACGCCAACCCCATGCTCATATCCGGCCCCAGGGGGACCCGAGCCGCCATTGCCTTCGTGGCAGACGACGTCGGCGGGTTTAAAGCCCTGAGCCAGGCACGCAAACTGATCGAACCGCTGTTGGCGGAGCGCTCCCGAAAGATCAACGTGATCTCCCTGCTCGAGCAGGAACAGGCGGGCTGTGTAATGGCGGAGGCCCTGGTCGCAGCAGCCTATGCGGCCCTGTTCCAGCCACCCAAAATTTCCGATGACGTACCCGACAAACTGCCGCTGTCGGCCATGAACTTCTTCGGGGGCTTCGAGACCGCCGACTTCCGGTACGTCAAAGCGACGGCCGAAGGCAATAACCTGGCCCGCTGGCTGACCGAACTGCCGGGCAACTACCTGACGCCAGGCATCTACCGGGAATACGCCGAAGCACTGGCCAAGGTGGAGGGCTGGGACGCCCAGTTCTACGACCTGGACCAACTCGAACGGCTTGAGGCCGGTGCGTTCCTGTCTGTGGTGGAGGCCAGCCCGAATCGGGACGCCGGCATCCTGCAGCTGCAATACCGCCTGAAAGGATCGGGGGATAATCCGTTAGCCCTGGTCGGCAAGGGCATCTGTTTTGATACCGGCGGCAGCAACCTCAAGGTGGGCGGCAGCATGCTGGGCATGCACGGCGACATGCAAGGCAGCGCGGTAGCACTGGGCACCCTGCTCGCGCTGACCCGCCTGAATTTCTCGCAACCGGTGGACTGCTGGCTGGCCCTGGCGGAAAACCACATCGGTTCCAGGGCCGTGAAGTGCAACGACGTGGTGACCGCCATGAACGGTCGAACCATCGAACTGATCAACACCGACGCCGAGGGCCGCATGGTGCTGGCCGACACCCTCGCCCTGGCCTGCCGGCGCAAGCCGCGCGCTATCCTGGATTACGCCACCTTGACCGGCGCCGTTGTCTCGGCGCTGGGGCAACGCATGGCCGGCGCCATGACCAACCGGCGAAACTGGATTGAGCCCATCATACAGACCGGTGAACACTGCGGTGAGCGGGTGTGGCCCTTCCCCTATGAAGACGACTACGACGAGGACCTGAAATCGGAGGTTGCGGACACGCTGCAATGCCGCACCGAGGGCGCCGGCGACCACATCTACGCGGCGCGGTTCCTTGGAAAGTTCGTGGACAAGGGCGTCGACTGGGTACATATGGACATGGCCTCGACCGGCAGCCGCAAGGGCGGGCTGGCCCACATCCCCACCGACCATCAGGGGTTCGGGGTTCGCTTTGGGGTTGAGTGGTTCAACCGGATCGCCGAGGGCATTGTGTGACCCCCATGCCCCGCCCGGTCAATTAACGGTCATATTCCCGGAACCCGCGATTTCAGGCGCTCCAGGCCACATGTCCTTACGTTGCCAACAAAGTTATCCACAGATTTTGTGGGCAAGTTTTCGAGCCTGCGGGTGGATAACCGGTTTTCATACCATGTTATTGGTTGCGCCCATCACAGACGTCAAATGATTCCGTGGCATGGGGCGCGGCACTGAGCTAAGCTCTTGTTTTATCGATTTATGCGCTGTTCGATTGACGGTTCTGAGTCTGTAATAACGACGCAGTCAACTTTCCGCAAGGACGAAGCGCGCTGCCTGATTGCTGTAAAAAACTTATATGGATCTATCTAGCTACCATCCTTCGGCTATCGCAATCGCCATCGTCCTAGCCACAATGCTTACCACCAGTTTTGTGCAATGGACGTTCTTGATTAAGTTGAGGCGGCGCCATTCTTTTCAGTGGCGCCATGCTGGAACGCCTACCATTTGGAGCGACCAAAGCTTCATGAGTGCATGGCCTACTATCCGGTATCTTCAAAACCAGAGTTACTGGAGTAGCGGTGATGAAGCAGGTGCACATTTTTGCCACCGATTTCGTTTGCCCATGGTGCTGGGTTATTGGCTAACTATATTAGTGTTCGTTGTTGGTGTAGCCGTGGTATTTAAATACGGGTTGCCAGCATCCTGGGACTAGTTTTTAACAAGGTGGTCAACGGGACGCCAACTCCGCTGTGCGCCGTTGCCGCCCATTACCACTGGCGTTGACCAAAGGAAAATTCCCCTTGAAACCCGATTTTACTGTTAGGAATGAAACAAGCGTCGACGTCAGCGCAATTAGAGAAGTGACAATCGCTGCCTTCAATACGCTGGAGATCAGCAACCACACGGAGCAATTTATAATTGAGGCGCTGCGCGCTGAAAATGCCCTCACGGTATCGCTGGTCGCGGAGATGGATGGCCGAGTAATTGGTCACATTGCGTTCTCGCCCGTGACCATTTCCGACGGCACACCGGACTGGTACGGACTTGGACCTGTTTCGGTCTCGCCGGAATACCAGCGTCAGGGCATTGGCAAGGCTCTGATCCGCGAAGGATTGGCGCAACTTAAAGAGATGCATGCTCGCGGCTGTTGTCTCGTAGGGCATCCGGAGTACTACAAGAAGTTCGGATTCGACATCTTTCCAGAACTTATCCATAAGGGAGTCCCACCGGAAGTCTTTCTTGCAATGTCTTTCGACGGGAATATTCCCCAAGGCACTGTCACTTTCCACGAAGGATTCAAAGCGGATGGCCAACAAGAGCATGCAGGCGAAGCTTGACAGCGCGCCTGACGCTCGGCGTTATGTGTGCGAGATAGAAAGGAGGAACTGATGAAATCCATTACGACCTCGCTCATGTTTGTCGGAGAACAGGCCGGGAAAGCCGAGGAGGCGATCAAGTTCTATACCTCTCTATTCCCTGGTTCAAAGATCATTGATCTTCAACGCTACGAAGCTGGCGAACATGAACCGGAAGGTTCTACCAAGATGGCCAGGTTTACGATAAACGGCACCGAGTTTATGGCGCTGGACAGCCATCTTGACCACCAATTTACCTTTACACCCTCGATGTCATTGTACGTTGAGTGTGAATCAATGAGCGAAATAGAGAAGGCATTTCAGGCCCTCGCCGAAGGTGGCTCAGAGCTAATGCCTCTGGATGACTATGGTTTTAGCCAAAGATTTGGATGGTTGAATGATAGGTATGGCGTTTCCTGGCAGCTCAATCTGTTGAGCTAGAGTGTTGGCAGCATCAACACATAATCATGCGCAGCACGACGCAGCCTCCTGCTGCTTGAAGCTCGCAAGCTCGCGCCGGTTTGCGCGGCGTTAAGGCAAAAGGAGGTTGACCGATGAGCACGTCGGCTCAGGTACTTGGACTCTTCATCTCTTGGGCGCTTCTACTTGTCGTGCTCATGGAGGCAAGTCGCTGTTATTTCCTCATCAAAGGTCGCATTCGTTCCAATGAGTTCAAGCCGGACAATTCGAACTTACCCCCCTTCATGCAGCGCTTGGCCAGAGCGCACGCGAACTGCATTGAAGGCCTTCCTGTTTTCGGTGGACTTCTAATCTTGGCACTCGTGACCGACCAAACCGAGATCACGGACGCCTTGGCACCATGGTTCTTGCTCGCGCGAGTGGCGCAGTCAAGCATTCATGTCGCCTCGTTGAGCGTGGTCGCGGTCAATGCCAGGTTTGCCACCTTCGTAGTGCAAGTGGGCATCGCGTTGTATTGGGCATGGGCACTGGTCTTAAGCTAAATCGCGCATCAACCATGAATCAAGCTCAGCTATTCCAAAATTGGCAAATTCCGTTTATTCCTATGGGACGAGAATGTGTTGTCTCAAGAGCTAAAGCTGCTGAAGTAATCAGGCAAATATATAGTAATGGTTTCGTCTTTCTAGGCTACGACGCTTTTACCGTTTTTCCCGACGGCAGGAGGCAACCCATAACCGATTTTTGTGCATCTTTTTATGCAAACGATCAACCTCGCCTCGATGAAGCATTGAACTCGCTGAAAGAAGCCCCTTCGCGGGTAACACACTATGTCTTTATCTTTAGGTTCAGCGTCTAACAAGGCGAAATACTCGCGTGCTTTGCTTTAGATACCACTAGGAAATTTATGAGTCCTCCATTCGTCTGCAGAATTTGTGGCGAAGCAATACAGATTGGCCGGCACGGTAGCGGTTGGCGCCACGCCTCTGGTGGACATTCAAATCACAGAGTTATCAAGACCGCGCGTGAGGATTACCGTGAGCAGATTCAGCGTGAAGATATTGGCGCTGGTGGTTTGCGGCCTTACGGCGAGAAAAACGATAAAGCCTAAGACTACAAGGACTAAAGTATGTGGCCTGTGCAGGCACGGGACACTACTTTTCGTCGTGCGTCCCGGTTGTCGGCGTAATCCCCCCTCACCGCCCATGCGCCCCACGGCGCAGCCAGTTGTGCACAAACGCCAGTTTCTTCTGCGCCGTTTCCGACAGCACAAACGGATAGAGATCCGAGAGTCCCATTGACCGGTTGACGTGGTTGACCCGGATCGCCAGTGAAGCGGCCACGTTGATCAGCTTTGCGGTGTCCGGTTCGGCGTAGGGGTCCCAGCGGGCGCTGGGCAGCTCTGGTGAGGACAGTCCAGAGGCCACCGCGCTGTCGGTGATGTCCGTCAGGTGCAGCAGGTGGGCCGCCGTCTCTGCCCAGTCTTCATGGGGGTGTGCGGATGCGTAGGAGGTCAGGTACGAGTGCTCCCAGCCCGGCGGCGGTCCTTGATGGTAGTGCCGTTGGAGTGCGGCCGGGTAATCCGCACGCTCGTCGCCGAACATGTCCCGGAAGGCGTCCAGGAAATCTTCGCGCAGGCTCAGGCGCCACCAGAGCATGTGGGAGATCTCATGGCGCATGTGGCCAACCATGGTCCGGTAGGGTTCCTGCAGCGCCTGCCGGCGGGTGGCTCGCACCACCGGGTCGGCTTCGGCCACGCTGATGGTCACCACGCCATTGGCATGCCCCATGGCCACCGGCGTCAGCCCCTCTGCCAGCATGTGGAAAAGTGGGCGTGTGCCCGGGTCCTCCGGGCGGAACCAATGCCAGCGGCCGAGGTTATCGAGCACCCAGCGTTTCGCGGCCTCCGTTTCGGCCCAGTTAGGCATGGCGTTGGGAATGCTCGGATCCGGCGCCAGGGCCGTCATGGCGCAGGAGGCACAGAACGCCCCTTCCCTGGGAGCGATCCAGTTGCAGCCGATAACCTCACGGTTAGCACAGAACGGTCGCATCGGCAGGAAGGCCCGTGCCTGGGGATCGTAGGCGACGGGCGTTCCGTCGGCGGTGGCAAGGTTATCGAACCAGAGTGACCCGGAACCGAGCGGATTTGAGAATACCTGCATGCTGCCGTAACTCCTGATGAGTGGCGCGGTATGGGGGCCGGCGCGAAAATCTCTCACCGGACTCCATCACCGTACAACCGGCAGGCAATCGGATTCAATGGGAAACACCGCCTGGCGGCCGAACTAGCGATTTGCTCCGGGCGATTCCGGCGCCCGCTGAACGGTTCGGTACATCCACGCCAGGCCAAGCAGGGCAAGCCCCAGCCCCATGAAGGCGGCGACCCGCCAGAGCCCCTGAAGGCCGGCCATGTCGATGAGAAAAATCTTGGCAATGACGATCCCGAGCAGTGCCATCCCGGCCTTGTAGAGGACGAGGTTGGCCCGGCGGGTTGAATAAATGATGGCGGCGATGGCGTACAACATGCCGATGACCGAATAGCTGTACAGCTCGCCCTCGGTCATGCCAAACGACGCGGCCATCTCACTGCCCTGCCACAACTGCCGTATCTCCATGGCGGTAAACAGCAGGAAACCGGCGGCGGCCACGCACAGGGACCCGAGCCGGGGCGCGAGCCGAGGGAACCGGCTGACCATGAGCGCCACCAGAACCGGGCCACCGAAGGCCGGAAGGAGCAGGTTGAAGACCGGGGTGTCGCCAATGTTGCTGTCTGACCACCAGGGATTGAGCAGGGTCAATATCGAGAGGTAGCTCAATGCGGCCAGCACAAGGAGAATGCGGGCGAACAGACGATACAGCCAGGCCAGCGTCTGGCTCGCCCCGGCACGCACCATGTAGGTGACGCTGAGCGATCCCCAGAGCAGCGCGTTGATTGCGGCTTCGGTCAGGCTGTACTCGTGGGCAAAGATATCACCGTCGTAGAGCCAGTAGCGCAGCTCGGTGCCCAGGAACAACACCAGCAGGTGCAGGGTTGCCCCTTCCAGCCACGGGCGAATGCTGTGCCCTTTCACCGACAGTCGCGTTGCAATCGCTGCCAGCAGCGTTGCCCCACCGTAGGTCCATAGCGACCAGTGCACATCGTCCGCATAGCCCTGCAGCCAGGGGTTGAAGGTCAGCCGCGCAACCACCAGCGCCAGGGCGCCTTTCAGGAGCAGATACAGTTCCTGCATCTGGTAACGCCGGGCCAGCCAGGTGAGGCTGACGAACTGGACCGAGAGTGCCAGGGTCAGCGAGGCCTCACGGACGATCATCACCGCCGCGAGGGTGTAGCTGACGTGCGCGGCGAGGATGGCCCAGACCACCCCATTGCGGAACGATTGGCGGCGTTCCATTTGCCATGCCAGCAGGCCGTAGACGGCCCCGACCAGCAACGTGGATACGGCCCAGACTGACGACGTCTCGTAGCCGTGCAGCAGCAACCAACCCAGAACCAGCCACACCAGTGGCGATAACAGGGTCAGAGAGGCCCAGCGCCGCTGGTCGCTGTGGCGCACCCACTGCCAGAGCCCGACAGCGACGGTGAGAATGGCCGCGGCCACAAGGTACCCGAAGAAGCCGCCCTGCTGGTACGCCGGCCAGGGCGCCAGATACCCGTTCCCGGGGCCCAGGCTGCCCCGGAGCATGAGCCAGCCGGCCGCGCTGACCACCACGCTCGCCCAGGGTAGGTACCAGAACCCACCGCGGCTCTGGGGAATCAACCCGGCGACCGGAAGAATCAGCAACCAGCTCCAGTACACGGGATTGGTTTCCGGCTGGGCGGCCATCGACATGCCCCAGGCCGCCAGTAACGGCAAGAAGGCCTGCCACCGTTTCTCCTCCCCAACCCGATGATTGCCCTGCAAGACCCCAAAGGCCACCACCAATCCCGCCAGGTACCAGGGTATTGACGCCCCGACAGGCTCCGCCGAGATCCCCAGAAACCACCACATCAGCGCCCCGGCCAGGGTGGCGTACCACAGCCAGTCGCGGAACACGTAACGCATCAGCAGCAGGGAGCTCAACGTAATCAGGAAACTGTACGCCAGCACAAAGGCGACACTGCCGTCGTCGCTACCGATCAGCAGGGGCACCAGATAGGCACCGCTCAACCCCATGATGGCGAGTAACGGGCCATGGACCAGCGACAGGGCCATGGTCACCAGGGACACGGTCGCCAGCCCGACCAACCCCACCGTGGTACTGATAAACCCGAAATGGTGCACACCGGCCAGCAGGGCCGCGTACAGCGTGATGCTGCCGCCACCGGCCAGGGCCGCGAACACCTGGTCCGTCCCCATGTGGCGGCGCCGAAGAACTTCCGCGCCAGCGTGCAGGGCAAGGCCGCTGATCAGGGCCAGCATCAGTTGCTGCAACGGACCAATCAGGCCGGCATTGATGGAATGGCTCACCATGAAAACGCCGGCAAGGCCGACACTGAGGCCGCCCAGCCAGACCATCCAGTTGTCTTTCAACGCCTGAATGAGGTGGGCAGACCTCGGACGTTCTGTTGGCTCGACCGGACGGGCGTCGGGGGCATCAGGCTGGAAAGCCGCCGCCTCGGGCTGGGGTTCGGGTATTGCCGGCTCGTCCAGGCTCAATGTGGCCGCCTGCTCCGGCTCGCCGGACTGGCGTCGAAGACGGGCCACTTCCTGTCGAAGCTCAAAAAGTTCACGCGCCAGCGAATCCAGGCGGGTGGCCTGCTCACGGCGTTGTCGAAATGCCAGGACACCAAGAACGGAGCCAACTGGAACCAGAATCACAACGCCAACCGCCAGCAGAATCAGTACAACTTCCAAAGCCCCGCTCCCTCTGTTACAACCAGGCCATCAAAAACTCGACAGTTCGTCTTGCAGGTCGCGTTTCAATTCTTCCGGCTCGGTTATCCAGAGGGCGCCGTCATGGCCCGGAAACACGCCGATCTCCAGGCCATCCCGCGTCAGGCCGGGTACCCACTTCTTGAAGAAATCCGGCAGGGAAATGCTTTTTGGCGAGAGCCCATCCGAGCCACTCGCGTAGTTCGCCGCAAAAGCGGCGCTTGGCCATACTGGCAAATGCGACACACCGTCCTCTTCCGAAACAATTTTCAGAAACCGGTTATCGGCATTCACCAGAATCCAGATCTCGCGCTCTTCGAGCACTTCACTCAGAAAAAAGTCATACCGCTCTTCGCCGCTCAGCTCGAGTACTTGATCTATCGGGTCACTGCTCATGTGTCTGGACTACTCCCCCGGTTAACGCCCTACGTCTCTCGCTCAGGAGACTAGCACGAATCGCCCCGAAACCATCCCTTCCGGTTACAGATCAATGTGCTGAATGATCGCCTTGTGATCCTGTCGTGCCAGATCCTTGTCGATGGACTTCACCACGGCCGCGAGGCAATCCTTGCTCAGATGGTGCCGCAATACCCCGAGGAAATTGGGTGGCGCGATCAGCACCAGCTTGTCGAAGCGCCCCTCATGCCGGGCCTTCTCCAGTTGCTCGCTGAGCTCGCGAGCAAAACGCTCTTCCTCCGGATCGTCCGACTTCTCCCGGTCATAGCTCTGGTGGCCGCCAACGCCACCGTGATCGCTCCCCGGCCGGTCCGAGTATCGTTCCGAATCTCTCAGGCGACCTGCCGGATGCTCTTTGGTCATGATTTCATCCAGCGTTTTCACAGGCGTTGTCGCCTGAAACAACGTTGCCTGTGCATTGTCCGCCACCAACACGTACAACTGCTTTCTGGCCAGCGGGTCTTCGCTGTCTTGGTCCATGGCTGTGCCCTCCGAGTATTTTCTTACTCCATCTTTCACGATAGCACTCCCCCGGGCCGCGTCAAAAAGGTCGCGGGCCGCGGAACGCGGCCGGTTCGGGCGTTACAATTCCGTGATGACGGACCGCCATCGGGAGGCGATACTGAACAGAAGCTGAACTATGGTGAAAGGAGTCAAACCATGAAACGTTTCATCCTCTCTGTCGCGTTCGCTGCAGTATTTCTACCGGCACACGCCGCCGAATTCGATGTGGAAATTCACAACCCGACCCGAGGCCTTTACTTCACGCAGCTGCTGGTCGCGGCCCACGCGCCGTCCATTTCGCTGTTTGAAACCGGCGAGACCGCATCCGCTAACCTGCGGGCGATGGCCGAAACCGGCAATCTTACCGGATTGATTGCGCTGCTGAACGCCGCCGGCGCCACCGTTGAAGAGGATCCAGCCAACGGCCTGCTGGCTCCGGGGGCAACCACGGTTGCCACCATCAACACCGGCAACGCCGTGGCGAACACCGAGCTATCGATTGTCGCCATGCTGCAGCCCAGCAACGATGGCTTTCTGGCGCTCAACAGCCTGACGGTCCCGACCGAGCCGGGCACCTATACCTACGATCTCAACGCATACGATGCCGGCACCGAAGCCAATAACGAGCTGCGCGGCACGAACTCGTTAGGTCAGCCGGGCATGCCGGTGCCGCCCGAACTGGATTCCGAGCTGGGGAACAATGGTACCGGCGCGGCCAGTACCGTCGAGGGGTACGTGCACATTCATCGCGGAAACCTGGGCGATAACAACCCCAGCGGCGGCCCCAGCGATATGGTCAGCACCCTGCACCGGTGGCTGAACCCGGTGGCCCGCGTCACCGTGACCGTCAGATAACCCGGAGGTGCGTCATGGCATTTCGTACACACACGGTCTTGCTGCTGCCGCTGGTGATGCTGGTCGCGGGATGCGGTTCAAGCGATGACGACGGCAACTCGTTGGTGAGTGCGCGCAGTTTCCAGTACCAGGTCACCATCACCAATCTGTCTGCCGGCCAACCTTTTTCGCCGGCCGCTGTGGTCATCCATCGGGCCGAATGGCAAGCCTTCACTCTGGGTGATGGCGCCTCGGTGGCGCTGGAACGACTGGCGGAAAGTGGCGACAACAACGCGTTTCTTTCCGAGGCCGACACGGACAACGGTGTGCTGGCCACCGAAACCGGTACCGGGCCAATCGCCCCGGGCGCGACCACCGAACTATCGATATCCGCATCGGCAACGTCCGACGAGGGCCTGC
The DNA here is from genome assembly GCF_019264345.1 of Marinobacter arenosus. Taxonomy (NCBI): domain Bacteria; kingdom Pseudomonadati; phylum Pseudomonadota; class Gammaproteobacteria; order Pseudomonadales; family Marinobacteraceae; genus Marinobacter; species Marinobacter arenosus. The sequence goes on from NZ_JAHVAO010000001.1 coordinate 1,407,065, forward strand.
GGCTGACCTGGATGTCCATGCCGGTGAACACCAACGATGGTCTGGCGGGCATCAGCAGCATCGACCTCAGTGACCTGTCGACCGGCGACAGTCGAGTCTATTCTGCGATCACTTACGATGCCGGCACCGAGGCCAACAGCGAATCCGCCGATACGGTGCCGGGCCCCGCCGCCAGCGGTCTTGCCGAGGGCTTTAACCCGGCCCGGGATGATGTTCGCGACGAAGTCTACATCCACGCCGGCGTGGTCACCCAGGACGACGGGCTCGACACCTCCACGCTGGAAGGCATTCAGCGCTGGGAGAACCCCATTGCCCGTGTCCGGATCGAGCGGCTTCAATAGCAAACGGCCACCCGCGTGGGGTACGCGGGTGGCCGTTCGTTCCGTGCTTAGATCTGCTTGCTGACCATCTCGGACAACACGCTTCGATTACCGTCGATATCCAGGGTTCGCATGGCAAAATACCAGGTACCCTCGCTCAATTGGTCCACCAGCAGCTCGTCGACTGACGCGTCACCAATGGCGATCGAGTGGTCCAGTGCGTCGGCCGACTGGCCGTAGACCACTTCGAAGCCCGCGATCTCGCCCATGCTCAGACTCTCGCCGTTTTCCCGGGTCAACGGGGCTGTCCAGCTCAGCAGGGCGGCGTCCGCAGGAATGGTCGGTTGCGGCTCAGGTTCCGTGGTTGGCGGCTCGGTGGTATCGGCGACACTGGTGTCTCCGGAGTCGGAACCGTCATAGACGTCGGCAATGGTTTTGAACCGCTGGACATTGCGGTACTCCACGATCACCAGTTTCTGGCTGATGATGCTTGATTCTGTGGTCAGTTGAAGCTCAGACGCCTGGGCAGCCGATGCAGCAACAATGTCCGCAAGCGCCACCGTCGTCCCATCACCGGTGATATCGAGCTGTCCGCTGGCCATGATTTGTGCCGACATGTCGTTCAGGACATCGGAGATGCTCTGCCACTGGGCGTTGTCGTTGACCAGCGCCAGGAACGCGGCATTGGTGATCGCCACCTGAAGGGCATCCGCCGACACTTCACCCAGCTCATCAAGGCGGGTCAGATCGGGTGGCACCAGGCTGAGTGCGCCCGCTGACAATCCGAACCAGTTTTCGACGGTCTGATAGCCTTCGGCCAGCGCGGCCGGCGACAGGCCCTGGTCACTGCGCTCCGCCAATGTGACGGCCAGGTGGGTGAGCGGCGTCAGATGCACGGTTTCGGTGGCAAGGTCACCGGCGCCACGCAGAACAAATTCGCCGTCCAGCGACAGGGTCTGACCGAAGGCCACCTGGCTGCCGCCGACCTGGTCACAACCCGGGACCACGTCACACACCATCCGGGTGCTGCCATCGGCGCGCAGTTCAACCAGCGCCCAACCACTGGCCTTGCCCCGCAGTTGCAGCTCGTAGCTGCCGTCGTCTGCTGTGCGGACCGGCTTGGCGGCCAGGCGATCCGGCGCGTAGTAGCCGGACTTGTCTTCCAGCAAGCGGTTCGCGGTTACCACGCCCTGCTGGATAACCCCTTTGATGGCGGCACCCGCAACCTGTGCGGTCGGCTCGCCAGCGCCCGAGGTTTGTGCCTCGGTGACACGGCCATTGTCCGAAGCATCCAGACCGCAGCCCGAGAGAAAAGCCGCCATGGGGACCAGCAGCGCACCTTGCTTCAACAGTTTTTTGCCGAGTTTTGACATGATTTTGCACCAGAATATTGACATCTGAGGCAAATCATAGCGCCGATACCGGCGTTCTTTTGAGAAACGACTCCTATTTTGACGGGCATTTTTGTCAGAAAAACGTCACTTACAGTCGAAAACACGATGACATGGATTGTAACGTCAAAAATATCGACAATAGTGTCAGCAACTCACTGTCTTGAATGGAAAAAAACGCCGGGAACAGTGAGCGCTCGATTCAAGGGCCGCCACCGCGAGGAAACCCGGTTTACAAATCGAAACAGCCAAACTCCGCTCACACACCCGGTCGGCGGGGATTCACGGGCAATTCCGACAAATGTCCGACCAGGCAGAGCGTACTAAACTGAAGATTGGCACCGCGCCGACCGATGGGATGACCACAGCCATGGCAGACACCCAACAGACTCCCGACACTCAAACGGAGGGGGCAGATGCTCCCACCACAACCGCTCTCATCGAGGCCATCAACCTTCGAAGCATGGCGCTGATCGTATTGACGGGCATAGCCACGCTCTTTTTCATCGACTGGGCCCAGGCCGTTCTACTGCCGCTGGTGGTGGCCGTACTGATCAGCTACGCCCTCGACCCTCTGGTTTCCACACTCGACCGGATCCGGATTCCCCGCCCGCTTGGCGCGGCCATCGTTCTGTTTGCGTTGCTTGGTGTGATTGCAGCAGCCAGTGTGCCACTGAAACAGGAAGCCACGGCCATGCTCGACAAGATCCCGGTGGCCATCAACGAGTTCCAGCGCAAGGAAGCCCAATCTACCGACGACGAAGAGGGGCTCATGGAGAAAGCCCAGACGGCCGCCAAGGAGATCGAGGCCACAGCCGCCCGGGACCAGAAAGACACCATGGTCACCCAGCCGGGGGTAACGCCGGTCAGGGTGGTCGACAAGCCCATGGATATCCAGGAGTACGTGATAAAGGGGTCACCGGCCGCGCTGGTTCTCGTGTCCCAGGGCTTTTCCGTGCTGTTGCTCGTGTATTTCCTGCTGGCCGTGGGGTCACTCTACCGGCGCAAAGTGGTCAGAATTTCCGGGCCTTCCTTCGGGCGCATGCGAAAAGCGGCCAGGATCATGAACGAGCTGCACCAGCAGGTGCGCCGGTTCCTGTTCGTTACGGTCATCAGCGCGCTGTTCGTGGGTATTGTTACCTGGCTGGCATTCCTGGCGCTCGGCATGGAGCAGGCCGCCCTGTGGGGTGTCGTGGCCGGCGTCGCCAGCGGCATCCCCTATCTGGGGCCCTTTCTGGTGTTGATCGGCACCGGCCTTGCTGCGTTTATTCAGTTTGGGGAACTGAACATGGCCATTATCGTGGCGGGGGTCTCACTGATCATCACCAGCATACAGGGCAACCTGCTGACGCCCTGGCTGACCAGCTATATTTCCAGCCTGAATGCGGTCGCGATCTTTATCGGGCTACTGTTCTGGGGATGGCTCTGGGGGCCGGTCGGCTTGATCGTCGCCACGCCGATCCTGATGATCACCAAGTCGGTCTGCGATCACGTGGTTAACCTGCGCGCCGTTGGCGAACTGCTGGGGAAATAGACCTGCCTGAGCGAAGGTGCCGCTCGAGTGGTTAGCCGACCTGATCCGATCCTGGCGTTTGGCGAGGCCTCGCAGCGCCAGCGGACGGCTCGAGTTCGGACTGTTTCATCAGCTCCATACCGCCTTTCAACAGCAGGGACCTGAGCCGTGGATCGCCCTCTTCGGCCAGTCCAAGCGCAAACGCGGCCAATGCCGATTCCAGCGGGTTCTCCTGAATCAACGTCCGCAAAGCGGTAAGCGAAGACGCCGGGCTCGACTTGGGACCTTTCGCTCGTTTTGATGCCGAAACCGGACGTGTCATCTGCCAGAAAAAGAGCACCAGAATCAAGACACAGGCCGCGCCCACTACCGCCATGCTGCCCGCCTCACCCAGTAGGGGTGCCAGCGCCGTGATTGAGGCTTGGACTAACAGGTAGAAACCGGTGAGAAGCAGGGCAGCGAGCAAGACCACGGCAAGCATAAAGCCCGTGATCGCGGCGACGGTCTTGCGCACTACCCCCTTTATTGTTGCAGAGTCGATCATCGTCAGCGGTCGAGCAATTTGCCAACCAGAATGCCGGCGAGGAACATGATCAGGATGCTCAGGAAAGGCCGCTCTTCAATCTTGTGTTCCACATCGTGAATGGCTTTGTCTCCGGCATCTTTCGCCCGGTTCAGGGCATCATTGCCCCGACTCCTGACCTGATCCAGGGCTTCCCGGCTTTCGCGGCGAATCTCGTCCCGAAGACTGCTGATATTGCTCTTCTGACTTTCGGTTACGGTTTTCGTCAAAGTGGCCAGATCTTCCCGGAGCTTCTGTAAATCCTGCTTGACCTGGTCGTATTCGTCCTGACTGGGTTTCGCTTCCATTTCCTGTCTCCTTCTCCCGTAGATTTACCATCGATAAACCTTCTCCGAAGACCAAGCCACCCCCCACTCATCATCGCGCGGGTGACCCTCGAAGGACTCCTTTCAAGCGTAGCACACAACCTTGCGCACCACGCCGGGGAGCAAAGGATATCAGCCTCTGGATGATGCCATGGCCGTCAGCCGAAATACTCCTGCATCCAGTCCACCAGGGTCTGAACCGTGACATCCGCCATCGCCATGCTCTGGAAACTCTCCCCCACTTCGTCTTCGATGGTCACGAACTGGTAGAGGAGGTTGCCCGGCTGCTCGTCGTGGAGGATCAGGTTGATGCGGCGTCGGGTGCGCAGGCAGTCAATGGTCATGACATCAGCGGGAATGCCGGCGTCGCGCATCCCCCGACGCACCTCCACGACCGGATTGATGTGTTCGTGCGCTGCCTGGATTCGGGTGTGCGCATCGCTTGCCATGTCAGACAGGGCTTTCAAGGGATCTTCGGACATTCGTTACCGCCTGGGTGGTGGTGAGTTTCATTCGCTGATCAGTCGGGAAAGTCTAGCGGACTGGGCTCCCAAATCCGACGCCGTAACCGCTTGATGTTGTTTGTAACGTTTTTCGCGAGCAGCCTCTGCAAGAAATGGAGTTGCCTATAATCTGCCCACGCAATAAGAACATAACACTCCCGGAGGGATACCCTTTGAACGGCTGTGCCTTCTCAGGTGGCGGCCGAAGCATTGATGACCCGACCAGCTTGAGCTGCGCAAATCGCTGGCCATGCCGGTGATGACCCACTGAGCGAGACGCGCAGGCGAGGAGCTACGCGCTGCTCGCCTGCGTCAGTCGACCGGCCGCGATTGCGGCACAAGGCAGTTCATAAGCGTGATCGAGAGATCCCGAAACACGGCCTTGGATGCAACGAGACCTGGAAACCTGTCCGCTGCCGCCCGGCGACAGGCGGGTTCACGGGCCTCACTGCCATCAACACACTCAGCATGGGCATCACTGCCGGACGCCGTCCCGGTCGCCTCCGCACAAAGCCCGGGAACCTCGCCGACCACCCAGTCAACCACGGTGCCACGCTCGACCGGATTGGCCGCCAGATTGGTGAAGCGGCTGGCCTCGACCGGCTCCGGCTGCTCCCGGGTCTGGTCCCAGACGACAAACACCAGGGCCGCTGAAACCAGAACGACGGTAACGGTGGGAAACTTCATGGCTGGGCATCCGAGTTGGTGAAGTGAACCCGGGATAATAAAGGCTGGGCAGTGCAACGCCAACCCGGCCTGTTTTCACAAATCACCGGCAAGGCGCTTGCCGGCCATACGGTCAGGTGTCAAGCTTCGCCGTACTTTCAAACAGATGACCAACTGAACGCTATAAGGAAACGTTGAATGGGAAGCTCAAAACTCGTCGGTATTGTCCTGCTCGTGGTGGGCATTGCCCTGCTCTATTTCGGCTACCAGTCCACCCAGTCTGTGGGTAATCAGCTGACGGAAACCGTCACCGGCCGTTTTACCGATGAAACCATGCTGTACCTGATCGGCGGTGCTGCGGCTGCGGCGGCCGGTGCCTTCCTCACCTTTTTCAAGAAGTAGATGACACAGGAGACACCCTGATGACCCTTCACCTCGAACTCGCTCCCCTGATCAGCCTCGGTGCCGGTATCGGCATCCTGGTGTTCCCGAAACTGCTCAATTACATCGTCGCGGGCTACCTGATTGTCCTGGGCGTCCTCGGATTGCTCGGCCATCCCATGTAACGGGGCGCCGTCACGCGCTCGCTCGTAACACGCTCTGGAAGGCTTCCTTCACGTGGGTCGCCAGGGCGTCGTTGATCGGCGTGGATCGTCCGCGCACGAGCGCCAGTTGGTAGGAGCCGATAGCCGGCAGGTCCTCGTTGGGAAACTGTTTCAGCGGCGGTCGAACGAGGCTCTGGGGAAACGGCGCGACGGCAAGGTCTGCGACCATCGCGGCTTCCTGTCCGGAACAGTGCTCACAGGTGTAGGCAATCCGATAGGGTATGCCGGCCCGATCAAGCGCCCTCAGGGTCATGCCGCGCCAGGCACAGCCCTCGTGGGCCATGGCGATGGGCAGGGGCGTGCGCTGGAACGCCGAGCCACCTTCCCGGCCAGCCCAGACCAACGGTTCTTCATGGACCACCTCGCCACGACTTTCCCGTGCGGCGTCCGCCACCGTCACCAGCGCCAGGTCAAGCGCTCCGGCATCCACGCGGGCCAGGTTCTGTTTGCTGGACCCCACCACCACGTCCACGAGTATCGCCGGGTAGGAACGGGCGAACTGGGCGAGGACCTCCGGCAGTATTCGGGTACCAACGTCGTCCGACGTGCCAATCCCCACCTTGCCTTCCAGTGTCGGGGCGATGAAATGCTGGACGGCCTCTTCGTTCAGCCGCAGGAGGCGCCGGCTGTAATCCAGCAGAATTTCCCCTTCCGTCGTCAGTGTGACCTGACGGGGCTCCCGAATAAACAGGGTTTTCCCGAGGCTCTGTTCCAGTTGCTTGATCTGCATGCTCAACGCGGAAGGCGTCCGGTGAACCATCTTGGCAGCCCCGGTAAAGGTTCCGCATTCCGAGATCGCAACAAAGGTTCTGAGCACCTCGTTATCCAGTAACGGCATGTTCACGGGGCTTGCCTCCTCCAGCAGATTCGCATGAATACTGACTTAAGCATATCTGAAGGCAGGATTAAAATCTTTTCGTTTGTCTGAAGGCAAATGAACGGCCATGCTGTGTCATGCCGTTAAATTCACACGACCGATAGAAAGGTGACGACGATGCCCGAATTGAAGAGCCACCATCACACCGCCGCGCTTGGGCCTCTCTCCCACTGGATGGCGTATTACTCACGTCGTCAGCAGTTTCGGCGGATTGCGAAGACTCTGCTCGCAGAAAGGGACGAAATCCTGAAGGATCTGGGTTACGAGCGCCGGGAAATCCTGAGTGCCATGAACCTGCCACTGCGCAACGATGCATTGAAGTACCTGGAGTTACATCGCTCGAAATAACGACGGGCGGGGACCGACTGCGGTCGATGGGGTAAACGCACGTCGCGATCCCGCCGCCAACGGTCAATCGTCGCAGAGAAGCTCGATCTTGATTTTCGCCAGTTCCAGCGCGTCCATCGATTCCGCCTCCATCAGTAGCTGCTTGGCCGCCAGGCATTCCTCGGCTTCTTCCCGGGTTTCGGCGGCCACCGAGGTCACTGCGGCCGCGTTCTCCGGATTGCAGTAGGCCGATGTGACGCGGCGCAGGTTAGCGGTATCGCCGGCTTTCTCGACCGCAACGCAGTCGCCCGTGCGAATCTCTCGCTGGTCAGTGACCACCTGAACCATCCCGCTCGCGCCGAGATCCACTTCATATAGCATCCCGCGATTGCTGCCTTTGGAGCTGCCTGCAATGGCGCTTCCCGCAACGCCCCCGATGATAACGTTTCGGGCCTTCTTGCTCGAGGATTGCCCCTTGGCTGACAGCAGACCCAGTGAGCCGCCTACGATGGCGCCAGCGGGGACGGCGTTGCTCTGGAGTTCAACTTCACGTCCAGCCTGGACGATCCCATATTGCACAGTGACGTTCTGACCGGCTCGCTGCGCCACGGCCGATGTGGCTGACAAACCGGCAAACACGAGGAGCGGAAGGCTGAGAAACGGATTGATAACGAATCTTTTCATGGTCGTCTCCTTTCACCTGGACGAGACTAGAGTTCCACGTCGAAAATATCGTGTTGCCAGGGATACCCCGTCACGGCCTGGCTATATCCCAGGTCAAACAGCCTTCTCATATACACGGGATCGAAGGCCTCGGCCGAGTCGTTCTTGATATCGGCTGGGATATAAGCGAGGTTGAACTCCAAGTCGTCGAGTTGTGCGGTGGAATAAATACGAATCAGATCGCCAATGCCCTGTTGTTTGATCAACACGCCTATGGAGCGCCCCGCAATAGCGTTGATCTTGGGTTGAACGACGGTACTGTGTGCCTGGAGAGTACCGTTGCGTATAACAAACAGTTTACGGCGTCGATCGAGCCCCTCTTTCTCGGAACGTCGACCCACATTCATCCAGGCGGGGATAATGAAGGCCTGGGCAGCGATGCCGCCATCCACGTGCATTTCGCTGTAGCGGCTGCCGTCGATCATGACATCGATGTAGACGGGCGGAAAGGCCACGGGAATCGATGCTGACGCCACGAGAATGTCGCGAAACAGTTGCAGCGCGCTCGGCCTTCTACTGGCCGCGATTTCCCCCATGTCCCAGATAACGCCGCGACCGGCATCCAGGTTGGTGGTGCCGACCAGCAGCCGTCGCCCGCGACCGTGTTCGGCGGCGATACGATCGAGCAAGGTCTGATCAATGTAGGAGGCGACCAGTTCCTTTAACGGTGTTGAATCATTCAGGGCGTCACTGCGCATCGCTATGAGTTTGGAACGCTTCACAATGATGCTGCTCGTGTCGGTGGTGGTGTAGAGCTTCCTGAGGTACGGATCGTACTCGCTTCCAAGAAAGGCGAACGGCGCCATGAGTGCACCGGTGCTTATGGCGGTGACAATGGTAAATTCCGGTCGCGACCCTTCTGCAGACCAACCGTTGAGCAATCCCGCGCCAAAAGCGCCATTGGCGCCGCCACCGGACAATGCCAGGATATTCACATCGGCATCGTCGGCAACACCTGCCGCACGTTGTTGTGCCAGCACTTGGGCCAACACGTCGTTGATTTGGGATTCGGTCATCATGCCGGTAATGCGGGCATTGGGTATGCCCGCGATCTTCGCGTCATTCTCGCGACCCGCGGGCACGCCGTTGCGCTCGGGAATGGCCGAACAGCCCGCGACGAGTGCCATCGCGAGGAAGAGACCGGCTAATCCATGCAAAGTGACTATGGCGTTATCCTCCGTTACTGGACATACCGGCGCTCGCTATGCCGGTTTTGTCCGAGTCGCACTTGGGGCTGTACCAGATCGGTGACGAGTACGCGCGCTCCTGCTGGGTGGGCGGAACATCGTCGGGCAGGTCGACGCCGAAAAATGCCGCATCGTAGGTCGTCCAACGAGGCGTGGGAATTTCCAATACCCTCACGTAGTAGAAGGCGCGCTGCTCTGGATCAAAATCAGGATCCTGCCAATGGGCCATCAAAAGCGCGGAGCCAATACCGTTGGTGTAGGTGGCACTCGGGATGTCGACGGTGTTCCCCACGGCTTGCTCGCAGCGCCCTTCGCCATTGATCGCGCGGTCATCGGAACAGGCCGCATCGTAAATTCGCTCATGAACCTCACCTTTGCTGTCCAACCAGCCTTTGACGACCTGAATCCGGTCAAGATTGGCGCCGTCCGGGTCTCGCAACGCACGAATGACGAGGTTGGGCGCCTTATCTTCGGGCGCGGAGCAAAGATCGCCGCCCATGGGGACCCCTTGGAGGTAACCGGTCTCTGCAAAATCCGGTCGCTGTACGTCCACCTCGGTAAATTCCCACCCGCCAAACATGCGGACTGTCATGCGGGTGCCCGTTGTCGCGTAGACCTCCTTGCGCTCCATGGCGTCCCAAATGGCTTCACGGGTGTTCGCTTTCGCCCAGACGCCGGTCAGGCCCGCTGCGAGTGCTTTGTAATGTCTGATGGTGATATCCGGGCCGTCGGGCGCCTGCAGGTAGCCGGTGATTTTTTCGTCGAAACGACTCGGGTCGGCGCTTGGCTCGACCGGTGTGGCTTTACCGAAAAAGTTGTCTTCCTGCGTGGTGGCCAGCGAGGTGTGGGTATCGGTTGAACCCAGCATGCCGAACTTGAAGGGGTTGGCACCAAGCCTCTCTTCATAGGCGAGGCCACGTTTGAGCGCTTCGCGCGCGTATTCCCGGGGGAGCATCTCGGGCGTTTTTGGCTCCGGGCCGAAACTGCCTTTGTCCCACGTGCCATAGTCAGCAAATTCGTCATTCATGGAGAGTGCCGGGTGAGTTTCCCCATCGCCCTTGATCTGCGTGACTTCGTAGATCGGTTCCCAACGCATCCGGCGCTCGGCGTAGTCCCGGCTCAGTGATTTGCCGCTCTGGGTCTTGTCGTCAAACATGAGTCCGTTGGACAGGTTGCCATTGTGTGCAATGGCCAACACTTGTCCGCCGGTTTTCTCCTCATACATGGCCATCCATGACCATAGATCCTCCGGATCCGTTGTATCGTAATTCGACAGGGGAATGACCTGGTCGGCCAGTTGCTTACCATCCCGGAATACGACGTTACGATGCAGGTTGTTACCGCCGGGGCTGGACGACCACTCGAAACCGATCAGTGCGGTGAACACTCCGGGCTGGTTGTGGTTGTCTGCCGCACTGTTCAGTCGGCTCCAGATCGAACGGGTGAGTTCTTCGCTGCCGGCCAGCGGGTCCTTTCGAGTCGCCATCCCCTGGCCCCACAACGCATAGGCATCTCCGTAGTTTCCTGAGTAGACCAGGGACGAAATCTTGCGCCCGAAATCCGTTTGCAGAAGCCTGGGGTCCTTCTCTTCGATCATCGGCGCAAGGCCCATGTTCTCGGCATGGTCTGCGATCACGATAAAATCCAGAGGACGTTGAAGGCGTGCGCGCACTCCATTGCTGGCAACGACCATCTCTCCTTTCGCAAAGCGATAAGCTTCGTCCGGGCCCAGCCTATTACCGACCATGCCCGCATCCGTCGAGTACGCGGTATGCACATGGGTATCCCCCCAGTAAACCATCTGGGGATACCCGCTGCTCAGATAGGGCGAATATTCTGCTTTTCCAATATGGCCCTTGTCAGAAGGCGCTTCCCCATAATTGGCAAAATCTTCGGCAGATACAGCTCCAGCCGCGAACAACAGGGATAGGGAGGTAAGGCACGTGAGTATTGCTCTGGTGTGATTCATGACAGCTCTCCTTCGCTAGAAGCCCCATGTCAGGCCGAGGGCAACGCCGTGTTGCCGGACATCGTAGATAAATTGGTCTTTGTCGTAATCCACGTCGAACATGCGGTAGCCGACAGTGGTGCCAATCGCTGTCGTCCATTGATAACCGACGTTCACAGACGCGTCGTAGAACAGGTCGGAATTGACGCCAAAACCACCAAGGGCGGCCCAACCGGCAACGTAGAAGTTGGAGTCGCCCAGAGGGGTACGGCCCTTAAGACCAACCATGGGATCAACCCATTCCTCGGTGTTACTAACCCTCCGCCCCGCCAGCACGCCAAGCCCGCCGCTAAACTGCAGCGTGATATCAATATCCCAGTAGCGAACACCGGCAAAGCCATCCAGATTGGTGCCGCCATCATCGAGTAGCCGGTAGAGATACGCCGCCGAGACGATGGTGTTTTTGGATATTGATCGCAGTTTCAGGTCGATCTCGGGAACCAGTTCCTCGTCCGAGCGAGTGTCGGTGTAAATGAAATCCATCAGCAAACCGTGGCGCCCTTTTCTCGCGGTAAAGAGCACCATGTAACTGGCTTCATTGTCGTCAAACGCGTCTTTAGCGCTGATGTCAATGGGTGCCGCCGGCAACGGTGGGGCGGCGGCCAAGTCACCTTTGCTTCCACCAAACCACACGTAAGGACTAAGGGTGAACTGCCAGTCCTCACTTGCCAGGGCAGAGTTGGAAAGCGTTGCGGTCAGCGCCGCGATAGCCATGAGCTTTCTCATGAGAGGGTACCTCGCCTGGGATTGGAGTTTATTGGGTTGTCACCTGCTTCGCTTTTGGCACCTGATACTGCTTGAATGCCTCAAGATCGGGAGCGTAAATGCGCATGATGATGTCCAGATCCTGGTCCCGACGAGTGATGGGCAACCAGTTCTCTTCCGGCACGCCCTCGGGTTTTTCCGCGGCGACGTAAATCGTAATGCCGCCGTCGGGGTCGAGTTTCATGCCCCCGTTTTCTCCCACGCTGTATTTCTTGCGGTCGTTGGGGATGAAAAATCCGTTGGCAGAATCGTAGAGCGTGAGAGACCAGAAGGCCTTGGCAGGTGGCATCTGGTTTTTATCCATGTGAACGATGTAGTCATGCATGGCGTTCATGGTCTCGCCACTTTCGGTCACCACCGCAGGGTACACAGCCTCGCTCGAGGGAAGGCCGATCGGGCCGATCACGGATTGAAACAGGAGTGTCTCGGAGTCAATGTTGCCCTTGGTTCGGAACATTTTTGGCAGCAAACGGGCCATCTCTTGCCCCTCGGACATTTTGGCGAACTCCTGCTGCCGGATGGTGTCCGCCACCGTTTTGAAGCGGGCGCCGTCATAGCCGCGAATCGTGTCCGCGTCGTAGGATTTCCCCGGTTCAATACCCATCGGTTTGAGCGCTGCCAGCAGCTCGGTATCGACCGGGTCATCGGGCTCAAACGTTGTGTGGTTGACCGCAAACTGCATCACCTGCGGAAAGTTGTTGGCGTAGATGTCGCTATCCGTGCGCCCCACCGCGGGAAAATCGAGTGCGTGGCGGGCTTTGGCGGGCTGGCCCTGGAATTCGGCGAGAGACATCGCCTTGACGGATTTCATCTGCTCGACAATGCGCGCAAACCGGTCCGGATCGTTGGCATGGGGCATGACCCGGAAAACCGCCGAGACGAAATCACCCGTCATCTCGAAATGGTGGTCGACTCCAGAGACCTGGCCGCCATCGAATCCCTGAGTCCGTTCTGTGTAGAAAAGCGCTTTGCCGGGCTCGTTGAAATCACCCTTGGTCACCGACAGGGGCACGTTGACGTAGTGGTCATACCCCGTGACCATCAGCGACACATAATTTGAATCGAATGCCGGAAACCCCAGAATCATCGGCTCCGAGCGCAGGTCCAGCATGCAGGCAATATAGAGCGTGTCGTTGTTGGGCCGCGCGATGTCGGTCATGGTGTGGTCCTTGAGCTCGGTGTCGGCGACACAGCGGTTCCACCCATCCTTGAGTGCGAATTTGTTATTGACGTTGTACATGGCCACGTAAGGGTAGGATCGGCGCACGATGTCCTCGACCTGAGCATCGGTGAGTGTTGCGCTCCCGTTCGCCGCCTGATCGGACGCGGCCCCCTCCGACGTTGCGGATGCCGCATTCAGGGCAAAGCCCGAGCTTGAAACAAACAGGACGAAAGTCAGCAGCCGTAAGGTTTGGGTGATGGTGGTGGGCTTCTTTACCATGGTGAACATTCCATTGTCACAGAGGGTTAGGGGTGGTTATCCAGTCCCGGGCCTCAACGTGGGCGAGGCAGTGTGATGCGCCGTAGGAAGATGGCTTTGCGCGGTGCCCCGTGTGCAAACCATAAGCTGCAAACGGCTTTGTCTGGAGACAGCGCACTTGCCCGGAAAATAAGCCACACATAGATCAATACCTCCTGTATTGAATATCGTGTCACCTTCTCAGGAATGCCTGACGAGAGAGAGGACGTTCAGTAAAACAGCGCGACAGATTCGGAGCGTTGATCCAGGTCAAGACAGGATCCGTTCCGGTTTTCCATCCTGCGCCTCATGCCCCTAAAAACGACGGAAGAGGCCGACGGTAAACGCGGCAACCGACGTATCGTAAAAATCGATGTCGTGATTTTCCTTGAAATAGGCGGCAGTGGCGTTGAAGGCCCAGGGTGTCCAGCCAAAGGGGGCGGAATAGAACGTGGTGGCGGAAATCCCATATTGGTTGGCATCGTCCCGCTGCCCATAAACCGGGTTAACTTTGTCGTAGTCGAGTGTCTGGTAGGCGACGTTAAATACCCAGCGCAAGCGCTGATCCTGCACAAAGATGTAATTGAGCGAGGCGCCGTAGCCGTCGTTTGCCATAGCCCGGCCATCGAGGTCGGCGTCGCGGTAGACCGCTTTCGGGGTCAGGATCTGCCGGTCTCCCGCGAGTCTGAACTCATACCCCACTTCCAGGCGCTTGAGATCGCCGTTCCGATCCAGAAGGCGCTGTTCTGCTGTACCGAGGCCGAGGCCCTGCCCGCTGCGTTCTGTGTCAATGTCGATGCTCTTGCTGGAGTACTCCACCTGCATTCCACTATCGAACATTCGCTCCCAGGTGAGGCGGTATCCCCGGCCGGTACGCTCCGTATCTTCACGCTTGACGCCCGTCTGGTAAGGATCCTCCCAGACATCGGCGGACAGGCTCGTGCTGACCAGCGCAAGCCCGAACAGGCCCGCTCCGCCCACGTCCTGCCGGACGCCGGCCAGGCCGGACAGGTCGAACGTCAGGAAATCTTCCAGCAGGTTACCGATGTAAACCTGGGTGCGGGATTCGGCGAAGGTGTAGGACACTTCGAAGTTGAACATGGGGACAACGGCTGTGTCGTTGTCGGGAGCGCTGTCGATGTCATCCGTGACGGCATCGCCCACGTCGACAATGCCGCGCGCCAGACCGGCCACCATGTTGCTCTCGATATCGATGACACCAAGCCCGAGGTTCACATAGCCTGAGACTCCGCTCTTTTCAGGGATGATGGTGACGGCACTGACGAGGGGGCTCGATAAAACGGCGGCAAGACAGCCAGAGAGCGAGATGAAAAACCTGGGGCGAGCAACCACATTCCGGCTCATGGAGGAGCACCTCTTGCATATCCGTTTGCATTCTCAAGGTATAGACCACCCTTGCACGTGAGTAAAGACGCCTCTGGGCGTCAGAAGGTTGGCGAGCCTGTTATTGGCCACCACCAACGGTTCCACTTTTCAGGAGGCATTACAATAATAGACAGTGGACAGCTACCATCCCTTGATCTGCGTCAACGGCAGCCACGCATCGTTCTGCTCTACTGATATTCACTTCTCCCATCAGCTTGTTCTGAGAAGATGACTCTCAAATCGAGAAAAGGTATCGGCCTGTGTGCAATCTACTCGGCAAACGCATCGCGTTCATCTGTCTTTTAAGCGCCACGACACCGTCTCTCCACGCTCAAGAGTGGGTCAGTGTCACAGGTCGGGAAAATCTGACCGATCTGGTCAGCGGCACGACTGCAGAAATCGAGCTTCAAGACGGGCAAACCGCCGTCGGCTATTACGCCCCGGACGGAACGGCTCGCATAGAGGCCTGGGGAGAAGTATTCCCCCGTACCTGGAGGGTCCAGGGCGAAGATCAAGTCTGCTATACATCGGCCGAGGAGCAAACCAACTGTTTCACCTTCGAGCAGGACCGGACAGAGCCCGGACTTTACCGTGTCCGCAATGTCGGCACCGGAGAGGTGACCCGTTTTCAGGTGAGTGGTGAAAGACTGGCCGGCAGCCAGGGAGGAGCTCCAGCCGGATTGATCAGGCCCTCGGCGGGTGAGATTGCAGCCGAGTTGTCCAACCCCAACACCGCCATGGGCACGATGAATTTCAATCTTGATTACATTGCCTACGACGGTGACCTTCCCGGGGCAGGAAGCCAGGATGCGACCCGACTGCTGTTCCAGCCGTCTTTACCCTATCCACTGAGTGAGACGACGAACCTGTTCATGCGTCCGGCGATTCCCATTATCGTCAAGCAGGATGTTCCATCGAGACTCGGTGAATACGACAAGGTAACGGGGGAGTTGGGTGATATCGGCTTCGATCTGGCGCTGGGAAAATCGCTTCCCGGAGGCATTGTCTTGCTAGGTGGGCTGACGGGCACACTTCCAACGGCGACCGATGACCGTATTGGACTCGACCAGTATTTGCTTGGACCCGAGGTGGCAGTGGGTATGGTCCGCCCATGGGGCGTGGTCGGCGCACTGATTACTCAGCAATGGGATGTGGCGGGAGAGAACGATTACGACACCAACATTACGGGCGGGCAATATTTCTATGCCGTCAACCTGGGTGGCGGCTGGCAGATTAACGGATCGCCCACTTTTTCCTACAACCATGAAGCACGCAATCATGATAACCGGTTAACGTTCCCCCTGGCGGTTGGTGTCTCGCGTACGCTGATACTTGGTGGCCGGCCATGGAAGTTTGGCGCCCAGTACTGGCACTACGTGGAATCGCCGGATGATTTTGGTCCCGACTACCAGATCCGCTTCAGTGTCTCTCCGGTGGTAGCTCTCCCATGGTAGGTACTATGCATGAGGACCTTGGGAGCGTCTTAAGAATCCGATAACCAGCGCAGTAACACCTGGCGACAGCTCCTGGCTTGCAGTCGAGATGGGTTCTTCAGAGGAGCAGCCGCCGCCACACACGGATAACATAGCCACAGCCAAACCTGGAACTGACTTTCGAACTGGATACTTAGCTTTCAGGCACATCAGATATCTCCTTTATCTACTGTCCCCTTCCCTGGTTGCCAGGGGGACGCTAAAGGAACACATCAGCGATTTTTCATAAAAATCGGTGCTTCCAAGGCATGTTGGCACCTAAATTAGAACAGCCCCGCTCCTTTTGCCTAGTTATGCTTATGAAAATTTCCGTCAAATGACTATTGCGTATCAAAGAAAGACGCATGCGGACCACTCATCCTTTCAGCCACCTGAGTGCCTCGTCCTCATGCTCGAAAAACTTGAGGTCTCCCGCCATAAACCAGTTCGCAACCTTCGCGATATTGTCCTGCCAGACCTTGTGGCCGAAGACGGCGATCTTGTCGATCTGCAGGCCATGTTTCAGCGACAGATTAAAGTCATCCCAGGCTGCCCTGAGCTCCCAACCCTCCAGGTCCCTGACATCGAACAACACCTTCACCTTCCGTTTCTGGATGCCTTGTAGGGCACCATCAATCATCGGGCTGATGATTTTGAAATCCTCGTGGGTCAGCCTTCCCTGCGCCTTCAAAGCCAGGAAAACATCATCGCCGACCCGGTCGATGCCAATGGACAGGCCATGTCGTGTTAAAGTCATCTCCGGTCCCTCCGTTTGTGAGTGACATCCGAACCCCTTGCTGACTTGTTGTCAGACGTTCAAAGCCCCGGAAGGTTCAGGTATCGACACCATGACCGCGAACGTAAAAACCCGAATTCTCCTCCGGTCGAAGCGACTGAATATCTACCTGGTGCGCTACCCGCAAGGCCACAAAGTCGGCCCGCATCTGGACATGATCGCCGACGGGCGCCTGTACAAGCTCAACTGCGTGCTTGCCAAACCCCAGGCCGGCGGTGAGTTCCTGTGCGAGAAGAACATTTTCAACTTGTTCGGAAGAGTGATCCTGTTTCGCCCCGACCTCCACCAGCACCGGGTTTCAAAGATCGAACGCGGGAATCGTTGGTTGCTGAGCTTTGCGTTGACTACTCCCTAGTCAATGCCGCTGGAACCTGATTCGTCCGCGACGCCGCAGCCAGATCAGAATCATCCCGGCGGCCATTGTCAGAAGTGACGATGGCCCGGGAACTGGCAAGGCACGCATGGCCGTGATTTCGCCACCAAGGCCGTACATGGTGACAGCATCATTCACCACGGCCAGATCTATTGCGGTCGAGAAGGTTCCACCGATAAATCGGTTGACCGGGAAGTCATCCGGTCCGGATGAGAACGGAGACCCATTGAAATCAAAGCCAAGACTGACCACGTCCGGACCATATCCGCCAGATGGCACCTCATCGCTGTAGCGGAAGGCATCGTCGAAAAAGGTCAGAAAATGAAAGGCGCCGCCCGCGCCTTCGTAGGTGAGCCCCAAAGTCGAGAATGACCAGGACAGCACCTCTCCCTGCCCGGTGCCACCTGCCCCACTCCGGGTGGCCAGCGGGTCGAAGACGATCTGTCCGGTCATTGCAGCGTCGCCGTTGGTGATCACGACTCCGTCGTCTCTTACGAGTGGTGTCAAGGGGTCGTGATCACCAACGTTGGAGAAAATACTCGTGGTCCGACCTTCGAAGTAGTAGGTAATCGGCGCAGCCCAGGATACTGAGCTTATGAGCAGTAGAAGAACAGAAATTGATGAGCGCATGGCACTAAGTTCCCTGTGAGACGCTAAGCCTGCACCCAAGCATTATTGATGCCGGAGTCCTGAGAACAGTAACTTAGCGTACGCCAGAAACGCTCAGTGTCTAAAAACCTGACACCCCTCAACCGACCGGCTGACAACCCCGGATTGCCAACGCCACGTTCGCGCTCGCTTCGATCTGTTCGTAGTACTTGGAGGCCGAGTTAACGCCCATTTCGGCGTAGCTGCCCGCCGCAGGACTGACCAGTTGGCTTAACTGTGCCAGCGCCTCCGCAGACTGCCGATCCCGCTCGTAGGCGTTGAACGCCTGATAGATTTCACTGCAGGTGACACCGTCTCCATCGGTTGCCGCAGACGACATGTAACCGGAGGTCTGGCAGCCGGTCATCATTGTGGTGGCGGCAATGGCGAACAACAGGGGGCGTTTCACAGGTAATTATCTCCAAAGGTTGGGTATGAAACAGTGTTCGAATCCTGCGAGATACTACCAGAAAAGCCACCATTCAACGTGCACCGGATGTTCCCGTTCCATGCGTTGGCCATTATGGCCGCCAACGCATGGGATGCGCTGGCTTCAGTACCCCCTGCTCGTCCCAGTCATCCCAACCGCTAAACGGGATTGATGGCTCCTGGCCTAGCCCTGGGAGTCGCGATGCCCAAGCCTGCTTGGCGTTCTCCAGATGATCCAGGAAAAGGTCCTCGTCCTGATAACGAATACCGCCTCCCTGTATCCCGTAGCTGACCTGGGGCGCCAGTACCTCGAAGCCAACGTAATACAGCGATGAGTGAATCGGCCACAGCCATTCCACCATATTGCCGGCCCGGCCAAACGGCATGAACGCCTGCTCGGGCGAGCCGGTGGTGACCGAGCAGATCGCCTGCTTGCCACGAAAATGGCCACGATCGTAGCGACGGCTACCGGAATACAGCCCTCCGTAGACCAGCACCCGGTCAAACCAGCCCTTCAGGATGGCCGGTTGTGCGTGCCACCAAAGCGGAAACTGGAAGATAACCAGGTCGGCCCATTCCAGGCGGGCAATCTCACGCTGGACATCGGCGGGAAGTGGACCTCGCTCGTAGTGGGCACGCTGCTCGGTCAAGGGTGCAAAGTAGCGTTCATCTGCCCGCTCGGCATAGTGGCTGGCTCGCTCTACCGGATCGAAGTTCTCCTGGTATAAATCGTCGATCTCAACGTCGTGCCCTGCAGAACGCAGCCGTTCCTCCGCGATATTAACCAGGCCGCCATTGAATGACGCTCGTTCAGGATGGGCCAGCACAATCAACACGTTCATATCGCCTATCTCCTGTTGCATCGGTTTGATAACAGCCTATGCTGTTCTCTAACACACAGGAATTGCCCAAAATTGAGAATCTTATTTGCATGGATGAACAACGTATTCGCTGGGACGATCTGCAGATTGTCTGGGCCATCGCCGAATCCGGTAGCCTGTCAGGCGCGGGCCGGCGCCTGGGTATCAGTCATGCCACGGTCTTTCGCCGGCTTACCGACATGGAAGCGCGTTTGGGCGTAACCCTGTTCGAGCGGTCCCGCACCGGCTACACGCCTAGCCTTGCCGGCGAGGATCTCGCCGCGGTTGCCCAGCGGGTCGAGGCGGATATCGTCGGAGCGGAACGCCGGCTGGCGGGAAAGGACCTGAAGCTCTCCGGCACCATTCGGGTGACCACCACCGACACCCTGTTCACAGGCGTGCTGGCGCCCCTCTTTGCCGAATTTCGCGCAAACTACCCGGAGATCAGCCTCGAAGTGGTCATTTCCAACCAGGTTCACAGCCTGAGCAAGCGGGAGGCCGACGTCGCCATCCGTCCGACACAGAATCCACCCGAAACCCTGGTCGGACGGCGGGTCGGCAGCATCGAGCAGGCGGTGTATGGCTGTCGCGAGCACTGGAAGAGCGCAACGACTCCGCTGACGGATCTCCCCCGGCACGCCTGGGTAGGCCCGGACAAGCACATGGGTAACAGTGCACTGGAAGCCTGGATGGGCAGGCAGGGACTGGACGAACGCTGCCAATATCGACTCGATTCCATGCTGGGGATGCAAACGGCCATCGAACATGGTCCGGCATTGGCGGTATTACCCTGCTACCTCGGCGACAACACCCCCAACCTCAGGCGGCTGACCGATCCACTCCCGGAACTGGCGACGCCACTCTGGATACTCACCCACCCGGACTTGCGGCGGGTCAGCCGGATTCGGGCGTTCACCCGGGAGATTGGTGAGGGCGTCCTCGGCGCCTCGATTTAACCAAATTTCTCAACTTGCCTCTTCAATACCCCCCAAATGGGGGCAGTTTGCGCATGAAACCCCGTGCTAGCTTTCCAACGACCCAACCAGTGGTAGTTCCCTCTAAAAGGAGTTGTTATGGATTGTTTCAAGAAGTTAGCGCTGGCAGTAGCCGTTTCTTCTGTAGCCGTGATCACCGGCTGTGGTGGTAGCGGCGGTGGCTCGTCCAACAACGGTGGCGACACTGACACCACCACCCAGACCAACACGGAAACCGGCGTTTTTGTCGACAGTGCCGTCGTGGGTATCAATTACGCAACCTCACCCAGCGGCCAGGAAGGGCAGACCAACGAACTCGGCGAATATGACTACGCTCCGGGCGATACGGTGACTTTCAGCATCGGGGGCATCGAGCTGCCACCGGTCGAGGCAACGGGCCGCGTCACTCCGGCCGATATGGGCAGCGGCGCGACGGACTGGAGCACCGACCAGACCGTGGTCAATATTCTCCGCCTGCTGCAGACATTGGACGATGATGGCAATCCGGCCAACGGCATCACCATCACCAACGCGATCCACACGGCGCTGCAGGATGTCGACATTGATCCCACCGTCAGCGAATCCGATTTCGAAACCCAGGCGAGCACCGCCATCACGGCCACCGGCAAGACACTGGTTGCAAAAGCAGACGCCATCAACCATTTCAAAGCGTCGCAATCTGCAGACCTGACCGGCAGTTGGGTGTATGTTGAGGACGGCGGAAACATGAACGTTCTGACCTTCCTGAACAACAGCGAATACCTGATCGTCCACTCCAAGGCCGACGATGACCAGCAAACTGCCGGCAGCGGAGAACACGGAACCTACCTGTGGGACAGCGCCTCGGGCGAACTCTCGCTGACTCGCGTGGGTGACTCCGACGGCAGTGGTGGCCTTGCAGGCAACAACGCAACGGCCACCTGGACCATGCAACTGAAAGACGGCTCTCTGGTTCTCAACTCCTCTGACGCCAGCGAAGAGGTCACCTTCGACGCCATACGCAATGACCGGAACAGCCTGGTCGGTAGCTGGTACCTCGGTGAAGGCGAAGGCGTTCACAACGTGCTGACCATTCTCGATGACAGCACCTATGTCATCGCCCACAACGCGAATGAGGAGGGTTACGACGCCGTACCGGTCGCCGTGTCCTCCGAGTGGGGCTCCTACACATACGGTAACGGGAACTTTGCCGTGTCCAACGTCACGGTGGATCTGGATGGCCCCGGCGGCCTGTTTGACGACCCGGCCCGGAACAATGGCAACGGTCCGGTTAATGGCCCGGCGATTCTGCACCCGACGGGCGAGCTGACCCTGACCGATAACGCGTCTGCAGCAGACACGTTCACCCTGCAACGCCTGGGGCGCCACGCCATCGAACTCCGTGACTTCGAAGGCGACACCACGCCCCTTTACGTGGAAAGTGAGCTTTATCCGGGCACACCGACTCCGGACACCGTTTACTTTACGTTCGCCGACCTCTTGGAAGGGGGTGAGGCAGGCACGTTCGACCTGACCTTCTCACCCAGCCTCGATATCACGGTGGACATGAGGACCGACAACGGATCCCGTCTCGGTACCATGTCATTCGACGGCAGCGGCGAAGACAACATTGCAGGCGAATGGGACATCAGCACCTCAGGCACGCTGGTGTTCACCGAGACAGACGGCTCCGATGGCGATTATGGCCATTGGCGTTTCGTCCAGCTGGATAAAGACCAGAGTGGTGAAGTTCTGGTCTACCTGGATGGTGTCGGCTCGCTGGAACTGATGTTCATTACTGATCTGTACTTTGACGGTCCGGCCCTGTAAGAGCGTCATTTCTCATACAAAAGCCCGCTTCTCGCGGGCTTTTTTGTGCGTGAGTGAAAGGAGGTCTTGAATCATCAGATTCACGCCAACGCGCGAACCAGGGCTCCGACCAGTTCCGCTTGTCGGCGATAGCCATTTTTCGCCAGCAGATTCTTCACGTAATCACGCACCGTATGAACGGACAGGTGCTGAACGTCTGCGATGTCGCTAATACTGAGGCCCTGCATCAGATACCCTGCCGTGACGCCTTCCGCCCGGGTACAGTTGAACAGGTTGCATAGCTTGGTGAGATCGGGGGGACTTGCCGCCTGGAACGAGATGAGCTCCGCCAGCGCACCGTATTTCCGACCCGTCTCACCCTGCTCCACGGCCTCCATGGAGAGCGGCGTGATGCACACGGCAATACGGTCGTCACCCACCTGATCGAACAGGGTAATCATGTCCTGAATGCCATCACGTGCGTTGAAGATGCTGGTCAGAATGGCGTCATTCAGCTTCCGGTTAAAGCCGGGGTTCCGGCTCTGCAATCGGGACTCACTGCAGCCCGTCACAAACAGTCGGGGGTGCGCCTCCAATATCCTCTCTGCGGCGGTGTTGCACTGAACCACCCGGGCCATCTCATTGAACACGATCATGGGTTTGCTGATGCGATCGAGCGCCATCGACAGCGTCTCGTTCTCGGTTCGTGACTGGTAGAGCTTGTGAAAAAGACCCACAGCATTTTCGATGTGCGGGGCAAGCATGTTCATCTGTAACAGCTCTGAGGGCGTGTAGTGTCCCTCGCTCCGATGCCGGTTCGCCAGAAACACCACACGGGACGTTTCCCCCCGACTGACCAGCATGCCGGCGCTATCGCCCAGGCCTGCCTGTTCGACCCAGTCGCGGGTTTCGTTGGTCACGACATCAAGGATATCGATGCCGGGATCGCATTCGGTCAGAGATTCAAACTGGCGGGGTGGCAAGGCGCTGAACTTCAGGAGCGCCTCATCCTGCTGGGGAAGGTCGCTGTTCAAAAACCACTGTTCAAAGCCCTCTGGGTATCCGAACGTCCAGCCATAAACCATTCGGATCGGCTCGTCGGTCAAGCCCAGAATGCCTCCCTGCAGGCAGCGAAAATGACGCTGAAACTCCTCGAAGAAAGGCTGGAAGCCCTCACTTGTGTGCAAACATCTGTAAAGCGTCGAGACTAACTGGTTGTAACCGGCGAAGTCCTGGACATCAATGCGCGAGATGTCATCGACCGCTTCCACAATTTCATTACCGGCCCCTTTTCCAGGTACAGAAAAGGAACCTTCATTAACGGGTCTTACCAATGCATGTACTCCTTTGCAGTTGTGCGGCCGCTTTCCCATTGCGCCGCGTTCCATGACCGCAACCTAGCATAGAATGTCGCTCAAGGCGTCACAACATTGAAACGCCCGTCGGGCTTATCCAACATGCTGAAAAAACCAAGCAGATCCAGCTTACTGCCCTCAAAACGGATGTCGTCACTGAACAGAAGTTCCTTCAAGCCAGCCTGCCCTATCAGCAGGTCGACAAACAGCGGCCGCGTCAGCATTAGGGTCGCGTCGGCGGGCGAATCGGCGTCCGTCGAACGGTTATGCAGCACGGAGTTTTCCAGGGTCAGCAGGTAGCTTTCCTGTAAGTCCGTGAAGGTGATTTTGATCGTCACCGTTTCGCCTTCGGCCTCGTCGGCGTTCAGGCGAACCGCCATACTGTCGAAGAACAGTGACACCGGCGTGTTGAGCAGAACCGCCCGCATGACGGCGGGTTCGATCCCCTCCTCTGGCGGACCGTGCCGAAGTTCGTAGGCTCCAGACAGATAGAAGTCGCGCCAGGGAGCCGATTCCGCCTGGTAGCCCAATTGGTCGTACACAACGGCCAACAGCCCCTTGACCTCCTCGTTATCCGGTTCCGCAAACACCACGTGGTTGAGCAGTTCCGCCAACCAGCGGTAGGTATCTCGCGCCTCCGTCGGCCCCAGGTCCGACGCGGCCTCGAATTCCCGTCTCGCCTGCTCGAGAACCTTTCCGGCACCGCCCATCATGGCAACATACCGTTGCGCCGACTCCGCTTCCGGCAACGGATTGAGCTGCGCGGGGTTGCCGGTGAACCACCCCATGTAGTTCTGGTACACCGCCTTGGCGTTATGGGAAACCGTGCCGTAGTAGCCCTGATTGTGGAAGTCCTCGTTCAGCGCAGCCGGAAGTTCGAGTGTCTCGGCGATCTCACGAGGCGTCGCGCCCCGGTTCATCAGGCGAACCGTCTGGTCGTGAATGAACTTGTACGTATCACGCTGCTTGACCAGAAACGCCTGGATATTCTCCTGACCCCACAGTGGCCAGTGGTGGCTGCCGAAGTAAACGTCAGCGTCGGCAAAACGCTGCCTCGCCTCGTCGATATAACCACTCCAGATTCGGGCATCGCGCACCTTCGCACCCCGCAGGGTGTAGAGGTTGTGCAGGTTGCGGCTGACCAGCTCGGCGCCGCAGAACGCTTTCTGCTCGGGCAGGTAAAAGGTGAATTCCGACGGCGCTTCGGAACCCGACACCATCTGAAACACCAGGGGCACACCATCGACGATGAGCTTCGTGCCCGTTTCACGGACCACGTCGGTGACCGCAGCGAAGCCAAAGGTGCCGAAGGCCGGCCCCTTGCCAAGGCCGGTACCCACGTGGCCGCGATCATCCCGCTGAAGGCGCTTGCCGTACATGAACATTGCCCGTCGGGTCATGGCCGGCCCCGCGATGATGTTCTCGCTGGTGGCTTCGTCTTCGAAACCGGCCGGCGCGATGATACGCAGGTTGGCCCGCTCCTCCTCAGACAGGCGCTCCAACACCCCCTGAACGCCACCGAAATGATCAATATGGCTGTGGGTGAAAATGATCGCACGCACCGGTTGATCCCCCAGATGTTCCCGCGCAAACAGGAACGCTTTGCTGGCCGTCTCGCGTGCCGTCAACGGGTCCACCAGGATCCAGCCGGTCTCCGTTTCGATGATCGACATGTTCGCCAGATCGTATCCACGGACCTGGTACAGCCCATCGGTGACCTTGAACAGGCCATGGATGTTGTTCAACGCCGCCTGACGCCAGAGGCTGGGATTGACGGAGGCAGGCGCGTTCTGGCCCTCCGTGTTGATGAAGTCGTAGGCCGGCATGTTCCAGACCTCACCGCCACTCAGGTGCTCGACCACCAACTCCGGATCCTGGGCAATCAGGCCGCGGCGGGCGTTGTCAAAATCGTCGCGGTTGTCGAACGGTCGTTGATCCAGCACTGCCTTGTTGGCGTTGCCGGTGCTTTGCGTGGGCGCACTGTGGCCTGCGGCATTGGCCTGCATCGCCGGTTCGGACCCGGAATCGCACCCGGTCAACGCCAATGCAGCGCCCATCAGGGGGGCAAGAAAAATACGAGCGGTTGGAGACATGAACGCACCTGCCAGTCTGTTGTTATTAGTCACTTAGGTCGATACCTCTGGCCGCCCAGCGACCTGAAGAGGCCGGGGCCAGTGTCGTGCGGGGAGCGGAAGCCCGCATTGGGTCAACGGGGGTCCTTTGTCCGGGAGGACGCCTCTGCCCATTGAAAGTAATCGGCAAGTTCATCGGCAAGAAAATCAAACACCGTCCGAACCCGCAGGTTCATCCGAAGCTCCCGGTGAGAGACAAGCCACACTTCACCGCCAAATTCCGTGTCGGGAAAAGCCCGCTCAAGACCGGGTTCCGCATCGCCGATCTCCACCGGTACCATCCCGATGCCAAGCCCCAATTTGGTCATTTCCCACTGCACCGGATGGCTATCGGTTTTGACGGAAAAACTCTCTTCGTCCAGCGCGATGCCACTGGCGGCCAACGCGCCCATGTACCGGTCATTATCCGACACAAACCCGATATACCCCACGCCCTGGCTGCCGTCAGGCATTCGGGAAGGATGCCGGCTGAGAAGTTCGGAGGTTCCGTAGAGCGTTGCCGAGAAGCGCCCCAGCTTGCGAGCAATCAGATCCGGTTGGGTCGGACGAAAGTTCCGGATGGCTATGTCTGCGGCGCGCCGCCTGAGATCGCTGGCCTCGTTGGAAGCCACCAGGCTGATTCGGATTCCCGGGTACTGACGTCGCAATTTCTTGAGGATGGGCGGCAAGATGCAGGCCGCGGTGATCTCTGACGCCGAGATCGCGATCTCCCCCTCAATGGACGTGGCTCTGCCCGTCGCGGCAAGGGAGAGACTGCTCGCAGCGTCCCCCATCGCACGCACATAGTCGAGCAATTCCAGCCCGGTTTGTGTCAACTCCAGACCCCGGCTGCCCCGCTCGAACAGGGCCGTCGAGAGTTCCTGCTCCAGCGCAGCCACCTGCCGGCCGAGGGTTGGTTGGGAAATCCCAAGCGCCTTCGCGGCCGCGGATAACGAGCCTTCCTCCGCCGTCACCAGAAACGCCCGGGCCCGGTTCCAATCAAACGTTACGGTTCGCCAATCCATTCAGATATGAATACCTAAGATGCCATTTTGTCGATTCTAGCAACAGATTTGCAGATATAGAATGCCCCAACTGACTGAGGGCCACCGGCCAATCGGGGGAAACATGAATGCATCTGTCAAATACTGGGACCGCTCTGCCGAACGCTACGCGCGGCGCCCCATCGCCGATCCTGAGGCCTACCAGCGGAAACTCGAGATTACCCAACGGTACCTGCGGCCCGACATGAACGTGATGGAATTCGGCTGCGGCACGGGCGCCACCGCATTGGTTCACGCGCCTCGGGTAAGAAGTTATCTGGCAACCGACGCCTCCGCGAGGATGATCGACATTGCCCGGATGCGAACAGCCGACGCGCCAATCAAGGGCCTCCGTTTCGAGGTGGCCACGCCGGACGATCTGGCCCACCGACAACAGGCATTTGATGCCGTGCTGGGGTTGAACGTTCTCCACCTGCTTGCCGATCCCAGGGCCATGATCGAATGCATCCGTGACCTGCTGAAGCCCGGTGGGGTTTTTATCAGCAACACCGCCTGCCTGAAAGACACGCGGCCCTGTATGAAACCCATTGCAACCCTGGCATACCGCTTACACCTGACGCCCTATGTGAACTTTCTGTCCCGCAAGGAACTTGAACACGACCTGCAAAGCGCGGGCTTTCAGATTCAGTTTCGCTGGGTCCCGGAACGCTCGCGGGATGTCTATTTTCTGATCGCAACCAAAGAGAAGTAACCATGAAACAACCGATCGTACCCACCCTCACCCTCGCCTTCCTGCTGTCGGCCTGCGGCGGCGACGGCGGATCCCCCAGGAACGTCGAAAAGGAAGTCGTCGAGAAGCAGGAAGAAAACGAAGAGCCCGAAACCGCCAAAGAGAACGAGGCCCAGGGAGTTTACCGGGGACTGACGGATACCGGCCGGGACCTGCTCACGATGGTCCGCGATGACGGCGAGTACTACATGTTCTACTACGTTACTGGCAAACCGGTTTACGACCTGTCCGGTGCTGTTGTCGGAACGGCCAGCGCCTCAGAGGGCAATTTTTCGTCAACCGATGCCAACGACCTGAATTTTATCGATAGAACCAGCACGCGCCTTGGTATCGAAGCAGACTATGTGTCTGGAGATTACCTCACGGGGATCATGGAGAATTCAGACGGTGGCGAGGGCTTCACCATCGCCTACGATGCCGACTACGATAATGCACCCGATATGGCGGCGTTTGCGGGATCCTATCGTGGCTACTACAAAGGATTTATGGATTCGGTCGTGGAATCGTCTCTCGTGATTGTCACGATTGATGCGGACGGTACGCTGACGGCCTCAAGTGAAATCCCGAGCTGCGTGTTTACCGGCCAGGTTGCGCCACGCGCAGCGGGTAACCTTTTTGACGTGGAGGTCGCGTTCAGCGAAACCGACTGCCTGTTGACAGGCATTACCCTCACCGGTGCTGCTTACCACGACTCGGAGGCCATGTTCTTCGCAGCGCCGGCCGATGACAAACCAGGCGGCCTGTTCTTTTCCGGCAACAGGCTCGAAGCCCCTTGATACTGGAGCGGCCATGCGGCCACCATCACCTAAAATTCTGTCTGCGTTACTCGTATTGGCGGCTGCGGGTTGTAGCAACAAGGCCGTCTACGACAACCTTCGCCTGCATCAGCGCCAGGAGTGCCTGAACGCCCCACCGCCAACACAAGCGGAGTGTATTGAGCGAACCGAGCAGTCGTTCGAGGACTACGAACGGGCCAGGAAAGAGGCAGAAGAGGCTCCGTAACGGACTGCCTGGTGTCCTGTGTCACGCTTCCCGGATACCGGGTGCCTTCGGGTAGATCTTGTGGAGCTGAGAGTCCTGCTCCGCCATGATCGACGCCATATTGATGATCGTCCGGGCCATGCCCCGGGCGAGATTGAGCAGCATCAGGCCGAACACATCCGGTTCATGTTGTTGAAGGTCGAGGAAGTGACCGCAGGTGATCTCAAGGACAACACTGTCGCTTTCGGCCTTGGTCGTTGCCGGCCTGTCCGACAGAGCGATCATGGGAACAAAGCCCATGTCATCCCCTGGTTCGTGGCAACGGGCAAGCGTCCAGCCGCCATCCTGTCTCGGCATCCAGGAGTTCATTTTGCCGCTGAGCACGATGAAGAACGCCTCACTGGGTTCGCCAACCGAGTACAGGCCCTCCCCGGCATTCAGCCGGATAAGGCGCCCTTTACCCATCATGCGCAATATTGCCACTTCCGGCAGTGCACCGAACGTGGAGAGCTCACTGAAATAGCCGGGGCTTTGCTCGTGCCAGTAGTCAAGGGCATCAATCTCACGCATCTGACCATCACCTGGTTGGCCCATTCTCCTTAAGTATAGACGCCATCCGAGCCAGCCCCAGCCCGTGTCTTACGGGGCGTCTTCCAGCCTGCCCTGCAACACCGGCACCTGCACCGTACCCGCCACATTGACGAACGGCACCAGCGCGTCCCTCGACCAACTGGCGGGATACTGGGGGTGGAATCCGTAGATCAGCAGGGCAAGTTCGTCTCCGGCTTCCAGGGCTTCCGCAACACCGACCAACTCAATCACCGCCTGATCCTTGAGCCCCCGAACCGGTTTAATCTGATCGTCGATCAGCTGCCATCGACTCTCGTCAGCCCCCCGCTTACCGAGGCCGACAAACACGATCGGGTCGCACCCCGGCGCGTAAGGGTCCAGTTCGATATCGCAGGTGGAGCGACCGGCCAGATCCGATACCGTGAGCCTGGCCGTCGGAATCCCACCCAAGGTCAGGCCGTTGGCACCGGCTACGCCCAGAATCAGGGCCGCAGGCGGTTGGGATGCGGATGCCACCGCTTCGTAGCCCGACGCCACCGGCGACTCCGTCGCCACGGCCCGCTCGATCACGGTGTCGCCCCGGAGCACTCCACCCTCGCGATCCGGTGCCGGAAAACCGTCCACAGGGACACGGATTGACTGACCGTCGTCCAGGGACAGACACACCTCCGACTCCGTGCCATCAAAGTAACCCGCCAGCGGCTTGCCCTGCAGATGATGTTCCAACCAGTTCAGCGTTGCGTCCGAAATCGAGATAGAGCCGCAGGCAAACTGACCCGCCGCCCCCTGGAATCCTGGCAGCTCCAGCAACTCGGCGGTGGGGTCCACATATTCCGCGGGCTGCAGTTCGTCCGGCGCCTCCACCGGCAGGATGTGCCCCGTCTGATGGGTCAGCAGCCGCACATCGCCCCCGAGGGCGCTCAGGCACTCGAAGTTGCGCCAGGCCTCATTGAAATTGAACAGGGTGTCTTTCATGCCCTGGGTCAGCAGGACATCCACGTTCGAATACGGCGTTGGCGCCACATCGAACGCGGGAGGATTAATCTGGTAGTTCAGCAAATCCGGGGAATCAGAAATGGAAACCGGCTGGCCGGTGCAACGATACGCGGGGCTGTGGTAGTAGAAGAAATCAAGGCCGGCTTCGGGGAATCGGTTCAGCGTGGCGCCCTGCGCGAGTATTTCGCGAATAATGGGGTCCAGACCGCCGTTACCCTCGCCGGTCGAACCGGCTTCACCGCCTGCCACAAGCACCAGATCCCATCCGGTCTTGATGACATCGCCCGGATTCAGGCTGTCGCGCAAATCGTACCAGGTGATGTCCGGCACCAGGGCATCCAGCCGCTGCCCCGGATCCTGGCCGTGCAGCAGCAGCTGGTATCCACCGCCATAACTGCCGCCAATCGCACCAGCCACAAGGTTGGGGTTCAATTCCGCAGGCAGATCAGGCTCATTACGGTATTGCAGGTAGTCCAGGTTACCCTCGGCCCAATCGAGAATCTGGATCAGGTCCCGACCCTCGAACTCGGGATCCATCACCCGGACCGTGCCGGTACTCTCACCAAATCCGCGCTGGTCGATGGAGATGACGGCGAAGCCCGCCTGGCGATAGTTCTCGAAACCGTCCGTCGTCCGGGACCCACCGAATCCGTGGCCATGGAGTACCAGCGGGTGGCCCCGGGTGCAGTCGATGCCACCGATGGGTTCGAGCACTTGAAACGCGATGGTTTCACCGCTGGCGGAGGTCAGCATGACCGGGTAGCTGCGGCCACCCTCCCTGGGCGCGTCGTCCGTGCAGGACACGGGAGGTGGCAGTTGGCATTGGGGAGGTGCCCCCTCACCCGGGTTATCACAGCTTTGTCCGGGCGCGGCGCTGCTCTGGGCTGACGGACTGGATGCACCGTCGGAAGAGCTTTCGACGCATCCGGCAACGGCCAGGGCAAGCAAGACGGGTATCAGGCGAAAAGGGCGCATCCCGAAACGGATGGAATGAGGCATTTGTTGTTCTCCTTGTTGTTTCATTCAGAAAGCAACAAGGGATAACGGGACAATGTAACATTATGTTCCAAATTGCCCCGACAAAGGCCCAAAAGGACAACTACGACGCCCCAACCTTCGCGTGACGTTTCAGGTTCCCACGACCGTCACGGCCCCATGCGCGTGCCTGACAATCTTCTCGCTGACACTGCCCAGCGTGAGACTGCGTACCAGGGAGTAGCCGCGCCGACCCAGGACCAGGTGGGTGCCCGGATGGGCGTTCATGTATTCGAGAATCTCGTGGGCCGGGTCTCCGCTGAGAAGAATTTCTTCGGCCACGTCAGCCTGGCCACCCATGACCTCCTTGGCGGCGCTAAACACTTTCCGTCGGTACTCGTGCTTTCCCGCTTCGATTTCTTTGTGCTCGACGCCGGAAATCACCAGTACCGACTCTTTCGACGCAGGGTACACGGTCAGAAGTTTCAGCGGGTGACCCGTGGCTTCAGCCAGTTCCGCGGCCAGTTTTGCCGCGCTCAGTGACTGCACCGAGCCATCACAGGCAACCACAATACTCGGAGAACTCTTTTCCATGGCGACACCTCGTTCGCTGGATGTATGTTCTCCAATTATCACCGCCTGGGGCCGGGCTTGGTTGATTCAGGTCAACACCTCGGGGTCTCACGAACCTTTCTGAACGACGACCTGATCCAGCGGTCTTCGCAGGGAGCGAGGCGACTCCGGCCCCCGCCCGATCCGGACAACCAGGTCCGGTCGCTGGTCGCCAAGGCCCAGAAAGCGGCCGAACTCCGCCCGTACAGACGCCACCTCGACAGGCTGGTTGATGAATGCAGTGCACAGGTTCATTGCGGTTGCCTGCAGCGCAAGACGCTCGTAACACCGACCCGCCTGAATCCAGTGGGGTATGTCGTTGGTTTCCGATACCAGCACCGCAATGGCCGACGAACTCCGGATGTGCGCCAGATCTTTCCGATTCTGCTTCTTTGCGGAAAGTCCCAGGCGCATCGCGAGCAATCCAAGCCACCGCGGGACCTCAGGATTGCCCATGGCGCGTCCATAAAGGCCGTCGCCCAAACGCACCGCTTCCTGTCCGTTGAAGCGAACCCAGGATTTCAGCTCGCGAATCCACGCCGGGTCGCCCATCTGCAAGGCATTACCCTCAGCCACAAACTGGCCGATTCGTTCTTTCCGTTCGCTATCGGTAATCAGCCTGACGGAGACGCCGTCGCCCTGGCCGGCCTTCTCAAGCGTCCGCAGCTCCGCGTCAGTGAGCGGAGATTCATCGTATTGCACCCGGCTACACTGCCGCTTGGGAATAGCATCGAACAAGGGCGAACGAAACGGTGGCGCTTCCTCAAAGTCGATTTGCACGCCCGACCGGGCGCCGTCATAGGCGTATTGCCCCTTCAGCCCCGCAGCCTCCGCTGCCAGCAGAAGATTCTCGGTGGCACAGCCGAGGCTCGCGTAAAGATGGTGATCGTCGGGATCGACCGCCGGGCAGCGCCTGGAGAAATCGGGAAGAATGCGGATCCGGTTGGGTTCCAGTTCGAACCGCCAGGGTTGGGTGTTGTGACTCGACGCTGCCAGCACCGCGTAATGCAGAAGCACCCGATAGTCACGGCGGGCGTCGTCCAGTGGCCGGTGTTGCCACGTCTCGTTCACACGGTCGGAGTAGTCCATGGTGTCGTCCTTGAAGGCGGTCAGATCCCATCAAAAAAGAGCGCCAGCGCACTCGTGATCAACGCAAACAGGATAGTCAAACCGACCAGGGTCATCCACGGGAACGGCTGCCTGGGTGGTTCCGGCGCAAGCTGGGCTTCCAGGTAGTACTTGAGCAATCGGGTGTTGCGGGTGTTCGCCTTGTAGACCGCATCGAAGGCATCCCCCACCACCGGCAACAAGCCACCCAGAAAGTCGATGCCGATGTTGCGCAACATTCGCAGTTTCAGCGCCGTGCCGGCTCCGGCACGATGCGCTTCGATGAGTACGTAACCCGCCAGTACCAGACCCGCGAGGTCACCGATGCCCGGTAACAGGCCAATCACGGCATCCGCACCAATCGTGACGCCCGTGAACGGGATTCGGATGCTGCTGTCGGTAAACCGGCTGAACTTCTCCAGCCGTTGAAGTATTGCCCGTTGCCGGGCCTCAGTGGGCTTCTTCATGACACCTCCGGAACCAGGTATTCAGTCGGCTTCCCGAGCTTCGGTGGACGGCACCTTCAGCATCAGCAGGAAGCCAATCAGCAGGAACACCAGAATGGTACTCATGCCCCAGCGCTGGCTGTCGGTAACCGCGGTCACCCACCCGACCAGCAACGGGCCGGCAAAGGCGGTGGCCTTGCCGGAGAAGGCGAACAAACCGAACATCTGGGTCTGTAGGTGGGGTGGAGCCACCCGCGCCAGATGTGACCGGCTGGCCGATTGCAGTGGCCCAACGAATATCCCCAGTATCATGCCCCACACCCAGAACGCGGTGGCTCCCTCCACCACCAGGATCGCCAGGGCACTGCTGCCCAGGCCCACCAGGGACATCAGAATGGTGTTGCGTCCACCCAGGGCGTCGTCAATCCAGGCAAACCCCAGTGCCCCGAGGCCGGCCGTCACGTTCAGGGCAATGGCAAACTGCAGGACTTCGGTGGGTCCCATATTGAAGGTGCCGGCGGCGTAAACGCCTCCAAACGTGAAGATGGTGGCCAGGCCATCCGTGTACAGCATTCGCGCAACGAGGAAGCGGACGATGTCCTTGTACTGGCGCACGTGGGCGATGGATTCCTTCAACTGAGCGAACCCGGCCCGGGTCGCCTCGGCCATGCCCAGCCCGGTGGGGGGCCTGTCCGGGATGAAGAAAAACGCTGGCAGGGCAAATATGAGATACCAGACAGCCACCAGAACGAACGTAGCGCGAACGTGCTCGGCCTGATCCCGGTCGAGGTTAAAAAGGTTGGCATCGGCCTCGATAAAACCGTAGAGCGCGATGACAAGGCTGGTAATGCCACCCACGTAACCCAGGCCCCAGGCCCAGCCTGACCAGCGGCCGGTGCGCTCCTGGCTGGCCAGGTCCGGCAGCATGGCGTTGTAGAAGATAAAGGCGAACTCGGCGCCCAGGGTGCCGAGCCCCACCCACAACGCGGCGCTCCAGAACTGATCCTGATCCGGCGTGATGGTCCACAGCATGGCGGACGCCATGACACACAGCACGGTAAAGCTGATCAGCCAGGGTTTGCGCCGCCCGGACTGGTCCGCGATGGCCCCCAGAATCGGCGCCAGAATCGCGATGAAGACACCGGAAATGCCCACAATGTTGCCCCAGGCGTTGGTGCCGGCAACCTCATCCTGCACCACCGATACGCTGAAATACTGGGCGAAGACAAAGGTGAGAATGATGGTGAAAAAGGCGCTGTTGGCCCAGTCATACAACGCCCAGGACCAGAGTGCCCGTTTGTCTTCCTGCGCACCCGACGGCGGGACTTCGGTGGGCTTTTCCATTGCATCTCCACAACCAGTTGAAAAGATAGAGGCTTAGCAAGGGTAGCTTAACCGTATTGGAAAGCCTCGAGAAATGTCTCAAAACACGTCGCCGTAGTCCCTGCACGCCGAGTGTCGGTGCCCGATCAGCCTTCACCGGACCAATGCTCGCGACTCAGTTCCGCGATCTGGCGTTGCGTTTCGGGGACAATCCAGCGTAAAACGGAGCTGCCCCTTATACCGCAGGAGACCTCATGCCCTACCAGTTCGAAGACCTCAAGAAGGCCTGTCCCGCAGAGTGGCAGGCATACATCGAACATCGCTTTGTGACTCAACTGGGAGATGCCTCGCTCGCACCGGAGGCGTTCCAGCATTACCTGAAACAGGACTATCTGTTTCTGATCCAGTTCGCCCGGGCCTTTGCCCTGGCCGCCTACAAAAGTCCGACCCTGTCCGACCTGAAACACGCCAAAGACGGCCTGCAGGCCATTGTCGATGTAGAGCTGGACCTGCACATCAGCTATTGCAGGGAATGGGGTATTTCCGAAGAAGAGCTTGCCCGCCTCCCCGAAGCGCGGGCGACGCTTGCCTACACCCGCTACGTGCTCGACACCGGCAACCGGGGTGATCTGCTGGACCTGCATGTGGCGCTCTCCCCGTGCATGGTGGGCTACGGCGAAATCGCCAACTGGCTGAACCGCCGCGCGGACACGGTTCGGGGCGAGAGCAACCCCTACGACGACTGGATTGCCATGTACGAGAGCGACGAATTCCAGGCGGCCATGCAGGCGGAGATTCGCTGGCTGGATGAGCGACTGGCCGAGGTGTCCCCGTCACGGTTCGAGCAACTGACCCGAATCTTCAGAGACGCCACCCGGCTCGAAATTGATTTCTGGGAGATGGGGCTCAGTCAGAGCGATTGAGCCACGGTAACCGTGAGCCTGTCAGGCTGACGCCTACAGGCTCAACGTCGGCTGTTCGACACCCTGGCCTCGCTACATCTGAATAACAAAGTCCTCGTAATCAAAGCGAACCTTCGCCAAGTCGGCGCTGTGATCCCGCGCACTGCGACGTCCCAGGGCTACGATCGAGGAGGACTCGAGCCCACGTTCCGTCAACCCCAACACCTGATCGTAGGCTTGGCGATCAAAACCAGTCATCGGGCAACTGTCAATTTGAAGCACCGCCGCGGCGGTCAGCAGCGTTCCAAGCGCGATGTAGGCTTGCTGGTGTGCCCATTCTCTTTTTTCGGCCTGTGACTTCGAGGCCAGCGATTGCCTCATGTGCCCGGCATACCCTGCAATGTCCTCGTAGGCCCCTCCTCTGGCCTTCAAATACTGCGCCACGTAACGGTCTACGGTTTGGTCACCGATTCGGGTGTCAGCGGCGAACACGATCAGGTGAGAGCAATCCAGCACCTTCTGTTGGCCGAAGGAGTGCGGCAACAGGTCTCTGCGCACCGCACCAGATTCAACGATGATCAATTTGTAGGGCTGTAAGCCGTAGGAAGAGGCACTTTTCCGGGCCGCGTCGACCAGCGTCTCGACGGTCTGGGAACTCAATTTCTCCGGCGAGAATTCACGAACCGCATAGCGCCAGTCCAGGGCTGCATGGACGTTGATCATCGGCCCGCCGTGCAGGCCCTGGCAATCAGACGCAGCGACCTCGCCAGCCGATTCGGGCGCTGGGGACACGGACGGAGCCGTGGACGTGAACAGTTGGGTTTCGCGTTTCATAACGGTGCCTCCTTGAGGGTGGAGTCGACACTCTATGAAACCGCCAGAGATGCTAAAACAGATGAAATGGAACTACATAGTTTCCGTTATGGAAAGAATAAGCCGTGCAACGTGATTCACCCTGAGCGGGCCGCCCTACTCCCAGTAGGGTCTGTCGCCCAGGTGCCGGTCCAGGTGTTCCAGCAACAGCTGGACTTTTGTCGGTCGCTTTCGGCCCGGCGGGAAAAGCGCGAAGATGGTGTAGGGCTTGGGCGGGTAGTCCGCCAGCAGGGGAATCAGGGCGCCGCGGTCAATATCCGCCTGCACCAGAAAGCGCGGCAACAACCCCACGCCCACGCCTCGCAGCAGGCTCTGGCGAATCGCGAGGCTACTGTCAGTCCGGAAATTACCGTTCACGGTGACTTCCTCTTCCCCCAGTTCCCAGATCCTGGGCCGATCGTGAAAGGTGAAGGCCAGGCAGTTATGCCGTACGAGGTCCGCGGGCGAACGAATCTCGGGGGCGTTGTCGAGGTATCCGGGCGATGCACAGACGATGTTCCTGGACGTCAGGAGCGGCTTGGCAAGCAGGGTGGAGTCGGAGAGTGAACTGCGCACACGGATCGCCATATCAACGCCCTGTTCGACCAGATCGACCATGCGATCACTCAATTGCAGGTCCACGGTGATGTCGGGGTATCGATGCAGGAAACTGTCTATGGCTTCCGTGATGTGAGTAAGGCCAAAGGACATGGGCACGTTCAGTCGAATCGCCCCCTTGGGTTCCGCCTGGAAGCCCCGGGCCTCGAGCTCGGCCTCTTCAAGGTCATCCAGAAGCGCCTGGGTTCGGCTGAGAAAAGCCAGGCCGGCATCGGTCAGGCTCATCCGGCGCGTCGTGCGATTGATCAGGCGGGTATCGAGGTCTCGCTCGAGAAACGCGATGTGCTTACTGACCGTCGCAGCAGTAATGTCCAGATCGTCGGCCGCTTTCGTGAAGCTACCCAGTTCCGCGACCCGCCGAAAAATCCTCATGGCGTTGAGCTTGTCGGTAGCCACCTTCTTCTCCCACATCTTTTCCAGATTGGAACAAGTGTTATTCGGAACACTCCGATTATCAACCCAATAAACTCCGACACACTGAGATCCATCACGTTCTTGGTTTCACGTTGGAGCAAGCCCCATGTCCACATCGATACAACAACGCCTGACCCTGTCACCCCAGACCATCGTCTGGGGGCTGCTGATCGCCAATGGCTTTCTGATTGCCCTGATGCTGGCGCTGGCGAAATCGGCAACAGCGTCCGGTGTTCCCGCCCTTACCTACGCCTTCTGGCAAACACTGATCGCGGGCCTGGTTCTGTTTTTGCGTTCGCCGACGTTTGCATGGGCCCCGGAGACACGGCTGACCACCTACTTTGTCATCAGTGGCCTCACAGGCATCGCCGTTCCCAATGCCATTGCCTTCTACCTGGTTACCAAGCTGGGCGCCGGCTTTACTGCCATCATGTATGCATTACCCCCGATATTCACCTTCCTGATCGCGACCACGATGGGTCTGGAAAAACGGAGCTGGATCAAGCTTGCGGGCCTGTCGGTCGCGGTGTCCGCCTGTGCCTGGATTGTGCTTCAGCGACATTCCGAGATGGCCCAGCCGAACGGTCTTTGGTTCGCCCTCGGCTTACTGATCCCGACCGCGCTGTCGATCGGTAATGTTTACCGGTCCGTTGCCTGGCCGGCCCGGGCCAAACCGATGGCTCTGGCTACGGGCACCCTGCTCGCCGCAGCCGCACTGCTTGGCGTACTCGCCGTCTTGTCCGGAACCCAACTGAAGGTATTGGAGTTCGGACCCCGAGTGGTATCGATCATCCTCCTGCAGGGCCTGCTCACAGCATTGACCTACTATTGCGGGTTCGAACTTCAGAAGCGTTCCAACCCGGTGTTCTACAGTCAGCTTGGTGCCGTGGCGGCCGTGTTCGGGTTGGTCATCGGGGTGGTGTGGTTTAGCGAGCGATACTCGCTAACCATCTGGCTGGGGGCGGTGATCGTCATTGCCGGGCTGCGCCTGAGCAATCGCACACCGCGGCACTCGGCATGAGTGGATAACCGCCACGGCCCTCAATAGAAACTGGCAAGGGGGTTGAGGGAGAGGGCATGGTCAATGCCGAGTTCCCGCCGCGCAAACCCGGCCTCGGGCCAGAACAACAACCAGCCAAGGGCGGCAACGTTCAAAAGTACGCAGAGCCAGAAGCCAAACTGGAAGGACCCCTTGCGGGTTTTGTGGCGAAAAAGCTGCTGGGCAACCAGGGCCCCGGGCCAGCCACACAGCAGTTCCAACACATGCAGGCGGTTCTCCGGCACCCGTCGATGGCCTTTCACGGCCGCGCCTTTGTCCATGGCATACATCACCAGTGCCAGCAGGCTCATACCGGCGTAGGCCGCCGGCACAAGCACGGGCAGGTACCCGAATCGGTAGGCACTGCCCAACCCGCCGATCACGCCAATCGCTACCAGCAAGGCCAGCCAGAAACCGGGCGCTACACTCGCGCTGAGCCTACCAATACCGGCGTACTGGAACTTCCCGGCCCGAATGCGGCCCTGGGAATCTTCCGTGAGCGAGTATCTCACCTCCCGATTTGCCGACGGCCGGCCACGGCCTGCATAGGCGCTGATGTGAGCGAAGACGCGCTCACCACCGACAGCCGGAGTGATGAAGCCGAAGCCTTTATCGTCGCTCCACGCGGTGAGTAATCCTTTGTGATGCAAGGGGCGTTCTCCCTTCAATGCCTGAATTTTCCGGGGATTATAGCCGCGCTCGATAGCCATGAACCACCATGGCCGAAATGTGTGCACCATTTCCGGGACTCTCCCCGAAAATCGCACCAGGGAAACGCACGCCACCCTGCCCCCATCCCGGCAACCAACCTGCATTGTGCATTGTGCACAAGCGACGTTCGAGATTCCGGAGCCTACCACCGGCTTTACCCACCCATGGCACAAACGTTGCCATCTCCCAACGTGTTTACTCACGATACGGAGAGATCGTCATGACCACCCAGGTAACCCCGAAAGAACAGGACTACCCCCTGAGCCCCGTCCCCATGGATCAACGCAAAAGCGTCTGGTCCATGGGCCTGGTGCTTCTTGGCTTCACCTTCTTCACCGCCACCATGTGGGCCGGTGGCAGTGTCGGTGTCGCATTTGATTTCCCGACCATGCTGATGGTGCTGGCCATCGGAAACCTGCTGCTGGGCACCTACGCCGCCGTGCTCGGCTATATTGCCGCGAAAACCGGCCTGAATACGGCCCTGATGAGCCGGTTCACTTTCGGCGAAGTGGGCAGCAAACTCTCGGACATCATTCTCGGCTTCACCCAGATCGGCTGGTACGCCTGGGGCACTGCGACCATGGCCATCCTCCTGGTCAAGCTGACGGGCATGCCAGAAAGCCTGACCACACCGTTGATGGTGGTGTTCGGGTTCGGTTTCTGCGTGACCGCCTTCATCGGCTATCGGGGGCTGGAACTGCTGTCCCGGTTTGCGGTGCCCGCCATGATTATTCTGGTTGCCGTCAGCATGACCATCGCCACCTCCGATGCCGGTGGCCTGTCCGGCTTGCTGGCGATTACCCCGGCGAATGACATGACCATCGCCGCTGCCATCACGCTGGTGTTCGGCACCTTTGTGAGCGGTGGCACCCAGGCCACCAACTGGACCCGGTTTGCCAGGACCGGCAAGACTGCCGTGATCGCGACACTGCTGGCGTTCTTTCTTGGCAATGGCCTGATGACCCTGATCGGCGCCTTTGGGGCACTGGTATACCAGCAGGCCGATATCGTCGACATCATGGTCGCCCAGGGACTGGCAACGCTCGGCATCCTGATGCTGTTCCTGAACCTCTGGACCACCCAGGACAACACCGTCTACAACTTCGCCGTCGCCGGCTGCAACCTGCTGCGCACCCGTCGCCGCAAACTGGTCACCATCGCCGGTGCGGCCATCGGCACCGTGCTCGCCGTGATGGGCATGTACGAATGGCTAATTCCATTTCTCGTACTCCTTGGTACCTTTATCCCGCCCATCGGCGGCGTGATCATGGCCAGCTACTTTGTCGGCTACAAACGCCACTACCCGGATCTGACCCAGGTAACCCTGCCGGCCTTCAATGTTCCCGGCCTTGTGGCCTATGCCATCGGTTCGGCGGCGGCCTACACTTCACCGTGGATCGCGCCCATTGTGGGTGTGGTTGTTGCCGCCGCGAGTTACGGCCTCGCTCTTCTGATCAGCCAGGCCGTGCGCGAACGCAGAGCCCAGGTAATAGGAGCCCTTTAAGTGCCACTGCGATGCCGGGACATCCCTCGCCTCCCCGGCCTCGAGGCCATCCGGCTGCGGGGCGGAAGCGCCGCCGCGGACAACGCAATCCGCTGGCCCTACGTGGCAGAAAACCGCTCGTTCAAGGTCTGGGTCAAGGGCGGCGAGCTGGTGTTCGTCACCGGGA
Organism: Marinobacter arenosus; assembly: GCF_019264345.1. Taxonomy (NCBI): domain Bacteria; kingdom Pseudomonadati; phylum Pseudomonadota; class Gammaproteobacteria; order Pseudomonadales; family Marinobacteraceae; genus Marinobacter; species Marinobacter arenosus. The sequence goes on from NZ_JAHVAO010000001.1 coordinate 1,447,499, forward strand.
TCAGCCGGCATCGCAGCCCACAGAACCTCGCCGAATGCCTGTACGAGGGCAAGGAGTGCAACATTTCCGGGCTGGTGGTGCTCACCGGAGATGCCTACATCGGACAGTTGCCGAACACGCTGTGCCGCCTGGCGGACGAGCTGTCGATCCCGTTGTTCGAGCAGCCCTATTCCCTGCCGATGATCGAGGTGACCGAAACCATCGGCCGCGCCGTTGTCTGGTCTGAACACACCGGCGGGCAGGCCCTCGAGGCTGCAACACTGGCCGGCTCGGCCGACCTGCTGGAGGCGTGGATCGACTGCCGCGGCAACCAGAGCGCCATGGCCGACACCCTCGGTTGCCACCGGAATACGGTTCGCAACCGAATGAACCAAATGACCGAATCGCTGCCCAAGGGCATCGACCCGGCCGAGCACTTCAAGACACTGCTGCTGGCTCACCTGCTGTTAAAGCCCTAACCATCCGCGAGCCACGTAAAGGAGACAACATGACCGAACACCTGGATGCCATAGTAAACGCCCACTTACCCGAGCATGACGGCCTGCATCGCCTGACCATCACCGGGGGCCGCTTCGCCGAGATTACCGCACAGACGGATCGTGTGGCGGCCCGGGCCAATGAACTGGATGCAGACGGCAACCTGGTCACCCCGGCCTTTGTGGAACCGCACATCCACCTGGACGCGGCCATGACAGCGGGTGAGCCCCGCTGGAACCAGAGCGGCACCCTGTTCGAGGGCATCGAGTGCTGGTCCGAGCGCAAGGCCACCCTGAACCACGAGGACGTCATCAGCCGGGCCACCCGAACCCTCAAACTCTTCGCCGCCCATGGCATTCAGTACGTGCGCACCCACGTGGATGTGACTGACCCAAGCCTGACAGCGCTCAAGGCCATGCTGGAGGTGCGGGAGCAAACCGCCAGCTATGTAGACCTGCAGATCGTCGCCTTTCCCCAGGAAGGCATCTGGTCCTTCCCGAACGGCCGGGATCTGATGGAAGAGGCCATTCGTCTGGGCGCTGACGTGGTGGGCGGCATCCCCCATTTCGAGTTTACCCGGGATTACGGCGCCGAATCGGTTCGATGGTTGGTAGAGTTGGCCTACAAACACGATCGCCTCGTAGACGTACACTGCGACGAAATCGACGACCCGGAATCCCGGTTCCTGGAGGTGCTCGCTGCCGAAGCCCTGCGGCTGGATTACGGTTCCCGGGTCACTGCCAGCCACACCTGCGCCATGGGCACCTACAACAATGCCTATTGCAGCCGGCTGTTCCGGTTGCTGAAAAAATCCGGCCTGCGGTTCCTGTCCATGCCCACCGAAAGTCTGCACCTGCAAGGGCGCTTTGATGGCTACCCGAAGCCGCGGGGCCTTACCCGCGTCCCCGAACTGCTGGATGCCGGCCTGAAAGTGGCCTTTGGCCAGGACTCCATCCGGGACCCCTGGTACCCGATTGGCAACGGCAACATGCTGCGCACCCTAGATGTCGGCCTGCACGCCTGCCACATGCTGGGGATGAGTCAGATCAACCGCTCGCTCGAACTTATCACCGACAACGGCGCTGCCGCCCTGGACCTCAAGGAATACGGCATTGCCAAGGGCATGCCGGCGCGGTGCATCGTGCAGCAGGGACAGACACCCTACGAAGTATTGCTGGGCCAGCGACCGGTGCTGGCCTCGGTTCGGGATGGGAAAGTATTGGTAAGGCGGGAGGCCACAGATTACGAGGCAGGCCTACTGCTCTGACGCCTCGGCCTGCTCCTGCCGTAACTTGGCCCGAACGTTCATCAGAACTTTGCCATAGGCGTTGTGGCCACGACGATCGCGGCCACACCCCCAGAAGTAGTCGAAATTGCTGTTCTCGACGATCTTCTGGTCACCGGTATCAAGCAGCGCTTGCGCCAGGTCGGGATAGGTGCGGCAGCGGGTATACACCGCGCGCGTCATGACGGTTTCACGGACCTTTTTCCAGTCCGGCCGCAAGCTTTTATGGCGCTTGCGGCCCAGCTTTCCCGCCCGAGCCGGCGTGGTCGACGTCCGGATCTTTTCCTGCCGGTTCTCATCAGTGAACTTCATGCCCTGGAAGTAGTGCTCCACCGTGGGCCAGACTTTGCCGTCCAGCTCGAAGCTGTAAGGCGCATGGGTTCCGAAAGGGTTGTCTGGATCGGTTCGTGAGAGGAACAGATCGTTCTCGCCGTTGTCGTCAGGGAAAAGAGACATAATTGCTATCGCCCGGGAAATGAAACCTGAGTTTACCGGAGGCACTCTCCCAGATCACTCTTGAGCAGAACAATGGTGGGCTTGCCATTCCAGGCAACTTCATCCAAGTTCACAGTGCAGCCTGACCACGTAACGAGGATTCATGGAATTTACCTTTCTGGGCACATCGGCCGGCACACCGACACGTTCAAGAAACGTAACCGGCCTGGCACTCTCGCACTCCGGCCACAAACCCTGGTACCTGGTGGACTGCGGCGAAGGCACCCAACACCAACTGCTGCGTGCCCACCACTCGGTCATGCAGTTGCAGGCGATCTTCATCACCCACATTCACGGAGATCACACCTTTGGCCTCCCGGGGCTACTCACCAGCGCCTCCATGCTCGGTCGCACGGAACCGCTGGACATCATCGCACCGGCTCAGGTGGAACGGTTCATCAACACGACCCTGGAAAACAGCGACTCCAGCCTCAGCTACCCGCTGAAGTTCATCGATTCCGAAGCACCGAATTTCTACTGGCAGGATGAGCACGTCGGGGTGACCAATGTGGCCCTGTCCCATCGGGTCCCCTGTCGGGCCTACGTGTTCACCGAGCGTAATCTGGAGCGGCAACTGTTGGTCGACAAGCTGCGGGAGGATGGCATCGACGCCGGCCCGAGCTGGGGCGAGCTGCAGAAAGGCCATGACATAACGCTTGCGGATGGCCGTGTACTGCGGAGCGACGACTACACACAGGTTCCCCGGATTGCCCGCCGCGTGATCGTCGCGGGCGACAACGACAACCCGGGCTTACTGGCCGAGGCCTGCGCAGGCAGCCACGTATTGGTTCACGAGGCCACCTATACCCAGGAAGTGGCCGATCGGGTCGGGCCCTGGCCACAACACAGTTCCGCCGAACAGGTCGCGCGGTTCGCCCAGCAGGTCCAGCTGCCTAACCTGGTGCTCACCCACTTCAGCCCCCGGTACCAGTCCCGGCCCGAGGGCACACCCAACATCAACCAGGTGGCCGCTGAAGCCATGCAGTTTTACCAGGGCCAGCTGTTCCTGGCCCAGGACTTCGATACCTACCGGCTGGATAAGGACCTGTCCCTAAGCCGCATCCCGCCCGATTAACCGCAGACTGATCTGTTCAATGTGGCGCTGGTCGGTACCGCAACAGCCGCCCACCACATTGATGTTGGGGAAGTGGTTCAGCAGGCGACGGTAATCCAACCCGAATTCCTCCGGGTCGCCATCGTCCAACTTTTCGGCTTCATCCAGTTCCGCGTGACTGCACCGGGAGGCATTGGCCCGAATTCCGCGAATACGGTCGATGTGCTCCATCTCCGCCAGGCTCGATTCAAAGTGACTGGGGTGGGCACAATTGACCATGTAATAGGCCGGGTAGCCACCGGAAACCTCATCGACAAGGGCGATGGCCTCATCAAGGGTCTCACCGCTCGGGAGTCGGCCATCGGTTTCCACGGTAAAGGAAATAACCGCCGGAATGCCCTGATCCCGGGCGGCCAGCGCGATGCCCGAGCCCTCCTCAACGTAGTTCATCGTGACTGCAGTCACGCAATCGGCGGTGCTCAGTGCAAAACTGCCGATCTGGTCCGCATGGTAGTCACGGGCTTCCGTTGCTGTCATCCGGTTATCGGCGCGGTACCCATCCCCACGAGGGCCGATGCACCCGCTGATCACGTAGGGCTGATCGGCACTCTCGAATTCGTCGCGGATGGATTCCATCAAGGTGATCGCCGCGGTGTTCAGGTCATGCAGCTCCGCCTTGGTATAGCCGATTTTCTGGCCCCAGTCCGGGCTCGAACGCCAGGTCGGCGACTCCAGGATGAAGCCGAGACCTGCCTGTTTGGCGATACGGGCGTAGCTCCGATAGTAATTTTCCAGGGCGTCGCGGCCCTGTTGATCCTTCAGCAAGACGAAAGCGGCGAATTCCGGCAGATCAATTCCCTCATGAAATATCAGACTGGTTTCGAGCCCGCCATCGGTGATGAAAAGCCGGTCTCCCAGCTGTGGAAGTGCTTGTCTGTATGTGCTCATGGTGCCGTCCCTCCCGGGTTTTGGGGGTTGCTGTGAGTCTTTTATGGTAGGCATCCGGGCCGATACGGGTAAGCACTTCAGGTGGGAATTGAAATTGGCGTCAACCGGTACTAAATCAGAGGTATAAGCCGCTTGTTGGAGCGTTCCATCTGATCGTCGAGCGAAAACTGCACCCGGGGTACAGTTTCATCGATGAAAGCGAGGCCACCATGTCCAACCGATCCCATGCCACGCAGGAACGAATCCTCGCTGCCGCGGAAACCCTGATCTTGGGGCGGGGGTTTTCAAGTACCGGCATCGAGGAAATCGTGGACGCTGCCGCCATCACCAAGAGCGGTTTTTTCTACCACTATGCCGACAAGAACGAGATGGCTCGAGCGCTGGTCAAGCGATACCTGGCGAAGGACAACCAGGTGTTTACCGACCTGTTCGCCCGCGCCGACACCCTGACTGAAGATCCTCTCCAACGGCTGCTGATATTCCTGCACCTGTTTGCTGAAACCATGGCCAAAATGGAGATGACCCACCCGGGGTGCCTGGTGGTCACCTTCACCTACGAACGCTACCAGGCGGATGAGCAGGTTGCCGAATTGGTGCGTCAGGGCGTGCTGCACTGGCGAGAGCTGATTGCGGATCGGCTGGAAACCATTGCCCAGGTGTATCCACCGCGCCTGGCGGTGGACCTGGAGGAGTTGGCGGACATGTTCACCACTGTCGTCGAGGGCGGCATCCTGTTGACCCGGGTTTTCGATCAGAACAAACACCTCGGCAAACAGGTTCTGCTGTACCGAAACTTTCTGCGGATGATATTCAGCCCCGACCCCAACCGCTAACTACCTCGGACCGTCCTTTTGCCAGGGCCACCTTCCCTCGATTTCAAGGTGCAGCGTTACGCTCAAGAAGCTTCTGATGAGAATGATGAGTGCAAGGACACCGACGTTTTCCAGGGAATCGGCCACGACAACCGTCCGAATGATGTCCCCTGCGATCAGAAACTCCAGACCGAGGATGATCGAGCGCCCCAGATCCTTGCGGTATTTTTTGTAGGCCACGCCCTCTTCAAGCGTGCGATAGGTGCGAACGAAGACCGTGGTTGACACGCAGGACCCGATGACGACCACCAGGATTCCGAAGGCTTCAATCACAAATCCCACGAAGGTTATGACTTCAAGGAAATTGGCTTGCATCTCATCATCCTGGAAGGTAGCGAACCAAGTGGACCTCTCCACGCCACGACTACTCAAATCATAGTCGACGCCGGCGCGATTCTCCTCGGGTCTTTACCAGGCAAAGGATAGGTCCACGACCAGGGTCTCTGCATCAAAGCCGGTTGTCTCTTCGGTGCGACTGCCTACGTAGGACACCTTGAGCCCGGAGACGGGCGTGACCGGGTGTGCGTAACTCAGTTTCCAGCCGACATTTTGCCTGACATCGTCCTGGTCAACGCCGTTGATGCGGCTTTCACCGCCGTGGTTATAACCAAGACTGATACCCGCCCACTGCCCGGGCCCGAGTGAATAGATCAGGTGGCCATGCACAAAGTACAACGGTTCCTGTTCGAGGGAGTTGCCGTTAAAGAAATCGTCATTTTCGGCGTGGAGCGCGACCTCACCCGTCAGTTCCGTTGTCCAGTTACCCCGGCTGTGAATCACCCCAAGTTGTGGCCTGAATACGAACCGGTTTTCGCCCAGGTTGAGCAGTTTATCTTCCTCATAGCCACCGGTTGGCAGGCGCAGCACCAGCCCCACCCCCACGATCGTTTCCCGGCCCGCCGTTGCCCGATACCTGGCAAATTCCTGGCCCCGCAGAGGCGGCGCCCCGTACACGTTCATCGCGACTCGAACCAGGGTATCCGACCAGCCAACCCGTGAGGTTGACGCGGGAACACCGTTCACTAAGCCCGTCCATTTTGCCCTCTGATAAGCCTGGGTGATGTCCAGTCGCGCCGATTTCCCCAACGCCTCAAAGGTCCGAATGTATTTGGCTGCCCAGGTGTCCTGCGTTAACTCGACGTTTTCAAGTCGTAAGGTGGGGTCGAAGTAAATATCCGCTTCGGTGTGTGCGAAGGCAATGCCACCGAAATTTGCGTCCACCGGAAGGTGGTTCCACATCCGAGGTTCAGGCTCCAGGGCGAAACATGGCAACGCCAGCCCGAGCGCAAACGGGCAAAGGGAGCGGCGAATAAAAGCCCCGTGAAAGGATCGCAGAACAGTCAGGAAAGCAGGCATTCCTTGGCCTCATTGATTCGAGCTGCCAGATAGTTACTTCCGCCGTGGTCCGGGTGCACCTTCTGCATCATCCGGCGGTGCGCCCGGATGATCTCCTCCCGGGAGGCTCCGGGCTGCAATCCGAGGATGTCCAGAGCCTCGCTTTCGGTCAGCGGGCCGCCGGCACTGCCGTCTTTGGCCTGCTCGCCCGCCTCCTCATCACCGCCATCCCCCTCGTCATCGTCGCGCCAGGAATCCCCGAACCGTCGATCGAGGTAGGTTTCCAGCAGCCGCGCCGAGTCTTCATCATGTGCCCGGCAATACCGTAACAACTCAAGAAACTCGCTCTCGCCCAGATCCGCCAGCTGCCGGCCGGCCATGGGACCTTTCAGAACGGTGCCACTCATGGCGCCGGAATCGTGGTCCAGGGTCATCTCCAGAATGTCCCCGGACACATGGGATTGATTGCCCGCTTTGGCCCGCGCCCCACCTCTTCCCGCGCCGGCCAGGCTTCCGGACAGCAGCGAGGGCAGCACACGGCGCAACAGCGGATAAAGAAATGCCAGCAGGGCAAAGACAAAGTGCAACCGGCCGGTCACGGCCAACACCACCACAATGGCAATCCCGACGAACAACGCCAACCTGATGGCGGCCGGCCCTCGCTGTTTCCGTGGCAAGCTGCGCAGCCACAATGCCGCGAACAGGGACAACACGAGAAATATCAGCGTTATGTGCACACGGAACTCCGGGCTAATCGACTCAACGGGGTCCGGGAACGGACCTTATCGGATCTGCTGGGTCAGGCGCTTCACTTCCGCCGAACTGCGGCTTGAAAAGTCCTCCAGGGCTTTGGCACCCCCGGAGGCATAGACCGCCACCGCAGCCATAAGATCCTTGAGCACCTGCGGGCTGTTACGATCAAAGGGGGCATAAGCACCGCCGGACAGCTTGCTGACCTGTTGGAACACCGCCCGGGCGTGGGCATCGTCCCCCTCATGGAACATGAACACTGGGGTGCGCAGCATGCCCAGCTCGCCGGCGGTATGGCAGAGCGCATCCACCGGTTCCTCGCAACAGTCCCCGATAAACACCACCGCCTTCACGGCCTCCTTGCGGGTTTCCTTGAGCGCGTGCGCCAGAACCTTACTGATCTGGGTGCGGCCACCCAGGCAGAACACGCCATTCATCAGATTCAGAAGCTGACCGGTCTCGGTAACAAATTTCGTCGCCTTGAATTCGCCAAAGCCCCGGTAGTAACACAGCTGAATGGCCAAACCGCCCAGGTCCCGGGTCGCCAGGAACAATTCGCTTTGCAGGTGGCACGCCTGATCCCACGTCGCCTCCCGGCTCGCAGTGGCGTCCAGGGCGAATATCAAACGGCCCCGGCCCGCACCACCTTTGGGCAGTGTGCGGACCTGGTGGATAAACTGGTCGATGGACTGTTTATCGGATTTTGGGCGTAGTTCTTTGTCGGACATAGGCGTCTGGAAACCCACTCAGAATGGCCACGCTATAACCCTAATCCTAGGGCAAAGAACGCCTGATTCACAGGCCGTGGCCGACCCCGGGTATCGCCAATCATCACCCCCCACGGCCGAGCGCCACCCTTCCGCAGAAGATCGCACCACCGGTTGTCGCACTTAACCCGTTGGCATAATCTGCAGGTACGCCTGAACACCTCTGATACCGGAGGCCTCACCATGTTCTATGGCCGCTGCTTTCCGACCGCCGAGGGTGCGCCATCATGGTGGCTCCTCCTGGTGATTGTGCTGCTAACGACTCTGGCCCTGCCGCGTTCCGCCCAGGCCTCGGACACGGTCTACCTGTTGTACCGTCAGTGGCAGCCCTACGACTGGCCGGAGGATGTACCCTCGGCCAGTGAAGTAACCCGTTCCCAGCGAGGGCTGGGCTGGCGTCGCGAACGTGCCGACGGTGATTTCGGCGTTGATTACGATTACCAGCCCCTTCGGATCCGCACCGGGGAACCGGCCCACAATGGCCATTTGCATCGGTTCATGGTCGGCGGCCAATGGCGGCACGGGCTGTACCGCGTGCAAGCGCGGGCGGAGCTGGCCGGCACGTCCAACATGTTCAAGTATCAAAGCGTTCACGGCGATATCGCCACGGGTCGCGTGGCCGTGTTCCGGTCGGTTCATGAGAGTTCTGCCTTCAGCCTCGGCGTCGGCGGCGATCACCGCTTCGGCTCGTTCCGGTGGCTTCCCCGAATTCGCTGGGAGCACACCGATGACAATGGCCAATGGCTCGCGGATCTGCCGGTCCTGCTGCAGTGGCAAAGCCCCGGCAGCCGATGGACACTCCGCCTGGAGCGCGAAGGGGATCGTTGGGCCACGCTGGATGCGACCCGGGAGGTGGAAGGCGCACTCTACCTGCGCGAGTGGCGAACGGAGCTCACCTACCGGATCAATTCCGGTCGCCCATGGTGGCCCGCCATGGTTCTGGGCGTTGGCGCGAGTGTGGATACCCGCGTCCGGTACCCGGACCTGGACGCCGGCACCCTGGACCTGCGCCTGGGCGATGCGCTGTTCGGGAGCATCCGGCTCGACTGGTAAAGAGGGTCCATCCGCCATATCCGGGATCAGGAAAGCCGGAATTTTTTTCCAGCCTGCCGATCTCTGACTACTCTTACAATACTCCGACCAACCATACCAAACGCACAACGACACATTGAGGGCGATGTGAGCCGCCCCCTATGACCCACTGACAACTGAGTGAGCGAGAGTATGAGTTTTACTGGTGAGAAGTACCCAGGCGTGAAACCCCCGGCGAAGGAAACCGAAGGGTTCCGGCTGAACCACACCATGCTCCGTATCAAGGATCCGGAAAAGTCCCTGGCCTTCTACACCCACTTGCTGGGGATGACCGTATTACGGCGGCTGGATTTCGAGGAAATGCAGTTCTCACTGTATTTCCTCACCAGACTGAACGAGGGGCAGACCGCGCCTGAGGAAGAGGCCATCCGCACCGTCTGGACCTTCAGCCAGACCGGCATACTTGAGCTGACCCATAACTGGGGCACGGAGAACGAAGAGGACTTCTCCTACCACGACGGCAATGCCCAGCCCCAGGGGTTCGGACATATCTGCATCTCGGTTCCTGACCTCGATTCCGCCATCGACTGGTTCGACGCCAACGAGGTGACCTACGTGAAGCGTCCCGAGGAAGGCACGATGCCCGACGTCGCCTTTATCAAGGATGTCGACGGTTACTGGATCGAAATCATCGAGGCACAGCGATTGGGGTCACTCGGCGACTGACCAATCCCGTGCTGCGGAACTCACTCCGCCAGCGCTGACCGCACCTTCTTGCTCAGATGGCCCATATCAACCCGGCCCGTGACCTGGGGGCGCAGTTCGTTCATCACGCGCCCCATGTCCTGCATCCCCTTGGCATCGGTTGAACGGATCGCCGCGCGAATCAGGGCGTCCAGGTCATCCTCGGTCAGGGCGGCGGGCATGAATTCCTCGATGATCACCATCTCCGCCCGTTCCTTGTCTGCCAACTCCTCGCGGCCGGCATCGTCATACTGACTGGCGGCGTCGCGACGCTGCTTGAGCATCTTGTCCAGTACCTTCAGCACGTCCTCATCGGACAGCTCCCGGCGTTCATCAATCTCGATCTGTTTGACTGCGGCCTGGGCCATGCGCAGCGTCACCAGCCGGGATTTATCCTTGTTCCGCATTGCGTCTTTTACTGCGTTGTTCAACTGGTCCTTGAGGGATGCGTCCGCCATGATCGTGCTCCTTCTGTGTGGATTAAGGGAATGGGCTTCACGCGGCACCGAACTGTGCAATCAGCTCATCGCAACTGCAGTCGATGATGCTGACGTCCCTGAACCCCATCTTCGTCAGGGACGCCGCGGCCAGCGCCGCACGGCCGCCGGTGGCACAGTGTACGAGAATGGTCCGGTCCGGATCCGTGGTCTGTTCGGTGATTTTCATCTCAAGCACACCACGGGGAATGTTGATCGTGCCGGCCGGGCGTTTTTCAGCCACTTCACCGGGCTCACGCACGTCGATCACCAGGGCATCACTGTGCTCGGACATCAGCGCTTTCGCCGCCTCGGGCGTCAGGCAATGCAGAGAGGCCTTGGTTTCTGCGACGATTTCTTGCAGGGTTTTCAGACTCATAATGATTTACTCCGTTTGGACCAGTGGCCCGTTGTTCTCAATTGCGGTTTAATGCGCCAGACACTCACTCGCCTGCAGATGCGCCTGTCACTATGCCCATTGTCACATCGCCCGAGCAACACGTCTCCGAAGTTGAGATCGAGCAGGCAATCCGCTCCGGCATTGAGCGCTACTTTGACGACTGCCGGGCGCGGATCCCGGCATTTATTGACCGCCATTTCCACTACCCGGGCGCCATCGCCACCAATCGCATGGCTCTGGGATGGGACATGTTGCGGGCACCCGCCAATCTGCTTTGGGCGCCGATATACGCCCTGGCCTGTCTGGTCAGGGTTCTGGTCCCCGAACGAACCGGCCTGAAGTGGCTGCACCATGCGGCAGATCGTGTACCTGCCGGTTTTACCACCCGCGTACAACAGCACATCTCGGACCTGATTCAGGTGGAACTGCTGAACAATGGCCAGGAAGCCCCGTTGCTGGAGAGCTACCTGGTTGAGGCCCTGGAGGCGGCCTATGCGCGCCACACTCTGGGCCCCGTCGACCACCAGAAATTCAGCAAACTGATTGAGCCGCTGGTCGCGGACGCCCTCGGCCAGTACCGGGTGACCCGGACGGCGTCTGCCGATATCACCAACAGCATTTCATGCACCGTACTGGGGGCGTTTGCGTTCCAGAAGTTCACTCCGGGGGGGATCGGGCTCGGGGTGGTGCTCGCGTCCATGCTCGCAAAAACCCTGGCCGCCCGGGACTTTATCCTCGGGGAAACCATTGGCGGGTGGTACTACAGTTTCTTTCCACCCGAGCCTTCGCTGGCCACCACGGCCAGCGTGATGGTCGCGGTCATGGCCGCACTGGCAGCCTTTGCGGCTTTATCCGGGGTTATTTTCGATCCCGTTCAGGCGGCGATCGGTTTGCATCGGCGGCGCCTGAACAAACTACTGGATCACCTGCAGAGAGACGTCACCGTCAGCACCCAAAGCAGCTTCCGCCCGAAAGACCACTTTGTGGCGCGCATTCTGGACACCTTCGATATGATCAAATCGGGCTTGAGCTAGCCTGCGCCGGCTCTTACTTAACCCGCCATGGCCGAGCCCCTGTTCGTGAGGTAAAGGGACTGACTTCGCAGTGTGCGAGGCGGTAGATTTAACGGATAACCGGAGCAGGTTCAATCGGGGAGGCGATAAACCGCTCCGGTTTTCCCGGATCACATCTTGCCTTCGGCAACCAGCAGGCCGCGCTCGTGGTGTAGGCCTTTGAACAGGCTGTAACTCATCACCAGCAGCACCAGGGTGAACGGTAGACCGACACTCAAGGCACCTGCCTGGAGGGCGTTCAGTGCTTGTTCACCGCCCACAAACAGCAGGACACCGGCAATCGAGCCCTCAGTAACCGCCCAGAAGACACGTTGGGCTTTCGGGGCATCAATCTTGCCACCCGATGTGATGCTGTCGATGACGAGGGAACCGGAGTCCGAAGACGTCACGAAGAACGTGAGGACCAGCGTAATACCGATGAACGAGGTGAGCCCCGAGAGCGAAATATTCTCCAGTGCCTGGAACATCGCCAGGGACACCTCGGTCAGCCCCTCGGACGCCAACACCCCGACATCGTTGCGGACCTGGTCAAGGGCACTGCCGCCAAACGCACTCATCCAGAAAACGGTAATAATCGTGGGAATGATCAGCACGGCGGTAACAAATTCACGCACCGTGCGGCCCCTCGACACCCGGGCGATAAACATACCCACGAACGGCGACCAGGAAATCCACCACGCCCAGTAGAACACCGTCCAGCCGTGGAACCAGGTGGTATCTTCCTCACGCCCGAACGGATTACTCAGCGCCCCCATGTTGGAGGCATAGGAAACCGTGGTGTCCCAGAGCCAGTTGAAGATGGCGAGCGTGGGCCCGGCAAATATCACAAACACCAGCAGCAGACCTGCCATTACCATGTTGGCGTTACTCAGCAGTCGTACACCACCATGGATACCGCGTATGACGGAAAAGGTTGCGACCGCGGTTACACCCGCGATTACGCCTATCTGAGCGCTGAGGCCACCCTCGATATCGAACAGGTAGGACAGCCCGGATGCGGCCTGCTGAGCGCCGAAGCCCAGCGAGGTGGCAAGCCCGAAGATGGTCGCCAGAACGGCCACGGTATCAATCACATTGCCGGGCCAGCCCCACACCTTGTCGCCCAGGATGGGGAAAAAGGCGGAGCGGATCGTCAACGGAAGCCCCTTGTTGTAGGCAAAGAAGGACAACGACAGGCCAACAATGGCATAGATCGCCCAGGGGTGCAGACCCCAGTGATACATGGTCGCCCCCATCGCCAGACGGGCGCCCTCAGGTGTGTTTGGCTCCACCCCCAGGGGCGTGCCATACCAGTCGGTGTAATAGGCAACCGGCTCGGCGACCGACCAGAACATCAGCCCCGTGCCCATGCCGGCAGCAAACAGCATGGCAAACCAGGACATCATGGAAAACTCAGGCTTGGCGTCGACACCGCCAATTCGAATCTTGCCCACCGGCATGAAAATCAGCGCCAGGCAGAAAAGAACAAACAGGTTTGCACTGAGGAGGAAACCCCAGTCAAAGATCGCGATCGCACCATTCTTGGCACTATCAAGGAGCTCTTTCGCTCCGGACGGGAAAATCAGCGTGGCCACAACGAACGCAACGATCAGCAGCGCCGTTAACGGAAACACGACGTTGTGGATATCGAAACCGAACCGGGCGATATTGTCCTGTCCCGCCACGTAATCGGTCTGATAATCATCTATAGCGACATCACCCAATGTGAAGCCTCCTCGGCCGCATGGTCTGGCAGCCTGTTTGAAAGTGAACCTCCCTAAAATCACCCTAATATTTTGACCTCTAAGAATCAAACGCGCCTTCCGAACCATACCAGTCGCTGGGCGGCACTCGCCAAAAGCCTGAATTCTGTGCCAGAAAACACAGAAGAGATGAACCAGAACGCCATTTACAGACTACTCTGCTAATCTGCCCAATATTTTGATGCGAATGGAGTTTCTGCATGATTACAGTTCACCACCTGAATAATTCCCGCTCACAGCGCATTCTCTGGATGCTGGAAGAGCTGGGCGTACCCTACGAGATCCAGCGTTACGAGCGTGATCCCCAGACCATGCTGGCGCCCGCAAGCCTCAAGAAGGTACACCCGCTGGGCAAATCCCCGGTGATCACCGACGGCGATCTGGTGGTGGCAGAGTCCGGCGCCATCATCGAATACCTGGCCCACACCTACGGCAAAGACACCATGCTGCCGGAATCCGGCGGCCAGGCCTGGCTGGATTACACCTACTGGCTGCATTACGCCGAAGGCTCGCTGATGCCGCCGCTGGTGATGCGCCTCGTGTTCCAGAAGGTCAAAACCAGCCCGATGCCGTTCTTTATCAAACCCGTCGCCAAGGGCATTGCCGACAAAACCATCGAGACGTTCATCGGCCCCATGATCAAGACGCACCTGGACTTCATCGAAGCCCACCTGGCGAAAAACACCTGGTTCCTGGGGGATAACCTAAGCGCGGCGGACATCCAGATGAGTTTCCCGCTGGAAGCCTCCGTGGCTCGGGGCATCGTCGGCAAGGACCGGCCGAACATCACCGCGTGGGTGGCGCGGGTGCACGCACGCCCCGCCTACCAGCGGGGCCTTGAGAAAGGCGGGGAATACGACTTCGCCTGAATCTTTGAACGTATCAAAAAACCATCGCCCGGATGGGAGAGTCTGAAAAGCAACAAATAAACGTGCCCCGGTTCGCCGGGGTTGCAGGGAGTTATACAAATAATTGAAAACTTAGCTATGCAGTACCTCTTAATTAGCGTACTGTCTCGGTCGTTGGAAAGATTTAGCAAAGCATTTCACGAATAAGACCTTTTGTGTTTCACACCTGTCGTCCTGTTTTTGATCCTGCCAGTTTTTTATTTCCCGCATATCGCTGATCAAAGATCACAACGATCTCTTGGCGGCACACTAATGATCAATATCAGGATATATATTATGTCTACCATTACAGGCAACGTTAAGTTCTTCAATGAAGCAAAAGGTTTTGGCTTTATTACTCGTGAAGGCGGTGCGGACGTTTTCGTCCACTACAGCTCTATTCAGGGTGGCGGTTTCAAGACTCTGGCCGAAGGCCAGGAAGTTGAGTTTACCGTGACCGAGGGCCAGAAAGGCCCGCAGGCAGAGAACGTTATTGGCCTGTAATTAACAGGTAAAAACGTGATTGAAAAGGCAGCCTCTGGCTGCCTTTTTTATTGCCAGGTTTTATGGCACGCGAGAAATAAACACGCCCCGGTTTTACTTTGACATAATCAGATCGGGTTTACTCCAGCCAGAGTAGACTGCCCACTGACAGCAAAGGACAAACCACTGTGGCCTCCAAACACTGGGCGAATTACCTGCGCCCCCGCAAATTACCTCTCCGTCGTCGCCTCGCCCGCGCCTCCGTGGCCTTGATCTACCGACAGGCTGACGATGGCGGCGTGGAGCTGCTGTTCATCCAGCGGGCCCGTCGGGAAGGTGATCCCTGGTCCGGAGACATGGCCTTTCCCGGAGGCCGCATGCAACCGGAGGATGCCACACCGCGAGCCACTGCCGAACGGGAAACCCTCGAAGAAACCGGAGTCGACCTGGTACGCCATGGCCGCTTCCAGGCCCGGCTGTCTGACCTGGTTACCCGCCAACACAGCCGCTGGCGACCGATGGTGGTCACACCCTACGTCTACGAATGGCGGGGATCGCCATCTGTATTGCTGAACCACGAAGTCGAACAGACGGTGTGGGTGCCCCTCGACTACCTCGCCGCCAGGGAGAACCAGAGCCGACTGCCCTGGCGCACGCCGCTTGGCACCTTGAACATGCCGTGCTGTCGCTTCGAGGGCTACTGCATCTGGGGGCTGAGTTACAGCATGTTGCAGGAACTTCTGGCATGGGACCGTTCACATAACGCTGCGACCACACCGAAACAAGAATAGAAGGGCACAGATTGTCCGCCGGCTTTGGTTGGCATTCCTCGGCCCGATGGGCTTAACTCGTAAATAGCACCGCCCGCCCTGACCTGCTGCCCCACAATGAACGTGCAAACAGCAGGCAAGCAGCAGATTGCTCCACTCCATGCATCTTCGGGCCGAAACACCTGGCGTTCTCCAACACCAAAGCAGCAGCCAAAGTGAGACTATCAAGAAAGGGCATGATCGGACTTCTGGTAACCAGTTTCTATGTTGTGGGCATCATCATGGCCATGCATGCTGCCCTGACGACCCGCACATCCACAGGCGCGGTGGCCTGGACCGTGTCTCTGGTCACCATGCCCTTTGTCGCCGTTCCGGCGTATGCGGTATTCGGCAGGAACCAGTTCGAGGGCATGGCAGAGGCGTACGAAGCGCGCTCCGATGAAATCGACCAGATTGTCGAGGGGTACCGCAAGGAACTTGCAGCGTGGAAGATCCCCGAGAGTCAGGCGCCGTCCTGGTATAACGCCATTCACCGGCTGTCGGAACTTGATCTCCTCCGAGGCAACGCCGTGGAGTTACTGGTCAATGGCGAGGCCACCTTCGACAGCATTCTTGAGGGAATCGCCGGGGCGGAACGTTATATCCTGTTCCAGTTCTACATGATCCACGACGATGGCCTGGGAAAGCGGGTCAAGGACGCGCTGGCAGAGCGGGCCCGTTCGGGCGTGAAGGTTCTGGTGCTGTACGACGAAGTCGGCAGTTCCGATTTGCCCGACACCTACCTGGCCGACATGCGCGCCGCCGGCATTGAGGTCAGTTCGTTCAAACCCAACCAGGGCTGGCGAAACCGGTTCCAGCTCAACTTCCGCAATCACCGGAAAATGGTGGTGGTCGATGGCCGGGAGGCCTGGGTTGGCGGTCACAACGTGGGTGACGAATACCTGGGGCTCGACCCGGAGTTAAGCCCTTGGCGGGACACGCACGTAAAGATCGAAGGGCCCGCAGCGGTCCAGGTTCAACTGACGATCCTCTCCGACTGGTACTGGGCCACCCGGGAAATCCCGGAACTGGAATGGGCACCGACACCGGCCACCAACGCCGATCAGCAGGTGATGATTTTCCCCACTGCACCCACCGGGCACCTGGAGAAGGCCAGCCTGTTTTTCGTCTCGGCACTCAGCGCTGCCCGAGAGCGCATCTGGCTGTCGGCTCCCTATTTCGTTCCGGATGAGGCCGTCATGAAAGCGCTGCAGCTGGCCGCCCTTCGCGGCGTCGACGTTCGGATCATCACCACCGGCAAAGGCGACAGCCTGCCCGTCTACCTCGCGGCATTCCATTACATCGAGGAACTGCGCGGGCTCGGCATTCGCTTTTACGCTTATCAGCCCGGCTTTCTTCACGAAAAGGTCATGCTGGTCGACGACCGCGTATCGAGCGTCGGCACCCACAATTTTGACAACCGCTCATTCCGCCTTAACTTCGAGGTGGCTGCCGTGATCGTGGATGAGGGATTCGCCACCCAGATGGAAGCCATGTTCGAACAAGACTTTGCCCACGCAGAGCCAATCGATCCCGACAGCCTGGACGAGCGACCCCTGTGGTGGCGGCTGGGCGTGAAGCTATCGAGGCTGGCGTCGCCCGTACTTTAGGAGAAAAGTCATTAAAAGCGAGACCGGCTCTATTGACGGATTGTCCCGCCGGGGCCTGAATAAGAGGTACATCACCGCAAAGAGGGAACGGACATGAAATGGATCATACTCATCATCATTATCGCGGGTCTGGCCTACTGGCTGAACAAGGGACGGCGCACGAACAGAATTGAGGATCCGGATGTGAAGACCTTTGATAAAAAGGATTACTACCTCACGCCGGACGACAACGCCTCCGAAGACCAGGCCTCTCCCGATAAAAGTAACCCGCGTCATTGAATCGTTACCCGGAGGGCGCAACGCTTGGCGACACCCTTACAGACCCTGCTGGATACTCTTCCCCAACGGGGCCGGGTGGAATGGATTGGTATCCGTCCCGCCCGTGGCGAGGCCATGCAAGCACTCGATCGCGTATCGGTCACCCCTGGCAAGGGCCTGGAAGGCGATCGATTCAAGGGCCGAGAGACCAGCAAACGGCAAGTGACCCTGATCCAGAAAGAGCACCTGCACGCCATCGCCTCGTGCCTGCAACAGGACGCCATCGGGCCGGAGGTGTTCCGGCGCAACATTGTGATTTCCGGCCTGAACCTGCTGGCCCTGAAAGGCAAAACCTTCCGAATCGGGAGCGTGGTCCTGGAGTACACGGGCCTTTGTCACCCCTGCAGCAAGATGGAGACCACGCTTGGGCCAGGCGGATACAACGCCATGCGCGGGCATGGCGGCATCACGACGCGGGTGGTTGAAGGCGGTGAGCTGGCCCTCGGCGATACGGTGCAGGCCCACCCTTAACCGCAACTGGACGAGCTCCCGTTGGCCGATTTTCACCGGACCTGCTCCGGGAACCAACGGGAATCATCACCCTGGCGCTCTCAACTCTTCCAGATGCCCAGCATCGCGCCGGTTCCCAGGACAAGCGTGCCCCCGACCTCCCCGACGATCAGCAACACCATAAACAAGCCGGTCACCCAGGGCGGCAGAAGGCGCTTGCCCAGGCGATGGGGGCGGCGCAACTGGTTGTCGGTGTCCTGAAGCAGGCCGTGGAGCACGTAGGTGCCGATGGCAAAGGCGAAAAACGCCAATGCCGCGACGGCGGCCGCGGCATTGACCCAGTCCGCCAGCACGCTGTGGGCGCTGAATGCCGCCAGCAGCAGGGCCGCGAAGCTGTAGAGCAGAGAACTGCGGTGGGCGATATCGACGTAGACCGGCGAGGACGCGTCCTCGCTTCGGGCTATGTGCCGGTATTTCCAGATGCCCGTAAGTAGACCCGTCATGAAGAACAGGAAAGCCGCTGAAAGGCAGATCTTTTCAGCCAGAGACATGCGTTTGCTCCTTGGTTATAGTTGTGAAGCCGAAGTATGCCGGACAGGCTTCGGCACAACTTGTACGTTTGGGCTGTTCAATGACACAGGAAAAACGCCTCTGGCTGGCGCGTGACCGGGCTCTGTTCCTGGGCGAGCTCCCTCCTGCACGGTTGCATGCGCATGCCGCACCGGTGCTTCTGATTGGCCTGAGCGGCCCCCTCACACTGCACTTCCCGGATGGTCGGCGCGAAACCTGCCACAGCGCCCTGGTGGATGCCGATGTGACTCATGGCCTGGACAGCGGTGGCGAATACATGGCGTCGCTCTACCTGGAACCGGATGCCCCCGAGACCCGGCTCCTGAAGGCCGGATGGCTGCATGATCGCCCGGTGGTGTTTGACCCGCTGCCCTCCCCCCGGCGGCACAGGGTCCTGGAGCGAAAGCTGCAATCCTTCGACCTGTCCCAACTGCTTCCCAAGTCGGCGCTGGGGCAACAGACCGCCCTGGACAAGCGTATTGCCTGCAGCCTGGATTACCTGCGGGACGTGGGCGACCTGCCCTTCGACCGCGCCAACCTGGCCGGCCAGGTGCACCTCTCGGAATCCCGATTCAACCACCTGTTCCGGGCGGAAGTGGGCATCAGCTTTCGCCGCTACCGAAGCTGGTCGCGCCTGCGCTCGGTGCTTTACCACGTGGCGAGAGACCAATCGCTCACCGATGCCGCCCTTAACGCGGGCCTGCACGACTCCGCGCACCTCAGCCGGTCGTTCCAGAATATGATTGGCCTGGCGCCATCGCGGGTGCTTCACGGCCTGCAGGAATTCCACGTTCTCAGGTAATGCCTCGTAGAGCCCGAAAAGCTTTTTCTACGAGCTACCTCGAAAAAACAGGGTAACAGAACGCCCAAACCTCACTGAGCCGCTGATGCGCAGTACGCCGCGTTCACGCCGGGCACGAATTCGATGCCCAAATCGTACGCCTCCAGAATCCTGCAAAGCTGCCCGTTCTCCCGGAGGGTCATGAAGCCACGCTCGAAAGCCCGCGCAATGGCCTTGGATCGCTCTGGGTCATCCGGAGACAGTGCCAGGAAGCCGGCATGGTGCTCCTCGAGACAACCGGCAATCTTCAGGCCAATGCGGTTCTGGCTGGATTCGAACAGCAGCCGGTCATCAAGAAGTGCATCGAAGCGACCCCTTTTCACCAGCTCCCGAAGGCGATTGGATACGTCACCGCCGCCGATCAGAGTCACGCGCTCATTCGGAACGCCGGCGATATACGCATCGATTGCTTCGCCATAGGTGTAGCCCGAGGTGGCCACGAAGCTGATGTTCCCGAGAGAATCCAGGCCGCGGTACCGCCAGGGTTCGTCTTCCGGAACGTAGAAGCAGTATTCAGTCTGGGACACCGCATGTGAAGGGAACAGAAAATTGGGGGCCTCCCCCTTGAAGGCAGGCACGACGGCATCGATACGACCACTCTCTGCCTCCCGAAGCGCCCGATCGAGGGGCAGGTTTTTATAGACCACCTTGTGCCCTTCGGACTCCAGCGCCGCGCGGGTGATATCAACGGTGAATCCAAAGCGCGGTCCCGCCGCATTACAGGCGTACGGACACCAATAGTCGGGCGCGGCAATCGAGACCGTGAGGGGCTGCTCCACCCGGTTATCGGACCAGGCCGGAAAAACCGCCAGTGCTGCAACCGTCCATGTCAGAGCCTTCGCGGCAATTTTCATCACGCTGCTGCCTTTCCGTGGAACACGCAATTAACGTCCAGACACCCTTACCGTCGTTAAGAGTGGCTCTGGGCGACAACGGTTCAATTCACCGGAAGATAGTCGGAAGTATCGTCAATGCAAACCGGGGCCAGATTAATCTACCCCCGTTACTTTTTCAGGTTGACCTGCTTCGAACCCTGGTACGAAAGCTGTCCACTCTTACCCTTGCCCACATACTCTACAGCGCCGCCGGCCTTTAAAAAAGCAGCGGTCTGCTCCTCAATTGCGGCAGACGTTAATGTCACTTTCTCGGGTTTCTTGCTCATGATGTTCTCCAGGTCACTGTTGGTCTATTAACCAACTTCAAACGTCCATACTATCCGAAACAGGATTAAATTGTCTGGAGTGAACGCAATTCATGGCCATCGACCGCGAACGTCTCGCCGCCCTCGCCGCGAAACCCCATGTCGACGGGGGGAGGTATCGCAACCTCGAGCCGGTGCCGCGTCATGGCCTGGGGGATTTCCTGCGCTGGCAACTGGCCCCCGGCCGCCGATTCCCGAAGGGTAAACGCTACACGCTGCTGCGTCCGGATGGGCATGCGCTGATGAACCCGCCACCAGAGCCACAGCTGGCCTGGCTGGGGCATGCGTCATTCCTGTTCCAGTATCGGGGCCTGAACGTACTGACCGACCCGGTGTTATCGGATCGTGCCAGCCCCTTCCGGCTGGTCGGGCCGAGGCGGTTCACGCCACCCGCCCTGACCGTGGCCGACATGCCGCCAATACACCTGGTACTGGTTTCCCACAATCACTACGACCATCTCGATGAAGCTACCGTGCGCCAGCTGCATCGGCGGTTCGGCAACGACCTGCGCTTCTGCATTCCCATGGGGCTGCGACGCTGGTTCGAGAAGCGCGGCATCCACAATCTGCTGGAACTGGACTGGTGGCAATCGGCGCCCCTGACCGGCAACAACGAAGCGTTCTGCCTTCCAACCCAACACTTCAGTGGACGAACCGCAACCGACACCAACACCACGCTCTGGTGCAGCTGGCTCCTGGAAATGGACGGCTTCCGGTTCTATTTTGGCGGTGATACCGGTTATGGGCAGGTGTTTCGCGACATTGGCGAGCTGTTTGCACCCATTGATCTGGCACTGCTACCGATCGGCGCTTACGACCCGCGCTGGTTCATGGCCCCGGTGCACGTGGCGCCGGAAGAGGCGCTGAAAATCCATCAGGATATTGGCGCCCGCCAGTCGGTCGCCATGCACTGGGGCACCTTCGTGCTGACCGACGAACCCATGGACGAGCCACCCCGGCGACTGAGGCTGGCCCTGGAGAAACACGGCCTCAACGAGTCGGTTTTCCGGGTAATGCAACACGGGGAAGTGTGGTCGCCGCCGACGTAAGCGCCTTACTCGATCAGTCATAATTGAACCGCTCCGACAGGATACGATGAGAGGGCGTGCCCCTCTTGATCAGATGGGCTTCGACAATATCCATCATGATCGCCGGTCCGCACATCACGAAGACCCACTCGCTGAACTCGTTCTCTGAAAACACGCGATCAATCAGCGCTGCGTCTACGAAGCCCGTCTCTCCGTGCCAACCTTCCGGGGGCTCTGACAGCACATAGACTACGTCTTCCTCCCCCAACTCCTCACGATAGGCAATCTGGTCAACGAGGCGATTTCCGTAGATCAACGTCACCTTGCGCGGATCGCCGGTCAGGCGCATTTGCCTGAGAATGCCGAGCAGCGGAGCAAGGCCGACGCCACCGGCGATGAGCGCGACCCCGGGTTCAGCGCGACCATCGACAGTAAGATTCCCATAAGGGCCGTCCAGATAGGCGACGGTTTCAGCCTTGATCTGGCCAATGGTTCGTGTGAAGTCGCCAAGCTCTTTGATCATGAAAGCGACTCGCGGTCCGGCCGCCGGCGCGGAGCAGATGGAGAACGGGTTTTCGTTCATCGAGAAAGGGCTTTTCCCCACATTCAGCCAGGCAAATTGCCCAGCCTTGTAATTCAGACCACGATGACCGTCCGGTTCCACGGTCACCTCCCATTGCTTTGGCGTCAACTGCACAACGGAGCTCACCCGCCAGGGGCGTGCCTTCTGCAGAAGGGGAACCACCAGGTAAACGGCAAGCAGCGACCCGACCGCCAGTCCCGTCATGACCAGCCACACCCAGGTCATCGCCGGCTGCGAACCGTAACGCCCGGCGTAAACGGTATGATGCAACAGCAGAACCGCGATCAAGAGCGCGCCGAGCCCATGTAGCAGGCGCCATGTCTCGTATCTGTAGCCCAGTTGGGTGCGCCCTATGGCCATGACAACAAGGCCTGCAAGAAGCAGGTAGGCGGCAATGCCCGTCGACAGGTCGGAAAAATCGGTCGTGATCGTCAATTGGCGCGTGGGGTCCCACGGGCGGGGGCCGCCGGACGGCGTCCCCTGGTAGAGAAGCGGGTGCAACAGAGCCAAGACCAGCGCCGTGCGAGCCATGATCTGGTGAAACCGCATGGTCACATCCATGCCGATGCCATTTGAAATGGCCTTGAACCGGCCGGACAGGATGAATTCCATGAGGATCATCGAGAAGGCCAGGATGCCAAGGCCCGATGCCAGCTCCTGGTGGAATTGGCGCGGAGGCCCTCCGACCCACAGGGACAGGATCAACGGCAAGGTCACTGCGACAAGGTAAACAACGATCAAAAACAGTGGTTTCATCCGTTCAACCCGTTTCATGTCCGATGACGCTGTCGAACAGTTTCACCATCAGCGCGATGATTCGACGCGCCAGTAAAGAAACCTCAGAACACCCCCGTCGCGGCCAGCTCCCGGATGATCTCAATCGTTTCAATATCTGTGGCCACATAGGCTTCGTGGAGATACTGGTCGTATGGCATCGCATCTCGCCCGTTCTCAATGCTCGCTGAGTGATACCGGAAACGGACAAAAAGCGATCCCGGTTCCGGCTCTTCAATATCCATGACAAGGGTTGCGGCCGGAACCGTATCCGTTGGCAGCGTTCGGTACTCTATTCTTGCCTCCGACCAAAACGTGACTTCGTCAAACACCGCCAGCCCGGGCAGATTCAGGCACCGCTTCATATAGGCCGGTTTCTGCTCAATAATCTCGAATTCGTCAACGCCCACCAGGAACTTGTCTGGCCGCCGGGCCCGGAGCACCAACCCCTCCCACACCTGCTCCCTGGTCAGCATCGGCAGCTCGGGCTTTGTGAGGTCGTTTATCTGAACAATGTGCTCAAACGTCATTTGGTCTCCTGTCTGCCGATATCATTGATCAGTCAGCACTGTGCCATACCCTTCCGGTCAGGCGGGAAAGGTACAGGACCGGCCATCGGAAGGTTTTCTCTCCTCCAGACTAGGACAGATACCCGCTTGGTGCCTGTGCCAGCAAGCAGGAAATTGCAGGCTCGCCCTGATCGTCAGTTGCGTTCCTTCAAAACCGAGTAGATGCTCCGAACGGCGGCAATGTCTGACGCGTTCGATTCGATCAGATTCTCCAGCAGTTCCAGAACCCGCTTCTCATCGTTACTTCGAAGACCCGGCCAGAACACGTAGGGAACGACATCCGGATTCCGGATGTAGAAAAGCGCGGCTTCCTCCGGTTTGTTGATATCGCCCCGAAGGCCGACGATGAATCGCTGCCCGTCTTTGTCCACCAGCGTGACTACCAGCGAATTTTCAGACGGCACGTCCCGAACGTCACCAACGGTGATGGGCGCCTCCAGAGCCGGGACGGACGTAATGTAATACTGGACACCGATAGCCCCCAGAAGGACAACGATCAGTGCCGCCAGGGCAATCGATTTCATCATGGTAACCGTCCGAATGGATTAAACAGGTAATTCGATGATCTCGCCCGCCACACCGTTTTCGGTCAACGCCAGTTACCCTGGCGGTGCGGACGATGCGGCTCATTGCAGGGTGAAGACAAACCCCAGCAAACCGTAGCTGAGCAGTGTCACCACCATAATCGCCAGAATATTCAGTGCAAAACCGGCACTGATCATATCCGAGATTCGCATGTGGCCACTGGAAAAAACAATGGCGTTGGGCGGCGTTGCCACCGGCATCATGAAGGCACAACTGGCGGCGATGGCAGCCGGTACCGTCAGCAGAAGCACCGACATATCCTGGGACACGGCCAGGGCACCCAGCAGCGGCAGGAAAGCCGCCGCCGTCGCGGTATTGCTGGTCACTTCCGTGAGAAAAATGATGACCCCAACGACCAGCACAACAATCGCCAGCGTTGGCAACTGATCCGCCGCTGACAGAGACTGTGCAATCCATTCCGCCAGACCAGAACTGCTGATCACACCCGCCATGGCCAGTCCGCCGCCGAACAGGAGCAGTACGCCCCATGGCAGGCGTTGCGCCGTCTCCCAATCCAGCAAAAACACACGCTGTTGGAGATTCACCGGAATCAGGAACATGACGATGGCGGCTGCTATGGCGATGCCCGTATCGCTGAGCCAGGGCATCAACCCGTCCGCCAGTAGCGGCCTGAAAATCCAGGCCGCCGCCGTCATGACAAACACCAGGGCCACCAGCTTTTCACCTTTTTGCAGAGGTCCGAGGGCAGTCAGTTCGCCCTCAATCGTGTCAGCGCTGCCTGCCTGGTTGCCCAGCCCGAAATCCCGACGGCTCAGCCACCCCCAGATCAACAACAGCATCACCAGAGAGACCGGAACCCCCAGCATCATCCACTGGGCGAAACCGATGGAGATACCCTGGCTTTCGCTCAGATACGCCGCCAGCAACGCATTGGGCGGTGTACCGATCAGGGTGGCGATTCCCCCCACGCTGGAGGAGTAGGCAATGGCCAGAAGCAGGGCCGTCGCATATCGACGCACCCCCTCTTCGTTGGACGACTCCACCATCGCAATGACCGAGAGGGCAATCGGCAGCATCATGATGGAGGTGGCGGTGTTGCTCACCCACATACTCAGAAACGCGGTGGCAATCATGAACCCCGCGATCTGACGTCGCGGCTTGTAACCCACGCGTTTGAGGATGATCAGTGCGATACGCCGGTGCAGGTTCCAGCGCTGCATCGCCAGGCTCAGGGTGAACCCGCCCAGGAACAGGAAGATGATCGGGTTGGCAAAGGGGGTTGTGGCGCTCCGGATATCACCAAGTCCGAGGGCCGGTATCAGGACAATCGGCACCAACGCCGTTGCCGGGATAGGAATGGCCTCGGTGGCCCACCAGGTCGCCATCAGCAACATCAGCCCGAGTGCCGCCCAGGCCTGCGGCGACATCCCCTCCGGGGCGGGAAGGGCCAGAGTGATCAGCAGGAACAGTGGGCCAAGAATCAGGCCGATCACCCTGCCCCTTGAGGGGCGATCAGAGTCGCGATCGCTCAATGATGATGCCCACCCGGCCCATGCACATGGCCGTGCGCGATCTCTTGCGGATCGGCAGCGCGCACTTCAAGGATTTCGATATCAAAGGTCAGGGTTTTACCGGCCATCGGATGATTGGTGTCGACATCGGCAAACTTGTGGCCGACCTTGGCAACCACCACATGGCGCGGGCCCTGCTCGGTTCGCACCTGGGCGATCATGCCCTTCTTCCAGCGTTTGGCCCCCATCAAATGCTTGATCGGCACGCGCTGAACGGCATCTTCCTTGCGCGGCCCGTAGGCTTTATCCGGCGTGACGGTAACGCTGAAGGTATCGCCGGCGTCGCGGCCTTCCAGGGCTTCTTCCAGGCCCCGGATAACCCCGCCGTGACCATGCAGGTAGGCGTTCGGCTCGCCACCGTGGGAGTCTTCAATGACGTTGCCCTGGTCATCACGAACGCTGTAGTGAAACAAAACGACTTGGTTCTTTTCGATTGGCATAGGGTTCTCTGCGACGGTTCAAGATGCGCCATTATAACCTGTGGTGACCTTGGCTCCAGCGGCGAGCCAACAGACAACCAGGCGCGAGTGTGTGTATCATTCACCAATAACAACGCTACCGCTGCCAACGGTGACGCCGCCGCAGGAAACCGCACTGCCCGTCACCGCAGCGGGCATACCATTGATCAACACCGTTGAAGACCCAGCGCCTATGGTGCGCGGATGGGCAGAATGCTTGGGTTTGGAGTGCGGTGCGAGAGGATCGCCAACGCGGGCAACGGGTTTACCGTCAATCAGCACATCGGGGGAGCCGCCGATTACCGGCGTGGGTGGAAAACCCTGGTGATCGGTTCCCAGATCACCCAACAGCACAACGTTCTTGCTCATTCCCTGGTTCCTTCTGTCCTTGAAGCATTATCCATATTGGCCAAGGGTGCCTTCACTGGCCCCCAACGCGCTCATGGTAAACAAAGCCTCGCCAATACCCAAGCTTTCGCGCCTTGGAAAATCGCCGGGGTGGGCAGGTGGGCAAACCGTTATCGTCGCCCCAGCCATCAGCATCAACAAGACGTTGCCTCCGATACCATCTCAGCCATGCCAATACGCCTTGCTGGCTTCGTCCATCGGAAAGAAATGCTCGATCCGCAAGTTCTGGGCGGTAACATCCAGGGGCGTGCCGATGGTTGCGATGGTGGAGAAGATCCGGAGTGTTTGGTCCCCGAGGTTCAGGGTGAAGGGAATCGCCGGGTAGTCCAGGTGTTCCACCACGTGGCTTTTCCAGTTCTGCGGGACGCCCGGCACCGTCAGGGCCTGCTCCAGCAACCGGTTGGGCTGGTCCCGGAAGGGGCCGGCGAGATGCTCATGGTAAACCCGCTGCAGCATGTGGCAGGCGATGTTCTCCCAGTCGCCCACGAAGGGTTTGATGCCCGTTTCATCAAGCAGCGACAGCAGAAAGTTGGGCCGGGCCGGAAACTGGGCGCCCAGCTGCACCATTCTTGCCATCATCGCCTGCATGGCCTCGTTAGCCATCACCAGATAATACTCGTGGTCGAACACCACCGCCGGGTACGGCAAATGCCCCCGCAACAGGTGCTCAAGCGCCTCCCTGATCATGGCCATGCCGGGCGCGCTCAAATCCTGGTCGGAGTAGACCTGGCTGTACCCCGCCGCCGACAGCAGGCGGTTGGTTCCGGCCAGGTCCGTCTGCAGCATCTGCGCCAGATGCAGAACCATGCCTTTGCTGGGCTTGCTGCGGCCGGTTTCCAGAAAGCTGATGTGCTTTGACGACACTTCGCACGCCAGTGCGAAATCCATCTGGCTCAGGCGCTTGCCCTGCCGCATTTCTCTGAACAGCGTTCCGAAGGCGCTCATTGGGTTCCCTGTCAATTCCGAGTGTTCACCGATTATCCTTGCCGAAGGTAGGCCGCACCATTACCTCACAGGTAATTGAGACGATCACCGCCCGGGTAGAAGCTTTGTAGCGTAGTCCAACCCATTGCGAAACCCGATTGAGGTGATCCTATGAAAAACGTCGTCCGTCAATTCAGTGTGAAGCAAATCATCCTGAGCGATGTCTTCCTCTCCACGCCCCTGGCCCTGGCGCTCATCCTGGCCGCAGGGCCGATTGCCCAGTGGGCAGGCGGCCCCGGCGCCACCTTCTACCTGGTGGTCGGCATTGTGATGCTGCTGTGGTGCGTCGACATGGCCGCCATGGCCTTCAATGAACGGTGGCGGGAGACATACTTAAACCTGATGATTGTTGTGGATGTAGCCTGGGCCCTGTTGTCCCTTGCCCTGATGGTGTGGTTCGCGGAGAGCCTGCAGCCCCTGGGCTGGGCGCTGTTCGCCCTGAACGTGCTGGTTCCGCTGGACATGGCGTGGATGAAGCGGGTGGCGGCCGGTAAACCGCACCAGCCTGCGTTCAGATAAGGCCTCGTTCTTGGCGCTGAAAACGTGTGGCTGCGCGTTCCCCCGCCAGCCACACACGCGTTCGGCGCGTGCGCACAGACTTACCCGTTAAGAGGCCTCACACCTCGTTCGCCTTCCGATAGTGGCCCTGATAATCAAAGATCCGTTCCTGCACCTGCCAATAGTGCTTCTGCTTGCGGGCAATCACAAAGTCCGGTGCCGACAACAAGGCCTGCATCTCAAGCACCTCACCCGCCCTGCTGAAGGTCTTCGGCGCCTGGCTGTTCGCGAAGCGACGGCCGAAGAGTCTGTTAAAGACGATGCGCTGCGCCGGCTTGCTGAAATCGAACGACTCGCTGAGTTCCTCCCCATCCTCACCGTGATAGGTGATCCTCAGTGTGCCGTCGGTTTTGCCGGTCGACGTGCTTAACGTGATCCCGGCGCAACGGATCACCATGGCATCCTTGAGTTTCAGGGCGTCTCGTAACTGATCATCCGGATCGATCATGGCCTTGTGACACTGGTTACAGTTGCGGGCCGCGATATCGTTCTCGCCGCCGCAGTGCGGACACTCCTTGAACCGAAAACGGTAATCGCACTGTTCAGGGCGCCCGCGCTGCCCGGCCGGCCCATCCTCGTCCGCAGGTTCCAAAAGCCCCTGACAACGGCGCCCGTAATGCTCGATCACGCGGCCGTCACTGTCCGTTTTGCCCCAGAAGATATTGGCAAACCCACAGCCCGGGCAGAACACCTGCACCGGCTCGCTGTCGGGGTTCGGTTTCGGCTCACCCACCTCCGGGTGATGCAGGTTCACGCTGTTGCCCGCGTAATCAATCACCAGGCAATCCTTTTTGCCGTCGTCCAGGCGAAGCCCGCGGCCCACAATCTGCTGATACAGGCTGACCGACTGGGTAGGCCGAAGAATGGCAATGACGTCCACATGGGGCGCATCAAAGCCCGTGGTCAGCACGGACACATTCACCAGATACTTCAACTGCCGCTGTTTGAAGCGCTGGATCAGCAGATCCCGATCTTTCAGATCGGTCGCGCCGGTCACCAGGGCGGTCTGGTTTTCCGGCAGATAGCCGGTGATCTCCCGGGCATGGTCCACCGTGGCCGCAAAGATCATCACCCCCTGGCGCTCAGTGGCCAGCTCCATCACCTGCTCGATGATGGCACGGGTCACACGCTTGTGTTTGCTCAGCAGCTGGTTGACGT
This sequence comes from Marinobacter arenosus, assembly GCF_019264345.1. Classification (NCBI taxonomy): domain Bacteria; kingdom Pseudomonadati; phylum Pseudomonadota; class Gammaproteobacteria; order Pseudomonadales; family Marinobacteraceae; genus Marinobacter; species Marinobacter arenosus. The sequence continues at coordinate 1,476,755 of NZ_JAHVAO010000001.1, forward strand.
CCTTCTCGGCGTATTCGCCAAAGCGATCCTGAGCCAGCGCGGAGAAATCGTATTGCGCGACCGCCGCGTTCACCAGCTCGGGTTTGGTGAGATACCCCCGGTTGATCATGTAGCTCAACGGCAGTTCGTAGATGCAGTGCTGGAAGGGCTTATCCTGCTCGTCACCCGAGCCGCGAACAAAGCCCCGGTAGTGATAGCGATAGATCCAGCCCATGGCCAGACGATAAGGCGTGGCGGTGAGCCCGAGCACCTTGAGGGCATCATTCTGTTGCCGCAGCAGCTCGATGATCCGCTGGTACTGACTGGTTTCCTCGCCACTGACCCGATGGCATTCATCGATGATGACCAGCGAGTATTCATCCCGGAACTGATCCAGATTCGCGGCTACCGACTGCACGCTGGCAAAGGTGACCTGATGCCGGTTTTCCTTACGCTTGAGCCCGGCGGAGAAGACGCCGCCCTCTAACCCATAGCTCTGGTACTTGGCGTGGTTCTGCTCCACCAGCTCTTTTACATGGGTGAGTACCAGAATTTTGCGGCGGGCAAGGCGGGCCAGCTCGGCAATGACCAGGCTTTTGCCCGCACCGGTGGGCAGCACAATAACAGCCGACTCATCGGACTGGCGGAAGTGCCTCAACGTGGCATCGACCGCTTCCTGCTGGTAAGGCCGCAGCTTGAAAGGCGCATTCATTCGCAGTGCTTAATCGCTATCAGGAGGAGAGGGCGGTCATACTAGCAAATGCAGCTGCCGTTGCCTGTGAGCCATCCATAAATCCGTCCCGGTTTTTTCATCACCCGAAGCAGACCTGTCGCTGTTAAATCAGCCAGGAAAGGACTAAATTTGAGGTGATAAGCTGCGCATGCAGAGCCAGTAACTGGCAGTTCGTATTCAGACTCTGACCGGAGTAGACATGCCGGCTCCACCCGTAATACGGTCCACTGGAGTCATGTCATGAACACAATCTCTCACCTAGTACTTGCGGTTACTCTGAGCTTTATCCCTCCCGCATTAGCGCATCAGGACACCATGAATGATGGCCACGCCCATAGCGGCGGGGATGACGTCGGCACCGTCAATTTTCAGGCCGACTGTGATGACGGTGTGCGCGCTGACGTCGATCACGCACTGGGCCTGATGCATCACATGATGTACACCCAGGCCCGCGCCGAGTTCAGCGCCATTATCCAGGCCGATCCCGACTGTGCCATGGCCCATTGGGGTGTCGCCACATCGCTGTTCCAGCCATTGTGGGGCACCACACCGACGGCTGAGGATATCACTCTGGGTCGCCAGGAAGTCCAGCAAGCGCGTGACGCTGTCGACGATGAGCGTGAACGGCTGCTGATAGACGCTACCGCAGCGTTCTTCGAGCCGGATACCGACCAGGTCCGGGAGCGGCTGGCCGGCTGGATTGAGGGTATGGACCAGGCCTATCAGGCCTTCCCGGACGACGCTAACGTCGCTACCTTGTATGCCTTGTCCCGCTTGACGCTGGCGCTGTCCGCCGAAGACCGCAAGGCACTGCACAACGAAGCAGAAGAGGTACTGCGTGGGGTTTGGGAGGCCGAGCCCACCCATCCCGGGGCCGTGCATTACTCCATACACGCCACGGATGCCGATGGCCGAGCCGGGAACGCTACCGAAATCGTGGACTCCTATACCGGGATAGCCCCCAGCGTTCCCCATGCCCTGCACATGCCGTCTCACATTTATGTGCGGCTCGGTGACTGGCCCCAGATGATCGAGTGGAATCGGCAGTCCGCCGACGTGGCGGTCAATCACAAGGTCGATGGCGCCACGTCGTTCCACTACATTCATGCCCTTGATTATCTGGTCTATGGCCACCTCCAGCGGGGTGAAGACAAAGCGGCACACAGCGTCTGGGAGTCCGCCCAGGCCAACGGACCACACCAGGCCAATTTCCCCGGCGCCTTCCACCTGGCATCCATCCCCGCACGGTTGGCCGTTGAGGAGCGGGATTGGGAAGCGGCGGCCGCCATTACCCCCCGTGCGGTCGACTATGTTAACTGGGACATGTTCCCCTGGCCTGAGGCTCTGAGTTGGTTTGCACGCGGGCTGGGGGCCATCAACACCGGTGATCTGGAAGCCGCCCGCACGGCTGAACAGCGCCTGGAGACTCTGGCGGAAACGGCCCAGTCCGCGGCCGATCCGCGTTTCTCGACCTACATTGAGGTGGATCGGAGGATCCTTGCCGGGTGGATTGCGCAAGCCGAGGGTGAACCCGACCGTGCCATCGAACTGATGCGTTCCGCCGGGCAGCTGGAAGCCAGCGTCGAGAAGCATCCGGTCAGCCCCGGAACCCTGTTCCCCCCTTACGAGGCGCTTGGCGACCTGCTACTCGCCCTGAATCGCCCGGCCGAGGCCCTCGACGCGTATCAGCAGTCCGACCGCACCTGGCCGAATCGGTATAACACCCTGGAAGGAGCGGCCCTTGCGGCCGATCTGGCCGGCGATACCGGATCCGCCGGGCAGTGGGCCCGTCGACTGCTGGAGACAGCCCCGGAAACAGAGCGCGGCTCGATCAAGCGAATACAGATGCTGGCTGGGAGAAACTAGGCACCTCCGGGCGGGAGCCTCCAGGTTCCCGCCCGGTTACCGGTTTTTCCTGTGAGCCGGATAATTCTGGCTCGAAGAACATCATTCGGAGCTGCGCGGATCGGGCGTCTCTTCATTAAGCCAGGTGCCGCAGTGTTTACAGTATTTGGCGTCGACTTCATGGCGGTGTTTACCGCAGCCCGGGCAGGCTTCATCGGAGTAACGTTCCGCGCGCAGGGTGCGAATCACTTCCGCGGAAAACACCCCGACGGGCAGCGCGATGATCGAGTAGCCCGTCAACATGATCATCATGGAAATGAACTGCCCCCAGGCGGTGACCGGCGTGATATCGCCATAGCCCACGGTTGTCAGTGTCACAATGCCCCAGTAGATGGATTTGGGAATACTGGTGAAGCCCGCCTCAGCCGGCTCAATGAGATAGAGCAACGAAGAGAAGATGGTCACGACCATCAGCACGGAAAACAGAAAAAGCAGGATCTGGTGCCGGCTGCGAATCAGCGCGCCCATCAGCAGACGGCCCTCGCCCACCACCGTCATCATTTCCAGTACCCGAAACAGCCGCAGGGTCCGCAGCAGGCGCACGACGACGAGCGTCTGCGCCCCCGGAATCAATAACGCCAGCCAGGTGGGCAGGACCGCCAGAACGTCGATAATCCCGTAGAAGCTTTTCAGGTAAAGCTTCGGTTTCTCCAGGCAATAGATGCGCAGGGCCAGCTCAATGGTGAACAGCAGCGTTATGCCCCACTCCACAGCGTAAAAAATCTCGCCGTAGCGGGCGTGATAGTCCGGCACACTGTCCAGGAGAATAATCCCCACGCTGAGGAATATCAGCAACGCCAGAAAAACATCAAAGCCCTTGGCCAGGCGGGTATCAGACTCGAAAATGATCTGAAAAAGGCGTGTTTTAATTCCCAGGCCACCGGGTTTTATCGTCGCCATCCAAGCTGCCTCTCTACCAGTCACTGAAAGTGGAACATCCGGCGAATAGGTGCACCCCAGGACTACCAAGCCTGCAAGCCGCCGTATTGCCCCTGAACATTGACTGTAGATGATTTCACCCGCATCGCGGGTTTACCAGCCCGGTTTCAAAAGCAGGCAATGGCGACTTGTTTGAAGGCCCGATTCAGCCAGTGAACATCAACACCACACCAAGCCCGTAGAGCACCATGATTGCCACACTCTCGGCACCGATTCGTCCGACACCATAGCGCTCCCGACGTATCAGCCCCATGATCAGGATGGCCGCCATCAAGAGAGTCAGGGCGACCCAACGTTCCGAGTCGGCGGTCATCGTGTGGTAGAGCGAGCCGTCCCGGTAGGCGATGTCCGAAGCAGCCATGAACAGCGTATCGAAGGCATTCCCGCCGATGATGCCAGCCACCGCGAGTGTGAGCGCCCCTCGCCTTACCGCGGCCACTGACGTTACCAGCTCCGGAATGGACGTACTGATCGCCGTCAGAAGCACACCGACGATTGTCTGGCTTAACCCGGCTTCCGAGCTGATGGTCGTGGCGGCGGGCTCCAGTACCAGGCCAGCCACGCCAAGGGTTGCCATGAGCACTGCGAATTCTGTCCAGAGACGGCTAAGTGATGGCAACCGGCTCTGGCTCTCCGGTTCATCCTGTCGGGTTTCACCGGTAACGGAGGGGTGCCACATGGGGTTGTCGCCGGCACTCTGGATGAGCCGGGTGCCGTAGAAATAGAAACCCAGCAGTATCGGGGTCACGGGGTGGATGTTCCAGACGGTGACATCTGGCAAGCTCGGTGCCAAAAGGATCAACGCCAGGAGCGCGATCAGCAATCCGTTCTGCATCATGTTCGGCGCCGAGGCAGCCGCGTGTTCCAGGTTCGCACGACGATAGACAATGTCGGCAATGGCCAGGAAAAAGGTCTGCACCGCGATGCCCCCCAGGGCATTACTGACAGCCAGCTCCGGGTGCCCCCGGTAGGCTGCGGTCACCGAGAGCACCGCACCACTCAGCGACGTCGCGGCCCCCAGAAGCACCGCTCCGGCTGTCGCCTCACCCAGCCCGGTCCGGTCGGCGAGCTGGTCGACCACGCGTGTGATGCGTGTCCCCGCGATCGCTATGACCAAGGCACAGATACTGAAAACCGCGATGCTCTGCAGCAGTGTCCAGCTGTCCGGATCCACGATCGGCACTGTCGTCCTCCCGTTGCGCCTGAAGCCTACCGCTCAGCCAACGCGTAACGTCGATGCAGCTCTCGCAAGGGGTCTGCGAGCTCGGAGAAGGGGCCCTCTGTGGGAACGCCCGGAACAACCCGATTAATTGGCAGGGTCGCGACGGGCGGTGGCGCCACGTTGAGTTCGTCCAGCCAGCCTGAAAGCTGTTCTGAAGAACTGGCATAGACGATTCGCCCGAGGCCAACCCAGCCGTGGGCTGCCGCGCACATCGGACAGTGTTCGCCAGAGGTATACACGGTTGATGCGGCTCGCTCATCCGGCGTCATATTGGCGGCGGCCCAGCGCGCTATTTCAAACTCCGGGTGGCGGGTTTCATCACCGCCAGCGGTTTCATTGTGGCCCTCGTACCTGACGGCACCGGTTTCATCCACCAGCACCGAACCGAAAGGCGGGTTCCCGCTATCAACCGCCATCGAGGCGAGTTCCACGCAGCGGGTCAGGTGCTTCATATCGGTTTCGTTGATCACGATGCCTCCTTCATTGACCTCTGGCGTCCAGGTAATGCATCCACAGCAGGCGGGCGGCTACCGCTCGCCGCAGCGCCATCATGTAGTAGATGTCGACTGTCCAGGGACCCTATCCGGGTACATCTAAAAGGTGACTGCGGCCCTGCTCATCGTCAAGCGTTTCAAGCCGGGAGAGATTCAGTTCGCCGCCAATGATTCGGGGGTTACCGATCCAAGGTGGGGTGTGAGCCGTGGCCACCAGGCCACGGCTTTCTCATTTGTCGCGCTTCAGCACCTGCCCTTTTTCGCCTGACCCGGTGGGCAGAAATGGCCACCAGACTTACGGTAGGACCGGCGATCGTCATAATCATAGTCATGACGACGGCGATCATGTTCGCGATAGTATTCTCTGTCATGATCTCTGGTGGTAATGGCTGTTCCCGTTGCCGCACCGACGGCACCGCCGAGAATAGCACCATCTCTGCCACCGACCTCGTTACCGATGGCAGCCCCAATGGCTCCGCCAATACCGCCACCCAGCGCAGCGTCGGCTGTGTCATCGGCAACGGCACCCAATGAGGTGGCACTGAGAGATAGAAAAACGAGCAGTGATTTCATATTCATTGGTGTAAATCCCATTGTTCAGGTGGTCTGAGCTGCCCGGTATGACGGGTAGGAATCCAGTGTCTCCATCCTCCCATCAGTCACGTACCAGGTTTGTGAACTACTCCGAGATTATCAGAAATACACGCGACACCACTCTTACCTTTTATTTATATTTCAATATGTTACAAAGTGTAAAGGGCAGGCTGACCCTCCTGGAGTCAACCTGCTCCCTTTTGATTATGCGCCAGCGTCTGGCCTCAGGAACCGGCTCCCGAGGATTCCACGGGCACACCCAGCGCCTGGCGCTCGAAGTAGTCCCGGGTCAGCCGGAAGACCACCGGGCTGAGGGCAACGATGGCAATCAGGTTGGGCAAGGCCATCAGCGCATTCAGCGTATCGGCCACCAACCAGACAAAATCCAGGCTGAGAACCGCGCCGAGGGGAACGGCGAGGATCCACAGCACCCGAAATGGCTTGATTGCCCGGGTACCGAACAGGAACTCCACACATTTCTCGCCATAGAACGACCAGCCCAGGATGGTGCTGAAGGCAAACAACGCCAACGCGACGGCAACCAGATAGTTCCCTACCCCCGGCAAGGCAAGACCGAACGCCGCCGAGGTCAATGCGGCGCCGGACTCGCCGGAATCCCAGATACCGGAGGTGACAATCACCAGACCGGTGACCGAGCAGACGACCAGGGTGTCCAGCAAGGTACCCAGCATGGCAATCAACCCCTGGCGAACCGGATCCCGGGTCTTGGCGGCCGCATGGGCGATGGGGGCAGAGCCCAGGCCGGCCTCGTTGGAAAACACACCACGGGCGACACCGAAGCGAATGGCCGCCCAGACGGCCGCCCCGGCAAAACCACCCTGGGCCGCGTGCCCTGAAAACGCACTCTCAAGGATCAGCGCCATGGCCGGGCCGATCTGATCGGCATTGATGCCGAGCACCACCAGGCCGGCCAGGATGTAGGCGACGGCCATGAACGGCACCAGTTTGCCGGCCACTGAGCCGATGCGCCGGATTCCGCCCATCAACACGGCTCCCACCAGCACCATCACCACCAGGCCGGTCGCCAGTTCGGGCACGCCAAAGTTGGTTTCGATGACCTGGGCAACGGAGTTGGACTGAACCGTGTTACCAATACCAAATCCGGCGACGGCACCAAAGATCGCAAACGCGGAACCCAGCCAGGCCCAGCGCCGGCCCAGGCCGTTCTTCAGGTAGTACATCGGGCCCCCGACGTGGTTGCCCTCCTCATCCACTTCGCGGAACCGCACGGCCAACACCGCTTCCGAATACTTGGTGGCCATACCCACCAGGGCGGTCACCCACATCCAGAAAAGCGCGCCCGGGCCGCCGAGGAACACCGCCGTGGCAACGCCCGCAATGTTCCCGGTGCCAACCGTGGCCGCCATGGCAGTCATCAGCGCCTGGAAAGGCGACACCTCACCGGTTTGCTCGTCATCCTTACCGACCTTGACGCCGCCGGCGAGCAGTTTGAACCCGGTGCCGATGCGCAGGATCGGCATCAGTTTCAGGCCAAGACTCATAAAAAAGCCCACGCCCAGAATGAGAATGAGCATGGGCCACCCCCAGACGATGGCGTTAATGTCCCCTAATACAGAACTCACAGAATCCATTGGATCAATACCTCTTGTTGTTGTCGTATGGTGTTTAGAGCGTTAAGAATCAGTGCATCAGTGCCAGCCCCTGTTCCGGGGTGATGGAGTCGATACCCTGGGCCGCACCCACCGACGGGCAGGTCAGCACGCCATTGACCACATTCAACCCGTTCAGCAGCCCCGCGCTGTCCGCCAGTGCCCGGGGAGCCCCTTTGTTGGCGATCTGAAGGACATAGGGCAGCGTGGCGTTGTTCAGGGCGTAACTGGAGGTTCGGGCCACCGCGCCGGGCATGTTGGCCACGCAGTAATGAACCACGCCATCCACAATGAAGGTGGGCTCGGCGTGGGTCGTCGGGGTTGAGGTTTCAAAGCAGCCGCCCTGGTCGATGGCCACATCCACGACCGCCGCGCCGGGCTTCATGCGGGCAATCAGTTCGCGACTGACCAGCTTGGGCGCGGCCGCCCCCGGGATCAGCACACCACCAATGACCAGATCCGCCTGCGACACGGCGTCCGCAACGGCCTTCGAGGACGAAAACAGGGTCTGGACCCGATTACCAAACACCGCATCGAACCGGCGCAACACGGAAATGGAGGTGTCCAGCACAGTGACTCGGGCGCCCATCCCGACCGCCATCTGGGTGGCGTTGAAACCCACCACGCCGCCGCCAATCACCACCACCGTGGCCGCGTTCACACCGGGAACACCCCCCAGCAGCAGGCCCCGACCTTCCCGGGAACTCTCAAGGCAGTGAGCGCCGGCCTGAATGCTCATACGGCCCGCCACTTCCGACATGGGCGCCAACAACGGCAACGCGCCGTTACTGTCCGTCACGGTCTCATAGGCGATGCAGGTCGCGCCGCTGGCCAGGAGGTCTTTGGTCTGAGGAACGTCCGGCGCCAGATGCAGGTAGGTAAACAGCGTGTGGTGAGGCCGCAGCAGGGCCCGCTCGCTGGCCTGTGGCTCCTTGACCTTGACGATCATCTCCGCCTGTTCGAAGACGGCTTCGGCCGACGGGACCAGCCTGGCGCCTGCTGACTCGTATTGTTCATCGGTAAGATCGATACCCGCACCGGCACCGGTCTGCACCACCACCGAATGGCCCTGGGCAACCAGCTCATGGACCGCCTCTGGCGTCAGTCCAACCCGGAATTCATTGTTTTTGATCTCTTTGGGTACACCCACAATCATAGGCTTTTGCTCCTGTCGGGCAGTGAATGAACGCGACCCACTGGTCACGCTGACGTTTTAAAGTCTAATCAGGGCCGACAGGATAAAATCCCGAATAAAACTACTAATTCATTATTTGATCCTTTTGTTTTCTCAACTACAGTGTTTTCTTCTATTTCGGCGAAACTTACTGGTATGAGGAGCAATGCCATGCGGAAACTGGACCGTATCGACCTGGCCATCCTGGATGAGCTGCAGAACAATTCGAAGATCACCAATCACGAGCTGTCCAACCGGGTGAACCTGAGCCCGACGCCCTGCCTGGAAAGAGTCCGGAAGCTCGAACGGGACGGCTATATCAAGAACTACCGCGCCATCCTCAACGCCCGTAAATTGGGCATCGGCCTCACGGTGTTTGTCGAGATCAGCCTGACCCGAACCGGCCCGGACGTGTTCGCACAGTTCAAGGAAGCGGCCATCGACGTTCCGGAAGTCCAGGAGTGCCACCTGGTGTCCGGCAATTTCGATTACCTGATCAAGGCCCGGGTGGCGGATGTCGAACACTACCGTTCGCTGTTGGGCGCAACCATCCTGGCGCTGCCGGGGGTGAACGATTCACGGAGCTACATCGTCATGGAGACCGTGAAGGAAGGGCAGGTATTGAGCATGAAGAGTGTTATGGAGCACAGCGTCGGCTGATGGCAATGAATCTGCGCATTAGGCCCGAGGGAGACACGGGCACCTGCACCCGATAACCCGACGTTTACGAGCGCCCCATCAGGAAACCTTTCTCATAACCGGTCCCAGCCATTTGCGCTTGGCCCTTTCCACAAGGCCCCGGGCATCGTGATTCCGGGGGTGGAAATCGGGGCTGTAGTACGAGAAATAGGCCGGTAACAGCCTGCGGAAAACGCCGGGCTTGCCCCACATGTAATTGAGCCCTCCCAGCCAGGACTTCAGGTTGAAGAGTTGGCCGTCCTCTTTCATGAGCTGCACCAGGTGGATGCCGCTGAACAGCGGGAACATCACACTCACGGCCATCATTTCGGTCACCCGAACAAACTCGCTGCCCCCAATGGTCTTGTAAACATCGAACGCCACGGACTTGTGCTCCGATTCTTCGATCGCGTGCCAGGCCCAAATGGATGCCATGCGCGGGTCCATTTCCTCCAACGCGTTGTATTTCAGAAGAAACTCCTCGGCCAGCAAGGCCGTAAAATGCTCCACCGCCACCGTATGGGCCAACTGACGCTCAGGGCTGAGGTGCCTGCGCAGCCCGTTCATCAGGCCCTGAATCTCCCGCTCCAGGCGATCAAGATGGATACCGCGATCCTGCATGTAGCCGTTGAGGGCCTTGTGCTCCTTCGAGTGGTGGGCTTCCTGGCCAATAAAACCACGCACCGCCGCTTTCAGTTCCGGGTCAGTGATATGTTTCTGGTAGTGGCGAACGGAATCGATAAAGAAGCGCTCACCCGGTGGGAAGCTCGCCGACAGGGCGGCCAACAGAAGTGTTTTAGCCGGATCGTTGGCCCACCAGTATTTGGGCACGTCGTCTGCCAGATCAAAATCCGGCTGTCGGACTTCGGGGATGAACGCCTTCGGCGTGTTGGTATCGGCGTTTGCTGTTCTGGCAACCATACTGAGCCCTCACGGGATGATGTCTGTGACGTCATCATAAGGGCGGGTAATCCACGGCCGTAAGAGCTTAAGGGGACAAAATCACCCCCAAAGTCGTGGATGGCGAGGCGGGTATCAAGGGATTGCTACCGGTTGCGCAGCGAGGGTGATTCGAAAACCGGGCCAGGAAATTACATCTGCCTATATCGCCGTTTCCGCAAGCGTGCTAAAAGACTCCTCCCGGCCGTAGCTCGGGTATTCTCCCCACCAGGATGTCGCGATGTCAGATAAATTTTTCTTCAAGGGTCGGCAGGACGCTCGCCAGCACCACACCGCTTACGGCGGCTTTCAGACCAACGCCAGCCAAAAGGCTGGCAGCAGGAAGTACCCGCTAACGCTGGTGGTGACCAGTGAGGCGCGCAAGCAGGAAGTTGAGGCACAGGTGGCCAGGGCCAAGCTGCACGCGACTATTTCGGTTGATACCCGCGAGGGCGCCGTTGAGTCCATCAACGAGCTCACGGCTCTCCTGAACAAAGGAGGAACCGTCACCACTGTGAAATCGCCCTCCCGGAACGACGTCTGCACCTGCGGCAGCGGACTCAAATTCAAGAAGTGCTGTGGCTGACAACAGCCGGGGCACAGAGGGCAATGGCTATGATTGTTTGCGGGGTTGAGCTGACCGGCAGCGATGCGGTGGTGTGTTTGCTGAATATGGACAGGGGGCAGTTCAACCTGCCGGAGTGCAAGGTGCGCAAACTGTCACTGCCGAAAAACCACAGCCGTGAAGACCTGAAGCGGTTCCAGGCGGCCTTTGCGGAATTAATGGCCGAGTACGGGGTCACCCGTGTCGCGATCAAAGAGCGGATGCCAAAAGGCAAATTTGCCGGGGGTGCCATCAGCTTTAAGATGGAAGCGGCCATTCAACTGATCACTGATGTTGAGTTGACCGTAACCCTGCTGCCCCCGGCACTGATCAAGTCCACCCTGGCGTCCAACCCATTGCCCATCGCGTTTGCGGAGACGGGGCTGAAGGCGTTTCAGGAAACGGCTTTTATTGCTGCCTATGTGGGGCAGCTGCAAGGTCGTTGAGCCGGCGAGAGGCTATTCTGGTCACTGACCTTCAGCTTTCCCGGACAGTGGAGATACCGTCGATCTCGGTCACCGTTTTGGCATCGGCCCGCTCAATGATTTTGAGGAGTGTGGATTGGATCGTTTCGTCTTCGCGGGCATCACCGCCACTTACAAACGTCTGCTTCTGGGGATCCGTGCCCTCTTCCTCGGTATAGGAAATAACGACCTCGGTGGCTGAATCCGGCGTTTTGCCAAAGTACTCGAGCGAAACCAACGGATAGCCGTGAAAGCCCTTCTTAACGTGCTTCGCGATACGCTTTTTTGCTTTATCCACATTCATAGTAAGGGCCTGTCGCTGCGGTTGAAATCTGAGTGCATATCAGCACCCAGTCGATACCCTTCGCCAATTCTATGCCCTTAACCCCATCCAAAATAGGGCTGTCCCGGTTTTTGCTTTCACCGGAAAGACCGGGACAGGAAATCAAGCTGATCGTCGATTGACTGAGCCAGAGCCTCGCCCCGGTACACATCAAAATGACCGACCGGATAGTGCTTCACTTCCGCGTTCGGCATTCTCTCGGCCGCTTTGGCGGCAACACTCGCCGGGGCGACCGTATCCTGGTCGCAAATCAACATCAGTGCCGGACAGGCGACTTTGCTGGCCGACTGGATGGGCCGGAAAAAGGGAAACGTGTAACTCACGCCCGCTGCCACGTAATTCGACGCATTGTCGGCCAGCAAGGGCACGTACCCCTCCAGGCAGTCCTCGGCCGTCATCATGCCCAACTCGCCGGGGCGGGCTGCCGAGGCAATATACCGGGGAGACATCCCCAGCCCACGACGAAGCCAGTCCACCGTTCCGTGCCAGGTCAGGCGCATCGCCTGCATAGGGCCGGCATAACCGACAACAGCCAGCAAAGACGCCAAACCATCCATCATCGGGCACTGGGAGATGATGCATCGCACGTTGCCATCCTTTGCCGCGGCCGCAATCACAAGCCCGCCCGAAAACGACGTCCCCCACAGACAAATGCGGTTCCCATCGATACGATCCAGCTGCCGCACAAAATTCAGTGCCGCCAGCCAATCGGCCACCTCCTTCCGAGCACTCAGCGCCTGCCGTGGCTGACCGTCACTTTCACCAAAATGGCGGTAGTCAAAGGCAAAGACCGCATAACCCGCCTTGCAGAAGGCTTCTTTAAACGGTGCCAGACCACTGGCATGGGTCAGCCCAAAACCATGCGCCATCACGACACACGGTAAACCTTTACTGTCGGCATCCGGCGTATAAAGAACACCGCGACAGGTTGTACCGTGACTCGGGAATTCCAGTGGGGTTTCAATCATTGCCCGGCTCTCGTATGTGAAGGTTCAGAACCTCAGAATAGCTCATGGATTCAAGGCAAGGCCGTATGAGACCCGGGGATGTTTTTCAGAAGCTCGGCATTGGTGGGGTACTTCTCGAGCAGCTCAACCAGCTTTTTTGTGCCCTCCAGCGGTTTGAGACCGCCAAGCGCCCGGCGCAACGCTCTTATTTTGTCTAAATCTTTTGGATCTAAGAGCAGCTCTTCACGGCGTGTACTGCTTTTCGAAATATCCAGCGCGGGAAAGATCCGCTGATTCGCAACGTCTCTCGATAAAACCAGCTCCATGTTCCCCGTGCCCTTAAATTCCTCAAAGATCACCTGGTCCATACGGCTGCCGGTATCCACCAGAACGGTTGCCAAAATGGTCAGCGAGCCGCCATTCTCAATGTTTCGTGCCGCGCCAAACAACCTCCGCGGGATCTCCATCGCTCGAGCATCCATCCCGCCGGACATAGTACGACCGCTGCTCTTTCTCTCCGCATTGTGCACACGCGCAAGCCTGGTGAGAGAATCAATCACAATCATGACGTTGTGACCCTCGCCAGCTTGTTGGCGAGCGATATCAAGAAGCTCATTGGCAACGCGAGCGTGATGCGCATAGCTTTCATCCGACGAAGAAGCGTGTACCTCAGCCGGGACGCTACGCCTGAAATCGGTGACCTCTTCGGGTCGCTCATCTACCAATAACGCGTAAAGTTTAATCTCGGGATACGCCTTTCCCACCGCCTGGCAAATATGCTTTAAGATCGTCGATTTTCCAGACCCCGGCGGTGCAACGATCAAACCTCGCTGCCCCATGCCAATCGGCGTGATCAAATCCATCGCGCGCACCGTGAGCTGTTCGGAACCCAACTCCAGGCGAATCCCCGGCGCCGGATTGATAGCCACAGCATTTAAAAAACGTTTTTGTGGATCAGCGTCACCTTCGACCCCAACCACAGCTTCGGCTTTCTCAGCCACGGATTTAGCGTCTTTGTTTCGTTTTCGGGTTAAACCTAATGTCTTTCTCGTCATGATTGTTTGATAGCTCGCAAAGGTCTGCGCTGACCGATGGGTTGGACGCGTTGTGTGGGATTATTGATCGGGTGTGAACGAACGAAAGTGGGAACAAGGCCGCACTTGGCAGCATTCAGCCTCCGTACAGTATAGTATCCAAACAAATAAATCTGTCCCGGTTTTCGGACCTTCGTGCGACTGCTCCACGGACCCAACGGAGGGCATTCAAACTGCAATCAGGTGACATTGGCAATGAGCGAGACAACCGAGGATAAAACCGCATCAGCCCCGCCACCGGCAAAGAAGGGCTTCAGTGGCTTGCATGTCTTTGGCATTGTCCTGCTCACCATCGTTGCCACCGTCGGCGTCGGTTACTGGTGGTTAAGCCACTATGTGTTTCCTGAGAACTTCGAACCCGTAACCCTGAATGCCAGTGAACAGGATTCCCTCAACAACAAACTGAATACGCTGGGCATTGATACCCAAGGCGGCGAATCCGGCCGCCCGTTGCAGCCGGTACCCTACAGTGAGGAAGGCGCCAGCCGGGAAGTACGCTTTAGCGAGCGGGAACTCAACGGTATGCTGGCCAATAACACTGATCTGGCTCAAAGACTCGCCGTCGACCTTTCGGACGATCTGCTGAGCGCTGTCCTTCTGGTGCCTCTTGACGAGGACTTCCCGGTACTCGGCGGCCGAACCCTACGAGTCAATGCCGGTGTGGAACTCTCCTTTGCCAACGGTCGCCCCCTGGTCAAGTTAAGGGGCGTCAGCCTCATGGGCGTACCCATTCCGAATGCCTGGCTAGGCAACCTCAAGAATGTGGACTTGGTCAACGAGTTCGGCGCCAACCCGGGATTCTGGCAATCCTTTGCAGCGGGTGTGGATTATATCCAGGTTGAGGATGGCCGGTTGCTCGTCCGGCTTAAGGAATAGCGCTGGGCCAGCAGAGAAGCCGAGAAAGTAGATCTGTCCCGGTTTTCCCGGCAATGGCTGCCCGGACGCCGGTGACGACCTCTCCCCCTTCGTGGAGCACACCGGAAATGTTGATACAGAGTCCCTGGGGTTTTGGCATGGCGTTGGGCCTCAATCGGATTCAGTTAACACTTCAATCATTGCCGTTCCCCCCATCTGCAATAGGCCTTACCTCAGTGTAGTCAACTCGACATGGGATTTTTCAGGGGGTAATAAAGGTTGCGCAGCGGGAGCGGGAGCTGTTAATCAATCTGTCCCGATTTTCGGCCCGGGGGTTTCCATAGTGAAATAGCGCGTCGGTTCCGAAAAATTCAACCTTCAAATTTCAACAAAACAATAGGCTCCTCGGATTCATCCTTTAACGATCTGATATATTCAGGCCCGGATATACCTCGGGCATCTAATTCCTCGATCAGGATGGGCTTGGTCATCGCGGCATCGGTAACGTCACGGAGTCCAGTCACAAGATTTTTTACCCCTGCGGTCTTGTTGGCGTGCTCTCCAGAAACCCGCTCTCGGAGGTCCTGATGCATTATCAGACGCTTTTGGCTCAGGTCATAAGGCGTCAATTCGTCAAACAACTCGGAGTATGAGTCTGCAATTGAGACTGAGTTATAGTGTGCAGAATCGTATTCATCAGCCAACAGGTAAGCCTCAACCCTCGCATTATCACTTAGCAGGAGCGCACTTGTGAGTTGGGTGAAGAGTTGTTCGTCAAAGGTATTCTGTTGCAGTTGGTATTCAATATGCCCGCGTATGCCCGACCGAAGCTCACTCAATCTGGATGCTGCTGACAACAATTCAGCTTTGGGGGCGGAAAGCCTTTTAGTGGCCTCGATACCTTCCAGGACACCGCGAAGACTATGCAAATCCCGATAGAGTTGATTCAGATAGAGCTCCGCAAATTTCTGATCAATCTTGCGTGAGAGTTTCTCCAGAGTTTGTTTAATACTGCTGAGCTTTTTGCTGACGACAGCAAAACCAACAACACTGACACCAATCCCGGCCAACCCCACGCCAAGGTTTGCGTATTGCAGCACCTGAAGACCTTCAACCATCTTTTTTAGCTGAGCCAGCTGAGCGTTGGCTACCAATGAGGAGGTGGCATCCAGGGCGGAGAAAGGTGATCCCGCCAGTGAACCCACCAGCTGTTGACCGAGACTTGTTTCTTGGAGGTGCGCAACAATTTTTCCAGTTTGGGTGTCTTTTATAATGGAGCCAAACCTTTCCAGCGATTTGGTAGCAATCCCATATTGGAATTCCACTGGCACCTGAAATATAAACTTCTCAAACACGGTGCAGCTCCTCCAGGTAAGCAGTTGCGGCAGATCTTATGTGGTGTTGGAGCGCAGTTCTTACGGAAGGCTTTTCAGGTGAGGCGCCCAAAACAGTCGATTTGATAGTCTCTCCCACTGAATCCTTGAGCTCACGAATGGCTTTATCCTTGAAGGTTGAAAGCCTGGACCCGCCAAAAACCGCCATTGTGCCTATAACCGCTGCACCGCCGATAGCAATGGGCCAGCTGACAACTGTCACACCAAGCAACCCGAGACCAAATCCTGCAGACTGGGCTGACAATGTTGCAACAGCCGGTATGCCCAAAAGCGCAACTCCCGTAGTGGTTGTTGCCAAGCCTAGCTGGGTCACATTTTTAAACGAAGTGTCCGCAGCAACCCATTCGTTAACACTGGCCTTATATTCCAGAATATTTTGATTAATTGACTCGAGATCCTTCTCGGCTAATCTCATGATCTGTTCGGACTCTCTGCTCACCCAACGTTTATAGGTCGGCTGAAGGTGTTTTTCAGCAAAGTCCTTCGTTCTAAAGGTTTCCTTAAATGAGATGTGATCAATCTGCACATTAAGAAGTGCAATTAACTCCGGAAGGTCCTTTTCAAGTGTTGCGGGAACTTGCGTCAACCATTTGTCTCGCCAATCGAGGATTTGGCGCCGCAAACCCATTAATTCCATGTCTCTCATGAGCCAGCTCGCTTTTTTATTTTATGTATTATGAGTTACTGCTCAGTTATCTCCAATTTGCAATTTATAACGCCGCCAGCATGCGCGGCTTTTTAGAGGAGGCATAGCCGCAACGAAAAAGACGTCGCCATGCCTGGCCTTGTTAGGCACCAACTGCATCCAACGCCTGTTCAGCTGTGAGATATGCTTTGCGTGCTTCATCGAAGCTGACATCTCTGCCATGAACCGCCCGATTGCAAATCGCGATTGAATACGATAGCCGTTCGGCGAGATTAGCCGATATGTACTCGCGCTCTGACAAAATCCGGAGCACCTGGCCGGCACTCTTGAGATGCCGATCCTTGAAGCCGTGTTCAGTTGCAAACTTTCTAAGCCGAATTTCAACTTCCCGCCTCAGCCGTGACAGCGCGTTCCAAACTTCCCCGGCTTCAAGCTCCGAAACGACCTTGGACATGGGACCCTGGGGTGCCTTTCGAGTGAATTTGAGCTCACCAAACTGTGACGTAACGTTCGAAGTAGCCTCTTCGGCCTTTTCAACTTCTTCATCTGTACCCAGAAAGTCCACTAAACCGGTCAAGTACTTATCAATAGTTTGGGCGACATCGCGATTGACGGTGTATTCTGCAACGTTGAATTCGCCAATCGTCTCATCTAAGAAGGCACCTAAAGCATCTAGGTCATTTGCCTCTAGCACTGTCTCAAGCCGCTTGGCCCGCGCCTCCCTGAGCTTGCGCTTTCTATCCCTTATGCTGTCGAACGCCTGAATGGCAGTAGCCGATATCGAACTTGCGGCAGCCGCCAGAGCGGCAGTCCCGACTAAGAGGGAAAATGGATCGCTCATGAGGTTTCCCTGTAACGCTGGATGAAGTCCTTGATACCTCGAAATCTACTGTAAAGCTTCAGTGCTGAAGTGTACTGCTCATGCATTCTTCTAAGCTGAAAAAGTCGAACAACGCCAAATGTAGCACTGGCGGTTGCTAGAACCAGCGCTCCAGTTAATTCTAGTCCGCTGATTGTGATAGTTGATCCGGTTGCGGCAATAGACAAAGATCGAAAGTAGGCAATCAAAATAGCGACAGCCAAAGAAGCTGAGAGCCCGAGCGACCATTTAATTACTGTCATTTCTCGCTCAAAATGCCAACCGAAGATCGTTTCAAGATGCTTTTCACCGTCTGGAACGTCCCCGGACACCAAGTCAATTAGCTGTCTAAGTTTTATCGACTTCAAACTAGCAACCTCCTATCCCTTGCGGCCTAACGCTGCCAGCGGAGCGCAGCCTAGCTTCGTCCTGCTGGCAGGGCATGTTAGCCAATTACCATTGGGGCACATTTGGTTGCTTACCCCTTGATGCAGAAACCCTGTTGATTACACGAGTGTACTCATCCTTGAAATCCCGGGTTTTCAGCAAACCAATCGCGTGATTTTTCATTTCTAAAACTGTATTTATTGGAATGCTTGCAATTAGTCCAATAACATCTTTTATAAACCCATATATAGTTTCGCAGGCATTATCCGGCCCTTCACTCAACTGATAAAAATCTTTACCTTCATGAACGAGCTTGTTCCTTACATCAGTGTATAGTCGATCATATTCTTCAAGTTTCGTTCCAAAGCTGGCAGGATCCCCACCGGAAAGTAATGATGCGATATAGGTTCTATGCTTCCAACCATTCCAGTCTGGGTCGGCCAGGCCATCTAGAGTAAATACTAAATTCAGGAATTGAGATTCATTGCCTATTGAATAGAACGACTGTCGACAAGATCTTAATGCTGAAATAACAGCCTTTGCCATTTCATTCTCAAATTCATTGCCATATATGAAAGAAAGATAATCAATCCCTGGAACAAAAAAATCATCTACTTGAGGGCCTAGCCAGTTATTACTAACAGAGATTGGCTTAGATATTCCGCTTAGCTCAAAAGGTTTTAGATGAGTTTCTCCCAGCGGAATAATATTTACAGAATAGAAGCCATCATCCGTTTGGCCAGCGGGGTTTGGTGTGAATTCTGGAGTCAAAAAAGAGCTATGCGAATACCTCACTATATCCATTGCATGCTCTGCAAGCGATAGGCATTTTTTGATAACGTGGTCGTTATGTTTTATGCTATTATTTATACGTAAAAGATCTTTGTATTTTAGGTCTATTTCAAATTGAAGATATTCACACTCGAAATCAGCCAGCCTTTCATAAGGATTTTCATCAAAAATCTTTTTACAAAAAAAAGTATATTTACCTAATGTTAAAGTTTTTTGAAAATATACTTTTTCAAGAGGGACAATTACTATACAATCCAAGTTTCTTTCATCATCCTCCAGCTTTGACAATTCAGAATTTGAATCTTGGGTTACTGTCTTTTCAATTACAACCCAATCGAAACACTCCTGGAAATCAGCAAGCATCTCTTCGCCGTTTCTTTTAATGGAATCATCATAGATATTAAATGTTATGCCATCACCTTCAGGAAAAGGGCTTGCCCAATAGCCTATCTCTCTTAATTTCTCTAAAGATTTTTCAATTTTCGCCTTCTCATCGATAAATTCGCGCTTATTCCAAAGCAAATTGCCTGAGTAATTCTCTCTTGGAGGTAATAACCTTGCTTTCATTCATTTTCCTTTGGCGGCTGACGTCAGTAGTAATGGTCGCCGAGGGGTCGCAGCGTAGTAGGCGCCTCGCTGACCATATGGTTAGGCATTTGAATCCTCCGACCAAGGCTGGTGTGGCTCAGAGTGCGTAAGCCCGTTCTCTTCTAACTCATTAATAGCTCTGTCACCGAGCAGAAGTAGGTTCTCTGCAGCATCAGGGGACAACTCCCCCGCTTTATAAAGTGGAAGCATCAACTCTAGATTTGCAAGGTAACCAGACAGCCGATCCTGCTCTTTAGGTGTCAAAATCTCCGACTCGGCCATCAAATTTTCAAGCCTTTCAAGCATAACGGCTAATTCGTCGCTTGAGACAATAACGGATTCAGGCGTATTGATACTTGGATCGACAAGGGCCCCAAATGTCGGTCTTAGCCTGTAAATTTTGATGCTGAGCCGCATCCGGAGATTCCTGGCTTTTGACTTAGTCGCCCAGTTGGCTCGAAATATTGGAATCAAGGCAACTATCGCAGCGAAACATGCGGCTATTGATGAAATTGCCTGCCAAGATTCCATTGGGCTTCCCTTCCTTTGTGCCTAATGCGGCGTCTCACGCGTCCGTCTTACGTGATTTGTTAATGACTACTTCCTACCTAGAGCAGAGATTGCATCCTTCAATAGGGCAATAAGCGATCTGCTACTTACTGATTCTGCATTTGCATCGATATTATTATCAAAAGATTGACCGAAGAAACTATTCGAGAGTGCCTCTTTAATCTTATGTTTGGCATCATCCGGCAAATTCTCCAAGTAAGCGTCTATCGATGCCAGTTCTAGCTCAGTTCTTTTGTTCCGCTCTTCAATCGCCCTATGTCGACTCGACTCTCTTGCGGCATATGTAGCAGGTATTATTAGAATCAAACCGGCCGTAAACCTAAAGGCTGTTAGCCAAGGATCGAAACCATTCCTTGCCGCAGAAATCAATGTGACCCCTATAACAACAAACATCGCAGAGAAGCATCCGAGTGCTATCCAACGCATCAGGTTCGCAGAGCTTCTCTCCCTCTCGGCTATGCCTCTATAGTTGCCCGTTAAGCCGATATTACCTACAAGCTGAACGATTTTCTCTGCTTCCTTCTTTTTTGAAGTGAGCTCGTCGACAATCTGTTTTGCTGTACCCTTTAACTCACTTTCTACCTCTTCATAACGACCTATCATTTTTTCTTGATTATCTTGAAATATATTTTCCCTTTCGGACTCCTTTTCCGATAACGATTTATCTATCTCGTTAAACTTGGTGGAGATCTTTTCGTTCAGAGAGGCTAGCTCGCCATCAAGCTCATTGACTCGATTTTCGGAAACCTGGAGCGACCCTGAAACTTTATCGGCGATGTCTACTAACTCATCATTTTTCTGACGAAGTTCAGCAATTACGTTTTCTGCGAGCTGCTTAAAAGATACTGCTTCGGACGCTCTTACTCCCCCTTCCGGGCTGTCAATACTGATGAGCAAGCGTGCCTGATTCAACGCAGCATCGGCCTGATTTGATGCGTTGGTCAGATGTCCGGCGTTGCTATTAGTGTTGTATTGGTTCAGTTCGTTGAGTATACCCTGTGCAGATTTTTCAAGATTACTGAGTCGTCCTGCACTAGTTAAAACTGGACTGGCAAGCTCTAATCTTTGATCGATATAGCTAACGGCCTGCCGCAATCCGTCGAGATAATCAATAGCTGGAGAATCTGAGGCTTTGTTCTCAGCTTCCTTGAGCGCTTCCCTCAATTGAGAAACCACTTGGTGTACGTTGTGGTTCTGAAAGTTGTCTTCGAGTAAAGCCAAAATCTATCTCCTAGGATCATTAACGCAAAGCGCACCGCTGGCCTTTACAGAGCGAAGCGGCGTAAAGGACATCCGTGTGACGCGCATGGTTAGACATCTCTTAAGCATTTCCGCATGTGCCAATTCCGTTCAGCCCTATTAGTCAAATCAGTTCAAGATTATTTCTTCCTGTTACCTTTTCCTACGTTATTCATGCTTCTGTAGTATCCTTCAATGTCTCCATACTCAGCAATCATTCTTAAAGGATTGTTAACAAGCGCGTTTTCTACATGATAATCTTCTATCGCGCAAAAAGAGCATAAATCGTGATCCTCACTTAACGGCTCACCACATTTTTCACAGACAAAATCGTATGATTTAAATCCATCTCCATCATGCTTATACCTTATCCCTTCATTGTCTACGAAATATGGACTTGGAGAAATTCGACTAATCCTTAGCTCTAGGTAATCAGCACCGATGTTATCCGCCACCTGTTTGGCACTGGTTTTGGCATCTTCGTTAGCCTTTCCACCTACGATTATTGCGCTAATACAATCTGACGGGAACTTTAGAAGCATCAAGTCTCCACTGACTTCTACGTCACCATCGCTGGCAACTAACCTTCGCTCTTGCTCATAAGACCAGTGTGAGTGTTTTGTATAGTAGGCTGCGCTAAAAACACCTTTTTGAAGCAGATAATAATATCTAGGCTTTCCGATATGACATGCCCGGCTAAGCATATCTAATAGGTGATCACTCGGAGAGTCTTCATAGTCAATATCGCCGAAGCCAATATTCGGAAAGTTTTCTGAAAATCGCTTTTCATCGAACTCTAAAACAATTCCCGTATGACTGTGTCCATAGTGCGCCCACATGGGAATAACCGCAGGTGACTTAGAAAAGCATGTGGTCGGAAGTTGCGGCAAATCTCCAATAGCTTCATTGTAAGTCGCCAGCATCTCGGGAGACTGCTCAAAATTTATTGTTAGAAACAGCTCATATGGATCATTAAAGTCTTTAGGGTATGAACATTTAAAACTGCAGACATTGGGATCTTCTAAAGCCAACTGGAATACGTCCACACCCATATATTTGTATATCTTCGACGACATTCGCCGCCCCCCTTTTTGTCTAACAGTGTTTAGGTACCGCGCTTCGTTATTGCAATCGTTTTACTGTCACAAAACGCTCCGATACTCACCTCACAATACTGAATATAATTTTCATGAAATCAATTCTCTATAAATGATCCTAATGCTGCTCACGCTGTAATCATTTGACTGCCTCGTTATTCCAGTCATGCAGCACTAACAATCCCGCGACACGTCGGAAAGGACTTACAGCCCAAGAACTCCTTTCCTGCATTCGCCCCACGCTTCACCGTGCGCTTAACCATCTCCCCCCGGCACTTCGGGCACCGCGGCTCACTTTCTTTCTTGACCACGATCTCCTTCACATGCGCAACGTGCCTTCGGTGATTCCTGAATGTTGCCGCCAGTCGTCCGGACTCGATAGTTTCGATAACCGTCTGAACCTCGTCATCCGACAGCCGCGTTTCCATTTGGGCTTTAATGAAGCGGATATATCCGCCCCCAGAGGTCACATTTTCTGGCATAGGCGTTTTGAACGTCGAATCCCCAACGAAAACCACCAACGAATGCACCTGCTCGTCGCCCAAGCCCAACAAGCTTTGCAGCGTTTTGACGTGTTTGTAGTTCTGGTGCAGCGGGTTCTGGAATTTCTGGGAATGCTTGAAGATTTTCTGGGTCCACTGGCGCTGTTTGGCGCTGCCAAAGATCCAGCCTTTCAGGTTCTTGGTTTCCACCACGAACATCCCATACCGGGAGACGATGATGTGGTCGATCTGAGTGGTTCCGTCTTCCGTGGGCAGGGTGACATTCTTGATAAGGTGGTAGTTATCTTTGTCGAGGAACAGGCGAGAAGAGGCGTTAACAATAAATTCGCCCAGATGGCCTTTGAACCAGGGAGAACGCAGGATGGCTAACAGCAGTACGAAAGGTATGAAATACCAGAAGTGTAAAAGAGGCTTTATCAGTACTGAGGGGTCCATCGGCCGTCATCCCTAACAATCGGTGCTTCCGTAGTGTTTAGCTACCTAAGGTAGACCATCCCTTCGCGTCCTGTCTGCTCCATTTACAAAAATATATAAATTTTATGCCACAAAAAAGCTGCTTGGCATTGCCGCGCAGCTTGCTGTTTTACCGATACTTTCTTGTTCGGCCTTGCCAATACTGAGTTTCGTGAGCGCCGCTAATTCGAGCGTTAGTCCTGCCCGTCCCGCCTGTGTCGCATGACGGCATAGAGGCCCACGGCTGCAGCAGCACCGGCCGCCAGCAGGTACTCAAGATGCACTCCATCACCAAGTGCTTCGTGCCCGGCATGGCCCCAGGCTAAGCCAGAAACAAGAAGCAGGCTGGCCGTCAGAGTGAGTCGATTGCGTAGTTTCATGGATGTATCTCCGTAGTGCGTTAAACGTTTAAAGCTTGTCGGTGATTAGGCGGTTTCAGCGACTTTCCCGGGCCGGCGCTCCGGCAACATGCCCCGCTCCAGAATGAAGCTGATGATCGTCTCCAGCCCGACCCCGTCATACAGGTTGGTGAACACAAACGGTCGCTCGCCGCGCATTTTCTTCGAGTCCCTATCCATCACGTCCAGGGAGGCGTGTACCTGTTCGGCGATGTCGATCTTGTTGATGATCAGCAGGTCGGATTTGGTGATGCCGGGGCCACCCTTGCGGGGGATCTTGTCGCCGGCGGATACGTCGATCACGTAAAGGGTGAGGTCGGAGAGTTCCGGGCTGAAGGTGGCGGAGAGGTTGTCGCCGCCGGATTCCACCAGCACCAGTTCCAGGTTCGGGTGGCGGCTTTGCAGGTCGTCGATCGCCGCCAGGTTCATGGAGGCGTCTTCGCGGATGGCGGTGTGTGGGCAGCCGCCGGTTTCCACGCCGAGGATGCGGTCGGCTGGCAGGGCTTCATGCTTGAGCAGGAAGTCGGCGTCTTCCCGGGTGTAGATGTCGTTGGTGACCACGGCGATGTCGTAGTGGTCTTTCAGGGCCTTGCACAGCTGGCGCAGCAGGGCTGTTTTGCCGGAGCCGACCGGGCCGCCGACGCCTACTCTCAGGCAATGTTTCATTGTTTACCTCCTTTCGTTTGTCTCAGTCCGAGTAGGTCGGCAAGTAGCAAGAGCTTTTTGAAAAACGCTACAAGCACATCCCTGTGCGCTTGAGCTCCGCCATCCTTGGCTCCGCACATTTTCAAAAAGCTCTTGCTACTCGCCTTCCCCATCATTGGAATTGCTCTCTAACTTCTGAAAAGCCGTGAATACTGGGTTTCGTGAAGGGCGCTGCCGAGCGCCAGGCCCGGCAAAACCGGGCCGAGTTCGTGGTCGTCTTTCTGCAGGGCGTTGTCCACGGCCATCACCAGTTTCGGACGCAGCCGTTCGGTCAGGCGCTGGGCGGCGGTGTGGCCCAGGGGCATGGCCTTGCAGGCGACGGCGAGCTGGTTTTCCAGCCAGGCCCAGGCAAAGCCGAGCAGGGTTTGCCTGGCCGGCACGCGGCGCATGTGGGCGGCCCAGGCGAACAGGGTGACGTAACCGGGGGCTTCCGGTAGCAGGCCGTCCTCCGGCAGCAGTTCCAGGCTGCCGAGCAGGCGCACCAGGGCGGCGCCGAGGCGGATGTCCTCATCCGTCAGTTCGGCGGTTTCCCGGGTGGCGTGCAGCCAGTCGTTCCACTGGGCCACGCTTTGGCCATCGCCGTTCGCCCAGGCTTCCTGAACCCGGATCAGCAGGGGCAGTTCGCAGTTGGTCAGGCCGTCTTCCAGCACGCCTTCCAGCCAGTCCCCCAGCTCGTCTTCATTATTCACCCAGCCCAGCTCAAAGGCGCTTTCCAGGCCCTGGGACCAGGCAAAGGCACCGATAGGCAGCGCGGGGCTGACCAGTTGCAGCAGGCCCAGCAGGGCGAGATCGCCCACCGCCGTCTGGCTGCTGTCAGTGATGGTGAGCGTGGTCATGGTGATGGCCATGGCTGTGTGAGTGACCGTGGGAATGCCCATTGCTATTGCCGGCTTGTGCATAGGCGCCTGGTTCGGGGTCGAACGGTGCGCGGTGGTGTTCCAGCGTCGCGCCCAGGCGGTCGGCCAGTTCTTCCAGCACGTGATCCGGCGGGAAGCGTACCCAGCCGGTTTGGCCGTCTTCCCTGCCCTCGTCGCTGCCAATCGCCAGCGACACGTGGCGGTTGCCCAGGTGGTAGCACAGCCTTGCCATGGCCAGTCCTGGCTCGATGTAAGCGGTTACTACCGGCTCATCGGCGGCGCGGATGCGGATGATCTCGCCGGTCTCGGCCTGCAGGAAAGCGCCTTCGCGCAGCACCGGACCCCGATCGAGGAACAGGCCGACGTCGTAACCGGTGTCGGTTTTGGCGCGCAGGCGGCCGCGCATGCGCAGCTCGAAGGGCAGCGTGAGGTGGTCGTGGATTTCTGTGGTCTCGACCGGTCCGACCCGTTGGGTAAGTTCAAGCATGTCGGTCTCCTGGAACAGCCATGAGCTGTCTCTCTTAAAAAAGGTGATAACGCTGAGCCAGCGGCAGTTCGGTGGCCGGCTCGCAGGTAAGCAGTTCGCCGTCGGCGTGCACTTCGTAGGTTTGCGGGTCTACGGTGATGTGCGGGCAGCCGTCGTTCAGTTTCATGTCGCTCTTGCGCACGGTGCGCACGCCTTTGCAGGCGGACAGCGGGCTGTCCAGCCCCAGTTCCTGGCCAATGCCGGCGTCGATGGCGGCCTGGCTGACGAAGCTCAGGCGGGTGGCACTGGCGGCCTTGCCGAAGGCCCCGAACATGGGGCGGTAGTGCACCGGCTGGGGCGTGGGGATGGAGGCGTTGGCATCGCCCATGGGCGCGGCGGCAATCATGCCGCCCTTGAGGATGGTGGCCGGCTTTACGCCGAAGAAGGCCGGGCTCCACAGCACCAGATCCGCCAGTTTGCCCACTTCCACAGAGCCTACTTCGTGCGCGATGCCGTGGGTGATGGCCGGGTTGATGGTGTACTTGGCGATGTAGCGTTTGGCGCGCAGGTTGTCGGCGCCCAGGGCTTCGTCTTCCGGCAGCAGGCCGCGTTGCTGTTTCATCTTGTGGGCGGTCTGCCAGGTGCGGCACACCACTTCCCCAACCCGGCCCATGGCCTGGGAATCGGAGGCGATCATGGAGATCACGCCCAGGTCGTGGAGGATGTCTTCCGCGGCGATGGTCTCGCGGCGGATGCGGGAGTCGGCGAAGGCGACGTCTTCCGGGATGTTCGGGTCCAGGTGGTGGCACACCATCAGCATGTCGAGGTGTTCGTCGATGGTGTTCACGGTGTAGGGCCGTGTCGGGTTGGTGGAGGACGGCAGCACGTAGTCCTTGGAGCAGGCGGTGATGATGTCCGGTGCGTGGCCGCCGCCGGCGCCTTCGGTATGGTAGGTGTGGATGCAGCGTTCCTTGAACGCGGCCAGGGTGTCTTCCACGAAGCCGGATTCGTTCAGGGTGTCGGTATGGATGGCCACCTGCACGTCGTATTTGTCCGCCACGGTGAGGCAGTTGTCGATGGAGGCCGGGGTGGTGCCCCAGTCTTCATGGAGTTTCAGGCCCATGGCGCCGGCTTTGATTTGCAGCTCAAGGGATTCCGGCAGGCTGGCGTTGCCTTTGCCGAGGAAGCCGATGTTCATGGGCATCGAGTCCACGGCCTGGAGCATTTTTCCGATGTGCCAGGGGCCCGGGGTGCAGGTGGTGGCGTTGGTGCCGGTGGCCGGGCCGGTGCCGCCGCCGAGCATGGTGGTGATGCCGCTCATCAGGGCTTCTTCGATCTGCTGAGGGCAGATGAAGTGGATGTGGGCGTCGATGCCGCCGGCGGTGAGGATTTTGCCTTCACCGGCGATGATTTCGGTGCCGGGGCCGATAACGATCTGCACGTCTGGCTGGGTGTCGGGGTTGCCGGCTTTGCCGATGGCAGCGATGCGACCTTTCTGGATGCCGACGTCGGCTTTGACGATGCCCCACCAATCCAGAATCAGGGCGTTGGTGATGACGGTGTCCATCACGGAGTCATCGGCGCGCTGGCTCTGGCCCATGCCATCCCGGATGACTTTGCCGCCGCCAAATTTTACTTCGTCGCCGTAGTGGGTGCTGTCGCTTTCCACTTCGATCCAGAGGTCGGTGTCGCCCAGGCGGACTCGATCACCCACAGTGGGGCCGTACATGTCGGCGTAGGCTTGTCTTGTTATCTTCATTTTTTCCCCTCGTGTTCTGGTGCCTGGGCCGGTCGAGACATCCCTTCCGGGAAACGCTCCTGGCGGCACATCCATGTGGCGCTTGGGCTCCGCCATCCATGGCTCCGCACATTCCCGGAAGAGATGCCCCGACCGGCCCTGCTAATCATTTCTTGGAGTCCAACTGGCCCATGACTTCTTGGCGGAAACCGTAGATTTCGCGGCTGCCGCTGAACGGAATCAGGGTGACTTCCCGGCTTTGGCCGGGTTCGAATCGGATGGCGGTACCGGCGGCGACGTCGAGTCGGTAGCCCCTGGCCTTGGCGCGGTCGAAATCGAGAGCGGGATTGGCTTCGGCGAAGTGGTAGTGGGAGCCGATCTGGACCGGGCGGTCGCCGGTGTTGGCCACGTCGATCTGGATGCGTTCGCGGCCTTCGCAGAGTTCGATGTCGCCGTCTTTCAAATCGTATTCACCGGGGATCATGGCGCGCTCCTTACACGATGGGGTTGTGGACGGTGACGAGTTTGGTGCCGTCCGGGAAGGTGGCTTCCACCTGCACTTCGTCGACCATCTCGGCGATGCCGTCCATCACGTCGTCGCGGGTGAGGATTTCGGTGCCGGCGGTCATGAGTTCGGCCACGGTGCGCCCTTCCCTCGCCCCTTCCATGATTTCGGCGCTGATGAGGGCGACGGCTTCGGGGTAGTTGAGTTTCAATCCCTTGGCTTTGCGACGTTCGGCCAGCAGGGCTGCGGTGAACAGCAGCAGTTTGTCTTTGTCTCTGGGCGTTAATTCCATCAGTTATCGCTCCGTTAATCGCATATCGTTCAGGTCAGCCAGATTCTTGGAACGCTGGCAGGCTGGCCGGTGAGTCTTGGTCTGAGCAGTTCCCAGGCTTGCTGGCATATCGCCCAGGCTTCGTTGCGTTCCTGCCCCAGATAGCGCAGCAGCACCACGCCCCGGCGGCGGGTGACCGCCCAGCGGTGGTTGGCGGGCAGGGTTTCCCGGAGTTCGTCGATGGCGGCGGCTTCGTCGTCCAGGCCGACGACCCACAAGGTGGCCTGGACGGTGGCGCCGCCCTGGCCCCAGTGGCCTTTGAATCTCGGGTGGTTCGGGTCCATGGGTTGGCGTTCCAGCCACAGGGGACGGCCGTCCATAAGCAGGCGGAATTTCTGTTCCAGGTGGCCGGAGACGAACGGCAGTTGGCTGGCCGGGCGACCGAGGGCAAGGATTTCCCAGCCGATGCATTGGGCGCCGGTGGCCAGTTCGATGGTGGTGCTCTGTTCACCCCGGGAGCCGTCGAAGGCGAGGGTTTCCTGGGGCAGGTATTCGAGGGTGCCGCCCTTCTCCACAGTCAAGTGGGTGTGCTGGGCCCAGGCGACGCCGTGGCTGTCGGCCTTGTAGAGTTTGGCGGCGGCCGGGGTCGTCAGCAGGGTGTGGGCACCCTCGCCGACCCGGGCCTGGATGCTCAGGGCATCGCCGCTGACCAGCCCACCGGGCGGGTGCAGCAGGTACACGTGGCAGCAGCCGTTGCGACCTTCCGGGTAGAACGGGCGCTGGACCCGCAGCGGGCCCTGATGACGCACATGGGTCATGCGGGTGGCGGTGTTGTCGCCATCCGGTCGGGCGTCGAAGCCCAGGGAGATCGACGCCGCCCAGCGCCGGCCTTCGTCGAAGCGATGGCCGGAGTCGTTGGCGGCAGGCAAAGGCTGAAAGACCGTCATACCGTCAGGTGTTTCTTGATCAGGTCGTCGGTCAGCTCGGCGATTTCGCCTTCGGCAACGCGGCGGCCCCGGTCGAGGATGGCGAAGCGGTCGGCGTACTTGCGGGCGAACGGGAGCTTCTGTTCCACCAGCAACACGGTGAGGCCGTCTTCCTTGATCAGCCGCTGAATGACCTCGCCGATCTGGGCCACGATGTTGGGCTGGATGCCCTCGCCCGGCTCGTCGAGGATCAGCAGGCGCGGTTCGATCACCAGCGCCCGGCCGATGGCGAGCTGCTGTTGCTGGCCGCCGGAGAGGTCGCCCCCCCGGCGGTGGCGCATTTCTTTCAGCACCGGGAAGAGTTCGTACACCCGCTCGGGGATTTTCTTGCTGCCGTCTTTGCGCACGGCCAGGCCGGTGCGCAGGTTTTCCTCCACGGTCAGCAGCGGGAAGATCTGCCGGCCCTGGGGCACGTAGCCGATGCCGAGGCGGGAGCGATCTTCGATTTTCTTCTTGGTGAGTTCCACGTCCTGGGCGAATTCGATGGAGCCGCTTTTCACGGTTTCCTCACCCATCACACATTTCATCAAGGTGGTCTTGCCCACGCCGTTGCGGCCCATCACGCAGGTGCACTGGCCCTGGGGCACGTCCAGGTCCAGATCCCAGAGGGTGTGGCTTTCGCCGTAGAACTGGTTCAGTTTTTCGATCTTCAGCATCACGCCTCCTCCCCGAGATACACCTTGATCACTTCCGGGTCGTTGGAGACCTGGTCCATGGAGCCTTCCGCCAGCACGCTGCCCTGGTGCAGCACGGTGACCTTGCGGGCGATGGAGCGCACGAAGCCCATGTCATGCTCCACCACCACCACGGACTGCTTGCCCGCGAGGCTCGTGAGCAGTTCAGCGGTGCGTTCCATTTCCTGTTCGGTCATGCCGGCCACCGGTTCGTCCACCAGCAGCAGCCGAGGCTTCTGCATCAGCAGCATGCCGATTTCCAGCCACTGCTTCTGGCCGTGGGAGAGGATGCCGGCCAGCGCATCACGCAGCTCCTTGAGACCGATCATTTCCAGCACTTCGTCGATGCGGTCCCGGTATTCCGGTTTCATAACTGCGGTCAGCGTCGGGAACACGCGCTTGTCCGCCGCCATGGCCAGTTCCAGGTTTTCGAACACGGTGAGCGCTTCGAACACCGTGGGCTTCTGGAACTTGCGGCCGATGCCGAGGGAGGCGATGTCCGGCTCGTTCAGGGTGAGCAGGTTGTGGCGGCTGCCGAACCACACCGAACCGGAGTCCGGGCGGGTCTTGCCGGTGATGATGTCCATCATGGTGGTCTTGCCCGCGCCGTTGGGGCCGATGATGCAGCGCAGCTCGCCGTCGTCGATGGTGAGGTTGAGGTTGTTGATGGCCTTGAAGCCGTCGAAGCTCACGTTCACGTCCTCCAGGTACAGGATCGGGCCGTGGCGGACGTCCACCGGCGACTGCACCTGGGTGAGAAACTCGAACACGTGTTCCCGGTCACTCAGCTCCTGAAAAATGCTCATGCGGTGGCCTCCTGCGCGGCGGGTGTGTCGCTGGTGTCATCGGCTTTCTTTTTACGGAACAGCAAGCCGGCGATGCCCTTGGGCAGGAACACGGTCACCAGCACGAACAGGCCGCCGAGGGCGAACAGCCAGGCATCGGGCATGATGCCGGTGAACACGGTCTTGGCGTAGTTCACCAGCAGTGCGCCGATCACCGCGCCATAGAGGGTTGCGCGGCCACCGAGGGCCACCCACACCACGATCTCGATGGAGAACAGCGGCGAGAATTCGCTGGGGTTAATGATGCCCACCTGGGGCACGTAGAGCGCACCGGCCACGCCGGCGAGCATGGCGGAGACCACGAACACGAACAGCTGCACCCGTTCCACCCGGTAGCCCAGGAAGCGGGTACGGGCCTCGGCATCGCGGCAGGCGACGCTTACCCGGCCGAGCTTGCTGGTGACGATGCCGCGGCAGACCACGTAGCCGATGGCCAGGGCGATGCCGGTGGCAATGAACAGGCCGAGGCGGGTGGCGTCGGTGCGCAGGTCAAAGCCGAGGATGTCCTTGAAATCGGTCAGGCCGTTGTTGCCGCCAAAGCCCATCTCGTTGCGGAAGAACGCCAGCATCAGCGCAAAGGTGAGCGCCTGGGTGATGATGGAGAGGTACACCCCGGTCACCCGCGAGCGGAAGGCCAGGAAGCCGAACACCAGGGCGAGGAGGCCCGGGGCCAGCAGCACCATCACGAAGGCAAACCAGGCCATGTCGAAGCCGTGCCAGTACCAGGGTAATTCCTGCCAGTTCAGGAACACCATGAAGTCCGGCAGGATCGGATCGCCGTAGACCCCGCGATCACCAATCTGGCGCATCAGGTACATGCCCATGGCGTAACCGCCTAGGGCAAAGAAGGCGCCGTGGCCGAGGCTGAGGATACCGAGGTAACCCCAGACCAGGTCCACCGCCACCGCCAGCAGGGCGTAACACAGGTATTTACCCAGCAGGGTGACGGTGTAGGAGCTGACATAGAGCGCGCTGTCCTGCGGCATGAACACGTGCAGCGCGCTGACGACAACCAGGGCGGTGAACAGCACGCCGAGGAAAATCTGAGTGGACCGTTCCTGCAAGGGTCTTGTTAACCACATACCTCAACCCTCCGCGGCTCGGCCTTTCTGGGGGAAGAGCCCCTTCGGCCGTTTCTGGATGAACAGGATGATCAGTACCAGCACCAGGATCTTGGCGAGCACGGCGCCGGCCCAGGGTTCCAGAAGCTGGTTGATGGTGCCCAGGGACAGGCCCGCCAGCAGGGTGCCCCAGAGGTTACCGACACCGCCGAACACCACCACCATGAACGAATCGATGATGTAGCTCTGGCCCAGGTTGGGGCCGACGTTGGTGATCTGGGACAGCGCGACACCGGCCAGGCCGGCCACACCGGAGCCCAGGCCGAAGGTCAGGATGTCCACCTTGGTGGCCTTGATGCCCATGGAGCGGGCCATGGCCCGGTTCTGGGTGACGGCGCGCACTTCCAGGCCCAGACGGGTCTTGCGCATGATCAGCATCAGGCCGGCGAATACCACCAGGGCAAAGCCGATCACGTACATGCGGTTAAGCGTCAGGGAGAGTGCCTCGTTGATCATCACCGAACCGCTCATCCAGTCCGGGGTGATCACGGTGCGGTTCAGGGGCGATATCACCGTGCGCACCAGTTGTTGCAGGATCAGGCTGACGCCGAAGGTGGCCAGCAGGGTTTCCAGCGGGCGGCCCTTGAGGTGCTGGATCACGCTTCGCTCGATGGCGATGCCGGCCAGCGCCGCCACCAGGAATCCGGCGGGAATGGACAGCACCAGCGCCAGTCCGGGCTGGCCCGGCAGCAGTTGCTGCATGCCCCAGGTGGTGTAGGCACCGAGCATGATCAGCTCGCCGTGGGCCATGTTGATCACGCCCATCACGCCGAAGGTGATGGCCAGGCCGATGGCGGCCAGCACCAGTACCGAGCCGAGGGAGAGCCCAAAGTAGAGGGTCTCGGCGGCGCGGTTCAGTTTCAGTTTCTGTTCGATGCTTTTCATCGCGGTTTGCGCGGCGGAGACCAGCTGCGAGTTGTCGCTGCGCATGGCCTGCTGCAGGGCGGCCCGGGCCTCGGAGTTGAGGCTGCCGGAGAGGGTGGCCACGGCGGCCACATCGCCCTGCTCTTCCACGCGGTAAATGGCCAGGGCTTCGGTGAGTGCCTCGGAAACCGATGCGCTCTCTTCGGCGTCGATCAGTTCCGGCAGGCGCTCGGCCAGGGTGCCATCCACGCTGCCTTTGAGGGCGCGGGCGGCGGATAAACGGTTGTCCTCATCGGGACTCTTGAGGTCGATCACCGACAGGATGCCTTCCAGCTCGTTACGCAGGGCGTTGTTGACGCGGATGGTGTCGATGTCGCGGCGGGAGATTTCGCCGAGGTTTTCGCCGGTGAGCGCGCTTTCCACGGTCCAGTCGCGGCCCCGGTTTTCCAGCACGATGATGAATTGTCCGCTGGATTCGATGCGGCCCAGTTTGTTGCTGGCGAAGGCTTCAAGCCAGCCGCGGGCACGTTCGTCGCCACTGCCGGCGATGCGGTTAACGACGTCTTTTTTTTCCTTGAAGGAAGATTCCGCCAGGGCGGTGAGCAGTTGCTGCGCTTCCGTGTCTTCCACCTGGGCCTGCGTGAGGGCGGGCCAGAGCAGAAAACAGACGACCAGAAGCGGGCTGAGCGATCGGATGATGCCCATGGTTGCGTCCTGTCCTTGAAAATAGGTGTGTTGCCAGGTGAAGGCGGGCGGGGAGTGTTTCCCCGCCCGCAGGCTCAGTCAGCCCTTACTGGGAAGCAACGTCAGCCTTGCCGCCACAGGTGCCGGAAACCACGTTGAAGTTTCCGCAGAACAGCGGCTTGCGCCAGTCACTGATCAGGTCCTTGGAACCCGGCAGGAAGTCAGACCAGGCATCGCCCGCCACGGTGGACGGCGTTTCCCAGACGACGGAGAACTGGCCGTTGTCCTGGATCTCGCCGATCAGCACCGGCTTGGTGATGTGGTGGTTCGGCATCATGGTGGCGTAGCCGCCGGTGAGGTTGGGCACGCTCACGCCGATGATGGCGTCTTTCACGGCGTCCACATCCACGGTGCCGGCTTTCTTGACCGCCTCGATGTACATGTTGAAGCCGATGTAGTGCGCTTCCATCGGATCGTTGGTGACCGCGTCTTCCTGGCCGGTGTACTCAACCCAGGCGTCGATGAAGTCGTAGTTGGCGTCGGAATCCACGCTCATGAAGTAGTTCCAGGCCGCCAGGTGGCCGACCAGAGGACCGGTGTCGATACCGGACAGCTCCTGCTCGCCCACGGAGAAGGCGACAACCGGGATGTCGGCGGCGTCGATGCCCTGGTTACCCAGCTCGCGGTAGAACGGCACGTTGGCGTCACCGTTGATGGTGGAGACCACGGCGGTCTTCTTGCCGGCGCTGCCGAACTTCTTGATGTCGGAAACAATGGACTGCCAGTTGGAGTGACCGAACGGCGTGTAGTTGATCATGATGTCGTCCGCGGCCACGCCCTTGTCCTTGAGGTAGGTCTCGAGGATCTTGTTGGTGGTGCGCGGGTAGACGTAGTCGGTACCGGCCAGCACCCAGCGCTCAACGCCGATGTCGTTCATCAGGTAATCCACGGCGGGGATGGCCTGCTGGTTGGGCGCGGCACCGGTGTAGAAGACGTTTTCGGAGGATTCCTCACCCTCGTACTGCACCGGGTAAAACAGAAGGCCGTTGAGCTCTTCCACCACCGGCAGTACGGACTTGCGGGACACCGAGGTCCAGTTACCGAAGATCACGTCCACTTTTTCTTTCGCCAGCAGCTCACGGGCTTTCTCGGCGAACAGCGGCCAGTTGGACGCCGGATCAACCACCACCGGCTCAAGCTGACGACCCAGCACGCCGCCGGCTTCGTTCTGTTTTTCGATCAGCATCAGCATGGTGTCTTTCAGGGTGGACTCACTGATGGCCATGGTGCCGGACAGGGAATGCAGGATACCAACCTTGATGGGATCTTCCGCAGCGACGGAATTGAAGGAGATGGAAAGCGCCAGTGCAGAGAGTCCCAGTTTCACGTGTTTTTTGATGCTCATGTTGTGCGTCCTTTTTTTGGTTTGGGGTATGCAGTTCGTCATAAAACCCGACAGAACCTCTGCATCTGCTGTTCCACATTTCACCAATACCTAGCCAAAACAGGCACTTATCTAGTATACAAGCGATCAAACTGGCCCGGACCCTTTGATATCCCTGCATCGGAGCGCCCTGGAACGGCTCATTTCTGGTGCGCTCGCACCGGCTTTGGGCAACACCAAAAATAAGGGGCTTTCACCAAAAAACTTTAACCCTTTGTTTTTTATATTTTTATAAAGAAAAACCGGCAAATGGCACAGGCATTGCCATTCCACATGTATACAAGTTGATAACGCACATGAGGACGACCAATGCCTTCAACTCTCGGATGGACCATCAAGGACTGGCAGAACGCCTATAAAGAAGGCGCCACGCCCGAGTCATTGCTGGGTGAGCTGCTGACGGGGCTGGATACCGAGGATACCGCCTGGATTTCGCTGCTCGATGGCGACGGCCTCGCCAGCGCCCTCGCCGAACTGGCGAAGACCCTGGACGCCGCCGGCGGCGACAGAAGTGCCCTGCCACTCTATGGCATCCCGTTCGCGGCAAAAGACAACATCGACGCCGTTGGCTTTGATACGACGGCGGGCTGCCCCGCCTTTGCCTACTCCCCCGCGCGGGACGCCACCACGATTGCCCGACTGAAAGCCGCCGGCGCGGTGGTGATCGGCAAGACCAACCTGGACCAGTTCGCCACCGGGCTCGTCGGCACCCGCTCCCCGTACGGTGCGGTGCCAAACAGCTTCAAGCCGGACGTGGTGAGCGGTGGCTCCAGCTCCGGGTCTGCCTCGGTGGTGGCGCGCGGCCTGGTGCCGTTCTCATTGGGTACCGATACCGCCGGCTCCGGCCGGGTGCCGGCCGGGCTGAACAATCTGGTCGGGCTGAAGCCCACCCGGGGGATGTTCAGCATTCGCGGCGTCGTGCCCGCCTGTCGTTCGCTCGATTGCGTGTCCATCTTTGCGCTCACCGTGAACGATGCCGGGCTGGTGTCGGAGGCCATGGCCGGTTTCGACGCCGCCGATGCCTTCTCCCGCAAGGCGCCCTACGCCCTGCCCCTGGACGGCCCTGCCCTGCGCCGGCCGGGCCCGGTCAAACGGCTGGCGATTCCGGAGCACCCTGAATGGTTTGGTGACCAGCAGGCCGAGGCCGCCTGGAACACCGCCATCAGCCAGTGGCGTCAGCAGGATGTCGAGCTGATTCCGATGGATTTCAGCCCCCTGCTGGAGCTGGCCGCGCTGCTTTATGAGGGCCCCTGGGTGGCCGAACGCTATGCCGCGGTAGAGACCTTCCGGGCCAGCCATGGCGACGAGATGAACCCGGTGGTCCGGGGCATCATCGACAGTGCGAGCAACTTCAGCGCCACCGACACCTTCAAGGCTCAGTACCGCAAGGAAGAGCTGCAGCGCCAGATTGATGCACGGTTGGTGGATGTGGATGCCCTGCTGGTGCCCACGGCGCCCACCGCTCCCACCATTGCGGCCGTGAACGCGGACCCGGTCACCCTGAACAGCCAGCTCGGCACCTACACCAACTTCGTGAACCTGGCGGACATGAGTGCGCTGGCCATTCCCGCCGGTTTCCGGGACGACGGCCTGCCATTCGGCGTGACCCTGATCAGCGGTGCCTGGAAAGACACCGAACTGCAACACCTGGCCTGCCAGTGGCTGAACGCCCACCCCACCCCTCTGGGCGCCACCGATAAGGTCCGCCCGGAAGACGCCCCCGGCGCGGCCATCTCCACGCCAACCATCCAGGTCGCGGTGGTGGGCGCCCACCTGAGTGGCATGCCCCTGAATACCCAGCTCACGGAGCGTTTTTCCGTACTGCAGGAGCAAACCACCACCTCCGCCAACTACCGGCTCTACGCCCTGCCCAACACCACACCACCCAAGCCGGGACTGAAACGGGTGGCCGCCAGCGAGGGCGAGGAGATCATTGTGGAGGTCTGGGAAATGCCCGCCTCTGCCTTCGGCTCCTTCGTGGACCTGATCCCTGCCCCGCTGGGCATCGGCAACGTGGAACTGGCAGACGGCCGCTGGGTGAACGGTTTTATCTGTGAAGGCTACGGCTTCGACGGCGCCCGGGACGTGACCGAGTTCGGCGGCTGGCGCGCCTACATCACCGCCCTGAAATCCGGAAAGGCATAAGGAGAGCCGCCATCATGTTTACCAAAGTACTGATCGCCAACCGGGGTGAAATCGCCGTTCGCACCATTCGCACCCTCAAGGCCATGGGCGTCGGCAGCGTGGCTGTCTATTCCCATCAGGACCGGCACAGCCTACACGTGACCCTGGCGGATGAAGCCGTGGCCCTGACCGGCAACGGTGCCAGCGAAACCTACCTCGATAAGGCCCAGATTCTGTCCGCCGCCAAGCACACCGGTGCCGAGGCGATTATTCCGGGCTATGGCTTTCTCTCCGAGAACGCCGAGTTTGCCGAAGCCTGCGAGGCGGGCGGCATTGCCTTCATTGGCCCGACGCCGGACCAGATGCGTGAATTCGGCCTCAAACACCGGGCCCGTGAACTGGCGGAAGCCGCCGGTGTGCCTCTGGCACCGGGCAGTGGCCTGCTGGACAGTCGGGACGAAGCCGTGGCCACCGCCGAACGCCTCGGCTACCCGGTGATGCTGAAAAGCACCGCCGGCGGTGGCGGCATCGGCCTGACCCGCTGCAACAGCGAGAGCGAACTGAAAGACGCCTTCGAGACCGTGCGCCGGCAGGGCCAGAGTTTCTTCAATGACAGCGGCGTGTTTCTGGAGCGTTTCATCGCCCGGGCCCGCCATGTGGAAGTGCAGATCTTTGGCGATGGCGAAGGAAACGTCGTCGCCCTGGGTGAACGGGACTGCTCCCTGCAGCGCCGGAACCAGAAGGTGGTGGAGGAAACCCCGGCCCCCAACCTGCCGGCGGCCACCCGCCAGAAGATGCTGGATGCGGCCGTGTCCCTCGGCCAGTCGGTCAATTACCGCTCCGCGGGCACAGTGGAGTACATCTACGACGCCGACCGGGACGAATTCTATTTCCTGGAAGTGAATACCCGCTTACAGGTTGAGCACCCGGTGACCGAGTCCGTTACCGGACTGGACCTGATCGAGTGGATGCTGAGAATCGCCGCCGGCGAGAGCCCGGCGCTGGCCGGCTTCGAACCCGAGCTGAACGGGGCCTCCATGGAAGTGCGCATCTACGCCGAGGATCCGCTGAAGGACTTCCAGCCCTCCCCCGGCGAGCTGACCGACGTGCACTGGCCGGAAGACGGCGTGCGGGTGGATACCTGGGTGGAAAACGGCAGCGAGGTGTCCGCCCACTACGACCCGATGATCGCCAAGCTGATCGTGCACGGCACCGACCGCGCCGACGCCCTGGCGAAGCTGAAAGCCGCCCTCGCCGAGACCCGGCTGATGGGCATTGCCACCAACCTGGATTACCTGCGCCAGGTGGTGGCCCAGCCCAGCTTTGCCGAGGGTGTGGTCTCCACCCGGGCGCTGGAGCGTTTCGAGTTCAACCCGTCCGTGGCGGAGGTGGTCAAGCCGGGCACCTACACCACCGTGCAGGACTACCCCGGGCGCGTCGGTTACTGGAACATTGGCGTACCGCCCAGTGGCCCCATGGACGACTACGCCTTCCGCATTGCCAACCGTATCGTCGGCAACCACCATGAAGCGGCGGGCCTGGAGGCGACATTGATCGGCCCCAGCCTGAAATTCCACAAGGATGCCGTGGTGGCGCTGACCGGTGCGCTTACTGAAGCGACCCTCGACGACGAGCCGGTGGCCTTCTGGGCGCCCATCACCGTCAAGGCCGGTCAGGTTCTGGCGGTCGGCAAGGCCATCAAGGGCTGCCGTACCTATCTCGCGGTGCGCGGCGGGTTCGACGTGCCGGTGTACCTCGGCAGCCGTTCCACCTTTGCCCTGGGCCAGTTTGGCGGCCACGGCGGCCGGCCCCTGCGCCCCGGTGACATGCTGGGCATCAGCCAGATCGCCCTGCCGGCCTGCACAACAACCGCGCCGACGCACGATCCGGCCCCGGCCGATCCGGACCTGATTCCGGACTACCCCGACCACTGGGAAATCGGCGTGCTTTATGGCCCCCACGGTGCCCCGGACTTCTTCACCGAACAATCGATCGAAACCTTCTTCGAGCAAGATTGGGAAGTGCATTACAACTCCAACCGCCTGGGCATCCGCCTGAACGGCCCCAAGCCGGCGTTTACCCGCGCCGACGGCGGCGAAGCGGGCCTGCACCCGTCCAATATCCACGACTGCGAGTACGCCATCGGCTCCATCAACTTCACCGGTGACATGCCGGTGATCCTTACCAAGGATGGGCCCAGCCTGGGTGGCTTCGTGTGCCCGGTCACCATCGCCAAGGCCGAACTCTGGAAAGTCGGCCAGGTGAAACCCGGCGATACCATCCGGTTCGTGGCGATGGATAACGACACGGCGGTCCAGCTCGCCAAGCGCCAGGAACTGGCGATCAAGAGCCTGATAGCGCCGCCCGCCGTGAACCTTGTCAAACCGGACCTGGCACCGTTGAACGGCCTCTCCGCGACGATCCTGGCGCACCTCGACGAAACCGACGGCCGGCCGGAAGTCACTTACCGGCAGGCCGGCGACCAGTACATCCTGATGGAATATGGCCCCAACGTGATGGACCTCGGCGTGCGCCTGCGCATCCACGCGCTGATGGAGGCGATTGCCGACGTGCAACCCGCCGGCCTCCTGGAATTGTCGCCCGGTGTACGCTCGCTGCAACTGCGATACGACGCGCGCATCCTGTCGCAGCAGGCGCTGATGCAGTACCTGCTGGACCTCGAAGCCACGCTGCCACCCACCGACGAGCTGCAGGTTCGAAGCCGGGTGATTCACCTGCCCATGGCGTTCGAGGACAGCGCCACCCTGGAGGCCGTGGACAAGTACCGCCAGTCTGTACGCGATACCGCCCCCTGGCTGCCCAACAACGTCGACTTCATGCAGCGCATCAACGGCCTGCCATCCCGGGAAGACGTGCGGGATATCCTGTTCTCGGCACGGTACCTGGTGCTGGGACTGGGCGACGTCTACCTGGGCGCGCCCTGCGCGGTGCCGCTGGACCCGCGCCACCGGATGCTCACCTCCAAATACAACCCGGCCCGGACCTACACCGCCGAGGGCACCGTCGGGATTGGCGGTGTGTATATGTGCATCTACGGCATGGATTCCCCGGGTGGCTACCAGCTGGTGGGCCGCACCCTGCCGATCTGGAACAAGTACCTGAAGAATCCCCAGTTCGCGGAGGGCGCGCCCTGGCTGCTGCGGTTCTTCGACCAGGTGTGCTATTACCCGGTCACCGAGGCGGAGCTGGATGAGATGCGCGACCAGTTCCGGGCCGGCCAGCTGACCGTAAAGATCGAGGAAGAAACCTTCGACCTGAAATCCCATCAGGCCTTCCTGGACGCCAACGCCGATTCCATCGCCGAGTTCCGGGAAATGCAGCAGGCGGCCTACGCCAAAGAGGTGGCACTGTGGAAGGAAAGCGAGGCCGAAGAACTCGATCGCCTGGCCAAGGCGCCGCCGAAAGCGGACGCCTCTGACCTGGCCCAATTCGGGGAGCTGGTGAGCGCGGAGATCGCCGGCAACATCTGGAAGTGCCTGGTCAAACCCGGCGACACCGTCGCCCAGGGTGATCCATTGATGATTGTCGAGGCTATGAAAATGGAGTTCGAGGTGAATGCTACGCTGACCGGAACGATCAGCGCCATGCACGTTGAGCCCGGCAGGGCCGTCACTCCCGGCGAACCGTTGTTGAGCATCGAGGTCTGAGCGCTTCCCGCTCCCAGGAACAGGGCAACCACGAATAGGGCGAACACGAAAATGGCAACCAACACCAAACGAAAAGAGTCGATGGCCGACCGGGTCTACGAGGCCCTGAAGGATGACATCTTTGAGTTCCGCCTGATCCCCGGTGACAAGTTCAGCGAGGGCGATGTGGGAACTCGCCTGCATGCCAGCCGGACCCCGGTTCGGGAGGCGCTTTACCGGCTGCAGCGGGAGGGCTACGTGGAGGTCCTGTTCCGCAGCGGCTGGCAGGTGAAGCCGTTTGATTTCCAGCAGGTGGAGGAGCTGTACGATCTGCGGATTACCCTGGAGCGGGCGGCGATGCACAAGATCTGCGCCTTGCCGGAAGAGCCCTCGGCCATCCGGATGCTCACGGCGATCTGGAACCCGGACCATCCGTCGGAACGGGCGGTGGGCAGCACGGTTCGGGCACTGGACGAAAGCTTTCACTGCGACCTGGTGGCCGCCGCAGGCAACCGCGAGATGACGCGGATTCACCGGGAGATCACCGATCGCCTGCGCATTATCCGGCGGCTGGACTTCACTCGGGATGACCGGGTGGATGCCACCTACATCGAACACGCCGCCATTCTGGACGCGATTCGCAAGGGCATGGCCAGCGAGGCGGCGGATCGCCTGACTCACCACATTCGGGCGAGCCAGAAGGCGGTTCGGGAAATCACCATGGAGCGAATCCGGGAAGCGGCGGAGGCCCACCGCAGCGGGCAAAAGATTGCCTCCCACGGGGTGTAAATCCTGAACTCGCGTTCATTCTGTGACTGTCCGGAATGCTTACAGGTCTGTAAGACATATCGCACATCCCCCGGAGCGTATCTCCGGTTTGTACACACCGGATCCCCGGTAGAATGGGAACTGTCAGGGATGACAAGCCAGCAAGGAACGTTGGCTCATGGAAGATAGCTCCAGGGATTTGGAGTTGCCCTAGGGATCAGGGCTTACATGGAAGATCGCATGGATGAAGTGCTCAGGATGAGCGCATAGCCTGAAGGATCAGGCAGGGGTCAGCCACGGAATTCGGGATCACAGGGAATGTGGTCCTGACCGTGCACTCGTTCCGGCTGTTTGCGTCCCGGCAACATCACAAGACGACAATCAGTATCAGGAACTCACTTCTATGAACCGTACTCCGTTAATTGCCACCCTCGTTCTGCTGTTCA
Organism: Marinobacter arenosus; assembly: GCF_019264345.1. Lineage (NCBI taxonomy): Bacteria > Pseudomonadati > Pseudomonadota > Gammaproteobacteria > Pseudomonadales > Marinobacteraceae > Marinobacter > Marinobacter arenosus. Next base: position 1,518,421 of record NZ_JAHVAO010000001.1, read on the forward strand.
GCCTCATGACGGGCTTTGCCCAGGCCGAGCCGGCTGCCATCAACATCAATACCGCCGATGTCACCACCCTCGCCGAGCTTACTGGCGTGGGCCAGAGCAAGGCCGAAGCCATTGTGGCCTACCGCGAAGCCAACGGCCCGTTTGCAGCGCCGCAGGACCTGGCGAACGTGAAAGGCATTGGCGAGCGTACCATCGAGAAGAACGCCGAACGCCTGACCGTGAAGTGACCTCCTCTGCGGGCGGCGGCCGTGGTCGCTGCCTGCACCCGGCACCCCTAGTGCCGCGCCCTGAAAAGATACTCGTCCGGCGCCAGATCATTGCGGACCGCAGCGCGAATGGACGCGTCAATCCGGCTACTGTTCAACTCATGCAGACCGCAGCGGGCAAGCGCCTTGCGGACATTCACACTTTGGCCCAGGTATTCGTACAGCACCCTCGCGCAACACGGCATACGTTCACTGTTGTCTGAAACGCCGATCTTCAACCCGGTCAATCGCGTCACCCGGTTTCTGAAACTGGGGAAGAGAATGGTCTGGGTGATCTCGTGGCAATTCAGCGTTTCATAGTCCACCAGGAACAGCCTGTCGGTCAGGAGATAGGCGATGCCCTGATACCGATTGTGGCAGGGCGGCTCGTTGCTCGATGCCCGCATCCGTTCCGTGCGCTGGAAAACGACGCGATTGCCCTGGCGCTCAAGACACACGAGGTTCTGGAGGACCTTCCCGGGCGCAGACATGGATTGGTAGTACTCGTAGTAGTAGCCCAGGTAGTTCTCAATATCGCCCCGAGCCCCGCCATCGAGTCTGTCCAGGTGCGTCTGGATGAGTTCCTCTTCCTGGTTGGGCTGCGCCTTGACCCTCGGGCGCACATCAACCACCCGTTGAAACTGGCCGTGCGGCAACAGTATTTCCTGTTCGTTTACCCCGAAAAACTCACACAGACGACGCAGCGTGCTCGCTGACGGTTTGTGTTGGCCGCTGAGATACCGGTTGAATTGCGGGCGGTTGATTCCAAGACGACGACACACCTCTGCAATCGATTTGTAGTAACTGCAGAGCAGCCTGAGATTCTGAGCCAGATCCGGATGCATTGGGTGTATCGCTCTTTTTTACCTAAAGAAAGCCAGTGCGCCAACTTGCACTAGCGCGACTTGACGCTGTTACCGCGCCAGAGTGCGTCTACTCATCAATGACCTGCGAATTCTAGCAGGGGTGCCCGGTTGGTTAAATGAAAGCTTCGCACAACAACAATCATTGTCGGAGTTGCTTATGTTCGAGTTTCTGAGCGAATTGCTATGGGGCAAGATTCTCATTGCGCTGCTGGTCACTGTCGGTATCGGGTTCACCGTTGCCTCCCGTTTCGTTCAATTCCGTTATTTTGGGCGCATGTTCCGGATTCTGAGCGCCAGTCAGGCCTTTCAGAAAGACAAGCATGGCCATCTCAGTTCCTTCCAGGCGCTGCTGCTCTCGGTGGCCGGTCGGGTCGGCGGGGGCAATATCGCTGGCGTGGCGGTTGCCATCACGCTGGGCGGTCCCGGCGCCGTTTTCTGGATGTGGGTGGTTGGCCTGATGGGCATGGCCACCAGCTTCCTCGAATGTTCACTGGCCCAGACGTACAAGGTGGCTGAACCGGACGGCACGTATCGCGGTGGCCCGGCGCACTACATTTCCCGGGGCCTTGGCGCCCGCTGGAAGTGGATGGCGGGCCTGTACTCTGTCCTGTTGCTGCTGACCTTCGGCTTTGGGTTTACCGCGCTGCAATCCTATGCGGTTGCGACCTCGGTAGACGACGCGTTCGGCGTTCCCGTTTTCTATACCGGCATTGCACTGGCGATGGTGGTAGGCCTGATCATCTTTGGTGGTGTTCGCCGCATCGCCCGAGTGGCTGAATTTCTGGTTCCGCTCATGGCTGGCAGCTATCTGCTGATCACGGCCGTCGTTCTTGCGCTGAACATCGACCACATCCCGGATGTCTTCATGCTCATCGTCAACAGCGCGTTCGGTCTCGAGCCTGTCGTTGGCGGAGGCATTGGTGCCGCCATTCTGATGGGGGTCAAACGCGGCCTGTTTTCGAATGAGGCAGGCCTTGGCAGTGCGCCAAACGTCGCGGCGGTGGCCTATGTACCCCACCCCGCCAATCAGGGCATCGTTCAGGCGTTCTCGGTGTTTATCGACACGCTCATCATCTGCTCGTCGACGGCGTTTATTATCCTGCTGAGCGGGATTTACGATCCCAACACCCTGAGCGATGTTGGAGGCGTTGCCCTGACGCAATCCGCCCTTGCAGATCACGTGGGTGACTGGGGCCGCAGCTTTGTAAGTGTTGCGCTGATGCTCTTCGGTTTCAGCACGATTCTCTACAATTACTATCTCGGTGAGAACAGCATTAACTTCTTCAGCACCCAGAACCAGAATTTCTTCAACTCGTTCCGAGTGGCCATCATTGGTCTGGTCTGTTGGGGCGCCACCACTGACCTGGGCACGGTGTTTGGTTTTGCAGACGTCACTATGGGTCTGCTGGCTCTCGTAAACCTGATCGCCCTGATCGCCCTGTTCAAGCCTGGCCTGCGCATCCTGAAGGACTTCGACGGCCAGATTGCCGAGGGAATCGAACAACCCGTTTTCGATGCTGCCCGCTTCCAGGACATGAATGTGGATGCCACAGCGTGGGAGCTCGAACCGGAAGATATCGAACGGGCTCAGAACCGGGCTCGCCGGGCTCTCGAACCTGCGCCGGAACGATCCTGATCGCACCTGGCGGCCCCACCTGAGGGCCGCCATTCCCTGTTCTTGTTGCCTCACCGCAAGGAAACCCCCAAGCCATGAACACTCGCACCGAACACGACCTCCTTGGTGATCTACCCGTACCGGCCGACGCCTGGTACGGCATCCAGACTCAACGCGCACTGAATAACTTTTCGATCACGGGCGTACCCATCAGCCACTTCCCACACCTGGTTCGGGCCCTGGTGATGGTGAAAAAGGCAGCGGCCATGGCCAACCGCGACCTTGGAGACCTGGAACCCCATAAGGCGGAGGCCATTATTGCGGCATGCGATGACATAATCGGTGGGACATTGCATGACCAGTTTGTGGTCGACCTTATTCAGGGTGGTGCCGGAACCTCCACCAACATGAATGCCAATGAGGTAATCGCCAACCTGGCACTCGAAAAGCTGGGACACGGCAAGGGCGAGTACCAACATCTTCATCCGAACGATGACGTCAACCGGTCGCAATCCACGAATGACGCCTACCCCACGGCGGTGTGCCTCGCAGTCCAGTTTGCTGCGGAACCCCTGGAGCAGGTAATTACCCACCTCAAGGAAAGCCTGGAGGAGAAGGGGCGGCAGTTTGACCACGTCGTGAAGATGGGGCGTACCCAGCTTCAGGATGCCGTCCCCATGACCCTGGGCCAGGAATTCGAGGCATTCGGCGTGAACCTCGGCGAGGATATTGATCGCCTGCACGAAGCCAGCCGACTGCTCTGTGAAGTAAACCTCGGGGGCACCGCCATTGGCACCGGGATCAATACTCACCCCCTGTACAAGAAACTTGCGGTTGGCTACCTGGCCCAAATCTCCGGAAAGCCGCTCGTCTCCGCGAGCAATCTGGTGGAGGCGTCTTCGGACATGGGCGCTTTTGTGCTGTTCTCGGGCATCCTCAAGCGCTTCGCGGTCAAGCTCGGGAAAATGTGCAATGATCTCAGACTGCTGTCGTCTGGTCCGCGGACGGGCCTGGGGGAAATTCTCCTGCCGGCGGTTCAACCGGGCTCTTCGATCATGCCCGGCAAAGTCAATCCAGTCATTCCCGAAGCGGTGAATCAAACCGCCTATCAGGTCATTGCCAGTGACCTTGCCGTAACCCTTGCAGCGGAAGCCGGACAGCTTCAGTTGAATGCGATGGAACCCATGATCGTCTATAACCTGCTCAATTCCATGAAAATGCTGGGGTCCGCCTGCAGCATGCTGGATGACCGATGCATTCAGGGCATTCGCGCCAACACCGAGCAGTGCGCGCGGCACCTGGACAACAGCATTGGCATTGTCACGGCCCTCGTTCCGAGGATCGGCTACGCCAACGCCACCCGGATTGCCTCGAAAGCACTCAACACCGGATCTACCGTGCGCGAGCTGGTGCTGGACGAAGGCCTGCTGGATGCCGAGGCCCTTGACCGGCTGCTTTCTCCCAGATCCATGCTCGCGCCGGCGGGAGACTGGCTGTGAGTCGTCGGATTCTGGTGCTGTACACCGGCGGCACAATTGGAATGGTCGCCTCACAGGGCGCTTACGTTCCCGGCGCTGATTTCGGCGCGCGCCTCGGACGCTACCTCCGAGAAAGGCTCGATGACCTGCCCGACTACGACGTGGTCGAGCTTGAGCGGCTTATCGACAGCGCGAATATCACGCCCGAGGACTGGACCATCATTGCCCGCACCCTCGTCGACTACTGGCATCAATACGATGGGTTTGTCCTGCTCCATGGTACGGACACCATGGCGGCCACCGCCTCGGCACTGTCGTACATGCTCGGCAGTTGCGACAAGCCAGTGATCTTGACCGGCTCTCAACTTCCGCTTGAGCAGGCTCGTACCGATGCCATTGAAAACCTGGTCAACTCGCTGGTGTTTGCAGCCTGTGCCGACGTGTCTGAAGTCTGCATCTGTTTCCGGAGCAAACTGATTCGTGGGAACCGTGCAAGAAAACTAAAGACCAGTGAACTGGATGCGTTCGATTCCCCGAACGCGCCGTTGCTCGGTCGATGCGGGATCGGTCTCGAACTGCGCCGTGACCTGTTGCTTCCGGCGGGCCAACCAAACGTTCAGATCCCTGAGCTCGACCACCGCTCCGTCGCGGTTCTGACCCTTTTTCCGGGCATCTCATCCGCTTTGGTTGACGCCGCACTGGCTCTTCCCCAATTGAAGGGATTGATCATCCTCACCTATGGCGCAGGCAATGTTCCTGATGCTGACACCGCATTGATCAATGTGCTTGCAGCGGCCATCGATCGGGGCATCGCGATTGTCAATGTGAGCCAATGCCCCGCAGGCCGCGTGGCCCAGAAAACCTACGCTTCGGGTGCGGTACTCGACCGGATCGGTGTGATCCCGGGAGCAGACCTGACCCCGGAAGCCGCCTTTGCCAAACTGCATGTCCTGCTGGCCACCGGGCATTCCGGTCGAGCTCTCCAGGAGTCGCTCCAGAGCCCGCTTCAGGGCGATTGCAGCCCGTTCGAATCCGGAGGGCATTGCTGAACCGACCGTACCCATAAAGTCGTCTAGCAAGAGGACCATCGCCACCCTATTATTACGTGGTAATAATTCCAAAACGGTTGAGCGTCGGCACATGGTTGATCCCATCAAGGTTTACCCTGCAAAACCTTCCAAAGTCTATTTCTTCGGTACCTGCCTGGTGGATATGTTCTACCCGGACGCGGGTATGGCTGGCATTCAGTTGCTGGAGCGGGAAGGCATTGAGGTGATCTTTCCCCAGGACCAGACCTGCTGTGGCCAGCCCGCCTACACCTCCGGCTACCACGATGAAGCCCGGGCGGTGGCGATGGCGCAACTGGATCTGTTCCCCGAGGACTGGCCCATCGTGGTGCCGTCCGGCTCCTGCGGCGGCATGATGCGCAAGCACTACCCGGACCTGTTCAAGGACACCGGGCACGAGGTCAAAGCCGCCGAAGTCGCCGGGCGGGTCTGGGAACTGACGGATTTCCTGCTGAACGTCTGTCACATCAAACTGGACGATCTGGGTGAACCCACCACCGTTGCCATGCACACCTCCTGTTCCGCGCGCCGCGAAATGGGCGTGGCCGAGGTGGGCCCAAAGCTGCTGGGCCAACTCAGCAATGTGAACCTGGTGGAGCAGATCCGGGCCGAGGAATGCTGCGGGTTCGGGGGCACCTTCGCCATCCGCCACCCGGAGATTTCCGGCGCCATGGTGAGTGAAAAGGTGGATACGCTGGTGGACACCGGCGCGAAGGCCTTTGTCACCACCGACTGCGGCTGTCTGATGAACATAGACGGCTACGCCGAGAAGAACCGTAAGCCGATCACCGGCCAGCACATCCTCAGTTTCCTGTGGGAACGCACCAACGGCAAGAAGGGGGACCGGTCATGAGCGAGACTGCCGAGCACTCACCCCATCACATTGACGTGAAAGAATTTCACCCGCGTGCCCAGGCGGCGATTCACAACCCGAAGATTCGCCAGAACTTCCGGAAGGCGATGGACGGGCTGATGACCAAGCGCAAAAGCGCGTTCGAAGGCTGGGATCTGGAGACCCTGCGGGATCTGGGCGCCAATATCCGGCTGCGGGCCCTGGCCAACCTGCCGGACCTGCTGGAGCAGCTGGAACAGAAGCTGACCGAGAACGGCATCAAGGTGCACTGGGCGGTGGATGGCGATGAGGCCTGCCGCATCGTTCGCGACATCTGCAAGGCCCGGGACGCAAAAACGGTCATCAAAGGCAAGTCCATGGTGTCCGAGGAAATGGAACTGAACCATTACCTCGAGGAACAGGGCATCGAGGCGCTGGAATCGGACCTCGGCGAGTACATCGTGCAGCTGGCCGGGGAGACACCGTCGCACATCATCATGCCGGCGATTCACAAGAACACCGATGAAATCTCCGAGCTGATGCATGAGAAGACCGGGACCGACCTGTCCCACGACGTCGAATACCTGACCGCCAGCGCCCGCCTGCAACTGCGGGAGAAGTTCATGAACGCGGATGTGGGCGTTTCCGGCGTGAACTTCGCGGTCGCGGAGACCGGCACCCTCTGCCTGGTGGAGAACGAGGGCAACGGCCGGATGACCACCACCGTGCCGCCCTGCCACATTGCGGTGACCGGCATCGAAAAGGTGGTGCCCAACCTGGAAGACGTGACCGCCCTGCTCGCGCTGCTGACCCGGTCAGCCACCGGCCAGCACATCACCACCTACTTCAACATGATCTCCGGCCCGCGCAAGCCCGACGAGCTGGATGGGCCGGAAGAGGTGCACTTGGTGCTGGTGGATAACGGCCGGTCCTCGATCTACCAGGACGACGAATTGCTGGATACCCTGCGCTGCATCCGCTGCGGCGCCTGCATGAACCACTGCCCGGTTTACACCCGCGTTGGCGGCCACACCTATGGCACCACCTACCCGGGCCCGATCGGCAAGATCCTGATGCCACACCTGATCGGGCTGGATGAGGGCCGGCACCTGCCCACGGCCTCCAGCCTGTGTGGCGCCTGTGGTGAGGTCTGCCCGGTGAAGATTCCGATCCCGGACCTGCTGGTGCGGCTGCGCCAGGAATCCGTGGACGGCGATAAATTGCATCCGGCCAAGGTTCGTGGCCACGGCGCCAAACGCGGTGCCGTGGAAGCGATGGTCTGGAAAGGCTGGAGCTGGATGCACGCCCACCCCGGCATGTACCGCTTCGGCACCAGTATGGCCGCCCGATTCCGCAAACTTCAGCCCGGGCAGATCGGCGGCTGGACCCAGTACCGCACGGCCCCGAAACTTGCGCCGAAAACCCTCCATGAACGATTGAAGGAGCGCGGCCAGTGAGTTCACGCGACACCATCCTCCAACGCCTGCGCAACCGTTCCGGCGGCAACCTGACGGCACCCAACTGCGACTTTTCCGTGCTCGAACGCCCGGACTGGCCGGTCTCCGAGCGCATTGCGATGTTCGAGAAGAACATCGAATCGGTTCATGGCGAAGTCCATCATTGCACCGAGGAAACCTGGCTGGACCGGCTGGCCGAAGTGCTCTCCACTCGCGGCGCTCGCAACCTGCTGGTTCCGAAGGAACACGAAATCGGCCTCAAGCTCCGGTCCGCGGTTGAGCGCGAGGACCTGCCCAACCTGCTGATCTACGATGAGCCCATCGAGAGCTGGCAATCTGTATTGTTCAACGATGTGGACGCGGGCATCACCTCCACCCGGGGCGGCATCGCCGAAACCGGCTCTCTGATCCTCTGGCCCACAGCCGACGAGCCGCGGCTGATGAGCCTGGTACCGCCAGTGCACGTGGCGGTGCTGTACGCCAGTGACATCTACACCACCTTCCACGAGGCCATGCAGGTTCAGGACTGGGGGGCTGGCATGCCCACCAATGCGCTGTTAATCTCCGGACCTTCCAAGACGGCGGACATCGAACAGACCCTGGCCTACGGCGTCCACGGCCCCAAAGAACTGATCGTGTTGATTATTGAATGATTCAAGGCGCTCTGCTGATCGCCCTGGCAGCCCTGCTCTGGGCGACCACGGGGATCGTCGCGAAATTCCTGTTTACCGGTACCGAGCTTGAAGCCATCACCCTGGGCTTCCTGCGCCTGGTGGTGGCCTTACCGTTTTTCTGGTTGCTGATGCGCCGGGAACAGGCACGGCTCAGGCGTACCGGCACCGATGCGTCGATGCCCGGTACGACCCTGCGGCACCTCGGTTTCAAGGCCTTTTTGCCGCTGGCCGCCCTCGGGCTGTTCCAGGCGTTCTACCAGGGCAGTTACCTGCTGGCCGTCGATCTGACCGGCGCTGGCATCGCGACCCTGATCGCCCTGTGCCTGCCGCCCGTGCTGGTGGCCATCCTGGCGGCTCCGCTGCTGGGCGAGAAACCCGGCCTGCTGACCGTACTCTCCCTTGTTGCGGCCATCGTCGGCACCGCCATGCTGGTGCTGAGCGACATGGACACCACCGGCACCCTGCGACTCGCCGGCATCCTCATGGCCCTCCTGGCGGCCGTGGTCTACACCGGCTTCACTCTCACCAGTCGCTACAGTTCTGCGGGCACCCCGGTGTTCACCACCGCGTTCATCTGCTTCTTCACCGCGGCACTGATTCTGGGCCCCGTGGTCTGGCTTACCGGGGGCTTTGCAGGGCTGGAAACGCTGGGCGTACAGCAGTGGCTGATGGTGGCCTACATCGGCGTGGTGCCCACCTGCATCGGTTACGTCAGTTTCTTCTCCGGCATGCGGACGACACCGGCAACACTGTCCAGCATCATAGTGACGCTCGAACCGCTGTTCGTGGCCCTGTTGGCCTGGGTGTTCCTGGGAGAGATCCTGGGGCCGATCGGCATTGCCGGCGCCCTGATACTGACGGCGGCCGTGATCGTGGCGTCACGTTATGGCGGGAAAGCCGGTACCGGCGCAGAGGCCGATACCGCGGGCTAGCCGGGATCAGCGTTCCCGGCTTTGCTTCTGCATCATATTCGGCTGCAGGATTTCGATCCAGTAGCCGTCCGGATCCTTGATGAACGCCAACCCTTTCATCTTGCCATCGTCCGGCTTCTTCACAAACTCAACCTCAAGCCTTTCAAAGCGCTCACACGCCGCATACACGTCGGGCACGGCAATACCGATGTGACCGAAGCCCTGGGGCTCGTCGTTACCGCTATGGTAGGCGAAATCGTTGTCGTCCTCGGTGCCCCAGTTGTGGGTCAGCTCAAGCATGGCCTCGCGGCCAAAGGTGTAGGTTGTGCGGTAGGCGTCGTCGGTCGGGACCTGCTGAGCGTGGCGATCGTCCAGATAGCCCAGGAAGTACAGGGTGAACTTCATTTCGGGGAAGTCGAGCTTCCGAACCAGGCGCATGCCCATCACTCGGGTGTAAAAGTCCATGGAGCGCTCGGGATCCTTAATGCGCATCATGGTCTGGTTGAAGACATAACCTTCGGTCTCGGGAACGGGGTCATTGTAAAGGCCGGCAGCTTGTTCAAAATGCTTGGGCATGGTTTTCCCTTCTTTGTTCGAGGATTCAGAGCATATACCTGCGTGCGTTTCAGGGGGATTTCAAGGGTATGAAAAAAGACCCCGCTGGCAGAGACAAACCGGCGGGGTCGGAGGGCCGCTTCGGCGGCGGTTCTTCAGAGACGCTCTGAAGTCGTTTTAAACTTTGGGGGCTGGCAGGGGTTGGTCGTGGTGATCGGGGGTGTTTTTCGGAAGAAAATCGCTGTCTGAGCGAAGCGAGTTTGCGATTCTTCTGGAGAAAAATTTCCCCGGTCGCCACCTCCCCCAAAATCAGGAAGCCAACTGATGCTCCTCCCCCCGGTAATAGGCCTCCACCCGCGGATTCATAATCCGCTTCCACAGCGGCGGAACCATGGCGACAACAATCATGGCGGCGTAGCCGGCCGGCAGTTGGGGGGCGATCTCATGGTGCCTCAGGACCTGGTAGCGGCGCTTGGCGTAGGCGTGGTGATCGCTGTGGCGCTGGAGGTGGAACAGGAACACGTTGGTGAGGAAGTAATTGCTGTTCCAGCTGTGTTCGGGGGTGGTGCGTTCGTAACGGCCATTGTCCAGCTTGCGGCGATGCAGACCGTAGTGTTCGAGGTAGTTGACGATTTCCAGCAGGGTGAAGGCGATAAAGCTCTGCCCCAGGAAGAAGGCGGCACCCAGCCACCCGAAGGCAACGGTGAAGGCAACCAGCGCCAGTGCGCTGATGCTGTACCACCAGATCAGTTCATTACGCCAGCTGAAGGCTTTCAGGCCCTTACGCTCCAGACGCTGGGCCTCCAGCTTCCAGGCATTGACGAAATTGCGCACGTAGGCCTGTGGTAAGAACTCGTAGAGCGACTGGTTGTAACGGGACGAGGAAGCGTCCTCCGGCGTGGAAACGTGCACATGGTGGCCACGCAGGTGCTCCACCTTGAAGCCCCCGTAGCAGACCAATGACAGCAGGAATCCGCCGGCGCGGGTTTCCAGTTTGGCGTCCTTGTGAATCAACTCGTGGGCGACGTTGATGCCGAGGCCGCCAACAATCCCGATGGACAGGATCCAGCCCAGACCGCCAACCGCACTGAACGTGCCCGAGGCCAGTTCCAGCATGCTCCAGACCAGCAGGGCGGCGAAACCGGCCACCCAGCCAAGGGTAATGAACCGGTAGAAGATTTCACTGTTCATGCGGGGTACATCGGCTTCTTCATCAGGGTTCAGGGCATCCTTACCCAGCAGCATATCCAGCACCGGAATGATGCCGAACACCACCACGGGCACGCCCCAGGAGAACAGGTTCACCAGCTGAGTGGCGTGGCCCGCCGCCAACAGCAGTGGCGGCAGGGCCAGGGGGATCATGGCAATCAGGTAGCTGTACTTCTTGAGGGTCAGCAGGATTCTACGGCGCGTCGCCTCCCGGCTGATGGACCACTGGCTGGTATTCATGGCTCTCTCCTCGCTCTTTCCTTCGGCATTGATTTGGGCGAACCATCGCCCGCCTGTTGTTTTCTGCATTATTGTCCTACAATATAGCAGTCGTCAACAAATTTTGGAGGTTTTTGAGCACGCCGGGGAAGCCCCACGGGATCAATGGGTTGTAGCTCCCCTTCCAGATGGCTGTGATAGACTCATGCCCACAGATTCCAGTTCAGAGAGCCCATATGGATTTTCAGGTGCCGAACACCCTGGCAGAAGAAATTGCCAACTACCTGGCGGAACGGATCATGACCGGGCAGATCCGCCCGGGTGAGCGTATTCAGGAATTAACCCTGGCGAACGAACTGAAAGTGAGCCGGGCCTCGGTAAAGGAAGCCCTGTACACACTGGAACGCTGGCATCTGGTGGAAATCACGCCGCGCAAGGGCGCATCGGCCACCCGGCTGGACGCGGAACACGCCTCCGAGCTGTACGACGTCTACATGCATCTGCTGATGATGCTTGCCGCCCGGCTATGTGAACGCTGGCAGGAAACGGACCGGCAGCCCCTGCTGGATGCCGTGGCTCAAGTAGTCGAACAGATGAACCAACCGTCCGCGGACATCACCGCCATTGTCGAAGCCAGTTTTGCGGTCATGGACGCCTGTTGCGAGGTGGTGGGCAATCCGTATCTGACCGAAGCCCTGTCGAACTTCAAGCCCGCCGTCAGCCGGGCCTATTACCTCAGTGCCGACCGTTACCGCAGAGGCCTGGACCAGACCAGCCAGTTCTTCAGCCACCTGCCACAAGCGGTACTGTCCCGGGATGGCGCCAAGGCCCAGGCGCTGATCCACGACTTCGCGGAACACCAGAAGTTACTGATCCAGCAGGCGCTGACCTCGTAAGACAAGCCACCCTGGGTTGTGATTCAGCTCACAGACCTGTGGCACCATCCCGCCTATCGTAACAACGTGTAACAAAACCGAATGTCCGCTGCATGGGTTGCGCTGTCCTGCGGCCCGGAGAGCCCTGACAGGCTTTTCGTACACAACAACAAACACCGAAAACGGATTTTGGGGCCACCATGACTCTGTCACACGCCTGTTCCAGCTGCGCAGCACCTGCCCGACACCAACCGTCGTGTTATCTGGCCGTCCTGGCGTTCGCGCTTTCCCTGCCCTTACCCGCCATGGCTGAATTCAAGTCGCTGGATGACCGTGCCCTTGCCGGCATCACCGGCCAGGCAGGCGTGACAATTGAGATGGAAACCAAGGTCTCGGTTGACCGCCTGAGCTGGATTGACGAGGGCTCGATCAACGTGAACGGCCTCCGCCTTTCCGGCCAGAACGACACGGTCCTGGACAACATGAAGGTGACCATCGACATCGCCGGCCAGGACGAAGTGCTGGAGCACGGATTCTCGGAGATCGCGCGGCGAGCCGATGCCGGCCTGCTGAGCACCAGCAACGCCGATGTCGCAGACGCACTGGCCAAGTACAGCGTTGCCGGCGACTTCGGCAAGCAGTTCAACAGCGGCGACCTGGTCATTCACCTGGGGGCGACCGATTACGGCGACCCGACGGTGCTGGACGACTACCTGAGGGCCGTGGATTTTGAACTCGCGGTCGACAGCCTGACCACCAGCGGCAGCGAAGGCACCACCAGCCTGTTTTCCAATGTCTTGCTGCAGGGCTACGTGGGCCCGACCGACCTGGTGGTCCGCAACGGTGGAACCGACACCCGCACCCTCGCCAACGGCAATACGGTGTCCGGTTCGGAACTGCAGCTGGACACTCACTTCGAGATCACCAACGGCCGCCTCGACTGGGACGCGGCCGACCTGCTCCTGGTTTTCAACTTCGCCGCCGTCGGCATCGAGGGGCTCCAGATCCATAACCGGCGCGGCAACGACACCCTAGGTCATTTCGGCATGGCCAGCGCCACCGCCAAACTGTCCCGGGGCACCAGCGCGGCCTCCGGCAAGGATGGCCTGTCGGTGCACGACGTCGAGTTCCGCGCGGATATCGACATGCCGACGTTCCGAATCGGCCCCAACAGCATCGGCAGTGTTCAGTTCACCGACTTCGCCATCACCAACACCACCATGATGGTGTATGGCCACTGATCCCCGACTGGACAACCCTCGCCTAACCTCCTGTAAACTGCCCGTCTTAACCTGACGGGCAGCCCATGACCGACTCCACCGACAGTGAATACCCGAAACGGACTTCCTGGCGACGACTCACCGTCTTCAGCCTGATTTTCATCGCCATGACCGCGGCCGGTCTGTATGCGGTCTACGATCAGTTCGCCGGGCGCAGCATCACCTTCGATACACGACTCGTCGCACCCTCCACTCTGCTGATGGCGGGGCTGCTTTTACTGGTCTATTTCGTCTCCGATGGCCTGCGATTGCACTACACCCTGTGCGCCCTCGGACACCGGCTGCCGTTCAAGGTGATGTTCAAACTGGTGTTCATCAACCTGTTCTTTTCGAATGTGACGCCCATGGCCACCGGGGGCGGCTTTGCCCAGATCTGGTACCTGCACCGCCACGGCGTACCCATGGGGCGCGCCACGGCGGCCACGACGATTCGTACGGTACTGGCCGTTCTGTTTATCTTCACACTGACACCGGTTTTTCTGCTGACCCTGCAGGCGCTGAAGGACCACACCATCACCGGCAACATTGGCGTTGCCCTGGCGGTGTTCATCTTCCTCTACCTGGGGTTCTTTGCGATCCTGCTGTTCCGGACCCACTGGCTGATCGTGCCGCTGACCCGGCTGCTGGTCACCCTTCGCCACCTCCATCTCATCAGCGACGCGCGGCACCGACGCTGGCAGTTCAAGGCCCGCCGGGAGATGCTCCGGTTCTCCGACAGTTTCGGCGATTACATCAAGGGCCGCCCCAAGTACGTGATTCTGTCGATCCTGTTCACCGCCCTGTTCCTGCTCAGCCTGTTCAGCTTTCCGGCGCTGCTGATTCACAGCCTCGGTTACAACGTGGACTACCTGGTCACCCTGGGTTTGTTGGTCGTGACCACCTTTATCATGTATTTCTCGCCTACGCCCGGCGCCTCGGGCATTTCCGAAGGTGTATTCGGAAGCTTCTTTCGCGATATTCTGTCGGGCAACCATCTGGTGCTGGTGACCGTCAGCTGGCGTTTGCTGACCATTTATCTGGGCATGATCATCGGGCTGATCGTGTTGCAGAGGGAACTGATCAACGATCGCAGGAACGTGGAATGATTCTCCGAAACCCGTTGAAACTGCTGTTCTACCTGTGTCTGGTGATTGTGACTCTGCTGGTGGGCTACAAGGCCTACCTCAACCTGTTCATGAAGGACTTCAAGGGCCTGCACACCGACCAGGTGGAGCGCATCCAGAAACGCACCGGCCCGGAGGCTCCGGTCAGCTTTGCCGTGGTTGGCAACATCAACAACTCCATCGGCATCTTCGAAGAGCGCATCATTCCCGAGCTGAACAGCTCCGGGATCGATTTCATGGTGTCGGCGGGCAACGCCGTCAGTGGCGGCGGCGAGGACAAGTACCGGGCGCTTTATGGCAGCCTTGGGCACCTCACGATTCCGTACCTGCTGACCTTCGGCGCCCACGAATACGAGGACTTCGGCAGCTTTCGTTTCTACGACCATTTTGGCCCGCACTTCTTCAGTATTCAGGCCGGCAACAGCCGGCTGATTTTCCTGGACAGCACCGGCAAAACGCCCTGGAAGTGGCAGATTCGCTGGCTCAATGACTTGCTGGCCCAGGACGACTCAAAGGCCCGGATCCTGTTCATCGGCCACCCGCCGATCGAACCGGAGAAGAATGCGCCGTTCGATCAGCGCGAGGATTACCTGCAACCCCCGGAGTTCCGGAAGGCGCTGCTGCAGGAGATCCAGCGACACGATATCGACCTGGTGTTTTCCGCCAACCTGTCGCTCTATTCGGAAGCGGTCAAGGGCAACACCACCTTCATTACCACCGGTGGTGCCGGCGGGCTGGTCCTGAACAACGACATCAGTTTCTACCATTTTGTACGGGTCGACGTTGGCGTGGACGGCGATATCAGCCATTCCCTGGAGCGGCTCAAGGTAGGCCAGCATCCGTTCCTGAAACAGCTGGAGAGCCTGTGGTTCTTCATCTACTCCCTGATCTACTCCGGCTACCTGAATTTCATCCTGATCCTCGCGGTGTTCATGGCCATCACTATCAAACTGTACACCACGATTTTCGTTGGCAAGGACTATTACCCGGACTACGACCTGGACCCGTCGCCCTGGCTGGAAAAGCCGCTCCGGGTGGCCATGTTCACCAACAACTACCTGCCGTTCATCGGCGGCGTGCCCATTTCCATCGAGCGCCTGCGCCGGGGACTCGTGGCGCTGGGCGACAACCTCCTCATCGTCGCCCCCCGATACAAGGATCAGCCCGAAAGCGAGGAGCAGGTTCTGCGAGTGCCCTCCCTGCTCGCCATGGGCGAGAAGCGGGAGTTCCGGCTGGCGAATATTTTCCTGGCCAGGATTCGCCGGGGGGTGAAGGCCTTCCAGCCGGACATCATTCACCTGCACCACCCGTTCTGGCTCGGCTCCCTTGGATTGTTCCTGGCCCGGAGGCTCAAGGTTCCCGCCATCTACACCTACCACACCCGGCTGGAGCACTACGCCCACTTCGTGCCCTTGCCCGGTATGCTGTTCCGGAACCTGATCTCCCATGCCCTGATCAAGCGCTTCGCCAACAAATGTGATGGCGTGATCGTGCCCACCTACTCCACCGAAGAGTACCTGCGCATGATTGGCGTGAAGACGCCCACTTACGTGCAGCCCACCGGCATCGAATACCAGCGTTTTCAGGACGTCCGGGACGAGGACATCCAGCGTTTGCGCAACGAACTGGACCTGAACGATGAGAAAGTGTTCGTCAGCGTCTCCCGTCTCTCCAACGAGAAGAACATCGACTTCATGATCGAGGCGATCGACACTCTCCGGAAGGAGACAGACGTGCCCTTCCGGTTCCTGATGATCGGCGATGGGCACCAGCGTGATCGTCTGCAGCAGAAGATCGAGGATCTTGACCTGCAGGGACATTTCACCCTCGTGGGCGCCGTGCCGCCCGAGGACATGGCAACCTGGTACCGCCTGGGCGATGCGTTCCTGTTTGCCTCGAAATCGGAAACCCAGGGCATGGTGATCCTTGAAGCCATGGCGGCTGGTCTGCCGGTGGTGGCGGTGCGATCCAGTGGCATTGAGGACGTGGTTCGCCATGGCGTCAACGGGTTCAAGACCCCGGAGAATCAGGAGCTTTGGGTGCACGAGGTGAAGCGCCTGCTGGAAGAGGACGAACTTCGCCAGGAGTTGGCGGAACGGGCCCTGGAATTCGCAGCAGACTACTCGGTTGAGCAGTTCGCCCGGGACGTTCGGAGCATTTACGCCAGTACCCTGGCGCTGGAGGCGAAGAAGCGGAACCCGCACCGGGAGCACTGATTGGGTTCACGGCGTGAGCCTGATCGGTTTAGACTGAATTCACGTATTACAAAGGTAGTTTTATTGATCGGAGAGATTACGTGAGCGAAATTCCCGTCGGTATCAGTACCTGCCTGCTGGGCAAGGAAGTCCGCCACGATGGCGGCCACAAGCACTCCCGCTATTGCACCCAGATTCTGTCCAGGCATTTTGAATTCCGCTCCATCTGTCCCGAGCTGGAAGCCGGCCTGGGTGTGCCCCGGCCCGCCATTCACCTGAGGGAATACCCCGACGGTCTTCGGCTCATCGAGACCAGGGGCGAGAACGACCACACCGATGCCATGCAGGCGTTCATCGATACGGTGATGCCATCCTTGGCCAACCTGCGCGGTTACATCCTGATGGCGAAATCCCCCAGCTGTGGCATGGAACGCATCAAGGTCCATAACGAGGACGGCAAGGTAACGCGCCGGGATGGTCGGGGCATGTTCGCCGAGGCACTGATCCGCACCTACCCGCTGATGCCCGTGGAGGAAGAAGGCCGCCTGAACGATGATATGATCCGCGAGAATTTCATCGAGCGGGTCTTCGCCTACGACGACTGGATGCATAACGTTGCCGGCGACAACCTGACGGCGAAGGCCCTGATCGAGTTCCACACCCGCCATAAATTCCAGCTTCTGGCACACTCGGAAAAGATTTACCGGCAACTGGGCCCGATGCTGGGCGACCTGAAATCGGAGCCCCTCGACACCATTGCCGACCGGTACATTCACCAGTTTATGGAAGCCATGAGCCAGAAGGTCAGCCGGGGTTCCCACATGAACGCCATGCAGCACCTGATGGGCTACCTTCGGGACTCTATGGGGGATGAGGACCGGAAGGTGCTGATGGAGCAGATGGAGGCCTACCGGCGCGGCGAAGTGCCGCTTGTTGTGCCCATGACCCTGTTACGCATGGCCCAGCGCCGGGAGCCGGTGGATTACCTCAGTGTCCAGCACTACCTGACTCCCTACCCGGACGAACTCGGGCTCCGGAACAACGTCTGATCAGAAGCTGTAGAGCAGGGTCAGGGCGGTTTCGGTATCCGTCCGCTCTTTTCCTTCAGGCGGGTCGGAGACGTGTTTGACCCGGAACGCGGTTTTCATCGACAGGTTACCGACCACGGTCGCCTGCAACGAGGTTTCCGATTCACTGATGGTGTTGTTTTCCTCCAGGCCGACTTCTGTGCTCAGCTTCTGACGAAACAGGGCGCGGTCGGAGATCGCGTAATCAAACTGGGTGGCGAATCGGGCGATTGCGGAATCCTCGGCGTTTTCGCCGTTCTCATCCGGTTCATCCAGTCGATTGTACCGGTAACCCAGACCCGTCGAGACGCTCCAGAATGACTGATCACCAGACTCCCACAGGCGATTACCGTAACCTGCGGTGACCGACGACTCGAAGTCATAACCGGAAAAGCGATCATCCTCCCAGGCGCCCCGAAGAAACCAGTACTGGCGCTCGTCGAACTTGTAGTTGGTCTCGCCCACAACCTGGTATTGCTCGGCCGTGGTTTCGTCCTCCGACTCAGTGTGCCTGGCACTGAATTCGGCCATGTTACGCCAGCGCGGAAGTTCATTGCTGATGGCCAGCCGGCCATTCAGGTTGCTTTCCTCGGTGTTGCCTGATGTCACCAGGACTCCAATCTCGAACTCAGAGGTGACGTCGCCCCGGTCCTGAGCCTGGGCAAGCGGAGCAGCTCCGATAAAGGCAATCGCGACCGCGTTTTTGAGTTCCATGAAGTGCTCCTGGTTTGTCGGTTCAGGCTCCTGCGGATTTACGGCGCTTTTCGCCAGCCAGACTTTTCTGTGCCTGCTGTTCACGCTCCGCCTTCTTGCGAGCCTTTCGTTCAGCGATGATGCGAGCGGCTTCGCCACCCACATGGGCTTCACCCCGTTGCTCCGCCAGCCTCATCTGACGCTCGCGCTCAGCAAACCGGGCTTTCTGCTCCTCAGTCAGTGAGTCGATGCACTGGTGACAACTCACGCCCTGTTCGTATTCGGGACGCTGTTTGTCATCTTCGGTGATCGGTCGCCGACAGGCGTGGCATTGATCATAGTCACCACGCTCAAGGCGATGGTTCACCGTGACCCGGTCGTCAAAGACGAAGCATTCCCCGTGCCACAGGCTCTGTTCCTCGGGCACTTCCTCAAGGTATTTCAGGATGCCGCCCTTGAGGTGGTAGACCTCCTCAAAGCCCTGCTCTTTCAAATAGGCCGTCGATTTCTCGCAACGGATACCGCCGGTACAGAACATGGCGACTTTCTTGTGCTTCGACGGATCGAGGTTCTGCTTCACGTACTCCGGGAACTCCCGGAAGGTGTCGGTGGATGGGTTCACGGCGTTCCGGAAGGTACCGATCTCCACTTCGTACTGATTTCGGGTGTCCACCAGAACGACCTCCGGGTCGGAAATCAGGTCATTCCACTTCGACGCCTCTACGTAGGTGCCTACGATGCGCTTCGGATCGATTCCGTCCACGCCCATGGTGACAATCTCTTTCTTGAGCTTCACTTTGGTGCGTTTGAACGGCTGGATGTCCACAAACGATTCCTTGTAGTCAATGCCATCGAACCGACGATCACTGTCGATCCAGGCCTTGACGGCATCAATGCCTTCACGGCTGCCGGCGATGGTGCCGTTGATACCTTCCCGCGCCAGCAACAGGGTGCCATGGACGTCGTTGGCCAACATGGTGTCCAGCAGAGGCTGGCGAAGGGACTGGTAATCATTCAGAACTGCGAACTTGTAGAGCGCGCAGACAACTACATCATTGCTCATCGATTTCTCCTGCGGGCCGGACCGTAAATCCGGAGCATGGGTTTGGGTTTCTTCAAAGGCGTGGGCCAGAGAGGGCGCAATTTTTCACCAACTCTGGCCCGGGATCAAGTCCGGACTGGCCGAACCGATCCCGCCAGCCCATCACTCGGCCGCATTCGCCAGCTCCCGTTCCACCACGGCGGACAGCTGCCCCCACCCGGGCCGGGGCAGGCGGATGTTGTCCACCAGCACCGTCGGTGTGCTGGCCACTCGCAGCTGCATGGCCACGCGCCGGCTCTGCTCCACCGCCTCGCGATGCAGCTCCGTGGTCATGCAGCGGCGAAAGCGCCGTTCATCCAGCCCCAGGTCGCCGGCATAACGGCTGAACGTGGCAACCGGGTCACCAGAGTCGCTCCACTCCGACTGGGCTGCGAACAGCTTATCGTGCATGTCCCAGTAGGCGTCCTGGTCGCCAGCACAGCGCGCAGCCTGGGCAGCAGGCATGGCGTTCTGGTGCTGCTGCAACGGCAGGTCGAAATAGACAAAGCGGACCTTTCCGGCCTCAACGTACTGTGCTTTCAGCTTCTGGCTGGCGTCAGAAAAGCGGGCACAGGCCGGGCACTGGTAGTCGGCAAACTCACGCACCACAACGGGCGCATCGGCCGGACCCACGGACACGCCATACTGGTCCAGCTCGGCCGGAAACGGATCGGCATTGGGGGCGGCCACCGGCAGTTCATCCGATGACGGCTTGGGCTTGGCCGTCAGAAAAAACAGGCCAATGGCAACGGCAACCACAACCAGCACCGTCACCCCGATAAACAAAGGTCTGTTACCGGTTTTCTTTGGCGCAGGGGCTCCGGTTTCCTTGCGACGTTTTGCTTCACCCATTACGGGCTCCTTTTTTGTTGGTCGTATTTTTCCTCGTATTCCGGGGGCAATGGCCATGTTCAGAGCCACCCCGGCAGGCTAAGATCCTTTATAACCTATATAAGTTCCAACAAAAATTAAGGAAAACTCATGGCCTTACCTGCATCCCTCGCCGGCAACCTGACTCTGCCCCTGGTGGCAGCGCCCATGTTCCTGATCTCCGGGCCGGAACTGGCCCTGGCATGCTGCAAGGAGGGCGTGATCGGCAGCTTTCCCGCCCTGAACCAGCGGACCAGCGAGGGGTTCGAGTCCTGGCTCGAACAGATGAACACCGGGCTCGACAGGCTCCGCCAGCAGCATCCCGACGCCCGGCTGGCCCCCTATGCGGTCAACCTGATCGTCCATCGCACCAACCCCCGCTGGCAGGTGGACCTGGAGCTTTGCGTCAAACACCGGGTGCCCATCGTCATCACCTCCCTGGGTGCCGCCAGCCAGGTCGTTGAAGCCGTGCACGGCTACGGCGGCCTGGTCTTCCATGACGTCACCAACCAGAAGCATGCCCGCAAGGCAGCGGAAGCCGGCGTGGATGGCATCATTGCGGTGGCTGCGGGCGCCGGTGGGCACGC
This sequence comes from Marinobacter arenosus, assembly GCF_019264345.1. Taxonomy (NCBI): domain Bacteria; kingdom Pseudomonadati; phylum Pseudomonadota; class Gammaproteobacteria; order Pseudomonadales; family Marinobacteraceae; genus Marinobacter; species Marinobacter arenosus. The sequence goes on from NZ_JAHVAO010000001.1 coordinate 1,539,300, forward strand.
CGGCACCCTCAACCCGGTGGTTCTGGTGCACGAGATCCGGGACGTCTTCGATGGCACCATCCTGCTGGCCGACGGCCTGTCCCATGGGCAGGACCTGTTGGCAGCCGAGGCCATGGGCGCGGATCTGGCCTACCTGGGAACCCGATTCATCAATACGCTTGAATCCCAGGCCGATGATGCCTATCGCAACATGATCATCGAGGCGGTGTCGGCAGACATCATCCATACGCCCGCGGTCTCAGGGATTCCCGCGAGCTTTATGCGCCAGAGCCTGGAGGCCGCCGGCTACCCGATGGACAAACTGCACCAGGCCGGGGCCATTGATTACGGAGAGAAACTGAAACCGGTGGACGATGAAGCAAAGGCCTGGAAGACGGTCTGGTCCGCCGGCCAGGGGGTCAGCCAGATTCACGACGTACTCAGCGTCAAGGCACTGGTGAGCCGCCTGACCTCGGAGTACAAGGCCGCCCGGGCCCGGCTCTGCGGTTGACGGAAGCGGCCGCCTCCAGGGTCGGGGCGGCCCGCCCATTCGGTTACACCCGGAACTGCGACGCCTTGGCCTGCAGCGCCGCCAGCAGCTCGCCGATGCGATGGCTGGCGTTGTCCGAGCGGTGGATGGCCTCGACCGTGGCCTCCGAGGACCTGGCAATCTCCTCCACGCTGACGCTGACCTTGCCGGCGTGCCGTCCCTCCTCCTCGGCCACCGAGGAGATCGTCAATGCCCGGTCCTGCAGGCTGCCCAATAACTGGTTGATCTGCTCGAAGTGCTCGTCGGCCTTGCGGAATTCCGTGGAGGACTCGGCAACCTGACCGGACACCTGGTCGATGACCGATACGGCCTGGCGACTGCCCCTCTGGAGGCGTTCAATGATGGCCTCGATCTCGGTGGTGGACTCCTGGGTTCGGCTGGCCAGCGTGCGAACCTCGTCGGCGACCACGGCAAATCCCCGCCCCGACTCACCCGCGCGCGCCGCTTCGATGGCCGCGTTCAACGCCAGCAGGTTGGTCTGCTCGGCGATGGCACCGATCACCGACAGCACCGAATTGATTTCCGTGCTCTGATGGTTGAGTTCATTGACCGCCGCCACCGCCGAATCAACCTTGCGCACCACGCCGTCAAGCCGCTCCCGGACGTCCCGGGAAATTCCAGCGGTAGCCTCACTCTCCGCACCAATGGTCTGCACCGATCCGGCCACGTCCTGAATGCTGTCCGCGACCTCGGCAATGCTTTGGGACATCGCAGCCATGGTCTCGGAGACGTCCGCCACGTCACGTTGCTGATGGTTAACCGCCGATACTGCGTCGCGGCTGATCTCCCCCTGCTCCCGGGCCTGACCGGCCGCGGCCTCCGCCGAGGCTTTCACATCGGACACCAGCTCCTGGATCCGCGCAATAAACTGGTTCACGCCCCGCGCCATTTCGGTCAGCTCATCCCGGCCTTTGAGGGACACCCGGCGCGTCAGGTCGGCCTCGCCGTCCGCAATGCTCCAGATCGCCGAGCTCAACCGAAGCACCCGCGGCAAGAGGCCGCCACCCAATACGGCAGCGACCAGAACAATCAGCACCAGCACCGAGCCGATGGCCAGAATCGAAAGGTTCGCCGCCAGACTGGAGGCTTCCTTGTTCAGGGAGTCCACGGTGGCCTGGATTCGGTCCTGGGTATCCGCGCCCATGCCCGCCAGCTGTTGCTGTAGTCGCTGATTGACCTGCTCCGTTTCGGCTTCCAGGGTCTGGCGCGAGGCCTCAATGCTGCCGGTGATGGTGGCGCTGAATTCCTGTTCGAGCTGGGCCAGGTCGCGGTTGATGCCCTCGAGTGACAGGCCAAGCTTAAGCTGCCCGATGGCAGAACCCTGAGGCTTTATGTCAGCGGTAATGATCACCACATTGGGGTCACGGCTTGCCGCATCGAGGACCCGATTTGCCGCACCGCGGCCTTCACCCTGCTCCATCAGGGTGCGGACCCGGTCGTCGGTTCGGTCCACGTAGCGGGTCATGCGCTCGCCATACTGGTCGTAATAGATGGCAAACAGGACCGACTCCCGGGCATCCGCCAGCTCGACCAGGTCGGTCAGGCGGGGAACGTCCCGGTCCCAGATCAGAGGCGCTGCAACCGCGGCCAGCACGTTAGCCAGCCCCTGGGCTTCCGCCATGACCGCCGTGCGAACGTTGCTTCCCACCCGCTCCTGCTGCTCCGTCTGCTGACGGGTCAGCTCACTGGCCAGTTCGTCGATGGTCTTCTCGCGCATGGTCTGCAGACGTTTTCGGACGTCCTCCCGGGTTTCCCCAAACGACTCACTCACATCCTCGCTGCTCGCCTCGAGCGCGGACCCGGCAGTCGCCACCAGGCGCTCCACCTGGTTTGAAATCAGCCACTGGCTGACCACCACCTGTGCCAGACCGGCGATCACCAGTATCAGGAAAACAGGCCTCAGCAGCCGGCTTGTGGCCAGCTGTTTCAAAAAACGAGGGGTCATAGGGACTCCGTCTACGTAAGTACTGCAGTTTCCTTCGCGTGTGTTTTCAGCGTCCAGTGCGGTCGGTCTCGCATAGTTTTAGCAAAACCCGGACCATTGGGGAGCGTTTTTATGTAGGATTTTGTTGCAGTTTTCAGTGCGGGCCGTTGCAGGGCTTCTTGCAAAAATTCTTGCACAGGGGGTTAAGTGAACTATTGAACAGGCGTACCGTACCTCTTCAGGACAGACTCAAAACATCCGACCGACGGAGCACGACCATGCTGGGATTTTTGAAAGGCGACCCCAAGAAAAAACTGCAGAAGGCGTACGAGGACAAACTCGAGAAAGCGCTGCACGCGCAGCGGAACGGGGATCTGCGCACCCACGGCACCTTGATGGAAGAGGCCGAGAAGATCTACGCGGAAATCGAAAAACTCTCCGAGGGTAAGTGAATCGCAGGTTCAGCGGTCAGTCATGATCCTCCTCGTGTGAGAATTGGCCCAACTGCTGCCGTAGCCGGCCGATTTCCCGTCGCATGGTTTCCACCTCATCGAGCAGTTCCAGGGACATGGCCAACCCCGGCAGATTCATTTTCAGATCTCGCTGAAGCCGCATGGCCTTTTGAAGACGAAGGAGAGCGGGAAGGTCGAATTCCCAGTTATGGACTTCGTCCCTTTCCGGAGCCTCAACCGGCTCAATGATTCCGTAACTCACCATTTTCAGGACCAGTTCTGCATGACACTCGCCCCGCTCGCAGATCTCACGAAGCGTGAAGGTTGCCTGCGGCTCAACAATCTCGACCGTCAGCGTCTCTGTGTTTCTGCTCATGCCGTTACTCCATGATTACACGTGCAGCCTACTGCGTGGATTGAAACTCTTTTCCGCCTCCGCCAGTTGCCTGTAGAGTTTTTCCGCGTCCGGGGCGTGCTGCTCCGGCATCACAATCTGGAGAACCACTATCTGGTCGCCCGGGTGCTTGCCCGGGAACCCCTTGCCCTTGAGCCGCAGCTTCCGACCGCTGGACGACCCCTTGGGCACTTTCACGTTCACCCGTGACCCCACTGTGGGCACGGTGATACTGGCGCCCAGTGCCGCTTCCCAGGGTGTAACGGGGACGGTAACCAGGACATCCCGACCTTCGACCGCAAACGTCGGGTGCGGCGCCAGCTCAATTTCCAGCAGCAGGTCACCGGCCTCCCCGCCACCGCTGCCCGGGGAACCCTGCCCTTTCAGACGCAGATGCTGGCCTTCCCGCATCCCGGCCGGGATTTTGACCTTCAAGGTCTTTTGGCGCGGCATCAGGCGGCCATGCTCGTCCGGCTCATGAACCGTGAAGGAGACCTGTTTCTCGCAGCCGTGGAAGACCTCCTCCAGGAATAACGCAAGCCGGGCGTGAACGTCCTCACCGCGAATGCGCATGTTCTGGTTAAAACCTCCGGTCCGGCCAGTCGCACCAAACCCGCCGCGGGAAAAGCCTCGGGCATGACCATGACCGCCACCGCCAAAGATCTCCTCAAAAAAGTCACTGAACTGACGGGCATCGGCTTCAGTGTAGCCGCCTCCGCCAAATCCGGAGGCACTCTGCCATCCCGGGGGCGGTTCAAACGAACCATCTCTGCGGGCGCCATACCGGCGCAACTGATCGTATTCGGCCCGTTTCTCGGGGTCTTTCAGCACCTCGTAGGCCTCGCCAACGTCTTTGAACTTTTCGTCGGCGCCTTCTTCCTTACTGACGTCCGGGTGGTATTTCCGGGCCAGTTTCCGGTAGGCCTTCTTGATGTCCTCGGGGGAGGCAGACTCGCTCACACCGAGCGCGGCGTAATAGTCTTTGAAGTCCATTCTGATCCTCACCACAGTTTCCTGTGTCCGGTCGAATTGTCCGGCTACTACACACAATATTTGATGAGGAGAGGGAAATTACAAGGCTGGTGTTGTTTTCAGTTGAGACAGATCAGCTGGGGCGGGAAATCAGGCTCAGAGAGCGCAGGGGGAGCAACCGTTCAGAAATGTGGAGTGCCAGGGATGGCGCGACCAAGCCCTACAGGGATGTATTCACGGGCGTTTTCTGAACGGTTGTTCGTCCTGGGCTCTGCCCCCGAGCTCTTAAAGCAGGGGGGCAGTAGCACCGGAACTTACTTCACTTTCGGATCCAGCTCGCCGGAGGCATAACGCTCAAACATCTGCTCCAGGTTGATCGGCTTGATCTTGCTGGCGTTGCCCGCGGTGCCGAAGGCCTCGTAGCGGTCAATGCAGACCTCGGTCATGGCCTTCATGGTTTCCTTCAGGAATTTGCGCGGATCGAACTCGGCGCGATTCTGTGCCAGGAACCGGCGCACGGCACCGGTGCTCGCGAGGCGCAGGTCGGTGTCGATGTTGACCTTGCGAACGCCATGCTTGATGCCCTCAACGATCTCCTCGACCGGAACGCCGTAGGTTTCCGGAATCTCGCCACCGAACTCGTTGATGATCTTCAGCCACTCCTGGGGCACGGAGCTGGAACCGTGCATAACCAGGTGGGTGTCCGGGATACGGGCGTGGATGGCCTTGATCTGGTCAATGGCCAGAATGTCACCGGTCGGCGGACGGGTGAACTTGTAAGCCCCGTGGCTGGTGCCGATGGCGATGGCGAGGGCATCGACGTGGGTTTTCTGTACGAAGTCGGCCGCCTCTTCCGGATCGGTCAGCATCTGGCTGTGATCCAGGGTGCCTTCGGCGCCAATGCCGTCCTCTTCACCGGCCTGCCCCGTCTCCAGGGAGCCCAGGCAACCCAGCTCACCTTCGACGGAAACGCCACAGGCGTGGGCCATTTCCACGGTGCGACGGGTCACGTCGACGTTGTAATCGTACTCGGTCGGCGTCTTGCCGTCCTCACCGAGGGAGCCGTCCATCATCACGGAGCTGAAGCCCAGCTGGATGGAGCGCTGGCACACGGACGGGCTGGTGCCGTGATCCTGGTGCATAACCACCGGGATGTGCGGGAATTCCTCAATGGCCGCGAGGATCAGGTGGCGCAGGAACGGCGCACCGGCGTATTTACGGGCACCGGCAGAGGCCTGAACAATGACCGGGGAGTCGGTCTTGTCAGCCGCTTCCATGATGGCGCGCATCTGTTCCAGGTTGTTCACGTTAAAGGCTGGCACACCGTAACCGTGCTCGGCGGCGTGATCCAGCAGTTGCCGCATCGAAATCAGGGCCATGGATCGTCTCCTTCGTCTAGACGTTGATTAATCGAAAATCGTGTATGCAGGCTTTGGCGAAAACGCTCAGGCGCCGCGCTCTTCCAACACTGCAACAGCCGGCAGGGTCTTCCCTTCCACAAACTCCAGGAAGGCGCCACCGCCCGTGGAAATGTACGAAATCTTGTCGGCTACGCCGTATTTGTCAACGGCGGCCACCGTGTCACCACCGCCGGCCAGGGAGAAGGCGTCGCTCTCAGCAATGGCATTGGCCAGTGCCTTGGTGCCGTTGCCGAACTGGTCAAATTCGAACACGCCGACCGGACCGTTCCACAGGATGGTCTTCGCATTCTTGAGCAGGTCTGCGAACTTGCCGGCGGTTTCGGGGCCAACGTCCAGGATCATGTCGTCGTCGGACACGTCCGAGATGTTCTTCGTTGTGGCGGTGGCGGTCTCGGCAAACTCACTGGCAACCACAACGTCCACCGGCAGCGGAATTTCCACGCGGCCGGCAATGTCTTTGGCGGTATCCACCAGATCGTGTTCGCACAGGGACTTACCCACCGGGTGACCGGCTGCGGCCAGGAAGGTGTTGGCAATGCCGCCACCAACGATGATCTGGTCGCACACCTTTTCAAGGGCGTTCAGCACGTCCAGCTTGGTGGACACCTTGGATCCACCGACGATGGCAACGACCGGCTTGGCCGGGTTGTCCAGCGCCTTACCCAGGGCTTCCAGTTCCGCGGCGAGCAGCGGACCGGCGCAGGCTTCCGGGGCAAAACGGGCAACGCCGTGGGTGGAGGCCTGGGCCCGGTGTGCCGTACCGAAGGCATCCATGACATAGACGTCACAAAGAGCGGCGTACTTTCTGGACAATTCTTCATCGTCCTTCTTCTCGCCCTTGTTGAAACGCACGTTCTCGAACAGCACCACTTCGCCGTCAGCCACTTCGACGCCGTCGAGGTAGTCCGTGATCAGGCGGACGTCCTGGCCCAACATGCCGGACAGGTGCTCGGCCACGGGCTTCATGGAGGAAGCCTCGTCGTAGACACCTTCTTCCGGACGGCCAAGATGGGACATCAACATGACCTTGGCGCCGGCGTCTCGCGCTGCCTTTATGGTCGGCAGGGATGCGCGGATGCGGGCATCGCTGGTTACCTTGCCGGCCTTGACCGGCACGTTCAGATCTTCACGGATCAGCACCCGCTTGCCGGCGAGGTTCAGGTCAGTCATCTTTTTGATGGCCATACTCTTGTTCCCTTGATTTGGTCTGTCATTCAGTTGTCAGTCTTGCTCAGCCAACAGCGGCTGACATCGAGCATCCGGTTCGCAAAACCCCACTCGTTATCGAACCAGCACAATACTTTCACCAGGTTGCCCCCGGTTACCCGCGTCTGCCCGCCGTCGACCACCCCGGAATGGGAGTCGTGGTTGAAGTCGGAGCTGGCGAGCAACTCGTCGGTGTACCCAAGGATACCGGTTAAGGCACCCTTTGCGGCGCCCTCTAACAGTTTGTTAACCGCGTCCACCGATGTAGCGGTGCGAACATTAACCACCATATCGATGGCCGACACGTTCAGGGTTGGCACCCGCATGGCCACGGAGCTGAATCGCCCCTCCATGTGCGGGAGTAAACGCTCAATCCCGCGGGCCAGCCCGGTTTCGACCGGCACAATGTTATGGAGGGCGCTACGGGTACGGCGCAGATCCTGATGGTGATAGGCATCGATTACCGGCTGGTCGTTCATCGCGGCGTGGATGGTGGTGGTGGTGCCCCAGTCAACGCCCAGGGCATCATCCAGCACCTTGATCACCGGGACCAGGCAGTTGGTGGTACAGGAACCGGCGGCGACGATCTGATCGCTGCCGGTCAGTTCACCGTCGTTGATGCCGAAGACCACGGTACGGTCGACATCGGATTCGGCGGGCTGGGAGAACAGCAGGTGCCCGGCGCCGGAATCGATGTGCTTCTGCGCCGTCGACCGGTCCGAGAAGGCGCCCGAGCACTCCAGCACCAGGTCCACGTCCAACAGGCGCCACGGCAGGTCTGCGGGGTCCGGATGGTTCAGTATCCGGATCCGGTCGCCGTTCACGATCAGATCGCTGCCTTCAACGTCAATGGCTCCCTGGAACCGGCCATGGGTGGAGTCATAGCGCGTCAGGTGGGCAATGGTGTCGATATCCGACAGCTCATTGATCGCGACCACCTGCAGGTGGTCGCGATAGCCGTTTTCATAGAGTGCCCGCAACACGCACTGACCGATTCGGCCGTACCCGTTGATGGCGATGCGAAACGGCGCGGTCTCTGTCATCACGCGTCCAGAAGTTCGGAGGCCACCTCGAGGATGTTATCGACGGTGAAGCCGAATTCCTTGAACAGCTCACCCGCCGGCGCGGACTCACCAAAGGTGGTCATGCCGATAACGCGACCGTCGAGGCCAACGTACTTGTACCAGTAGTCAGCAATGGCGGCCTCGATGGCAATGCGGTTGGTCACTTCCAGCGGCAGCACCTGCTGCCTGTAGGCCGCACTCTGGGCCTCGAACACATCGGTGGACGGCATGGACACGACACGGACCTTCTTGCCCTGCTCCCGCAGTTTGCTGGCGGCATCCTGGGCCAGCGCCACTTCCGAACCGGTGGCGATGAGGATCAGGTCCGGTGTCCCTTCGCTGTCGGACAGCACGTAACCGCCCTTGGCGACATCGGCCAGTTGCTGGGCATCACGGGCCTGGGCCGGCAGGCCCTGACGGGAGAACACCATGGCCGTCGGGCCATCCTTGCGCTCAAGCGCCGCTTTCCAGGCCACCGCGGATTCCACGGTGTCGGCCGGGCGCCAGGTGCTCATGTTCGGGGTGGTGCGCAGGCTGGCCAGCTGTTCGACCGGCTGGTGCGTGGGGCCATCTTCACCCAGGCCAATGGAGTCGTGAGTAAAGACAAAGATGGAACGCTGCTTCATCAGCGCCGCCATGCGAACGGCATTGCGGCAGTATTCCATGAAGATCAGGAAGGTCGCGCCGTAGGGCACGAAGCCGCCGTGCAGGGCAATGCCGTTCATGATCGCCGCCATGCCGAACTCGCGCACGCCGTAGAAGATGTAGTTACCGCTGGCGTCTTCCTTGGTCAGCCCCTTGGTGTCGCTCCAGATGGTGAGGTTAGAGCCGGCCAGGTCGGCCGAGCCACCCATCAGTTCCGGGAGCAACGGGCCGTAGGCGTTCAGGGTGTTCTGGGAGGCCTTGCGGCTGGCGATGGTTTCGCCCTTGTCCTGACACTCCTGGATATAGGCCTGGGCCTTCTCAGAGAAGTCCGCAGGCAGTTCACCCGCCATCCGGCGCTTGAACTCGGCCGCCAACTCGGGCTCAGCTTTTTCATAGGCCGCGAACTTCTGCTCCCACTCGGACTGGGCCGCGGCACCTTTCTCGCGCGCATTCCAGGCCGCCGCAATTTCCGACGGGATCTCGAACGCACCGTGGTGCCAGCCCAGTTGCTCGCGAGTCAGGGCAATTTCGTCGTCGCCCAGCGGCGCGCCGTGGCAGCTTTCCTTGCCCTGTTTGTTCGGCGAGCCGAAGCCGATGATGGTCTTGCAGCAGATCAGGGTCGGCTGCTCGGTGTTGGCGCGGCCCGCTTCGATCGCCGCGCGGATGGCGTCCGGATCGTGCCCGTCAACGGCGGGAATGACCTGCCAGCCGTAGGATTCGAAACGCTGCGGGGTATTGTCGGTGAACCAGCCGTCAACCTCACCGTCAATGGAAATGCCGTTGTCGTCGTAGAAGAAGATCAGTTTGCCGAGGCCCAGGGTACCGGCCAGTGACGACACCTCGTGGGAGATGCCCTCCATCAGGCAGCCATCACCGAGGAAAGCGTAGGTGTAGTGATCCACAATTTCGTGGCCAGGGCGGTTGAACTGCGCGGCCATCGCCTTTTCGGCAATCGCAAACCCGACGGCATTGGCGATGCCCTGGCCCAGCGGGCCGGTCGTGGTTTCAACGCCCGGGGTGTAGCCGTACTCCGGGTGACCCGGGGTCTTGGAATGCAGCTGGCGGAAATTCTGGAGATCATCAATGGAAACGTCGTACCCGCTCAGGTGCAGCAGTGAATACTGCAGCATGGAGCCGTGACCGTTGGACAGCACGAAGCGGTCACGGTTGGCCCACTGAGGGTTGGCCGGGTTGTGGCTCAGGTAGTCGTTCCACAGTACCTCGGCGATATCCGCCATACCCATGGGCGCACCCGGGTGGCCGGACTTGGCTTTCTGAACCGCATCCATGCTCAGCGCGCGAATGGCGTTGGCGAGATCTTTACGGGACGGCATTGACGTTTCTCCAGTGTTTTTCGGGAAAGAATTCGGACTGTCTAAAAAAGAGGCGCGTATTTTCGCCGATTACTGTGTGCCGGGGCAAATCGGTATGTGGGGATTGGTGAAAACTGCCCCTGTGGATTCCCGAAACGACCTGATTTCAAAGAATGATAAATCTATATCAAAATTTTTTGATATGGCTATTGATTGACCACCGGAACCGACCTACACTTCGCAACCATGACATCCATGAATGCACACGCGACTGACCTGTCCTCGGTGGACGCCCTGGCTCCGATCTTCAAGGCGAGCGGCGACCCCCTGCGCCTGGAGATCCTGCGTGTGCTGCGCCGGGATACCTTCGGCGTACTGGAACTGAGCCAGTTGTTCGAGATGCGCCAGTCCGGCATGAGCCACCACCTGAAGGTGATGCACAAGGCCGGCCTGCTGGAACCGCAGCGTGAAGGCAACGCCATTTTTTACCGTCGCCCCCTGCACCTGGACAGCGACAAACTGACGGACCAGACCATCCGCCAGATCTTTGAAACGGTGGACAAGGTGCCCCTGCCAGGCCATCTGCAGGAGAAGATCGAGGCCATCCGGACCCAGCGGGCGGACCAGTCGCAGGTGTTCTTTGCCCGGCACGCGGAACAGTTCCGGGAGCAGCAGGAGCTGATTGCTGCCTTCGACCTGTACGCCGAACCGGTAGCGGAGCTGCTGCGCAAGCGGGCGTCCAAACAGTCGTGGCAGACGAGCCTGGAAATCGGTCCGGGCGAAGGAGCCTTCCTGAAGGTCCTGTCTGAGCTATCCGGTCATGTGGTCGCGCTGGATAACAGCCGGGACATGCTCGCCAAAGCCACCCGGACCTGCATCGAAGAACGGCTGAACAACGTGGACATGATTGAGGGCGTGACGGACACCCTGCTCGCCCGGGGCGATGCGTTCGACCTTGTGGTCGCCAACATGGTGTTGCACCACGTGCCCAGCCCGGCGGACATCTTCCTGGACGCGGCGGCCCTGATGAACAACGGGGGCTGCTTCGTGATCAGTGAACTGTGCAGCCACGATCAGGACTGGGCCAAGGAAAACTGCGGCGATCTCTGGCTTGGCTTCGAGCCGGAGGAGCTGACGGCCTGGGCGGCAGAGGCCGGCCTGAGTGCCGGGGAACAACTGTTTATCGGCCTGCGCAACGGTTTCCAGGTGCAGGTCCGGGAATTCTGGAAGACAACGGCCCAGCCCTGAAACGGGACTGCCGAACAGGAATATCAAAAAACATTGATATAGGTGTACGTAGTTCTACGTACACCCGCACACACTAACCAAGCTGGCGCCGGCACCTGTCATTTTTGACACCCACCGGCACGAATTTGAATCGCTCAACGAGGAGCAACGCTATGGCTGACTACAACATCTTCACTTCCGAGTCGGTTTCCGAGGGCCACCCGGACAAACTCGCGGACCAGATTTCTGACGCGGTTCTGGACGCCATCCTGACCGACGACCCCCACGCCCGGGTTGCCTGCGAAACCATGGTAAAGACCGGTGTTGCCATTGTCGGTGGTGAGATCACCACCAGCGCGTGGGTGGACCTGGAAGATCTGGTGCGTGGTGTGATCAAGGACATCGGCTACACCTCCTCCGAAGTCGGCTATGACGGCGACACCTGCGGCGTGATCAACATCATCGGCAAACAGTCTGTCGACATCGCCCAGGGCGTGGATCGCCAGAAGCCGGAAGATCAGGGCGCAGGCGACCAGGGCCTGATGTTCGGCTACGCCAGCAACGAAACCGACGTACTCATGCCGGCGCCGATCACCTTTGCCCACCGGCTGGTCGAGCGCCAGGCCGAAGCCCGCAAGAGCGGCCTGCTGCCCTGGCTGCGTCCGGATGCCAAGAGCCAGGTCACCTGCCGCTATGAGAACGGCAAGGTCTCCGGCATCGATGCCGTGGTTCTGTCCACCCAGCACGACGAAGACGTGACCCAGGCCGATCTGAAGGAAGCCGTGATGGAGCTGATCGTCAAGAACGTGCTGCCCGCTGAACTGCTGCACAAGGACACCCAGTTCCACATCAACCCGACCGGCAAGTTCGTGATCGGTGGCCCGGTAGGCGACTGCGGCCTGACCGGCCGGAAGATCATCGTGGACACCTACGGCGGCATGGCGCGGCATGGCGGTGGCGCCTTCTCTGGCAAGGACCCGTCCAAGGTTGACCGTTCCGCCGCCTACGCTGGCCGGTACGTTGCCAAGAACATCGTGGCTGCCGGACTGGCCGACAAGTGCGAGATCCAGGTGTCCTACGCCATCGGTGTCGCACAGCCCACGTCCATCTCCCTGAACACGTTTGGCACGGGCAAGATCAGCGACGACAAGATCATCCAGCTGGTACGTGAGCACTTCGACCTGCGCCCGTACGCCATCACCAACATGCTCGACCTGCTGCACCCGATGTACCGGGCCACAGCAGCCTACGGCCACTTTGGCCGCGAGCCATTCGAGATGACCGTTGGCGGCAAGTCCTTTACTGCATTCCCGTGGGAGAAGACCGACCGCGCGGCCGCACTGAAAGACGCCGCTGGTATCTAATTCGGTTTCGGGCGTATGACAAAAGGCATGCGCCCAAGCCCAAATGACTGACAGGAGAACATCCATGAGCACTCCGGCAGAAAAGCTGAACCAATTTGACGACTACAAAGTCCGCGATATTTCCCTTGCCGGCTGGGGCCGCAAGGAAATCAACATCGCCGAGGGCGAGATGCCTGCCCTGATGGCCCTGCGCAATAAGTACAAGGCCGAGCAGCCGCTGAAAGGCGCCAACATCATGGGCTGCATCCACATGACCATCCAGACCGCCGTGCTGATCGAAACGCTGATCGAACTGGGTGCGTCCGTGCGCTGGTCTTCCTGCAACATCTTCTCCACCCAGGACCAGGCGGCTGCCGCAATCGCCGCCCAGGGCATTCCGGTGTTTGCCTGGAAGGGCGAGACCGACGAGGAATACGACTGGTGCCTCGAGCGCACCGTTGGTGCCGACGTGGACGGCTGGGAGCCGAACATGATCCTGGACGACGGTGGCGATCTGACCGCGCTGCTCCACGAAAAATACCCGGAGATCCTGGCGAACTGCCACGGTGTCACCGAAGAGACCACCACCGGTGTGCACCGCCTGCAGGAAATGCTGCGCGACGGCACCCTGAAGGTGCCTGCCATCAACGTGAATGACGCCGTCACCAAGTCCAAGAACGACAACAAGTACGGTTGCCGTCACAGCCTGAACGACGCCATCAAGCGCGCCACCGACCACCTGCTCGCCGGCAAGAAGGCACTGGTGATTGGCTACGGCGACGTGGGCAAGGGATCCGCTGCATCCCTGCGCCAGGAAGGCATGATCGTAAAAGTCACGGAGGCCGATCCGATCTGCGCCATGCAGGCGTGCATGGACGGCTTCGAAGTGGTGTCTCCATACCTTGAGGGCGTGAACACTGGCACCGAAGCCGGCGTTGACCGTGCTCTGCTCCAGAATACCGATCTGCTGGTCACCACCACCGGCAACATGAACGTGTGCGATGCGCACATGCTCAAGGCACTCAAGAGCGGCGCCGTGGTCTGCAACATCGGCCACTTCGACAACGAAATCGACACCGCCTATATGCGCAAGCACTGGGAATGGGACGAGGTCAAACCACAGGTGCACGTGGTGTATCGCGACAAGGCCGCCAACGACCACCTGATCCTGCTGTCCGAAGGACGCCTGGTAAACCTGGGCAATGCGACCGGTCACCCTTCACGGATCATGGACGGCTCCTTTGCCAACCAGGTTCTGGCCCAGATGTACCTGTTCGAGCGCAAGTTCGCTGACCTGCCGGAAGATGCCCGCGAGAAGGGCGTTTATGTTCAGGTTCTGCCGAAGCACCTGGACGAGGAAGTGGCCCGCGCCATGGTCGAGGGTTTTGGCGGCGTGATCACCAAGATGACGCCGGAGCAGGCCAAATACATCGGTGTACCGGTAGAAGGCCCGTACAAGCCGGAAAGCTACAAGTACTGATCGGACCGACCCCATGCAAAGTCAGAAACAGTTCAAGCGCCGTTTCAGCTTCGAGTTTTTCCCGCCCAAGACCGACCAGGGCAAGGAAAAGCTGCAGACTGTGCGCAGTCAGCTGGCCGAGGTGAACCCGGATTTCTTCTCGGTCACCTTCGGGGCCGGCGGCTCCACCCGGGACCGCACCATTGAAACCGTGCTCAACCTGCACAAGCAGGGCATCTCCACCGCGCCTCACCTGTCCTGCGTGGGTGGCACCCGCCAGGAAATCGGTGAGTTGCTGGATGTGTACCGGGAAAACGGGATCAACCGGATCGTTGCCCTGCGCGGCGACATGCCCTCGGGCATGGGCGCGGCCGGCGAGCTGCGCTACGCCAACGAGCTGGTGGAATTCATCCGGGAGCACAGCGGCGACACCTTCAACCTGGAAGTGGCGGCCTACCCGGAGTTCCACCCTCAGGCCCGCAACGCCGAAGAGGACCTGCAGAACTTCGCCCGCAAGGTGAAGGCCGGCGCCAACAGCGCCATCACCCAGTACTTCTTCAATGCGGACAGCTACTTCTACTTCATCGACCGGCTGGAAAAGATGGACGTCACCATTCCGGTGGTGCCGGGCATCATGCCCATCGTCAACTTTTCCAACCTGGTTCGATTCTCCGACATGTGCGGCGCCGAGATTCCGCGCTGGATTCGCAAACAGCTGGAAGCCTACGGCGATGACACCGACAGCATCCGCAAGTTCGGCGAAGAAGTGGTCACCAACATGTGTGAGAAGCTGCTCAGCGCCGGCGCGCCCGGGCTGCACTTCTACACGCTGAACCAGGCGCAACCCAGCCTCAGGATCTGGGAAAACCTTGGCATCAGCGAGCGGGAGAAGATCTCCTTCTGATCGCGCCTGGCCAGGCGGCCCGGTACCGCCCGGGCGTTCTGGCAGCCACAAAAAAGGCGCTGTCCGACACGCACGTGCGTGTTCGGCAGCGCCTTTTTTTTGCCATCCTGCCAGAAGCGATCCCGACTACCGGCTGATGGATTGGTTATTGATCATCTCACTGAGATTGGTGACCTGCACCGACATACCTTTCTGGCTGGGCGGATATTCCTTGAACGTCTCAACGAACCTGCCAATGCCTTTCCCGGCCTGTCCCAGAATCCAGCTCCGGTTCTCGGCCCACTCGTCATAGCCCCGGGCTTCAATGAAACGCTCGAACGGGTCCAGCTTCAGGTTGATCACGATCGGCGTGGACAGGGGCGTCTGTTCTGCCCGGAACCACTCTTCCTGATCGATGAACAGGAGCTTCCAGTCACCATAGCGCATGCCATGGAAGACCGTCTCGGTGAAGTAGAAGAACTCCTTGCGCTTGCTTTTGCCGTTGTTCAGAAGCAGGTCGCTCTGGTCGTAACCGTCCAGGTGGACCTTGAAGTCCTTCCCACCGATCTCCATGCCATCAAGCAGGTCTTCCTTGATGTCATCGTCGCCGACCCAGGCCATCAGTGTGGGCACCCAGTCTTCCATGGTCATGAACTCCCCGGTGTGGGTTGCGGCCGGAATCCTGTCTTTCCACTTCACCAGCATCGGCACGCGGAAACCGCCTTCCCAGCCACCCACGCCCTTCTCGCCGTGGAAGGGATGGTTGCCACCATCGGGCCAGGAATTGGAGGGGGCCCCGTTATCGGTTGAGAACATCACGATGGTGTTATCGTCCACCTCAAGCTCCTGGAGAAGCTCAAGCAGCTCGCCAACGTCGTCATCCAGCTCCATCATGCCGTCCGCGTAGAGCCCGTAACCGCTCTTGCCCTCATACTCCTCGTTGAGGTTGGTGCGGTAATGCATGCGGGTGGTGTTGT
Organism: Marinobacter arenosus; assembly: GCF_019264345.1. Classification (NCBI taxonomy): domain Bacteria; kingdom Pseudomonadati; phylum Pseudomonadota; class Gammaproteobacteria; order Pseudomonadales; family Marinobacteraceae; genus Marinobacter; species Marinobacter arenosus. Next base: position 1,555,109 of record NZ_JAHVAO010000001.1, read on the forward strand.
GCCAGACGAAGAACGGCTTGTCGTCATCGACTGCCTTTTTGATGAAGCGCTTGGATTCCTCCAGCACGTCCTGGTCAAGATTCCGTTGCACCTCCCGGCCCCACGGGCCAAGGTCCCTGATCTCCTGCGTGCCATCCGGCAATGCCTTGGAGTGGATGATACCCCGTTGCTTGAGCCCATACTTCTCCAGCACCTTTTCGTCCTTGGGGTAGTCGTACTGCTCTGGGTACTCCCCGGCATTGAGGTGGTAGAGGATGCCGTAGAATTCATCGAAGCCATGGGCGGTAGGAAGATGCTCATCGCGATCGCCCAGGTGGTTCTTGCCAAACTGTCCGGTGGCGTAGCCATGGTCCTTGAGCATCTGCGCGAGGGTCGGATCACTGTCCTGGATCCCCTCCTTGGCCCCCGGGAGCCCGACCGTCGTCAAGCCGGTACGGATTGGGTACTGCCCGGTGATAAAGGCGGCCCGCCCCGCCGTACAGGAGGCCTGGGCATAATGATCCATGAAGATCATTCCTTCAGTGGCAAGGCTGTCGATATTGGGAGTGGAGCCCCCCATCATCCCACGGTGATAGGCGCTGATATTCCACATTCCAACGTCGTCGCCCCAGATTATGAGGATATTGGGCTTATCCGCTGCGGTGGCGGACGTCAGTGAAAGGAACATCAATGCGCACGCCACCAGGGCGATCCGAAACATCTCCATTGCATCAGTCTCCATCAAATCCAGTTTTACAGGAGCGACTCGGACAAAAACCCTGGAACGATCCGCGGCCAACTCCCGCTCGCTGCTTAGTTTAGACCACCCTGCATGGACCGCTAGCCGTCGCGTTTTACAGACATGATCCTCCGCGCATTTGGGCCCTGGCCTGCAAATTGCTGATCATTCAGCTAAACTCCCTGCGATGCAGTTCCATTAACGCTCCCCGGCTTTCACAGTCACCAGCCGTGATTGTCGGCCTGCCTTACCGGGCAGACGGGGCATCATAAAAAAGCGAAAGGAGAAAGCATGAGTACAAAATGGCTGAAAACCATTGGCGCCAGCCTGGCACTCACCGTCGCCGCAGGAACCGTCAGCGCAGAGACCCTGCGCGTCGTGACTGACCCGAGTTTCGTTCCGTTTGAAATGATGGATCAGGAAACCGGAGAGATGATCGGTTTCGACATGGAGATCATCCGCGAAGTGGGCAAGCGGGCCGGCTTTGAAATCGACCTCAACACCATGGATTTCAACGGCATCATCCCCGCCCTGCAAACCGGTAACGTGGACATCGCCATCGCCGGCATCACCATCACCGAAGAGCGTGAGCAGATTGTCGATTTCTCCGATCCGTATTACGACTCCGGTCTGCGCATTCTGGTTCGCGAGGGTGAGGACAGCGTGAAGACGCTGGAAGACCTCGAAGGCAAGAAGATCGGCACCAAGATCGGGTCCACCAGTTACGATTACCTGATGAAGACCCTCGATCAGGACGACGGCGTTACCCCGTATCCGGGCAGTTCCGACATGTACATGGCGCTGATGTCACGGGCCATTGATGCGGTCTTCTACGACGCTCCGAACGTTGGTTACTTCGCCCGCACCAAGGGTGAAGGCAAGGTCATGACCGTTGGCAAGCTGTATGAAGGCCAGCAGTACGGCATTGCACTCAAGGAAGGCAGTGAGTGGGTTGACGATGTCAACGACGCCCTGGCTGCCATGAAGGAAGACGGCACCTACAAGACCATTTACGAGAAATGGTTTGGCCCGATGCCGGAAGGCATGTAAGGGCAGCCGGACCCACCGGGTCTGATTCCCTGCGCCGGGGTGGCAACACCCCGGCGACTCCTGATTGCAAAACCCTTCGGAGATTCTCACTGTGGAATTCCAGTTTCAGTTCGATTGGCAAGCGGCCATCGACTCTATCCCTTTTCTGCTCAAGGGGATTCCCTACACCCTGCTGATCTCGTTTGGCGGCCTGCTCATCGGCTTTGCCCTGGGCATTTTCTTTGGCCTGCTGAGCATCAACAAGAAATGGTTCCTGCGTTGGCCGGCAACCGCCTACATTGAAATATTTCGCGGCACGCCCATCCTGGTTCAGGTCCTGTTCATCTTCTACGGCCTGCCCGATCTGATCGGCGGCCCTATCGAGCCGCTGACCGCAGGCATTGCGGCGATTGCACTTAATTCCGGCGCCTACATCTCGGAAGTGGTTCGCGGTGGCGTTCAGTCCATCGACAAGGGCCAGACCGAGGCCGGACTCTCCCTGGGCCTGTCCCGGAGCCAGACCTTCTGGTCCATCGTCTGGCCGCAGGCCTTCCGCCGCATGATCCCACCACTGGGCAACCAGGCCATCGTCAGCATCAAGGACACCTCGCTGTTCTCGGTCATCGGTGTCGGCGAACTGGTCCGCCAGGGCCAGATCTACATTGCCAATACCTTCACGGCGTTCGAGGTGTATTTTGTGGTCGCGATCATGTATCTCGCCATCACCCTGTCCTTGTCCCTGATCCTCCGCTTCGTTGAGCGGCGTGGACTGGCCTCTGTCTGAAGGAAAGCTGATCATGACTGATATCGTAGAAATGAAGGGCATGAACAAGCACTTCGGCAAGCTGCATGTCCTGAAAGACATTGACCTGACCGTCGCCAAGGGCGAGGTGGTGGTCATCATCGGCGCCAGCGGCTCCGGCAAGTCGACCCTGATCCGCTGCGTCAACGGGCTGGAAGAGTTTGAATCCGGCCATCTCAAGGTTGACGGACACCCGCTGGCCCCGAAAAGCGGCAACCCGAAATCCCTGGCGGAAATCCGCAAGGAAGTGGGCATGGTGTTCCAGCAATTCAACCTGTTCCCGCACCTGACGGTGAAGAAGAACATCATGCTGGCGCCCAAAAAGGTCAAGGACACCTCGGACACCGTCGCCAACGCCACCGCCGAACGGCTGCTGAACCGGGTCGGCATCGGCAATCAGGCCGACAAGTACCCCAGCCAGCTATCCGGCGGCCAGCAGCAGCGCGTGGCCATCGCCCGGGCGCTGGCCATGGAACCGCGCCTGATGCTGTTCGATGAGCCAACATCGGCGCTTGATCCGGAAATGATCGGTGAAGTGCTGGACGTCATGCGTGAACTGGCCAAGGAAGGAATGACCATGATGGTGGTGACCCACGAAATGGGCTTTGCCCGAGAGGTGGCCGACCGGGTGATATACATCCACGAAGGCCAGATTGTGGAACAAGGCAAGCCGGACGAGGTGTTCGACAACCCTCAGAATGAGCGTACCCAGGCGTTCCTGTCCCGGGTTCTCGCCCACTGACCACACTCTCAGAGTAACTGGCGGGTGGTTTGATACTCACGTTCAATTTTGGCGTGGGAATCATCCGCCAGGAACCGGGCAATTTTCTTCCCCAGTAACGGCACATCGCACCGCACCTTCAGGTTGACGTGATTCGTGCAGGACTGACTGTCACCCTGCAGCTTCATCATGCCCTGGATCTTCGCCGGCACGCCTTCGATGCGCACCCGGAACTCGCAGTGCCACTCGTCCTCGCTCTTGCGAAACCAGTGCTCCTCCTGACGGACTTCGTTCCATTCCTTGTGGAAACTGGCGAGAACGCCAGGCACATCGGTCGAGCTCGTGACCTGACGTTCAATCACCAACTTGGCCGATGCGTCGTCCCGCACCAGCTCCGAAACGCGAACATTACGGGATCCCATTCGGGCATTCTTTTCCAGAATCCGGTCCCTGTTGAAAAAAGTACCGAGGACCTGTTCGAGCCCGGCCTCGTAGGGGTGTTTCAGTTCAAGCTCCATAATGACCTCCAGTGATGACTCTTTCGATTGTCCGATGCGGGAAGGCGTAACGGCATTGGCCGGCAGGTCAGAGGCGTCTGGCAAGGTGGCCAGCTCACGCCGTTAACTGTAATATCCGCTCAGGTTAACAGCCGATATTTTGAAACTGACAGCCAGACCGGAGATTCACCATGCGCAATGCCGACCTCGTGGCCCGCGGCCTCAAGTCCGTGTGGCACCCCTGCACCCAGATGAAAGACCACGAAACGCTGCCCCTGGTCCCCATCAAACGGGGCGAGGGCGTCTGGCTGGAAGATTTCGAGAGCAACCGGTACATCGATGCCGTCAGCTCCTGGTGGGTCAACCTGTTCGGCCATGCCAACCCGCGAATCAACGCGGCCATACAGGAACAGATCAGCCAACTGGAACACGTCATCCTGGCGGGATTCACCCATGAGCCGGTGGTGAATCTGTCCGAGCGCCTGATTGAAGTCACTCCGGAAGGCCTGAACAAGTGCTTCTACGCCGACAACGGCTCCTCGGCGATTGAAGCCGCACTCAAGATGAGCTTCCACTACTGGAAGAACCACGGGCGGCCCGGCAAAAAGAACTTCGTGAACCTCAGCAACAGTTATCACGGGGAAACCCTCGGGGCGTTGGCCCTGGGCGACGTGGCGCTGTACAAGGACACCTACCAGCCCCTGCTGATGGAAGTCCTGACGGCGCCCTCCCCCGACGCGTTCAACAAAGAGGCGGGCGAGACCGACGAGGCCTTCGCACTGCGCCAGTTCGAAGCCATGGAAAAGCTGCTCGCCGAGAAGCACGACGAAATCTGCGCCGTGGTGGTTGAACCGCTGATCCAGTGTGCCGGCGGCATGCGCATGCACCACCCGATCTACCACACCAAACTGCGCGAAGCCTGCGATCGCTACGGCGTACACCTGATTGCCGACGAGATAGCCGTCGGCTTTGGCCGCACCGGCACCCTGTTCGCGTGTGAACAGTCCGGCATCACCCCGGACTTCATGTGCCTGTCCAAGGGCCTGACCGCAGGCTACCTGCCGCTGTCCGTGGTCCTGACCACCGACAACGTCTACAACGCGTTCTACGACGACTACGAGACCCTGAAAGCCTTCCTGCATTCCCACAGCTACACGGGCAACCCCATCGGCTGTGCCGTGGCACTGGCGACGCTGGACATCTTCCGGGACGACAACGTCATTGAGAACAATCGGCAGCTCTCCGCCTGCATGGCGGATTCCGTGGCACACCTGGCCGATCACCCCAATGTCGGCGACATCCGACAGCACGGCATGACCCTGGCGGTGGAGATGGTCAAGGACAAGGCCTCCAAAACGCCCTTCCCCTGGCAGGAACGCCGCGGCATTCGGGTGTACCAGCACTCGTTGACGCGTCAGGCCTTGCTTCGCCCCCTGGGTAATGTGGTTTACTTCATGCCGCCTTACGTCATCACCGAAGACCAGATCCGTCATCTGGCACAGGTCGCGACCGAGGGCATCGAGATTGCCGTTCGGGACTGACCAGGGTACACAGGCATGCGCATCCCCAGAATCTATACCGACTCGCCGCTGAACAGCGGCGCCACTGCCGAGCTGGACGACAACGCCGCCCAGCACGTCGGGCGGGTGCTGCGCATGCAGCCGGGACAGGAACTGAGCCTGTTCAACGGCGACGGCCAGGACTACCCCGCCACTATCACCGCCGCCGGCAAGAAGCATGTGGAAGTGCTGGTGGGACAGCCGGAGCCCAACACCACCGAATCACCACTGGAAATTGTCCTTGGCCAGACCCTGTCCAAGGGGGATCGCATGGACTATGCCGTTCAGAAAGCGGTGGAGATGGGCGTCACCCGCATTGTGCCTCTCACCACCGAGCGGTGCGATGTGAAGCTCAAAGGGGACCGGGAAGACAAACGCCTGCGACACTGGCAGTCGGTGGCCGTCAGTGCCGCCGAACAGTGCGGCCGGGCCAGGGTTCCTGACATCCTGCCCGTGATGACCGTGCCGCAATGGCTGGAACACAGCCGTGACTGCGACATCCGGCTGGTGCTCCATCACCGCACGGAACAGTCCCTCACCACCATGGCAAAGCCCGGCCGCATCGCCCTGATGATTGGTCCGGAGGGCGGCCTGACCGCAGACGAAATTGCCCTGGCCGAGAATGACGGCTTCCTGCCCGTGGCACTCGGACCTCGCGTGCTCAGGACCGAAACCGCTCCGGTAGCGGCCATGGCCCTGTGCCAGTGGCTGTGGGGAGATCTGGGCGAATCGGCCTAGCGGCCGTAACGCCGTCTCAGACTGGCACCCAAGTCATTGACAGTACACACCTCTACCAACATGATCCCTGACTGCATGACTAATGAGAGCAGCTGCCTGAGCCTGGGCAACGCTGTGGGAAAGCCTCTCCAAAACTGTGCGGAGCCAGGGATGGCGTAGCTCAAGCGCCACATGGGCGCGCGTGAGCGGGTTTTGGAGAGGCTTTCCCATAGGGTTGCATGCTCCACAGCAACAACAACGGATACTGGCGAGTCGCGGATGACAAACGTTTTCACCACACCTGAATTCTGGCAGTACCTCAGCATTCCCGTCATTGCTGCCCTGATTGGCTGGACCACCAACTGGCTCGCCATCAAGATGACCTTCTACCCACTGGAATTCGTCGGGAAGCCACCCCTGTTGGGCTGGCAGGGCATCATCCCGTCCAAGGCCCGGAAAATGGCCGCGATCAGCGTGGACGCCACCATTTCCAAGATCGGCACCGTGCGGGAGATCTTCCAGCAGATCGACCCCAAGGTTCTCGCCACCCACATCGTTCATTCCGTTGACCCCCGCATCGAAGAGTATGTGGATGAAATGATGCTGAGGGAATACCCGACCTTCTGGGAGAACCTGCCCTCCTCCGCCCGCAACATGGTCTATGACCGTGTTCGAAAATCCACCCCGCAACTGGTGGACAACCTGGTCGAGGATGTCTCCACGAACATTGAGGACCTGCTCGACATCAAGGGCATGGTGATCGAGCGGCTGGCCAGCGACAAACAACTGCTCAACCGCATTTTCCTCGAATGTGGCCAGGTTGAGTTCCGTTTTATCGTCAATTCCGGGCTGTATTTCGGCTTCCTGTTCGGCCTGATCCAGATGGCTGTCTGGTACTACTACCAGAGCTGGTGGGTCTTGCCGTTCTTCGGCCTGCTGGTGGGCTGGGCCACCAACTGGATCGCCCTGAACGTCATCTTCCGCCCACTGCACGCCAAGAAGGTCGGGCCGTTCCGTATCCAGGGGCTGTTCCTGAAACGCCAGCCCGCGGTTGCCGAATCCTTCTGCCACATCGTTACCCACGAAATCCTTACCGTGGGCAACATCATCAACGCGATTCTCGACGGCCCGAAAGGGGAGCGGGCCCGCAACATGGTGAAAAAGCACATCAAACCCCTGGTGGACGAAACCGCCGGCATGGGTAAGGCACTCACCCAGATGGCCTTCGGCCCCACCGGGTTTGCCACCCTGAAGCAACAGGTAGGCGAAAAAGCGATCGAAATTTCACAGACCTCCTTCAACAATCCGGTCTTTGAAAAGGATCGGGCCCGGGCCGTCGAATCCATCATGGTGGAACGAATGATCGCCCTATCGTCCGAGGAGTTTCAGGATCTGCTCCGGCCCTGCTTCCAGGAAGACGAGATCAAACTGATTCTGGTTGGCGCCTTCCTGGGCATGGCCGCAGGTATCTGCCAGTTGGTGTTCGTGTTTGGCCAGACCGTGATGTAGCCCATAGCCTTAATCAATCAGTTGTTTTCTGTGCAACCCATGGACCGCGAACTATACTGCCCGGACAAGGATGCGTACTTTTTGACGACTGATCGACCCGGAGGCAATGGATGCCAGGTTTTCTGTCCTGGATTTCAGGTTTTTTCTCGACTTCGCAACCGACGTCGTTGGCACCAGAGCCACGACTGTTGAATCCGGCCCAGGACCAATCTACCGACGACGACCCGGAAACCGGCCCCCTGCTGGCCCGCCAACTGGAAGATCACCTGTTCTGCTGGTTACTGGATGTTGCGCCGTCCGAACTGGACGGCGACCTGTCGTATGCCGCCGATGCCATTGCCGAACTTCAGCAGCGCCTGGGTGACGGCCAGTTGGAGGAGCTGCCACGTCAGCCCCTGAGCCTGCCCATGCTGATGCGGGCACTGTCCGACGAATCCACCGACCGCCAACGCCTGACCGACATCATACTTGGCGACCCGTCCCTGACCGACCAGCTTCTGCAGATGGCCAACAGCCCCTATTTCCGGCCCGGGGACCACGCCATTGATTCGGTCGACCAGGCCGTCTTCCTGCTCGGGCTGGATGGCATTCGAAACGTGGTTTCCGCCGCCGTGATGCGACCCATGATGGCCGCCCGCAATAGCCGGGAAGCGCTTTTCGCCCAGCGGGTCTGGCGCTGGGGCCTGACCTGTGCCCGCGCCTCCGAACTCACGGCACGGGCACAGAGCGCCGATTCGAGTGCACATTTCATGGCAGGACTCCTGCCGGCGCTGGCCTACATCACTATTCGCAGGGAGTTGCACCGGATCTGCCGGGCGCGCCTGATCCGCGATCCGGACCCGGCGCTGATCCGATATTCACTGGTCCGCCATCAGTGGGCAACCAGCCAACTGCTGGCCAATGAGTGGCATCTACCGCCCCAGTTCAATGCGCTGCTGCTTGGCGCAGAGCGGCCGGCACCGCGGCAGGCACAGACACCGCTGAACGATGGCATGATCCTGGGAACCCGGGAGGTGCTTCGGCACGCCAATCAGCGCAACCTTGCCGAGGAGCATCTTCCCAAGGTACTCAAGCTCGCACCGGAGCAGATCGGTCCGGTGCGGCAATCACTGAACACCATGCTGCAGGAGGGAGGGCGCTCAACCTCCCGGGTGTGAGACAGCCTCCCGCTCGGCTTCCTCGATGGTCTCTTCCACGGATTTGCCGGATTTGATCAGTTCCAGAAACGACATTGAAAGCCGCTCCTCCGTCCCGTGCAGAAGATCAAACGGCAGGTACACAGGCAATCGATCCACTACCCGGTCTTCATCGCGGCGCACCACCTTCAGGACGTCAGCAATGGTGATGCCGTCGAGGCTTCGGCCCGGGACCAGTTGATCCCCCTGCCGGCCCGCCAAGGACAGCAGCCCGGCGCGAATGAGTTTGTCGCTCACCCCGCGGGTCACCTCACCCGGCACACGCAACTGATGCTCAAGCAGTTCCTGTTGAGGCGCCCTCTCACCGTCACTGAAGGGTTTGGCCACCATCCACATCAACGCCAGGGCCACTTTCTCCTGAAGCTCCGGCGCCAGTTGGACCTCCCGCCGCTTGGCGACTGCTCCCGGGTTCTGCAGGTAGAAGGCGAGGCTGGCACCAAGCAGCAGGATCATCCAGTTCAGGTACGTCCAGATCAGCAGAATGATCCCGATGGCAAAGCTTGAGTAAATAGCCGCGTATTTGGCGGAGCCGGCCACAAACGAGGCAAACAGCATCCCGCCCGCCTGCCAGGAAACGCCCGCCACCAAACCGCCAATAAAGGCATAGCGCAGTTTCACGCGGGTGTTGGGCATGAAGATGTAAACAAAGGTGAAAGCGCCCACCACCAGAAAGAAGGGGGTGAATCGGCTAACCGCCAGAATGAGTGAGCCAAACGGCTCTATCTCCATCAGAAACTGGACGTAGGTCGAGGAGAAGATGGTGGCACTGACGCCAATGGCCGACACCATCAGCAAGGGGCCCACCATGATCACACTGAGGTAGTTGCTGAAGCGTTGGGCCATGGAGCGCATGTCTGGCACCCGCCAGATCATGTTGAAGGAGCGTTCGATCTTCTGGAGCAGGGAGATAACCGTGTACACCAGCAGTGCCAGGCCAACCGAGCCAAGCACCCCGACTTTCATGTTGTCGACAAAGCCCAGTATTTTCTCCGCCAGTTCGATGCCTTCGGGGCCCATCGGCTCGAAGAATGTAAACAGGAAGGGTTCAATGCGCTGGTGTACGCCCAGCGCCTTCAGCACCGAGAAACTCAGGGCGAGCAGGGGCACAATGCTGAGCAGCGTGGTGTAGACCAGGCTCATGGCGTGCAGGGTGAGTTGTCCGCTCACAACGTCGCGGACCAGGGCATACGCCGAGCGAGCCGCCTTGTAGAGCCAGGTCCAGGGCCAGCTTTGTGGCGGATTGGGGTTCGCCAGGATCCAGTCCTCCGCGGACTGGAGTCGTTCTTTGAATTGGAAGGAAGCCACTCAACACCCTGCTTTAAGAAAGTTTTGTACAAGTTATCAGGTAGATACCTGACACAACAGAGTATGGCCAATTCCGGCTCTTTTGCGAGCTCTAAACATCAAAACTATAACCATATCGATTTTAATCACTTCAATTTATAAAAAATCTCCTGTAGAAAGACCGTCGTACATGTGACGGTATTTTATGAACAGGTGTTCACTTATGCGCTCTAGACTGGCAATAGCCGCGACTCTGGTCCTTATCCCCGCATCCGCGTTCGCGACCAACGGTTATTTCAGCCATGGATACGGCACCATCAACAAAGGCATGGCCGGCGCCGGAAGCGCCCTGTCCCAGGACAGTATCGCCGCCGCCACCAACCCGGCTGGCATGGCATTCATTGGTAATCGAATGGACGGTGGCATCGAGGTGTTCTCGCCAAAGCGAGAGTACTCGGTGGACGGCACCCCAAACCAGAACGATATGTTCCCCCTGGTGCCGGGCACCTATGAAAGCAGCCGCGATGCGTTCGCGATCCCCCATTTCGGTTTCAACCGGACGTTGTCAGAGAACACGGCGTTTGGTGTCTCCGTGTTTGCCAACGGCGGCATGAACACGGACTATCCCGGCGCCAACGGCGGTCCCTTCTATGGTGGCCGTACTGGTGTGAACCTGGAGCAACTGTTTATTGCCCCAACCTGGTCCTGGGAGTTTTCCGACAACCAGGCCATTGGCATTTCGCCGGTCTTCGCCTATCAACGCTTCGAGGCGGAAGGCCTCCAGGGCTTCGCCGCCTTTTCGTCCGACGGCAGTGCCGTATCGAACCGGGGCCACGACGATGCCTGGGGTTACGGCTACCAGATCGGCTGGCAGGGCGAGATCACCGATAGCCTACGGGGTGGCGTAAGCTGGCGAAACATCCTGAAGATGGACGAGTTCGACAAGTACCGTGGACTCTTCGCCGGACAGGGCGACTTCGACATTCCACAGATGTTCAACGCAGGTCTTGCCTGGTCCGGCATCCAGGATCACTGGTTCCTACTGGACATACAGCATATCCGCTACAGCGAGATCGACAGCGTGGGCAACCCGCTGCTGCCCAACCTGATGACGGCGCCCCTGGGTGCGGACGAGGGTGCCGGGTTCGGCTGGGATGACATGACCGTCGTCAAGCTGGGCTGGCAATGGCAACAGACCCGGAGCCACGCCTGGCGCGCCGGCGTCAGCTACGGCGAAAATCCGGTCTCCGATGAGGATGTGCTTCTGAACATCCTCGCGCCGGGTATTCAGGAATGGCACTTCACCGGCGGCTTTACCCACCATTTCAGCAACAACCTGGAAGTGTCCGGCATGGCCTTTTACTCACCCCGAAAAGAAGTGACGGGGCCCAACCCACTGGCGGCCGACCAGACGATCACCCTGGCAATGTACCAGGTGGGCGCGTCTGCCAGCGTAGGCTGGTCGTTCTGAGCCCCGCCTGATCGCTGACAAAGCCCCGGCCACCCACCGGGGCTTTTCTTTGCAGGGTTACTCAGCTGACCGATGCGAGGTTTCGCGCAGTAATGTCGACAATGCGCTGCCTGGCTTCGCGACTCGCCCAGGCCGAGTGTGGTGTGATGATCAGGTTCGGAATATCCGCCGCCAGCAACGGATTGCCATGACGGGGCGGTTCCTCGGTCAGCACGTCGAATCCCGCACCGCCGATCTCTCCGGCACGAAGCGCATCGGCCAGCGCCTGCTCGTCCACCAGCCCGCCACGGCTGGTGTTGATCAGCAGGGCATCGTTTTTCATCAGTTTCAGTTCCCGTTCCCCGATCAGGTTCCGGGTGTCGTCGGTGAGCAGGCAGTGCAGTGATACCACATCGGCAGTCTGCAGAAACTCGTCCATGGGCAGTCTCGGGTAGCCATCCACCTCCCCGGCCGATTGTCCGGGACGCGCCCCAAGCACCACCTTCATGCCAAAGGCCTCGGCACGTTCGATCACCCCCTGGCCTAGATCGCCATAGCCAACCACACCCAGCGTACGACCTTCCAGTTCCAGGATCGGGTGGTCCATCAGGCAGAACATGTCACTCTTTGCCCAGCGACCGGCCCGAACGTCCCGATCATAATCCAGCAACCGGGTGGCCAGTGCGAGGATCAGCGCCATGGTGTGCTGGGCGACGGTGGACCGGCCGTAGTTGGTGACATTGAGCACCCGGATACCGTGTTCTTTTGCCCCGGCCTGATCAATGTTGTTCACCCCGGTTGCCACCACGGCAATGGTATTGAGGTCGGGACAGGCTTCGAAATGCTCCCGGGTCAGGACCACCTTGTTGACGATCACCGTATCAAAGCCACGGATGCGCTCGACCACCTCACCCGGCGCCGTTTTGCCATGTTTCACCAGGTCGCCGGTGATACGTTCGATCGGGGCCAGGTCAACGTCATCGCCCAACGTGTTGGCATCAAGGAATACGGCTTTCATACTTTTCTCCTGAATCAAGACAGGCAAAGATTAGGGTAGACTGAACCAAACGTCCAAATCAGGGAGTGCAAAACCATGGAACATCAGTTCTGGCACGAACGCTGGGCCAAGAAGGAAATCGGCTTTCACGAGGGTACGGTCAACCAATATCTCTATGATCACTGGCCGGAACTGGCGGGCAAAGCCACCAGCGCTGTCTTCGTTCCTCTTTGCGGCAAGGCCCACGACATGTGGTGGCTGCACGACCGGGGCCATCCGGTCATCGGCGTTGAACTCAGTGACGTTGCCTGCAAGGACTTCTTCGAGGAGGGCGGCGAAAAGGCCAACGTGCATCCCGGCGAACCCTTCACCACCTTCAAACACGACGATCTTGAGCTTTGGTGCGGTGACTTCTTTCAGCTGGTGCCGGACGACCTGAAACACATTCGCCTGGTCTACGACCGGGCCGCATTGATCGCCCTGCCCCCGCACATGCGCAAAGGCTACGTGGAACACCTGACGGCGATCATTCCGGACGGCACCCGGATCCTGCTGATCACGCTCGACTACGACACCGAGATCAAAGGTCCCCCGTTCAACGTCAGCGACGACGAAGTCCGGGAACTCTATGGCGCCGACTACGACATCGAGCACATCCTTACCAACACCCTGGCCAAGGACCACCCCTTCACCAAACGCAAAGGCCTGGCCGGCGCGACAGAAAGCGTATTCCGCCTCACCAAGCGTTAACCTTCAAATTGCGTTACGGCATGTAGCGCGATCGGAGTGTGTGCCGGGTGACTTTGCAACCTCTTGTTTGTCGGAGCAAAGCAAGTTTCAACAAGAGATTGCAAAGTCACCCTGCTCGCGCCCCAGCCGCCAAGCTCCCGCCCGCCGTAACACAATTTAATGAACCTTAACCACTTCCCCACTGTCCAATTTTTCGACCGTGAACTAAGCTCAGAGTATGCAGGCCGCCGCGGCAACCAGATCTGCGGGCGGCTTGAAAGTATCCATTCCTTCCACCCATAACTAAACAGACCGCCCGGAAAGGCGGAGCCGATGCAACGGGGACATTGCGTGAACTGAGAGCTGACTATAAGAGAGCAAGCGAGGGGCTATCTATGACCATCATGCAGCACTTTAAAGATAGGTATGAGAGTACCCAGGAGGAAGAATTCAGCCTGGAGGAATACCTGGAGATCTGCAAAAAGGACCCAACGGCCTACGCCTCGGCCGCTGAGAGAATGTTAATTGCCATCGGCGAACCCGAACTCATCGATACCTCTCGTGACTCCCGCCTGTCACGCATCTTTTCCAACAAGGTTATCAAACGCTATCCGGAATTCTCTGAATTCTACGGCATGGAAGATGCCGTGGAGAACATCGTGTCGTTCTTCCGCCACGCAGCCCAGGGACTGGAAGAAAAGAAACAGATTCTGTATCTGCTTGGCCCGGTGGGGGGTGGTAAATCGTCCCTGGCCGAGAAACTCAAGTCCCTGATGCAGAAAGTGCCGTTCTACGCCATCAAGGGATCACCGGTCAACGAGTCTCCGCTGGGGCTGTTCGACCCTGCCGAAGACGCCCAGATTCTGGAAGAGGAATACGGCATTCCGGCCCGGTACCTGAGAAACATCATGTCGCCCTGGGCGGTCAAGCGGCTGCATGAGTATGGAGGCGACATCGGCCAGTTCCGGGTCGTGAAGAAATACCCATCGGTACTCGACCAGATCGGTGTGTCGAAGACCGAGCCGGGCGATGACAACAACCAGGACATCTCGGCCCTGGTGGGCAAGGTCAACATCCGGATGCTGGAAGATTTCTCCCAGGATGATCCCGATGCCTACAGCTTCAGCGGCGGTCTGTGCAAAGCCAATCAGGGGCTGCTGGAATTCGTGGAAATGTTCAAAGCCCCGATCAAAGTGCTGCACCCGCTGCTGACCGCAACCCAGGAAGGCAACTACAACACCACCGAAGGCATGGGCTCGGTGCCCTTCGACGGGGTGATTCTCGCCCACTCCAACGAATCCGAGTGGCAGACCTTCCGCAACAACAAACACAACGAGGCTTTCCTCGACCGTGTTTACATCGTGAAGGTGCCCTACTGCGTTCGAGTGACCGAAGAGATCGAGATCTACAAGAAGCTGCTGAAGAACAGTTCCCTGGCCGGCGCACCCTGCGCCCCGGATACCCTGGACATGCTGGCGCAATTCTCGGTGCTGTCCCGTATCAAGGAACCGGAGAACTCCAGCATCTTCTCGAAAATGCGGGTCTACGACGGCCAGAACATCAAGGACACCGACCCGAAGGCGAAATCCATTCAGGAGTACCGCGATGCGGCAGGCGTGAACGAAGGCATGGACGGTCTCTCCACCCGCTTCGCGTTCAAGATCCTGTCCAAGGTGTTCAACTTCGACACCGCAGAAGTGGCGGCCAACCCCGTACACCTGCTGTATGTGATTGAAAAGCAGATCGAGCAGGAGCAATACCCGGCCGAGGTTCAGGAACGGTATCTGCGGTTCATCAAGGAGTTCCTGGCACCGCACTACGTGCAGTTCATCGGCAAGGAAATCCAGACCGCGTACCTGGAAAGCTACAGCGAGTATGGCCAGAACCTGTTCGACCGGTATGTCACCTACGCGGACTTCTGGATCCAGGACCAAGAGTACCGGGATCCGGAAACCGGCGAGATTCTCGACCGTTCCTCCATCAACGATGAGCTGGAAAAAATCGAGAAGCCGGCGGGCATCAGCAACCCGAAAGACTTCCGGAACGAGGTGGTCAACTTCGTGCTCCGCGCCCGAGCCAACAACCAGGGACGCAACCCGTCCTGGCTCAGCTACGAGAAACTGCGCAGCGTGATCGAGAAGAAGATGTTCTCGAACACCGAAGATCTGCTGCCGGTTATTTCTTTCAACCCGAAAGCCAGCCAGGAAGATCAGAAGAAGCACAAGCAGTTCGTCGAGCGCATGGTCGATCGAGGCTACACGGAGAAACAGGTGCGCCTGCTCGCAGAGTGGTACCTGAGGGTTCGTAAGTCTCACTAAGTCAGCGACCGAGCGCTGAACTGGAGTAATGCTATGGGTATGACCCACGTAGTCGATCGGCGACTGAACGGGAAAAACAAGAGCGCGGTGAACCGGGAACGGTTCCTGCGCCGCTATCGCCACCACATCAAGAAAGCGGTGGCGGACGCGGTGCAGCGGCGCTCCATCACGGACATTGAGCGGGGGGAGAATGTCAGTATTCCAACCCGTGACATCGAGGAACCGATTTTCCACCACGGCCAGGGCGGGCGTCGTGAGGTGGTGCATCCGGGCAACCAGGAGTTTGTGGCCGGAGACACCATCCCGAAACCACCCGGTGGGGGTGGTGGCGGCCAGGGACAGGGCAGGGCCAGCCCCGATGGTGAGGGCATGGATGAGTTTGCCTTCCAGATTACCCAGGAGGAGTTCCTGGATTTCCTCTTCGACGATCTGGAACTGCCCAACCTTGCCCGCAAGAAACTGAAGGACACCGATGCCTTCAAGTACGTGCGATCCGGGTTCACCACCCAGGGCGTGCCGGCCAAGCTTGATGTGGTGCGCTCACTCCGGGGCGCCCATGCGCGCCGTCTCGGCCTTGGCGGTGCCCGCAAGAAAAAGATCCGGGAACTTGAGGCACAACTGGCCGAATTGAAATCGGCACCCGAGGATCTGGACCCTGCGTTCAGCCACGAGGACCAGATTCAGGTCCTGGAAGAAGAAATTGCCCGCCTGAAGGCGAACGTCCGGCGGATCCCGTTTATCGACGAGATTGACCTGCGCTACCGCCAACACCTGAAGCACCCCCAACCGGCGACCAGCGCGGTGATGTTCTGCCTGATGGATGTCTCCGGGTCCATGACCCAGATGCACAAGGACATCGCGAAGCGCTTCTTCATCCTGCTCTACCTGTTCCTGAAGAAGAACTACAAGAAGATCGAAGTGGTGTTCATTCGCCATCACACCAGCGCCAAGGAAGTCGACGAGGAAGAGTTCTTCTATTCCAGGGAGACGGGCGGCACCATCGTGTCCAGTGCCCTGAAGCTGATGAACAAGATCGTTGAGTCCCGGTATCCGCCGTCCGAGTGGAACATCTATGCCGCCCAGGCCTCAGACGGTGACAACTGGAACGACGATTCCCCCGTGTGCAGCAAGATTCTGGCCGACAGCCTTCTGCCCCTGGTGCAGTACTACGCCTATATCGAGATTACGCCCCAGGATCACCAGATGCTCTGGTACGAGTACGAAAAGATCATGGAGCGCTTCCCCCAGAGCTTTGCCATGCAACAGATCGCCGACCCGGGTGAGATATATCCCGTCTTCCGCCAGCTGTTCGAGAGGAAAGCCGCATGACTGATATGATGGACCGTCCCAATGCCCCCGAAACAGGGGGCGCCGGGGACCGCCAGCCCATCTCTACCAGTTCGGAGTGGACCTTTGATCTGATCCGTCGATACGACGACGAAATAGCCAAGTGCGCGGCCGAGTTCGGCCTCGACACCTATCCGAACCAGATCGAGGTCATCAGCGCCGAGCAGATGATGGACGCGTACAGTTCGGTGGGCATGCCGGTGGGCTACCATCACTGGTCCTTCGGCAAGCAATTCCTGAGCACCTCCAAAGGCTACCAGCGGGGCCAGATGGGGCTGGCGTACGAAATCGTCATCAACTCCAATCCCTGCATCGCCTACCTGATGGAGGAAAATACCCTGCCCATGCAGGCGCTGGTCATCGCCCACGCCTGCTACGGTCACAACTCCTTCTTCAAAGGCAACTACCTGTTCCGCACCTGGACCGACGCCAGTGCCATCATCGACTACCTGGTCTTCGCCCGGCATTACGTGGCCGAGTGCGAGGAGCGTCATGGCGTGGATGCGGTGGAGCAGATCCTCGATTCCTGCCACGCCCTGATGAACTACGGCGTCGACCGCTACAAGCGCCCGGCCCCCATCTCGGCGGTGGAGGAGCAGCGCCGGCAACAGGAACGCGAAGAGTACCAGCAACGCCGGATCAACGATCTGTGGCGTACCATTCCCCGGCTCGACGATGACGATGATCCGGTCAAGCGCCAGCGCCGGTTCCCGGAAGAGCCGCAGGAAAACATTCTCTATTTCATCGAGAAGAACGCCCCCCTGCTGGAAACCTGGCAGCGGGAGATCGTGCGCATCGTGCGCAAGCTGGGCCAGTACTTCTACCCGCAGAGACAGACCCAGGTGATGAACGAAGGCTGGGCCACCTTCTGGCACTACACACTGACCCACCGGATGTACGAGAAGGGGCTGGTCAACGACGGCTTCATGCTGGAATTCCTGCAGAGCCATACTGCGGTGGTCTATCAGCCCCCGTTCAACAGCCCCTGGTATTCCGGGTTGAACCCTTACACGCTGGGGTTCTCGATTTTCACGGACCTGCGCCGCATCTGTGAGCATCCCACCGACGAGGACCGACAGTGGTTCCCGGACATTGCCGGTTCCGACTGGCTGGAAACCGTGCATTTCGCCATGAAGAACTTCAAGGATGAGAGCTTCATCCAGCAGTTCCTGTCGCCGAAGGTCATGCGGGATCTGAAACTGTTTGCCATCCAGAACGACGATCTGGAGGATGTGTACCGGGTTACCGCGATCCATGATGACCCCGGTTACCGGATCCTCCGGGAAAAACTGGCGCGGCAGTACAACCTCAGTTACCGGGAGCCCAACATCCAGGTGTGGAACGTGAATGTTCGGGGCGACCGTTCACTGACCCTGCGCCACATCCCCGTCGACCGGGTGCCCCTTGGCGATGAAACCGAGGAGGTATTGCGGCACGTCCACCGCCTGTGGGGCTTTGACGTGCACCTGGAAAGCGTCGACGAAGGCACCATGGTCGAGGAGTATCACTGCCCACCCAGGGAACTCGAGGAGGACTGACCTGGAACCAACGGGCTCCTTGGGACCGGCCCTCGCCGGCCCGATCCTGCGCCACTGTGCTCCAGATGTACTGGTCCTATGGCTCGCCACCAGCGTGAAAGCAAACTTTGTCGTCCGGGTCATGGACGGCGAAGACTGCCTGATCGACCGCCCGGTGACCGACGATGAACTGATCCGGCTCAGGGTAGGAACCCGCGCCTGGCTCAACCTCCTGACGATCACGACGGACTCGCCCCTGCCCCGGGACACCCGCCTCGACTACGACCTGGGATTGGCGCGCAGCCCGGGCGAGACACCGGAATGGATCCGGGATTGGGCGCCCCACCTCTGCCCTGAGCGCCGTGAGCGCCCCGGCTTCACCCTGAAATCGAAACTGGACCGCATCCTCCACGGCTCCTGCCGTCGTCCCCACCATCCCGCGACCGACGGTCTGATCCGGGTTGACGATGAGTTGCACAACGCCGGGCGACTGGAAGACGTCCCGTCACTTTTACTGATGACCGGCGACCAGATCTACGCCGACGATGTGGCGGGCCCGATGCTGCACGCCATTCAATGCGTCATCCATCAACTTGGCCTCTACCAGGAAACACTCGAAGGCGCCTCCCTCAGCCACAGCCGTGAACTGACGTCGGTTGCCAATGCCTACTATCACCGGGATGAACTGCTCCCGGAATCGGAATTCAATGAGGCCCTGACCGAGCGCTTTTTTGGCGGGGTGCGAAAGCCGGTATTCACCACCGCCAGCGCCGGTAATCATCTGATTTCCTTCGCCGAGATAATGGCCATGTACCTGCTGGTGTGGTCACCGGAACCCTGGGCGCTTGTCACCGCCGCCGAGCCGGTCAATGATCCGGACGAGCTGGCCCGTTACCGGCGTGAACAGGCTATCCTGGACGACTTCCGTCGCGGCCTTCCCCGGGCCAGTCGCGCCCTGGCCAACGTACCGGTCTACATGATCTTTGACGATCACGATGTGACCGACGACTGGAATCTCTCGGCCCTGTGGGAGACCACGGCCTACGAACATCCGTTTTCACGGCGCATCATCGGTAATGCCCTGCTGGGTTACCTGTTGTGCCAGGGCTGGGGCAATCAGCCTGAACAGTTCCGCACACTCATCGGCGATTGCGTGACGCTGTTCGATGTCAACAACGAACGGTACGAGCTGGACAAGGCCACCCAGGACGACCTGATCGACCAACTGTTCCACTTTCGCCACTGGCACTACAGTTTGCCGACGTCGCCCCGGTTGGTTGTCCTGGACACGCGAACCCATCGCTGGCGAAGCGAGAGGCGGCGCAGTCATCCCTCGGGACTTATGGATTGGGAATCACTGACCGATTTCCAGCAGGAAATCATCGGCGAGCAGGCCGTCGTTGTGGTGTCGGCCGCCCCGATGTTTGGCGTGAAGCTCATCGAGCTGATCCAGAGCGTGTTTACGTTCTTCGGCAAACCATTGCTGGTGGATGCTGAAAACTGGATGGCCCACCGGGGCGCCGCCAGCGTACTGCTCAACATTTTCCGCCACCCCCGGACACCCCGGCATTTCGTGATTCTTTCCGGGGATGTGCACTATTCCTTTGCCTACGATGTCACGCTCCGCCACCAACACCATTCCCCACAGGTCTGGCAGATCACCAGCAGCGGTATCAAGAACGAATTTCCCAACGCCCTTCTGGAGTGGCTGGACCGCCTCAACCGCTGGTTATTCGCACCCTGGTCGCCCTTGAACTGGTTCACTCAACGGCGGCGCATGCGGATCTCGCCGAGGCTGCCGAAAGGCCGGGACGCCGGCGAGCGCCTGTGGAATCAGTCGGGGATCGGGGATGTGCGACTGGATGACGAGGGCTCTCCAACGGTCATCCAGCAACTGAACGCCGGTGGCGGGGGCACGGTCTTTCGGCAACGGAAACGCGACTGATCAGAACAGCGCCTGCATCCAGTCCACCAGCCAGGGCACGATGAGGGCGGTTGCAAAGGCGGACAGCGCCATGGCCAGTCCCGAGAACGCGCCCATCTGGGAACTGACCTGAAAGGCCCGGGCGGTGCCAATGCCGTGGGCAGCCACCCCCATGGCGATGCCCTTCGCGGTATCGTCTTTCACCCGGATCCATTCGAACAGCTTGGTGCCCAGCACCGCGCCGGTGATGCCGGTAATCACAACCAGTACGGCGGTCAGCGACGGCAACCCGCCAATCTTTTCGGAAATACCCATGGCCACCGGTGCCGTCGCGGACTTGGGCGCCAGCGACATCTGGATCTCCGTCGAGCCGCCCAGCATCCAGGCGAGCCCGATTGAACTGCCCGCGGCAATCAGTACCCCGCACACCAGCGAAATGGTCACCGGTAGCCAGAGTTGCCGGAGTCGGGAGAACTGCTGGTACAGGGGCACAGCCAGGGCAACCGTGGCCGGCCCCAGCAGGAAATGGACAAACTGGCCGCCCTCGAAGTAATCGCTGTACGAGGTTCCCGTCAGCAGAAGCAGTCCGATCAGCATGGCCACGGAGGTGACCACCGGGTTGGCCAGCGGATTGGAATCGGCGCGCAGGTACAGGCGGTACGCCAGGCCATAGGCGACCAGGGTGATGGTCAGCCCCAGCAAAGGAGAGGTCGAAAGGTAGACCCAGATATCCCGCAGTCCCGGCTCATTCATGGCCCTGCTCCTCTGTGGCTGCGCCGGGCTTCACCAGCCAACGGGTCGTCAGCTGCATGATCAGCGCTGTCGCCACCATGGTGATCACCGTGCTCAGCAGCAAGGCGAACGTGATGGGAATCCACTCATCCGCGATCCGGTTAAAGTGCGCCATCATGCCGACCCCGGCCGGGACAAACAGCAAGGACAAATGGGACAGGAGGGCCGACGATGCCTGCTCGACGGACTCCGGCGCCTGACCACGAATCCACAGGGTAATGAACAGCATCACCATCCCCAGCACCGGCCCGGGTATGGGCACCCCGGCCAGGCGCACGGTGACCTCGCCGACCAACTGGTACACCAGCAACAGCGTTATTCCGTTTAGAAACTGCATCGCGAGGGCTCCGCCGACAGATACCGGTTAAAATCAAAGCATAGCCATTAACGGCCGGGGTGAACACTCAACGGAAGTCTGACGGGAGGCCTCCGGGTAAAGGCGTTAAATGTCGCAAAAGACGGAACTTTTCGGACGGTAACATCGTGAACAGGCCTGGTTGTCAGTATACTTGCAGCTAACAAGTAAAAAATCCCTTACACCCGTGGAGTAGAACAAGGAATGAAACGCCTGGGAACATTGGATGCCTCATGGCTGGCGGTGGAGTCTGAAGACACCCCGATGCACGTCGGAAACCTGCAGATTTTCTCGCTGCCGGAAGGCGCTCCCGAAACCTTTTTACGCGATCTCGTCACCCGGATGAAAGAAACCGGCGACGTGGCCCCCCCCTGGAACCTGAAACTGGCCTGGTCCGGATTCCTTGGACGCCTGGTGGCACCGGCCTGGAAGGTCGACAAGACCATTGACCTGGATTACCACGTTCGCCATTCCGCCCTGCCCCGCCCCGGCGGCGAGCGTGAGCTGGGCATCCTGGTGTCGCGGCTGCATTCCAACCCGCTGGACTTCGCCCGGCCACTCTGGGAATGCCACGTTATCGAAGGGCTGGAGAACAACCGCTTCGCCCTCTACACCAAGATGCATCACTCGATGATTGATGGCATCAGCGGGGTCCGGCTGATGCAGCGGGTGCTGACCACCGACCCCGACAAACGCAACATGCCGCCACCCTGGTCGGTCAAACCGGAACGCCGGCGCGGCAGCAAGACCGATACCGAAGCCAGCATTCCGGCGGCCGTGTCCCAGGCGATGGACGCCCTGAAGCTGCAGGCCGACATGGCCCCGAGGCTCTGGCAGGCCGGCAACCGCCTGCTGCACTCTGTGCGACACCCGGAGGACGGGCTGACGGCTCCGTTCATGGGGCCGGTTTCCAAGATCAATCACCGGGTGACCGGGCAGCGCCGTTTCGCGACCCAGCACTACCAACTGGATCGCATCAAGAAGCTGGCAACCGAAACCGGGGCGTCCCTGAACGATATCGTGTTGTACCTGTGTGGCACCGCGCTGCGTCGTTTCCTGCTGGAGCAGGACGACCTGCCGGACACCGCGATGACGGCCGGCATTCCGGTCAACATTCGTCCGTCCGACGATCAGGGCACGGGCACCCAGATCAGTTTCATGATCGCCTCGCTGGCAACCGATGAGCCGGACCCGCTGAACCGGTTGCAGGAAATCAAGTCCTCCACCCGTCGCGCCAAGGAGCACCTGCAGAAGCTGCCGAAAAGCGCCCTGACCCAATACACCATGCTGCTGATGTCGCCCTACATCCTGCAGCTGATGTCCGGGCTCGGCGGCCGGATGCGCCCGGTGTTCAACGTCACCATCTCCAACGTTCCAGGCCCGCAACGCACCCTTTACCTCGAGGGCGCCAAGCTTGAGGCGATGTATCCGGTGTCGCTGATTGCCCACGGCGGCGCTCTGAACATCACCTGCCTGAGTTATGACGGTTCGTTGAATTTCGGTTACACGGGTTGCCGGGACACTCTGCCCAGCATGCAGAAACTGGCGGTCTACACGGGAGAGGCGCTGGATGAACTGGAAGCCCTGGTGATTCCACCCAAACCCAGGAAGGCTGCGAGCACGTCACGCAAGAAGGGTTAGCGCTTGCCGCTTTGCCAGTGAGCAGCACCCACAAAGATCAGTTGAAGGAAGCGGATCGTCCGCTTCCGGATCTGGTCAATCTGGTAGTCGTCGTCTTCGGCCACCCCCAGCAGGTCCGTCAGGCTGAACGCCACGCTGCGAACCACCAGATCACAAGTCATGTCCAGATCCCCGTCGCTGAGGTGGTCAACCAGCCTTAACCGCCGCAGGTCGTTCGCCAGTTCGCTGGCAAAGAATCGCATCTCGCTTCGAATGCCATCCTGTACAGCCCGACTCTCGCCAGCCAGCCCCTGCGCCATGAACAGGAAGAAACTGCGGTTGGCCCGGGCATGGCTGATGAAGATATCCACCGATTCCTCAATCAGTTTATCCGCCTGTAAAACGTGCCCCCTGGCCTCCCGCATCATGCGGCGCAAGACCAGGCCCAGCTCATCCACCAGCTGCAGCCCGAGATCGTCCATGTTGCGGAAGTGTCGATAGAAGGAGGTTGGTACCACACCCGCCTGCCGGGTTACCTCCCGTATTCCCAGACTGGCAAAATGCCGCCCCTTGCCCACCAGGGTCAGCGCCGCACCCATGAGTTTTTCGCGCGTTTCACCCGGCTTTCTGCGTTGTTTTTCCGCCATGGCCTGCTCATACCGATTGCTGTTGAACTCCGACAACAAGTGTACACATCCGAAAAAATTAAAGTACCAAATGCTTGTCATTTTGCGCCAGTTCTACACACCCCATTGTGATACCCGGATTCGCTGTGTACAGTCGTACACATTAGTGAACAACTGTACACACGCGTACAGATTGCACCATGGAGAATTCCAATGTTAGCGAGACAGAACCAGAGCAAGGCACTCCAGTGGCTCGGCAAGCAGCTGTTTAACCGGGAAGATCCCGCTGCTTTTTTTGATCCGCTGCTGGAGCGTGTTAACCCGATGTGGGTACAACAGTACACACCGGCACGGGTAGTGCAGACCCTTCAGGAAACGTCAGACACCAAGACCTTCGTCCTGAAACCGGCGCGCCGCTGGCAGGGCTTCGAGGCAGGACAGCATGTGAACATCTGTGTCGACATCGATGGCACCCGTCGAAACCGTACCTTCAGCCTCTCCAGCTCGCCGATCCTCTGGCAGAGTCAGGGTCTGATCACCCTGACCATCAAACGATTGCCGGGCGGCCTGGTGACCAACTGGTTGCACGATCACCTGGAGGTCGGAGCCGTCCTGGGCCTCGGCGAAGCCTTCGGCGACTTCCTGATACCCGAAGTGGCCACGCCGGTCCTGTTCATTGCCGGCGGCAGCGGTATCACACCGGTTCTGAGTCAGCTTGAAACCATGGCGGCGCAGGACTACCGGGCACCGGTCAGCCTGCTCTATTACGTACGCACGTCTGAGGACGTCATTGCCGGCGAAAAGCTTGAGGCACTGGCTGCCCGCTATCCCGCTTTGACCCTGAGCATTATCCCGACCCATGACGGGGCTTCCCCCCGGTACCTGTCGGATGGGGATCTGGGCACGGTTCCGGGACTCAACGGCCGTCAGATTTTCCTGTGCGGCCCGAAAGGCCTGATGGACCTGGCAGAAGAGCTACTCCAGAGCCGAGGCGTCCGGGAGCGCGACATTCACTGCACCTACTTTTCCGCGCCCCGGGCAAACCTCGAGCATCAAGCCCTGGGCGGACAGGTCCAGTTCAGCCACAGCAACATTGAGGTGGGGTCAGAGGGCGACGCCAACCTCCTGGAAATCGCCGAAGCCGCCGGCCTGACTCCCCAATATGGCTGCCGCATGGGCATCTGCCACCAGTGCAGTTGCCGGAAGACCAGCGGCACCGTCATCAACCGCCTGACGGGCCAGGCATCCGGTCCCGGCGAGGAGAACGTCCAGCTCTGTATCTCCGTGCCCCAGGGCCCGGTGTCCATCGACGTTTAATCCATTATCGAATTGCGACGCGGTGCACTGACGCACCGCAAGGAGTAAGACCATGAAAACGATGACCGAAGCACAGCTCAGTGAACTGGAAAGGGATCTCAATGTCATCCGGGACGCGGTGGTTGCGGATCTCGGCGAGCGCGACGCCCAGTACATCCGCCGCATCGTTCGTCTGCACCGTACCCTGGAAGTGGGTGGCCGGGTCATGATGCCCTTTGGCTTCATTCCGCCGGTGTTCGTGGCTGCCACCGCCGCCCTCGGGATCTCCAAGATCATCGAGAACATGGAGATCGGCCACAACGTGATGCATGGGCAGTATGACTGGATGAACGATCCGGGCCTGCATTCCCAGACCTACGAATGGGACACCGTCTGCACCGGCGAGTCCTGGCGCAGGACCCACAACTACGAGCACCACACCTACACCAACATCATTGGCAAGGACCGCGACTACGGTTACGCACTGCTGCGCCTCAGCGACGACGACAAGTGGAAGCCCCAGCATACGCTCCAGTTCATCAACTACATCCTGCTGAGCGTGTTCTTCCAGTGGGGGGTAGGCCTGCACGAGCTGGAAAGCGAGCGCATTCGCCGCGGCGAGATCCGCCTGCGCGACAAGCTGCCGTTCCTGAAGGACTTCTTCCGCAAAGGTGGCCGGCAGGCGTTCAAGGACTACCTGTTCTTCCCGTTGATCACCTTCCCGGTGGCACCGGTCGTGCTGGCAGGAAACCTCGGCGCGAACCTCATCCGGAACCTGTGGTCATCCACGGTGATTTTCTGCGGGCATTTCACACAGGATGCCGAGACCTTTACGGAAGCCGAGTGTGAAGGCGAGAGCAAGGGCCATTGGTACTTGCGCCAGCTTACCGGTTCGTCAAACTTCACCGGCGGCAAGTGGGTGCATCTGCTGAGCGGTCACCTCAGTTACCAGATCGAGCACCACGTTTTTCCGGACCTGCCGGCCCATCGCTATCCGGAGATCTCGGAACAGGTGCAGGCGGTGTGCAGGAAGCATGGCATCCCGTATAACACGGGCAGCTTTGCCCGACAGTACGGCACCGTGCTGAAACGCATCTTTGCCTTCTCCCTGCCGGACCGGCTACGCGCCAGGGTACCCGCCCTGACGATGGGTCAGGCGACCTGAAGCAACCTCAACAACTGTGGCCGATGCTGATCCTGGATCACATCGGCCAGGGTGTAGTTATCCAGCACCTTGAGAAACGCGTGCAGCGCCTCACCGAACATGGATTTGAGGCCACAAACCGGAGCGATCCGGCATCCGTTCTTCGACGAGAAACATTCCACCATGTTGAGGTCCTGCTCGGTCTCCCGCACCAGAATCCCGATACTGATGTCACGTGCCGGCATGTGAAGCCGCATGCCGCCCTTCTTGCCGCGAACCGTCTCGATGTAGCCCTTCTTATTGAGCTGATGAACCACTTTCATCAGATGATTTCTGGAAATGTCGTAACTCTCGGCAATTTCCTGAATGGTCGCCAGGCGATCACCCTGCACCGCCAGATAGATCAGCACGCGCAGTGAATAGTCAGTGTAACGGGTGATGTGCATTCAGTACTCCAGTGTTTCCGTTAAAAGGAAGGTCTTGTCAGCAGGTAGCACGCTGAACAGACCATCGCACCAGCGGCCAGCGCCAGGATAATCATTGACGTACCGAGGGCAAAAAGTACCCCCCAGCTCAACGCCATCATGACGCACGCCAGACCCTTGGCCTTGGCTGGCACCGCCCGGTTTCGGCGCCAATCTGCGATCACACGCCCAAAACGGGGATGCTCTTCCAGCCATCGGGCAAACGCCGGAGAGCCCTTACTGGCGAAAAAAGCCGCCAGAAGCACAAACGGCGTTGTCGGAAGAAGGGGAAGCACTACCCCGATTGCCCCCAGACCTAACGCAATATACGAAAGAATGCGAAATCCGGTTTTCCCGGAACACTCACGCATTGCAACGCCCCCTGAGATGTTCATATCTGCATTCAGTTTACCGGGATTCAATGAACAGGTCTTCCGAGACGACTCAGGCAAGCCAGCCGGGCGACGTAGGCGATCTTGATACCCACGGCAAACAAGAGGGTTCCGATGTGCGCGAGGATTTGCCATGGCAACGACACTGCGTGGGCAAACGGGTAAGCCAGAAGAATGGTCAGAACCAGCCCCACGGCTGACCAGACCAGTGCATGATTTGAAAACGCCAGCCATCGCTCCACTTCGCCACCTATACATGTATCTAAAATGTATTTTTTAATATAGGAAAGTTGCCTACGGACTGCAACCAGAAATTCAGCCCCTCCAACTCCTTTGTTTCCCATCAACACTGCCAGCCAGAATTGATTTATCTCATGTGAGTATTCTGACATTAAGATGTATTGTATTTACATCTTTGAAAGAGGAGACATGACATGAACCTTCCCTTATTGCCCTTAGGCCAGATGGCTCGAGACTTTCCCGGTGCAACGCGCATCCTGCATCAGCGCATGCTGAACTTCTGCGGCCACACCAAAGGGCTCGACGCGAATCAGATAGCCGCAGACATTCACCGACTTGCCGACCCGCGTGACGGGCTACAAAATCCCGCAACCCTCTCGATGGGAGGCGCTTCCATTGGCTAACTACCGCAGACTCTGGTTGATCCTGATCGCCATCCTTGCCCTGACCTTCGCTCTGCTCGGTTACTTCGGCACTGAAGTCTACCGTTCCGCGCCGCCCATTCCTGACGAGGTCGTCAGTGCCGGCGGTGCCCCCCTGATGACGGAGGAAACCATCCTCGATGGCCAGACCGCCTGGCAATCTGTGGGCGGCATGCAACTGGGTTCGATCTGGGGCCACGGCGCCTACCAGGCGCCTGACTGGACGGCCGACTGGCTGCACCGGGAGTTGCTGGCCTGGCTGGACCTCGCGGCCGAGGAAGAGTTCGGCATGCCCTACGAGGATCTGAACGGCCAACAGCAAAACGCCCTGCAGTACGATCTGAAAACCGAGTACCGCACCAATACCTACAATTCGGAGACAGGCATCCTGACCCTGTCCGAGCGCCGAACCCGGGCCATTGCCGACACCGCCGACTACTACAGCCGCCTGTTCAGCGATGCCCC
The DNA here is from genome assembly GCF_019264345.1 of Marinobacter arenosus. NCBI lineage: Bacteria > Pseudomonadati > Pseudomonadota > Gammaproteobacteria > Pseudomonadales > Marinobacteraceae > Marinobacter > Marinobacter arenosus. Next base: position 1,583,239 of record NZ_JAHVAO010000001.1, read on the forward strand.
GGATCTCCGCTCCACCCGGGAAAACTACGCAATGAAGGAAAACACCCTGCCGAGCGCGGAACGTCGGGAACGGATGACCGAGTTCTTCTTCTGGACTGCGTGGGCTGCCGCTACCCAACGACCCGGCAGCGACGCCACCTATACCAATAATTGGCCCCACGAACCCCTGATCGATAACAAACCCACTCCGGAAAACGTGATCTGGTCCATCGTCAGTGTCGTGTTGCTGATAGCCGGTGTCGGTGGCCTGGTCTGGGCCTGGGCATTCCTGCGCAAACACGACGAGGAAGAACCGGCCGCGCCGGTTCGGGATCCACTGACCAACTTCGCCCTGACAGCCTCCCAGAAGGCGCTCGGAAAATACCTGTTCCTGGTGGTCGCGCTGTTTGGCTTCCAGGTGATGTTGGGCGGTTTCACCGCGCACTACACCGTCGAGGGGCAGAGCTTCTACGGCATCAATGTTTCCGAGTGGTTCCCCTATTCCCTGGTCCGCACCTGGCACATCCAGGCAGCCCTGTTCTGGATTGCGACGGGCTTTTTGGCGGCCGGCCTGTTCCTGGCACCAATCATCAACGGCGGCCGAGACCCGAAGTACCAGAAACTCGGCGTCGATGTCCTGTTCTGGGCCCTGGTGATTGTGGTGGCCGGCTCCTTTACCGGCAATTATCTTGCGATTGCCCAGATCATGCCCGAGCACCTGAGCTTCTGGCTGGGCCACCAGGGCTATGAGTTTGTCGATCTCGGCCGTCTCTGGCAGATTGGCAAGTTCACTGGCATCGCTTTCTGGCTGGTGCTGATGCTGCGCGGCATCGTTCCGGCATTGAGACAACCCGGCGACAAGAACCTGCTGGCCCTGCTTACCGCCTCCGTGGTGGCCATCGGTTTGTTCTACGGTGCCGGGTTCTTCTACGGCGAGCGAACCCACATTTCGATCATGGAGTACTGGCGCTGGTGGATCGTGCACCTGTGGGTCGAAGGCTTCTTTGAGGTATTCGCCACCACCGCCCTGGCGTTCATCTTCTGCAGCATGGGGCTGGTCTCCAGAACCGTGGCCACATCCGCCAGCCTGGCCTCGGCGAGTCTGTTCATGCTCGGCGGTGTGCCGGGCACCTTCCACCACCTGTACTTCGCCGGCACCACAACGCCAGTGATGGCCGTCGGCGCCACCTTCAGCGCCCTGGAAGTGGTCCCGCTGGTGGTACTGGGCTATGAGGCCTGGGAAAACTGGCGCCTGAAGTCCAGGGCCCCGTGGATGGAGAATGTCCGGTGGCCCCTGGTGTTCTTTGTTGCGGTGGCCTTCTGGAACATGCTCGGAGCCGGCGTACTTGGCTTCATGATCAACCCGCCGGTTGCGCTCTATTACATTCAGGGCCTGAACACCACACCCACCCACGCCCATGCCGCCCTGTTTGGCGTCTATGGGTTCCTGGCGCTGGGCTTCACCCTGCTGATCCTGCGCTACCTCCGGCCACGGGTGATCTTCAATGAGCGACTGATGAAGGTGGGATTCTGGGGATTGAATCTCGGCTTGGTGCTGATGCTGTTTACCAGCCTGTTGCCAGTCGGCCTGATCCAGTTCTTCGCCAGCGCCAGTGAGGGCCTGTGGTATGCACGCAGTGAAGCCTTTATGCAAAGTGACATACTGCAGTTTCTGCGGTGGGTGCGTACCATCGGCGATGTGGTGTTTATCGTCGGCGCTCTCGCCGTCGGTTGGCAGGTGGTAATAGCCCTGTTCTTCCCCAACCTGACGACCGCCGAAGACGACAAGGCCCCGGAGCAGGAACCCGCGCGCGCTTGAATAGGACCCGCCCGGTGCCATGGAGGGCGCCGGAGGGTTACCCCTCGCGGGGTATCGGATTCGTTACACTTATTTGCGATACTGCGTCTATACTTGATCGAAAAGCACGCAGTAACAGGAAGCGACTCAATGCCGCAAAGTACTCTGACAGACCGATTTGGCCGCACGGTAAACTATGTGCGTCTGTCCGTCACCGACCGGTGTGATTTTCGCTGCGTGTATTGTATGGCCGAGGACATGACCTTCCTCCCCCGCCAGCAGGTTCTGACTCTGGAAGAAATTGCGCGGGTTGCCCGCAACTTCGTTGCGCTCGGGACCGAAAAAATTCGCCTGACCGGGGGCGAACCGCTGGTTCGCAAAGACATCCTCGAACTGGTCAAGGAGGTCGGAACCTATGGCCTTCGCGATTTTGCCATGACCACCAACGGCAGCCAGTTGTCGACCATGGCGGAGCCGTTACGCAAAGCGGGCATGCATCGGCTCAACATCAGCCTCGACTCGCTGGACGCCGAGAAATTCCGGAACATCACCCGTACCGGGAATCTTAACCGGGTACTTGATGGTATCGATGCGGCCCGAGAAGCCGGCTTCCGGGGCATCAAGCTCAACACGGTGGTGATGAAGGGTCGTAATGACGAGGAAATTCCGGAGCTGATTGAGTTCGCTCGCAAGAAACAGGTGGACATCAGCTTCATCGAAGAGATGCCTCTGGGCGAGATTTCCGAGCATGATCGGGGACTGGCCCTGTGCACCAGTGACGAAGTCCAACGCATTATCCGCCAGCACCATGACCTGGTGCCCGCCACCGAAGATTCCGGAGGCCCGGCGCGCTACTACCGGATGCCGGACAGCCCGATCCGGGTGGGCTTTATTTCCCCGCACTCCCACAACTTCTGCTCCACCTGCAACCGGGTGCGGGTCACCGTGGAAGGCCGGTTGCTCCTCTGCCTCGGCAACGAGCACTCGGTAGACTTGCGTCGTGTTCTGCGAGGCAATCCGGTCACCGACGACAAGCTCCGGCAGACCATCATCAACGCCATGGACCTGAAGCCGGAGCGCCATCACTTTTCCAGTGAGGGCGACGTACAGATCCTGCGGTTCATGAACATGACCGGCGGTTGACCGTCCGCCGAAAGACGGGGGCGTTCACTGCTCCGTTGCCGGGCTCGCCATGTCGCCAAAATCGTGCATATCCCCCATGGGCATGTCGGTGTTCACCTGTTCCATGGTGATCTCCTCATAGGCGAGCACCTGTCCACCGTATTGTTTCCTGAAGGCCTCGGCCCCCGATTCATCGGCGAAGGAGGCCAGGGTCGGGCCCATGGCACCATCCTGATCCGAGCCAACCACATAGAACGCTTTCCGGGCATCAATCAGGGCAGCATCATCCGGATTTTGCCAGTCGGTCTGGGCCATATCGTGGACATAGAGTGTGTGGCCACGGCTGGCGTTTTCCGGCTGGAGCAACCAGGCAAACATATCGCGGGTTGAGCAGAACTTGCGCACGCGCTGGTCTTTCTCGGTAATGGCCTCGCCTTTCGGACCCGGGAATCCTTCGATCACCATGCCACAGACGTGGCATTCGTCGCCGGAGGCAAAGTGCACCGGCTGGGGCCTGGCATCGGCCTGCTCCCCGTTGTTTCCGCAGGCGGAAAAAAGAAAGGTCGTCAGGATCAGGAATCCCAAGCGCAGATATTGGTTGGTGCAATACATCAATAGAGCTCCAGTCAGATACGGCGATTTCGAAACAGGAACATGGCCCCGGTCAGGGGAACAGTAAACCAGAGCACCAGACCAAACCAGAGCCCGGCGGCCCCGATTGGCAGTTCGGCGCCAAGACTGAGAACTCCGTTCAGTTCGGCGCTATCGCTGAAGGCCACGATATTCAGCAGGCGATAGATGTCGGTCGGATTGAGCATCAACACCCATGGCAACAGCTCGGAGCTGAACTGGCCCTGACTCGCCACCAGTGTGCCGAGCAGCGCGAGGTCGAAGACGAGCACGAAGAAAAACCAGATTGCCAGAGCCAGGCCGGCCGCCACCGGTTTCTCGCTGACCCGGACGCTGACCAGGTACGCCAGCGCAATAAAGCCCCAGCCCAGCAGGATCGTGGAAGCAATAAACCGGAACATGGCGACCGCCAGACCGGCAATGCCAACGTCCTCCACCAGAAGGGCAATGGCGATACCGGCCACTCCGAAGCCAATGAAGGTGGCAAGGGCCAGGGTCAGACCATGGCCGAGAAATTTTCCAAACAGCAACTGGCTGCGACTGAGGGGATAGGTCATCAGCAACAACAGGGTACCGCCCTCTTCCTCACCAACGATGGCGTCGTAGGCCAGTAACAGTGCGATCAGCGGGATCAGGAAAATCCCCAGGCTGGCCAGGCTGGCGATGGTCGCCGGGGTGGATGCGTAGCCAACCTGCCCGGAGGCAGCGGCGCCGAACCAGGCGATGCCCAGGGCCAGCGTCGCAAACACCAGGGAAATGGCCAGCAGCCAGCGGTTACGCAGACTGTCGCTGAGTTCCTTGCGGGCAATGGTCCAGATGCTGTTCATTGACTGCCTCCGCGGTGGGCCAGGCCGCCAGAGCCGATGAAGTGCACGTAGATATCCTCCAGGCTGGGTTGGTGGATACTGATATCCGCCACTTCCCCGGAGGCCATCACTGCCCGTAACAGCGGCATTTTCTCGCTCGGTTGCACGTCCACCCGCAAGCGGCCGTTATCGGTCTTGATCATCAGGCCATTGCTCGAAGAGGCGCCATCGATCACCTTCTCCAGGGCCGAAATGCTGTTCGCCGGATCCAGTGACAGGGTGACCGGCATGTTGGCCTGCCGCCTCAGTGCCGACAGGTCTCCGACCGCCTGCAAGGCACCGTCGGTGAGAATGGCTGCGCGGTCGATATAGGGTTCAACACCGGGCAACACGTGGGAGCAGAGCACGATGCCGGTGCCTTCGTCACGCAGCTTCCGCAGCAGTCGGTAAAGGTCTGCCGTTGCCACCGGGTCCAGGCCCACGGTGGGCTCATCGAGCATCAGCAACTTCGGTTTCCCCAGCAGCGCCTGGGCGAGACCGAGTCGCTGGCGCATGCCCTTGGAATAGGTCTTGGTGCGGGCATCCATGGCATCGGCCAGCCCCACCTGGTTGAGCAACTCAGGAACCTGTCCGGGCGACGCCCCCTTCAGACGGGCAAAGTGGCTGAGGATCTCGCGGCCCGTAAGCTGCGGGTAGAACATGACGTTCTCCGGCAGATACCCGATGAATTGGGCCACCTCCGGATCCCCCGCATGCCCGTCCAGGACCGAAACGGTCCCCTGGGTCGGCTGCATCAGCCCGAGAATCAGTTTGATGGACGTGGTCTTGCCGGCCCCGTTGTGACCAAACAGGCCCAGAATCTCGCCCGACTCCAGGCGCAGATCGATACCCGTCAATACCGGTTTTTTATCGTACCGGAAACTCACATTTTCAAGACGAAAACAGCTCATCGGCTCTCCGGTCGCAAATCGGTGGGGAGGTGCATCAAGGGATGGGAGTCAGAAACGCCGGGGGACTTGACCACGGGGAAAGCATCCTGAACCCAGCGCAGGGTATCGACCGCCGGGCTGAACATCAGGATCCTGGCTTCCGGGTATTTCCACAGCAACCGGTCAACATTGTCGTTGGGTTCGTAGGGCACGTCCCCCACCCCATCCTGATTTCGATCCCAGCCCAGGTAATCGCTCCAGTAATTGCCTTCGCCCTCACGGGACCATTCCTGGGTACGGGTCGCGACATATTTGACCTGCCGTTGGTTGTTCACGAAGGCATTACCAAACACCTGGTTATTTTCCGAACCGGCGGTCAGGTGAATGCCGATGTTGCTGTCGGCGAATACATTGCCTGCAAAGGTGTTGTACAGGGAGTTGTAGATAAACACCGCCTTGCCCTCGGCACCACCGATCTCAACACCGGCGGTCTGCCCCTGGGACACCCCGGTGACCACGTTCCCGCGCAGCTCTGACTGGGTAATGAAGTTCATCAGGATGCCGTAGTTCTCGTCGTTCTCGGACCGGTTGTTGAGCACCCGCAGGCGCTTGCTCTGCATCAGGGCATAGCCGGTACGGGTTCCCCGGGTGACATTGCCCTCAATCAGATTGTCCATGGAATACATGTAGTGAATGCCATATCGGAGATCCACCATAACGTTGTTGCGGATGGTGTTGTGATTGGCGGTCTCGATATAGATGGCATCCCGGGTCTGGCGGATGTCGTTACCCTCTACCAGCGCACCGGTGGTATTGAACAGATGGATCCCATTGCCGCGATCGTTCGGCCGCATGCTGGCGTCGCCGCGAATGGTGTTGTTGCGCACCGTCACGTCCGGCGTGGCATCCAGCCAGACACCAAAGGCCGGGCCCTGCAACCGGTTACCCTGCACCACCGCGCCACGGGCCTCCCGCGCCACAAAAATTCCGGCATTCAGTTCGTTGAGGTTGTCGCCCCAGTTGCGCACCCGGCAACCGCGGAAGGTCACGCCCTCGGCCCGGATGGCCACCGCATTTCCCTGCCGCCCACCGTCAATCACGGTCTCGGGCGCACAGGTCACGGTCACCCCACGCACCCTGATAACAAGCGGCGAGAGGTGCTCGGGAGGAAGCTCGAAGGTCGCGCCCGGCGCCAGGGCATCGAGCCGTTGCTGGAGGTCGGCACTGGCGGTCAGCGACAGTAAGGCGATTGCCAGGGCCACCCCGTAACGCAAAAGTCGGTACATCAATCGGATCTCAAGGAGGAAAACCGGAACCCCACAACGGGGTTCCGGCGCGACAAGGATCAGGCCCTCTCAACAATCATACGGCCCCGCATCTCCATATGCAGCGCATGACAGAACCAGTTACAGTAGTACCAGTGAACCCCGGGACGGTCCGCCACAAAGGTCACCGAGGCGGTCTGTTGGGGACTGATCTCCATGCTGACGCCATGGTTCACCATACAAAACCCGTGGGTCACATCCTCGATGGTATCCAGGTTGGTCACGTAAACCGTCACCTCGTCGCCCTGTTTGACCTTGAACTCGGTCATGCCGTATTGCGGCGCAATCGAGGTCATGTACACACGTACCTTGTTGCCATCGCGGATGACCTTGTTGTCGGCCTCCAGGGTAACGCCATCCTTTTCCGCCTGTTCCCGGGCCGAGGCAAAGAACGGATCGTCGCGGCTGTAGATCTTACGGGTCTTGATCTGGTCCCGGCGCACCAGGATGCAGTCGTGGGGCTCGGCATAGGTCGGACCGTCGTGCACCAGTTTCATTTCCTCGCCGGAAATATCGATCAGCTGATCGTTCTCCGGGTGTAAAGGCCCGACCGGCAGGAAACGGTCCTTGGAGAACTTCGACAACACCACCAGCCACTTGCCATCCGCATCCCGGGATTCGGTCAGCGAGGCGTGGTTGTGGCCGGGCTGGTAATGCACATCGAGCTTCTGGCGGATGTAATTCACCTTTTCACCATTGTAGTGCTTGATGGCATCGGCAATGTTCCACTTGCAGACCTGGCTGTCGATGAACAGGGTGGTGTAGGCATTACCGCGACCATCGTAGGTGGTGTGCAGGGGCCCGAGACCCAGTTCCGGCTCGCCGACCACGGTATCGCGCGGTTCGATCTTGCCGTCGAACAGATCGTCAAGCTTCTCGATCGAGATGATGGTTACCGTTGGCGACAGCTTACCGTTGGCAATGAAATACTTGCCGTCAGGTGATGTGTTCAGACCGTGCGGGTTCTTCGGCACCGGGATGTAGCGGGTCAATTCCGAGCCCGCGCGACCGTCCACCACCGGGACACTGGAATCCCCCAGGGTCTTGTAGTCGCCGTTTTCGACGGCTTTTTCGATTCGCTCGATGTTGAACACCACCGCCCAGTCGCGGTCGTTGCGCATGGTGCCGGCAAGATCCAGTGCCTTCTCGGAGTTATAGCAGGTCGCGCAGGCGTATTTGCCGGTGTAATCCGCATCGGTATTGTCCAGGTTGCCATCGACAATCACCTGGAACGCCACTTCCATGGTCTCGGCATCCAGAGCGTTGAACATGGTGAAACTGCTCTCCAGGCTGATATCACTGCCATCGTTGGGATGCGGGATCACATACTCGGCATTGCAGAACACGTACTTGGTCTTGGGCACCTTCTGCAGGCGCAGACCGTGGATCGCCTGCACATTGGGGATGGTGGTGATCTTGTCACACTTCATGATGTCCAGACGGATCCGGGCCACCCGGGTGTTGGCCTTGTCGTTGATGAACAGGTACTTGCCGTCGTACCGGCCATCGGTCATGGAAATGTGCGGGTGGTGGGAATCGCCGTTCAGGTGGGTATTGTCATGCCCCAGAACGTCCTTGCTTTCATTGGAGATGCCCCAGCCCGTGGCTGAATCAACGTTGAACACCGGAATCCGCATCAGCTCCCGCATCGACGGCACACCCAGAACGCGCACCTCGCCGGAATGGCCGCCACTCCAGAAGCCGTAATACTCGTCCAGCTCACCGGGATGCACCACGAAATTGTTGCGGGCCTCCTCGGCGGCTGCCGCAAACGCCTCCCGGGACATGACAGCCGTACCCAGCCCCGTTGCTCCGGCTACGCCCGCAAGCGCAGCGGCCCCCATGAAACGCCGGCGACTGAGGCCGCCCTCGGCAGCTTCGGAAGCATCCTTGATCAGCTCATCTCTTTTTTTCATCGCGTCCAACTCCGTTATTGGTAATGGCGGTTTGCTTCTGGTTTGGTGGTTCGTTTTTTCACTGCTCATGGCACCTGCACCACCGGAATCTCGTCCGGGTGGCCTGGCGCGTTGTGACCACGGCGCTTGCCACGACGTTTGACGATCAGTGGCGGGCACTTCTGGTCGTTGAAATAGGTCACCTGGCAATCCAGGCAGTAATGACACTCCATGTAATTGATGTGACCGTCAGGATGAATGGCCTGGACCTCGCATTCGTGGTCACACAGCCGGCAAGGATTGCCGCACTCCTTCCGGCGCTTGAGCCAGTCGAACACCCGCAATTTGCTCGGCAATGCCAGGGCCGCGCCGAGCGGGCACATGTACCGGCAAAACACCTTGCGGGTGAACAGGTTGATCACCAGCAGCAGGGCGGCGTAGGTGACGAAGGGCCAGCTGCGATCGAACTTCAGGGTGATGGCGGTTTTGAACGGCTCCACTTCGGCCAGCCGCTCGGCCGTGGCCATGGACTCGAGGGAGACCCCAAACAGCACCAGCAGAATGATGTACTTGATCGCCCACAACCGCTCATGCCAGGCGAAGGGGACGGTGTACTGGGGCACCTTGAGCCTGCGGGCAATCTCGTTCAGCAGCTCCTGCAGGGCCCCGAACGGGCACAGCCAGCCGCAGTAAACCGCGCGCCCCCACAGCAGTATGATCGCGGCCACGACCGCCCAGAGAATGAACAGCATTGGATCGATCAGGAACGTTTCCCAGCTGAAGCCACGGATGACGCTGTTCACGAAGGTCAGCACGTTGACGATGGAGAGCTGCCCCAGGGCGTACCAGCCGATGAAAAACAGGGTGTAGACCAGGAAGCCGAGACGGATCCACCGGAAGATGGCCGGCTTCTGCACCAGCCAGTCCTGAAAGAACAGGATGAACAGCAGCACACCGATGCCCAGGCTGAGGACCAGGATCTGGAACTCCCGCTGGTACCACACCTGCACCCACATGGGCTGGTCCGCCAGCATGTCCTCTTCGGTCAGCACCGGCTCCGGACGGGTGTAGTACTGATCCGGCAACTGATAAGTGAGCGGGAAGACCTGGAACTCGCTGTCCAGCGGGCCGGTCTGGCGTTTGACGGTCAGCTCGAGGGTCCATTCCGTGCCCGGATCGAAGTTGTACTGTTGACGCACCACGAAGATGGCCATTTCATTGAAATCGGGCATGCCCTCGGCGTAAACGTCGCTCAGGCGGTAGTAATCCAGGTCCCGGAAATTGAAGGTGTCACCGAACTGGCGAACCTGTATCCGGTCGAAGATGCCACCGCGGACATAACCGGAGCCTTTGAAGGAATAGTCGCCCCTGGCCATCACGGCAATGGCGTGTTCGCCTTCCTTGAGTTCAGCGGTCAGCCACTGGTACTGGCTCTCTCCCAGCAGGTTGCGGCCAATGGCAGGGACATTCAGATAAGCGGCATAGAGATCAATCAGGGGCTCGTCACGTTCTTCCGGCGCGGCCTTATCCACCTCCGCGGCGTCGGTGCCCTCAAAGGCGTCATCGACCTGACCCCGGGTCAACAGCAACCGGCGCACCGAGCCCTCTCCGGTCAACTGCTGCCAGCTCTTCGGCTCGAAGGTCTCTGTGTTCAGTTCCGACATGGGCGGCCGGCTGTCACCGGCGCCTGCCACCAGCCCCAGCTCGGCACCCACCCTGTGGGCCGAGCGCATGATCACTTCGTTGATCACCATCACCGTGACGGTGGCCCCGGACAGCCCATCCACGGCCACCTTGTGCTCGCTGGAAGTGCCGCCGACGGTCACCCGCTGGTCAGCTTTCAGGCCGATGTACTGGTCGGTAAAGTCGTGCATCTTGCTTTCGGGAATACCCACCAGCAGGATCGGCTCATGGTGTTCGATGACCCGGTTCTGGACGATCTTGCCTTCGGTGTCCAGCACCACCACCACATTGAGCGGCTTGCCGGAGTAGGCCGGTGTCTGGACGAAATCGAGGCTCTGATAGACGTATCCCTTGAGCTCCTCGCCGGCGTACAGCTCCTGTATTGCCCGGTTGCCTTCCCGGGGACGCAGCTCTGAAACAGACGGAAAGGCCTTCTGAACAACCGCGCGGGCAGCCACCGGCTCGTAGTCGGACAGAGGCCCGGCCCAGGCGAATGAGACCAGGCTGCCAAGAGCAACGAAGACCGCGAGCACATGTCCTGAAGCGATGCGTAGCAATGCGTTCCCTCCTGTCTACTGAAGCGCGACAGCGTCGCCCCGGGTATTCAACGGCAGGTAGTTGGAGACATGCCCCAGCCGGATAGACTCCACCATCATGGTCAGGGGCTGCTGAGCTTCGTCGGTAGAGGGTTCCATGCCACCGCGCCCAGACATGGCCGCAACGAAGACCACGTCCCACGCTTGGCCGGTAGCACGGGACTCCTCCACCAGCGCCGAGAAATCCGGGGCCTCATCGGGGGACTTATCCACGCAGATGACCGGTGTCAGGGCACCGCCCTCGCCGCGTTCGAAGGCGGCCTTCTCCTCGGCGGAGGCCTCATCCGGCAACTCGGCCCGACAGAATACGAAGAGAAAGCGCTGGCCCTCGGCCTGGCCTCGGCTGGCTTGAACCAGATCGCGGTAGTTGCTGATCATCGAATGCATTCCTGATTAAGGTCCGGCAAGGCGGGGTTACCGTTGCCGGGCAATGAGTTGAGGGTGATGACGGCGCGCCCGGACCTGCTGGCAGACATCGTGAATTTCCGCCTCTCCATAGCTTTGCCCATAGCGCTTCCTGAAGCCGGATTCGTAGAGCCTGACGTGCTCATCCGGTGTCACGCCGACGTTTTCGAGGCAACTCAGGGCGCAGTGCAGCGGGCAGCCATCAATCACCGTGATCGGACGACCGGAGCGGGCAACCTTCAACAGTGCCGGCACCTTGCCGCCGACGCCTGAAATGCAGGACATTTCGAACTCGCCTTCATGATCCAGCCTGACAGCCACGTTGTTCGCCAGCTGCGCGACGTCGGAGCAGCCGGAACAGGAATAAATAAGCGGACGTTGCTTTCTTGATGTCATACAGCCTCCTTCGAACAGAACCTGCAGGTATCAGGGCGCGGATTTACTGGCTGATGTCGATCAACCGCTGCGGGTCGGAGATGAACAGCCTGCTCCGATTCACCCGAATCAGGCCGTTGGCTTTCAGCTCGGCGAGGATCCGGGAGAACGTCTCCGGTTGCATGGCCAGGCGCGACGCCACCAGGCACTTGGGCAATGGCAACTCCACTTCGCCGGCCTGGCCGGTGCCATTGGGCAGCAAGTCGATCAGATAGCGGATCAGCCGGTCACGGGCATTCTGAACCGTCATGATTTCCAGATCGTGGAAACGAGAAACTGCGCGCGCTGCGTAATGGGCAAGTGCCTTCTCGGCGTAATCCGGACGTGCCGTGATGAGCGCCCGGTAGGCCTGGATCGGGATGCTCAGCACCACACTGCGTTTCATGGATTCCGCGTAACAGGCGTACCGGGCCGGGTTGGCGTAGATCATGACCTCGGCAACACAATCACCGGCCTCCAGACTGTCGAGCGTTCTCTCGAAACCGGAATAGTCCAACCGGTAAAGCCTTAACCGACCCGACACCACAAAATAGAAATGCTGGGCGTCGGTATCCTGGCGGTAAAGCAGTTCATGGTTCTGCAGGTGTACCGGCCTGGCCCGCATGGACAATGCCCGAAAGTCTGCGCTGCTCAAGTCGCTGAAGAGGGGATGACGACGCAGCGCTGAGAGTTCCACGGGGCCGTCGTCAGCGTCCGGGTTCGGAAAGCCAATAACCGGATCAGTAGTACAACTGGTCACGATGGACAAAGGCATAGTGCGATCCCTCGGTGATGGAGTTGTTTGGTGGAACGATCAAATAACCGTCGGCCCGGCTGGCCACGGACAACACGCCCGAACTCTGGGAGCCGGCCAGGTCGGCCTTCAGGGCGCCGCAGTCGCTGTTGAGCACCACGCGCAGGTATTCCTGCCTGGGGTTGGAGCGGGCGCGGGCAAATCCAGCCGCCACGGGCACCGGCAGAACAGGCCGGGGTCTGGCCCCCATCAGTTGACGAATGAAGTCCAGCGCCAAAACCTCGAATGTCACCAGCGCAGCCATGGGGTTGCCGGGCAATCCCAGAAAGGGGGTCTGACCGATGTGGCCGAATGCGAAGGGCTTCCCGGGTTTCATGGCGACGCCCCAGAGATGAAGGTTTCCCAGGGCCTGCACCGATGGCCGCACATGATCTTCGTCGCCGACCGAGACGCCACCGGTGGTAATGACCAGATCGTGAGATTCGGCAGCGCTGGCAAGGGCAGCGCGGGTCGCTTCGAAGGTATCCGCGACCAGACCGGTCTGGGTAACCTGGCACCCCAGACGCTCAAGGGCCGCCCTCAGTGAAAATGAATTGATGTCGTAAATCTGCCCGGGGCCCAACCGTTGGCCGGGTGAAACCAATTCGTCACCCGTCGTAACGACGGCCACACGAAGGGCGGCGAACACGTTGACGTCCGAGATGCCCTGGCTTGCCAGCAGGCCGATCTCAGCCGACTGAAGGCGGGTTCCGGCCGCCAGGAGGGCACTGCCCGCCTGTATATCCTCGCCGGCGCGGCGGATGTTCTGGCCCAGTTTCGGAGCCACCTGAAGCTCGATCCGGCCATCAGCAAGCAGGTTCACCTGCTCCTGTGGGATTACCGTATCGATACCCGCCGGGATGGGGGCTCCGGTAAAGATCCGGACGGCCGTGCCTTTTTCCTGACGGACAGGGAAGACGCCGGCCGGGACCCGCTGGGCGATCGGAAGAATCCGGTCCGCGGGCAGATCCTGGAGTCGCAGCCCGTAACCGTCCATCGCGCTGTTGTCATGGGGCGGCACGGTCGCTTCGGCGTACAGGTCTCGGGCAAGGATTCGCCCCTGGCAATGCGTCAGCGGGATCTGCTCCTGGCCCACCACAATTCGGGCCATGTCACTCAGGGCACGCTGGGCACGCTCGACAGGCATCAGCGATTTCGCCTGGTGGCCAGAGTGCGAGGGGCGTTCCAAATCGCAGATACAATCGACCATCACGCTGCTCCTGAGAGAGACCGAGTGATGCAGGTACCCTCGGCCTCGGGGATGAGCTGATCGACGAAATTACAGGGACGGTGCCGGATATCCAGCTGAGGCCCAATGATCTCATCCCAGGCCAGGGCGCAGGCTCGCGGCGCGCCGGGCATGGCGCAGATAAGGGTACGGTTGGCCAATCCTGCGACGGCGCGGGACTGAATGGTGGATGTCCCAATACTGGCGAAGGACAGCTGACGAAACAGTTCGCCGTAGCCCTCAACCGTTTTGTCGAATAACGGCAGCAGCGCCTCGGGTGTGCTGTCCCGACTGGAGAAGCCGGTGCCGCCCGTAACCAGAATCACCGGCACGTCGGGACGTGCGATCCACGCTGAAACCACGGCACGGATGGCGTAGATGTCATCCTTTACCAGTTTTCGGTCGCACAGGCGGTGCCCGCCATCCATGAGTCGCCGCTGCAGGGTGTCGCCCGACTGGTCGTTGGCCAGTGACCGGGTGTCAGACACCGTCAGCACCGCAACATCGAGCGGTTGAAAAGGCGCGTCGGCCGAAGCGTGTGACATGCTTGAATCCTCTCGGAAAAAGGGTTTCGACTGACATTGATGTTACCGGCAGGAGGAGCGCAGGGCGCTCCCTCTGAGGGGGTAGTTCGGTGGTTGTGAAGGGGTAGATCGAGAGAGGGTTATTGCATCAACGGTGAGTCGGGTAGTTCCAGATCCAATCCCTGCACACCCGCCTCGATGGCAAGAACCTGAAGATACTGACGGAATGCCCTTCTGGTCACGCTCTCGCTCAGGTACTGGCGGATCTGCGGCTTGACGTGCTCGTAGGGCAACTGGTCGCCGTCGATGCGCTGATCGACACGAACGATGTGCCAGCCGTATCGGGTTTCGATCAGCTCCGGGCTGAGTCCCTCCTGCATACTGAGCACCGGGCGCTCGAATTCTTCGACCGTCTGGCCCCTGCTGATCTGGCCAAGGCTGCCACCCTGGTGTCGGGACTCACAGGCGGAGTACTGCCGGGCCAGGTCGGTGAAGCGGGAGCGTCCATCAAGCAGAGCCGCCAGCAGCTGGCGACCGACCTCTTCCTGTCGAATCCGCTCCGGCACATCGTCCGGTGCCGCCGAAAGCAGAATGTGGCTGACGGCCATGAGTGTGGGGCTGCGAAACCGGCTGGGGTTCGCCGCATAGAAGCGTTCGCAGTCCTGCTCGGTCGGATCGGGGACGTTGAGTTCCAGCTCCAGCACCCGGGCGATGCGATCTTCCTCGTCCGCGATCTCGTCCAGCTTCAGGCGGCTTGCCTGCTTCAGGAGCAGTTCGCGGAGCACGAGACTGCGGGCGGCTTCGTGCCAGGCTTCGGCGACTTCCTCGGCCGGGTGGTGCTGCATTTCCCGGGCGATGGCGTCCTCGGTGATCAGGGTGTTACCCACGTACACCGGCGGGAACTGGTTTCTGGGTTTCTCGGCGTCGCCGACGGGGATGAGTTGCATGGTAGTCACCTCGGTCATGTCGGGGCCGGCGAACGCGTTCACCGCCCCCTGTTCTGCGTTACGCGCGCTTGCGCACCACCTGGTATTTCCGGCCAAAATACTCCACCGGTACGCTGAGCATGTGTACCAGGCGGGTGAACGGAAACAGCACGAAGATGGTCAGCCCCAGGAAGATGTGGGCCTTGTAGATCCAGTGCACGTCGGCAATGTAGTCCGCTACGCCGCCCTGCAGGGTGAAGATCCCCTGGGCCCAGGCCGAGAACTTGAGCATGGTGCCGCCATCCAGATGCCCCAGGGTGGGCACAATGGTGAGCAGGCCCAGTGCCAGCTGGATGACCAGGATCACGATGATCATATTGTCAGCGAAGGTGCTGCTGGCCTTCACGCGCGGGTCGGTCAGCCGGCGCCAGGCAAGCATGCCGCCCCCCACAATCGCCATCACGCCAGCAATGCCGCCGACGACGATCGCCATCACCTGCTTGGTGCCGGGCGTCATGAACGGCTCGTAGAACGCGTGCGGGGTCAGCAGGCCCACCAGGTGGCCGAAGAAGATCACCAGCACGCCAACATGAAACAGCCCACTGGCCATCGCCATGTTTTTCTTGCGCAGCATCTGGCTGGAATGGGCTTTCCAGGTGAACTGGCCCTGGTCGTAACGTGCCCAGGTTCCGAGTACGAGCACGGCGATGGCCACGTACGGGTAGATTCCAAATAGCAGTGTGTTCAGGTAAGACATTGTCATTTCCTCCTGCGCCCTCAGGCGCGCCCTGCCTGACGGGGTGTGGCATCCGTCATCAGCTGATCACTCAGGTGAATGGTCTGGGTCTGCTCCAGCTCACGGCGGCGCTGGCCTACCACGCCGCCGGTACTGCAGGAGCTGCCCTGATCGTCGACAAACTTCACCATTTCCTCCTCCCAGACCTTATCCAGAGCCTCCGGGGTGTCGTCGCGCTCTTCGGCGGCCACGATCCGGGCCAGCTCCTGGCGATTGACCGTGCGCCCGGACAACACCAGCAACGAATCCATCACCACGTGATAGAAGCTCTCACGCTGGTAAAGGCGCTCGCCGAGCAGGCCCAGGATGTGGTGGATATCCTCCAGCCAGTTGCGGATTTCATCCCATGGGCGGGTGGAGAGGTATTCCAGGAACAGCGGCAGGTAGTCCGGCAGCTCCTTGGCGTCGATCTCCAGGCCGTTGGCGCGATATTGCTCCATCAGGTCCACCATGGCCTGGCCGCGGTCACGGGATTCCCCGTGCACGTGCTCGAACAGCCACAGGGAGGTTGCCCGGCCTTTGTCGAAGATGGCGACGTAGTTCTCCTGCATGTCCAGCAGGTCGCCGGCGCACACCCATTCGACGCCGCGAAGCAGCTGTTCCTTGTTCTGCCGGGGCAGCCGGGGGTCCTCGAGGACCGCCGCGACCAGGGCATCTTTGGAGGCCTGGAGTTCTTCCGTGGGGTACTCAAGAACCCGTGCCAGTACTTTCAAAAGTTGCATCTCGGCCTCCTTATTCCTGCAGCTGTTTCGGGTCAACCTGCTTCACGGTCGACAGCTTCTGCACCATGCTGGTGGTCTGCTTGCGGCCACCGAACATGTTGAAATCGCTGTCGCCGTTGCAGCCATCGCCGAAGCTGAAGCCGCAACCGTTACGCTCGCCGTAGGCGGTGGCATCGGGAAAGGCTTCTTTGGCCAGCTCGCGGTGGCTGGTCGGAATCACGAAGCGGTCCTCGTAATTGGCGATCGCCAGGTAGCGGTACATTTCGTCGGCCTGGGCCTTGGTGAGCCCGGCCTCTTCGAGGGCCCGCAGGTCCTCTCGGCCTTCCACGGTTTGGGCACGCTTGTACAGCCGCATGGCCATGATCCGCTTGAGCGCACGAACGATGGGTTTCTCGTCACCGGCGGTGAGCAGGTTGGCCAGGTACTTGACCGGGATCCGCAGGCTTTCGATCTTCGGCAGCACGCCATCGAACTCGACCTTGCCGGCTTCCGCCGCAGACTGGATCGGGCTCAGGGGCGGCACGTACCAGACCATGGGCAGGGTGCGGTATTCCGGGTGCAGCGGCAGGGCCAGCTTCCAGTCCACGGCCATCTTGTACACCGGGCTCTGCTGGGCCGCCTCGATGACGTTCATCGGGATGCCGTCTTTCTTCGCCTGCTCGATCACCTTCGGGTCGAACGGGTCCAGGAAGATCTCCAGCTGCTTTTCGTAGAGCTCGTGCTCGCCCGGAGCGCTGGCCACTTCCTCGATGCGATCGGCGTCATACAGCAGCACACCCAGGTAGCGGATCCGGCCGACACAGGTCTCGGAGCACACGGTCGGCATACCGGCCTCAATGCGCGGGTAGCAGAAAATGCACTTCTCGGACTTGCCGGTTTTCCAGTTGAAGTAGATCTTCTTGTACGGGCAGCCGGACACGCACATGCGCCAGCCACGGCACTTGTCCTGATCGATCAGGACGATGCCGTCTTCTTCGCGCTTGTAAATGGCACCGCTCGGGCAACTGGCGACACAGGCCGGGTTCAGGCAGTGTTCGCACAGACGCGGCAGGTACATCATGAAGGTGTTCTCGAACTGGCCGTAGATGTCCGCCTGCACCTGGTCGAAGTTCTTGTCCTTGCGGCGCTTGGCGAACTCAGTGCCGAGGATCTCTTCCCAGTTCGGGCCCCACTCGATCTTCTGCATGCGTTGGCCAGAGATCAGCGACCGCGGGCGGGCAACGGGCTGATGCTTGCTGTCGCCGGCGGTGTGCAGGTGCTGGTAATCGAAGTCGAACGGCTCGTAGTAATCGTCGATCTCCGGCAGGTCCGGGTTGGCGAAGATGTTCGCCAGAACCCGGAAACGGCCACCGATCTTCGGACGGATCTTGCCGGAGCTGTCGCGCATCCAGCCGCCCTTCCATTTGTCCTGGTTCTCCCACTCCTTCGGGTAGCCGATACCGGGCTTGGTCTCGACGTTGTTGAACCAGGCGTACTCCATGCCTTCACGGCTGGTCCACACGTTTTTGCAGGTCACTGAACAGGTGTGGCAACCAATGCACTTATCCAGGTTCAGAACCATGCCGACTTGGGAACGGATTTTCATTTTACAGCCTCCTGAACAGTGTCATTGCCTTCGCCATCGAGCCAGTCGACGTTGTGCATCTTGCGCACCACCACGAATTCGTCGCGGTTGGAGCCGACGGTGCCGTAGTAGTTGAACCCGTAGGAATACTGGGCGTAACCGCCGATCATGTGGGTCGGTTTCGGGCAGACCCGGGTGACCGAGTTGTGGATGCCACCCCGGGTGCCGGTGATTTCCGATCCGGGCACGTTCACGATCCGCTCCTGGGCGTGGTACATCATCACCATGCCGGGCATCACCCGCTGGCTCACCACGGCCCGGGCCGCAATGGCGCCGTTGGCGTTGAACAGTTCGATCCAGTCGTTGTCCTCGATGCCCATGTCCCTGGCGTCATCCTCGCTCAGCCACACGATGGGACCACCGCGGGAGAGGGTCAGCATCAGCAGGTTGTCGCTGTAGGTGCTGTGGATGCCCCACTTCTGGTGCGGCGTGATCCAGTTCAGCGCTTTCTCCGGGTTACCGTTGCTGCGCTGATTGAGCATGCTGCCGACGGCCTTGGTGTTGATGGGCGGCCGGTACACCAGCAGGCTTTCACCGAAGGCGCGCATCCACTCGTGGTCCTGGTAGAACTGCTGGCGACCGGTCAGGGTGCGCCAGGGGATCAGCTCGTGGACGTTGGTGTATCCGGCGTTGTAGGACACGTGCTCGTCTTCCAGGCCAGACCAGGTCGGGCTGGAGATGATCTTGCGCGGCTGCGCCACGATGTCCCGGAAGCGGATTTTCTCCTCTTCCTTGTTGGTGGCCAGGTGGGTGTGGTCCAGGCCGGTCATCTCAGACAGCGCGGCCCAGGCTTTGACCGCCACCTGGCCGTTGGTTTCCGGTGCCAGGGTCAGGATCACTTCCGCCGCATCGATGGCGGACTCGATCTTCGGTCGACCCGCGTTGGCACCGTCGATGTGGGTGTAGTTCAGCTCCTTGAGGAAGTTCACTTCCTTCTCGGTGTTCCAGCTGATGCCCTTGCCACCGTTACCCAGCTTGTCCATCAGCGGGCCAAGCGAGGTGAAACGGGCGTAGGTGTTCGGGTAGTCCCGCTCCACGGTGATGAAGCTGGGGGCGGTCTTGCCCGGGATCAGGTCGCACTCGCCCCGCTTCCAGTCCTTCACGTCAAACGGCTGGCCCAGCTCGGCCGGCGCGTCGTGCAACAGTGGCAGGGTCACCACGTCTTTCTCGACACCGAGGTGGCCCTCGGCCGCTTTCGAGAAAGACTTGGCGATGCCCTTGTAGATCTCCCAGTCGCTGCGGGCTTCCCAGGCCGGATCGGTGGCGGCGGTCAGCGGGTGGATGAACGGGTGCATGTCGGAGGTATTCAGGTCGTTCTTCTCGTACCAGGTGGCCGTCGGCAGAACGATGTCGGAATACAGACAGGTGGTGGACATGCGGAAGTCCAGGGTGACCAGCAGGTCGAGCTTGCCTTCCGGCGCCTCGTCGTGCCATTTCACCTCTTCCGGCTTGGCGCCACCCTCATGGCCCAGGTCCTTGCCCTGCAGGCCATTGGTGGTACCCAGAAGGTACTTCAGCATGTACTCGTGGCCCTTGCCGGACGAACCCAGCAGGTTGGAGCGCCAGATGAACAGGTTGCGCGGGTGGTTCTGGGGCGCTTCCGGGTCCTCGCTGGCGAAGGCCAGGGAACCATCCTTCATGGACTGCGCCACGTAATCCGCCACCTCCATGCCCGCCTTGTCCGCCTCGGCCGCAATGCCCAGCGGGTTACGGTTGAGCTGAGGCGCGGAGGGCAACCAGCCCATGCGCTCGGCACGCACGTTGTAATCGATCAGGCTGCCGCCGAATTTGGATTTGTCTGCCAGCGGCGACAGAATCTCGTCCACACCGAGCTTCTCGTAGCGCCACTGACCGGAGTGGGCGTAGAAGAAGGAGGTGGAGTTCATGTGCCGCGGCGGACGCTGCCAGTCCAGGCCAAACGCCAGTGGCTGCCAGCCGGTCTGCGGACGCAGTTTCTCCTGGCCGACATAGTGGCTCCAGCCACCCCCGCTCTGACCGATGCAGCCACACATGATCAGCATGTTGATCAGGCCGCGGTAGTTCATGTCCATGTGGTACCAGTGGTTCATACCGGCCCCGACGATGACCATGGATCGGCCCTTGGTCTTGTCGGCGTTATCGGCGAACTCACGGGCGATGCGAATCACTTTCTCGGCGGGCACGCCGGTGATCTTTTCCTGCCAGGCCGGCGTGTAGGGCTTCACTTCGTCGTAGGCCGTCGCGCCGTCGTCGTCACCCAGGCCACGGCTGATGCCGTAGTTGGCGACCATCAGGTCGTAGACGGTAACCACGCGACCTTCGGAGCCGTCCGCCAGCTGCACCTTGCGGGTACCCAGTTTGTGCTTGAGGATGTCCTTGATCTCGACGTGCTGGAAATGGTCGTGCTCGATGCCGCCAAAATACGGGAAGGCAACATCGACAACCTCGTCGTGCTTCTCGACCATCGACAGCTGCAGATTGACGTCCGCCCCCTTGGCGGTCTGCTTCAGGTTCCACTTGCCCTTCTCACCCCAGCGGTAGCCGATGGAGCCATTGGGCGCGGTGAGCTCGCCGGAGGCTTCATCAATGGCGATGGTTTTCCACTCGGGGTTGTTCTCTTCCCCCAGGCCATCCACCAGGTCACTGGCGCGCAGGAACCGGCCCGGCACATAGCTGCCGTCGTCCTTCGCCTCAAGCATGACCAGGTACGGCATGTCGGTGTAGCGGCGTACGTAGTCGGTGAAATACTCGCTGGGCTTGTCGACGTGGAACTCCTTGAGGATCACGTGGCCCATGGCCATGCCCAGTGCCGCGTCGGTGCCCTGCTTCGGGTTGAGCCACTCGTCGGACAGCTTGGACACTTCCGCGTAGTCCGGGGTGATGGCGACGGTCTTGGTGCCCTTGTAGCGAACCTCGGTGAAGAAGTGCGCATCCGGGGTCCGGGTCTGGGGTACGTTGGAGCCCCAGGCGATGATGTAGCCGGAGTTGTACCAGTCGGCGGACTCGGGCACGTCGGTCTGCTCGCCCCAGGTTTGCGGCGAGGCCGGCGGCAGGTCGCAGTACCAGTCGTAGAAGCTCATGCACACGCCACCGATCAGCGACAGGTAGCGGCTACCGGCGGCGTAGGACACCATCGACATGGCGGGAATCGGAGAGAAACCAATGATGCGGTCCGGACCGTGCTGCTTGGCGGTGTAGACGTTGGACGCACCGATCAGCTCATTGACTTCGTCCCAGCTGGAACGCACGAAGCCGCCCATGCCACGGCGAGGCTTGTACTCGGCGGTCTTCTTGGGGTCTTCGACAATCGAGGCCCAGGCTTCGACCGGATCGTTATGCTGGGCTTTCGCAGAACGCCAGAGCTTCATCAGGTGCTTGCGCATCAGCGGGTACTTCAGCCGGTTGGCGCTGTACATGTACCAGGAGTAGCTGGCGCCGCGAGGACAGCCGCGAGGCTCATGGTTGGGCAGGTCGGCACGGGTACGGGGGTAGTCGGTCTGCTGGGTTTCCCAGGTGACCAGACCGTTCTTGACGTAGATTTTCCAGCTGCACGAACCGGTGCAGTTGACGCCGTGGGTGGAGCGCACGATCTTGTCGTGCTGCCAGCGCTTGCGGTAGCTGTCTTCCCAGTCGCGGGAGACATCGTGGGTTTCACCGTGTCCGTTGGCGAACGGCTCGCGCTTCTTCCTGAAGTAGTTCAGCTTGTCGATCAAATGACTCATGGTCTCTCTCTCCGTCTGCCGGATCGTTGTTCCGATTTGAGACCATTGTGTGTGAGAAAAACCCTGAAATCTGCGTGGTTACTACCTCATAACCTGCCCCTACCTCACTGGTGGTAGGGCGCTCATATCCCTCGGTGGAGAAAGGACCGGCGCTCACGATGGCGGCGGTCCCGGGCGAACATCCACAGGCAGCCGGCCAGCAGGGCAAACAGAATCATGAACACCGCGGTGCGGATACCGAGCCAGTGGTTCACGGCGCCGAAAATCACCGGCAGCAGAAAGGCAACGGAGCAGGCGCCGACCAGCAACAGCCCGGCCACCGGGGCCGCGGAAGAGCCGCTGCCCAGAATCGCCAGCCGCTGCAGACTGCCCATGGCACAGCCGAGGGCAAGCCCCAGCGCCACCACGAACAGGGCCTCGACGAGCAGGGGTAACGCGAACTCCAGTTCAATGATGGTCTCGCCGCCCCGGATGAACAACGTCATCGGCGGGTAGGAAAGCACAAACAGGGAGATCAGACAGGCCACCAGCGATCGGCTGATGACGGCGGCCGACCCGTACCGGTCTGACAGCGCACCGCCCACGATCTGAGCCAGCGCCCCCGGCACCACGAACCACTGCGACAACCGGGCACCGGCCTGGACGTCCAGCCGGAACTGGGAGGACAAATAGTCGGGCAACCAGAGTGCCAGGGCAAAAAAACTGCCCGCAACCACGCCGAAAAAGGCACAGACCTGCCAGCGGCGATTCAGCGCGGTGGTCGCAAACCGCCTACCCAGTCTGACCGGGGAACCGGCGTCCGCGCCGGCGTCGTCCGACGACGTCAGCATCACCATCAGGGCCAGAATCAGGAGCAGTGCCACCAGGTACGCCAGGGCAACCCCCCGCCAGGAAAAGGCCTCGTGAAATAACGGAACCAGGTAGTAATTGAAGCCGGCGCCGGTCACCCCACTTCCGAAAACCCCCAGCACAAGCCCCAGGCGCGCGGGCCGACAATGGCTGGTAACAAACTGCAGGCCGGCGCTGTAAAAGCCACCGGCGAGGCCTAGCCCGCCCGCAGCCACCAGGTACCCGACATAACTCCTCGTCACCAGCAGAACCATCATGCAGAGCGCCAACCCCGCCAGGCAAACCAGCATGACCCGGCGCGCTCCGACGTTCTGTGCCGCCAGCCCGGCGGGGATCGCCAGGAAGGCACTGACCGCCATGGGCATCGCCAGCAGGAAGCCAAACTGGAGACTGGTCAGCGCCAACTCCGCCCGCACGTGCACGCCGGCCACCGCAAACAATGTCCAGCAGCCGGATGCAATAACAAACCCCATCAGCGCAAGCGGAAGGACAACGGCCAGCGAGGTCAGCCGGTCCTCCTCACGCTCCCAATCAGCCGTCATCGATGGCTCTCCCTGCAAAACCCAACTTTCAGTTTCATCTTTTGCCCTGTAAACGGTCAAAGACTATGATGGGCTATCACCTCTTGGGGTAAGTGGCTATTCTCAAGGAGGTAGAAGACACGACCCAATGCCGTCATCAACTACCTTGAAGGCTGATGCCTCGGGCATCGTGCCAGGGCAACCGACAAGACGATTATTGATGAAATCCAGAACATCTCTCGTAAACCGGCTCTCGGTTGTGGTCGGAGCCGTTGTAATGACCGCTCTGGTGAGCATGGCCGCGACCCTCGCCGTGTCCAAAAGCATCGAAGGCAATGCAACGGCCATCAATCAGGCCGGGGCACTCCGGATGGGGGCCTTTCAGTTACTGTCGCGGGCGGCTGGCTCCCGCGACCATGAACGTGACAACCAGGCTTTCCAGGCGCTGACCGAGACGTACATGGCGCGCCTAGTTAACGTTGGTATTACCCAGGCCATACCCGACAACACCGAGCACCCGTTGGCCCGGCAGTACCAGTCGATCCTCGATACCTGGCAGGCTGAGCTGCAACCCGCCCTGAAAAATCATGAGCCCGGATCGCTGGTGAGTGCCCGGCTGATTTCCGCGACGGACACCTACGTTCGCGAGGTGGACCAGCTGGTCACCATGCTTGAAGAGCGCACGGAGGCCCGGATCGATCTGTTGCACCTGATCCAGATCATCAGTCTCGCGTTCTCCATCCTGATTATTCTCGCCCTGTTTATTGACCTGAAAAACCGGGTGTTGCGGCCCCTGCGAAAACTCGTCGACATCGCCGATGCCGTCCGGCAGCACGACTTTTCTCATAAGGCACAATTGAGAGGCTCCGATGAACTGGCTCAGCTTGGCGATGCCTTCGACCAGATGACGAGTGAGTTGGCCCTGACCTATCACGAGCTGGAGGAACGCGTCCGGACCAAAACCGACGAGCTGGAGAAGAGCAACGCGGCCTTGCAGCTCCTTCATACCGCCAGCCATGGCCTGTTCGCCAATCACGACCTGTGCGACGGCGCCGTGCCCATGCTCCAGCAACTGGAGCAGTTGCTCGGTATTGGTCCGATCCAGATCTACCTTCATGACCGGGACTCTTCCCAGCCCATTCAGGCCGTCACCACCGCGACCCGGGAGCGCCCCTTCTATTGCCGGGACCACCATTGCAACGCCTGCCTGGTGCAACCCGAGCAGTACGAAGACCTCCCGATTGAGAACAATGACGGCCGCCGCCTGTTGCTGCCCATCCGCACCCCCGGTCACCTGCTGGGGACACTGGAGGTCTGGTACCCGGTTGATATGGAGCTGTCACCGACCGCCCGCCAACTGCTGGAAACCCTGAGCGATCAACTGGCCACTGCCATCTTCCTCGAGCGGCAGATTACCGAGGAGCAGCAGCTGACCCTGGCGGAAGAACGCACGGTGATCGCCCGGGAGCTGCACGACTCACTGGCGCAGTCGTTGTCCTACCTGAAGATGCAGGTAGCGCGCCTGCGCAGGCTCAACATCACCGGCGAGCAAGAGGCGACCCACGAGGCCATCCTGGATGAACTCAGCATGGGCCTGAACAGCGCCTACCGGCAACTGCGTGAGTTGCTGACCACCTTCCGGCTGAAGCTGGACACCCCGGATCTGTCGTCCGCGCTCAAACACACCGTTGAAGAGTTTTCAGAACGGCTCGGCAAGCCGGTGCAACTGGTCTACAACCTGCCACCGAATACGCTGTCGCCCAATGAGGAAATCCATACCCTCCAGATTGTCCGGGAAGGGCTTGCCAACGCCGTAAAGCATGCCGACGCCAGCGAAGTTGAAGTCGATATCATCTTCGAATCACCGAAAGTGAAAGCCCGGATCCGTGATAACGGCAAGGGCCTGCCCGACGGCGACCAGCCCATCAATCATTATGGAATGGTCATCATGCAGGATCGCGCCCGAACACTGGGTGGGCAGGTACGGGTACAGAACCGGGAGGAAGGCGGTGTGGAAGTGTCATTGTCTTTCATCCCGAAAAGCCGGAACCTTATCCCGACCGAAGTCTCCAGCGCCTGATCCGGACCACATACACGGGCGGCCCCAAGGCACGCCGGAACGCAGAAAAGGAAACCAGAGTAACCATGTCAGATATACCCGCGAGCATTCTGCTGATTGATGATCATCCGCTTCTGCGCCAGGGCATCAAGCAGCTGATCGAAATGGAAGACGATATGGAAGTGGTTGGCGAGGCCAACAACGCTTCAGACGGCATTCGCCTGGCCACGGAAATCGAGCCGGACCTGATCCTGATGGATCTGAACATGCCCGAAATGAGCGGCATCGAAGCCCTCGAGACACTGCGGAAACAGAACATCAGTTCCCGGATCATCATGTTCACTGTCTCCGATTATGAGGACGACGTGGTCGCCGCGCTGCGCGCTGGCGCTGACGGCTACCTGCTCAAGGACATGGAGCCGGAGGATATGATCCGGCAGCTGCACCAGGCCGCCGTCGGCAAGATGGTGATCAGCGAGCGCCTCACCACACTGCTGGCCCAGGCCCTGCGTTCCAACAAACCGCAACAGGCCTCGCGCCCGGACTTCGACAGCCTGACGCCCCGGGAAAAGGACATCCTGCGACTGATTGCCGAGGGGCTCTCCAACAAGATGATTGCCCGCAAACTGGACATCAGCGACGGCACCGTGAAGGTGCACGTGAAGCACCTGCTGAAAAAGCTGAACCTGCGCTCACGGGTGGAGGTTGCTGTCTGGGCCGTGGAGGAAGGCCTCCACAAGGCCTGAGTTTTATCAAATCACTCTGAGCGAACCTGGATTACTCTGGGCCGGTTGCACACTGCCCGGAGTAATCGATGAATTTAACGCTACCACGAAGCCTGCCTGGCCTGGCACTCTACGCCCCGCTGGCCGGCCAGGCTATCGCCCTTTTCAAAGAGACCCTTCCCTCCCCCAGCCCCTTGCTGGAATCCCTCGATCGACGGGTGCCCATGGCGGTCAAACAGCTCCTGGTCGAGCCCCCCCTGAACCGCCTGTTTGCCGGCGCCATTGCCGAGGGCGACTTCGACGAGTTCGAAGGCCGCCGGATCCGGCTTGAGGCCACAGGCGGTCAGCCGGGACTGACGCTCGGTTTCTGGGCAGGGCGACTGAGGGTACTGGACGGCCCCGGGGAAGCCACCATCCGGGGATCCGTGCGGGCCTTCAAGAGTCTGGCGCAACGCCGGCAGGACCCGGACCAACTGTTCTTCCAGCGGCGGCTGACGATTGAAGGCGACACCGAGCTGGGACTGGGGCTGAAAAACCTGCTCGACAGCCTCGATTGGGATCTGCGGGCCCTGGTCTGATCAGGGCCGGATGGCTTGGGGCTAACCGGACCGTTCCATGCCCGGCCGTCCGTACCAGTAGCCGTCGCACGGTGGCGCTTCCACCAGCGCCAGCGGATCCATCTCAGGCACCTGACCACGACGAACGCAATCAAAGCGCCGGACCACCTCGTCCATGCCACGATACTCAGGGCTCAGGCGCACGCCGGCAACGCCCATCTGCGCCATGTCCGGCAGTTCCCGCATCAGGTCGTAACGTGCGCCCGACAGTGTGGAAAGGCCGTTAAGCCGAAACAGCTCCTGGGATTCCCGGGAGCGCAGCGCCAATCCGTCCGGATGCTGCAGGCAACGGAACTCGCAGTTGTCCTTGGGCAGATTGTAGTGCCGGGCAGTAAAGCAACGGGATGACCAGGCCAGCGGCAGGAAGCCCCAGGCAAAGACTTCGGCCGGAAGTTCCAGCCCCTCCCGGGCCAGCCCGGCGATCAGTTGTTGGAGTGTATCGCGGGACAGTTCGACCGGCAGACTCCAGCCTTTCAGACCCTGCTTGGCCAGGACCTTCAGCGTCGACACGTTGTAGACATTCATGGCCGGCCCGGTGACGAATGGCAGCCCATGCTCCGCCGCCAACTGCACAGCGCTCTGGTCGTTGGCTTCAATCAGGTAATCACCATTCTGGCAGATACGCCGAAGGCCCCGAAGATCCGCCTCGGATTCAATCAGGGTCTGCGTCGACAGAACAACATCCTTCCCGCATTGGCGCAGATCCCGGGCCAGCCCGAACCAGTCATCGGCTTTCAGTTCGCGCCGGCGGGAACAGACGGTCTCGCCCAGGTAAATGGTATCCACGGGCCACTCGGCCGCCCGGGCATAGAAGTCGAATACGGTTTGCCGGGACCAGAACCAGAGGATCGGTCCGAGGGAGAGTTTCATCATGGCGTGGGAATCCCTATTTCCATTTACGGTGATAGGCACCGAGCGTCGTCAGGCCGCCTTCGGACAGACCGGCCAGGGTCCGGTTCCAGGTCGGGTCCACCTCAAAGGCGTCCGGGCGGGCACTCGCCAGGTCCAGCGCCTGGCGCCAGGTTCGGGCCACGTCGGCAATGTAGGCGGGACTGCGCTGACGCCCCTCAATCTTGACCGCACTGATCCCCAGGGCCTGCAACTCGGGCAGCAGATCCAGGGTGTTCAGGCTCACCGGCTCCTCGATGGCGTGGTAGACGTTGCCCTCCACTTCAAATCGTCCCTTGCACAGGGTCGGATAGCCGGCTGATTCGCCCGGGCTGTAGCGGTCGATCAGCACGTCGTTGAGCCGTGATTCCAGACCCCCGGACGTTTCCTGCCAACGCACGGCCCTGGCCGGGGAGCAGGCGCCCCTCGTATTGGGCGATTCTTCCGTGAGATAGGACGACAGATAGCAGCGGCCCTCGGCCATGATGCACAAGCTGCCGAAGGCAAAGACCTCCAGCTCAACCGGGCTGTGTTTCGCTACGCCCCGCACCTGATCCAGGGACAGCACCCGGGGCAGGACCGCCCGACGTATATCAAAGGTCTTCTTGTAGAATCTGAGGGCTTCGTAGCTGGTGGCCGAGCCCTGCACAGAAAGGTGCCGTGGGATATGCGGGTACGTGTTGGCTGCATAGTCCAGCAGGCCCATATCCGCGAGGATGATGGCGTCCACGCCCAGGGCTGCCGCACGGTCGACGGCACTCTTCCAGTGTTCCCAGCCATCAGGCTGAGGATAGGTATTGATGGCACAGAACACCCGGGCACCGTGTTGATGCGCGTATTCGAGGCCCTCGGCAGCGCGTTGGTCGTTGAAATTCAGGCCGGCAAACTGTCGGGCGTTGGTGCTGTCCCGGAAACCGAAGTAGACCGCATCAGCACCGTGATCGACCGCGGTCTTCAGCGCCGGCAGGCTCCCGGCGGGGCAGACGAGTTCCATGGTTTTCTCCAAGAAAATAGATACTTGGAGATTAACGGCGAGTGCTCGACAACACCTTGACCTTTATCAGCGCTATAGTCCGGTGTGGCTTTACTCCCAAAGTTTCCAAACCCTGGAACATGCACCCTATTATGTGGATTTTACCCCCTTGGAAAAGGCTCAAAACCCGCCATTTCCAGTCCCATAAACCTCCTGACAGGCAAAAGCTCGGCGAAATTGACGGCAAATTCTTGTTCAAGATATTTTACCGTTTGAGGCTGGCCTTCCAGCGGCAGCCTCAAACTAGCTCTGGCATAAACAATCTTCCATCCGCGCATGGCCCCACTTCCTTTGCCACCGAGGTAGCAATATTTATCTGGTCGGCCGCTAAATCAAACATATCCAAACGCTCATCCCGTGGTTCTTAAAGCCTTTGAAGCAGAATGCCACGTTGGTGGCCAGCGTATTCCCGGAGTACACTTACCAGACAGGAAGCTCCTCCTGTGAAAAACCTAGTGAAGTTAATGGTTTTGGTTCGTGCTAGAGGTATTTTAGATTCAGGAACATCGCTTTAAACCTGACCAAAAATATCAACAAGAAAATCGTAACGTCTGATTTTCTGGATGGTCACAAGTTGTAGCGTCCGGTCTTTAATGCAGTCGCCAGACAGGTTGTGTTCTCACTAACCATCGTACTCTGGAAAGGATTCAAATGACTGATACACCCAGCCCACTGCAAAACAAGCTTCTTGCCGCTCTGTCTGATGATGCCCGCAAGCGTATTTTCCCGAAACTGAAACTGGTCGAACTATCCCTCGGGGACGTGATTTACGAATCTGGCCAATCCATTGAATACGTCTATTTCCCCGTCGACTGCATTATTTCACTGCTTTATGTGATGGTGAACGGGTCTTCCGCTGAAATTTCGGTGGTGGGCAACGAGGGCATGGCCGGTGTCGCCGTTATTATGGGGGGCGAAAGCACGCCCAACCGGTTTATTGTGCAGAGCCACGGCCACGCCTACCGATTGCCCGCCGCTGACCTGAAAAAAGAGTTCAACAACCACTCCGAGATCCGCATTATCACCCTGCGCTTTACACAGGCATTGATCACCCAGATGTCGCAGACTGCAGTCTGCAACCGCCATCACTCCATCGACCAGCAGTTGTGCCGCTGGTTGCTGCTATCACTGGACCGGCTGGGCAAAAACCAGCTCAACATGACCCAGGAACTGATTGCCAATATGCTGGGTGTCCGCCGTGAGGGCGTCACCGAAGCCGCAGGCAAACTGCAGAAACTGGGAGTGATTGAGTATCGACGCGGCCGCATCACCGTGATCGACCGCCCGCAACTGGAATCCCTCAGTTGCGAATGCTACGACGTGGTCAGACGGGAGAATCACCGCCTTGAATCCAGAGGTTTAGGGATTTAAGGCTTAAGATCCGGCAACCCTCGCTTTGCATCCGTCTTGACCCGATACATGGCCGCATCCGCGTGGGGCAATAAAGCCTCCAGAGTTTCGCCGTCGTTTGGAAACAGGCTGATACCCACGCTAACCGTAAGCGTCTCCCAGTGACCTTGCTGTCGCAGCAATTCAGCGGCGGATTCCCGTACTTTATCAACCACCGCAAACGCCTGTTCATGTTCTGCAAGGTCGCTTAGTAGCAGCACAAACTCGTCACCGCCATGACGGCATACGTGATCCGTCGCGCGCACACAGCCCAACAACCTCAGGCCCAGCGCCTGTAAAATTTCGTCGCCAACGGCGTGGCCCAAGGTATCGTTCACTTCCTTAAAGTTATTGAGATCAATGAACAACATCACCATTTTCTTTTCATGCCGTTGGGCCAATGCAGCGGCCTGCTTGAAGCGCTCTTCAAACGCATAACGGTTCAGCAGGCCGGTCAGTGAATCGTGCTGCGCCATATAAGCCATTCTGGCAGTTGTTTCCGCCGAATAGCGGGAATCGTGGAACTTGACCAGCGCGCCGGTGATTTCACCTTTTGCATTACGCAATGGTGATGCGGCATCTTCAATGGCCAGCTCACGACCGTCCCTCGCTTTCAAAAGGGCACTGTTATGCAGCTCAACGGGTGTGCCGATTTCCAGGACATGTTGCGCCAGGTTGGCCCTCGTCATACGAGTGGTTACATCAATCACCCGGAAGACCTCTTCCAGTGGTCGGCCCAGCGCTTCCTGTCGGCTGAAGCCGGTCAAGGTCTCCGCCGCCGTGTTCATGTAGGTGATATTCGCGCAGGTATCGGTTGCCATCACCCCATCGCCAACAAAGTCCAGCATGGCGTAAGCCAGCGCAGTCTCGTCCTTAACATTCGCCTTATTCCTTGTGGATTTAGGCTTCAAACGCTTCCGTTGACCATTCCTCGTCGGCGTGGGTGAGAGATGAACAGCTCTGAAGGAGTTCAACACAATCGAGACCTCCTAGTTTTCAAAAGTAACCTTTCGCTTCAATGGATGCTTGCGAGAGCAGATCAGACCTGCCAATCCAAGCCCAAAGAGCGCCAGTGTGCCTGGTTCAGGAACCGGGATACTGAAGGCCCTCATCATAACGAGCATGTCGTCATGGTCATCATCGACTCGACTATTGTCGTCCAGGCTTAGAATCATAGGGTCGAGTTCGCCAAAGCCCGCCGAATAAAAAGCTCTAAACGACTCACTAAGTGCGGTAGAGGCGGTGTTGTATACCTCTGAATGGTTCAATGAAAACGCGCCCCTGTGGCGAACCGCGTACCTATTGTCTCCAGAAACGGGCACTAACGCTCCACCCGGGTTGGCCACAATGTCGATGAAGGTCGGGTGGGCAAGGCCAGAGGCACCAACTGTCGCCGCGATGATTACGATTCGTAGTAGTGTTTTCAAAAAAAACCCTTCCCGTGGATTGCCGAAGCCAACAAAACAGCTTTTAAGGAATTCAACCAAATCCGGTTTCCTGGTTTTCAATAATCACTTCACCACGCCGGTTCGTCTGGCGGCCCAAGGCGGACCCTCCTTATTTCACCCAATGTAACAATTGCCGGTCAGGGGGTCGGTTCGTTAACGCACACACGCCACCATATTGAGCAAACGTGGCATGGCAGCTGTTTAAGGCGGCACCCCCGGAGTAGTATGGGAGTGGCAACAGCAGATAGTTGCGATATGAAGGAAACGATAATGACAACCAATGATGGACTTTCGTGGGCGGAAAACCGTGCCCAACTCCGCCTACACGCTGAAGATCTGATTCGCGACGGCGCCAGCAAGGTTACTGAAATCGGGGGTGGCGCCCTGGGGGTTGAAGCACTGGCGCTGTTATACCGCCGGGCCAGTGACCCCGAATTTGCGGCCGATGCACTGAAGCTGTTGCATGAGCTGCAAACCCACCAGGTGGAGCTTGATCTGCTGCTTGAACAACTTCAGACCAGTGAAACCGAGCTTACTGAAGAGCTGGCCCATTATCAGGCGCTGTATCAATTCGCGCCAATGGCCTATCTGGTGGTATCCCGCGATGGGCGCGTGATTGAAAGCAACGCTGCCGCGGTCGCTCTGCTGGGGTGCACGCCGGAGCATTCGGAGGAACAGACGCTGACCCAATACCTGGCACCGCCGGGCCGTGGCGATGTGGCCAATCTGTTAGATAGGCTTGAGACGCCCGGGGCCGTGGCAACTTGCAAGGCCTGGCTTGCCGGCAACGATAGCTTTGAGCTGTCGATCAACGCGAGCCTCATTTCGAGCCGAGACCTGATTATGATAGCGATGTCCCACTACCCGGCTCCGCACACGCATCCCGCCCGCTCCTGATGCGCATTGTCGGAATCGGAGCCTCAGCTGGTGGTCTGGCGGCACTCGAAGAGTTTCTGCGCCATATGCCAACGGATACTGGCCTGGCCTTTATCGTGGTTCAGCATCTGGACCCGACCCAGAAGGCCCTGCTGCCGGAGTTGTTGCAGCGGGTGACTGCCATGCCCGTGCAAGAAGCCCTGCAAGGCAAAAAAATCCTACCCAATCGTGTCTATGTCATCCCCTCCAACGCGGAACTGACCGTTGAGAACGATCGGCTGAAGCTTGATAAGCCCCGGGAACCCCGGGGCATGCGGCTGCCCATCAACGTGTTGTTTTCATCTCTGGCCAGCGCTCACAATGAACGGGCAATTGCGGTGGTGCTTTCAGGAATGGGCTCCGATGGCACGCTGGGGCTGCAAGCCATTCGCGCCGTGGGCGGCCTGACCGTTGTGCAGGAGCCCAGCTCGGCCGAATTCGATGCCATGCCTCGAAACGCCATTGCCACCGGTTGTGCGGATATTATTGCCCCGGCCAGCGAGTTGCCCAGCCGCATCCTGGCCTACGACAAATGTGTTACCGAGCCTGACCAGGATGGACCACCGGCAAAACAGATGGAGCCGATCAAAGCCATCATCGACATATTGCAGCGACACACCAGGCACGACTTTTCCCTGTACAAACCCAGCACTCTCCTGCGCCGAATCGAGCGTCGCATGGCGATCCATAGCGTTGCGACTCTGCCAGACTATGCACGATACCTTGAGAACAATGACCAGGAAGTGCAGTTGCTTTTCAGGGAAATGCTGATTGGTGTAACCTCTTTTTTCCGAGATCCCGAGGCCTGGGATTACCTGTGCGATGACGCCCTTGAACCACTGATCGGGCAACTTGAACCCGGCGAGAAGCTGAGGGCGTGGGTGGTGGGCTGTTCAACCGGTGAGGAGGCCTATTCCCTGGCCATGACCTTTACCGAGGCTCTGGAACGACTCAACCCTGGAAAGCAGGCCAACTTTCAGATTTTTGCCTCGGACCTGAGCCTCGAAGCCATCACCGTGGCCCGGGCGGGTCGGTATCCCGCGATGATTGAGGGCCAGGTATCCGAGCAGCGCCTGACCCGATTTTTCACAAAAGACGACCATCATTACCGGATAAACCAGACCATTCGCGACAAGATCTTGTTCGCCCAACACGATGTCATTCTAAACCCACCTTTCACCAAACTTGACCTACTGGCCTGCCGTAACCTGCTGATCTACTTTGACCCCATGTTGCAACGCCGGCTTCTGCCGCTGTTTCACTACAGCCTGCGGAACAACGGCTTGCTGATGCTGGGCAGTTCAGAAACCGTGGGCAGGCTGAACCATCTGTTCAAGCCACTCAGGCAACGGCTGCGGCTCTACCGAAGACTGCCCCACGACTCCATCAGCGGCTCCAGTTTTCTGTTGAAATCCTTTCCACCCCTTTCCACTCTATCCAGGGAGCAGCCCATGTCGGCGCCCACCTTTCCGACCAGGGACGGAGAAAATCTTCAGAGCGCCGCAGACCAACTGTTGTTGCAGGTTTATTCGCCAGCGGCCGTGGTGCTTAACCGCGATGCGGATATCGTCTACATCAGCGGGCGCACCGGTAAATACCTGGAGCCGGCCGCCGGCAAAGCCAACTGGAATATCCATGCCATGGCACGGGAGGGTTTGCGTACGCCTCTGTATACCGCGTTGAAACAGTCCGCCACACAGCGAGACCCGATTGAGTTGCGCAACCTAGCCGTGGAAACCGGCGCCGGCACGCAACAGGTAGACGTTACCGTGCAGTCACTCAACGAACCGCCGGCACTCAAAGGCATGACCATGGTGGTGTTCCGGGATCACCCTGCCACTACCCGTCGTAAACGGTTGGGACGATCTGCAACACCGGCCGCCAATCAGTCCGATGAAATCCTGCGTTACCAGCAGGCCATTGAACAGTTGAGCGAAGAGGCCCGGCTGTCCAGTGAAGAACTTCAGGCTTCCAATGAAGAACTGCAATCCACCAACGAGGAGCTTCAGTCGGCAAATGAGGAGCTGACGTCGTCCAAGGAAGAAATGCAGTCAATGAACGAAGAGCTGCAAACCATCAACACGGAATTGCAAACCAAACTGGACGACCTGGCGCTGGCACAAAGCGACATGCAGAACGTGCTTAACAGTATCGAAATTGCCATCCTGTTTATGGACCAGAACCTTAACGTTCGCCGGTACACCGCCCGCGCAGCCAACATCATCAGCCTGCGGGAGAGCGATGTGGGGCGGCCGATCAGCGAGTTGACCACCATATTGCATTACCCGGAACTGGAAGACGATGCCCGGAACACGCTCGGCACGCTCGTTGTCAGTGAAAAGCAGATCGAAACCAATGAGGGCCGCTGGTTTTCTATCCGCATCATGCCCTACCGTCGTTTGGACAACGTGATCGACGGCGTGGTTATGACCATGGTCGATATCACGGACACCAAGGCACTGGAATCAAGCTTGCGAAAAGACTCTTCGCTACCGCAGACATAGGCTCACCTCCCCAAAGCTCCCCCTTTGGTGGTCTAGCGAACAGACCGGGCGCCCTGCCCGTTGTAGATTGGAACCTCATCCTGAATTCGATGTAAGGCCGTAGTTCAGACCGCGCTCGGCAATGACGCTGACGGGGACTAAGTCCAGATGAGGAATACGGAGAAATCAATGAAAAATATGCGTTCATACGCGTTTTATGCACTGGTCACGCCAGCCATCGCCTTGGGATCCAGCGCAGTTCTCGCACAGGAGTCCACCAGCCAGCAGGTTGAGCAGTCACAGCCTGATGTGCAAAAAAGCCAGGGTGATATGAAATCCGCATCCAAGGCACCTCAATCAGATCCGTCCTACACAAAGAGCCGTGGCTACATGGCTAACACCCCTGCCAACGGCCTACAGGCGAGTAATCTGATGGGTGTCACAGTGATTACCTCCGGCGACGAAGAAGTCGGCGAAGTGAAAGATCTCATCATTAACAAGGATGGACAGGTTGTCGGCGTCGTCATCGGCGTTGGCGGGTTCCTTGGAATGGGTGACAAGGATGTTGCGATCGGATGGGATGAAGTGCAGAAAGTCGGCAAGGCCACGGAGCTGGAACTGAAGATTGACCAGTCCCGTGAAACCCTGATGTCGGCCCCGGAATTTGAAACTCAAAAGTAAACCCGACCAGGTCGACATTAAGGCAATCTGATTAATGCTCACAATCTGAGAGCGTACTTTGGCAAGGCTGAATAGGCCTTGCCCTTTTTTATGGGTGCCCGACAAGTCAACAAGCCGATTCTTTTTTTGATAACGGTTAGCCGCATCCGCTACAGCTTGGATCCTCCGGGATGACTTTGCAGGCATTCACCCGACTACCCGCCAGCACCTTAACCACCGCATGAGCACTATCAGCCAGGGCCTGGGCGTTGTAGCCACCCTCAAGCAAAAGCACCAGACGGCCGTCACATAGCTCATCTGCCAGGTCGCTCATGCGCTGGGTAAGCATCGCAAAGCCCGTTTCATCCATGGTGCAGGTCATGTCGAGGTAATGGCAATCAAAGCCTGAAGACACCAGCAGAAGATCAGGCTGAAATTCCCTCGCCGCAGGCTCTACCACCTCATCGAACACTTTTAGCAGTGCCGCATTGCCGATACCCAGAGGCAGCGGAACGTTGAGTTGATAGCCGATGCCGGCCCCGGCCCCTTTCTCACTCTGCAAACCGCTGCCCGGATAGAAAGGCGCCGCACAGTGGCTATCAATCACCAGCACGGAAGGATCGGAATAGAAGATTTCCTGTGTACCGTTACCGTGGTGCATATCCCAGTCCCAGATCATCACTCGCTGATAGCCAAGGCTTTCACGCGCATGGGCAGCGGTAACGGCGAGGTTGTTATATAGACAAAAGCCCGAGGCATGGTCGGAATGGGCATGATGGCCTGGCGGCCGCAGCACACAAAACGCCCGGCGGGCCTCACCCGTCGAGATGGCCTCGACTGCGCTGATTCCCGCGCCAGCGGCGAGACAAGCCGCCTCCACACTTCCTGGCGACACTGCCGTGGTGTCTTTGGACAGCCAGCAGGAGTCCCCTTTCAATGACTCAATATGAGCGACATAGTCCTTGTCATGAACCCGCGCCAGTTGATCCGTGGTGACCGCCGTCGGCAGCATCCAGCGCACCCCTTCAATTGGCTCCAGCATCAGCCGGTCAACGATCGCTGTCAGTCGTTCCGGGCGCTCCGGGTGAGTGTAGGTTTCCAGGTTGCTGCCGGGATATTGCAGGTTAATCATGGCCTTGACCGCCTCTGTCCAGGCGGGATGGCTGGGGTCCCATCCATGCGGATTGTGGCCGAGCATCCGCATGTCATAGTAGACCAATACTGTTGCTGTCATAGCTTTCATAGCTCTGGAGCCTCCCTCATGGGCGCTTTCCGTTACGAACCGGAATGTTCGAAAACGTTTTGTATGTTGGAGCTTATTAAACAAGAGCCAAGTCTTCGGTACGCCAATGCACATAGCAGTTGAATCATGACAACCGTCTGTTGCAGGAATTCTCAAGCTGAACAATCAGCCCTCATCAACATCCGCCCACCAAATTACCATCGACATCTTCCGCCGTTACCCTTAGTCTTTTCCCATGAACCGTCTTTCGATACCGAGCGACCGCTTCTCACGGCTCAGTCAAATCCTGACAGTCTCCGCCTGTGTGCTCCTGTCATTGCCCTTGCTTGCCTCAGAACAACAGGATGGCTACCGGCTGCTTAAGCTTGAAGGCTATCTGGTGAAATGGGGCGAGCAGCAATTGGGCACGGGTGCAAAGATCAGCTACGCCTTCGCGGATGAAACGCTGGACTTTGAAAACGCCCGCAATTGTGGCGTTCTGGCGCCGATGAGAGCGCTGTCCAGCCGGGATCTGAGCTTTGAGATGCTAGTAAAGGAAACCGCCGCCGCGTTCCGGGTTTGGGAGCGTGCAGCTAACCTTTCGTTCTACCGGATTGCCAATGCCCAAGAGGCAGACATAATCCTTGGCGCCCAGGGCCAGCCGCGTCGGCGAGCATTCGCCAACGTCACCTTCGGACCCAGGGAGAAAGACGGTGTGCGCGCCATTAACCAGTCGTTGGTCTGCCTGAACCCAGAACAGAATTGGAAAATCGGCTTTGATGGCGACACGGAGACCTACGATATTCGCTATACGCTGATTCATGAAATCGGCCACGCCATCGGGCTGGACCACCCCGGCCCATCCGGGCAGGTGATGGGTTTTCGCTACACCGAGAATTTCCCCGAGCTGCAGCAAGGTGATCTGCGCGGTGTACAGCGCCTGTACGGACATCGGGCCAGCGACCGTCAACTGGTCACCGGCACCGACCCGGGTCTTACCGAATCAGCACTGTAACCGTGTTCAGAAGTTATAACCCAGACCCACGGTATAGGCCCAGATGCCGTCATCCTGAAAAGCATCACTGGCATCACTGGTGTCGCTGAACAGAAACTGGTACTCGGCGCGGGCCAGGAAATAGGTCTTGGTCTGCACGTAATACTTTAATCCTCCCTCCAGGCCGGCAAAGGCACTGTCCTTGACACCATCCCCATAAAGGCCGCCCAGACTCGCACCAACAAAGGGTCGCGCACGATCGTCAAGGAATTGATAGTCGAGGTACCCCCGGGTTGAGCCGTTCCAGAAATCATCGGTAACGCCCTCGCCCTCGATATCGGCATAATTGAGACTCTGGCGAATACCGGCGACTACGTTGTCCCGCAAATACCAACCCAGATCACCGGTCACGCCGAAGCTGCCGCTGTTGAAATCCCGGTCGTTACTGCCGGTTCCGGAGAGCGAGAATTCACGGTCGCCCTCTCGCGGGCCAAACTCTGCGGATTGTGCGGACACAGCGAGAGGCAAGGCACCTAGAAGACATAAAGTGATCACAGCAGTCTTGATTCTGATCATGAGAAGCTCCTTGCTTACATTACTCAGATTGCATTTCCATAATGCGCCAATGAAGATCGGACGCGGGTCGGGGCGCAGCGAATGGTGTAACGTCGATTCGGTGCAAGCCCACCTCTCCAGAATCAGGGTTAGACCACTGTGCCGTCTGTTCGTAAGCACACACAGGGAGACGAAAGAGTTTCAGGGGCCCCACCACCGCGTCATCATCGGTTTGACGGTCAGCCCGTGAATGATGATCGAAAGCACCACGACCACCAGCGTGAGATGGATCAGCTCCAGGGCCAATTCTTCCGGCAGGCCGAAGACAACGGCGAACATCAGGTAGTAGACAGAACCGATTCCCCGAACCCCGAACCAGCCCACCAGCATCTGCAGCCGCCAAGGTGCCCCGGAGCCGATTAAACCAAGAAATACACTGACCGGCCGAACAATCACAAACAGGAATAACCCGAGACCAACGGCCCGGAAACTCCAGGAGTCGTAGAACAACGTGCCACCCAGCAACACCACCAATACCAGTTCGGACAAGCGTTCAAGAGATTCCTTGAACATCAACGAGCCTTTCGATACCCCGGTAGGAAGATGGCGGATGGTTTCACGCGGCTGATCGAAAGAGTCCGCCGCTGTCTCCGTGTCCTGGCCAGGCTTTTCGGACTGGGCCAGCGTCATTTCGGATTGCCGCAGCGAAATGGCAGCGACAAACACGCCCAGAAACCCCCAGGCATTGATCAGCAGGCAGACCCCGTAGGTCAGGCCAATCAATCCAAGGCCAAGGAAATCATCCAACAATGGGGCCTGTTTCTCGAGACATCGCTGCCCCCGCACACACTGAGCCAGCAGCCTTCCCGCCAAAAGCCCAACCACAATGGCCGAGGCCGTTGACCACAAAACCTCATTAAGCCCCCACGTTATAAGCAATTCGTTGCTGACCGGCGCACCGAGCAACAAAAGCCCTAATATGACGAACGGAAACGCGCTGCCATCATTCATGCCCGCTTCACTCGTCAGAGTAAACCGAAGGGGGTCGGTATCGCCCATGTGCCGGACCTGAACTTCCGTTGCGAGTACCGGATCGGTGGGTGCCAGTATGCCGCCCAGCGCAATCGCCGCCCCCGCGGGAAGTCCCAGCACGTAGTAACCAAAGGCTGCCGTCAGCGCGACACTGAGGGTCATGGAGATGAATGCAAGGCGCAAAGGTACGCGCCATGCGTTCCATATGAAGGGCACCGGCATCTTGGTGCCAGCAATAAACAACGATAACAACACCGCGAGCTCGGCAAACAGTTCCAGCAGATGTGCCTGTTTCAGCGGGTTAAAGTGAAAGACACCAAAAATCAACGGGCCCAGAAGCACGCCCACACTCAAATAGACCATGGACGGTGTCAGATTCAGACGCTGAAGCACCGGCGGGCGCGTCCCCATAAGAATCAGCAGGGCTCCGATCGCGACAAACCAGACAGCGTTACTCAAAATGACAACCTCGGGCTCAGACAGGTTCCAAAAGCTTGTTCCTACAAACTAATTTGCCTGAAAAGCAGACCGGCCTCTGTGCGCTATCCCACTTGAACACGCCTGTGTTTGCAAACGCACAGACCGTGACCCGGTTTCAACGCACGATGCAACAACGGTGGCACAGGTTCTGTCTGGAAATGGGCCGCCGTTCGATGAATCCATTATCTGGCCAGAGGGCCAAAGGAGCTGAAATGAACAAGGACACCATCGAAGGCAACTGGAAAGAGCTGAAGGGCAAGGTGAAAGAGCAATGGGGTAAGCTAACCGATGACCGCCTCGATGAGATTGCTGGCCGGCGTGAACAGCTGGCGGGCGAGATTCAACAGGCTTATGGCGTCACCAGAGAGGAAGCAGAGAAGCAAATCAATGACTTTGAACAAATCCGCAAGCATTGATATACCCCCCACCTAACTCTGATTTGGCTGCCTGCAGGCTTGTTTCGCAGGCAGCATTTGAGCTACCAGACCGTACGCACCAGCATTTTTCCTGCGCTATGTGGGCCAGCGTACAGACCCGGCAACGCTGATACATCAATATAAACCCCGATGTGGCGATGGATCAGCCTATACAGGGAGTAGCATCACCCGCCGCAGGGAACGCGGCGCAATCAAAATTCAGGTTCTGGAAAAGGTCATCACTTATGAACAATATCGTTTATATCGTTGGGGCCGTAGTTATCGTTCTAGCAATTCTCTCCTTCCTCGGTTTTGGCTAAGCCGGGGCGGATTGAGAGGGTCACAAGCCACCGGTTAAACCCGGGACTTGCTTGGCCCCTGATACCAGGCGCGCACAGAACATCTCGAAGGTACACTGTGCGCTATCAGGGAGAGGGATTATGGTCTACCCAGACAATATGCTTTACGCGGGGATCTGGGTAACTGCGCTAATTGTCGGCTTTTTCTCATTCAGGGCAGTTAATTCTAGAAACTGCTTGATAAAGGCGGCGTTGTATCATTATTTCCTGAACTCCACCGAGGCCAAAAGCGAGACCCACGTAAAGGGTGCTTCATTGCCTTCAACAGCATATGGTTTGGCAATCGGAAAATTTCAGAAGATGAAAGACGGTCGAGACGACTACACGTTCTGCTTTGAAATTCTCAACCATCAAATCCGGATTTTTGGGGATCGAAACGCGATGCTTAAAGCCGCACGACGTCGTCATTTCCCGAAGTAGCGTAGCAATGTGAAATTCCAGGTTTGGTCGCAAAGCGAACATTCAGGTTTGGCAATAAGGCATGCCAGCATCCGCGCCTTTGTTTAATGGCTCCCCTGCAAATGGAGGCCTTCCCCATTCTCTTGCTTCCTTGTTTTCAGCAAGATTGTTTTCACCTCAGAGTCGGACGACGAATTTAGTACTTTGTGTGGAGTTACACGGGTAATTTACTGATCTCTTGTTTAACGGCGGTTTATTGGATGCTGCCAAGTTCCATGAACAACAACACCGCGCATAAGTTAGATATTGTGCTTAATCCATGATCGCTCACCACTCGTTGCTACGTTTCGTGGTACTCGTTATCGAGTGCGCGGGTCAGGCTGGCCTTAATTTCACCCCAGGTAGCCACGAAAAACGCGGTCAGCGGCACCGTCAGCACCATGCCGGTAACACCCCCCAGAATAGTGCCCCAAAAGAACAGGAAAATGATAACTAGTGCCGGGTGAAGGTCGGAGCACTGACAAAGGCGCAATCCTGGCCGCCAAGCCCTCCAAGGTCGTGATCCTGGCCAAGTTCGGGCCTCCGCTCAGGTTTAAAATAGGAATCTATTTACGCATGAGCAGTCGGATCATTGCGCTCCCTCACCCTGTTAACCCCCCGTCCGACGATTAATCCCCGCGCGTCTATAACGAATGCGGCGAATTAAAAGATCTGAATGCTCTGAACCGCACACGTGAATGCTCCCGGCTGCATTTGCTCGGTTTCATCGGAAGTAACTACCTAATCAAACACCTTTGTCGCTATCGAAGAGTGCCAAAGGTGCTTAGCTCAAGTGGGCAGCAACTAACCTTCCCTTCTCGAAATAGTGGGCAAGTATCGCTATTACAAGCGAGCTGCTCTGCGACTCATCCAGTGACTCAGTAAACCCTGAAATTAAGGTCATAGATCTCCCTATCGTCACCGTTAACCGGTGTGATGTCCTGCGGGCAGGCAGACATTGCAACGATCAGATCCTCTAATGCCTCAAACTCCATTACATCGCCCGGCTTAGAAACCGGTGCGAGAAACTCAATAGCACCATCATCACTGAGTGAGAGGTGTCACTAGCGACTGATATTGATTTTCCGTCGGTTAAACCGCTATCGGCGTAACAAAGTAAAGATCACGGTGGTGAAGGAGGCATCACCGTGATCTCCATGTCATAGGTGCCAGGCTACAAAAAAGGGCAGCTTTAGATATCAGTCGTTTGAAAAGCCGGAATCCAACCCCCCAGGGTTTACTGAGCCCTTTAGGTACGCATGGCAGTTCTGAACAAAAATGAGCCTTTTCTTGCCCACCACTTGAGATATCATTTGCTCGTCGACGTCCAGCAGCGCCACAATGCTCAACGCGCTTTTATTTCGAAGATCGCAGGCTACGGCCATTAGTTCAACGGTGCTCTTTTTCTGAACGAATTTCAGATAAAACCACCGCCGCAAAAGCCCCTTCATCCCCTCTGTCGGTAAATAATTGCCCTGCGATACCTGAGTTAAACCGATCATGACGCCCTCCCGAACCTAATCGATTACCCGGGGTCAGGTCTTGCCTTTTACCCCTGCAATCGCAGTGCACTGTTATCAACTTTGAAGGCCTGACAGAAGTCTGTCTGTTCGGTTGCACACCAAACGTCGCTTGAGCCCGAGGGGAAGGAAGGTTCGGTCACAAAGCGGACATTCAGACTGGCTGATAACGTCTGTGCTGAACGGTGGGACCGCCGCAGAGAAGTGCAGGATATATATCCGATGCCTGACCTGGTCATTTCGCGATGGCGTCTGCGCAGCGGGTTTCAGCGTTCACCCACCAGACAGCTGCTGTTGGCTGGCCTCCCGATAAGAAACCATGCGCTGTTTGTCTTCGTCCCAAAGGGCATAACGAAAGCAGTCTGCTATATCCCTCGGCGCGAGGGTCGTGGTCAATGGCGATTGTAGCTCCGGAATCTCAGCCATCACCTCGGGAAGGCGATAAAAAGGAATTCGGACGTTGAGATGGTGAATATGGTGAAAGCCAATGTTCCCGGTAAACCACTGCATGACCCGATTCATCCGCATGAAACTTGAAGACTCCATGGCCCCCCGGTAATAGGTCCAGGCTTCGGGCGAAGCAATCTGCATACGCCGGAAACTGTGCTGGGCAAAAAACAGGTAGCACCCCAACGCAGAGGCAACAAGCATAGGCAGCAGGACCACAAAAAATGCCAGGCTGAAGCCGCCCAGCCACCAAAGCAGTCCAATCAGCCCGAAGTGAGCGATCAGCGCAACGAGGGAGTCAAGGTGTTGGGCCGGGGACTTGATTAACGGTATGAGTGTGATGTTGAGGCCGAAAACGATCGGATAACTCAGCAGCACCACCAAGGGGTGACGCTGAACGCGATAGGCTAAGCGCTGCCACCGTGTTGAAGTCCGCCAGATCCGGGTGGTCAAAAGCGGAAA
Source organism: Marinobacter arenosus (assembly GCF_019264345.1). Classification (NCBI taxonomy): domain Bacteria; kingdom Pseudomonadati; phylum Pseudomonadota; class Gammaproteobacteria; order Pseudomonadales; family Marinobacteraceae; genus Marinobacter; species Marinobacter arenosus. The sequence goes on from NZ_JAHVAO010000001.1 coordinate 1,626,647, forward strand.
CGCTCCCACACTGGCGCCTGAGATCTGCCCCACATGGCCATGATGATAATTGTGGCTAGCACTCCAGGAGCGAGTTGGAGTGAGGACAAAAACACTATAGATATGAAAAAGCCAGTAAGCAGCGCGTGAGTCTTTGAGAATGGCACCGTGAAGGTAATCATGGAAGGTGATAAAGGCACGTACCATCAGGAGCGCGCCCAGCAGAGAACACACGAGCCGAAGCGGCCACCACGGAAGCACCCCGGCGGCTATCAGGGCCGCGATCATTAACCCAAAAGTAGGGCCGACCTGCCACCAACTTTGAACATAAGACGCTTCAACGTATGGTTTGGTGGCTTGAAGCAGCTCCCGGCCTACCCGGATATCAGCACTGTGTTCGGGCAAACCGCTGTTCATTTTCTGGATATCGTTCTGACGCATTGTGCGCCCCTCCCTGCCTTAAAATTAAATCTTGAGGCAGGGAATTTCCAGTTCCCGGATCATTTACATATCAACACAGAAGCACATAACGAATGAAATGGCAGAGCAATGACCTGCCCTGAATCGTTAACCCGCTTACTCCTTAGTAATATCGGTTGATTCTGACTTTTTCCATGTTCCGGTAGCCAGCAGCAAACGCCAGAGGTGTCTGGTAGCGTGACGCTGAATGGGGCCGGTTTTCATAAGCCCACCGGTCCAAGGGCCTTGCTGGTGACTTCCGGCCCCTGACCTGTCCTGACCAGACTGAGGGTGGCCTCTGAAGGCGGCTACGGCATCTTGAGTGCCGGCAACTTGGTCGCCGCCACAGGGATGTCGAGACACTCTTTTATGGTTTACGTCGATTCCTTCCCGTCGTAACCCTGGTTCAGGAAACAAGAATCAGTACGCGGAATCGCCACCGCCCTGTTCGTAGCGAAGTTTGGAATCGCGCATGAGCTCGGTACCCTCGCGGGTCATCTCGCGTCCTTCCTCGACCATGCGTTCGCCCTCACGAATCCGTTCCTGACCACTCCTGATCCGCTCCTCGCCCTTTTCCACCAGCGACTCGCCCTTTGACCACTGAGCTCCGACTTCCCTCAACGCCATGCCTTCGTCCTCAATCTGCTCACCGTAAGTCGGTTCGCGGAACGCCGCGCAGGCTGCCAACCCATTAACGACGGCAGCCAGAAGCAGTACATTCATTATTTTTTTCATCTTGTAGCCCTCTCTGATCAATCCAGCAAAGTCGGACTACTAACCGACGCCCACGCACCGCGGGCTTACAATATTCAGACATTTCAAAAGCACGTTAAGTTCCACCCGGTATCGAGAATGTGTCACCGCACGGTGCGCAGAGGCGCGGTACATAACCAACAAACCCCGGATCGCGATCCGGTACTCGCCTTTGCCGACGTCAAAACCGGTCTGGTAAGTCCCCGGATACCAGCCCGGATAGCTGTGCCGCTGTGGCTTTTTAACCGGTGACGACATCTCCGGCAGTGACTGGAGATCAAAATGGGGCAGGTCAGTTCACACCCTCAAATGGGTCGAAGACCGGCCCAGAATTGAGAAGCGCGAATGTCGGCTTTTGTTTAGGATCTAGAGAAGGCTGCAAGGGTCGCAAAGCGAACATTAAGACCCGAGTCTCACCTAACCATTCTCCGCTTCAATTAGTTCGAACCCTTCGTTTTTCAGGCTAATACGCAATCGGGGATCAACCTCTTCAAGGCTGTGAATCAGGCCTTTAAGACGGTCTTCACGGAAGGCTATTCGACATCAATATTACAACAAGTAGGAATGAAAGATTGAAACCCGAGCTAAACTGAATGAGTAACGTGACCGCAAACTAACCAGTGAAGCCATCGAGCCGTGAAGCGATGAAAAAGGTTGCGTCGTTCTTGGGAGTTCATGATGAACGAAGAACTTGAAACGGACTATCTCATCGTGGGTGCCGGGGCTGCGGGCATGGCTTTTGCGGACTCGCTGCTCACCCATTCCGACGCATCTGTCACCATCGTTGATCGACGCCACGCGCCTGGTGGGCACTGGGTTGATGCTTATCCCTACGTCCGCCTGCACCAGCCTTCTTCCCTTTATGGGGTCAGTTCGGTACCGCTTGGTCAAAATGCCATCGATGGCACGGGCACGAATGCCGGCTTCTACGAGCTCGCCGGTGTCGACGAAATCCGGGCCTACTACAGCCACGTGATGCAACGCCACTTCCTCCCTGGTGGCCGTGTTCGTTATTTTCCGAACTGTGACTATCTGGGTGATGGCCACTTTACCTCCCGGCTGGGACAAAAATCCTGGACGGCGAATGTCCGGCGTAAGGTGGTCGACACCACCTATACCGAAGGCGCCGTTCCCGGTGCCAGTGCGCCGCCGTTTGAAGTGGCCGACGGCGTTCACTGTGTCCCTGCAGGTGGAATTGCCAGTATCACGGACCGCCCGGAACGCTTCGTTATCATCGGTGCGGGCAAGACCGCTCTGGATGCCTGTGTCTGGCTGCTGGAACAGGGAGTTTCCGCTTCTGCAATTCAGTGGATCAGACCGCGCGAGTCATGGTGGTTGAACCGCCGCTTTCACCAGCCCAATGATCTGCTTCCGGATTTTTATCAGGGTATGGCTGTGCAGCTCGAAGCCATGGCACAGGCGACCTCGATTGAGGATCTGGTATCGAGGCTGGAAATTGACAAATTCTTTCTTCGCATTGACCCCGACATTGTTCCAACCATGTTCCGGGGTGCGGTGATCAGCGAAGCAGAACTGGAGCTTCTGCGTCAGATCAAGGACGTCATCCGCCTTGGGCATGTGCGGCGAATAGAACGGGACCAGATCATCCTTGAAGAGGGCAGCGTGCCCACAAGCGAGGGGACCATGCATGTCCACTGCGCATCGAAAGGGCTTTCGCGCCCGCCTCTTCGTCCGATTTTTGAGCCTGGCCTGGTAACCGTTCAGCCATTCCTGTGGGGGTTCGCGTGCTACCAGTTCGCCATGCTGGGCGTTGTCGAGGCAACCCTGGACAGTGATGACAAGAAAAATCGCCTGTGCCCACCGATCACATACTGGGACGTGAATACAGATTATCTGTCGGCGTTCCTGAGTGGCCTTGCAAACGAACGTGCCCGGGCGGCCTACCCGGATCTGGCAAACTGGGCCAAGAATACAAGGCTGAACCCGCTCTGCGGAATCAAGCTCTACCGCGATCTGCCGAGCGTCGCCGATGCCCACGAACGCATCAAGCGCTCCGGGATGGCGGCGGTGGGCAACCTAGTGAAACTCGTCCGGACCAAAGCCGCCTGACCAAAAATGACTAATCCTTCTGCTGTAGTCCCGAAACGGTCTAATAATGCACTGGCATTCCAGCTGGAAGGGCGCAGGATAAAGAGTCAAGCCCCGTTGGGGCAGGGAGATGGCTATGACCAGTTTACAGCAAGGAACGGTTGATACCTTCAAAGAGCAGTTTGCTGGCCCTGTCTTTGAGCCGACCGACGCCGGTTACAACGAGGCTCGTCAAATCTGGAACGCCATGATTGACCGAAAACCCGCGCTGATTGCCAAGTGCAGCTCGGTGGAAGATGTGGTGTCTGCGGTCAACTTCGGACGTGATCAGTCACTGCTGATCTCGGTCAAGGGAGGCGGGCACAACATTGCGGGCAATGCCGTTTGCGACGATGGCCTGATGATTGATCTGTCGCAAATGAAGGACATCGAGATTGATGTTGAAAAACGTCGTGCGTTTGTCGGACCTGGCTGTACACTCGCCGATTTTGATGCGGCTGCCCAGATGCATGGCCTGGCGACACCACTGGGCATCAATTCCACAACCGGTGTCGCAGGGCTGACCCTTGGGGGCGGGTTTGGCTGGCTCAGTCGCAAATACGGCATGACCGTCGATAACCTGATGTCCGTTGACATGGTGACAGCCGATGGCCGCCAGACACGCGCCAGTGCCAACGAGAATTCCGATCTTTTCTGGGGCACCCGCGGTGGTGGGGGTAACTTCGGTATTGTTACCCGGTTCGAGTTTGAGCTGCACCCCGTAGGGCCGGATTTGTTGAGTGGGCTGATGGTATTTCCGTTTGATCAGGCCAGGGCGGTGGTGACCCAGTTTGCGCGCTTTACTGAAACCATGCCTGATGAGCTCAATGTGTGGCTGGTTATTCGTCATGCGCCGCCCTTGCCTTTTCTGCCCGAGTCGGTCCACGGCCAGCCGATTGTCGCCCTGGCGATCTGCTATGTTGGAGATCCGGAGGCTGGCGAAAAACTGATTGCGCCCCTGCGCTCATTCGGCGACCCGCATGGCGAGCATGTAGGTGTTCAGCCTTTCGTCAATTGGCAGCAGGCCTTTGATCCACTGTTGACAGAGGGTGCGCGCAATTACTGGAAGTCCCACAACTTTGTAAAGCTGACCGACGATGTGGTAAAGGTTGCGCTGGAGTACGGGGACAAGCTGCCGTCGCCCCATTGCGAGATATTTATTGCTTCCATTGGTGGCCAGACCGGCCGGGTGGCGCCTGATGCCATGGCCTATTCCAGCCGCGACGCAAATTATGTAATGAATGTGCACGCACGCTGGGAAACACCCGCGGAAGACGAACGTTGCCGCCAGTGGGCCCGCGCATTCTTTGATGCCGCCAAACCCCATGCCAGCAGCGGCGCCTATATCAACTTCCTTTCAGAGGACGATACCGACCGGGTTGAGTTCGCCTACGGGGAGTCTTACGAGCGGCTGGTAGAGGTGAAGCAGAAGTATGATCCGGAAAACCTGTTCCGGATTAATCAGAATATCAGTCCTCACTGAGGACTTCCCCCGGCTTGAAATTCCGAGAAGGCCCGGAAAAGTGGGGGCACGGTTGTTTTTGGGCACGACCTGCCAGCAGCTCTTATCCGCTTTGATTTAGGCACTGGTTTATTGTCCTGTCCACCCATGCAGTGGTCGACTGATTTCGGACCGTATTTTAAGTTTGTCCACATCGCACCCCCGGAGCACGTGAACACGGCTTTACCGGATGGTTACGGTTAATTTCGACCCTTTTCCGGTAATCCTTTGGCCAGCCGCTAACGCCATTGGCGTCTGGTAGCGCAATGCTGAATGGGGCCGGTTTTTCGAAGGGAGTTACCCACCGGCGGTTTTACAACGGCTTACCAATGTTTGCTTTTGTTTAGAAACCAGAAAAGGCAGCGCGGGTCGCAAAGCGAACATTGATTTAGTTTTTAGCATTGAACCCAGTTGATCCATACCCGCTATCGATAGCGGTTGGTGCAACAGTGGTTGGAATAACCTGCTCATAACACAGGGAAGTTGACTGCTTCACCCCCGTTCCCGGCAAGGAATTCGCAACACTTCGTTGAGGGATAACCCCCATTTACTAGGCCATTCCGCCATCTATAGTTAAAGGGTAATCCCTAACAAGCAATGGAGGCAGTGATGACCGATTTACAAACTGAGAATAAACAGCCGACTCCCGATCCTGCTGAGGACAATGCGTTCTTTCCATCGCCCTATTCTCTGAGTCAGTTTACCTCGCCCAAATCTGACCTGAGCGACGCGAACTATCCTGATCCCTATACAGGCGGCCGCTGGAAGATCCTGATGGTTGGCGCTGATGAGCGTTACCTTCTTACGGACAACGGCACCATGTTTTCGACTGGAAACCATCCAGTGGAAACGCTTCTACCGATGTACCACCTGGACAAAGCCGGTTTTGCTTTCGATGTCGCGACGCTGTCGGGCAACCCGGTCAAGTTCGAGTATTGGGCAATGCCATCTGAAGACGAAGAAGTGAAGGGACTGTTTGGCAAATATCGCGACCAGTTCAAGAAACCTTTGAAGCTTGCAGATGTAGTCGAAAAGGCGCTGGGCAAGGATTCAGACTACATCGGGGTGTTTATTCCGGGCGGCCATGGCGCACTGATTGGCCTTCCTGAAAGCCAGGATATGAAAAACGTGCTCGAATGGGCCACAGAGAATGACAAGTTTATGATTTCACTCTGTCATGGACCCGCAGCATTTCTGGCAGTGAATGATACGTCCACCTTTTCAGGGTATAAGATTTGCGCCTTCCCTGACGATCTTGATGCTCAGACACCCGGCATGGGTTACATGCCAGGTCATCTGACGTGGAAGTTTGGCGAAAAGCTGAAAGCTCTCGGCTTCGACATAGTTAACACTGATATTTCAGGAGCGACCCATCAGGATCGGAAGATGTTGACGGGTGATAGTCCTCTAGCCGGAAATAATCTCGGAAAGCTTGCAGCTAAGGCCTTGCTCGAAGAGGTTGGTAAAGGTTAAGAGGTATGCAAATCGACGACGCGATTCGAACTTCGATAACTATTGAAAGCTGTCAGAGCCTGAAGGCTATTCAGGACGTAGTTCGCTCTTTCGCCAGACAGTACGGTTACGACCGCTATGTGCTGTACTCCGCTTCCTCAATGATCGATGAAATCGTAGAGCGTATTTATTGGGTAGAAGGTGACTGGTTCGGAGATGGCGAGGCTGTCAATTCCACAACCTATATTCGCCGCTGCCCGGTGACACGACACATTTTGGAAACGGACCAGCCATTTTTCTGGACCAAAGTAGCTGATAATTCTGGTGAACGTTATCGCGTCGTTCGCAAACCTCTAGGTCCTGGTATCCATGGCCTGCAAATCCCTGTTTTCGGCTCACACGGACTTGCAGGCGCAGTGAGCCTGGGGGGAGAGAGAATCGATGCATCTCCTCGGGCTCGCCTGTCTATGCATTCAGTGGCAATTACTGCTTTTTTCTCGGCCCGCAGGTTGATGGAGCAACCTAAGGCCGAGGAAACAGGAACGCTGTCAAAACGCGAATGCGAGGTGTTGGCATGGACGGCAGTTGGGCGGCGACAAGCTGATATCGCAGCCACCTTGGGGCTTTCCATTCGCACGGTAGAAAATCACCTTCGGAGAGTGCGTCACCGTCTTGGTGTAGCAACCACCGCCGAAGCCGTGCGATTGGCGATTCGTAATGGTGACATTGAGGGATGATCTTCTCATTACCGGATATGGAATCCGGAGTGGGCACCGCCGGGTGAACATATCCCAGTTCGTAACTGTTTTTCGTTCGACGATGTCTGGAGACACGTTTATGAAAAAGACAATCCTGATAACTGGAGCCGCATCAGGCTTCGGCCGAGGGGCAACATTTGAGCTCGCGAAACTGGGTCATTCCGTCATCGCTGGTTGCCAGATCTGGCCCCAGGTAACCGAACTTCGACAAGCGCTTGCCCAAAAAGGCCTTAAAGCTAAAGTCATCAAGCTCGATGTCCTAGACGAAATCGATCGTCAGCATGCCCTCGGATTTGACGTTGATGTCTTCTTCAATAATGCAGGCATCATGGAATCCGGTTCGATGATCGACATTCCATTGAGCCGGGTGCGATCAGTGTTCGAAACAAATGTTTTTGCGGCACTGGAGATGGCGCAATCGTTTGCCAAAAAGATGGTTGCCCGGAAATCAGGGAAGATTGTTTGGACGTCCTCTGTCGCTGGCTTGGTTAAGGTACCGTGGGATGGAGCATATGCCGCTTCTAAGCATGCCGTGGAAGGCATCTGCTCTGCAATGCGGGAAGAGTTAAAGCCTTACGGAGTACAAGTAGCTACGGTAAACCCAGGTGCATTTGCCACAGGTTTCAATGACACCGGCATGGAATCCATGGATCAATGGTGGGGGCTGGATGAACGCGCTATCGACCATTGGCAGACACGTCCATTGAACAAGCAACATGACCCAGTGGAAATGATTGATGCCATCGTCGACGTTTTGGTTAGCGACAACCACCGATATCGGACTGTTAAACCGGCTTCGGCGGAAAAGATGGCGAGGGAGCAACAAGCAGAGGAATGGGACATTGATGTCTAATACTTTACCTACTCAGATGACCGAGATAGAAACTACAGAGCCAGGGGGGGGGGGCTGAGGTTCTGCAACCCCGGCAGTCTGCTGTTCCAAAGCCATCGCCTAAGGAACTTCTCGTTCGAGTTGAGGCCGCGGGAGTAAACCGGCTGGATGTGATGCAGCGACTCGGCACCTACCCTATGCCGAAAGGCGTTACCCTGACACCAGGATTGGAGATCGCAGGGCGGGTCGTAATGGCCGCTTTTCGAGAGCGGCCAGCACAGTGGTAAGATCGTTTTCAGCGTGGGTGAATGCTGATCCTTCTAGCATTCCTAGGCCATATTTCTGGTATGACGGGGGGTTGGAAATATACTTTGGGCCTCCGGTGAAAAATAGTCCGCTAGTCATCCAGAATACTTCCCGCCTCTGACCTTGCTCCCACCCTCTTCCTATCCCAACAATTAAGCACTACTCAGATGGAGCCAGCGATAGATGGTAAACAAACCCTCTTGCCACAACCGCCGCTAGCGTGCAGAGCGCAATACCATAGAGCCCGGGCCCAAAAGACGCCAACAGTGAGATGAGCCCAAACAACAATAAGATGTGCCGCTTGATTCCAGAAAAAACCAATCGGTCCCTGACAAACCATAAACCGAAAAAGTAGAGAGAAACTGGAATTGAAACGGAGAGCGTTGTCGCAACCTGATTCATGGCTGAGTTGTTCCCCACAAAATCAATGTAGGCTGCCATCCCCGCTCCCACCGCCGCGCCGGCAGAATAGATCAGAAAATGGCCATACCCCCAGACGATTGCCATTTTTACCGAGCTATCTTTTAAATGCCCTTCCCACGAAAAGTAGAGCCACCACATGGAGTAAAGAATAATTAGGCAAGGAATGACGACGTTAAGCATTTTGAGACTGTACTGCCCGCTGTCCGCCAGACTGATCGCAATTGATACCGCGAGAACCGTCTCACCCAGAACAATAATGTTTAATAGCCCGTAGCGCTCTACAATATGCTCTCTATGCCACGGCGTTTTTGAAGTTCGTTCCGCTATAACCGGTACAGCAAGCTCTACCAACATACCCAGATAGAAAAGAGGAAAAAAAAGGCTGCCAAGATCTGATTGGAAAACAACGATTGTGATCCAGTAAAGCTGAGCCATTGCTATGCCTACGGCATAGATAATTGCGGCCACTCTTCTTTCGATATCATTCAGGGCGGCTCGTACCCAAAGCATTACCATAGCCAGCCTCATGATAATGAAGCCGATTAAGACCAGGATAAACTCAGTTTCTGTAAAAATTTCTCTAATTCCGGCGGCCATGATAAGGGCCCCGGTCATAATCACAAAGGTCAGGACTCGGTAGAGGGCGTCGTCATTGTCATAAGCAGATGCGAACCACGTATGATTCATCCAAGCCCACCAGATGCAAAAGAAGGCGGCAAAGTATTTGACTAGCCCTTCCAGAACATGGGCCTCCGAAATGGAATGGTGTAAGCCAGCGGCTGCTGCCGCTATTGCGATAACGGAAACCAGGTCATAGAAAAGTTCGAGAGGCGTAGCCTGCCTGTGGGCTGCATTACTATCCCTTGGGGATAGTGCAGATAAACTCGAAGCAATGTAGCTCTTGAAACCTGCCAATGGCCCTTTCCCCCCGAGATACAAATGCAAACTGGCATTTTGTTGGTCGACCAAGAGTCATTAAATGCTAGACAAAGACTCGAGGCAATGCGGTTTAAGTGTCATTCTAGCGGGGCGAAACAGTTTTGCCCCGATCTGACCCAAACATGAAATCCCTAACTTTTAACGCTTTTGTTTAGCGGCGCCCCGACAGGGGGCGTCCGGTGGAGGCCGGAGGCCAGAACGAACTACAACAACTTGTTATGGGCCCTAGCACTCCAGCGCGAGTCAGAGAGCATTAATCACCACAGCGATCCCACCGATACTCAATAGCGCGCCATAGAACAAGGCCATTTTGTCACTAGCTGGAGCCGAAAAATGTTGGCAAATGAACAAAAATGGCTTCGCGAACGCCGCCTGCTGAAAAACATAAGATGCGAAAAAACCGATTCCTAAAACCAACATCAAAACCCCAGACCAAGTGGGGCCGCCAACATGCACAACAAGAGAGGCTTCATCAGGGCGACTGAAAAACAGAAACCAAATCGCGAATGCAAAGAATACTGCTATCCCAATGTAAAAAGCGGGGTGCTTCATTCTCAATTCAACCTACGCCCATAACAGCTTATTAGTTTGAATTCGCACTAAACCCAGTCGGCTCTTTCAATCTAGACCTGAATCACAGTTCGAATTTCCGATCCATTTCAAAGGGATACTAGCTGCCTTTCCAAGATTCTGCGAACCCGGGCTCTGTCAAAAGTTTGCACGCGGCTTATCTGTGCACATTTCCGCAAGTTAAATCTAGGGGGCTGAAAAAGTTCTTTTCTAAAACAATGACCTACAAGGGTGGCTTGTGAAAAGTGCGCAGCACTGTGCAAATTAAACCGCAAGCATTTTGCGGATTTCAGGTGCTTTTCATTATATGCCCATAAATTCTACAGGCATCTTTGCCGACAACGCCCTCACAGAAACTCAGGTTTAGACCAATTCCTTAGCTCCAGAGAGGATGGCTTTCTTAGGTCTGAACCGGGAAAACGGGCTTGGATTGAGTGCGAGGCGAATGTTCGCTTTTGTTTAGTAGCCGCCCTTGCTCGTTTTGAGAGTGAGGGTCGTAACTCGCGAGTCATCTGAGCTGATCCAAGCCATCCCGGCACTCAATCACGGATTCACTAGTGAATAATCCTTCACAGATCCCTGTCAGGGCGGCTTGGAATCAGATAATCCGCGAGAACCGCTGGCTGGCGCCTTCCTTACGATACAGATCAAAGATCTGGCAGATGGCGCGAATCAACAATCGGCCGGATGGCAGAACCTGCAGGACGTTCCCCTCGTCGGCCACCAGCTCGTCTTTCACCATCGGCGCCAGACGACGCAGTTCGTCGGCGAAATAGCGGTCGAACTCCTCGCCCCACTCCGCAGCAAACTGCTGGCGATCAAGTCGGAACTGGCAGATCAGTTGGCCAATCACCCAGCGGCGGATGCGGTCGTCCCGGCTCAGGCCAACACCCCGGGTAATGGCCAGTTGGCCCGCATCGATAGCCGCTTCCCAGGCTGGCAGGTCGTGGTTGTTCTGGAAGTACGCATCGTCGGTCTGGCCGATGGCGGAAACCCCGAGGGACACCAGATCACAGTCGGAATGGGTGGTGTAGCCCTGGAAGTTCCGGTGCAGACGCCCCGCCCGCTGGGCCACCGCCAGGCTGTCGTCCGGCTTGGCGAAGTGGTCCATGCCGATGTACTCGTACCCGGCCTCGAGCAGGCGGTTGATGGTGTTGTGCAGGATCGTCAGCTTCTGCTGGGGCGTGGGCAGGGTATCCGACAGAATACGGGTTTGCGGATAGAACCGGTCCGGCAGATGCGCGTAGCTGAACACCGACAGACGGTCGGGTGACATCTCGATCACCGCCTCCAGGGTCTCGGCAAAGCTCTCCGGCGTCTGGTGTGGCAGGCCGTAGATCAGGTCCAGGTTGATGGAGCGGAAACCGATCCGACGGGCCTCCTGGAGCACCGCTTCGGTCATCTCCCTTGGCTGGATGCGGTTTACCGCTTTCTGCACCTTCGGATTCACATCCTGGACACCCAGGCTGATGCGATTAAAACCCAGATCCCAGAGGGTCGGCAGGGTATCCTGGTCCACCTCCCGGGGATCGATTTCCACGCTGTAGTCCCGATCGGCCCCGGTCTTCAGGTTGAACAGTTCCCCGTAGCCCGCCATCAGATGCGCCATCACATCTTTCGGCAGAAACGTGGGCGTGCCACCACCCCAGTGCAGCTGCTTGACCGGCCGATCGGCGCCAAACAGGCGGGACTGGATCGCGGCCTCCTTCAGCAACCGCTCGACATAGGGCATCGCCTTGTCGCGTTTCTTGGTGATCACCTTGTTGCAGGCGCAGTAATAACAGAGGTGCGCACAGAACGGCAGGTGGGTGTACAGGGACAATGGCCGGCCACTGGCCTTGCTGCGGGCCGCCGCCTGCACCATGTCTTCCACCGTGTAATCGGAGGTGAACTCCACGGCCGTCGGGTACGAGGTGTACCGGGGGCCACTGAGGTCATAACGGCGGATCAGCGCGTCATCCCAGATGAACGCCGGAAGGTCGTTTGCGGCAGCTGCAACGGCGGTTTCGGAAGCCATAACTATAACTCTGAACGTCGGAATGAATCGGTAAACCGGAAAGTTGGCCCATTATCGCGGACGATTGCCCGTCGCCCCTTGATGCGGGTCAGTTGATGATGACTTTCACTTTAACACCCCGACGTTTGAACCACCCTTGTGCCCTTGGCGTATTCAGGCTACCCCCTTTGGGGCATTCTGGAACCTGTGGAGCACCCTGATATGGCCAACCTGATCCTGATCCTGGGCGATCAACTGACCCCCGACATCAGCGCCCTCGATGATGCCGACCCGACGAGGGACCGGATCGTCATGGCCGAAGTCGGCGAGGAGGCCGGCTACACCAATCACCACAAGAAGAAACTCGTGCTGCTGTTCAGCGCCATGCGGCACTTCGCAGACGGTCTCGAACGGGAAGGTTGGCACGTGCATTACCAGACGTTCCATCCGGACAACGACCTCCAGAGCCTGGAAGCCGTGGTTGCCGACCAGTTGCAAACGCTGGAAGCGGATAGGGTCATCACCACCGAGTGCGGAGAGTTGCGGCTGCACGAACAGATCAGCCATTGGCACGAACGGCTGGGCGTGCCGGTGGAGATTCGCCCGGATACCCGCTTCATCGCCAGCAAGGAGGAGTTTGCGGACTGGGCCGAAGGCCGAAAACAGCTGCGAATGGAGTTCTTCTACCGGGAAATGCGCCGAAAAACCGGCTTATTGATGACGGGTGATGGCCAGCCCGAGGGCGGCCAATGGAACTTCGACGCCGACAACCGGAAAAAGTGGACCGGCAAGCCGCCGGCACCCGCTCCCTTTCGCGTCGAGCCGGATGCCATCACCCGGGAAGTGATCGAACTGGTGGACAAACACCTTGCCGATCACTTCGGCACCACCGAGGACTTCCACTTCGCCGTTACCCCGGAGGATGCCCAGGCGGCGCTCGAGCACTTTATTGATTTTGCCCTGCCCTGTTTCGGTGATTTCCAGGATGCCATCTCCGACACCGAGGACTGGCTGTTTCACGCCGTTCTATCGCCCTACATCAACTGCGGCCTGCTGGATCCCCTGACCGTGTGTGAGGCCGCCGCCCAGGCCTGGTACTCGGGCCGGGCACCGATCAACGCGGTGGAGGGGTTTATCCGCCAGATCCTCGGCTGGCGCGAGTTCGTCCGGGGGATCTACTGGCTGCACATGCCCGACTACGCCAAAGAGAACCGCCTGGGCAACACCCGCCGCCTGCCCTGGTTCTACTGGACCGGCGAGACGAAGATGCGGTGCATGCACAAAGCCATCGATGCGACCCGCCGCAACGCCTATGCACACCACATTCAGCGACTGATGGTCACGGGCAACTTTGCCCTGCTGGCCGGCGTCACCCCCGAGGAGATCTGCGATTGGTACCTGGCGGTCTACGCCGACGCCTACGACTGGGTCGAGCTGCCCAACGTGCTGGGCATGGTGATGCACGCCGACGGCGGCTATCTCGGCTCCAAACCCTACGCTGCCAGCGGCAAGTACATCCAGCGCATGTCCGATCACTGCAGCAACTGTCACTACAAGGTGAACAAGAGCACGGAAGACGATGCCTGCCCCTTCAATGCCCTGTACTGGCACTTTATCAACCGGCACCGGGATGACTTCGCGGGGAATCCCCGAATGGGCATGATGTACCGAAACTGGGACAAGCAGAAACCAGAGCGGCGGGAAGCGCTGCTCCATCGGGCCAACACACTGCTGGACCAGCTGGAGCAGCTTTAACCGGTCAGCCCGTGATGCGCTTTTCGGTCTCCGGGTCGAAGAACACCACTTTCTTCATGTCGAACATCAGCTCGGCGTTTTCGCCCCAGGTCACCGGATGTTCCGGGTCGATGCGACAGTGCACGTTGGTGTCGTTCAGGCGGATCAGGGCGATGACGTCCGGGCCCGTTGGCTCGGTCACCTCGATGATGAACTCCCCCGTGGTCACCAGGGCCTGGTCGACTTTCTGATCCTGAGGCTGGGTGATGTGCTCGGGGCGGATACCAAGCACCACGCTTCTGCCCACGCGGTCGGCCAGGTAATCCGGCACCGGCAGGTTCACGGTGCGACCGTCACCACCCCGCACCTCCGCATACAGCGCCCCATTCCCCTGCTCGACGGTCACAGGCACGAAACTCATGGCCGGGGAGCCCATGAAACCCGCCACAAACATGTTCTGTGGTGAATCGTACACATCCTTGGGGGTGCCCAGTTGTTGCAGCTCGCCATCCTTGAGCACGGCAATGCGGTCTGCCAGCGTCATCGCCTCGATCTGGTCGTGGGTGACGTAAACGATGGTTGTTTTCAGTCGCTGATGCAGCTTCTTGATCTCGGTGCGCATCTCCACCCGCAGCTTGGCGTCCAGGTTGGACAGCGGCTCGTCAAACAGATAGATGCGCGGGCGGCGTGCCAGGGCACGCCCCATGGCGACCCGTTGCTGCTGGCCACCAGACAGTCGCGACGGCTTCTTGTCGAGCAGGTGGGAAATCTGCAGCAGGTCAGCCACGCGTTCCACTTCCTGCTCGATCTGGTCTTTCGCCATACCCCGGATCTTCAGGCCAAAGGCGATGTTCTCGCGCACGGACATGGTGGGATACAGGGCGTAGGACTGAAACACCATGGCGATGTCCCGGTCCTTCGGCTCGACGCCGGACACGTCCTGGCCATCGAGCACGATTTCACCGCCGGAAATCGATTCAAGCCCGGCGATGGTGTTCATCAGCGTGGATTTACCGCAACCGGACGGGCCGACCAGTATCAGAAACTCCCCCGAGGAAATATCAATATCGATACCTTTGAGGGTCTCCTCGGCCGCTCCGGGATAGGTTTTTCGGATGTCACGCAGTTCCAGTTGAGACATTGTTGTTTTCCTCTCAGGTCAGCCTTTGACAGATCCGGCGGTCAGGCCCCGGATGAAGTATTTACCCGCCACGATGTAGACCACCAGTGTCGGCAACGCCGCAATCATGGCCGCGGCCATATCCACGTTGTATTCCTTGACGCCGGTGCTGGTGTTGACCAGGTTGTTCAGCGCAACGGTGATCGGCTGGCTGTCACCACTGGCGAAAACCACCCCGAACAGGAAGTCGTTCCAGATCTGGGTGAACTGCCAGATCAGCGAGACCATGAAGATGGGCGTGGACATGGGCAGGAGAATGCGGAAAAAGATGGTGAAGAACCCGGCGCCATCGAGCCGCGCCGCTTTGATCAATGCATCGGGAATGGCCACGTAGTAGTTGCGGAAAAACAACGTCGTGAAGGCCACCCCGTATATGACGTGCACCAGCACCAGCCCCGGCGTGGTGTTCGCCAGCCCGAGTTTGCCGAGCGTCGCAGCCATCGGCAGCAGCACCACCTGAAACGGCACGAAGCATCCGAACAGCAGAAGCCCGAACAACAGGTCCGACCCGCGGAATTTCCACTTGGCCAGCACATAGCCATTGAACGCTCCCAGCAGCGTCGAGATCATCACGGCCGGAACGGTCATCTTGAATGAATTCCAGAAGTAGCCGCTGATGCCATTGCACTGAACGCCGGTGCAGGCCTCGGACCAGGCCTTGGTCCAGCCAATCACGGTCCAGTCCGTGGGCAGCGCCACCAGGTTGCCGGTACGGATATCCATGGGGGTCTTGAAACTGGTCACCAGCATGATGAACAGCGGCACCAGGTACACCAGGCACGCGAGGATCAGCACCCCGTAGATGGCCAGCCGGCCCGGGCGGAACGCGTTATTGAAGTGATCAGTCATGCCGCTTCTCCCTCAGTTCCGAATACAGGTAAGGCACGATCAGAGCCAGTATCGCTCCCAGCATCAGCATTGCGCTGGCCGAACCCAGGCCCATCTGACCCCGAGTGAACGTGTGGGCGTACATGAAGACTGCCGGAAGATCGGTGGAATAACCGGGACCACCGGCCGTCATCGCCATGACCAGGTCAAAGCTCTTGATGGCGATGTGCGCCAGCACCATGACCGCACTGAAAAACACCGGCCGGAGAGTCGGCAGGATGATCTTCCAGTAGATGAGTGGCAGGCTGGCGCCATCAACCCGGGCCGCCCGGATGATCGACGAATCGACCCCGCGCAGACCGGCAAGAAACAACGCCATGACAAACCCGGAAGCCTGCCAGACCGCCGCCATCACGATGGTGTAGATGGCCAGGTCCGAATTCACGAGCCAGTCAAAACTGAACGATGTCCAGCCCCAGTCGCGCATCAGCTTTTCGATACCCAGACTCGGGTTAAGAATCCACTTCCAGACCGTGCCGGTCACGATCATCGACAAGGCCATGGGATAGAGATAGATCGTACGGATGGCCCCTTCCTGGCGGATACGCTGATCCAGGAAAATGGCCAACAACACACCGATCAACAGGCAAATGGCGATGAACATACCACCGAAAATGGCGAGGTTCCGGGAGGCGGTCAGCCACCGGTCATTGGCCATAAGCTTGGCGTACTGATCAAAACCGACAAAGTCGTAAGTGGGCAGGAAGCTGGAACTGGTGAACGACAAGACACCGGTCCACAGCATGTAGCCGTAGATGCCAACGCCGATCAACAGGAAAGTCGGTGCGACCACCAGCTTCGGCAACCAACGCTGCAGGCCGTCCAGCAGTCGTGACGGAGCACTGACGGCCCGAAACGGGCGCCGCTGAATCTGTTCCATGAGAGTTCTCCCGAATGAACCGGAGAGCCACCCGGACGGGTGGCTCCTGACGGCTTTACTTCGCGGCCTGAATCGCAGCGGCCAACTGATCCGTGGCCTTCACCGGATCCTTGTCGCTGGAGTTCACGAAGTTGGTGACAACATCAAAGACCTGCCCCTGGATGTAGCTGGTGGTCGCCAATCCGTGGGCCAGGCTCGGCACCAGTTCACCGGTGTCGGCGCTGCTCTTGAAGGTCTCCATGGAGGCCTGGGCGCAGGCATCAAAGTCGGACATATCCATGTCGGTCCGAACCGGGATGGAGCCCTTGTTCTGGTTGAACACCGTCTGGAACTCGGGCTCGAGAATGGTACGGGCAAGGTCCTTCTGGGCCGCCACGTTGTCCTCATCGCTGAGACTGAACATGGCGAAGGAATCGACGTTGAAGGTGAACTCACCGGCGGTCCCGGGGGCCGCGGCACACAGGTAGTCCTCGCCCGGCGTCAGGCCGGCGGCGGTGAATTCGCCCTTGGCCCAGTCCCCCATGATCTGCATGGCGGCTTCGCCACGGATGACCATGCCGGTTGCGGTATTCCAGTCCCGACCCGCCGCATTGTCATCGACGTAGCTCATGACTTTGGCGAACTTGGCAAAGACGTCTTCCATCACGGCACTGTTGATCACGTCCATATCGTGTTCAACGAAGGCTTTGCGGTAGGTGTCGCTGTCCATGACGGCCAGGGCCACGGCCTCGAAGACGGTGGCGTCCTGCCAGGGCTGACCACCATGGGCCAGCGGAATATAACCGGCGGCCTGGAGTTTGTCGGCGACGGTAAAGAATTCCTCCAGTGAGCCGGGCACTTCAACGCCCACCTTCTCCATCACCTCCGGATTGACCCAGAGCCAGTTAACACGGTGCACGTTGACGGGCACCGCCACGTACTCACCTTCGTACTGCATGACCTCGGAGATCATGGGTGGCACCAACTGATCCCAGCCCTCCGCTTCGGCGACGTCGTCCAGACTGGTCAGGAACCCCAGCTTGGCCCACTCCCGGATATCCAGGCCCTTGATCTGGGCGGCCGCCGGAGGGTTCCCCGATACCGCCCGGGTTTTCAGCACCGTCATGGCAGCCTCACCACCGCCCCCGGCGACGGCAAAGTCCTTCCAGGTGTGCCCCTGCTCTTCCATCATCTCTTTCAGGGCCGCAGCGGCCCGGGCCTCGCCTCCCGCGGTCCACCAATGCAGAACTTCCACTTCCCCCGCCTGGAGCGACGTCGCCGGGAAAAGCGCGGCAGACATCGCTACCGCAGACAGAGTTTTCTTGAAGGTGTTCATAGTGACTCCTTATTGTTGTTTGCGCTCAGAACCAGACTTCCATCTGGGTCCCGAAGGTCCATTGGCTGCTCTCGAAATCGCGGTCCGCGCCCAGGGCATCGCCGGCTGCATAGCCTTCGAGCTCGTCATCCCAGGTGGAATAACTGGCGAACACACGGATCTCGGGGCGGTTCCAGAAGCCTCCAACCTGGGGCTTGAAGGTGGGTGCCACGGTAAAGCGGCTGTAATAGCCATCCACGTCGTTACGTCCCTGATACCCCAGCGTTGTGAGGTCCATGGTCTGCCAGGATGCTTCGTACTGCATCTCGAAATTGGCGGTCAACTCCTGGGCCAGCCGGGCGTTGAAGGTGAGCCACTGGTATTCGTCACCCTTGATGTACCGGTCTTTGCTGGTTTCGGCAAGGATTGCTGGAGCAACACGCCAGGTCTCGCTGAGGTAGGTGGTGCCGTAGACCGCCAGACGGGTACTGACGGCATCCTCGTGAAGGTCGCCATCGGCACCAATGTTCTTGGTTTCGGCGCCCAGACCCTGGCCATGGATGACCGCTGCCTTGAAGTTACCGTCTGACAAACCAAAGAAACTGTCGCCGTGATAGGCCAGCATGGTGTGCACGCCAGTCTCTGCGGCCTCAGTCACCCCGCCAACCACCCGCAGGTCGTTTTCCTGGGCCTTCATGCCGCTGATCAGCCACTCCACGTTTCCGAAATAGTTGTTGGCGGTGAGGATCAGGTTATCGGTGCTGTGCTCTTCATCGGAGAAAGACTCGGGATCGGCGGGAAATTCACTGAAGCTGCGACCATACAGGGAGAAATTGGAGGTCACGCCGTCGGCAAACCGGACGTCGTATATACCGGCGCCCAGGCCCCCGAGAAAGACGATATCACTGTCCAGCCAGTGGATATCGAAATCAAGGTCCCGGTCGAAACGCTTGCCAGCCCAGATCGAGGCGTCGGCAAAGATGCCCGTAAAGCTGGCCAGGTCACTGAACTGAACGTAGGCCTGACGGACGTTAAGTGCCCCGTCGCCTGCCGTCCAGTCATTCGAGGACGTGGTGGAATCGGCGATCATCAGTCGGTAGTGGGACTTGGTCCCGTTCTCGGCCACCTGTCGGTAATTCAGGATGGCTTCAAGGTAGGTATCCGGCTCGTTACCGAGGCGGCCAACCGCCCCGCCGACGGAGCCGGCAGGCGTCAGGTAGGGCCCACCGGGAGCGCTTTGCAGATCGCCATTGAGCAGCAGTCCGGAACGGGCATAGGTATTGAATGAAAACCCCTCATCGCCGGTAGCCCGGGGCTCAACGTCCGCCAGCCTGTTTTCCAGGGCCTCAAGGCGCTCCTCGACACTCTGTTGCTCCTGGGCGTGCACTGGCGTGGCTGCCAGTGCCAGCGACAGCACGGCCGTTGCAACGGAAAGGGGTTGATCAGCGAACCGGACCCGGACAGGGCCCTTCGTAGCGTGAAACATAGTGACTCCTTGTTTTTGTTGTCTTCACAACGCAGGAGTCTATGGGAGGAAACCAGGGCGATGAGTATCAAACTGAAAGGCCGATGTAACAAAGGTGTTACATCGGCCTTTCAGTGCCGCACCAGCGTGAGTGTGACGTGCAACCCGCCTTCCGGGCGATTGGCAGTGGCCAGCTCGCCGCCGTGGCTCCGGGCGATATCCCGGGCGATTCCGAGCCCCAATCCATGGCCCTGGCGCTGGCTGGTATGAAGACGGTAGTAGGGCTCAAAAATCCTGGACAGTTGATCCTCAGGAACGCCCTCCCCTTCATCCTCCACGTGGATCATCACCCGACCAGGCTCGTCTTCAAGACGCACCCGGGCCACATGTCCGTATTTGACGGCATTGTCCACCAGGTTGCCGAGGCAGCGCTTCAGCGCCAGCGGCTTTCCCCGATACGGGCGGCAGTGGCCCTCGACCGTTACACGGTGCTGGTCCTCGCCCTGGTAGGCCTCCGCCATACCCCGCAACAGTCGCTCCAGATCCACCCATTCGACGTTCTCGTGAATGTCCGTTTCCTTCACCGACTGGAGCGCGTTCTTGACCAGAAGTTCCAGTTCCTGAAGGTCGGCCTCGAGTCGTTCACGCATGGGCTCATCGTCGATCAGGTCCACGCGCAGCCTCAGCCGGGTAATCGGTGTTTTCAGGTCATGGGATATCGCACGGAACAGTTGATCCCGGTCATTGATGTAGCTCTGCAGACGCTGGCGCATGGAATTGAAACTGCGGGTAACGGCCACGATCTCGGCACTGCCCTGTTCAGAAAGCGGCGGTGGATTGTCATCCAGCTGCAGGTCACGGGCGGCCTTGGCCAGTTTGCGCAAGGGCCTGGTCTGTTGCCGGATCAACCATGCCAGTACCGGGAACAGGATGCTGATCATGACGACCACAAACAGAATTTGCTGGCCGGGGATTTCTTCCTCTTCCAGGGAGACGAAAGGTGCCGGCATGGCGGCCGCCAGATACAGCCACTCATCCTCATCCACTTCTATCTGGGTCACCAGCACCGGAGGATTCAGCGGCTCCAGTGTCAGCGCATAGTGCGCCCACGAGCGGGGTAACGCATCCAGTGGCAGCTCGGTATTCAGGATCCGAAGATCATCGGGATGAACAAAATCGACGTGCAGGTTGATCTGGTTACCAAGTCGCTGACGCAGGACCGCGCGCACTTCCTCCATGACCAGTTGCTTGCGCCCGGTGTCCGGCACGGGGCGCATGTCGATGCGCTTGCTATTCAGGGAGACAAAAAACCGGGTCCCGCCCATATCCCGCAGTTGGTCCAGCACAATGTGCCGGTACTCCTGGGGCAGAGAGTTGAAGAATTGCGCGGTGGCGGCGGCGGACTGGGCCAGATTGCGGGTGGTGGCAACCAGCCCCTCTTCCTGCTGGGCCCGATAGGTGGCGACCCAGGCCGCGCTGGAAATGATCTGGGCACAGGCCATGGCAAGGAGCGTCAGCAACAACACCCGACCGAGCAGGGAGGATGGCATCCAGCGGCGGAACAGGCCGCGTTGCTCGCCCGTGTCAGTCGGACCCATGACTCACCGTCGCGGCGAGCAGATAGCCCGCTCCACGCACTGTCTTGATCAGTTTCGGGTTACGCCCCTGATCCCGGAGCCTCTGCCGCAGCCGGCTGACCGCCACATCCACCACCCTGTCGAGGGGCATGGATTCACGGCCACGGGTGACCCCGGAAATGGTGTCGCGGTCGAGTACCTGGTTGGGGTGGCTGAGGAACAACTGAAGCAGCGCGAAATCGGCACCGGAGAGCGCGGTACTCTGGCCATCCTTGTCGATCAGCTCGTGGGTCAGGGTATCCAGGCGCCAACGGTCAAACAGGATGTACCGGGGATTCTCGCACTTGGCGAACCGTGCCCGTCTCAGCAACGCCTTGACCCGGGCCTGCAACTCGCGCGAGCTGAACGGTTTGGCCAGGTAGTCGTCGGCGCCGATTTCCAGTCCGACCACCCGGTCGGTTTCGTCGGAACTGGCCGTCAACATGATGATGGGGACCTGCGAATGCTCACGAACCTCCCGGCACAGGGTGAAGCCGTCGTCCCCGGGCAGCATCACGTCCAGCACGATCAGCTCAATGGGAAAGGCGTTGAGGCGCTCCCGCATCTGCTCACCGTCTGCCGCTGTGTGAATCTCATAGCCGACTCTGGAGAGGTGCTCCTGGAGTAGCTCACGGATGGAGGCATCGTCATCAACTACAAGTATCGATGCTTTGGTATCGGTCATGGCTTGATCGTTTTTGTTGTCGTTGGCTCGGAGGATCGCCCTCGAGCATGCAGTCAAAAGCGCCGGGCTTTTGCCAAGACGATACCTTAGCAGATCTTCACGATTATTGGCCTGCCATGCAGCCCATACTGTCCGTCGGCTCAGGGCGGCCCCACCTCACACGCCAGCACCAGGGCCCAGAATTCCGAGAAATCGTTGACCACCACATCCGGCTTGTCGGGGTGCTTGTGGGTACCGGGAAAAATCCGGTTCAACCAGGGTAGGTCCCACTGGGCGCCGTTGAAGAACACCGAGGTCATCCCCGCCCGCTTGGCGGCAATCACATCGGTCGTGCTGTCGCCGACGTACCAGACACTCGGGTCCGGCGGATAGTCCAGTTTCTGCACCGCCAGCAGTAGCTGGTCCGGATGGGGTTTCCGCAGCGGCGTATCGTCGCCGCACACGTCCACATCGAACAGCTCCGTCCAGCCAGTCTCTTCGACCGCCGCCAGTTCGTGCTCGAAAAATTCGCGATCCCGGTTGGTGATCACCCCGACCTGCATGTGCAGCCGCCGCAGCCCTTCGAGCACGTCCCGCACCCGGGGCTCGAAGGCTTTCACGGTGCCGTAGTGATTGCGGTAGTGATAGTTAAACGCCCGGTGGGCAACCTGTTTGGACGCCTGGTCGTCACCGAACAGCACCTCGAAGATATCGGTCCGCGAGATCTTGCGGTCGGCCTTTACCTTGGGATGGAGGCGGGCAAACTCCCGGACATAGGCCACCAGCCGGGCATCCTCCGGGGTCTTGCTGTCCTCGGGTGACACCATGCGGTCCATCAGGTCCAGTTTGTGGAAGTCCGGCAGCATGTCATCCACGGCGTGGTACATGGCGTCCAGCGTGTCGACGAGGGTCGCGTGCCAGTCGAACAGCACCACCGAGGGCCGGATAAGCTTGACCACGGCAGGGTGCCAGTCCGCCTCCACCCGTGGCGTGGGCCGCTGGGGCGGCGGGAAGGGTTTCGGTCGTACTTCCGCCGGTGCCTGGCGAAAGGCATCCGGATTCTCCCGTTCCAGCAGCGCGAGCAGGTCCAGCAGGTCCTCGAAGCTGTCGAGAATGGCCGACGGAGCATCGCGAAAGGAAAACCAGCTGTTGATCCGGTCCGGTTCCCAGCAGGCCCCGTTATAGAACACACCGGCCACCCCCGCCTTGTTCGCGGTCAGCATGTCGACGTAGCTGTCCCCGACGTACCAGGCCCGCTCATCAACGGGTAGCCCCAGCTTTTCCAGCGTCTTGAGGATGACCTCCGGGTCCGGCTTGTACTCGGTGACATCGTCGGCACAGACCGTCGCATCGAACAAATGCTGCCAGCGGCCTTCGTCCACCGTGACGATTTCCCTATCCAGGAACTCCCGGTTGCGGTTGGTGGAAACCGCCAGTTTGATGCCCATGGCCTTGAGCGCGGACAGGTACTCATAGGCGCCGGGCTGAAAGGGCCTGACCTTGCCGAAATAACGGCGGTAGGCCTCATTGTAGGCGTTATGGGCGATCAGTTTGGCATCCCGGTCATCACCAAAGATGGCATTGAAGATGTCGGTACGGGACACTCGGCGCTCGGCAAGGATCCGCGGGTGCAGGCGCCGGAAAATCCGGATGTAGCGCACCAGCCGGGCATCGTCCGCGGTTCGGCATTTGTCTTCGGGGAGCAGCCGATCCACCAGGTTCAGCTCTTCCAGCTGCGGCAGCATGTCCTCCATGGCACTGAACATGGCATCGTGGGTGTCCACCAGGGTGCCATGCCAATCAAAAATCAGCACCGAAGGCGCCGCTATGGCATCGTCGAATCGCGCCATCCACATTCTCCGTCAGGAAACCTGTTTGAACCGGTCTTGAAATCCTCCGCCATGCCGGTAAGACTCGACGGGGTCTAACAAAAAAGATAAACGCTGTTTCCCGTACTTGCACATAAAGAGTGCTTTCCATGTCTGCCGCCAGCTACCTGCTGCCTTACGATTTCTCTCCACTCACGGTGCTCAGCTTCGCACTGGCGCTGGGGCTCTACGGGGTGGCGCTGCAGCGACTTCCGGAGGCCGATCGACCGGGCCCTGGCCGAATCATTGCGTTCGTGGCGGGGGTATTGCTGTGTTACGGCGCAATGCAGACCCGGTTCGACTACTACTCCCAGTACATGTTTTTTGTCCATCGCGGCCAGCACCTGATTCTGCATCACCTGGGCCCAATCCTGATCGCGCTGTCCAACCCGCTGCCGGTCCTGCGGTACTGGCACCGCGCGCTCGGTTCCGGCGGTCGCCGAATGCTCAGGCCACTCGGGCTGGTGTACCGGATACTGCAGCAACCGGCCATTGCCTCGATTCTGTTCGTCGGACTGATCTACTTCTGGCTCTGGCCCCCCATCCATTTCGACGCCATGTTAAGCCGCCAGCTCTATTGGCTGATGAACTGGAGCATGCTGCTGGACGGCCTGCTTTTCTGGTGGCTAATCTTCGACGCCCGGTCCCCGGCGGTCAGCACCGCCCTCGGTTATGGCAAACGAATCCTGTTGCTGGCATTGGTGGCAATCCCACAAATGATCCTGGGCGCCTGGATCGTGTTCTCCCGGGGCATGGTGTACGACGTGTACGAGGTCTGTGGCCGGGCCTGGCCGATGCCACCGGAAACCGACCAGCTGCTGGGCGGGTTACTGACCTGGATTCCACCGGCAATGATGAGCATCCTCGGCATCCTGATCATTCTTCGCCGGGCCATGCATGAGGATGGCAAATTCACCAGCCGTAAGACCGTAACGGAAGGGCCAGCATCATGAGACAGTTCCTCACTCCCCGTAACCGGATGGCCGTGCTGGCAATACTGGCGCTCCTGCTCGTCCTGCAAGGCTGCTCCGACCGCAACGCCGACTGGCATGGCAAGGACGTCAGCGGCCTGATGCCCGACCTCGAATTCCGGCTGACCGGCACCTCGGGCGAGACGGTGACCGAAGCCGATACGGACGGCCAGATACGCCTGGTATATTTTGGCTTCACCGCCTGCCCGGATGTCTGCCCGACCACACTGGGCAGCCTCGGCACGGCCATCGGACAGATGCCCGAGGACCTTCAGAACCGGGTAACCACCCTGTTTGTCAGCGTGGACCCGCGACGGGACACACCGAAACGGATTGCCAGCTACGTGGATTTCTTCGGCGCCAACATTATCGGCATGACCGCGGAAGAACCCGCCCTGCGGGATCTGACCAAGCGTTATCGCACCACCTTCGGCTACGACGAGCCGGACGCCGAGGGCAACTACCAGGTATCCCACAGCGCGGCGGTGTATGTGTTTGACGGAGCCGGAAACGCCCGCCTGCTGTTTCGCCCGGGCCTGACACCCCGGATGATGAGCGAGGATCTGACCGCCCTGGCCCGCGAAAGCTGATCCTGACCGGCACCGATACCGTATTTGTGGGCTACTGACAGGAGATCCGGCCCGCACCATGCACAAGAAACCGCATCTGCCCTCGAAAATCTGCCCGGTCTGCCAGCGTCCCTTTACCTGGCGCAAGAAATGGGCGAAGGACTGGGACACCGTTCGCTATTGCAGCGAACGCTGCCGACGAAACCGGAGTAGCTCACCATGACCACCGTCGTCTGGTACAAACGCGATCTGCGCACCCGCGATCATGGGCCCTTGAGCGCTGCGGCGGAACTCGGTGAACCGGTCATTCCACTGTACGTGGTCGAGCCGGGCTACTGGCAACTTCCGGACACCTCGGCCCGGCAATGGCACTTCATTGAAGACTCGCTGGCAGACCTGCGACGCCAGCTCCGGCGCATCGGCAGCGATCTGCTGGTGATGCATGGGTCGGTAAACGACGCCCTCGGCCGGCTGGCAGCCGCGTACCCCATCAAGCGGGTGTTTTGCCACCAGGAAACCGGAGGTCAATGGACCTTTGAAAGGGATAACAATGTGATCGGCTGGTGCCAGGAACGGAGCATCGAATTCCGGGAGTGGCAGCAGTTTGGGGTGGTTCGACGGCTTCAGGATCGGGATCTCTGGGACCAGGCATGGTCTGCGGTGATGCGTGCGAAACCACCGGCCGTTCCGGAACGGCTGATCATGCCCGCCGACCTCGCCCGTCTGGGGACTGTCATCACCACGCCACCCACTCAGCAGGCCGGGCCCTGCCCCGATCGTCAGGCCGGTGGCAGTCAGCGGGGCGAGAAACTCCTGGCCTCGTTTCTGGAGCGTCGCTGTGTCGGCTACCAGTACAACATCTCCAGCCCGGTCAGTGCCGTGCGGGCGTGTTCTCGCCTCAGCCCACACCTTGCCTACGGCACCGTCAGTCTCAGGGAGGTCTATCAGAGCGCCAAGGCGACCGGGCAACATTCAAACAGCCTGCCGCGAAAAAAACGCAGCCTGACCAGTTTTCGCTCGCGACTGCACTGGCACTGCCACTTCATCCAGAAACTGGAAGACGAACCGGAACTGGAATTCCGGGCCATGCACCGGGAACTGGAAGGGCTGAAGTCAGGCCCCGGCGATTCCGAACGGCTGCAACGTTGGCAGGAAGGCCAAACTGGCTGGCCACTGGTGGACGCCTGCATGCGCGCACTCCACCTCACCGGCTGGATCAATTTCCGCATGCGGGCGATGCTGATGGCCGTTGCCAGCTACCAGCTCTGGCTGCACTGGCGCAACCCGGCCCTGCACCTGGCCCGACAGTTCACCGATTTCGAGCCTGGCATCCACTACCCCCAGGCACAAATGCAGTCGGGGCTGACCGGCATCAACGCCCTGCGCATCTACAACCCGGTGCTGCAGAGCCAGAAGCTGGACCCCGAGGGCGAATTCATCCGGCGCTGGATCCCGGAACTTCAGGGCGTTCCGGTGGATCTGGTGCATACGCCCTGGCTGATGACCCCCGCCCAAAAGGAGCGCTATGGCGGCAACACCTATATCAGCCCGGTGTGCGACCACGAGCACGCCGCCCGGGCCGCGCGCAAGGCCATCGGAGAGTTTCGCAAACAGCACGTGTCGGCCCGGGAAACCGACCGGGTCCTGCACCGCCATGGCAGCCGTAAGGGTCCCGTTCAGCGCAGGCCCGCCACGCCATCCCGGGAATCACCCCCCGACTCGCAATTGTCGCTGTTTGACTGACCCCCTTCCCTGGGGTGGCTCAAACCGAAGGATCCGGACCGACGATCAGTTCTGGTTGCGCTGCTGCTGGTGCCGGAACATCTGCTCCATCATCAACTGCATCTGGTCCATTCGGTCTTCCATCATCCGCATGCGCTGGTCAACGGTGCCCTTGTCAGCATTCGCGGAGCGATCACCCGACTGGTTGTTCATCATGCCCTGACCCTGATTGCCGCCCATCATTCCCTGGCTGCCGCCGCCCATCATTCCCTGGCTGCCGCCGCCCATCATCCCGGGGCCCATCATGCCCTGATGCATCAGTTCCATCTGTTCTTCCATGGCCTCCCAATGCTCCTCCATCAGGCGCTGACGCTCGGCCGGAGAGCCAGCATCCGGAACCTGCTGCATCATGTTGTCCATCCTCGACCAGTTCTGGTGCATCTGGTCCATCTGCTCCTGATTCATCATCATGCCGGGCCCATGGCCCGTGGACGGACCATCACTGCCGTGAGCAAAGGCCCATACCGGGGCGGCCACCAGAACACCGATTGCCAAAAACTTTGTTGCGGAACGCATGTTGAATCTCCTTGTTCACCATTGTCGGTTACTCATCAACATTAAAGACCTCATGTCTGAACCGAAACTGAATTTCCGGGGCAGATTGATCCAGGTTTGATCTGTGTCAGTTATGCACAGTTCAGCGCTGCCCCACGCCGAATGTCGGGCCACGCGCAGGCGTGTTTATTGTCGTGGCAGGCACGGAACGCTATGGTGGAAGACCCTGCTCCCGGCGCAGCCTGGAGCCCCAACCACTGCACAAGCGAGATCGGACAGGCTATGAAGATCGGCGAAATCTCGAGGCAGGCCAGTATCCCCGTGGAAACCGTCCGCTACTATGAAAAGATCGGCCTGCTTCCGGAACCTGACCGCACCGCCAGCGGCTACCGCTCCTATCGTCAGGCTCACCTGGATCGTCTGCTGTTCATCAAACGCTGCCGCAGCCTGGATATGGCCCAGGACGAAATCCGCGAACTGATCCGATTGGCGGAGAATCCGGAGGCCGATTGCAGCGGCGTGGACGCCTTGCTGGCGCGGCATCTGAATCACGTTCGCGAGCGTCGGCGGGAACTGGCGAGCCTGGAAGAAACGCTGGAAACCCTTCAGAAAGCATGCAGTGAAGGCCGAACCGTCCGTGAATGCGGCATTCTTGGGGGCCTGGCGACAGAACTGGATGACCTCGATACTTCCGACAAGCACAACCATGTGCCCGGCACCCACGGCCAGGGCCACGGTTGACTCTGTAGTAACTACAGGGTTTTAACTGTAGGAAAACATCATCAGGAGGTTTTGCCATGGCGTGCAGCTGTTCTGCGCCCGAACCCAAATCCCCGGCTCCCGGTTTCCGCCGCGCCCTCTGGATTGCCCTCTGGGTGAATCTCGCCATGTTTTTTGTCGAGGGCGTGGCCAGTCTCCAGTCCAACTCGGTGTCCCTGCTTGCCGACGCCATCGATTTTTTCGGCGACAGCGCCAACTACATTCTGTCCCTGACGGTACTTTCCATGGGCATGGTCTGGCGCGGTCGCGCCGCGATGATCAAGGGTCTGACCATGGCGACGTTCGGCCTGGTGGTCTGGGCGCGAGCCGTCTGGCTCGCCCAGAGTGGCATCACCCCAGAGCCCCTGACCATGGGCGCCGTCGGTTTGCTGGCGTTGGCAGCCAACGTTGGCGTCGCCCTGATGCTGTTCAGGTTCCGGGACGGGGACTCGGACATGCGCTCGGTGTGGCTGTGCAGCCGTAACGACGCCATCGGCAACCTTGCGGTCATGGCGGCGGCATTCGGGGTGTTTGGCACCGGTAGCGCCTGGCCTGACCTGGTCGTCGCGGCCATTATGGGCACCCTGGCGATAACCGCAGGCATCAGCGTGGTGCGCCATGCCCGGAGCGACATCGCCGAGGCGCGCGCAGCAAACGATAGCCGGCCGGCTCCCGCAGGCTCCGCTTCGGGATCTCGTTAGAACGCGAGCGAGATCATCACCGGAATGAAGACCAGGGCAAACAGCGTGGTCAGCAGCACGGTACCGGCGGCCTGCCGGGGCGAGGTATCGAGCAGGGTCGCGATGACCACGGTGTTGGCGGCAATGGGCGTGATCGAAATCAGGAACATGGCCTTGTGCACCGCCGGCTCGTAGATACCGAATACGTTGGCATCCAGCCACCAGAACAGAATGGCCACCAGCGGCCAGACCACAAACTTGCCGAAAAAGGCCAGGCCGGTGAAGCGGACGTTACCGGCGAGCCCCCGGAAACTGGTGATACTCATGCCAATGATCATCATGCCGAGGACGCTGTAGGCGCCTCGCAGATTATCGAACAGGGGCACGAACATATCCGGAATCCGGAAACCTGACAGGTTCAGGAGCACGGCCGCCAGGAACGCGTACACCGAGGGCAGCTTCACCACCCGCCAGAGCGCCGACTTCAGGTCGTAGCGGCCGCGCGCCGCGAGGTAGAACCCCACCGAATTCTCGAACAGGGTGGTGCCCAGCATGCAGACAATGTAGAGGCCGAGGCCCTCTTCCCCGAACAGCAACAGGGCCACCGGCACACCGAAGTAGCCGGTATTGCCGGAGCCCACGCACAGGGGAATGATGCTGGCACTGCCATCCGTGACCACCCGTCTGGCGAGCTTGAGCTGGACAATACCCAGCACCGATGCAATCCCGAACGTCAGGAAGGGCAGGAATATGACTTCCGGAGACAGTGGCGCGGCCATCACGCCCGAGAACACCACCGAGGGTGTCACGATGTACAGCATAATGCCGGCGATGTGCTTGCCACTGGCCTCCAGGTAGCGCCCTGCCACCCAACCCAGCGCAACGGTCACGTACAGGGGGATCAATTTGATGAACAGTGCCAGCGCAGCGGCCATGGATACTCCGGGCTAGAGGGGGCGGTCGGACGAAACCGCAAAGTTTAGCGCGATCCCGCGTCGACGGCCATTTCCGGGCCTGTTCGACAGACGGCTTTTCGTCGCAGGCTCAGTCTCTTACCAGATCGCAATGATCCAGGTCATTTCTGGTTCGGCAGCTCTGCTACCATAATTGCCAGATCGTTCATTACAGGGTTCACGCCATGAACAGCATTCTCAGGCCGGACGTGTCATCTTCTCCCTGCCTGCTGGGGGACGACAGTGCGGACATCGTTCAGCAGGAAACGGCCCCGGAATCCGAAGCACTGCTACACGGACTGGGACGCGTTTTCGGTATTCGCCCCAACGACGATCCGGACGATCCGGATACGCGCCTGCTGGGTGATCTGTCACAACTCTTCGAACGCCACCGGATCGATGACGAATCCCCGCTGGAGAAACACGATCGGCCCTGGGGCCGGGTTTACCTGGTTCAGCATGGCCTGCTGCGCCTGTTCCGCGAGTCGCCCAGCGGTAAAGTCGCCATTCACCATTTCTTTTCCGAGGGCGACCTGGTCTGGCCGGTGTTTGGCCGCACCCGCACGGTGCGCAATACGCTCTGCCTTACCTCAGTCACGCCGGCGACGCTCTGGGTCGCGGACTTTTCCCAGTTCCGTTCGACCATCCGTGCGCACGGCGAAGGGCTCTGGCCCCGCTTTGCGCTGGCGCTGACCGAGGAGCTGGCCGAACTCACGAGCATGCGCGAATTCCGCAAACACACCATGCCTGCCCGGGAGCGCTACGAGCTGCTTCTGGACGAGTACCCGGAGCTGGTCAAACGCGTGCCGGACAACCAGCTTGCCTCCTGGCTCGGGGTCGTGCCCGCCACCTTTTCCCGCCTGAAAACCGGCACAAAGAAATCGCGACTTCGCTGAACGCCCACCCAAAAAAAAGCAGCAGGGCAATGCCCTGCTGCCTGAAACGCTCAACGCTTTCCTGAGCTAAACTGTAGGCAACAGCCTAAAGAGAAGGGCGCCGGGGTGAAATTGGAACATTTCCGACAGGTTGTTCAGATTTTCTGAGCATCATCACAGGATGTTCATCTCGCGCTGTTGCGTACACCTGTACGCTCACGTACCTTACCCCCATGACAAATACGGGTACCACCAGCATGACCACTGACCAACCGCCTGAAGCGTCCATCCACCACCGCATTGAGGAATGGCTGAACAGCGCCACCCATGGTGTCGGGGCTATCCTGAGCGTGATCGGAACTATCGCGCTGATCATGGGGGCGGGCCAGATGGACGACACCTGGAAACTGGTCAGTTTCAGCATCTTCGGGGCGTCGCTGATCCTGCTCTACATGGCCTCAGCGCTGTACCACGGGGCACGGCACCCGGAACTGAAGAAAGCGTTCAAGACGCTCGACCATTGCGCCATTTTCCTGCTGATTGCCGGTACCTATACGCCCTTCCTGCTGGTCAACATGCGTGGCACGGTTGGCTGGACGCTGTTCGCGGTGATCTGGTCACTGGCGCTGACCGGGGTTGTGCTCAAGATCATCTTCAAAAATCGCTTCAAGCTGGCCCGGGTGGGCATTTACATCGCCATGGGCTGGCTGATCACCTTCGCCTCCTCGGACCTCGTGGCCAACCTCAGCGAAACGGCGCTGAACCTGACGATTGCAGGTGGCATTGTCTACACCGCCGGCGTCGCCTTTTACCTGGCTGACCGAATCCCCTACATGCACGCCGTCTGGCATCTGTTTGTCATCGGAGGCAGTGCCTGTCATTTCAGCGCCATCTACTTCGGTGTGCTGCCCCACATGGCCTGATGGGGCCGAATCACCGTGTCATGCCCCGGATATGAGGGGCTACCTCTCTTGCGTTGTTCAGTACAAGACTTACCTACTGGGTAGTATCACCCCGGCAAGCTCCCGTTTTAAATGAATTTTTTTTACCTGAAAACCGCCCCGAATCCTGCCCTGGCAATTGCGCCGAACCGGCGCGATCTCGTCGTTGATGAATATCAAGAACGCCTCCCTCTGCCGCTTTGCACAATGAACTCGTGACGCTTCATATCCGCTTCCCCGGCGGTGAAAAGCACCTAAAACGAGGGAGTAAAAACCATGACCAGAAGCAATGCGGGCGTCCAGCTGAGGGACGTCAGAGATAAAACCAACGCCGACATCGAGCAGTGGGATGTCGAGAACCCACAATTCTGGGAGGCGCAGGGCAAAGGCATTGCCACCCGCAACCTCTGGATATCCATTCCCAGCCTGCTGATGGGCTTTGCCGTCTGGCTGATGTGGGGAATGATCACTACCCAGATGAAAAACCTGGGCTTTCCGTTCTCGGTGGAACAACTCTTTACCCTGAGCGCCATCGCCGGTCTCTCCGGTGCCACCCTGCGGATTCCGGCCTCCTTCATGATCAAGATTGCCGGTGGCCGAAATACGGTGTTTCTCACCACGTCGCTGCTGATGCTTCCGGCCCTGGGTACCGGCATCGCCCTGATGAATCCGGACACCCCCTTTATTGTGTTCCAGGCTCTGGCTCTGCTCTCCGGTATCGGCGGCGGCAACTTCGCCTGCTCCATGAGTAACATCAGCACCTTCTACCCGAAGAGCAAGCAGGGTTATGGCCTCGGCATGAACGCCGGGCTCGGTAACTTTGGCGTCACCACCATGCAGGTTGTCATTCCCCTGGTCATGACCATTGGCCTTTTCGGGGCACTGGCCGGCGACCCGATGCAACTGCAAAGTCCGAGTGGCACGCTGATTGGTCGCATTGATGCCGGCACCGACACCTGGATCCAGAACGCAGGCTTTATCTGGTTGCTGTTCCTCGTTCCCCTCGCCTTCGCCAGCTGGTTTGGCATGAACAACCTGAAAGTGGTCACCCCGAATCCGGGCCGCCCGCTTTCCGCCTTCAGCAAGATCCTCGGCCTCTACGGCGTCGGCCTGCTGACCTCCATCGCCGGTGTCTGGGCACTGCAGATGATGAACATGTGGCTGGCCCTGCCGGTGACCATTGTGCTGACCGTCGTGCTCTTGCGACTGATCCCGGGCGACATCAAGCCGAACATCAAGAACCAGTTCGCGATATTCAGCAACAAGCACACCTGGTCGATGACCGTGCTGTACATCCTCACCTTTGGCTCGTTCATCGGTTTCTCAGCCGCGCTGCCGCTGTCCATCAGCGTCATTTTTGGCAACATGATGGAGGTGGGTGCAGACGGCACCGTGACACGCGTCGTTAACCCGGATGCTCCCAGCGCGCTCACCTGGGCCTGGATGGGACCCTTCGTTGGCGCCCTGATCCGGCCGGTCGGCGGCTGGATCTCTGACAAGGTCGGTGGATCCATCGTGACCCAGATTATCTCCGTGGTGATGGTGGCTGCGTCGATCGCGACCGGCTATGTGATGATGCTGGCTTACAACAGCACCGATCCGAACACCTACTTCGCGCCCTTCCTGATTCTGTTCATCATCATGTTTGCAGCCAGCGGTATCGGTAACGGCTCCACCTTCCGCAGCATTGGTTTCATCTTTGATCAGCAGCAGAAAGGTCCCGTGCTGGGCTGGACGTCTGCCATCGCGGCCTACGGTGCGTTCATTGCACCACGGGTGATGGGCCAGGAAATCCAGGCGGGAACTCCCGAGGTGGCCATGTACGGTTTCGCGGTTTTCTACGCGGTGTGCCTGCTGGTTAACTGGTGGTTCTACCTGCGCAAGAACGCCTACATCAAGAACCCTTGATATCGGCCTGTCCCTCAGAGCCCCGGTCTCAGCGATGAGACCGGGGCTTTGCTTTGCCGGCTGAGGCACGACTCCCTACCGGCATGGTTTTGTGGCAAGTGAACTGCTACTTTTTAAGAGTGAGCTCTACTTTACTGACGGTGACTGGAGGTCATCATGTCTTTCGATGACATCTTTGATGAGAGCTATGACCGCGTTCTTCTGGCGCCGTCCGACGGTATTGAGTTCTTCGAAGCCTTCTACCGGCGATTCCTGCGATCCTCTTCTGAAGTCCGAATACTGTTCCGCAATACCGACATGGCGGCGCAACGCAGTATGCTGAAAAAGTCGTTTTTCAGTCTGGTCGCCTTTTACGCCAGTGGCACCATTGACGACGTGCTGCGAAGAATCGCCTACCTGCACAGCGCCGAACACCTCAACATAAAGCCCCACCTCTATGACCTGTGGCTGGAATGCCTGATCGATACCGTCAACGCCTATGATCCGGAATTCTGCGATGAGGTGGAGCTGGCCTGGCGGCTTGTGCTGAGCCCGGGAATCACCTACATGAAGTTCCGATACGACCACTACTGACAGCCCTCGGCTGCCACCGGACCCTGAAGAATGCCCACCCATGAAAAAACCGCCAGGATTGCGCCTGGCGGTTCTTCTCCCTTTCCTGTCCTCAACTGGTCGTGGCGACAGCCTGGCGGCGACGTTCCTCTTCCTCAATCTGAAGATCCACCGATGACACCTGATATTCATCGGCAAAACCGGACTCAGGCTCTTTGAGCCACATGATGCATAGAACCCAACTGATAAAGGCGCCCGCGGCAATGATGTAGAAGAACTGGGTCGGGGTGACGGAGGTGAAGATGGTCAGGTAAACCACCGCACCCATGTTACCGTAGGCCCCTGCCATGCCGGAAATCTGTCCGGTCAGGCGGCGTTTGATGGAAGGTATGATGCCGAAGGTGGCGCCCTCCGCTCCCTGGACGAAGAAGGAGGTGAACACGGTAATCCCCACCGCAATGATCAGCGGCCAGTTGGAGTTCATCAGCCCCATCAGGGCAAAACCCACGGAAATACCGAGCATGTAGCTGAGCATCACGAAACGCCGGTTCCCCATCCGGTCAGACACCAGCCCACCCATGGGACGGGCAACCAGGTTCACGAAGGCAAACGAGGCGGCGATGAGGCCGGCGGCAGTCGCGCTCAGGCTCCAGGTTTCCTCGAAAAACATCGGCAACATGGAGACCACGGCCAGTTCGGCGCCAAAGTTGGCAAAGTAGGTGCTGTTCAGCGCAGCCACGCTGTTGAACGGGTATTTGTCGTCCTCGGGTACGCCTTTTTTCAGGATAGGCACGTTCACCCGGAGGATCTGGATGATCTGGTAGCACACAATCGCGAAGATCACCGCGTAACAGATGGCTGCTCCGGTGGCACTCAGGTACCCCATGTTCTGGATGCGCCAGACCAGGATGCCCAGCACCCCGACCAGGGGAATGGTCCACAGAATCAGCTTGACCATGTCGCCCCAGGAGCTGACTTCCAGCGCCACGGCCTTGCGCGGTTTGCGGTGTACCGTACCGGCAGGGCCGTCGGTGATGGCAAACCAGTAGTAGACCCCGTAGGCCGCCATCACGATCGCGCTCTGGGCAATCGCCCAGCGCCAGCCATCTTCACCCCCGTACATGTGCAGGGCAATGGTGGGCAGGGAAATGGCGGCAGCCGCGGAGCCAAAGTTGCCCCAGCCGGCGTAGAAGCCCTCGGCAAAACCGATGTCCTTGGGCTTGAACCACATGGCGGTCATGTGGATGCCCACCACAAAGCTGGCACCGATGGAGCTGAGCACCAGCCGGCTGACCAGCAACTGGGTCATGGTATTGCCGAAGGCGAACACCAGCGCCGGAATGGCCATCAACACCATCAGCACCGAAAACACCCGGCGCGGGCCGAAGCGGTCCAGCGCCATGCCCACGATAATCCGGGCGGGAATGGTCAGCGCCACGTTGCAGATGGCGAACAGGCGAAGATCGTCGGCGGTCAGCCAATCGACGCTCTTGAGCATGCTCGATGCCAGCGGCGCCATGTTGAACCAGACGTAGAAGGTAATAAAGAATGCAATCCAGGTCAGGTGCAACGCCTTGATCTCGGCGTTCCTGAAGTGGAAGACGTCAGCGACTTTCATGTCAGCCTCCTTGGGCTATCAATCGAAAACTCGAACGGGCCGATTCACCGGCTGGGCAGGATCAGAAGTGGGCACTGAATCCGACGGGCGAGAAACGAACTCACGCTGCCGAAGGTCATGTAATCCAGTTCGTCCACGAAATAGGTGAGAGAGCGGGCGATGAAGCCGCCATCCGGTTCATGGCTGTGGCGGGCAATAACCAGCATGTCCGGATGGATTTTTTTCTCGGCGGCATAAAGCAGCATCTTGCGGGGATCCCCTTCCAGCAGCATGGTCTCGGCACCGACGTCTTCGTTACGGCAGACCTCCATGGCTTCGTTCAGGTAGGCCTTGAGCTCCGAGACTTCCTGCTGGAACAGGTCTTCGTTGCCGGCGGTAATGTCCCGGGGGTTTTCGGCCACCGCGACCAGGACGATCTGGGGTTTCAGTTCGCGGAACATGGTGATCGTCTGGGCCAGAGCCAACCTGGCATTCCGCGATCCGTCGTAGGCAATCATGATTTTCATGGGCTTCTCCGATGACAGGCATGCGCCCCGTACAACGGGCCGCAATTGATATCTGTCAGCCATTAGCCCACACCCCGATGACCGGCTTACTTGACGTAAATCAACGGATTCGGCGGATACCCCACCAGAGAAATCAACGGCCTATCCCCCCTCCGGCGATGGGCCCCACTTTTCTACCACCGCCCCACCCTGCCGGAGGTACCTCCAATGCCCCGCATGAAAAAACCCTGTCTTTGGTATGGTTAAAGCATCATCACATGCAGCAACGGAGGGCGGACATGGCCACCCCGACACAGCCCCAGCAGTACCGCGCCCTGGGTTTATCGACGTTCTCGTTTACCCTGTGTTTTGCGGTCTGGACCATTTTCTCGATCATCGGCATCCGCATTGCCGAGGACCTTTCACTCTCGGACACCCAGCTCGGATTGCTGATGGCCACACCGATCCTTACCGGCTCCATCAGCCGTTTGTTTCTCGGCATCTGGACGGACCGTTACGGCGGCCGCTGGGTGTTCGGGATCCTGATGCTTACCACCGCCGCCTGCGTTTACCTGCTGACCTTCGCCACCACCTACCCGATGCTGCTCGTCGGTGCACTCGGTGTTGGTCTGGCGGGGGGCTCGTTCATCGTGGGTGTCGCCTACACCGCCGCCTGGTTTGAACCGGCCCGTCAGGGCACCGCGCTGGGAATTTTTGGTGCCGGTAACGTCGGTTCTGCCGTGACCAACTTCGGCGCGCCATTCCTGCTGGTGGCCCTGGGCTGGGAACAGACTGCGCAGGTCTACGCCACGGTTCTGGCCATCATGGGGGTTCTGTTTATCGTGCTGGCCAAGGAAGATCCTCTGGCGGCCGAGCGCAGGGGCGCGAAGGCGAAATCCTTCATTGAACAGATGGAGCCGCTGCGGGAGCTTCGGGTGTGGCGCTTTGCCCTGTATTACTTCTTTGTCTTCGGGGCCTTTGTCGCGATGGCGCTGTGGCTGCCGCACTACCTGATCGGCGTGTACGGCCTGGACATCAAGACCGCTGGCATGATCGCCGCCCTGTACACCATCCCCGCCTCGCTGTTCCGTATCCTTGGCGGCTGGCTGTCAGACCGCTTCGGTGCGCGGCGAGTGATGTACTGGACGTTTATCGCCTCGGTCATTTGCAGCTTCCTGCTGAGCTATCCGCCCACCGACTACATTGTCCATGGCATTGAGGGCGATATCCCGTTCACTCTGGACATGAGCCTGCCCGTCTTCGTGGTGCTGATCTTCACCCTCGGTTTCTTCATGTCGCTCGGGAAGGCCGCGGTGTACAAGCACATTCCGGTGTATTACCCGATGCACGTGGGTGCGGTTGGCGGCGTCGTGGGCATGATCGGCGGTCTGGGGGGCTTCATCCTGCCCCTGGCATTCGGCGTCCTCAATGACCTGACCGGCATCTGGCAGAGCTGCTTCATGTTGATGTTCGTCATCGTCGCCGCCGCCCTGATCTGGATGCATTACGCGATCCGCAAGGCCGAGCGTGTGGAGTGGGCCGCGCACGAGGAACGCACCGACCTGCCGGAACTGGCGACTCCGCACCTGTTCTACCCGCTGAACCGCCCGCACCGGCCGGAGCATCCGTCAGCCATGCCTCCGGGCGTCAAGAACTGACCCGACAAAGAGCCCGGGCAAGCCGCGGTCACAACCCTTCGCCCCCGGTTCCGGGGGCGTTTTTGTCGGGTATACTGCGCGGGTTAACCGAGCGAGGCAGTACCCATGGCTAAGTGGCTGGTCAAGACCGAACCTTCCGAGTGCAGTATCGACGATTTCGCCAAGGCGCCGGACAAATCCATTCCGTGGGACGGCGTGCGCAACTATCAGGCACGGAATTTCCTGGCGGAGATGGCCGAGGGCGATGAGGTGTTTATCTACCATTCCAGCTGCAAACGCATTGGCATCGCCGGAATCGTGGAAGTGGTCAGAGGCGCCTACCCGGACCCGACTCAGTTTGTTCCCGAATCGCCCTACTACGACGCCAAAAGTTCAAAGGAGAAGCCGCGTTGGCAGGCAGTGGATATGAGGTATGTCGATTCCCTGCCACGCCTGATTCCACTGGACGAACTGAAATCGGTGCCGGCACTGGCCGAACTGCCCCTCGTCAGGAAGGGCAGCCGGCTCTCCGTCATGCCCGTCAGCGAGGAGCAATGGACTATCATCCGGGGACTGGTCGGCTAGCGCTGGCCAACGGCGACCGTCTCGTTGTCCTGTTCGTCGTGGGGAATCGGATCCGGGCTTTTATCCCAGCCAACCAGGGCCAGTGTCGCCACCACGCCGATCAACAGCCCTATCCAGGGCTCGAAGAACGCCAGCGATGCCCCGATCAGAACCACCGTGCCCCGTGACGCATTGTCCCTGGGAATCGCCATCGCGATATAGGCGCAGGCAAAACCGGTCAGCACCAACGTGAGCGACAAGGCCACGCCCAACAGGGGCTTGAGCCCGGTGAGCAGCGGTAACAGGAAGAAGATGAAGGGCAGGCCCATCAGGTAGTAGGACGCCAGCCCGCTGTGCAGGCTGCCCATTGCCTTTGGCCCCTGTTTCCAGCGTTGAACCACAATGACGTGCACCCCGGTCCAGACCGCCCCCTGGGTCGGAAAGAATGGCGCCACAATGCCCATGATGGCGTTGCGGATGGCCAACGACAGATGCGAGCGATTCAGGTTGATATCCACGTGCTCGTCTTTGCGAGCTTTCAGTCCGTCCCGCAGGACCTCGTTGCCGGTGACCAGGTCTCCAAACAGGATGATGTAAGCGATCAGCGCCAGCGGGATGCTCTGGATGATCATGTCCTGAGACGGCCAGCCATTAACCAGGGGCGACGCTTTTGCCAGGGCGTCACCGAGAGGCGGCACCAGTAGCCCCCACTGGATATCAAAGCTCACCTCCCCCACCAGCGGACCGACCACGGCGGCGGCCAGAAAGCCCGGCAGAAGGCCCAATGCCCCCAGCATGAAAAAGAATCGGTTTCGTTCTTTCAGCTTTTGCATCGGTACCGAAAACGTGAAGACCAGGCAGATGGCGCAGGCAAGCCCGGTGGCGATGGGCTGCTCAAGAAGAAAGCGTTCCGCATCATCGACGAACACCCGTTTAAGGGCGGCAATGGCGGCGCCGAGAATGATCCCAGCCTTGAGGGTATCCGGTAACCAGACCACAAAGCGTCGGCCCAGACCGGTAATCCCGAGAAACAGCACAAGCGTGGCAAAAACCAGGCTGAGGGCTGTCATCGCCTGAAACCGGCTTACCGGGTCCTCGTAGCCCCCGATCACAAACGCAAGAATCAGCGGCAACGCGGGCGTAATCCAGCCGCCCGCATAGGGCTCGCCAAAAACCACGACCGCCGATGCGATCAGGGAGGCATGAATCATCGATAACGCAACCGCCTCTTCAAAACTCAGGCCAAAGAATGCGGTCATGACCGGGATGAGAGCCAGGCCCGTCGCTGCCGAGACAAAGAGCCCCTGCAAAAACTCGGGCCAACACAGCTTCGTGTGATAAAAGGGCAGACGGAAGGTGAACGGCCCCCAGCGCCAGCCGGGTAACTCGGGTCTCTCTGACATGGGACTTCACTCGCTCTTGGTTTTGTTGTTGGTCGATTGAGTATGGAAAGCCTTTCCACATACCGCGAATGAATATTCCTGATCAACCTGAATAAACATGACTTATTGCCAGATCGGCGCCCGACCGCAGGACCTCCGCCTCAATTCAGGGTATCCAAGCCGGACGCCGCGCTTTAGAATTCGGCCTTCCGTGAATCATCTGGAGTCGATGTCTGCCATGTCGTCAGAATTAAGCCCCACCTCAGGTTTCGAACTACTGCGCCGCATTGAATCCAGCAAGATATTTCAGGGTGTGGTCATCAGCATCATCATCCTGTCGGCAATGACCATTGGCGCCAAGACCTATGACCTGCCTCCGCTGGCGGAGCAGGGATTGACCGTTATGGACAACGCCATCACGGTGTTTTTCCTGGTCGAGATTCTGTTCCGATTTACCGCCGCCCCGGTTAAGCGGCGATTCCTGCTGGACGGATGGAACCTGTTCGACACCCTCGTGGTCATTGGCAGCCTGATTCCGCTGGATAATTCCGACGCCGTCCTTCTCGGTCGCCTGCTCAGGGTATTCCGCGTACTGCGTCTGGTGTCCGTGGTGCCGGAACTGCGTTTTCTCATCAACTCCCTGCTCAAAGCCATACCGCGAATGGGCTACATCGCGCTGCTGATGTTCATCATTTTTTACATCTACGCCGCCATGGGCTCCATGTTCTTTTCCGGAGTGGACCAGGAGTTGTGGGGAGACGTGGCCATTTCCATGCTGACCCTGTTCCGGGTGGCCACTTTCGAGGACTGGACCGATGTGATGTACGCCACCATGGAGCAATACCCATTAAGCTGGCTGTACTACCTCACGTTCATCTTCCTGACCGCATTCGTGTTCCTGAACATGATGATCGGCGCAATTCTGGAGGTAATGGGCGAGGAACAGAATGCCCAGCAGGCCCAAAAGGCCCATGACGAGCGGGATGAAATTGCCCGCCAGCTCAAGTTGGTACAAGCCCAGCTAAAGGAGCTGACGCAGCATATATCGGAGCGGCGCTGAGGTTTCAGCCAATAGCCGGTTTGAACAGCGCCAGATGGAAGATCCCCGCCACCTGCACCAGGGCCAGGATGGCGGCCACCACCCGCGCCCGCTTGCTGAGCGTGAGTTTCAGCGCAAAGGCTCCAGCCACAATGTAACCGACCAGCAGGATGATCTTACCCGTGAGCCAACCGTGAACCAGCGGCATCCAGGGGGTCACGATCACAAGGCCAATCGCCGCCGACAGCAGGATGGTGTCGTTGGCATGGGGAATCCATCGCAATGGCGTCTGGCGCCAACCGGGACGGTCGACAAGGTCCATCAGTAACCGGACGGAAAACAGGGCAACCGTAATACAGGCGGTGACCACGTGCAGATGCTTGAGAATCAGGTACGCATTCATCAGGTTTCCTTTTGAATCAATGCAATAGCAGTATTGTACGCAAAAGTACCCGGTAGGAGGTATGTTCATCTGCGGCAAAACCCGACAACATATATTTAATATAAATGTATTTACGGGAGCCCTACCATGAAGGCCATTTCCACCTCAGGTGCCATGGAAGCCGCGGGCATTCGCCAGCTCTTCAGTTACCCGTTTCGTATCTTCTTTCTGTCCATGACCATCCTGGCCCTGTTGGTGATCCCGGTGTGGGTAATGCAAGTCACCGGCGCGATCAGCCTGCCGCTGGCGCTACCGGGCCTGTTTTGGCATCAGCACGAGATGCTGTTCGGTTTCCTGTCCGCTGCCATTGCCGGGTTTCTGCTCACTGCGGTTTGCGTCTGGACCCAGACGCCCCGTACTCATGGCGTAAGACTCGTTGCCTTGTGGAGTGTCTGGCTTGCTGGCCGGCTGCTGCTGGCCTTTGGCGCAGACCTGCCCGACTGGCTGGTGCATACCGTGAATCTGGCGTTCCTGCCGCTGGTGATGCTGGATGCGGGCTGGCGCATCTGGCACGCACGCCAACGACGCCAGCTACTGATCCTGGTGGTCCTCGGGCTGTTGTGGTTGATGCAGGTCGGGTTCGTACTCAAGCTGGAGATGACCTATAGCTATGGGGCGCTGATTATGGCCATGGCGCTGATCAGCATCATCGGCGGTCGTATCACACCGGCCTTTTCCTCCGGCTGGCTGCGCCAGCAAGGCCTGGATCCGTCTGTCGTCCGCGTGGTGCCGGCCCTGGACCTGACCTCACTGGCTTCGATGATTGTGCTGATGGTCGCTCTGGTTCTGGGCTGGCAAACCGTCAGTGGCATACTCGCCATCGTCGCGGCAACCCTGATGACGGTTCGGCTTGCCGGCTGGAAGGGCTGGACCACCCGCCGGGAGCCGTTGCTGTGGATCCTGCACCTGTCGATTCTCTGGGTTCCTGTGGCCCTGGCGTTGCTGGCCGGCGCCCTGCTTGCGGACTGGCCCTCCAACGCCTGGACCCACGCCGCTGGCGCCGGCGCAATCAGTTGCCTCATTCTGGGCGTGGTTGCCCGGGTCTCCCTGGGTCACACCGGCCGGCCCCTGGTTCTGCCCGGAGGGATGGTTCTGGCGTTCGTAGCCATTCACCTCGCTGCCGCGATCCGCGTTCTGACAGCGCTTGCGGTTATTCCATGGCATCCGGGCATCGGCACCAGCACACTGCTTTGGCTAGTGGCGTTCGGCATCTTCCTGGTGCGCTACACGGGGATCCTGGCCTCGCCACGGCCCGACGGGAAAGAAGGCTAGTCAACGGCGTGCCGCCTCCGATACCCGGCTTTCGGAAATCATCCACTAAAGGTCAATAGCTGCTCGCCAGATCCGAGCTACAGTTAGAGTAAATCATTCTGTAACAGAGACACTGGCACTATGAATCCAGATAGTTTTGAGAAAGAAGACCTCATCAAGTGCGGGCACGGCCAACTCTTCACGGGTTCCATGCGCTTGCCGATCGATGAAATGCTGATGTTCGACCGCATCACTCACATCGCAGATGATGACGGCCTGTACGGCAAGGGCAGCCTGGTGGCGGAACTGGACATCAACCCGGACCTCTGGTTTTTCAAGGTCCACTTTGTTGATGATCCCGTCATGCCGGGCTGCCTGGGCCTCGACGCCATGTGGCAGCTTGTGGGGTTCTTCCTCGCCTGGGGAGGCGGCGAAGGCAAGGGGCGTGCGCTCGGTTCCGGTGAAGTGAAGTTTACCGGCCAGGTCCTGCCCACTGCCAAGAAGGTCACTTACCATCTGGATCTCAAGCGCGTGATCCGTCGCAAGCTGACCATGGCGATTGCCGATGGCCGGATGGAAGTGGATGGTCGCGAGATTTATACGGCCAAGGACCTTCGGGTCGGCATGTTCACCTCCACCGATGATTTTTAGGAGTTAACAAGATGCGTCGTGTTGTGATCACCGGCATGGGGATTGTCTCCAGCCTTGGCACCAACCAGAAAGAAGTCACCCAGTCCCTGCGGGAATCCCGCTCCGGCATCGGATTCAGCGAGGAGGCCCGGGACAACGGTCTGCGCAGCCATGTTTGCGGCCAGATCAACCTGAAGCTGTCGGAACTGATCGACCGGAAGCTCTTTCGCTTCATGTGTCCGGCATCCGGCTACGCGTACCTGGCCACCCGTGAAGCCATTGAACAGTCCGGGCTGAGCGAAGAGCACATCAAGGCCAATTCCACCGGCGCCATTTTCGGTACCGGCGGCGCGTCGACCGTGGAAC
The DNA here is from genome assembly GCF_019264345.1 of Marinobacter arenosus. Classification (NCBI taxonomy): domain Bacteria; kingdom Pseudomonadati; phylum Pseudomonadota; class Gammaproteobacteria; order Pseudomonadales; family Marinobacteraceae; genus Marinobacter; species Marinobacter arenosus. Next base: position 1,670,191 of record NZ_JAHVAO010000001.1, read on the forward strand.
TGCTCGACGCCATCGACACCCATCGGGACAAAGGCATTCGCCGGGTTGGCCCATACCGGGTGCCCCGCACCATGGGCAGCGCCATCAACGCGTCCATCGCCACGGCCTTTGGCATCACCGGTGTGAATTACGGCATCACGTCAGCCTGTGCCACCAGTGCCCACGCCATCGGCCATGCCGCCGACCTGATCGCCCTGGGCCGTCAGGACATCATGCTGGCCGGCGGCGGCGAGGACATCCACTGGAGTCTCAGCCTGCTGTTCGATGCCATGGGCGCATTGTCCACCAAGTACAACGACACTCCGGAACTGGCTTCCCGCACCTACGACAAGGATCGGGACGGCTTCGTGATCTCCGGCGGTGGCGGGACACTGGTACTGGAAGCCCTTGAGCATGCGGAAGCCCGCGGCGCGACCATTCTTGGCGAACTGGTCGGATTCGGCGCCACATCCGACGGCGCGGACATGGTCGCCCCCAGTGGCGAAGGGGCTATTCGCTGCATGCAGCAGGCCATGAAGAACGTTGAGGGTGAAATCAGTTACGTGAACACCCACGGCACCAGCACACCCGCCGGTGATGTCACCGAACTGAAAGCCCTGAAAGAAACCTTCGGGGACAGGATTCCTCCGCTGAGCTCAACCAAGCCGCTGTGCGGCCATGCCCTTGGTGCGGCCGGTGTACACGAGGCCATTTACAGCCTGATCATGCAACGTGAAGGCTTTATTGCGCCATCCGCCAATATCCAGAACCTGGATGAAGGGGCCGAAGGCTATCCGATCGTGCGGGAGAGGATGGACAACCAGACCCTCGACCTGGTGATGAGTAACAGCTTTGGCTTCGGCGGAACCAACGCCACGCTGGTGTTCAGGAAAGTCTGACCGAGCGGTATTCAGCCGGGGACGTTCCCATCCAGCGTTTGAATGCCCGGCTGAATGCACTCAACTCGGAGAACCCAAGCTGCTCGGCAATCTCCACCAGCGGCTTGGTCTTGTCCTGCATATAAGTCAGCGCTTGCTTACGCCGTACATCCTCAAGGAGGCGAGCAAAGGTAAGTCCCTCCCGCTTCAGTTTCTTGTGCAGGGTATAACGACTCATGTGCAATTGAGACGCGACCGCCTCGACACCCACCTTACCGCGCGTGAGCTGAACGCTGATCAGCGAGCTTACCCGGGCACTCAGGGTTACTCGCGCCATTTCCGGCCTCAGAGGCTCCGATGACATGCAAACTCCTCCCGATACACTATCTGGCCCATTAGGACACGCCGCCCAGCGTACACATGTTAGCTGAAAAGAATCAATACGACCTTTGAGTAGGATCAAAAGAGCGCCGGCCGGGTTACGGCAGAATGCCCGCATTCGTCCAGACCACCCAGCCGATCCCAGCGGATCGGTTAATTCCCGGAGCCACGATGAACACGCCCGAACTACTCGCCCCTGCCGGCACCCCGGAACACCTCGAGACCGCTTTCGCCTATGGCGCCGATGCGATCTATGCCGGACAGCCCCGTTACTCCCTTAGGGTACGCAACAACAGTTTCAAAGACGTTGCAGCACTTGGGGCGGGCATCGAGCGAGCTCACGCGCTTGGAAAAAGCTTCTACCTCGTGTCCAACATCGCGCCCCATAACAACAAGGTGCGCACCTACCTGAGGGATCTGGAGCCTGTGCTGGCACTGCAACCGGACGCCCTGATCATGTCCGACCCCGGACTGATCATGCTGGTGCGGGAAAAATGGCCGGATCAGCCTATCCATCTCTCGGTGCAGGCCAACGCCGTCAACTGGGCAACCGTCGAGTTCTGGCGCCGGCAGGGAATCAGCCGCGTCATCCTGTCCCGTGAACTGGCACTCGATGAGATTCGCGAGATCCGGGGGCGGGTGCCCGGGATGGAACTGGAGGTTTTTGTCCATGGTGCCCTGTGCATGGCCTATTCCGGGCGCTGCCTGCTGTCCGGTTATATGAACCACCGGGACGCCAACCAGGGTGCCTGCACCAACGCTTGCCGGTGGAACTACAAGGAGGTTCGGCACCAGCAGGACCAGAATGGCGACTTGATCGCGACCACCGCCGTGCAGGAAGTGACGCCCCAGGAGATCCTGCTGGAAGAACCCAACCGCCCCGGCGGCTTCGTGCCGGTCTACGAGGATGAGCACGGCACCTACATCATGAATTCCAAAGACCTTCGCGCGGTCCAGCACGTGTCGGAGCTGGTCAACATGGGCGTGCACTCCCTGAAGATCGAAGGTCGCACCAAGAGTACCTATTACGTGGCCCGAACCACCCAGGTCTATCGTCGCGCCATCGACGATGCACGGCAGGGCAAACGCTTTGATATGGGGCTGATGGACCAACTGGAAGCCCTGTCGAACCGGGGCTACACTGAAGGCTTTCTCCGCCGGCATCCGCCAAAGGAGTACCAGTCTTACGAGCAGGGCTCATCGTCGCTCGGCACTCAACAGGTTGTCGGTGCCATCAAGGACAACGACGGTCGGTGGCTGACCATTGAGGTCAAAAACCGGTTTGCACCGGGCGACCCGCTGGAGCTGATTACCCCGGCGGGAAATATACGCTTCGCCGCGGCGGCGATGGAGACATTGAACGGGCGCACAGTGGACTGCGCTCCCGGCAGCGGTCACACCGTCCGGATACCCCGGCCCGAAGGAACACCGGAGAACCTGGATTACAGCTACCTGACGCGACTTTTGCACACGGAGGTCTGACTCGTGCGCCCGACCATTTCATTGCTCACCCTGATCTGGCTGTTAACTGCCAGTTCCATGACCGTCGCCGAAGTGCTCGCTACCCGCGAAGATATCCGGAAGCAAACCGGTTCGTTCATGGATATGATCGCCAGCGGTCGCATCGTCGCCGCATACAGCAGCCTGCGCCCCTACCTTGGTGTTGACTCAGGCGCCTACGACGATTCGGCCAAGGAAGCGGCCACCTACTTCCAACAGGTTCGGAAGCAGGCTGGCGAACCGGTGGGCAGCTCGCACGTCGCAACAGAGATCATCGCCAGCGACTTCACCCGGGAAACCTGGCTGCAGAAGTTCGAGGCCGCCGCGATTGCCTGGCGGTTCACCTATTACCAGCCAGACGTCAGCGGCTGGAAACTGGTGGGTGTCAGCTATTCCACGGAACTGGACGACCTCTACCACACTGCAGAATAGCAATTAGTCGAAGTTTACCCCCTGCCTATCGGCCCGATAACCAGGCCCTTGGTGCCGCCGCCCCTGATTACGGTATAATCACTGCTCGCGTAATTTAATACCTGACTATTTTACTCTGGTATTGTATAATCGCTCGCCAGAAGCAGCGGGTTTGGCCGGATTTTTACGTTGATAAACAACAGCCGACCATCACGACCCGTCATCCAAAAACCGATTGCAGGGCGTACTCACGGAGTGAGCGATCACTGCAACACCCAAACTGATGACATCCGCCCGGTGGCCAGACAATACAGGCCGCCGGCACACCAAGGGCCCCACGGCCCGCGATGAGAGAATACGGAGCGACGATCATGGCGACCACCGACAAAGAGGTGAACGAGCTGATCAAACGGGAATACGAGCACGGTTTCGTCACTGACATCGAAGCCGATACGTTCGAGCCCGGCCTGAATGAAGACGTAATCGCCCGCCTGTCCGGGATCAAGAAAGAGCCGGAATGGATGCTGGAGTGGCGTCTGAAGGCCTATCGTCGCTGGCTCGAGATGCAGGAGCCAGATTGGGCACACGTGGGTTATCCGAAAATCGATTACAACTCGATTTCCTACTATTCCGCGCCCAAGCGCAAAGAAGACATGCCCCAGAGCCTCGACGAAGTGGATCCGGAGCTGCTTAGGACTTACGAAAAACTCGGCATCCCCCTGCACGAACGGGAGAAGCTGGCTGGCGTTGCTGTGGACGCGGTGTTTGATTCGGTGTCCGTTGCCACAACGTTCAAGGAGCCGCTGGCGAAGGCCGGCGTGATTTTCTGCTCCATTTCCGAGGCCATCCGCGACTATCCCGAACTGGTCCAGAAGTACCTCGGGTCGGTTGTGCCCCATGGGGACAACTTCTTCGCTGGCCTGAATTCTGCGGTCTTCTCCGACGGCACGTTTGTTTACGTGCCCAAGGGCGTCCGCTGCCCCATGGAGCTGTCCACCTACTTCCGTATCAACGCCGCCAACACCGGCCAGTTCGAGCGCACCCTGATCATCGCCGATGAAGGCAGTTACGTGAGCTACCTGGAAGGCTGTACCGCGCCCATGCGTGATGAGAACCAGCTGCACGCGGCGGTGGTTGAGCTGGTGGCCCTCGACGACGCCCAGATCAAGTACTCCACGGTCCAGAACTGGTACCCGGGTGACGAGGAAGGCAAAGGCGGCATCTTCAACTTTGTCACCAAGCGCGGAGCCTGCATTGGCAAGAACTCCAAGATTTCCTGGACCCAGGTGGAAACCGGTTCCGCGGTAACGTGGAAGTACCCGAGCTGCATCCTGCGCGGCGAAAACAGCGTGGGAGAGTTCTACTCCGTGGCGCTGACGAATAATTACCAGCAGGCCGACACCGGCACCAAGATGATTCACCTGGGCAAAAACACGTCCAGCACCATCATTTCCAAGGGTATTTCAGCGGGCAAGAGCTCCAACGCCTACCGTGGCCTGGTCAAGTTTGGCCCGGGCGCCGAGGGTGCCCGCAACTTTACCCAGTGCGACTCCCTGCTGATCGGTGACCGCTGCGGCGCCCATACCTTCCCGTACATCGAGAGCAAGAACAAATCGGCGATCGTTGAGCATGAGGCCACCACGTCCAAGGTCAGTGATGAGCAGATGTTCCTGTGCCGTCAGCGCGGGATAGAACCCGAGCAGGCCGTCTCCATGATCGTTAACGGTTTCTGCAAAGAGGTGTTCAAGGAACTCCCGATGGAGTTCGCGGTGGAAGCCGGCAAGCTGCTTGAAGTGAGCCTCGAAGGCTCCGTTGGTTAAATGCAGCGCCGTCTCCGGGCACTGATACACGAATTCATACAGATTAACGAAGAGAGAACCCCACAAATGCTGAGCATCAAGAACCTGCACGCATCCGTTGAGGGCAAAGAAATCCTCAAGGGTATCAACCTGGAGATCAAGGCCGGGGAAGTACACGCCATCATGGGTCCGAACGGCTCGGGTAAGAGTACCCTGTCCCAGGTGCTGGCAGGCAACGAGGCATTTGAAGTCACCAGCGGTGAGGTCACCCTGAACGGCGAAAACCTCCTGGACCTGGAAACCGAAGAGCGGGCCCGCGAAGGCATTTTCCTGGCGTTCCAGTATCCGGTGGAAATCCCCGGTGTCAGCAACCTTCAGTTCCTGCGCACCGCGGTCAACGCCATGCGCGCCCACAAGGGCGAACCGGAAATGAACGCGGCCGAATTCATGAAGCTGGCGAAGGAAGTCTCGAAACAGGTGGATCTTGACCCGGCCTTCCTCAAGCGCGGCGTCAACGAGGGTTTCTCCGGCGGCGAGAAGAAGCGTAACGAAATCATGCAGGCACTGCTGTTGCAGCCGAAGCTGGCGATTCTGGACGAAACCGACTCCGGCCTCGACATCGATGCCCTGCAGGTCGTATCCAACGGCGTTAACGCGTTGCGGGCCGAAGATCGCGCCATTCTCATGGTCACGCACTACCAGCGCCTGCTTAACCACATCGTGCCGGACCACGTGCACGTTCTGGCCGGCGGCAAAATTGTCAAATCCGGCGGCCGTGAACTGGCGCTGGAGCTGGAAGAGCGCGGCTACGGCTGGCTGGGCATCAAGGATGAAGAAACTGCCGACAGTTCAGCCAACTAAGGAGGCCGTGGAATGAAACCCGCACCGACTCTTTCCACCGCGTTCCTGCACCCGGCCGGGCAATCCCTGCCGGAGCCGCTGCTTGCTTTGCGCAAACAGCGCGGCACTGCGCTGGTCGACATGCCGCTGCCAACGCGGAAAACGGAAAACTGGAAGTATTCCAGCAAGTACCTGAAGCTGACCGACGACATGGCCATCTCCCTGCCGGCGGAAGGCAAGGCTGGAAGCAGTCTCGCCGTGCCCGGTTACAAGGTGGTGTTCCTGAACGGCGTCATGATGCCGGAGGCGAGCGAGTACCCGGACCTGGACGGCATCTCCATCCAGAATTTCGGTGACCTGTCCGATGAGGAGGCAACCGAGCTGGCCGACCGCCTGGACAGCACCCTCGACAACAAGGCCGTGCAGATGGCGCGCCTTAATTCGGCCCGCTTCGAGGATGGCCTGCTGATCCGCCTGAAACCGGACGCGGTTCTCGACCAGCCGTTGTTCATCGTCCACGAGGTGACGGCTACCGCGAGCGGCTCCGCGTTCCCACGGATCTTCGTGGATGCCGGCCGGCACAGCCAGATCACCCTCGTTGAAGAGTATATTTCCAGCGGTTCCGAACCCGTAATGGTCAACACGGTGACCGAATTCAACGTAGCCGATGGCGCCAACGTCACCAGCATTCGCCTGAACATGGAAGGCGAGAACGTACAGCACATCGGTGCGACCGGTGTCCGCCAGCAACGCAGCTCTCGTTTTGAGAGCCACTGTGTTGGCTTTGGCGGCCCCCTGCGTCGTCACGATCTGCAGGTTCGCCTGGAAGGCGAAGGGGCCGAATGCAAGCTCAATGGCGTGGTGGTCACCCAGGGCAAGCAGCACTATGACAACCACACCAACATCGAACATGTCGCGGCCCACTGTAACAGCGAAGAGACCTACCGCAACATCGCGGCTGACCAGTCTCACGCGGTTTTCAACGGCCGTATCCATATCCACCAGGACGCCCAGAAGTCCAACGCGGATATGAACAACAAAAACCTGCTGCTGTCCAACGGAGCAGAGATCGATACCAAGCCGGAACTGGAGATCTACGCCGACGATGTGAAGTGTGCTCACGGTGCCACCATCGGCCAACTGGATGAAATCTCCCTGTTCTACCTGGTATCGCGCGGAATCGGCCGGCGTCAGGCCAACGTGCTGTTGACCATGGCGTTCATCAATGAACTGGTCGAACAGATTCCGGTGGAAGCGGTTCGCGACACCGCGCAAACGCGGCTGAACCAGTTCTTCGACCAGACCTTCGAGGAGGCGTAACCGGTTATGACGGATCTGTCCGTGGCAAACGCAGCCAACAAGCCGACGTTTGACGTAGAAGCCATTCGTCGGGACTTCCCCATCCTGTCACAACAGGTGAACGGGAAGCCGCTCGTGTATCTGGACAATGGCGCGTCGGCCCAGAAGCCGGTCGCGGTTCTGGATGCCATGGACCGTTACTACCGGGAAATGCACTCCAACGTCCACCGGGGTGCGCACACACTGGGCGACCGGGCGACGGCCGCATTCGAAGGTGCCCGGGAAACCGTTCGCCGTTTCCTGAATGCCGAAAGTACACGGGAGATCATCTGGACCCGTGGTACCACTGAGGCCATCAACCTGGTCGCCAACGGCCTGGCCACGCGCCTGAAACCCGGTGATGAGATCCTGGTCAGCCAGATGGAGCACCACGCCAACATCGTGCCCTGGCAGATGATCGCCGAACGCACCGGCGCGAAAGTGGTGCCTATCCAGATCACGCCGGACGGTGAACTGGATCTGGAGTCCTTTACCAGCCTGCTGAATGAACGCACCCGGATCTTCGCCATCACTCACGTGTCCAACGTCCTGGGAACGGTCAATCCGGTAGCTGCGCTGATTGAGCAAGCCAAGGCCCACGGTATTCTCACGCTGGTAGATGGCGCCCAAGCGGTACCTCACTACCAGCCGGATGTGCAGGCACTGGGCTGCGATTTTTACGTGTTCTCGTCCCACAAGCTATTCGGCCCCACCGGCATTGGCGTGCTCTATGGCAAAGCCCAGCTGCTGGAGGAAATGCCGCCCTACCAGGGCGGTGGCGAGATGATAGAGCGGGTGTCGTTCGAACGCACCACCTGGAACACCCTGCCGTACAAATTCGAAGCCGGCACCCCGGCCATCGCCGAAGCGGTGGGCCTGGGGGCCGCCATTGATTACCTGAACAGCCTGGACCGCAAGGCCATGGAAGCGGCGGAGACTTTGCTGCTCGAACGGGCCAACCAGCTGGTCGAGACCGTACCGGGTATGGAAATCATTGGGACCGCGAAGCAAAAAGTTCCGGTGATGTCCTTTAAAATTGCCGGCCTGCACCCCAGTGACATTGGTACGCTGCTGGACCAGCAGGGCATTGCCATTCGCACCGGTCACCACTGTGCCATGCCGCTGATGGATTTCTATGGGGTTCCCGGTACTGCCCGGGCCTCTTTTGCGTTCTACAATACGTTGGATGAGGTGGAACAATTGTTCTCCGCCCTGCAGAAAGTCCAGCGCCTGTTTGCCTGATGGAGGTGGAATTATGACAGCCGAAGTCTTCACCCCGACCGTTGCCGTCACCATGACGCCCAGCGCCGTCAAACACGTACGCAAGCAACTCGACAAGAAGCCAGAGGCCAAGGGCATCCGGCTGGCCATCAAGAAGAGTGGCTGTTCCGGCTTCAAGTACGAGACCCAGTGGGTCGAGGAAGTCGCGACCGACGACAAGGTCTTCCACATTGATGGCGTGGACGTGTTCGTCAAAGAGGAACACCTGCCCCTGGTGAACGGTATCGAGATCGATTTCGTGACCGAGGGTGTCAATTCCCTCTTCCAGTTCCGCAATCCGAATGCCACCGCCGAGTGTGGCTGCGGGGAAAGTTTCACCGTTGCCTGATCGGGTCTGAACCAAGCTCTCAGGCAAACAACAGATAAAGCGAGGCCAGTCTGGGCATGCAAGAACGGGAAGTCGTCCTGACCAAACGCGAGGTGGAAGCTCGCCTTGTTCCCGCCGGAACGGAAATCATGATCCCGGCCGACACCTTTGTGACCATCACACAGTCACTGGGCGGCACGTTCACCGTGGCGGTGAACGGCAACCTTGCCCGCATCGAGGGCCACGATGCCGATGCGCTCGGAAAGCAGCCCCTGGAAAGCAGCTTCGAGACGCCCGAAGATGGGACCGTCAACGAGAACCAGGTGTGGGAAGCCCTGCGCAACTGCTACGATCCGGAGATCCCGGTCAATGTGGTGGATCTGGGGCTGATCTATGAATGCGAGATCAACAACGGCACCGAGGATGGCAACCACGTCTACATCAAGATGACCCTCACCGCCGCCGGCTGCGGCATGGGCCCCGTGATCTGTGAGGACGTCCGGCGCAAAGTCGAGCATGTACCCAATGTGGACAAGGTTACCGTAGACCTCACCTTCGATCCGCCCTGGAGCAACGACATGCTCACCGACGAAGCCAAGCTTGAACTGGGAATGCTGTAATGACCGCTAGCGAACAGGACTTCAAGAACAACCCGCTGGGCTCCGAAACCACCCTTGACGATGTCACCGACGCGTTCGAGTTTCTCGACGACTGGGAAGAACGCTACGCCTATATCATCGACCTGGGCAAACAGCTGCCGGCATTCCCGGACGAAGCCCGGGTGGAAGAGAATTACGTGCATGGTTGCCAGAGCCAGGTCTGGCTCATTCATTACTTCGACGAGGACAGCGGCAAGCTGTACCTGTTGATTGATTCCGACGCCATGATCGTCCGCGGGCTTGCGGCCATCATCCTGGTGGCGCTGAACGGCAAATCTCCGCGGGAGCTGTTGACCACGGACATCGACGAACTGTTCGAGAGCCTGGACCTGTTCCGCCACATCTCCCCGACCCGCGGCAATGGCCTGCGCGCCATGGTCGGCAAGATTCGCGACATTGCCGCCGCCGAGGCAGCCTGACCCCCAGGCCACCTCTCCTCACCGACAGAATTTCACCAGACGATGGCGATGTCGTCGCGCTGGATATTCACCTGCGTGCCAATGGTCGGCATCCGACCGTTACTGAAGTCCGGGTGCACGTTGTTCAGGATGACCGACAACTTTGCATCCCGGAGTTCCGGGGTGCCACCGAGGGAGTCAAAGTAGCGGGCGCTCCGGTAAAGATGCAGCTCGTCCCCCGGGCGCAGGCCGGCTGTCGCCCCTGAGGCCAGAGTCACTGTGTTACCGTCAACGCGGGTCACGCGGGTCATGAACGGCTGGCATGCCAGCGCGCCACTGATTTCCCGAACCATCTGATCGACCACACCGTTCACCGCCTGGCCATAGGCCGTATGCCGGAACCCCGCCGAACCGAATCCGTCCGAGGCACCTGGCCCGGCGTTCCACTCCGCCGTCGCGGAAAACTGGTGCTGGAACACCGGTGAACCACTGAACCCGTCAAAGATCATCAGGTCCACCACGAAACGCCGGTTCTGGTCGACCGCACCAAGGCTGCGCTGCATCCGGTCCAGCACCGACGTGCCCCAGGCCGACGGATCGGCAACGCCAAGATCACGTATGACCCCGGTCACCACAAACTGCGCCCCCAGTTCCCGGGCGAGCTGAAGCACGTTGGTCAGGCGGTTATCGCCCTGCTGCACGGTCGGGGCATTCAACAGATCGTCGAACATCCGGGTCGTGGTTGCGCCAAACACCTGTAACTCATGGCCGGCGCGCAGCCGGTCCTGGAGTTGTTGCGGCAAGACCTCGCCGGCATCATCGATGCGGCCGATTCTGGCCTGATCGGGATACAGAACCGGGAAGCCCGTGATGGCCACCCGCTTCCTCAAACCGGCCGCCTCACCGGCGCCACAACTGCTACCCTGACCGTCGGACATGTCCGCACGCACAGTGACCCGCAGGAGGTTGCCACTGCGGTACTCGTCCACCACTCGGGCATTGCGGGCCCGGGCGCTGGCCGCAACCTGCATGCGGGATTCGGTCACCACGCCATTTTCCATGGTGTCCCGGGTGCTTACCCGCGCCTCGTATTGCAGCGCCAAATCGCGCAAGGCCGCCTGACGGGCATCGGCGCGCGCCGACTCCAGGTCCCCGTGGACAATGGTCCCGTGCCCGACACCCTCAAGCACAATGGCGTGAACCGCGCCAGTGAAGGTCAGTAGCATTGTCAGCAGGATGCGTCGTAGTGCCATGAAATAAAGCCTCAAAATGCCGGCGTATTGCCGGGTCAGTCGAGATAGTACAGGGAGTCGACACCCTTGCTCTGAACGTCACCGATGCTGTCGTTATCGCGGGGCATGGGGATCGGGCAAAGGTCCTGGACCTGATCGTCCGCAACTTTCGATACACAGGCCCGGAATCGGGGCTCAAGCTTCAGCTCCATCACCGTTTCAACCACACCATCGCTGTGCTCATTCACCGCCACCATCTTGGCGCCACGGATGTAGCTGTCGACATAGGTGCGGAAGGTGTCGTTACGAAGAACAAAGTCATTCACCGTGGAGCTGCCATAGATGACCGTTCCATAGACTCGCTCCGCCAGGTTACGGTAGGCATCGAGCTGGGACGCCCGCCTGGCCAGCAGTCGCTTTCGGGTATTCAAGCGATCCCTGGAGGCATCCTCATAGGTGCCAAACCCGCTGACCCGGACCGTGATCGGCTCCAGTCGGGTATCACGCTGGTCCGCGTCCTGATACCCACCATTCGATGCACAGGCACCGAGAGCCAGGGCAAGAACGGGAACAGCTATCCTGCGAAGGTTCATTGTCACTCTCCGAAAACATCAGTTTCAGGACGCCATGAAAGATTCGCGCCAGTTTCTATAAGCCACTGATATACCAGCTTAGGCACTGGCCCCGCCTCTGATACGGACCTCGAAGCGGCAAAAAACTGCCTCTGTTTACATATCAAAAACAAACCGTTACCGCTTAGGTCGTGTTCTGACCCGGCTTCTCCTCTAACCTCCTCTTTATCCGTCATTTAACGGACGTCATTACCGCTTTTCGCAACAGGACACTCAATAAATGCACAACAACCGTCTGACCAAACTTTCCCTGGCCGTCGGCCTGTCTGTCGCCTCGGCTTCGGCGATGGCCAGCCCCCAGCAATTCATGTCGGCCCGTTCGTTCGCGATGGGCGGCACCGGTGTGGCGATCGCCCATCCTGCGGACGCCGCGGCCACCAACCCGGCCATGATGTCAGGCAATCATCACGACTGGTCAGACGATTTCGGCCTGATCCTTCCCTCGGTGAACGCCCGGGCGGCGGACGAGGAAGCGACCATTGACCAGGTCGATGACATCCAGGATGTGATCAGCCAGTTCGAATCGGCAATCTCCGGCTTCGACCCCAATACCGACGACCCCCAGAGCATTCAGGACAGCGCCGGCGATCTCAGGGACCGACTGGTGGCCTTTGACAAGGATACGGTCCGGGTAAACGGGGGGCTGGGACTGGCCCTGGCGGTGCCCAGCAAAACTGTCTCCGTGGGCTTTTTCACCAACGCCAACCTGACCGCCACCGTCCGGGGCGAGCTCTCCGACAATGACGAAGCTCTGCTGGACGCCGTGGCCACCGCCGCAACGGCCGAGGACGTCGACAACGCACTGGATCTCGTCACGAACCCCGATGGCAGTCTGCAGCTGGATTCCCGCGGACGGGTGCTGGCCTCAGCGGTGGGCGAAGTGGGCATCAGCTTCGCCCGCCAGTTCGAACTGAATAACGGCGACCGGTTCCAGCTCGGCCTGTCCCCCAAATACGTCGAACTTCGCACGTTCCAGTACACCGAAACCGTGTCCGGCTTTGAAGACGACAACTTTGACGCCGACGAGAACCAGACCGACAAGAGCGGATTCAATGTCGACATCGGTGCCGCCTACCGGTTCGGCGAGGACCGCCAATGGAACGCTGGCCTGATGGTCAAGAACCTGATTCCGATGGAGCTGGACTCTGCCCAGAGCAAGCCGGCCCTTGAGCAACAGTACACCCTCAAACTCGACCCGATGGTCACCGCGGGCATCGCTCACATCAGCGACTACCATGTCATCACCGCCGAACTCGACCTCACCAAGAAAGAGGCGTTTGGCTACGAGGACGATACCCAGTGGCTGGCCCTGGGCGCAGAGTTTGATGTCTTTCGCTACGCCCAGCTGCGAGCCGGTGTTCGCCACAATCTCGCCAGCAACGACGATAACGACGGCATTGAGGAAAAGACCCAGTTCACAGCCGGCCTCGGCCTGAACCTGATGGGCGTGCGCATGGAGCTGGGTGCCCTGTTCAGTGACGCGGACGTCGGTGCTGCCCTGGAGTTCGGCACCGCGTTCTGAGCCCGCACACCGGTGCAATCAAAGCCCGCCCGGCCAGGACCGGCCGGGCTTTTTCTTTGGCCGCGGTCGCCGGTTTGCCTCTCACTCCCGGTAACCGGATAATCCTCGAAACGACTATGTGAGAGGATAGAATCCGTTCATGCAAACCTATCTGGTTGGCGGTGCCGTCCGCGACGAACTCCTGGGCCTGGAAGTCAAAGACCGGGATTGGGTGGTGGTGGGCGCCACACCCGACGAGATGCTCGAACGGGGCTTCAAACAGGTGGGGGCCGATTTCCCCGTCTTTCTGCATCCCGGCTCCCGCGAGGAATATGCCCTCGCCCGCACCGAACGCAAGCAGGGCCATGGCTACCACGGCTTCAGCGTATACAGCGCGCCGGACGTGACGCTGGAGGATGACCTCAAGCGCCGGGATCTCACCATCAACGCCATGGCCAGAAACGAGCAGGGACAGATCATCGACCCGTTCCATGGCCAGCAGGATATCGACCGGCGCCTGTTGCGCCACGTTTCCGATGCGTTCGCCGAAGACCCGCTGCGCATTCTGAGAACCGCCAGATTCGCCGCACGCTTCCAGCCATTGGGGTTCCGGGTGTGCGACGACACCATGGCCCTTATGCGCCGGATGGTGGCGGCCGGAGAGATAGAGCACCTTGTGGCCGAACGGGTGTGGCAGGAAATCCAGCGTGCCCTGCACGAACAGGAGCCCGGCACATTCTTCGAGGTACTCAGGGATTGCGGCGCTCTGGCCAGCCTCCTGCCGGAACTGGCCACCAGCCGCTTCGAGCCGGCCATGGCGGCACTTCGCTGCATCCATGGCGAGCAAGGCTCAGCCGAGCAACGCGTGGCCGCGTTGATGTCCCCGGTCCCCCAGCCGGCGTGTGAGGAACGAATGGCCGCGCTCAAGGCACCGAACGATTGCCAGAACCTGGCCAGCCTTGTGGCCACCTTCATCCCGGCCATCGGTCACCCGGACACCTCACCCACGGACCCGCTCACGGCCGAGGGTCTGCTTTCCTTACTCGATGCCGCCGATCTGTGGCGCCGGCCCGAACGATTCTCGGCACTGTTGCAGGTACTGGCTTGCGCACTACCCGAACCCGCCCGGCGAGCCGTCCGGTTACTGGAAATAGCTGCCGATTCGGCGTCCGGCGTCGAGCCCAGGGCCCTGATGGAGCAGGGATTCAAGGGCAAGGCACTGGGCGAAGCAATCCGCCATGAGCGCCTGCGTCGTATAGACCAGGCACTGTCCCACATTTCAACCTGAGGAACGATCATGGCCGATAGCGCTCCCGTTGCCCTGGTAACCGGCGCCGCCCACCGCCTGGGCGCCCGCACCGCGCAGACTCTGCACGACCGGGGCTGGAACCTTGTTATTCACTATCGAAGTCGCCGGGAGCAGGCCGAGGCACTGGCAGACAGCCTGAATCAGCGCCGTCCGGCGTCGGCCACCGCCCTGCAAGCAGACCTGAGCGACATCGACCAGGTCCGGAGCCTCGGTGAAGTCGCCATCGCCCAATGGGGCCGGCTGGACGGGCTGGTGAACAACGCGTCCGTGTTCTACCCCAACGCCACCCCGGACGCGAGCCCAGCGGACTGGGACGCCATCCTCCACACCAACCTGAGGGCTCCGTTCTTCCTGCTCCAGGCGTGCCTCCCGGCTCTGAGAAAACGGGGCGGCTGCGTCGTCAATATGATCGACATCTACAGCGAAAAACCGTTGGCCGACCATCCGCTGTATTGCGCGAGCAAAGCCGGACTCGCGGCCCTGACCCGGTCCTGGGCCAAGGACCTGGCGCCGGCAATCCGGGTCAACGGCGTATCGCCCGGTGCCATCCTCTGGCCGGAGGGCGATGCCGCGGTCGACGACAGCCACCAGCAGACCATTCTTGAGAAGACACCGCTGGCGAGAACCGGTCACCCCGACGACATTGCCCGGACCATTACCTTCCTGATGTGTGATGCACCGTTTGTCACCGGCCAGATCCTGCCGGTAGACGGCGGTCGAAGCCTCAACATGTAGGGACCAGGACCGTTCTCTCTCCTGCTTTGGTCGCTTTGGCGCGTGGCCGCTTTCCGGATACAATGCCCGCAGATTCCCATTCTGTCCGCGCGAATTCCTCTGGGTCCGCGCCCGAACAAACCGGAGAACTCCCATGCGAGATGTCGTCATCGTTGCAGCCAAGCGCACTGCCATCGGAACCTTTGGTGGTGGTCTTTCCAGCCTGCGCGCCGACCAGCTTGGCACCGCCGTCATCAAGGCCATCCTGGAAGAAACCGGCGTTGCCGGTGACCACGTCAATGAAGTGGTGCTCGGCCAGGTGCTGACCGCCGGCTGTGGCCAGAACCCGGCCCGGCAGTCCTCGATCAACGCCGGCATTCCCGCCTCCGTGCCCGCGATGACCATCAACAAGGTCTGCGGCTCCGGCCTGAAAGCCGTCCACATGGCGGTGCAGGCCATCCGCTGTGGTGACGCCGAACTGATGATTGCCGGCGGTCAGGAAAGCATGAGCCAGGCGCCCCACGTCCTGCCCAACAGCCGCAACGGCCAGCGGATGGGCAACTGGACCATGATCGACACCATGATCACCGACGGACTGTGGGACGCCTTCAACGATTACCACATGGGCATCACGGCCGAGAACATCGTCGAGAAGTACGGCATCAGCCGTGAAGAGCAGGACGAGTTCGCCGCGGCTTCCCAACAGAAAGCCGTTGCCGCGCGCGAAGCGGGTTACTTCGATGGCCAGATCGTACCGGTGTCGATCCCGCAGCGGAAAGGCGATCCAATCGTGGTCAGCAAAGACGAAGGTCCCCGGGATGGCGTCACTGGCGACGGGCTGGGCAAGCTGCGCCCGGCGTTCAAGAAGGACGGCACCGTCACCGCCGGCAACGCATCGTCCCTGAACGATGGTGCCGCAGCGGTCATGGTCTGCAGCGCGGAAAAAGCCCGGGAACTGGGTCTGACCCCACTGGCCACCATCAAGGCCCACGCCAACGCCGGTGTGGATCCGACCATCATGGGAACCGGACCGATTCCCGCCAGCCAGCGCTGCCTGAAGCTGGCCGGCTGGAGTGTGGATGACCTGGACCTGATCGAAGCCAACGAGGCCTTCGCCGCCCAGGCCATCTCCGTGAATCGCGACCTGGGCTGGGACACCAGCAAAGTGAACGTAAATGGCGGCGCCATTGCGCTGGGCCACCCGATCGGTGCCTCCGGCTGCCGCATCCTGGTGTCCCTGCTGCATGAAATGGTCCGCCGCGATGCTCACAAGGGCCTGGCCACCCTGTGCATTGGCGGCGGCATGGGTGTCGCCCTGGCCGTCGAGCGCTAGGCGCAATGCTCAATGTGGTGCTGTACGAGCCGGAGATACCGCCGAACACCGGCAATATCATTCGGCTCTGCGCCAACACCGGCTGCCGGCTGCATCTGATTGAGCCGCTGGGGTTTACCCTGGAGGACAAGCAAATGCGCCGCGCCGGTCTCGATTACAGCGAGTACGCCACCGTCACGGTCCATCCAGGTTACGCGTCCTTTCTTGAGACCGAACAGCCCCGCCGCCTGTTCGGCCTGACGACCAAGGCCAGTCGAGGCTACCATGAGGTTGCCTATGCGGCCGGCGATTACCTGATGTTCGGCCCGGAAACCCGGGGCCTGCCAGCCGACCTGCGAACGTCACTGACCGCTGACTACTGCCTGCGCGTCCCGATGCGCCCGGACAGCCGCAGCCTGAACCTGTCAAATACCGCTGCCCTCGTGGTGTACGAAGCCTGGCGGCAACTCGGCTTCGACGGCGCAGTCTGACCCCTGACACCAGACACAAAAAAACCGGCCTCGGCCGGTTTTTTTTGTCCAAGATCAGGCAGCGTTAGTGCGTCTGCTGTTCTTCCTTGGCTTCACCCGCGGCTTCTTCCTGCTTGCGCTTGAGCGCCTGCGCGTAGATCGCGTCGAAATTCACCGGCGCCAACATCAGGGCCGGGAAGCTGCCCTTGCCGACAACGCCATCGATCGCTTCACGGGCGTACGGGAACAGGATGGTCGGGCAGTAGGCACCGAGCATCTGGCCCAGTTGCGCGCCTTCGATCCCCTGCACCAGGAACACACCCGCCTGCTGGATCTCTACGATGTAGGCAACTTTCTCACCCACTTTGGCGGTAACGGTAAGGGACAGCACCACTTCATACTGGTTGTCGCTTACCTTGTTGTGCGACGTGTTCAGGTCCATGTTGACCTGAGGCTTCCACTGCTCCTGAAACACCAGCGGAGAATTCGGTGATTCGAAAGACAGGTCCTTCACATAGATGCGCTGAAGGGCAAACTGGGGTTGGTTTTCGTTTTCGCTGCCTGCTGCGGCTTGCTGATTCTCAGCCATGTTCAGTCCTTTCGTTCTCGATCGTGGGCTCGGGGCCCGTTGTTAGGAAGCGTGATGCCGGAACATTCTACTGCGTGGTTCCGCCGGCTAATGTGAAACAGTGCGGCAGATTGCGGTTCAGATCAAGGCCCGGCCACCACCGCTACTTTTTCACCAACGGCAGGTTGCTGCCTCTCCAGTCGGCAACACCGCCGTTGAGCCGCACCACATTGGTGAAACCTTCGGCATTGAGCTGCTTCACCGCCATGGCGGAATGCTGTCCCATCTTGTCGGCCACGATGATCTGCTTGTCCTTGAACTTGTTCAGTTCGGCCGCGCGGCTCTTGAGGCTGTTCAGGGGGATATTCACCGAACCGGTGATCCGCCCTTCACCGAACTCCTTCCGGTCGCGAATGTCCACCACCACGGCTTCATCCTTGTTGATCAGGGTAACCGCTTCCTGTGCGGAAATTTTTGCACCACCCCGGCGGGATTCAAGGACCAGGATGGCAAGCAGAAACGCCACGAACAGAGACACGAGAATGTAGTGATTAACAACGAATTCGAACAAGCGATCCATGAAAGTACCCTGAAAAATAATTTGGCAGGATTATACACACACGGGCGCAGTCACAGAAGGCGGCCAACATGGCTTGTGCGAATGAAAACGGTTAGAATCTGCACTCCCGTTTACCTACATTTCCACCAAACCGGATGAAGTGATGACCGCGACGCGCAAGCCGACTGCACTGATTATCCTGGATGGCTGGGGCCACCGTGACCCGGCCGAAGACAACGCCATCAGCAATGCCAACACCCCGTTCTGGGACGAGCTCTGGCAGAAGCAGCCAAAGACCCTGATCAACACGTCGGGCATGTTTGTCGGGCTGCCGCAGGGCCAGATGGGTAACTCCGAAGTCGGGCACATGAACCTGGGTGCCGGCCGGATCGTCTACCAGAGCCTGACCCGGATCGACAAAGATCTGGAGGATGGCAATTTCCAGAAGAATGAAGTGCTCTGTTCCGCCATCGACAAGGCGGTCAGCAGCGGCCGCGCGGTTCACCTGATGGGCCTGATGTCTCCCGGTGGCGTTCACAGCCACGAAGATCACATCATTGCCGGCGCGGAACTCGCCGCCGCACGGGGCGCCAAGGAAGTCTACATTCACGCCTTCCTCGACGGCCGGGACATGCCGCCGCGCAGCGCCAAGGCCTCCCTGGAGAAAGCGGCCGCCCGGATGGAAAGCCTCGGCGTGGGCCGGGTCGCCTCCATTGTTGGCCGCTACTACGCCATGGACCGGGACAACCGCTGGGACCGTGTCGAAGCCGCCTACAATTTGATGACCCAGGGCACCGCCGAATTCACCTCGGCGGACCCGGTAAGCGGCCTGGAGCAGGCCTATGAGCGCGGTGAGAACGACGAGTTCGTGAAACCCACCCGCATCCACGCCGCCGGCGAGCCAGACGGCACGATCAATGACGGCGATGCCGTCCTGTTCATGAATTTCCGCGCCGATCGCGCGCGGGAAATGACCCGCGCCTTCGTCGAGCGGGATTTCGACGGCTTTGACCGCCGCAAGCATCCGGAGCTGGCCGATTTCGTGATGCTCACCGAATACGCAGCGGACATCAAAACCAGTTGCGCCTACCCGCCCGAACAGCTCGTTAACGGCTTGGGTGAGTACGTTGCCAAGCAGCACAAGACCCAGCTTCGCATTTCGGAAACCGAGAAATACGCCCACGTCACCTTCTTCTTCAACGGCGGTCTTGAAACCCCGTTCGAAGGCGAGGACCGCATACTGATTCCTTCCCCGAAGGTGGCGACCTACGACCTGAAGCCGGAAATGAGTGCGCCGGAAGTGACCGACAAGCTCGTCGAGGCCATCAAGAGTGGCAAGTACGACCTGGTCGTCTGCAACTACGCCAACGGCGACATGGTCGGGCACACCGGCAAGCTGGATGCGGCCATCAAGGCTGCCGAATGCCTGGATGAGTGCGTCCGGCGCGTGGTCGAGGCCCTCGACGAAGTCGGCGGTGAGGCACTGATTACCGCGGACCACGGCAACTGTGAGCAGATGACTGACCCGGAATCCGGCCAGGTTCACACCGCCCACACCATCGGCCCGGTGCCGCTGATCTACACCGGTCCGCGCAACGTGTCGCTGCTGGATGACGGCAGTCTGAGCGATGTCGCGCCCACTCTGTTGACCCTCATGGGCATGGAACAGCCGAAGGAAATGACCGGACACAGCCTGGTCAAAATCGGTTGATTGCAGGTCAGGTAAGCGTGCTGCAGTTGCTACCGGTATTGGCGCTCGCCCTGCTTCTGGGTGCGGCGCCTGCCCATGCTGACAATGAAGTCACACCCGCCCAGATTGAAGACCTCAAGGAGCGGATTGCAGACATCGACGACTGGTTGGCCGATGCCGAGGAAGATCGCTCGAGCCTGGAGCAGCAACTGGCCTCGGCCGAACGCAAAATCAGCCGCCTGACCCGCGAGCGCCGGTCGTTGCGAAAGCAGGCCGCGCAGCAACAACAACGCCTGCGCGCCCTGAAAGACGAGGAACAGAACCTGACCCGCACCCTGGACCGCCAGCGCGAGAGCCTGAAGCGGCAGATCCGGGCCGCCTGGATGGAAGGCGATGCCCCGGCGGTCAAGGTGCTGCTCAATGAAATCGATCCGGACCGGATCGCCCGGACCATGACCTACTACGAGTACCTGAGCCGGGACACGGTCGATCGCCTGGAAGCCTTTCGCAGGAGCCTGCAAGAGCTCAAGGAAACCCGGGCCAACGTCGAGGCCACCCGGGTGGAACTGGCGCGAACCGAAGCGGACGTTGCCCAGCGACAGGCGCAGCTGACCGAGTCGCGCAAGCAGCGCGAGCAAACCCTGGCGGCCCTGAATGCCGACATCCAGAACCGGCAGAGCGAACGGGAGGACCTGGAATCCGACCGGAAACGCCTGGAGCAACTCCTCAAGGAAGTCCAGCAGGCCATTGCCAGCATCCCCTCACCCAACGAATCGCAACCCTTTGCCTCATTGCGGGACAAGCTGCCCTGGCCCGTGAAGGGCAAGGTGCAAAGCGGGTTTGGCGACCGCTACGCCGACGGCAAACTTCGCCGCAACGGCCTTCTGATAAGCACCGGCGAGGACGCCGAAATCAAGGCCATCCACTACGGACGTGTTGTCTTCGCCAACCGGCTTCGGGGATTTGGCCTGATCACCATTATTGATCACGGCGACGGCTACATGACACTCTATGGCCACAGCAGCAGCCTGTTCACCAGCCCGGGCGACTGGGTGGCGGCGGGCGAGCCGATTGCGCTGGCCGGGCGCACCGGCGGCACCGAGAGCCCCGCGCTGTACTTTGAAGTCCGTCATAACGGCAAGCCGGATAACCCCCGGCGCTGGCTGGCGAACTGAAGCGTGGCGCGAGGGCTGACAAACGCCCCGGCTAACGCCATACTGTCGGAAATCAGGGAATCCAGTCCAACTGTCGGAATAAAAACGGGATAAGTGAATGAAACGGGTCAGAAGTCCACTCCACGCCTTTCCTTTGCGCACCATTGCTCTCACCGCCTGTTTCAGCACTGCATCCGGACTGGCCTACGCTCAGGATGAGCCCGAGGCACAGCAACTCCTGGAAGGCATCCAGAACGGCGAACGGGTCGAGATCACCCTGCCGGACCCGGAAAAACAGCTACCACTGGACGACCTGCGCAAATTCACCGAGGTGTTCGCCCGCATCAAAGATGCCTACGTGGAGGAAGTGGACGATCGCCAGCTACTGGAAAGCGCCATCAAAGGCATGCTTTCCGATCTGGACCCGCACTCTACCTACCTCGCCCCCAAGGATTACGAAGAACTGGAGGAAAGCACCTCCGGCGAATTCGGCGGCCTGGGCATCGAGGTCGGCATGGAAAACGGCTTCGTGAAGGTGATCGCCCCGATCGACGACACGCCGGCCCAGAAAGCGGGCGTTCAGGCCGGCGACCTGATCATCAAGCTGGATGAAAAGCCGGTCAAGGGCATGGGCCTGGAAGAAGCGGTCAAGCTGATGCGCGGCAAACCCGGCACCATCCTCACCCTGACCATCATGCGCGAGGGCGAAAGCGCGCCCATTGAGATCAAGGTCGAGCGCGATGTTATCAAGGTCACCAGCGTCAAATCCCGGATGCTGGACAACGGCTACGGCTACGTGCGCATCACCCAGTTCCAGGCAGACACCGGCGGCCAGTTCCTGAAGGCGCTGGGCTCTCTCGAGGATGACCATGGCAGCGATCTCGACGGCCTTGTCATTGACCTGCGCAATAACCCGGGCGGCGTGCTCCAGGCGGCCGTGGAAACCGCAGACGCCCTGCTCGATGAGGGCCTGATTGTTTACACTGAAGGCCGCATCCAGAGCTCACGCCTGCGCTTCAGCGCCAAGGCGGGCGATGTGATGGCGGATACGCCGATCGTGGTCCTGATCAACGGCGGATCGGCCTCTGCCTCGGAAATCCTGGCCGGCGCACTTCAGGATCATGAACGCGCCGTGATCATGGGCACCCAGTCCTTCGGCAAGGGCAGCGTCCAGACCGTCATCCCACTGGACGAAACCCATGCCATCAAAATGACGACCGCCCGCTACTACACGCCAGACGGCCGGTCCATCCAGGCCACGGGCATCAAGCCGGATATCGAAGTCCGTCCGGCCGAACTCACCGAACTCGACAGCCAGCCGTTCTTCACCGAAGCGGACCTGAGCGGGCACCTTGAGGGTCAGAACGAAGGCGACCAGCCAGCGAAAGACAGTGAAACTGAGGGCTCTACAACGGCTTCACTGACGGACCGGGACTACCAGCTGCGCTCAGCCCTGAACCTGCTCAAGGGGATGCACATCCTGAACCGAAAGCCTAACGGTCAGGCCCCATCAGAGGGACAGGACGCCGCGCAGTGAGGTTGTTGCATCTCTCCATCCTGGCGGCAGCGTTGACTGCCCTGCCCCTGTCTGCGTCGGAAACCGACACGGAAAACACGGGCAGCTCCGTACCGCCGACCATCGCCATCATCATCGATGACATGGGGCACAATCTTCAGGAAGGCGAGCGCCTGGCTCAGATGGACCAGCCCCTGACCCTGGCGTTCCTGCCGTACCGGCGCTACACGGTTCCGCTGGCCAAACTGGCTCACAGCCGGCAAAAGGAGATTATGCTGCATGCGCCGATGGCCAATACCCGCAATTTTGAACTCGGGCCCGGCGGGCTGACCTCCGACATGGATGAGCGGCGCATCGCCACGACGCTGCGGCGGGCATTGCAGTCCATTCCCTACGTTCAGGGCGTGAACAACCACATGGGTAGCCTGCTGACCCAGAAGCTCCAGACCATGGACTGGGTGATGCAGGAGTTGCGGCAGTATCCGATCTATTTTGTGGATAGCCGAACCATCGCCTCATCCGTAGCAGGCGATGTGGCCCGCGCCTACCAGATCCCCAGCCTGAGCCGTGACGTTTTTCTCGACCATGAACAGACCGAGGAGTTTGTCGACCGGCAGTTCAAGCTGCTGATCAAGCGCGCGCGGGAAAACGGCAGCGCCATCGGCATCGGGCATCCGCACAAGGTGACCGTGGATTACCTGGAGAAGCATCTGCCGGAGCTGGACGCCCAGGGCGTGGCCATCGCGACCATCAGTGGGCTCTGGGCCATCCGCAACGGCAACCGGGAAATGTTCGTGGAAGGGGAAAAGCAGGCCATACGACCTGCCTACGCCAGGAAACCCTAGTCCCGGACTTCGATCCCCTGGCCTTTCATGAAAGCCTTGGCTTCAGGGATGGTGTGCTGACCAAAGTGAAAGATGGACGCCGCCAGCACCGCATCCGCACCACCTTCGGTCACACCATCGGCCAGGTGCTGCAGCTCTCCGACGCCGCCGGAGGCAATCACCGGAACAATCACCGCATCACTGATGGCACGAGTCAGTCCCAGATCGAAACCGATCTTGGTGCCATCGCGATCCATACTGGTCAGCAGTAACTCGCCCGCCCCCATTTCAACCATCTTCCGGGCCCACTCCACGGCATCCAGTCCCGTCGGCTTGCGGCCGCCGTGGGTGAAGATTTCCCAGCGGGGTTCCTCGCCTTCGGCGCTGACCCGCTTGGCGTCGATGGCCACCACGATGCACTGACTGCCAAACCGTTCCGCAGCTTCACGCACAAACTCGGGGTTGAACACGGCGGCGGTGTTGATGGACACCTTGTCGGCACCGGCATTGAGCAGTTTGCGAATGTCATCCACGGTTCTTACACCGCCACCGACGGTCAACGGAATGAAGACTTCCGCGGCCATGCGCTCGACCGTCTCGTAGGTGGTATCGCGGCTCTCATGACTGGCCGTGATGTCCAGAAAGGTGATCTCGTCGGCGCCCTGTTCGTTGTAACGGCGCGCGACTTCCACGGGATCCCCGGCGTCGCGGATATCAACGAAATTGACGCCTTTGACCACGCGGCCTTTGTCGACATCGAGGCACGGGATAATGCGTTTTGCCAGACCCATGATTGCTCCCTTATGCCTTGAGGCCGTCGCAGAACGCCTGCGCTTCCGCAACGTCCAACGTACCTTCGTAGATGGCTCGACCGGTAATGGCACCGAGAATGCCCTTGTCGGCAACCGTTGCCAGGCGCTTCAGGTCATCCATGTTGGTGACACCGCCGGAGGCGATCACCGGGATACCGCCCTCTTCGGCCAGCGCGGCGGTGGCTTCGACATTCACGCCCTGCATCATGCCGTCGCGGCTGATGTCGGTGTAAACGATTGACTCGACGCCGTCATTGGCAAAACGCTTCGCCAGGTCGGTGGCCATCACTTCGGACACTTCTGCCCAGCCGTCGGTGGCCACGCGACCATCCTTGGCATCCAGACCCACAATGATGTGGCCGGGGAAGCGCTTGCACATCTCGGTCACAAACTCCGGCTCTTTGACCGCCTTGGTGCCAATGATTACCCACTGCACGCCGGCCTTGAGGTAGGCCTCGATGGTCTCGGCTGAGCGGATCCCGCCACCGATCTGGATCGGCAGATCCGGGTACTTGCGGGCGATGGCCTGCACGATTTCACCGTTGACAGGCTCGCCGGCGAAAGCGCCATTGAGATCCACCAGGTGCAGACGGCGGGCACCGGCTTCCACCCAGCGGGTGGCCATATCAACCGGGTCGTCACCGAACACGGTGGAGTCGTCCATGCGGCCCTGGCGCAGGCGCACGCATTTGCCGTCTTTGAGATCAATGGCGGGGATAATCAGCATAAAGCAATGTCCGTGTTAATCGTTCAGACGCTCCGGCGTTATTTGCCGGACCAGTCAACAAAGTTTTTCAGCAGCTGCAGGCCGGCCCGGGCGCTCTTCTCCGGGTGAAACTGGACCGCAAAGATGTTGTCGCGGGCAACGGCCGCCGCAAGGTCCACACCATAGTGGCTGCGCCCGGCAATGTCGGCATTGCCCTCGGCTTCGGCGTAATAGCTGTGAACAAAGTAGAAGCGGTCACCGTCGGGGATGTTGTGCCACAGGGGGTGGTCGACGGTTTGCTGCACCTCGTTCCAGCCCATGTGCGGCACTTTCAGCCGCTCGCCGTTCTCGACAAGGTGGTCGCCGAAATAACGAACCTGCGAGGGGAACAGGTTGATGCAGTCCACCCCGCCGTTTTCCTCACTGCGGGACATCAGGGCCTGCATGCCCACACAGATCCCGAGAAACGGGCGGTCCCGGGAGACTTCCCGCACCAGCGTGTCCACTTCCAGCCGACGGATTTCGTGCATGCAGTCACGGATGGCGCCGACGCCGGGCAGGATGACGTGGTCCGCCTCGCGGATCTGGTCTGCGTTGTCGGTAACCAGCACCCTGACGTCCGGCGCCACGTGCTCCACCGCCTTACGGGCGGAGTGCAGGTTCCCCATGCCGTAATCGATAATGGCAACGGTCTTCATATGGAATTCAGTGTCCTGTTCGGTGACGTTTTACAGGGAGCCTTTGGTGGAGGGCGTGATGCCCGCCATCCGCTCGTCCATTTCGATCGCCATGCGCAGGGCACGACCGAAGGCCTTGAAGACGGTCTCGATCTGGTGGTGGGTGTTCTTGCCCTTCAGGTTATCGATGTGCAGCGTCACCATGGAATGATTCACGAAGCCATGGAAGAACTCTTCAAACAGGTCGACGTCGAAACCACCGACAGCCCCGCGGGTGTAGGGCACATCCATCATCAGGCCGGGACGGCCAGACAGATCGATGACCACACGCGACAGCGCCTCATCCAGCGGCACATAGGCGTGGCCGTAGCGACGGATGCCTTTCTTGTCACCCACGGCCTGCTTGAACGCCTGCCCCAGGGTAATACCGATGTCTTCCACGGTGTGGTGATCATCGATATGCAGGTCACCTTTGGAAACGATGTTCAGATCCACCAGCCCGTGGCGGGCGATCTGGTCCATCATGTGTTCGAGGAAGGGGACGCCAGTGTCAAAACTGGATTTGCCGGTGCCGTCGAGATCAATCTCAACGGTAATCTGGGTTTCGAGGGTATTTCGTTCTACCCGAGCCTTACGTTCGGCCATGGGGACTCCGTAGCAATTGGGCGGCACGTGACCGCAAACTTTCGATTGGCGGATTATACCTTTTATGCCCGCCGGAGTCCCACAACCGGTTCAATTGACTCGATAGCCCGAAACGGGTCAGACCGCCTTTTTCAAGTTGCTCATGTAGGTATCCACGAGGCTGTTGAACTCGTGCTTGATGACCGGGCTGATTGCCAGCTTCAGCAGACTGGGCAGCGGCACGGTAAGCTCGGCGCTGGTCTGGAATTTCACGGCGGTCACCTTGTCGCCCTTGGCCTTGATGGTCCAGGAACCCCTTACCACACCGTTACCCTCGCCTTTCACCGGCTCCCAGGTGATGCGACCGGCTTCCTTGTCTGCGTGGTATTTGCAGGCGTAGATGGACTGGATGGCGTGTTTGTCCACACCGACCTTCTCCATCTCCCAGCGGTAGGCATTGTCTCCCAGGTCGGTCAGCTTGTGGACCTTCGGGAAATGACTGGCAGAGCGTGGCACGTCGGCCAATAAATCAAAGACTTCATCGTAGCCGCCCGGAATGTCCAGGTCCCGGTTCAGCTCAATCGATACGGTAATAGCCACAGCCAACTCCTTCTTATGTTTATTTGCACCAATGTAGTCGGAAAAATGAGGATGTGTATTTTGGCCCAACACTACAGCATTGTCATACTCCCCCGCTGTTAATTTGTTAACCCTGCGTTATCCTTTGGCTAATTAGCGTCAGGATTCGCTTCGAATCCCAACAAGCTCTCCGGAAAAGGATGCCTCACCCATGAAAGCTGTTCGTTATCTGCTGATCGCGGTTATTGCACTGATACTGCTGGCCGTGGTGGCAGTCGCCGTTGCGATGGCAGTCATCAACCCCAACGATTACAAACCCCAGATTGAGCAGGCAGTGGAAAAACAGACCAACCTCGACCTCGTCCTGGAGGGCGATATCGGATGGTCGTTTATTCCCCTCGGCCTTGAGCTGAACAATGTTCAGGCCAACCTGGAGGGCAACCGGTTTGTGGCCCTGGAGCAGATGGTGGCCCAGCTTGATTTCTGGTCCCTGATTTCCATGGCACCCCAGGTCGATACGTTTGTCCTGAGCGGACTGGAAGCGAACCTTGAGGTGAATGAACAAGGCCAGGGCAACTGGACCCGGATCATGCCGGAGCCTGCCGAAAGCGATGCGGAAGAAGAGTCGCAGACTGCCCAAGCCGAGCCGGAGCAGCAGCCAGAGCCAGCCGGAGAAGAAGCCGGCGGAGAGCCGCTGAACTTCAACGTCGACAACGTCGAGATTGCCAATGCCCAGGTGCACTACACCGACAAGAGCACTGGCCAGTCCGTTACGCTGGAAAACTTCAACGTGACTGCCAGCCAGATCACCCTGGGCTCCGAGTTTCCGCTGGACATCAGCTTCCGGGTCGAGACGGCCAAACCCCAGTTTGAGGTCGACGGCAGCATCAGTGCCCGGCTCGCCGCCAACGAGGCGCTAAATGACTTTGCCGTCTCCGGCCTGAAAGCGGTGTTCGACATGAACGGCGAACCCTTTGGTGGCAAATCGGTTACCGCGGAACTGACCGGTTCCGCGCAGGCCAACCTTGAGAACGAAACCGCAACCCTGAGCGAGTTCACCGCCAGTCTCGCCAACCTCTCGATCACCACGGATCTGAACGTCAAAGGCTTTGGTGACAAGCCCACCCTCAGCGGTTCGATCAATGTCGGGGAGTTCTCTCTGAAGGATCTGCTCAACCAGCTGGGGCAACCGGCCGTTGCCACCAGCGATCCGGACGTGCTCAGCGCCCTCGCCTTTTCCACCAGCGTTGGCGGCGAACCCGGAAACGTTGCGCTGTCAGACCTGACCCTCAAGCTCGACGACACCACATTCACCGGAAAGGGCAGCTACAACCTCGCAAACAGTGGCATTGTATTCAACCTCCAGGGCGACAAGCTGAATGCCGACCGCTACCTGCCCCCGAAACCGGAAGATGACGGTAAGGCCGGCGAGAGCGCCAATGGCTCCGGGGACCAGCCAGCCTCGGCCAAGACGGCACAGAACGCCCCGGAAAGCGACCTCCTGCCGCTTGAAACCCTCCGCACACTGCTGCTGGATATCGATTTCGGGCTGGCCGAACTCATTGTCAGCAACCTGACCATCAACGAGATCAAGGCGAGCACAACGGCCAAAGACGGCCTGATCAAGGTTGACGAGTTCAGCGGCAAACTCTACGAGGGCAGCTTCGGCGCCAACGTGACCCTCGATGCCCGCAGCGACAATCCGAAATGGAAGATCGGCTCTGACGTCAAGAACGTGCAGACCCTGCCCTTGCTCACCGACCTGGCCGAAGTGGACATGCTTTCGGGCGGCGCGAACCTGAAGGCCAATGTAACCACCACGGGCAACCGCGTCTCGGTGCTGCGGGAGAACGCCGATGGCCAGATCAGCTTCAACCTGGCCGAGGGGCAGTTCCGCAGGATGAACCTGACCCAAATGGCCTGCCAGGGCATCGCGATTGCCAACCAGGAAAGCCTGACCACCAATGACTGGGGCACCACCACGCCCTTCAACGACATGCGCGGCACCCTGGACATCAACGGCAATACCCTGAAGAACACCGATCTCGTGGCCGCGCTCGCCGGCATGAAGCTCGAGGGCGACGGCACCATTGACCTGAAGCAGACCACCCTCGACTACGAGGCCGGGCTGAGGATTGTTGGCGAAATCCATCGGGATGAAGCCTGCCGGGTGACGGAATATGTCGAGAACGTGGTGATTCCTGTGGAGTGCCGCGGCAACTTCTCGGAAGATCCGGCAGGCCTGTGCTCGTTCGATGGCTCGCGTTTCCGGGACACCCTGAAGACCATCGCGTCCAATGCTGCCAAGGCCAAGGCGAAAGAAGAAGTCGACCGAGCCAAAGAAAAAGCCGAGAAGAAAATTGAAGAGAAGCTCGAAGAAGAACTCGGCGACAAACTCAAAGGCCTGTTCAAGTAATGGCAGACCGTTTCGCCGACAGGCTGCTCGAGTGGTACGACCAGCACGGCAGGCACGACCTGCCGTGGCACACGAATCAGAATGCGTACCGGGTCTGGGTCTCTGAAATCATGCTTCAGCAGACCCAGGTGACCACCGTGATCCCGTACTTCAACGCCTTCATGGAGCGGTTTCCCAACGTGCGGGCCCTGGCCGAGGCACCGGTGGACGACGTACTGGGCCATTGGTCCGGCCTGGGCTACTACGCCCGCGCACGCAACCTGCAGAAAGCCGCCAAAACCGTCGTGGAGGAATTCGGCGGTGAATTCCCGGATACCCAGGAAGAGCTGGAAACCCTGACGGGCATTGGTCGCTCCACCGCTGCCGCGATCGTGGCGCAAGCCTTTGGCAAACGCGCCGCGATCCTGGACGGTAACGTCAAGCGTGTGCTGGCGCGCTATCACGCGGTGCAGGGCTGGCCGGGGCAGACCGCTGTTCTGAAACAGCTCTGGCAGTACGCCGAAGAACACACCCCTGACGCACGGGTACGGGACTACACCCAGGCGATCATGGATCTGGGGGCCATGGTGTGCACCCGCAGCCGCCCAAAATGCGACGCTTGCCCGCTTCGGCAAGGCTGCACCGCCTACGCCAGAAGCGAAACCGCACAGTATCCCGGCTCCAAGCCGAAGAAAGCCAAGCCCGAGAAAACAACCTGGATGGTCATCCTGGAGGACAGCGCCGGCCGCATCCTGCTGGAACGGAGACCACCGAGTGGGATTTGGGGCGGGTTGTGGAGCCTGCCCGAGCTGGATCCCGCCCTTGGGCCGGATGAACTGCAGGATGCCTGTGAGCGCAAATTAGGGGTGCAATGCAGCGATCCCGATCTGATCAGCGGCTTCCGCCACACGTTCAGCCACTACCACCTGCACATCCAGCCCGCCCGGCTGACCGTGTCCAGAGATAGCGGTCTCGCCGACAATGACCAGCTTCGCTGGCTGCATCGGGATGAAGCCCTCTCCCTGGGCCTGCCGGCCCCCATTCGCACGTTACTGACGGAACCGGAGCAGGCTGCCCTGCTCTGACGCCGACGAGCGCAACCCCCAAGCCCGATCTGTTATCATGCCGCGGGATTTCACTCGCCAACAGGAGCCAACATGAGCCGCACTGTTTTTTGCCGCAAGTACCAGAAAGAGCTCGAGGGCCTGGACTTCCCTCCCATGCCCGGCACCAAAGGCCAGGAACTCTTCGACACCATTTCGAAGCAGGCGTGGGAGGAATGGCAGGCGCAGCAGACCATGCTGATCAACGAAAAACACCTGAGCCTGATGGACCCGAACACCCGAAAATACCTGCAGGCGCAGATGGAGCGCTTCTTCGACAACGAGCCATTCGACAAGGCCGAGGGCTACGTTCCGCCGGAGCAATAGAACCCGCTGATCAAAGCCTGATCAACCCTGAAAAGATTCGGAAAATTTTCCGGCGCAGCCTTGACTCAAAACATCGAAACCGGTTTAATAGCGCCCCGTTGCACAGCAGTAGCGCAACATGCCCGGATAGCTCAGTTGGTAGAGCAGGGGATTGAAAATCCCCGTGTCGGTGGTTCGATTCCGCCTCCGGGCACCATCAGATTCAATGACTTAGCCCGCCCTTGTGCGGGCCTTGTTGTTTCTGGCGTCCAGAAAGCGTCCACTCAGCCTCCAATCCTGTGCGAATGGGTTGCTCTGGGGTCCATTCGCTCCTCCATAAGCCCCCTCTCATAGAGCGCTTTCTTCAGTGCCGAGTAATTGGTTGGGCTCGGATCCTGGTCGTACCGATCCTGAGCCCGTCTCGCCAAATCGCATTTATCCAGCCACTTCTCAATCGTTTCTGTAGTGCCCATATAAAGCTCCTGAGTATGAAATCACTCAGTCACCATAAGCGATTGATAGAGGACCTATCTCGATTCCTTTCTGCATAAATTGTGGCGAAAGATGGCCACATAATCGGGCTGCCCGCCATCTTTCATGAGCGCGGCAAGGGACTTCCCGGCTCGGTCTGAGGCCTAAATATTACAGCACCGGTACCCCGGGCGGCTGGAGTTCGTCTGGCAGCTCCGCCTCCACGGTGCCCGTTCCATCCACGACCGGCTCAGGCTCAGGCACTGGCTCCGGCTCTGGCTCCGGCTCTGGCTCCGGCTCTGGCTCCGGCTCTGGCTCCGGCTCCGGCTCTGGCTCTGGCTCTGGCTCTGGCTCCGGCTCTGGCTCTGGCTCCGGCTCTGGCTCTGGCTCCGGCTCTGGTTCCGGCTCTGGCTCTGGTTCTGGCTCTGGTTCGGGCTCCTCTACGGGAGGTTCTTCATCATCGCCCCTACCTGGCGGGCCTCCACCGTTGCCTCCACCGTTACCTCCACCATTACCTGGCGGATCGTCATCATCGTCAGGGGGCGGTTCATCAACAACCGGCGGCTCAACGATAGGTTCTTCAGGCTCCGCAGGCGGGTCAGATGGCGGCGGCGAGCTGCCCCCGGTGGAGAGGTTGATCGACGCACCGAGGTCTCTCATCTGGCAAAGCTGGTTTCCCGACCGTGCGAACATGCAGGCTTCGAACATCAACTGGAAGTCATTGGCAGCCAGGGGGGTGACACGCTCCTCTCCGGCTAGCTGGCAGGACACCTGCCTCGCCGTATCCAGCAGACAAATGATCTGGCCCAGGTTGTCACAGGCAAACGTGCCCCGGGTGCCCGGCTCCGCGCAATCCTGAGTGGCAATGTCCCTGCCCTCGGGATCCGCTGAGCTGACCGCTCGGACCCAGACGGTGTAACGTTGTTCGGGTCTGACGGCAGCCACGTTCCAGCTGACAATGAAGGTCTGATTCGGTGCCACCGACGTGAGTTCCGTGCCATCGCTGTCCGTCAGCGCGACCTGGCGAATACTGATGGACTCACCATCATTTGCACCGCTACAGGCCACCAGCGACAATGCCATCAAGCTAGGGCCCAGAGGTCGTCCCCACATCTCAGCGGCCCCTCATTTCTTGACCCAAAACCCGCGACCGGCGGGAATTTTTGAGATGGTCGGGATGCCCTTGGCGTTAAGCACGCTGATCACGTCCGGTTGGGTGGAAAAGGCCTCCCAGGTGCCCCCGTTGTGGAACCAGACCACACGCGCATTGGCAAACACTGTCGCCAGGTCGGTAATATCGCGTCCGGTGCCGTAGAGGTTCCAGTCCCCACGCGTCATGGCGGAGATCGCGCCCGGATCAAAGGAACCGGTTTCAATCTGGCAGGATGAGGGATCGTTCTTACAGGCCGACCTGGCCTCTTCAATGGCCTGAGCCACGAACGCATCCACGTCGATTCCGCAGTCAGCCAGGTCCTCCGCGCAGGCAGCCCGTATCTGATCTTCAATCCTGAGGACCACAGTCTCCGTACCCAGGCTGTTCAAAGTGAACGAATAACCGGCCTCGGAACGCTCGCCCTGCGAATCGGTAACGCGGACCCGGATCTGGTGCGCCCCGCCGTTCATAAACACCACGCCGCCAATGCTGCCCCCCTGGGGCGATACCAAAGCGTAGTCGGGCTCTTCATCCGTCCAGAGCTCCGTGCTTACCAGCGAGCGGCCTTCCGCCAGCTCCACGTTGAACGAGAAGCTCAGGCTGTCCAGATTACTGGCGTCAAGGGTCTCCAGAGCGAGACCGGAAACGACCGGTGCCGTGGGACTGGAACCGTACTCGACCCACCCGATGTCCACCTCAGCGCCGGCAATTCGGGGGTTCCCGAGGACGTCGGTCTCAGCCAGCACCACCAGTTGAGCCCGGGAAGTACCCGCGTCGATCAAGGCCGATCCCTCAAGGGGATGATAGTCCGGGTCCAGCGCGGGGTAGGACTGATCCAGAATGTTGCCTTGCTGGTCAATCTGGGCTTCCGGAAGCGGCTGCAAAGCGGGCGAAATGAAATTGTTCAGGATCGTTGCCCGAACGGCAGTGTCACCAAATGCAAACGAAGACGCGTTGCCTGCCAGGAAAAGCGAATTGGCGATGACCTGATTGTCTCCGTTTCCCGACAGCATCTTGATGGACGGCGCGCCCGTGTTGCGCTCAAAGACACTGTTCACCACCCGGCAAGCCTGTTCACAGCGAACCGTGCCGCTTTCCGTCGCGTCAGCCACCTGGTTGAGCTCAAACAGGCTGTTTTCGGCATGGAGACTCCGGGCTGCGGATACGATGGAGAGTCTGGACGCGGTATTGCCCAGGACGACTGAACGCCTGATTTCAACCGCCGCACCCATCAGCGCACCCGCGCTATCGGCCCGGTTGTTCGCGACGGTGGAATGCTCAAGCAGGATGCGGCCATCAAGCCCCAATATGGCGCCCGCTTCCCCGCTCGCCTCGTTATTCCGGAACTCGGATCCGGAAATACTCAGGAGCCCGCTGCTACTGCAAATAGCGCCACCCCGCGCCGCGCGGTTGGTATGGAAGTCCGAGCCGGTGATCGAGCTGTCCTGACTGCTGTCGGTGTAGATGACACCGCAGGCATCACTGCGGTTGCCGCTAAATTCACTGTCGATGATGGCAAAAGAGCCGCCTTGCAGAAAAATAGCCGCGCCCACTGAGCTGATCGATCCGGTATTGACGACGTTGTCCACGAACTGGCTGTTGATGATTCGCAGCTCTCCCTGTCCATCGCCGGCGTTGAGGAGAACGGCGGAACCGGAATCCGGCCTGTCGGAAGCGTTACCGGCGAACACCGTCCCGTCCAACAACAAATCGGCATTGAGTACGGTGACCGCGCCACCGCGCCCGACCGCGTTCACTTTGCCGTTCTCAAACCGGATGCCCTTGATCGAAAAGTCTGGGCTGTCGCCGGTCGAATCGTAAGTCAGGTAAAGAATCTCAGCCTGTGACAGCCCGTCCAGCAGCACCTGCCCCGGAGTACCGGCTTCTATCTGTAGGTCATTACCCTGGTTGCTGCGGTAGGCAAATGGCTGGCCGGGCGTGGCCGGGGTGTATCGGCCGGCCGCAAGTACAATGGTGTCGTTCTGGTCATTGGAGGCGGCGGCCGAGAGCGCGCTTTGAAACTCGCTGCTGGTGGAAACCTCAAAGAGTTGGGCGCTCACAGGCAGCGACACGGGGCCCGCAATCATTGCAGCCAGAAGGGCGTGTTTGGTTTTCACGGTATGTCGTCCCTGAACGTGTTGGTATTAAACCAGGACTCCAAACTCCCTCTGGCAGTCTAGAAAAACGCCATGTCGCCGCTTTGTACAAATTTTAGACAACCTGATCGCACTTTGCATACTTTCGGCCACCAGAAAACGCCGTCCACTACGAGTGATTTCCCGATCAACCGAATAGAAACCGGCATTTTCCCTGTGGATTCAAGCAGTCAGTTCCACTGACTCAAATAGTCGGGCGTCGGCTTTTTTCAGGGAAGGTCAGAGAGGCAGTCAGAATAGGAAATCGTGGCCGTGGTATCTTCACTGTAGGTGGCTGACCACCCCGTGGAAAAGAATCGGACCACGTCGGTGTCATAGCAGAGCTGCCCCTGCGGGGTAATGTCGTAGGGCGTCAGGGACTTCCTTTCCAGGCCGTTGGATGCGCCATTCTCCGACAGCTCGAACTGGATCCGTCCGTCCACGTTGGCCTCATCCTCGCCGACGACACGCGGGAAAAGTTGGAAGGTAATGCCCGAAAACAGCTGCTCCGTCCGAATAGCAGGCTCGATACAGTTGGCGTTATCAAACCGCTGGAGGTAGTGACGAACCTCGCCGGTGGCCGCGAACGAGACGGTAGAGCGAAAGTACAGGTTTCGGAACTCATTGCGGGCTGGATCGCAAGACGTAACCCAGCAGCCGGGGAGTTCCGCTGACGTACCGGAACAGACCGGACCATCGACAATTTTTGACGTTCCGTCAGCTTCAATGGCCTCGATACCGTCCGCGTCCTGAACCACATCTCCGCCGCCCGAACCGCCACACCCGGCCACGGCGAGCGCCGCAACCAGGGACATCCTTTTCAGTTTCACGAGAACCGCCTTCCTTTGGGGAACAACACCAATGCTCAGTGTACTACTCTTCGCCCGTTGCGCCACAGACCCGAACCGAAATCCGGGCCCGGGTATCGCTCTGTGAAGCGGCTTTCAAGAGTTTCGCCCTGCGCGGGCGGGGAGCGAGAAACGCGCGTGATTCACGCAAATCAGAGACTGGGGCGCGTCCGGGACCAGGCGGTTTTTGGCAAGTCGGAGGGGTGAGCTCTCGAGAACACCTTCCAGTCCAGAACATTGCCGTCGACATCGAAGTGGACAAAACCGGCAAAGTCGTCCCCTTCATGCCAGGTTTTCACATAGCCTACCAGCTCGCCCTCTTCGGAGAGCAGCTCAAACGATGACTGGGAGGCGTCCGACTCCGATTCGGAATCTTCCTGGAAGTTTGACTGAAGGGTGTAGTTTGGGTCGTTGAGCAGTGCAAGAGCGAGAAGATTTGCATTCATGTGAGCGTGCTCCGATGGTGACATACGGTTACAGCTTTCAGCCCAACCAATATAGTTGCCCACGGAGAAATGAACACCCCTTCAGATCAATTTTTGAGCGTTTTATTGATCATTTTTTGATCACCCTTCTGCCCGAGGCAGACGTGCCCTGCCCTCTCACATTGTGATTTATTTTCGCCCCATCTGGTCAATCATCCGATTCACGGCCTCAAGGTGCTCAGGCTCGTTATGGCACATCCCCTGAAAGCAGGCGCACAGATCAAGGAAATCCTTGAGCTCCATACGCTGGGCCATCTTCATCAGGCGTTTGGTCAGTCGCGTGGCCTTGGGCGGCTGGCCGGCCATTCGACCCGCCAGCTTGAGCGCCTCCGGCATCAGCGCTTCGGCCGGCACCACATCCATCACGATTCCCAACTCCCTGGCTTCGGCCGCCTCGACAATGCGACCGGTCATCGTCAGCTCAAACGCCCGCTGATAGCCGATGAGCCGCTGCATCAGCCAGGCACCACCGTCACCGGGGATGATGCCGAGGTTGAGGAAGGTCTCGCCAAACTTGGCCTTGTCGGAGGCAATGCGGATATCGGCCATGTTGGCCAGATCAAAGCCCGCGCCAATGGCAGGGCCGTTCACCGCCGCGATGATCGGCACCTCGACGGCCTGTAGCGCCAGCGGAATCCGCTGGATTCCCCGACGGTACCGCTCGGCACACTCGGCCACATCGCCAGCAAAATCGCCACCCCGCTCGGCCATGTCACGAATGTTTCCACCAGCACTGAACGAGGATCCGGCACCGGTGATCACCAGCACCGAGGCGTCTTCACACTGGTTGATCCACTCGGCCGTCGTAACGATGTCATCGATGAGGTTCGAGCCGGTCAGAGCATTGCGTAGGTCATGCCGATTCAGGGTCAGCACGGCCACACGCTCATCGAGGGTGAGCAGAGCATCCGTCAGTTGCGGCAGCTTGGTCATTTCGTGACTCCCGAGCAGGTAATGGTGCGGTTAACCGCTAGCGCAGAATACATTCCCGGCTGTGTTGCTGGCTGATCTCGCGCCGCTGGCGACGCAGGGTATTGCCCTTGTCGTTGCCATAGCCGGTCCGGAGCTTGGACTGGATCCGCTCCAGTTTCCGGCGATAATTGTCACAGATCTTCTGTTGCTTGGCACGGTTTTCCGCGACTGCCCCGCTGTTCCGGACCGGTCGGTCTGACGTCGACAGCAATCCCCGGACATCGTCACGGATGCCGGAAACACGCTCTCCCTGCCGGAGATTCTCGGACATCGGCATCGTCGACGTCGGCTGGATATCGACTGCCTGATGGGGGATCTTGCCAGGCGGGTAATCCGAGAAATGGGCAATGCCCTGGCTGTCGATCCAGGTGTAAACCTCGGCGTGCGCCGATGCATTGAAGATGGCCGAAAAAACGAAGGCTGCCAGAATCCATGGCATAAAAATCCACTCCCTGTGGGTACGTTATGTGCCGCGGCAGTATAACGAACCCGACCGGGAATGCATTGAAACCGGTCCGGTTTTACCGATCAGGCAATTCGATCCAGTGCCGGACCGGCAGTTCGGCGTTGTTCTCAACCGATAGAATTTTGAGCTATTGATCATTCGGGACTACTTTATAGATTGGTGACTGCAACAACGGGAATCAAAGAAGCACGATCTGTTTAGCGGGACATGGAACGCCCATCAGGACGTTCTCGTCTGAAGTGTGTATTTAAGTAAAAGATAGGGAACGTCTATGAACAGCAGAATTTGGACCTTGATGGGTGCACTCATGGTGACCTTTGCTTTGTCAGCCTGCGGAGGTGGGGGCGGCAGTGGCAGTGGCACCACAAACACGAACGATTCTGGCAGTGGTGAAGATGAGGCCGGTGAACTGGATCCGGTCGATGGAGATTTCTATTTCAGCACTGATACCAATAAACGGTATCAGAATCCGGATGCCGATATTTTCCAGGAGAAATGCTCAACAAGCGATTATTACTTTGAGTCCGAAAACTTCATCGTATTTTCAAACCTGACGACCCACTCCAACGACGATCTGAGAACCGCGGCGACCAAGGCCCAGAGTGCCATGGATTTCATCTTGCCGCAGTTCGGCTTGAACTGGGACACCTTTTACGCAATGAAGCGAGTGGTAAGTTTCAAGGATCTCAACCAGTTTGCTTCGGAGGTAAGCCAGCTGACCTATCTGGATGGGGGAACTGAAAAACGGGTAACGATCGATCAAATTTCCGACTACTTTGCGACGGAAATAGCAGAAAAAATGCCAGATGGATATGCAGACTGGCAGAATATTAGTTCCAACCCTGACCTCCAGTATGCCTTCGTTTACAACACCCTGGTCAACGAGAGAGATCCCAAAATAGTGCGGGACGTCATGGTGGACGCTCACGAAGGGTACGACCAATTTTTTGCAGACAACCCCACCTTTGACCCCGGACAGGAAGATTGGAACGACCAATGGGCCCCCTTCTTCAAAAAGATTCAGATTTGCGCAACCAGCAACGATCGCATTGGAAGATCATCGACCAGCGGAATCAAGATTTCGCCGGACTTTTCTGAAGACGAGTACCGACATGAATTAACGCATCTCGTTATTAACCAGGTATCTAAAGTGACTGCGTTCTGGGCGAAAGAGGGCCAAACCCATCTGTTCCTGGGTGAAGACGTCCCCGCGTCCCTGACGGATGTCGCAGTTGTTCGTGACCATATCATTGGCACTGACGAAACCGATCCGGGCCTCGAAAATATCGACAAGTTCAAGAAGGCTTATCTGGAGCTTGTGGCACTCGAAGGCGTAAATGCCCAAAAAGTGCTGGATTGGCATCGACTCTCGATGAACATCAAGGCGGAGTGGTTCGATCCAGATGGAACCGGGGGAACCATCACTGACGACGAAAGAGAAGCATGGATAATAGAAGCATTCGGCGAAGTTATGCCGAAGAGCTACCTCGCATTTTTCAACGACCTCTAATCTACAGAAACAGAAAAGGCCGGCGGGAAACCACCGGCCTTTAAAACGCCACCTGCTGGTGGCTCAACCCCGCCTTACTGATCCAGCAATTCAACCCAGTGCTGAACCGGCACTTGGGCCTTGGTCTCCAGGTGCATCTGGCAACCGATGTTGGCGGTCACGATGCGATCCGGATTGTCGACGGTCAGCGCCTTGAGCTTATTGCCCAGCAACTGCTGGCTCAGCTCCGGCTGCAGCACGGAGTAGGTTCCGGCAGAACCACAGCACAGGTGCTTGTCTTTGGTTTCCGCCAGGTTTACCCCGGCCTTGGCGAGTACCTGTTCGACAACACCGTTCTGCTTCATGGCGTGCTGCAACGTGCAGGGACAATGGAAGGCAACCTTGCCGGGACTCTGGTCAAGCTTGAGCTTCTCCAGATCCTGTTTCAGCAGGAAGGCCCCCAGGTCCGTGCACAGTTCGCTGACTTTCTGGGCCTTGGCCGCATAGACCGGGTCATCTTTCAGCAGGTGGCCGTAGTCCTGAACCATGGCTCCGCAGCCAGACGCCGTCATGACGATGGCTTCGGCACCGGCCTCGATGGCCGGCCACCAGGCATCGATGTTCTGGCGCATCCGTTCCAGGCCTTTTTCATGCTCGGAGAGGTGGTAGTTCACTGCGCCACAGCAGCCGGCCTCGGGCGCCTCCACCATGGTGATGCCCAGTTTATCGAGCACCCGGGCAGCCGCCGCGTTGGTATTGGGGGTCGCGGATGGCTGTACGCAACCGGCGAGCGCCAGCACAATCCGGTTGTGGCTGGCGGTAGGCCAGGGGCTCGCCTGTTTTCTCGGGGGCACCTTGGTGCGGAGCTTTTCCGGGAGAACGGGCCTGAACACCTGTCCGAGCCGTAGCAGCAGACCAAACAACTGGCGATTGGGGATCACCCGTGCCAGGCCCCAGCGCAGCCACTTATCCTTGGGATCGCGCGGCAGCTCTTTTTCCATCAGGCCACGGCTGATGTCGACCAGCCGGCCGTATTTCACGCCGGACGGACACGTGGTTTCGCAGCTCCGGCAGGTCAGGCACCGGTCCAGGTGTTCGCGGGTTTTCTCGGTGGCTTCCTGGCCCTCGAGAAACATCTTCATCAGGTAGATACGACCCCGAGGGCCGTCACGCTCGTCATTCAGTTCCTGATAAGTGGGGCAGGTCGCGGTGCAGAATCCGCAGTGGACACAGGCCCTCAGAATGGATTCGGCCTCCTGCCCTTCCGCCGTGTTGGCAAATTGTTGAACGAGATTAGTTTGCATCGTATTCCTGCTCTTACAACCAGCTGTATAAGCGTCCGGGATTGAAAATGTTGTCCGGATCGAAGGCGTTCTTGAGACGGCGCTGAATGCCCTTGAGGGCTTCCGGCTGATGGTGCATGACCTCGCCGGAGCGGTCGCCACCACGGAACAGACTCACCTGTCCTCCGGCAGCCTTGGCCAGGGGTTCCAGGTCTTTCAGCTCCCCAGGACCACGGTACCAGCGCTGGGCACCGGACCAGTCGATAAACCAGTCACCCTCCAGCTTCGGATTGGCGGCGGTGGAACCGACCGAGAAGCGCCAGAGCGGGACGTCGTTACCGGCAAAGAACTCGTGCTGCATGTCCTGGACGGACTGCCAGAACGGATCCCCCTGTTCCATCACTTCACCCGACCACTTCTCGGCCGTGGCTTCAACCGCCGACCGGGCACCTGAGAGTCTCAGATAGACCTTGCCATCGACCCAGCAGGCTCCGGTGATCGGTTTCGGCTCGGCGGACCGGCTGTTCATGTAATGGATGACCTCGTCCATCGCCATGTCCTGAACCAGGGTCATGGAGGCGGCCGGTCTGGGCATCACTTTGAGACTGATCTCGGTAATCAGGCCAAGGCTGCCCAGGGCGCCGGCCTGAAGCCGGGAGACGTCGTAGCCCGCCACATTCTTCATTACCTGCCCGCCGAAGCGCAGGTGCTCACCCTTGCCGTTCAGCAGGCGGATACCCAACACCTGGTCCCGTACTGAGCCGGTCCAGGGCCGGGCAGGGCCAGACAGGTTCGCCGCCAGGGTGCCGCCGATGGTGGAACCCGCACCCAGTCGGGGCGGCTCGAAATGCAGGGCCTGGCCCTGCTCGGCCAGGGTGGCCTCAATATCGCTCAGCGGGGTGCCGGCGCGTACCGTCAACACCAGCTCGACCGGGTGGTACTCAACAATACCGGTATGCTCGCCCACGTTGAGGGTTCCGGCATCGGGATCGGCTTTCCGGCCCATAAAGGCCTTGGTTCCGCCGCCGACGATGTTGAGTTTGTGCCCACTGTCGCGGGCGTGGAGCACCTGCTCCTGCATATGTTGGAAAATATCAGCCATGGGCGGCTTCCGTTTGTTCGTGCTTGTGTTGTTTGTGTTCCAGGGAACGGTATTCCTGGCAGAACTTGAGGGCCGGAACCCCCTTACCGGGATTGAGAATGCCGGCGGGATCGAAGGCGGCCTTCACGTCATGGAACTGCTGGAGTTCGTCATCGTTGAACTGAACCGCCATCTGGCGGATCTTCTCGACACCGACACCGTGTTCGCCGGTGATACACCCGCCCACCTCAACGCACAGGTTCAGGATGCTGCTGCCGAACGCTTCGGTCCGCTCGAACTCACCGGGCACGTTGGCATCGAACAGGATCAGAGGGTGCAGGTTGCCGTCTCCGGCGTGGAAAACGTTGGCGACACGCAGACCGAACTCCTCAGACATCTCCTCCATCCGGAGCAGCACATTGGCCAATTCCCGGCGTGGAATGGTGCCGTCCATGCAGTAGTAATCGGGCGAGATCCGGCCAACCGCCGGAAACGCGGACTTCCGGCCTTTCCACAGCAGTGCCCGTTCCTCTTCGCTCCGGGAGGTGCGCACGGAGGTCGCGCCGAACTTGCGGAACACCTCTTCGGCCTGGGCAATGTGCTCGTCCACTTCCTCTTCCGTGCCATCGACTTCACACAACAACAGGGCCTTCGCCTCGCGCGGATAGCCGGCCTGGGCAAAATCGTCCGCGGCGACAATCGCGTGACCGTCCATCATCTCCAGGCCACCGGGGATGATGCCGTGGGAGATCACGCCACCAACGGCATCGCCACCATTCTGAACACTGTCGAAACCGGCCATGACCACGCGGGCCACCTCGGGTTTCGGCAGCAATTTGACCTTCACTTCGGTGACCACACCCAACAGCCCTTCCGACCCGGTCATCAACGCCAGCAGATCCATACCGCAGGTGTCCAGGCCATCGCCGCCAACCGTCACGACATCGCCCTCGGCGGTGACCATTTCGACGCTGTGCAGGTTGTGCACCGTGAGACCGTATTTCAGGCAGTGCACGCCGCCGGAGTTCTCCGCCACGTTGCCGCCAATGGTGCAGGCAATCTGGGAGGACGGATCCGGGCCGTAATACAACCCGTACTGGGCGGCCTCCTCGCTGATCGCGAGATTGCGAACCCCGGGCTGCAACCGAGCCGTTCGTGCCAGCGGGTCAATTTCCAGAATGCGATTGAACTTGGCCAGCGAGAGCACCACGCCCTCCTTGTTGGGCATGGCGCCGGCACTGAGACCGGTCCCCGCGCCCCGGGCGACGACCGGCACCTGGTTTTCGTTGCAGATGCGCATGACCCGCTGAACCTGCTCAACCGTCTCCGGCAGGACCACCAGCAAGGGCATCTCGCAGTACATCGACATGCCGTCGCATTCGTAGGGTTTCATGGTTTCGTCATCGGTGATAACGAAGTTCGGGTCGATGAAGGCCCGGAACTGCTCGGCCAGCTCGGCTTTGCTGACTTTCGGCTTGGTAGTCATAACGTTCTCTGGATTCGTATCACGTCATTTTCCGCTCTGTTGCGGAGTGAGCCGGCGAGCCCGAAAGCCCGCCCGTTCTCATCTGACAGCAATCAGCTGCGTTTGGTTTCAAAGTGGTCAATGCCCGCCTGGGCGCAGTCCATGTCCTGCTGGGGCGTCCCGGAGCTCAGCCCGATGCCTCCGACCACTTCGCCGTCCACAATCACCGGCAGGCCACCACCCACGGAACTCAAACGACCGCCAACCTCGGTGTGGATACCGAAGGCAAGGCTGCCCGGCACGTTGGCCTTGTTGTAGTCGTGGGTGGCTTTCTTGGCGGCCGCCGCCGTGAACGCCTTGTCCTGGGCAATGGTCACACTGGTGATCTTGCCGCCGTCCATGCGCTCAAAAGCGATCAGATTGCCGGATTCGTCAACGATCGCAATGCACATGGGCACTCCGATCTCTCGGGCCTTTTCCGCCGCGCCCTCAATCAGAATGCGGGCATCGGCCAGATCCAGCCTGTTAATAGTCAACATAGTGCGTTACTCCTTGAGTGTATTAGCCGTAAACCAGCCCCGGCAGCCAGGTTACGATGCCGGGAATCAGGATACACATGAACAGTCCGAGCGCCTGAATCGCCAGGAACACCAGGGACGACTTGAAAATCGTGGCCATGGATATTTCCGGCGGGCAAACGCCGCGGAGGTAGAACAATGCGTAACCGAAGGGCGGACTGAGGAACGACATCTGCATATTGACCAGGTAGAGCACACCAAACCAGAGCACAACATCATCCCCTGCCACAGGCGGGAAGCCCAACAGCCCCGGGAACTCCAGCGCCTTGACGATAGGAATGAAAATGGGAACTGCCAGCAGCAGAATACCCACCCAGTCCAGGAACATACCGAGAACCACCAGCAGGAACATCAGCAGGAACAGAATGCCGTAAGGCGACATGCCGGTGCCCAGAATGGCATCCGTGACAAACTGTTGGCCACCCTGAAGGATGTAGAAGCCAACAAAGACCGAAGCACCGAACATGATCCACAGCACCATGGCGGATGCCTTGGTCGTGGTGACGGATGCTTCCCGCAGTCCCGCAATGGAGAACCTGCCGTGCATCATGGCCACCACGATGGCGCCAAAGGAGCCAATACCGGCCGCTTCCACGGGCGTTGCAATGCCACCGAACAGCAGACCCAACACCAGAAACACCAGGATCAGTGGGGCAATCAGGTTTTTGGTTAGCAGGAGCTTTTCCTTCAGGGAAATCCGCTCTTCCACCGGTACGGGTGGCCCCAGCTTCGGATTAATCCAGCTGCGGATCAGCACATAGGCAATGTACATGGAAGACAGCATCAGGCCCGGGACCACGGAACCGAGATACAATTCACCGACCGATTGCTGGGCAACAACCGCATAGAGGATGGCCAGGATGGAGGGAGGAATCAGTATGCCCAGAGTACCACCCGCCATGATCGAGCCCAGCGCGATCTTCTGATCGTAACC
This sequence comes from Marinobacter arenosus, assembly GCF_019264345.1. Lineage (NCBI taxonomy): Bacteria > Pseudomonadati > Pseudomonadota > Gammaproteobacteria > Pseudomonadales > Marinobacteraceae > Marinobacter > Marinobacter arenosus. Next base: position 1,714,005 of record NZ_JAHVAO010000001.1, read on the forward strand.
GCGCTTGAGCATCGCCGGCAGAGCGATGATGCCCATGGTGACAACAGCGGCACCAATAACCCCCACCATGGCGGCCAGCAGGGTCGAGGCGAGAATGGTTGCGGTCGCCAGACCGCCACTCAGGCCACCCATCCACTTGTAGACCACACTGAACATTTCCTCAATCAGGCCGGCACGCTCAAGCATCGAGGCCATGAAGATAAACAGCGGTATTGCCGCCAGATCGGAGTTGGTCATCATCGGGAAGATGCGTCCCGGCACCAGGTTGAGCATCATTGCGTCGCCCACCAGGTAGATGAACATCACCCCCAGACCACCGGTCACGAAAGCCAGTGGCAACCCCATCATCAGGGCCACGGCGAGGGAACCGAACATCAGGTAGGTCAAAGGCCCGACCTTGACGTCAGAAAGGCTGCCCGAGAGTTTGAACAGGAATTTCTCGTCGCTCCACGGGTCGTAGAAAAGAATGTTGATCATTTCGACACAGATGACAAACGCCAGTGCCACTGTGGCGATAATCATCAGCCAGGTACTCAGTTTCCCGACAAGGTTACTGCCCGGCGCAGTTGTTGTATTTGTAGTCATGCGGTGCGCTCCCGGCCAAGGCGGACAAACAGGACAATATCCTTGATCAGCTTGGAGATGCCTGCGAGTAAAAGAAGTAATGAACCCAGCACCATCATGCCTTTGGCCGGCCAGTGCTGAATGCCCCAGGTCTCAACCGTGGTTTCGTTCATGGCGTAGGAATCCAGGAAGAAGGTCCAGGAGGTAACCAGCAGAATCAGGGCAAAAATGAAGAAGAACATCGACGTGAAGATGTCCAGGCCAACTCTTCCCCGCGCCGGCAGCATGTTGTACATCACATCCACCCGCACGTGGGCACCATGAAGCATGGCAAAGGCCCCGGCCAGCATATACTGCATACCCAGCAGCAGGAAGCTGGCCTCATGGACCCAGATGGAGGGCATGTTAAAGATGTAGCGCATGACCACGCCAAAGAAATAGAACACAACGGCATTGATCGTCCAGAACGCAACGAACAAACCGGATTTGTCGCAGATCCAATCCACTATCTTGGTAAACCAGTTGCCTTCGAACTGGAGGTAATAGAGGGGATCATCCTCTTGCGCTTGTAATTCCGCCGGTGTCATTTCCGGCTCAGCAGTCTCGCCTCCATGACCGCTACTCCATTTGTCCCAGGCCATCATGATCAGCGGCATGACCGCAAGCCAGCCCCAGTAGAACCAGTGCGGCATTACGAATCCGAAACCTTCAAGATCAGACATGTTGTTACTTCCTCAGCCACAAAACGGGGAAGGCGGAACGCCTCGGTCGGAGTCGTCCCTGACCTTCCCCTTGTTTCTTATTTGTTAGTCCAGGAAGGTGTTACCGGCCCGGTACGCCTTCAAGATCAGATTCATCGATATAGCCGACGGTATCGTTCATCATATACTGGACCTGCATGTCGAAGATCTCACGGGCACTCTCGTCCTTGTTCGCCCACTTGTACCAGATCGGGATGGCTTTACGACGCCACTCATCCACATCTTCCTGGCTCAGACGGCTCACGGTGTCACCCGCATCCTTGAACTTCTTCATGGCCTCGACGTTGCGCTTCTGAATGGTCAGGTAGTGCTTCTGGGAATAGATGCGCACTTCGTCCTCAACCAGTTTCTGCAGTTTTGGATCCAGGGCTTTCCAGGCGCGCAGGTTGACGGTCAGGTCCATCAGGTCCACCGGCTGGTAGATCGACATCACGCCAGGAGGTCCGAACAGGATGTAATCCGTCACCTGGGAAAAGCCCAGTTCCCAGTTTACCGCCGGCCCTACGTAATCGGCTGCGTCGATGGTGCCCTTCTCCAGGGCCGGGAAAATGTCAGAGCCCGGCAGGCTCACGGTAGAAGCCCCGAACGCCTGAAACACCTCAGCGACCATACCGCCAGGGACCCGGAGCTTCATGCCTTTAAAGTCTTCGAGGCTGTTTACCGGACTCTTGGAGTGAATGATGTTTGCGTCGTGCTGGATCGGGCCCACGTAGAACAGCCCGAACTTCTCGTAGATTTCCCGGGTCTTCTCCAGCATGCCCAGTGAGTAGAACATGGTGTCCCACTGATGAGGCTGATCGGGGCCGCCTGGATAGGATGACAGGAAAACCGAAGCGGGAATCTTGCCGGACCAGTACAGAGTGAACGGGTTCATGCCCTGAAGAACACCACTGCGAACCGAATCGAACAGTGAGTTGTTATCGGCGGCGACGGCCTTGGCAGGGAAACACTTGAAGATCAGTTCACCGCCGGACTTCTCTTCCATGCCATTACACCAGTCTTCGAACAGGTCATAGCCGACCGTGCCGGCGTCCCAAACTGACTGGATTTTCCAGGTCGTTGCGGCCTGGGCCTGGCCGGCGCCCATCAGCATCGCGCCTGCGAAGGCCGCGCCCACCGCGGCCGTTTTCAGAAAACTTCTCCGAGGTGGAGCCTCGGCCGTGTCACCGTGAATACGGATGTTCTTATTCGAGTTCATCGACACATCTCCGTTAGCGTTGTTTTTCTCAGCGTCAGATCAACGCCGGTCCGATGCAGCACATCGACCGACATTAGAAAGATATTCGTAGCCATTCCGTGTTTAGTCCAGCTATCCGGGCACTGGTCAGACCAGTTTTTCCTGCATTACAAATGGACGAATTGGTGGGAATCGGCCATATTTACAGGGCTTGAGACCGTACCGGTCAATGGACGAATCACTTACAATCACAAACGTCACTGGTCAGACCAGCAAGCACAAATAGGCATTTCAATGGCGATATCCCAGGAAATTTCATACCGACTTGAGCGGCTGATCCTCGATGGCGGGCTGGCGCCGGAACAGAAAATTCCGTCCGAACGCCAATTGGCTGCCCGCCTCGGTGTGTCTCGTGCGATCATTCGCGAGGCGCTGCACGAGCTCCAGGGCCGTGGCGTCATTGAGACCCGGCACGGCAAAGGCTCGTTTGTTGCCAGCATGGTCTCCGGCTCCAACAGAATTGATGACCAGAGCCCGCTCATGCATCTGTTCGAGGGCCACCCGCGCACCCTTTACGATCTGCTGGAAGTGCGGGAACAGCTGGAAGGACAGGCGGCATTCCTGGCGGCCCAGCGTGCGACCAGCCTGGACCGGCATCGAATCACCAAGGCGTTCCGGGCCCTGGAAGAAACCGATCCGCTGAGCAACGCCCGTTCAGACCACAGTTTTCACCTCGCCATCGTGGAGGCCTCGCACAATCCGGTATTGGTCCATGTTCTAAACAGCTTGAAGAACATGATGCTGATGACGGTTCAGGCGTCGGTGGCCAACCTGAACCCACGCCAGGAAATGCGCAAGAAGATCGTCCGCCAGCACCGTCAACTCTACGATGCCGTGATTTCGGGCAAACCCGGTGCGGCACAAAAAGCGGCCACGGCTCATGTCCGGTTTGTCAGCGATGCCATGCGAGATATGGAGAAAGACGGCAGCGAGGTGATCCGGATGCCGGTTCCACCGGACGCGTCGGCACGACATTCGCAAACAAACCTGTGATGCCGGTAGACTGCCAGCGCAAATCAGACATTTTGTTACACAACGGCATGCCACGTTCTGTGGGGACACGCGGGAAACCCTCGGCAATGGGTATTGATTTCCGCAGCCACAGTCCGTAAAACATGCGCCTTTGACTGACAGCCTCGGGAGCGACAGATGGCGGACCAAGCGCCTTTGATCTGCAGGGATATTCACAAGACCTTCGACAAGCTGGAAGTGCTCAAGGGCATTTCCCTGGAAACGCGTAAAGGCGATGTTGTGTCCCTGATCGGCAGTTCCGGCTCTGGCAAGAGCACCTTCCTGCGCTGCATCAATCTGCTGGAAACGCCCACATCCGGCGACATTATCGTGCACGGTGATCCAATCCGGTTCACGACCAACCGCAAGGGTGAGCGAATTCCGGCCGATAACAAGCAGGTGGAACTGATCCGCGCCAAACTGTCCATGGTGTTCCAGAGCTTTAATCTCTGGTCCCACATGACCGTGCTGGAAAACATCATCGAAGCGCCAGTGAACGTGCTGAAGGTGCCCAAGAAGGAAGCCATCGAGCGGGCCGAGGCCTACCTCCAGAAAGTCGGTATCTACGAGCGCAAGGATTACTACCCAGCCCAGATGTCCGGCGGCCAGCAGCAGCGCGCGGCGATTGCCCGGGCGCTTGCCATGGAGCCGGAGGTGATGCTGTTTGACGAGCCGACCTCGGCCCTGGATCCGGAGCTGGTCGGTGAGGTTCTGAAGGTCATGCAGAGTTTGGCCGAGGAAGGCCGAACCATGATCGTGGTGACTCACGAGATGGCTTTTGCAAGGGATGTGTCAACTCAGGTCCTGTTTTTGCATCAGGGCGTGATCGAAGAGCAAGGTACCCCCGAAAAAGTGTTTGATAACCCGGACTCGGAACGCATGAAACAGTTCCTGGCTCCCAACTTCTGACACTCGGTGCTATCTTGAATTCGTACTGGATGCAAAGCTTCCATAAAAAATAAGCCGAAAAGGCAAACCACTGGAGAAGTGACACATGAAGAAACTGATTGTTGCAGCGAGTTGCGCCCTGGCCATGGCGGCCGGCACGGTCCAGGCCAAGGACTGGAAAGAAATCCGTATCGCGTTCGACGTGCCTTACGAGCCGTTCGAATACAAGGATGAAAACGGTGAGCTGACCGGCTTTGAAGTCGAGCTGGCTGAAGCCATGTGTGAGGAAATGAAAGCGGACTGCGAATTCGTTATCCAGGCATGGGACGGCATGATTCCGGGACTGCTGGCGCGCAAATTCGACGCCATCATGTCCTCCATGTCCATTACCCCGGAGCGCGCCGAGCGCGTCCTGTTCTCCGAGCCGTACTACAACACACCGGGCGGCTGGTTCGCTCGTGACGGATTCGACACCGACGTCACCGACATGGCCGCGATGGAAGGCAAGGTCGTCGGCGTTCAGCGCGGCACCACCATGGACACCTACGTGACCGAAGAGATGGGCGGCATTGTCACCATCAAGCGCTACACCACCGCTGACGACATGGTTCTGGACCTCGAAGGTCAGCGCCTGGACGTGGTCTTTGTTGACTACCCCGTTGGCGAGCAGACCATCCTCGGCAAAGACGGCTTCAAGGAAGTTGGCGAGCCGGTGAAGCTGGGTGAAGGTGTTGGTGTTGCCATGCGTCAGCGTGACAAAGACCTCGCCGCCAAGGTGAACGCAACCCTGAAGAAACTGAAGAATGATGGCACCTACGACACCATCATGCAGAAGTACTTCAACTACGACATCAAGATGTAAAACCGCAGGGGTGGCCGCACTGGCCACCCCTGATCACCGGACTTTTCCATGCTCGATCTGAAAGGCTATGGCCCGGCACTACTCGACGGGGCAGTCATAACCATTGAACTGGCCTTCCTCTCTCTGGCCGTGTCCGTCACTCTCGGACTGATTGGCGCCTCCTCCAAACTATCCAGCAACCGTCTGGCCAAAGGTGTCGCGACAGCCTATACCACGCTGATTCGCGGGGTTCCGGACCTGGTCATGATGCTGCTGTTCTACTACGGTGGCCAGGTGGCCGTGAATAACCTCTCCGATCTGCTGTGGGAGGCGTACGAAATCGACTTTTTCTTCCAGTTCGACCCGTTCATTTCAGGTGTCGTCACCATCGGACTGATTTTTGGCGCCTACATGACCGAAACCTTTCGCGGCGCCTTCCTGGCGGTCGAAACCGGGCAGATTGAAGCGGCCCGGGCCTACGGCTTTACCCGCTGGCACACGTTCCGCCGGATTATTTTCCCGCAAATGCTCCGCCACGCCCTTCCAGGCATCGGCAACAACTGGCAGGTTCTGCTCAAAACCACGGCGCTGGTTTCCATCATCGGCCTGACCGACATGGTCCGGGTTGCCGAGGAGGCCGCCAAGGCCGAGCGGATGCCATTCCACTTCTTTATACCGGTAGCGTTCGTGTATCTGGCACTGACCGCCGGCTCCGAGCTGTTCATCAAGTGGCTCAACAAACGCGCCAACGTTGGCGTGGTTCAGGGGGGATAAGCGATGCCAGACTTTATCACCCAGTGGCTGAACCAGAACGAAATCTTTACCGCCATGACCATCCTCGAATACTGGAATGGTCTGGTGAACACCGTTCAACTGGTTTTTCTCTCTCTCGTCATCGGCCTGGTCTGCGCCATTCCCCTGGCGATCATGCGAACCAGCAGGAATCCGTTCGTTTCCGGCCCGGTATGGCTTTACACCTACCTGTTCCGGGGTACGCCCCTGCTGATCCAGCTGTACATCATCTACTACGGTATTGCCCAGATTCCGGGTATTCAGGAAACCTTCTGGTGGGAAATCTTCCGGGAACCGTTCTACCCGGCGCTGCTGGCCTTTGTCCTGAATACCGCGGCCTACACGACCGAGATTATCCGGGGCGCGATTGCCGCAACGCCCCACGGCGAGATTGAAGCCGCCAAGGCCTACGGCATGAACTGGTTCATGCGCATCCGGCGCATCGTATTGCCCAGTGCGGCCCGTCGTGCGGTGCAAGCCTATTCCAACGAAGTCATCTTCATGCTGCATTCCAGTGCAATCGCCAGCGTGGTGACCATTGTGGACCTGACCGGCGCGGCCCGGAACATTTACTCCCGTTTCTATGCGCCGTTCGATGCGTTTATCTTTGTCGCGCTGATCTACATGATGCTGACGTTTATTCTGGTGTTTGCATTCCGCAAGCTTGAAAATCATTTGTTGCGGCATCAGCGCCCAATCAGCAACTGATCCGTTGCTTGATCTGGTGCCGGGGCGGCCGACAATCAGCTTTCCGGGAGACGCTACGAGCCCATCCATGGGCGCTTGAGTGAAACCATCCATGGTTTCACACACTCCCGGAAAGCTGATCGCCGCCCACCCATCAACCTTATTCGGGGATCCCAATGGCGGCACACCTTAGCGTCTTTTCTGATTCTTCGGATTGGCTGGCACACACCTTGGCCAACGCCTCCTCCGAGTTGCCAGAGTCCGAAGCAGTGCTGGTTGACGGCACCCGCGTTGTTCGAAGGATGCTCGGTGTACTAGAACTGACGCCCCCTGCCAGCCGACCCAATCCGAACCACGAAGCCCTGATCATTTCCGCCGGCATCCACGGCAACGAGACCGCTCCCATTGAGGTCCTCAATGGTTTGGTCAACGAATTGCTGGAAGGCGCTTGGCAATTGGCCTGCCCGCTACTGCTGATACTTGGCAACCCGTCCGCCATGGTGGCTGGCGAACGGTTTCTGGAAGTGAACATGAACCGGCTGTTCCACGGTGCCCACAGCAAGCCCGAGTATCGCGACCTGCCCGAGGCGGCTCGGGCCCGTCAGATCGAGACGCTATGCCGGCAATTCTCAGAGAGCCACCCGGACCTTGCCCTTTCGCACTATGACCTGCATACGGCGATCCGGCCGTCCCGGCGGGAAAAGTTTGCGCTGTATCCCTTTGTGGAAGGTCGTCGCGTGCCATCTGATCAGTGTGATTTTCTGTTGGAGGCCGAGGTGGAAACCCTGCTGCTCCAGCACAAATCGGGCACCACCTTCTCGTCGTTTTCATCGTCCCAGCTGGGGGCCGAGAGCTTTACCGTAGAGCTTGGAAAGGTTCGGCCATTCGGGCAAAACGACCTGACCCGGTTTCACGGCATTCGCGATGCCCTGCGTCGTCGGTTTTGTGGCGCCCCGGCGCCGCAGCAACCCATCTCGTCATCGGCCGGGCTGACGGTGTTTGAAGTGGTGCACGAAATCCTGAACACCGGGGCACGCTTTGAATTTCACGTGCCTGATGACGTGGCCAACTTTACCGAGTACGCACCCGGCACAGTGATCTGGGAAGATGACCACACCTGTTACCGGGTGGGTGCTATCCCGGAATCCATCGTGTTCCCCAACCGGGATGTACCGGTCGGCCAGCGCGTGGGCTTACTGATCAGGCCCCGGCAAAGCGTCGGCGCCTGACCCGTCCCGACGTCAGGCCGGGGCGTTTTCCGGTTCCGGCACAGGGGTTTTGATCAGCTGCGTACACACGGCGGGAATCACCAGCAGGGTCAGCACGGTGGACGCCAGCAGGCCGGAGATGATCGCCCAGGCCATGGGCGGCCAGAGTGTTGAGCTTGAGAAAGCCAACGGCAGCAGCCCAGCCACAGTGGTGGCCGTGGTCAGCAGAATCGGCCGGGTGCGTTTCTCGACGGCCTGGCGTACCGCGTCACGGATGCCCTCGCCCGCCTCCAATCGCCGGTCCATGACATCCAGCAACACAATGGCGTTGTTCACCACAATGCCCACCAGAGCAATGACGCCCAGCAGCGACTGAAACCCAAACGGGGAATCCGACAGCACCAGACCGGGGAAGATACCCACGGTGGCCAGCGGAACCGTCAACAGGATAATGCCCACGCGACGGAACGAATTGAACTGCAGCAACAGGAAAAACAGCAGCAGCAACACGCCGATAGGCGCCGCCGTCAGCAATGCGCCGTTGGCATCGCCCGATCCTTCCGCGTCGCCACCCATTTCGATGCGGGTTCCGGCCGGTAGGGGGTTGGCTTCAAGCGCACGATGCAGGCCATCCAGGGCCTTGCTGAACCCATACCCGGGGAGCAGGTTTGCGGTGACCGTGTTCATCCTCACGCCGTCCCGGAGATAGCGCACAGCCGGCTCCCAGCTGGTTTCAACACTGGCGACCGCCGACAGCGGTATGGCGTCGCCCTGTTTGTTGTAGACGTTGACGGACAGCAATCGGGACAGCGGCAGAGACGTACCCTCCCGGGATCTCAGGACCAGGGGAATCGGGTCCTCCTCCTGGCGGTAGCGTTCGGCCACCACACCAAAACTCTGGCCATAGAGGCTCTGGGCCACATCGGCCCGGGTCAGCCCGTATCGTGCAGCCGTGGCATCGTCAACGTTGATGGCGATGCTGGGTACGCCAATGTCGAGATCATGGCGAACATCGACGGTGCCCTCGACACCCCGAAGAACGCCAAAGATCCGCTCCACGGCCTCTGTGCGGGTTTCGTCGTTGGCGTGATAGACCCGAACCTCCACCGGTGCCGCCCTGGGCGGCCCCTGGCCGAGAATACCAACAGTGACGTCCAGTTCCGGCATCTCGTCGGCCACGTGCCCACGGACCCAGCGGATCATCTCGGTCGTATCCGCCAGTGTGGGCGTGCGAATCACCAGACGGGCCCGGTTTGGCGCCTGGGGTGCCCGCTGGAGGTTGTAGTAGAAGCTTGGCCCGGTGAAACCCACGAACCGGTGAATTTCCAAAGCATCCGGCTGGGTACGGATCATCTGTTCCAGGTCCGCGGCCGCCTGCGCCGTCCGGGCCTGATCGGTACCTTCAGGCATGAACAACTCAACGATGACCCGGGGCCGGTCGGCATTCGGGAAGAATTGCTGGGCCATGAACGGCGTCATCGCCACACTGATCGCCACCAACAGGGCACCCGCGGCAATGAGGCGGCCGGGGAAACGAAACACCAGGCTTCCAAGGTAACGGGCAAGCCCCGACAGCCGGTCCTTGCCGACATTGCGCCGGGGCTTCAGAAATCTGGCGGCCAGCAGGGGCACCGCTGAGATCGCCAACAGGTAGCTGACCGACAGGGTCAGCATGATCATGACCGGCACCCCGCGGGTAAAGTCGGCGGCGCCGCCCTTGGATAACAACAGCGGCGCAAATGCCGCCAGGGTTGTTCCGGTGGACGCACCCAGCGGACCTGCCAGCTCGGCAACGGCCTGGCGCAGGGCATCCAGGCGTCGCGCACCCTCATCCAGGTAACCCTGAATGTTTTCCACGATGACGATGGCGTTGTCGATCAGAATGCCCAGGGAAATGACCATGCCGATGACGGCAATCTGGTGCAGCACGCCTCCGCCAAGGTCATAGAGGCCGACGCTGATCAACGCCACCATGGGCAGGATCGAGGCCACCAGCAGGCCCATGCGAATACCCATGCCGGTGAACACGACGGCCACAATGATCAGGACCGACAACACCAGACTCCAGGCCAGGTTATCCAGCCGGTCTTCGACCTTATCCGGCTGAAAGAACATCTCCCGGATCTCGTAGGGCTCGAATTCTGTCCGGATCTCGTTCAGCCGCTCCCGCACCCGTTGGCCGAAACGGATCGCGTCGGTTGTGCCCTCCTCCATAATGATGGAAACCAGCACAACCCGTTCGCCGTCAAACCAGGTTTCCGGCTGCCTGGGTTCGACGGGGCCGCGCCACACATCGGCGGCCGCCGCAAGGGGTACCTGCGAGCCATCCGGCAATTCTATTGGCGTCGCCCGAATGGCATCAATGTCCGCAAATTCGCTGTTTGGCAGCACCGACAGGCGCCGCCCGTTAACCACCACAAAACCACCGGGAATGGTTTGGTTGCGGCGGGCCAGCGTGTCCATGACCCGGGCCGGCGAGATACCCAGCCGGTACAGCGCGGCATCGTCGAGCGCCAGGGTAATCTGCTCGTCGGCATCGCCCTCCAGGTCGATGCGAGACACTCCGTTGATGTCCGTGAGGTTCTGCTTGAGGCGTTCGGCGACCGCGCTCAGTTCCGTCACCGACGGGCCACCGGCAACCGCCAGAACGATGGCGGGAATATCGATCAATCGATCATCCAGGGCCATTTGCCCAACGTCATCCGGGAAATCCTTCCGAGCCCGTTCCATGGCAAGCCGGACCCTGTCCCAGGCGGGGTCCGTATCGTAGATGGTGTCATTGAGACGCAGCCTCACCAGCGCAACACCGGTTCGGGCGGTACCCTGGGAAAACTCCACCTCCTCAACCTGGCGCAGTTCATCGACCAGGGGACGCAAAACAAGCCGCTCGACCGCATCGGCACTGGCCCCCGGATAATTCACATTGATCATGCCGGCGCGGTAGGGAAACGAGGGATCCTCCTGGCGTGGCATGGTGCTGTAGGCGGCCACCCCAAGCAGGCACAACATGGTGACCACCATGCCGAGCAGGCGCTGGCAGTTCAGGAGCCGGCGAGTCATCAGCGCACCTCCACCGCATCGCCGTCGGTCAGGCGCGTCATACCCGCGTACACCACCTGGTCTCCGGGAGCGAGCGCGTCGGCACGGACCACAACCCGTTCGCCGATCACCCGCTCAACGGTCACCGGGATACGCCTCGCTTCCCCGCCACGCACCCGGAAGACCCCGGTTCCATCGGCGGTACGGATGACCGACAGCAGCGGTACCGTCGTCGCCGAGGTGGTGACCGGCGTAATGCCGACCTCAACGGGCTCACCCGGCTCCAGGGTATCCACGGGAAGGCTGACCAGTACCGGATGCAGTTCGCCGCGCACGGCACCGGCCTGGGCAATTTCGATCACTGACCCGGTCTGGTGCGGACGATGCCTGTCCTGCACGGACCAGACCGGCAACTCCTGCTCCAGTGCCACGTGGTCCAGCAGGTACGCCGGCACCCGAACCTCGACTTCACGACCCTGGGGCGAGGACAGGCGCATGACCGGCTGCCCGGCGGCGACAAACTCGTCCGGTTCGACCAGCAGGGCTTCCACCCGACCGGCAAAGGGCGCGCGCAGGGTGCTTTCGTTCAACAACTGCGTGGCTTCGGCAAGGGCAGCCTCGGCGGTGGCCACGCTGGCCCTGAGTGCGTCGCGTCGGGCGGCAATCTGTTCCAGGCTCTGCTCGGACACCACGCCGCGTTCATGCAATCGGCTCGAACGATCCCACTCCCGCCGGGCCTGTTCATACTGGGTATTCAGCTCCTCCAGCTTGGCCCGGGCGGAATCCCGGGCCGGTGCCAGCGCGGGGTTGTACACCCGGGCCAGCACCTCACCGACCGCCACCCGCTGACCCAATTCCACCGCCCGCTCCTTCAGGGTGCCGCTCACCTGGAAGGTCAGGGTCGCCCGCTGAGTGGCCCGTACAATCCCGGAAAAGCGCAGGGGGATTCCCTCTGTCTGCCCGCCGGTTACCTCGGCGACACGGACCGAGACCGTCGGAATGTCGGTCTCCGACGACACATCACCGGCCTTGCATCCGGCCAGTACCATTGAAATGACAACCAGGGAAACGGCGGCAAATGGGAGGGAGAGTGGCTTCATGATCGATCCTTTCGTCCATGTTCATGTCGGTGGCAGGCGCCCGCTCCATCGGGAACCCGAACGTTGCATATGGACATAATGTCACTCTTTGACATTTTGTCAATAATCAGCTTTTATCCACTTTCAGGTATGATGCCCCTGCAGTCGCCGACAAATGGAAGACGCCATGAGTGAACCGCTTAAGACCCGCCGCGAACGGGAGAAACAGGCCCGATACGATGCCATTCTGGATGCCGCTGAACTGGTGTTTTCAGAGAAAGGCTACGAGCGAACCTCCATGGACGACATTGCTCGCACCGCCAGCCTGAGCCGGGCCTTGCTGTATGTGTATTTCAAAGACAAGGCGGCCATTCAGCGGGGCATTATGCTGCGGGCGGGTCAAAGCCTGACCGCCCGCTTCCAGGAGGCCAAAGCGACTGCCGATACCGGTCTGGCACAGATTTCAGCCATGGGCGAGGCCTATTACCGGTTCTATCAGGATGAGCCGGATTACTTTTCCGCACTGACCCAGGCGTCGACGGCCATGGCAGAAGCCGACGAGAGTCAGGCCGAAGAAATGCTGTGCTCGAAAGCGGAGCTGATGGAATTGATGATCGGTGCCATCAGGCAGGGGCTGGAAGATGGCACCATGAGCCGGGAGCGGATCACCGACCCGGTGCAGACGGCACTGTACCTGCGGGGGGCTCTGCACGGGGTCATACTGCTGTGTCAGTCTGAGCTGGGCTCGGGGGAAGGCGGCGCCGGTGGCAACTTCTCCGCCGACGCCCTGATCCGTCACACCATGGAGATGCTGACGTCGTCGATCGCAGCCTAACGCTGAAAATCGTAGATTGATCCCAGACCGAGGATACCGGTCAGTTCATCAAGGGCCTTGCGCACCTCTTCGAGCAACATCGGGTCGGCCAGGTCTTCCTGTGAGAGCCGGTCCCGATAGTGCGCCCTCACCCAGGTTGTCAGGCGCTCGTAAAGGGCATCGGTCAGCAGCACGCCCCGATGCATGGCCTGCAGCTCGTCATCACTCAGCACCACCCGCAACCTCAGGCAAGCCGGGCCGCCTCCGTTACGCATGGACTGCTTGACGTCAAACACCTCCACCGAGGTGATCGGCCCGCCGGACTTCACCAGTTCATCCAGGTACCGACTGACCGACGCCACCTCCCGACACTCGCCCGGCACCGCCAGCAGCATGCCATCCGGCGTGTTCAGCAACTGGCTGTTGAACAGGTACGAGGCCACCGCGTCTTCAATCGGCACCTCCGCACTGCTGACCCGGACAGCGTCCAGCTCCGCACCGGTCAGGCGGGAGCGAATCCCCGCCAGCACCTGTTCTTCCTCAAGAAACGCCATCTCGTGGTAGAACAACGTGTTGCCATTGCCCACGGCGATCACATCGTTGTGAAAGACGCCCGCATCGATGGCGTCGGGGTTCTGCTGGGCAAAAACCACACCCTGCTCCTTGAGCCCATGCAGCCGGGCAATGGCCTGCGAGGCCTCGAGGGTCTGGCGGGCGGGAAATTTCTTCGGCGCGGGCGCCTGCTCATTGAACGCGATCTGGCCGTAGACGAAGAGTTCAACACCCGGCTCCCCGTATCCGCCGCATAACCGGGTGTGGTTGGCCGCGCCTTCGTCGCCAAACTGGCTAACGGAGGGCAGGGCCGGGTGATGGGCGAAATAGCTTTCGTCCGCAAAGATCGCCTTCAACGCTCGCCCGGTCACCACGTGTTCAATGGAGCGGTGGAACTTGGCACTCAGGTTTGCGGGCGTAAAGTGAACCCGATGGTCTCCGGTATCGGCACTCGGGGATACCGTCGCAGCATTGGCGGTCCACATGGTCGAGGCCGAAGAGACCGCTGCCAGGATCGATGGACTGGCCTTGGCCACGCGCTCGAGTATCTGACTGTCGGAGCCCTCGAAGCCAAGCTTCCTGAGCGTCGGAATGTGCGGGCGCTCATGTGGCGGCAGCACGCCCTGTACATAGCCCCGGTCCGCCAGACGCTTCATCTTCGCGAGGCCCTGAAGGGCGGCCTCTTGCGGATTGGACTCTGCGCGCACGTTGGATTTCGAGGCAACGTTGCCCCACGAGAGCCCGGCGTAGTTGTGGGTGGGGCCGACCAGACCGTCGAAATTTGCTTCTACCGCGTGCTTCACCATCGCTGTCGGTTCCGTTCTTATTTGTCGAAATTAAGGCCAGGCGCGAGACTTTCCGGCACCTCGCTCTTACGTGCCTCCAGGGACGCCATCGGCCAGGCGCAGTAATCCGCCGCATAATAGGCACTGGGGCGGTGATTACCGCTGGCACCCACGCCACCGAACGGCGCGGCACTGCTGGCACCGGTCAATGGCCGGTTCCAGTTCACGATGCCGGCACGCACCTCGTCCGCGAGACGCTCGTAAAGCTTCCGGTCGTCGGTCAGGATACCGGCAGACAGCCCGTAACGGGTGTCGTTGGCCAGCTCCAGCGCCTCATCGAAACTCTTGTAACGATAGACCGTCAGCAGCGGTCCGAAAAATTCATCGTCGCTCAAATCCAGTCCCGTGGCATCCACAATGCCCGGGCTTAACAGCCCGGTGTCCGGCTTGATCTGCTTCATTTCGAGCAGGGATTTGGCGCCCTTTTCCAGCATGCTGGCCTGGGCGGCCAGCAGTTTTTCCGCGGCTTCGGAGGAAATGACCGAGCCCATGAACGGCTGAGGGTCAGCATCAAATTCACCCACCTGGATCCGGCCGGACAACTCCGCCAGACGGTTCAGGAATTCGTCCCCCTTCTTCCCTTTCGGAACCAGCAGGCGACGGGCGCAGGTGCAACGCTGGCCAGCCGAGAGGAACGCGGATTGCAGCGCGTGGTGGACCGCACCGTCGATGTCCGATACGTCCTGGACGATGAGCGGATTATTGCCGCCCATTTCCAGCGCCAGAATTTTTTCAGGCTGGCCGCCAAACTGTTCGTGCAGCAGGTGGCCAACGGTGGAACTGCCGGTAAAGAACAGCCCGTCGATCATCGGGTGGCTCGCCAGGGATTTCCCGGTACTCGACGCCCCCTGGACCAGGTTGACCACGCCATCGGGCACACCCGCCTTTTCCCATAGCTTGACCGTCATTTCCGCCACCCCGGGGGTCAGCTCACTGGGCTTGAAGACGACGGTATTACCCGCCAGCAGGGCAGGCACAATGTGTCCGTTCGGCAGATGCCCGGGGAAGTTGTAGGGGCCAAATACCGCCACCACCCCGTGCGGGCGGTGTCTGAGCACCGCGTGGCCACCAGCAACGTCGGATTCTGAATGCCCGGTACGGTCATTGTAGGCTTTCACGGAGATCGCGATTTTGCCAATCATGGCGGCTACTTCCGTGCGCGACTCCCAGAGCGGCTTACCGGTCTCCAGACCAATCTGATGGGCCAGCTCCTCTTTGTGGCTCTCCAACTGGGCACCGAACGCTTCGACCACAGCCTGGCGCTCCGCAAAGCTTTTCCGACGCCATTTCAGGAAGGCTTTTCTGGCCTCACGGACGGCGGCGTCAACATCTTCAAGATTGGCACCGTTGCCATCCCAGACGGTTTCTCCGGTAACGGGCTGAATCGACTCAAACGAGGCACCATGACCCTGAAGCCATAATCCATCTATGAAAAGTTCGCCTGTCAGGTTTGCCATATCAAAGCACCTCCCGGTACTGGAATTCGGTAGATTGGAAATACGGCGACGCGCTGTGAAATCAGCTCTTCGAGGAACGGCTTCGGTGTTCCCGGATCCTGTCGTCCGCTTTGTCTTGCCCTCTGTAAGTATGTATGGGCAGAGGACCGTTGTCTTTCAACGGCGCCAGCCGAACCGGATCACCGGATTCCACCTTGAGCGCCTCGGCCACTGCCGGAGGCATCTTGACGGTATCGGGCCCGATGCAGCTGGCCGGTATCGTGGTCACCCGGAAATCCCGGAACGAGCGGTTGGACACCATCACCCGCTCGCCGGCTGGAACGTCCAGGTCAACCGGAGTCTGCGTGATCATGGCATACCGGTTCACCGAATCCCGGACGGTCCGGACGTTGTGCACAAACGCCTCGACCACCGGCCCGCCATCGAAGATATCCACCAGGCCGTTGAAGTTGAAACCTTCTGCCTGGAGCATCCTGAGGGCCGGAGCGGTGTTCTCATGGACCCGGCCAATAACGGCACGGGCCGAATCCGGCAGCATCGGCAGGTAGATCGGGTATTTGGGCATGAGTTCGGCAATGAAGGCCTTGTTGCCGAGGCCTGAAAGCATGTCGGCCTGGCTGAACTCCATATCGAAGAACTTGCTGCCAAGGGCATCCCACAGGGGACTGCGGCCGTGCTCGTCGGACACCCCGCGCATTTCCGCAAACACCTTCTCGGAGAAATGCTTACGGAACTCGTCCAGGTACATGAACCGGCAGCGTGAGAGCAGCAGGCCGCAGCCGCCGCCCTTGTATTCATCGGACAGCAACAGCGAGCAGATTTCGCTGGTATCGGTCATGTCGTTGGACAGGTGCAGGGTGGGCGTTCGCACGTGAACCCCCAACTCCCGGGACGCGTTCACCGTGACGCTGAGCCGGTAGTTGTAGAACACCTCGTCCAGTCCGACCCGCGCCTGGATACCGCTGATGCCCACGGTTTTCTGCTTCTCGGTGTCTTCCAGCGCAAACAGGTACAGTCCGGCTTCCGGTGCGCAGCGTTGATTGAAGGTCTCCTGGGCATGGGCAATCTTTTTCTGCAGCAGCTTGCGATCCGCCGGCAGGGTCGTCAGGCCCTTGCCGGCGTTCTGCGCCATGGCGTAGAGATCATCAAGATCGTTTTCCTGCAGGGGGCGAATCACCAGCATGTTGCGCCCTCCGTCCGGGTTGGGGTCATCATAATGGCGCAATCCTTACCGCATCGCCGGCGGTTTTGCCCAGCAACGCCCAGGTCTTTACCGATACCTTGAGCTCGTCATCCAGGGTTTCCTCGACATGTGTCAGGGTACACCGGAAATCCGACGCTTCGCCGGCGGCAATCAGGCACAGATCCCCGGTGTCTTCGTGCCGGCCATGCAGGGTTTTCCGATGACTGGTCACCAGTGTGCGAAGGGCATCGGTGCGGGCTTCGAGCACCGGCCCGGCGTCAAAAATGTCCAGGTAACACCCCGCATGAAAGCCCTCGCGCTGCAGCAACTCGAAATTCGGCGCGGTCAGCGTGTGGGCCTGCCCGAGGGCGGCCTGGGCGTCCTCAGTGAGCAGTGTTACGTAGATCGGGTTCGGGGGCATCAGCTCAGCAATGAAGGTCTTGCTGAGCAGGGCCGAGTACTGATCTGCGGTTTCAAAATCCATGTTGAAGAAGTGCCGGGCCAGGCTGTCCCAGAATGGCACACTGCCGTCCTCGGCCTGCACCCCCTGAATCTCCACGACCACCCGCGGCGAGAACCAGTCCCTGTGCTCGGCAATAAACAGGATCCGGGCGCGGGACAGCAGCTCAAACGCGTCGGTATTGCGAAGCTCCGGGCGGATGGAGAAGGAACAGAGCAGGGTCTGATCGGTCAGGGAATGGGATGGGTACAGCACTTCAACGCGGCGCGACACCCCCAGCTCGTGAGAGGCATGGATCAAGGCATCGCGGCGGTAATTGTAGAACGGCTGTCCGTTACCCGCGCGGGCGTCGATGCCGGCGGTGCCGTCCACGGACCCGGTCACCGTGTTCTCAAGGACAAACAGGAACCTGGGTGCCTCACCGGCCGGAACCTTGCCAGCAAAGGACGCCAGGGAATGTTCTATTTTCTGCGCAAGGGCTTCCGACTGCTTGGGCAGGGTCGAGGAAAGACGGGCACCCTGGGTGCCCGCAATCTCGAGTATCTGATCCAAATCATCCGGTTGCGCCGGACGTACAAGCCACATATTGACTCCTTACGCCGTCAGCTTCTTCACCGCCGTTTCAAATCGCTCAAGCGCATCTTCAATATCGGTTTCCGGAATGATCAGCGACGGCGCCAGACGGACCACGTTGGGGCCGGCGACCAGCACCATCACGCCCTCATCAAGACCCGCGTTGAGAAAATCCTTGGCCTTGCCCTTCCAGTCTTCGGTCAACACACAGCCCAGCAACAGGCCCGCACCCCGAACCTCGCTGAACACACCGTAGCGCTCCCCGATGTCCATCATGCCCTTGCGCAGACGATCCGACCGGGCCTTCACGCCTTTCAGGATCTCCGGCTGACTGACCGTGTCGACAACTTTCTGGGCAACGGCACAGGCCAACGCATTACCACCATAGGTGCTGCCGTGGGTGCCCACACCCAGGCTGGCGGCCACCTTGGCGGTGGTCAGCATGGCGGCCACCGGGAAGCCACCGCCCAAGCCCTTGGCGCTGGACAGGATATCGGGAATCACGTCATACATTTCATACGCATACAGATGCCCGGTACGACCGACGCCGGACTGGACTTCATCGAAGACCAGCAGGGCGTTATGCTCATCACACAGCTGACGCAGGCCCTTCAGGAATTCCGGATCTGCGGGCATTACGCCCCCCTCACCCTGAATCGGCTCGACCACCACGGCACAGGTCTTTTCTTTCGAAATCAGCTTCTTCACCGACTCCAGATCGTTGAAATCGGCGTGGTGAATGCCGGCAGGCGCCGGTTCAAACCCCTCAAGGTACTTGGGCTGGCCACCGACGCTGACCGTGAACAGAGTGCGACCGTGGAAGGCGTTCTTGAAAGAAATGATCTCGTTCTTTTCGGGCCCGTAATGCTCCCAGGCATAGCGACGGGCCAGTTTGAACGCAGCCTCGTTGGCTTCCCCGCCCGAGTTCGCAAAAAACACACGCTCGGCGAAGGTCAGATCGCACAGTGTTTTGGCAAGACGCAGGGCCGGCTCGTTGGTCATGACATTGGACAGGTGCCAGAGCTTTTCCGCCTGCTCCTGCAGGGCTCCGATAAGCCCGGGATGGGAATGCCCGAGACAGGTAACCGCGATGCCGCCCTGGAGATCGACGAATTCCCGCCCTTCCTGGTCCCAGATACGGGACCCTTCGCCTCGAACCGGAATGATGGATCCGGGCGCGTAGTTGGGGACCATGACTTCATTGAAAAGTTCGCGAGTGACGGGCTCTCTGTTCATAAATCTCTCTCGGGAATCGCGGTTGGACGCACTACCATAGTAAAGTTGCCGCACCGGGCAAGTAAGTAAGTGTGCGGATGCCTTTTTATGATACGCCACTCAGGGCATAAGAACATCCGGTTCCCCGACCGCCGGCAATTCAATGATCTGCCGATTTTTCCCGTCCCGCCCCATCAGGGCCTTGATCAGCAGCTTGTAGGAATCCAGATCAAAGGTGACCGCCTGCCCCCGCAGCGACAGATCATGGGCCTCACTCTCCTCGTGCACCGTGGCCACATGCATCCAGTTATAGACCACCAGGATATCGGTGCGCCCCGCGAACGGATTATGCTCGACCACACCGACCGGCCCTTTCCACGGCCAGGTCTTCAGGCGAAGGCTGTGGAACGCGATCTGGGTTCGCAGGTTATAGCGGGTGACATCCTCCTGCCCTTCACAGGCGCCCTTGCAGCGCCCGAGCGTTCGCTGGAAACAGGCACCGTTATGGTCAGGCTCCAGGCCCAGAAGACGATTACAGAGGTCATTTTTCGCGGCGATGCCGCTCAAAGCCCGTTCGGCATCCCGCTTGCTGCGAAACAGACCGAAATAGTCCCCCAGCCGGTGGGGCTCGATTTCCCGGACCAGACGCGCCTGCAGAAAGCCGCTGCCGTTCTCGCTCAACTCGATACTCACCAGATTCTTCGCCGCCCGGGAGCGGCGGTTGAACATCGGCTTTAGGGCTTTGATCTGCTTCAGTTCCAGCAGCAGCGCGCCGAGCTCACCGGCGGTTTCGGTCCAGTCAACGCGGCGCAGGCTTTCGGACATCCGCACACCGCGGCTCGTGTTGTGGTCACCGGAGAAATGCGAGGCCACCCGCTGGGCAATGTTGGTGCTCTTGCCGACATAGAGCAGTACGTCGTTCTCCCCATAAAATCGATAAACCCCCGGCCCTGACGGCAGGTCCTGGAGTGTGTCCGGGGGCAGATGTGAGGGAATGCTCGGGCGTTGGAGCAGGTCACGAATTGCCTGCTCAAGGCTTTCGTCACCCCGGTCTGCCCGGGCATGGAGAAAGAACGACAGCATCGCCTCGACATCCCCCATGGCACGGTGGCGTTGCACCTGCGCCAGCCCGTGCCGCTCTATGAGCGCATCCATGTTGTGACGGCGGAATTCCGGATACAGCCGACGGGACAGCTTGACCGTGCATAGGACCCGGGCCGAAAACATACGCCCCAACCTGCGGTACTCCGACTTGATAAAGCCATAGTCAAATCGCGCGTTGTGGGCAACGAAGACCGTGCCTTCCAGTTGCGCTTCGAGGTCGTCGGCAACCTCCGCGAATCGCGGGGCGTCTGCGACCATCTCGTTGGAAATGCCGGTAAAGTTCTCTATAAACCGGGAGATACGGGTCTCCGGGTTCAGCAGGGTCTGCCATTCGCCCACTGTTTCACCGGCACGCCAGAACCGAATGCCGATCTCGGTGATCCGGTCCCGCGAGGAGTTGCCTCCCGTGGTTTCGATATCGAGAAACGCAAATGTCGTGTCTTGGAGGTATGTACTTTCGGAGGTCATGAAGTGACTGTACGTTTATTAATCGATCGCAGATGGCTGTCTGACAAGGAAAAGCTGCTATAGACATTCGTCTAAATATTGTGCGAATTCATTTGAATTGTCACAAATTGGTAACTACCTTGTTTTTGGGTCCAACAACAATAATGTGTGGAGACAACAACGATGCAAAGCAACAAACTAAGAACGGCAATTCGTGCGACGGCAGCGGCGGCAGTATTCGGTGTAGCTGGGCAGGCTGGCGCAGTTAGCTTCACTGCCGGCGATTACGACATGGCCCTTTATGGCTACGCGCGTTTGAACGCCAGTTATGATATCGACAGCAACCAGGCACTCAGTACCCGTTCTGGTTCCTACGCCGGCCTTGCAGGCAACGACAATGCTGCCGAAGGCCACTTCGGCGCTGACGCCTTCCAGAGCCGGATCGGCCTGAAAGCGACCAGCCCGGAAGGCGTACTGGTCAACGTGGAAGGTGACTTCCGCGGCGGCGGTGGCGGCAGCCTTCGCCTGCGTCACGCATACGGCTCCTACATGAACGTTCTGGCCGGTCAGACCTGGTCCAACTTCACCAGCTTCGTGGGTAACACCAACACCCTCGACTTTGACTCCCTCCCGGGCGTAGCGGGCTACCAGTCTCGGACTCCACAGGTTCGTTACACCACTGGCCCTCTGTCTCTGTCTCTTGAGCAGCCGCAGTCAAGCTTCGTAACCGATGCTGCAAACGACATCGCGAAAGATGCCATGCCAGCCCTGACCGCGCGTCTGGAAGACTCCGCTGGCGGCCTGTCTTACTCGGCAGCGGTTCTGGCGCACCAGGTAGGCTACGACGACGGCACCAACGATGAGTCATCGTTCGGTTTCGCCACCTTCGTTGCCGGTAAGATCGCGCTGTCCGACATGTTCACCATCCAGGGCAGTCTGTCTTACACCGACGGTGCCAACAGCTACCTGTACCGTTCCGGTGAAAACTTCGGCGCAGCCAGCGCCTATGTTGACGGTAACGGCGACGTCGAAACCATCACCGGCTACGGCGGCACCATCGGTGCTGGTATTGGCCTGGGCGGCGGTCGCAGCGTCAACATCGGCTACGGTATGGTCACCGTTGACTGGGACGACGCAGAAGCTGACGGCGTTGCAGTGGCGGATCAGAGCGAAACCAACTCTGCCATCATGGCCAACTACCAGTGGACACCGGTCAAGAACGTCATGATGGGCGTTGAATACCAGCTGCTGGACCGTGAAAACGTAGACGGCACCGACGGCGATGCAAACCGCATCCTGTTTGCCGCGCAGTACAACTTCTAAGACCTTTAGAAGTTAACTCAGGGAAGGCCCCGGCATTCGCCGGGGCTTTTTCGTTCCATTCCGGTGCAACCAGCACCGTCCTGAATCATTTCGCCGCTGCACCTCGAACCACACCGAATTCCACCTCAATAAATTCAGACGTTTAGCAGTCTGAACATTTTGGCACAGCTGATGCTTTGTTTCCCTTGCATGGAATGCGACGGAGACACTCCGCCCTGTTCAGCTTATTGACCAATGAGGTGACACGATGAAAAAAGCCAAAGACCAGAACCTGCTCTTCGAACTGACCCAACCCTATGAAGCCGCAACGATGCAGGACCTGCACGATTACTTTGACTGGATGTTCTTCGCCAATTAAGGCCAAACCCTATACATAAAAAGCCGGGAGAGCGCTATGCCCTCCCGGCTTTTTCATTTCCGGAGGATTCCGGAGCCCGCCGCCGGTTACAGCAACAGGGAGCGGATATCCCCGAGCAGCTGACTGAGCACCGTCGTGAACCGTGCCGCGTCCGCACCGTTCACCGCACGGTGATCGTAGGACAGCGAGAGCGGCAGCATCAGCCGGGGCTGGAAGTCCTTGCCATCCCAGACGGGCTTCATGGCCGCCTTGGATACGCCAAGAATCGCCACTTCCGGCGTGTTCACGATCGGCGTGAACGCTGTGCCCCCAATACCACCCAGACTGGTGATGGTAAAACAGGCACCCTGCATCTCGGCAGGTTTGAGCTGCTTGTCTCGGGCCTTCTGGGCCAGATCGGCGCTTTCCGCCGCCAGCTCCCAGAGCCCCTTCTTATCCACATCCCGGATGACCGGCACCATCAGCCCGTGGGGGGTGTCCACCGCAATGCCAATGTGAATGTACTTCTTGCGGATCACTTCCTTCTTGTCCATGTCCAGGGAGACATTGAACTGCGGCAACTCCGCCAGCGCGGTAGCACAGGCCTTGAGGAGGAAAGGAAGCGGCGTCATCTTCACGCCTTTCTTCTCGCCAGCCGCCTTCTGCGCCTTGCGGAAATCCTCCATGTCGGTGATGTCCGCGTCCTCGAACTGGGTGACGTGAGGCACATTCAGCCAACTGCGCTGCATGTTGGTGGCCGTCGCCGCCATCATGCGGGACATGGCTTCCTTCTCGATGTCGCCGAATTGGCTGAAGTCCGGCAGCTTCACGCCCGGGATGCCAGAGCCGGTCCCTACCGAACCGCCCTGCTGGGCCTGCTGCAACTGACTCTTCACATAGGCCTGAACGTCGTCTTTGAGGATCCGGCTCTTCGGCCCGGATCCCTTGATGCGAGTCAGATCCGCGCCCAGCTCGCGGGCCAGCTTACGCACGGCCGGACCGGCGTGAACCTTGGCGCCCGGGGCCGGTGGCTCATAGGTTGCGCCCTGGGGCTCCGGAGCTGCCTTCTTTTCCGGTTTGCCTTCAGACTTGCCCTGCTCTTTGGGCGCTGGCTCCGGCTCTGCGCCCTCGTCGCCTTCCGGCTCTCCGCCCTCTTCCTCGACGGTCATTTCGATCAGGTCATCGCCCTCGGACAGCTTGTCACCCTCGGACACCAGGATCTTGCCGACCTTGCCGGCGAAGGCCGACGGAATCTCCATGGTTGCCTTGTCGGATTCGACAGTCACCAGCGGATCATCAGCCTCAATGGAATCACCCTCAGAGACGTTGATCTCGATAACCGGCACGTTATCGAAGCCGTCCAGCGCGGGAACCTTGACCGTTTCCTTCCGGGAGCCTCCGGATTTCTTCGGAGCCGGCTTGCTTTCCTCAGGCTTGTCCTCGGATTTGGACGCTTGCTCGGCCTCCTCGTCCGGCTTGGACTCGGACGCCTCGTCGGATTCCGATGCACCGCCGTCGGCTTCCATCGTGCCAACGACATCGCCTTCCTTCACCTTGTCACCCACTTTCACGGTGATGCTGGTGATCTTGCCGGCGCCCGGGGAGGGCAGCTCGACCGACGCCTTGTCGGACTCCACCGTCAGGATCGGATCCTCTTCCTCAACCGAATCCCCCTTGCTGACGATGATTTCGATAACCTCGACCTCGTCCGCACCGCCGAGATCCGGAACCTTGATTTCCTGTTCACTCATGGCGGTCTCCTTAGCTCAGCACCGGGTTCGTTTTGTTGCGATCGATTCCGTACTTCCGCATGGCTTCGAGAACCACCTCCTTCTTGATTTCACCATCCTGGGCCAGCGCCGACAGGGCTGCCACGGCCACGTGATAGCGATCCACCTCGAAGTGGTTACGCAGTTTCTCTCGGGTGTCGCTCCGACCATAACCATCGGTACCCAGGGTCACGAAGGTCTTGGGGATAAAGGCGCGGACCTGCTCGGAGAACAGCTTCATGTAGTCGGTGGACGACACCACCGGTCCCTGCTGCTTCTCCAGGCAGTCAGTGATGTAGGCCTTCTTTGGCGAGTCGTCCGGGTGCAGGCGGTTCCAGCGTTCGACATGCAGGCCGTCACGGGCGAGCTCGTTGAAGCTGGTGACACTCCAGACGTCACTGGCGACCTCGAAATCGTCCTTCAGCATGTCGGCAGCCGCACGCACTTCGTTCAGGATGGCGCCAGCGCCCAGCAGTTGGACCCGCGGAGACTTCTTGCGCCCCTTGGTCTCGATCGAATCCAGCAGATACATGCCCTTGATGATGCCGTCTTCGACCTTCTTGCCTTTCGGCATGGCCGGCTGCTGATAGTTTTCGTTCTCGATGGTCAGGTAGTAGTAGACGTTCTGGTTGTCCTCGAACATCTCCTTGATACCGTGCTGAACGATCACCGCCATTTCGTAGCCGTAGGCCGGGTCGTAGGATTTACAGCTCGGAATGGTCTGAGCCAGCAGGTGGCTGTGACCGTCCTGGTGCTGCAGTCCCTCACCGTTCAGCGTGGTGCGACCGGCGGTGCCACCGATCAGGAAACCCCGCGCCTGGATGTCGCCGGCGGCCCAGGCCAGATCGCCCACACGCTGGAAACCAAACATGGAGTAGAAGATGTAGAACGGCACCAGCGGGAAGTTGTTGGTGCTGTAAGACGTTGCCGCCGCAATCCAGGCCGCCATGGAGCCATCTTCGTTGATGCCTTCTTCAAGGATCTGACCTTTCTTGTCTTCCTTGTAGTACATGATCTGGTCACGATCTTCCGGCACGTACTTCTGGCCTTCAGAGGTGTAGATACCCAGCTGACGGAACATGCCTTCCATACCGAAGGTGCGCGCCTCGTCCGGAACGATCGGAACCACTCGCTTGCCAATTCGCTTGTCCTTGGTCAGCGCCGTCAACATGCGAACAAAGGCCATGGTGGTGGAAATCTCACGCTCACCGGAGCCCTCGAGCAGGGCCTTGAAGGTATCCAGGGGCGGCGTTTCCAGGCGCTGGCAGTCCTTGCGGCGCTTCGGGTAGAAGCCGCCCAGTTCCTGCCGGCGCTTCTTCATGTAGACCATTTCCGGGCTGTCCGGGGCGGGACGGTAATACGGAACGTCTTTGAGCTCCTCGTCCTTCAGCGGTACGCCGAACCGGTCCCGGAACGCCTTGAGCTGGTCGATATCCAGTTTCTTCAGGGAGTGCGCGGTGTTTTGGGCTTCGCCCGCGGTGCCGAAACCGTAGCCCTTGATGGTGTGGGCCAGGATCACGGTCGGACGATTGCCATGGTCGTGGACCGCCTTGTGATAGGCGGCGTAGATCTTGTACGGGTCGTGCCCACCACGGTTCAACTTGTTGATGTCTTCGTCCGACAGGTTCTCCACCAGCTTGGACAGCTCGGGGTACTTGCCGAAGAAGTTCTTGCGGGTGTACGCCGGACCGTTGCTCTTGAAGTTCTGCAGGTCGCCGTCAACGGCTTCGTCCATCACGCGCTGCATCAGCCCGTCTTTGTCTTTCTCGAACAGCGGATCCCACATCCGCCCCCAGACGACCTTGAGCACGTTCCAGCCGGCACCCCGGAAGATACCCTCAAGCTCCTGGATAATCTTGCCATTGCCCCGTACCGGGCCGTCCAGGCGCTGCAGGTTACAGTTGACCACAAAGATCAGGTTGCTCAGGTTTTCCCGGCCCGCCATGGAAATGGAGCCCAGGGTTTCCGGCTCGTCGCATTCGCCATCCCCGACAAAACACCAGACCTTGCGCTCGCCCATGTCGATCAGCTCGCGGCTGTGCAGGTATTTCATGACGTGGGCCTGATAGATGGCCTGGATGGGGCCAAGCCCCATGGAAACGGTCGGGAACTGCCAGTAGTCCGGCATCAGCCACGGATGCGGGTACGAGGACAGACCGGTGCCGTCCACCTCTTCCCGGTATTTGTCCAGCTGCTCCTCTTCAAACCGGCCTTCCAGGTAAGAACGGGCATAGATGCCCGGGGAGGAGTGACCCTGGAAGTACACCAGATCCGATTCCCGCTTTTCGTCGCCGCCGTGGAAGAAGTAGTTGAAGCCGACGTCGTAGAGGGTGGCTGCAGAGGAGAACGAGGACACGTGCCCACCCAATTCACCGGGTCGCTGGTTGGCCCGGAGTACCATCGCCATCGCATTCCAGCGGATGAGAGACCGGATTCGACGTTCCATGAACAGGTCGCCCGGCATTCTGGCTTCCTGCGTCACCGGAATGGTGTTGCGGAACGGCGTGGTGATCGAGTACGGCAGTTCGGTGCCGTCACGGGCGGCCCTCTCGGACAGCCTTTCAAGAATATACTTGGCCCGGTCAACGCCTTCCTGCTCGATCAGAGACTCGAGCGCGTCCAGCCATTCACTGGTTTCAATGGGATCATCGTCCTGGTACATCAAACCCTCCCCTTGGCATCAAAGAGTGCAGCGCGGGCCACGATCAGCAGCCAGGCGCTTGCGGTGTCGATAAGCTGCGATGGATTGCAGAGTATTGTTATGGGTGCATCCACGTGACGGTGGCGCTGGCAGAGAGCGCGCAGAACCTTCATCAAGCATAGAACAGGTTTCCCACTTTTCCTGCCCGATTCACGCCCGATCACCCTGTAAGTTAACGGCTTTTGGCCCCGGGCAACCGGTCGTGCCAGGAACTAAGGGATTCCCCCGCCTATTTCGTAGTATTTTTACTACATTATCGTTAGCAAGATCAACTAAACAGCCACTTCAATCCCTGTAAATGAAATTACTTCCGATTAGTTACGGAAGAATGACCGTTTTTAGACCATCAAACAACCATATTCAGACCAAGGTCGTAGGAATCCTACCGAAGAGCAATTAGTTCACACGCTAAAAATTAATAGCTGCCGCCAATTACGACCTTTCTCGATAGTTAGCGGATTTTCTGCGCATTTACCTCCAAATTAACGAGATAACTTCACAGTCGGGCACGGATTTTTAATTAGACCTGAAAATAAAGATTAAGTTATGTATACTCGCCTGCCCGTTTTTTAACCAGCGGAGTGGTGGTGATCCCACGCTCCTGTCTTTTGGCACCCAACTCAGAGGGCGATCTATGAATTCCATCGTCACCTTTCCGAATCGGATTCCCACAACTGAATTCGAGGAACGGCGCTTCAAGGTCTACACCGACCGCCAGCTCGACAAGATCGAGATCATCCAGAACCTCCCCGAGGAAACCCTGTTCGAGATGAAGGTCGTGGCCAGTGTGCTGCCCTTCCGGGTCAACGAGTATGTGATCAACGAACTGATTAACTGGGACAAGGTGCCCAACGATCCGATCTACCAGCTGGTCTTCCCTCAGAAAGGCATGCTGAAAGAGGCCCACTACGAGCGCATGGCCCAGCTGCACCGGGAAGGCGCCGACAAGAAAGAGATCCAGGCGGTCGCCAAGGAGATTCGGGACGAACTGAATCCGCATCCGGCCGGACAGATGGAAATGAACATGCCGGAGCTCGATGGCGAAGTGCTGGACGGCGTGCAGCACAAGTATCGGGAAACCGTCCTGTTCTTCCCGGCCCAGGGCCAGACCTGCCACTCCTACTGCACCTTCTGTTTCCGCTGGGCGCAGTTTGTGGGTGACAAAGACCTGAAGATGGCCAGCACCGAGGCCGAAAAGCTGCACGGCTACCTGCAGGAACACACCGAGGTCACCGACCTGCTGGTGACCGGTGGCGATCCGATGGTGATGAAAACCAAGAACCTGGTCCAGTACCTCGAACCCCTGCTTGAGCCGGAGTTCGACCACATCCAGACCATCCGCATCGGCACTAAGGCACTGACCTTCTGGCCCTATCGGTTCGTGACCGACAAAGACGCCGACGAGCTCATGGATCTGTTCGCGAAGCTGGTGGATGCGGGCAAGCACGTCGCCATCATGGCGCACTACAACCACTGGCAGGAAATCACCACCGACATCGCCGAAGAGGCGATTCGCCGCATTCGTGCGACCGGTGCCGAGATTCGCGCCCAGGGCCCGCTGATCAAACACGTGAACGACGACGCCGAGGCGTGGGCCAAGCTGTGGAAGAAAGAAGTCCAGCTCGGCATCATCCCCTACTACATGTTTGTCGAGCGTGACACCGGCGCCAAGAACTACTTCGAGGTGCCTCTGGCCGAGGCGTTCCAGATCTACCGCGAGGCCATGAAGAGCGTCAGCGGGCTGGCGCGCACGGCACGGGGTCCCTCCATGAGTGCGGGCCCGGGCAAGGTTGAGGTCCAGGGCATTACCGAGGTCGCCGGCGAGAAGGTTTTCGTCCTGCGCTTCCTTCAGGGCCGCAACCCGGACTGGGTGCAGCGTCCGTTCTTCGCCAAGTACAGCGAGACAGCCACCTGGCTGCACGAGCTGGAGCCGGCGTTTGGGGAAGAGAAGTTCTTCTTCGAGGACGAATACGAGCAGATGAAAAAGGGCAACGGCTGACCCCGACTTCGCCCGATCGAAGAAAGCCGGACCAACGTCCGGCTTTTTTATTGCCTGCGAAACTTGGGCACAAACCCGTCTGGCTTATCCTTCAACCAGTCCACGAACACGCTCAACTCGTCCAGCGCCAGGAGTTTTTCCCGGGTGTTATAGTGCAACCCCAGCTCGTACTCCGAACACGCCTTGTGAATGGCATTGTGGCAAGGACGGCACACCCAGAGCGTTCGGGTAATCATCTCCTCGCGTTCAAACAGTTTCTGGAACCGCTTTTTCCGGTGCAGGCGCTTCGGTATCAGGTGGTGCCGGGTAAGTCTGGCCACCGCGCGCAGGCAGAGCTCACATCGATCGGGCTGTGGCGGCAGTTGTAACATGGGAAATCGACCTTCCTTACAAATCGCGCATTATTAAGGGGGCGACAGGAAATACTGGTCCAGCAGAAACGGGTCATCAAAATGCCTGCGCCCGACAAAGGATACGGCGTGGTGACCCCATTGGCGCATTCCGCCTGCCGACGGCACGCCGGTCGGCCAGAGCAGGAAGCGCTCCGGCCGCTCCGATCCGGCAATCAGACCATCTCCGCCATACAGGCGCCCACCGGAGTGGGAGCGCCCCCTGAGCCCATCGAGTGGCTCCATGCGGTAGCTGCTCGTATTCCCCGGGGTGGCGGCATACTGGGCCCGGTCGTCAACGCCAACCAACTGATGATCGCCGGCAGATAGTGACAGCATCGGGGCCTCAACGCGCTCCGGCACGGTCCCCAGCAGCCAGAGCTGCTCGGCCTCGAAATCCACCGCCGGGTTTGGCGCCAGGCCATTGCCGACCAACAGCCATTGGTGGTAGCAACCGCAGGGGTGGATGGTGTCGTACACCAGGGCCTGACCGTTCTCACCCAGGGTGACCCGCCAGACGAATCCATCAAGGGCGCCGGCGTAGATGTCCAGCCAGCTTTCCGCCGGTCGGGACGGGAACCACAGAAGGTAAACCAGTTGGGGCTGGACGCGACCATCCTGGTAGGTCATACCGAGGTGGGTAAAGACCAACGGCTCCGGTCGAAACGTCAGACGTCCCTCCCCAATGCGCCCGGGAATGCCCGGCAGGTCATTGCGATCCCGGGTCTCTATGCGCCACACGGGCGCGTGGCGCTGAAAAAGCGCCCTGCGGGTTTCACCACTCAGCACCGGGATTCCCAGGCTGTCCCGCTCGAACCCGTCGATGCGGACCGGCGCATGGTCACTGACCTTCGCGGGCCGATACACCCTCCAGTCGGCGTCAGGACGGTAGTTCTCGAACGCCTGCCCCAGCTCAGTCATGGTTACGGTGGCCCGCCATCGCACAATCAGCGAGACCAGCGGATACAGGCCCAGAACCTGGGCACCGGTGCTGTAGCTGTCGGGCACCTCCGCGGCCTCCGCCAGCTGCGGCCAGTATTCGGGGTCCGAAGCCAGCTGCCCGCGCGCCCGTTCGGCGCAGTCAGCCAGACCATCCAGCCACTGGGACGCACCCTCTGGCCCACCCTGCATCTCGTATCGCCAGGCAGTCGCCGCCTTCGCCTGTGCACGGGTCAGCCAATCCCGACGCTGAGACGACGACAATTCAGTGAGATCAAAACTGGCAAGAAAGCGGTCGACCCGCAGGTAGGGAAAGCCGGGCGGTGACCAATCCTGGGCGTCGAAACGCCCTTCATCAGCAACCTGGTTGCGCCAGCGTAGGAACTGGCGATCGCAGGCGTCAGACACCGCAACGGCGGGAACGGACGAGTACTGGCGGGTTGCGCACCCCGCCATCACCACCGGCAACAGCACTACCCACAAAAGGAACCAGCAGCAACGTCCCATGACGCGTCACCATTGTCGACATGCTTTCTCGTTTGAAGGGAAAACGTGCCGGATGGTTCCCTCCTGCCCGAAGGCAGGAATGGCATCAATGCATCAGGGTGTAGAGCTTGCGCCGGTAGGTGCGGACGTCCGGATTGTTGTTACCCAGCTTGTCGAACAGTTCGATCAGGGTTGTTTTGGCCGCCTCGTCCTTGTACTTGCTGTCGACCTGCATGAGCCGGATCAGCAACTCCATGGCCTGCGCGTTGTTTTCCAGCAGAACGTGGTGCAGCGCCAGCTGGTGCAAGGCATTCGGATCCTTGGGGTCCTGCTCCAGGGCCATTTCCAGGTCCTTGATCGGCGGCAGCTCCGCCGACTGCTTCAAGAACTTCACCCGGGCCGCCAGCTGCCTGGCCTGATGCTGCATCTTCTCTTCCGGCGGAAGGCTCTCAAGCACTTGCTCCGCGGTTTCCAGATCGCCCATCTCGGCTTTCAGCTGGGCCAGGTCAATCAACACTTTCAGATTTTCGGGATCCTTCCGGTTGAGCTCAGACAGAATGGCCAGGGCACCATCGACGTCACCGCCCTCCCAAAGACGATGGGCCTTGTCATAAGGGTCTTCTTCGGGCGCTTCAACATGCTTGTCCAGCACCTTGCGGATTTCACCCTCCGGCAGGGCGCCGTTAAAGCCATCCACCGCCTGACCGTTCTTGACCAGAATGATGGTGGGCAGGCTTCGAACGCCCAGACTGGAGGTCAGTTCCTGCTGCTCGTCCGCGTTCACCTTGGCGAGCAGGAAACCACCCTGGTAGTCATTGGCCAGCTTCTCCAGAACCGGCGTCAGCTGTTTGCAGGGCGCACACCATTCGGCCCAGACGTCCACCAGGATCGGGGTGGTCGCCGAGGCGTCCATCACTTGCTGCTGGAAGTTTTCCATGGTGGCATCAAAGATATAGGGAGAATCGCTCATCCATTGCACCTGCGTTGTCGGAAGATTCATCGGAACTGCCTCAGGACATGGGGCCAGAGCGCCAAAAATCAAGCATCTGCCATCACAAGGCCAAATCCTTGAAATAGCCGTAACTGCCGTTACATAAGCTAGTAGATACGATTCCCCCAACTTTTCCCCATGGATACTTCACGGCATGAATGACGAACATCGCACAGAGTCGCTTGAGGAATTCGAAGAAGACCTGACTGAGTACATCGGTAAGGATGAGCACAGCAAGAGCCTCGCCCTGCCCCAGCAAATGATGCCAACGCGCATGTATGTGCTGCCGGTCTCCAACCGGCCCTTCTTCCCGGCCCAGGTCCAGCCGATCATGGTCAACCAGGATCCCTGGCAGGAAACCCTCAAGCGCGTGGGCGAGACCGACCACCGGGTGCTCGGGATCTGTTTTGTGGAAGAGCACGATGCCGAACAGGGCATTCCCGCCAGCGAACAACTGGAAACCATGGGCTGCGCCGTCCGCGTGCACCACGCCCAGAATGAAGGCGGCAAGGTCCAGTTTATCGCCCAGGGCCTGCAACGCTTTCGCATCGTCCAGTGGCTCCGGCGCAAACCACCCTATCTGGTGGAGGTGGAGTACCCGCGGGAACCGAAAGAAGCCCCCGATGAGCTGAAGGCGTACACCCTCGCCATCATCAGTACCATCAAGGAGCTGCTGCGCACCAACCCGCTCTATGGCGAGGAGGTCAAGCAATACCTGTCCCGGTTCGGGCCCGATGACAGTTCACCCCTGGCTGATTTCGGCGCATCCATGACCAGCGCACCGGGCAACGAACTCCAGGATGTGCTCGACACGGTACCCCTGCTCCGGCGCATGGAGAAGGTACTGCTGCTGATGCGCAAGGAGCAGGAAGTGGCCCGCCTGCAGTCGGAAATCAGCGAGGAGGTCAACGCCAAGGTCCAGAAACACCAGCGTGAATTCTTCCTGAAGGAGCAGCTCAAGGTCATCCAGCGCGAGCTTGGCATGGCCAAGGACGACAAAACGGCGGACGTCGAACGCTTCGAAGAACGCATGGCCAGCTTGAATCCGCCCGAAGCCGTGCAGGAACGTTTCAGGGACGAAGTCCAGAAGCTGCAGGTGCTCGAACAGGGTTCTCCGGAATACGGTGTTACCCGCAACTACCTCGACTGGCTGACCCAGGTACCCTGGGGCGTGTATTCCAAGGACCATTTTGATCTGGCGGAAGCCCGTCGCATCCTGGACCAGGACCACGACGGGCTCGACGACGTCAAGGACCGCATTATCGAGTTCCTGGCGGAAGGCACCTTCAAGGGTGAAGTCAGCGGCTCGATCCTGTTGCTGGTCGGCCCACCGGGCGTGGGCAAGACCTCCATTGGTCATTCCGTGGCCGGTGCCCTCGGCCGCAAGTTCTACCGCTTCAGCGTTGGCGGCATGCGCGACGAGGCCGAAATCAAGGGGCACCGGCGCACTTACATCGGCGCCATGCCGGGCAAGTTCGTCCAGGCACTCAAGGACTCAAAGGTCGCCAACCCGGTGATCATGCTCGATGAAATCGACAAGATCGGGGCCTCGTTCCAGGGGGATCCGGCCTCGGCACTTCTGGAGACCCTGGATCCGGAACAGAACCGGGAATTCCTCGACCACTACCTGGATGTGCGGATGGACCTGTCCAAGGTACTGTTCATCTGTACCGCCAACCAGCTGGACACCATTCCCCGGCCCTTACTGGACCGCATGGATGTGATCCGCCTGTCCGGCTACATTGCCGAGGAAAAACTCGCCATCGCCAAGCATTACCTTCTGCCCCGTCTGCTCAAGCGGGCTGGCCTGCTCAAGAAGCAGCTCAACATTACCGATGCTGCCATCAAACAGGTGATTGACGGGTACGCCCGGGAAGCGGGAGTCCGAAACCTTGAAAAGCTGCTGCACAAGATCATTCGCAAGGGCATTGTGAAGCTGCTGGAAACACCCGACACCCCGGTCAAGGTGGGCGTGTCCGACCTGGCGGATTACCTGGGACAGCCCGCGTTCCGCAAGGAAAAGTCCCTGAAAGGCATCGGCGTGGTGACCGGGCTGGCCTGGACCGCCATGGGCGGCGCAACCCTGAGCATCGAGGCATCGCGCATCCACACCAGTCAACGCGGCTTCCGGCTGACCGGCCAGCTGGGCGACGTGATGAAGGAATCTGCAGAGATCGCCTACAGTTACGTTTCGTCCAACCTGAAACGCTTCAAAGGCGATCCGACCTTCTTCGATAAATCGTTCGTGCATCTGCACGTCCCAGAGGGCGCAACACCCAAGGACGGTCCGAGCGCCGGCGTCACCATGGCCACCGCCCTGTTGTCCATCGCCCGCAAGGAATCGCCGCAACAGAACATCGCCATGACCGGGGAACTGACCCTCACCGGCCAGGTGCTGCCCGTCGGCGGTATTCGGGAGAAAGTCATTGCCGCGCGCCGCCAGAAAATCGGCAACCTGATCCTTCCGGAAGCAAACCGCGGCGATTACGAGGAACTGCCCGACTACCTCAAAGAAGGTCTGACCGTGAATTTTGCCAAGCATTACAATGACGTATTTCAGGTCTGCTTCGGCAACAAACCCCGTTCGGGAGTTCGTGTGCACTAGAAACCGGCGCGGCCCGTGAGCGCTCGGCTTGACGCTCACGGGGCTGCCATCTTTACTCCCTTGAGACGGGCGTGGAAACCGGAGAATCGAAATCGTCCGGCCAATTCGCCACGCCACGCTCGGCCAGGGAGGGGGTGGCCATGAATAAAATCGCCTCTGCATTCTGCATGGCCGCGAGTATTGCTGCGCTCCACCCGTTAGCATTTGCCCAGCCAAATGACGCCCTGAAAGCACTCGCGAAATCCCAAACCGGATTTAAAATCATCGAGCAACAGGGCGAACAGGCGCGGGCCATCCAAGACATCCTGAAAAACATCTCCTTACCCGATGGCTTTGCCATCACACTCTATGCACTGGCCCCTCATGCCCGCCATATGGCCGTCGGCCCACAGGGCATGGTCACCTTCGTGGGCACCCTGAAATCTGAAGTCTGGGCCATCATCGATCATGACCGGAACGGCATCGCGGATGAGGTCAGGAACTTTGCCCCCTTCATAGAAAAGTCCGTGCCTAACGGCCCGTGCTTTGCCCCGGACGGCGTGCTTTACGTCGCCGAACAAAACCGGGTGTTGGCGTTTCCGAGGGCGGAATCCCAAACTCAAGACGTCAACCCGGAAACCTCGGAGGTCATACCGGCGGGTGCGCTGATTCCTGAACAGTTTGTCAGCTCCAACCACACCGCTCGGGTCTGCGACGTGGGCCCGGACAACAGGCTCTACATTTCACTTGGCCAGCCATATAACGTAACCCCAAGGGAATACCTGAACACCTTCGATGAAATCGGCATCGGCGGGATTATCCGGATCAATCGAGACGGGACCGATCGCGAAGTCTATGCTCTGGGCATTCGAAATTCGGTTGGCCAGGATTTTCATCCAACCACCGGCGACCTGTGGTTTACCGACAATCAGGTGGATGGCATGGGTGACGACATTCCACCCGGGGAAATCAATCAACAGACCGCCATGGGCCAGCATTTTGGCTTTCCCTGGTTCGGTGGCGGACACGTTCGAACCAATGGATACAAAGATGAGGAAGTTCCGGGTGGGGTGGTGTTCCCGGTCTCCGAAACCGTGGCCCACGCCGCGGACCTTGGCATGCTGTTCTATCAGGGCGACATGTTTCCGGATCACTATCGCGGCGGGATTTTTTCGGCCCAGCATGGCTCCTGGAACCGGAGCGTGCCCATTGGTGCCCGGATAATGTTCACTCCGGTTGATGCGCAAGGCAGGATCGCAGGCGACACCGAACCCTTTGCCGAGGGCTGGCTGGATAAAAACGGCAAGTATCTGGGCCGCCCGGTCGACGTTGCCCAGCTCAAGGACGGCTCACTACTGATTTCTGACGACCGCACCGGCGCTGTTTACCGCATCACGTACGCCGCCCCGGGCTTCTGAGCCTGGGCGAACGCTCGTCAAGACTTCGCATCCGCCTTCCAGCCGTCCTCCCGCAGCACCGGTCCGACATGGAGCACCGGTGACGCGTCGATATCGTCAGCGTCCATCATGTTCGCCACGCGCTGGAGCGAGGCCAGGATCATGGTCTGCTCCCACTCATCCAGGCTCTGGAATTTCTTGATGAAGTCTTCCTGCAGGGGATTCGGCGCCCGGGCCAGGATCTCGGCGCCGTCCTCGGTCAGGTGCGCATGCACCTTGCGCTTGTCCTGGGTGCTGCGGACCCGGTACACCAGTTGGCGATGTTCGAGCCGGTCCAGAATGGTGGTCACGGTCGCCTGGCTGAGACTGACCTTGTCGGCAATGGTACCGATGGTGACCTCGCCCAGATCCCGGATCGTCCTCATGATCAGCAGTTGGGGCCCCGTCAGACCGGCGTGCTTGCTGAGTCGTTTGGAATGTAGATCCGTAGCGCGAATAACGCGCCGCAACGCCACAAGTACCTGCTCATAATTGTTCACAGCACTGCTCCGATCTGGGGTCTTGATACCCTGCTGATGTGAATCGGTGGCGTTGAGCGGTTTGGAATACGCACGCTTGTCATTCGCCATCGGCTTTAGCCTCACTCCAATGAAGTCCCGAATGGTTCTGGATCAATGAATACGACCAATTTATTTATACCACTAACTATTACAGGTCTTTAGACCACAAAATGCAAGTTGCGAGATTTACCTAGCAGAGTTCGTACCCGATTACCCTGAGCGGTCAGGGCATTTTTTCCCGGGGCCACTATGCTAAGGTCTGCATCTTTCCGAAACCCGAAAAACGGAAGCAGTTCAATGATCAGCCGACACCCAGAACGGTTTTTGCCCATGAGCCCAACGTCCCGTCACCGCCCGGACCGACCTGGCCGGTTCACCGCCACCCTGCAGGCGTTTGCGGTCCTGTTGTTGCTCGCTACGGTTCTGCCCGGACAGGCCCAGGCCCAGAGTGCCGACACCGCACCTCCCGGGCGCGAGGACGTAACGGCGGATGACGTGGCCGCCGCCCTCTCGGATCTGGAAGAGCCGATGTACACGCCATTTATTGAGCTGTACCTGCTGGAAGAGAGCAAAGCCCTGCGCAAGGAGATGCAGAACACCCGGGCCGAATTGATCGAAAAGGTGGTCGACAAGGAACTGTCAGTAGCCGACAAGACCATGTCCTATGCCACCGACACCGTCACCTACTTCTTTTACCTGATTGCCGGCGCCACTTCGATCCTGGTTGTCATCGGCTGGAACTCGATCCGTGACATGCGCAACCAGCTCACCAGTCTGGCGGAGAAACGGGTAAACGAACTGGTGGTGGAGTACGAGAAACGCCTGGAAGCCATCGAAGAGCAACTGAAGCAGAAGTCCGACATCATCCATCAAAACCAGGCGGAAATTGAACGCACTAATGAAGTGCACTCGCTCTGGCTTAAAGCAAGCCAGGAGACCTCGCAGCAAAACAAGATTGCCGCCTACGACCAGATTCTTGATTTGCGTCCGGACGATGTGGAGGCACTGAGTTACAAGGCTGACGCCGTCCTTGAGATCCAGGAACCCCTGTGGGCGATCAGCCTTTGTCAGCGCGCGCTCAAGCTGGCTCCGGACAACGGCCACGCCCACTACCAGCTTGCCTGCGCCTACGCCGAGATCGGCCGCTGGGAGGATTCGATCGCCACGTTACAAAAAGCAATAGACATTTCAGAGGCCTATCGAGACGATGCCTCTGTCGATCTAAGTTTCGAGCATTTGCGGGAGCACGAAAGCTTCCGCACACTGGTGTTTACCGACCAGGATGACAGCACGGACGCGTGACGCCTCTCAGAGCGGCACAGGCTTTGCTGGCAGGCTTGATGGTTGGAAGCTATCGGCTTTCACGATAGCCAGCTTTCAGAGCCCTGTGTTCCCGAGCAAACTATGGCCCGATCTGCTTGACAAGCAGCGGGGTGTGGTGTTTGTTTGACTCTCTGAGAACACAAGAATAACCCTGAACCAAACAGGACAGACCCAATGAGAACCTCAGTAAAAAAACTCGCAACCGCTGTTAGTACTTCCATCGCGCTGATGGGCGCCGGCCACGCCGCCGCCGCGATCCAGATCGGTATTGCCGGCCCGATGACCGGCCCTGTTGCCCAGTACGGCGACATGCAATTCTCCGGTGCCCGCATGGCCATTGAACAGATCAACGCCAATGGCGGTGTTATGGGTGAGGAACTCGTCGCTGTTGAATACGACGACGTGTGCGACCCCAAGCAGGCCGTCACCGTTGCCAACAACCTGGTCAACGACGGTGTTCGCTTCGTGATCGGCCACCTGTGTTCCAGCTCCTCCCAGCCCGCCTCCGACATCTACGAGGACGAAGGCATCCTGATGGTCACTCCGGCGTCCACCAGCCCGGAAATCACTGAGCGTGGCTATGAGCTGGTTTTCCGGACCATCGGCCTTGATAGCATGCAGGGCCCGGTTGCCGGTAACTACATTGCCAGCCTGAACCCTGAGCGTGTTGCCATCGTTCACGACAAGCAGCAGTACGGTGAAGGCATCGCCACCGCCGTGCGCGACACACTGAAGAATCAGGGCGTCGAGATCGCCATGTTCGAAGGCATCACCGCCGGCGACAAGGACTTCTCTTCCCTGGTGACCAAGCTGAAACAGGCTGACGTCGACTACGTCTACTACGGTGGCTACCACCCGGAACTCGGCCTGATCCTGCGCCAGGCGCGCCAGGCTGATCTCGACGCCACCTTCATGGGTCCGGAAGGCGTCGGCAACAAAGACATCAACACCATTGCCGGTGAAGCAGCCGAGGGCCTGCTGGTTACCCTGCCGCCCAGCTTCGACAAGAAAGCGGAAAACCAGGCGCTGGTAGCCGCGTTCCAGGACAAGGGTGAAGATCCTTCCGGTCCGTTCGTGCTGACCTCCTACACCGCCGTTCAGCTGGTGGCCGATGGCATCGCGAAAGCGGATTCCACCGATCCGTTCGAGGTGGCCGAAGCCCTGCGCAGCGGTTCCTTCCAGACACCGATCGGTAACGTCGAGTACGACCAAGCTGGCGATATGAAATCGTTTGAGTTCGTTGTCTACGAATGGCATTCAGATGGAAGCAAAACTCCGGTAAACTAAGCCAAATCGTTAACAAACGGTAAGTTTTAGAGCACCTTCTCACCGCGATCCGGGAGAAGGTGTTTTTCTAGGCTCCTGTTGAACCTCCCCCACCTCCGATCCGGATATCCCGGGTCGGGCGTGCGGAGGCGGAGGGAGCAGGCTTTCGGAGTTGTCCCCTAATGCAAGATCTCCTGTATTTCTCTCAGCAGCTCATCAACGGGCTGACGATCGGGAGCACCTACGCCCTGATCGCCATCGGCTACACGATGGTTTACGGCATCATCGGCATGATCAACTTTGCCCATGGTGAAATCTATATGATCGGTGCTTACACGGCGCTGATCGCCATTACCGGCCTCGCCTCTCTCGGTGTCGCCTGGCTGCCGCTGATCCTGATCGTTGCGCTGGTCTGCGCCATGATCGTCTCCAGCGCCATGGGCTGGGCGGTGGAACGGGTCGCCTACCGGCCGGTTCGCGGACGGCACCGACTGATTCCGCTGATCTCCGCCATCGGTATGTCGATTTTCCTGCAGAACTATGTGCACCTTGCCCAGGG
Organism: Marinobacter arenosus; assembly: GCF_019264345.1. Taxonomy (NCBI): domain Bacteria; kingdom Pseudomonadati; phylum Pseudomonadota; class Gammaproteobacteria; order Pseudomonadales; family Marinobacteraceae; genus Marinobacter; species Marinobacter arenosus. Next base: position 1,753,385 of record NZ_JAHVAO010000001.1, read on the forward strand.
TTCCCGCAACATCGGCTTCCCGGCGCTGATTGACGGTGGCTTCCAGTTCGGTTCGGAAGGCGCCTTCCAGATGTCCCTGTCCTACATGCAGATCACGATCTTCGTGACCACGCTCATCTGCATGACCGCCCTCTCCCTGTTCATCGCCCGTTCCCGCACAGGCCGCGCCTGTCGTGCCGTGTCCCAGGACCTGGGCATGGCCAACCTGCTGGGCATCGACACCAACCGCATCATTGCGGCCACGTTCGTCATCGGCGCTGCGCTGGCCGCCGTTGCCGGCCTGCTGCTGGGCATGTATTACGGTTCGGTCGACCCGCTGTTCGGTTTCATCGCCGGGCTCAAGGCGTTTACCGCCGCGGTTCTTGGCGGTATTGGCAGTATTCCCGGCGCGATGCTGGGCGGCCTGATTCTCGGCGTCTCCGAAAGCATGACCTCCGGCTACCTCAGCGGTGAATACAAGGATGTGGTCTCCTTTGGCCTGCTGATCCTCATTCTGCTGTTCAAACCCACCGGCCTGCTTGGCAAACCGGAGGTTGAGAAGATCTGATGGCTGCTCAAAACCTTAAACACGCACTCTTCTGTGCGGTTATTACCCTGATTATTTCCTACCCCATCCTCGGGTTTAACCTTGAGGCTCAGGGCATCAACGTCACTATTGTCGGTGCCAACACCTCCACCATTGTGGGCGTGTTCCTGGCGGCGATCGTGGTGTTTGTCTTCCAGCTGTTCCGTGACAGCATCACAGGCAAGCTGGGCAACCTGTCCAGCCTGAGCTCTGGCAAGCCCAAAGAGCCGATGGCCGAAAACAAGCGTGCGAAGATCGAATCCTGGGTTCTGACCGGGATCGTGGTACTCGCCCTGTTCTGGCCGTTCTTTGTATCCCGGGGCGCGGTGGACCTGGCCACCCTGGTGCTGATCTACATCATGCTGGCCCTTGGCCTCAACGTGGTGGTTGGCCTTGCCGGCCTGCTGGACCTGGGCTACGTGGCCTTCTACGCCGTGGGTGCCTACACCTTTGCCTTGCTGTCCCAGTACCTTGGCGTGTCGTTCTGGTTCGCACTGCCAATCGGTGCCTTGCTGGCCGCCACCTTCGGGCTGGTACTCGGCTTCCCGGTACTGCGGCTCAGGGGCGACTACCTGGCAATCGTGACGCTGGGTTTTGGCGAGATCATCCGGATCCTCCTGAATAACTGGACGACGCTGACCGGTGGCCCCAACGGCATCGGTGGCATTCCCGACCCGACCCTGTTCGGCATGGAATTCGGCCGCCGCGTGAAAGAGGAAGGCAACACCTCTTTCCACGAGACCTTTAACATCGCCTACAGTGGCGAGCACAAGGTGATTTTCCTGTACCTGATTGCGCTCGTTCTGGCCGTGTTCACCGCCCTGGTCATCCGCCGCTTCATGCGCATGCCGGTGGGCCGCGCCTGGGAAGCGCTGCGGGAAGACGAAATCGCCGCCCGCTCCCTTGGCCTGAGCCGTACTGCCGTCAAGCTCTCGGCCTTCACCATCGGTGCGTTCTTCGCGGGCTTTGCCGGCACCGTGTTCGCATCCAAGCAAGGCTTCATCAGCCCTGAATCGTTCGTCTTCCTGGAATCCGCCATCATCCTGGCCATTGTGGTGCTGGGCGGCATGGGCTCACAGATTGGCGTGGTGCTCGCGGCGATTGCCGTGACGATCCTGCCGGAGCTTGCCCGGGAATTCTCTGAGTACCGCATGCTGATCTTCGGTGCCGCGATGGTACTGATGATGGTCTGGCGTCCGCAGGGCCTCATGCCCATGCGCCGTATTCACATTGAACTGAAAAAGCAGGAGTGACGGACGATGCTTGAAGTACAGAATCTGTCCATGCGCTTTGGCGGCCTGCTGGCGGTAGACCAGGTGTCACTGGACGTTCAGGAACGGGAAATCGTTTCCATCATCGGCCCCAACGGGGCCGGCAAGACCACCGTATTCAACTGCATGAGCGGGTTTTACACGCCAACCGGTGGCAAGATCCTTTTCGAAGGCAATGAAGTCCAGGGCAAACCGGACTACAAGATCTCACGGCTCGGAATGGTCAGAACCTTCCAGCACGTGCGTCTGTTCAATCAGATGACCGTGGTGGAAAACCTGCTGGTTGCCCAGCATCGGCACCTGAACACCAACCTGGTCGCCGGCCTGCTGAAGACCCCGAGTTACCGTGAACGGGAGCAGAAATCGCTGGATCGGGCCGCCTACTGGCTGGACCGGGTGGGCCTGATGGATCTGGCCAACCGGGAAGCCGGCAACCTGGCCTACGGCCAGCAGCGCCGGCTGGAAATTGCCCGCTGCATGGTCACCGAGCCCAAGCTGCTGATGCTGGATGAACCGGCTGCGGGCCTCAACCCGGCGGAAACCAAGGATCTCAATCAGCTGATTGTCAGCCTGAAAGAGGACTACTGCGTTTCCGTGGTGCTGATTGAGCACGACATGAGCCTGGTGATGGACATCTCCGACCGGATCAACGTCATCAACCAGGGGCGTCCCCTGGCCAGTGGCACACCGGACGAGATCCGCCAGAACGACGACGTGATCAAAGCCTACCTGGGCGAGGCCTGAGGAAGAACCATGCTTGTACTAGAAGATGTCCACACCCACTATGGCAAGATCGAGGCCCTGCACGGGGTCTCTGTCGAGGTCAAAAAAGGCGAAATCGTATCCCTGATCGGAGCCAACGGTGCCGGCAAAACGACTCTGCTGATGACCGTTTGCGGCAACCCCCAGGCCAGTTCCGGGCGCGTTATCCTCGAAGGCCGGGACATTACCCGGCAGCCAACGGCGGAGATCATGCGCTCCGGAATCGCCATTGTCCCGGAAGGGCGGCGGATCTTTTCCGGGCTGACGGTGGAAGAGAACCTGCACATGGGCGGGTTCTTCAACACCAAGGCCGAGATCCGCAAGAGCCAGGACCACGTGTACGAACTCTTTCCCCGGCTGAAAGAGCGTGAACACCAGCGTGCCGGCACCATGTCCGGCGGCGAGCAGCAGATGCTCGCCATCGGACGCGCCCTGATGAGCAAGCCCAACATGATCATTCTGGACGAGCCCTCGCTGGGCCTGGCACCGCTGGTGATCAAACAGATCTTTGAGATCATCGGGCACCTCCGGGACGAAGGCATTACCGTGTTTCTGGTCGAACAGAACGCCCATCAGGCGCTGAACCTGGCAGACCGGGGCTACGTGCTGGAGACCGGCAAGATCCGCCTGCAGGATACCGGCAAGAACCTGCTGGCCAATCCGGACGTCCAGAACGCCTACCTCGGGGGCTGACGCCTCTTCAGCCAACGTGCAGACCAAGCCGGCCCCTGTGACCATCAGGCGCCGGCTTTTTTGTGTCCAGTCCCTGCGCAATTCCACAGTTCCGGGAAATTTCGCGGCCAAATCAATTACTCACATAACTTTACGCTTGCGATTTCAGGATTTGCACTATACTCAGTGGAACGGTCATCCTGTCTCCATAGAAACCAGTCAGGGCCGTTCCCGCATTGCCGCCAGTTCACCCAGCTGGTGGTGCGGTATGCGACGACAGCTAAACCACACAAAGGAGTGGATAATGAAAAAACTGATCGCAGGCGCAATTCTTCTCGGAGCTTCCTCCATGGCGTTCGCACAGCCCGGCTGTGGCATTGGCGCAATGGTCTGGAAAGGACAATCCGGTATTGCTCCTCACGTCCTCGCCGCCACAACCAACGGCACCTTTGGCAACCAGACCTTCGGTATGACCACCGGTACCCTGGGTTGTCAGACCAACCAGGCGGTCCAGTCCATGGCTATGTACATGGATAGCAACATCGACAAGGTTGCCCGTGACATGTCCCGTGGCAACGGCGAGAACCTCGACACCCTGGCGGTTCTCCTCGGCGTTGATGCAGCTGACCGTGACACATTCCGTAAAGTCCTGCAGGACAACTTTGCCACCATCTTCCCGAGCTCTGACACCACCTCCGGCGAAGCGGTCGACGCCATCGTTGCCCTCCTTGAGCAGAACGACTCACTGAGCAAATACGTCGCAGCGTAATTCTGCCTCGTACAGGGACGCTCATGCGCCAGGGACGGCGCACAATCCTGACCCATTCGCTCTCAGATCCGGACGCTTCAAACACCCATGGGCTATATGCTTCGCCTTGGGCCAGCCTTGTTCTGGCTGGCCCTCACTGTGCCTGTTCAGGCAGACACACCCCGGGACATCCAAACGCTCTCTCAGGACCCGGCCTGGCTGACTCTGGGCCACTACCAACCCGACACCCTGGGAAGCGGTTTCACCAGCCAGGCCGATGACCCCGACTTTTTTCTGAGTGGCGACGGCAAACATTCCCCGCAATCCGAACTGGAGGCGACGCTCGCCGCGATCCAGCGCCCCGGCGATGGCAATGGGCATGCCCAGTGCCGTTTCCCGGCACGAACGACGTGGCTAAGGAAGAAACTTGAACTCTCGTTACCCGGCGTGAACTGTCCGGCCTATGAGGAATGGACCGAGACCCTCAATACCGAGACCGTCACGCTGGTGTTTGCCGCCTCGTACCTGAACAGCCCGTCTTCCATGTTTGGACATACCTTCCTGAGACTCGATCCGCCCCAGGAAGACGCGGAAACCAACCTGCTGCTGGCCAACACCATTTCCTATGCCGCGGATGCTGCTGCACACGACAGCGAAATACTGTTTGCCTACAAGGGCATTTTCGGGGGTTACCCGGGCATTACCACGGTGCAGCCCTACTACGAAAAGATCCGCCTTTATTCGGACATCGAACATCGGGATCTCTGGGAGTACAAGCTCAACCTGACACAACCCGAAGTCGACCTGATGCTGGCGCATGCCTGGGAAATCCGGGACCATAACTTCGATTACTACTTCTTTGACGAGAACTGCGCCTACCGCCTGCTGGCGCTGATTGATGTGGCGCGGCCGGGCACCGACCTTCTGGATGAGGTGAGCACCCACGCCATTCCCTCGGATACCGTTCGCTGGGTTGTCGACAAGGACCTGGTCGCCGGGGTTTATTACCGTCCATCCGCGGCCACCTCGGTGGCCTACAGCCTTGAGACCCTGCCGGACGACCATCAAACCCTGGCTGCTGCAGTGGCCAACGGCTACGTCGAACCGGGCGCGGAAGAAGTCCGAGTGCTCAGTCCCGAGGAGCGGGCCCATGTACTGGACGCCACCTACGACTACGTTCGCTATCAGAGCGAGGCCGATGGCTGGCCTCGTGAATTCGCCGCGCCCCTGTCCCACGAGCTTCTGACCGAGCGCAGCAGAATCGACAACGCCGAAGCGCCGGCGCCACCTCCCGAGCCTAAGATCCGGGACGACCAGGGACACGACACCTTCCGGGCCAGTCTGGGGGCCGGACAGCTGGCCCACCGGGAATTCACCCAACTGACGCTCCGGCCTGCCTACCACGACGTTCTCGATCCCCCGGCCGGATACCGCGCCGGAGCGCAACTGCAGTTTCTTCGGCTGGATGCGCGCTATTACACCGACAACGATGAACTGCAACTGGAACAGCTGATCGGCGTGGAAATCCGCTCCCTGAGCCCGAGGAACCAGTTCTTCTCGCCGCTGTCCTGGCAGGTCGGCTTTGGCGGTCGTCGCACCGACACGGGGACCATGCGGGTTCTGACGCCTTATCTCGAAGGCGGCGCCGGCGGTAGCTGGATGCTCGGCAAACAGATTCAGGCTTTCGCCATTGCCACGGCCGACCTTGAAATTGACGACGACCTCCGCCGGGGTTACGACGCGGCGCCGGGCGCCGATCTGGGCCTGCTGCACCAGAACAACCGGTTCAGCCTGTTGGCCGGCACCCGGACCAAGGCCTGGATTGTCAGCAGCCAGCATCGACAAGACCAGGTCTATGCCCGCGGCAACTGGCACCTCGGACGGGACTTCAGCGTGTTTGCCGAATTCACCCGGGAAGACCACTACGACAGGTACCAGAGCACATGGCAAACCGGACTGCACGCCTACTTTTAACGGCAACGAGACTCAGGGCCTGCGCGCGGCCCTTGGCATTGCTGACGGTCGCCCTCTTGATGGGCGGCTGTAGCAGTGTCTTCTTCTTTCCCGACAAGGTCACCTACATCACCCCGGACCGACTGAACCTGGCGTACGAGGACGTTTACCTCGATACGCCCGACGGTGAAACCCTACATGGCTGGTGGCTGCCCGCAGAAACCGCCCCGGAAGACACCCGGGGTACCGTCTACTTCCTCCACGGTAACGCCCAGAACATCAGCAGCCACATCCTCAACGTTGCCTGGTTACCCTCGGAAGGCTACAACGTCTTCGCGATCGACTACCGGGGCTATGGCAAGTCCACGGGGGCACCGGACATTGAAGGCGCCCTTCACGATGTCGAAACCGGCATACGATGGCTGGCAGCAAAACCCGAGACCGAAGACACCCCGGTGTTTCTCCTTGGCCAGAGCCTGGGAGGTGCGCTTGGCATTCCCTTGGCCAGCGAATGGGTGAAACGGGACAGGAAGCCTGAAATTCGGGGGGTGGTGCTGGATGGCACCTTCTCGGGCTTTCGAGGCATCGCCCGGGAAAAGCTGGACAGTTTCTGGCTGACCTGGCTATTCCAGGCCCCCCTGAGCTGGACCATTCCCGGAACCTATGAGGGCGTCGACCACATCAACGACATCAGCCCTGTACCCACGCTGATCATCCACAGCGTTCGTGATGGCATCATCCCCTACCATCACGGCAAGGAGCTCTACAAAGCGGCTGACGAGCCGAAAGAGTTCCTGCAGACCGATACTCCGCACGCAGCCACGTTTGTGATTCCTGCCTACAAGGAAACCGTTCTGGACTTTCTATCGCGGGCCAAAGACCAATTCTAGGCCGCTATTAAAAGAGGCTTTTCAAAACTGTTGAGGGCCAAGGACGGCCCGAAACAAGCCCACATGGATGTGCTTGGAGCGTGTTTTGACGAGCATCTCTTAATAGGGGCTACCCCAAAAACCAAAAACCCGCCAATCCCAGGGGAAAGGCGGGTTGTTGAATGCCGTCTAGCGGTTTGCTATCAGGCAGAGAAGTCGGTCGGCTGCTCGCCTTCCTGGACTTCCTTCATGGACAGCTTAACGCGACCACGGTTGTCCACATCCAGGACCTTGACCAGAACTTCCTGACCTTCGCTCAGCTCGTCAGTTACGTTCTCAATGCGGCGCTCGGAAATCTGGGAGATGTGCACCAGACCATCCTTGCCGGGCAGGATGTTAACGAATGCACCGAAGTCCACGATGCGCTCAACACGACCCTTGTAGATCGCGCCAACCTCGATTTCCGCGGTGATTTCCTTAACCCGGTTAACGGCAGCCTGCGCCGCTTCCTGGTTGTCCGCGTAAATCTTCACGTTGCCATCGTCGTCCAGATCAATCGACGCGCCGGTTTCGTCACAGATAGAACGGATGGTTGCGCCACCCTTACCGATAACGTCACGGATCTTGTCCGGGTTGATCTTGATGGTGGTGATGCTCGGTGCACGGGCAGACAGCTCCGGACGCGACTCGGCAATGACCTTGTTCATCTCACCCAGGATGTGCAGACGTGCCTCGTGAGCCTGCTCCAGGGCCAGTTCCATGATCTCGTCGGTGATGCCGTTGATCTTGATGTCCATCTGCAGGGCAGTAACACCGTCTTTGGTACCGGCAACCTTGAAGTCCATGTCACCCAGGTGATCCTCGTCACCCAGGATGTCGGTCAGAACGGCAAACTTATCGCCTTCCTTGACCAGACCCATGGCGATACCGGCAACCGGCGCCTTCAGCGGCACACCCGCGTCCATCAGCGCCAGACTTGAGCCACAGACCGACGCCATCGAGCTGGAACCGTTGGATTCAGTGATCTCGGAAACCGCGCGGATGGTGTACGGGAATTCTTCGATGGTCGGCATAACCGCGGCAACACCGCGCTTCGCCAGACGGCCGTGACCAATCTCACGACGACCCGGGCTGCCCATACGGCCGGCTTCGCCTACGGAGTACGGAGGGAAGTTGTAGTGGAACAGGAACGGATCCTTGCGCTCACCTTCCAGGGCATCGATGATCTGCATGTCGCGGGCAGTGCCCAGCGTTGCGGTCACGATGGCCTGGGTTTCACCACGGGTGAACAGGGCCGAACCGTGGGTGCTCGGCAGAACGCCAACTTCAATCTCGATCGGACGAACGGTCTTGTTGTCGCGGCCGTCGATACGCGGCTTGCCATCGATAACCTGCTGGCGAACGACGGTCTTCTCGATCTTGCCGAAGTACTTCTTGACCTCTTCCGAAGTCGGCTGACCTTCCTCTTCGCCGGCAAACTTCTCAACCGCAGCCGCTTTGATCTCGCCCAGACGCGCATAGCGCTCCATCTTGTCACGGATGCTGTAGGCTTCTTCGATCGCGGACGCGAACTCGCCCTTGATGGCGTTCAGCAGCTCGGTGTTCTCGGTCTCTGGCTGCCATTCCCAGCGCGGCTTGCCAATCTCGGCGGCGAATTCCTTGATGGCGCTAATGGCAACCTGCATTTCCTGGTGCGCGAACAGAACACCACCGAGCATCTGGTCTTCGGTCAGCCCCTTGGCTTCGGATTCGACCATCAGTACCGCGTCCTCGGTACCGGCAACGACCATGTCCAGCAGGGAGGTTTCGAGCTCTTCGAAAGTCGGGTTCAGGAAGTAACCGCGCTCATTGGTAAACGCAACGCGAGAGGCGCCAATCGGGCCGTCGAACGGAATGCCGGAAATGGCCAGGGCAGCGGATGCGGCCAGCATGGCAGCGATGTCCGGATCCTGGGTCTTGTTGGCGGACATCACGGTCAGGACAACCTGGACTTCGTTCATGTAGCCATTGGGGAACAACGGACGGATCGGACGGTCGATCAGACGCGAGGTCAGGGTTTCCTTCTCGGAAGGACGGCCTTCACGCTTGAAGAAACCACCGGGGATCTTGCCAACGGCGTAGGTCTTTTCGGTGTAGTTAACGGTCAGCGGGAAAAACCCCTGGCCCGGCTTCGGCTCCTTCGCACCTACGACCGTACCCAGCACGGATACGTCGTCGATGGTGACCAGAACGGCACCGGTAGCCTGGCGGGCGATGCGACCGGTTTCCAGAGTGACGGTCTTGCCGCCAAGCTCGAATGATTTCTTGAAAGGTTTCAGATCCACAAAAAACTCCTAGTAACTCACTATTCCAGTTTGATTCAATCGTAACGCCCATGCGTTCGATCGTCGGCCGCCGGAGTTGGTCATGTGAATCGAAAGGCAACCCGTCTGAAAGCTAACAGGCTGTTGCAAAACCCCGGTAAGACAAAGGACGTGCAAAAGTGGCTCGCCCGGGCTTTTCAACAACCTGCTATCAATTTCGGCTTTCCATTACGACAGGGAATCCTTCGACGTCACCGACACATCAACTGCGGCATTTCGGGTGAAAAGCACAACCGGCGGAACCAGAAACGGTTCCGCCGGTTGTCGGCGTGCCCCGGCCGGAGCCGGAAGCAGCCTTCAGGTCGAAAAGACCGGATTAGCGACGCAGACCCAGACGCTGGATCAGTTCCAGGTAACGGTCAGCGTTCTTGCGCTTCAGGTAGTCCAGCAGTTTACGACGCTGGTTTACCATCCGGATCAGACCACGGCGGGAATGGTGATCCTGCTTGTTGGTCTTGAAGTGATCCTGCAGCTTGTTGATGTTGGCGCTCAGCAGTGCAACCTGAACTTCAGGAGAACCGGTATCGCCCTCACCTTGCTGAAAATCCTTAACGATCTGTGACTTCTCACTGGCAGAAAGTGCCATATTTCACCTCATTGTTTGCGATGCTCTCGAATACAGCCGAACCGCGCATCTCTACAGCCCGGCTAACCAGCGACACGTCTAGCGTTTGTCGCTGCTCTTCACCAATCGGCGCGGGACCAGCTTGACCCCGTCACCTTCGGCGATTGCTTCCGCCAATCCCACAAAGCCTTCGTTGCCATAGACGCGCACGAAGCCCTCCTGAGATTGACCGGATATTCTAACCGGTTGTCCGTTCAATATCGACACCAGCGACGGACCGGCCAGCTTCACGTCCGGGAACATCGACAGTGCGGCATCCGGGGCAACCAACAGCCCATCCAGACTCTCGCCACGCTCGCGCATTGCCTCCAGTTCCGGGACCTGATGGGCGTTGTCGAGAGTAAAGCCCGACGCCATGGTCCGGCGCAAAGCCGTGACATGGGCACCACACCCCAGTGCCAGCCCGATATCCTCAACCAGTGAGCGAATGTACGTACCCTTGGTGCAACTGACAGCGAGATCAAGCTCGTTGTCCCGCACGGCGAGGAGCGTCAGGTCGTAGATGGTCACCGGACGGGCCGGTCGTTCAACCTCGATCCCCTCCCGGGCGTATTCGTAGAGGGGGCGCCCCTTATGCTTGAGAGCCGAATACATGGAAGGAACCTGCTGGATGTCACCGCGAAAGCCGTCCAGAACCGATTCCAGATGCTCCGGCGACAGGTCTGCGGTAACGGGCTTTTCCTCGACCACCGCGCCTTCGCTGTCACCGGTTTCAGTCCGAACACCCAGCCGGGCGGTCGCGATGTAGGCCTTGTCGCTGTCCAGCATCATCTGGGAGAACTTGGTGGCCTCGCCGAAACACAGCGGCAGCACACCGGTTGCCAACGGATCCAGTGCCCCCGTGTGACCAGCCTTGGCGGCCCCGTACAGGCGCTTGACCTGCTGCAGGATGCCATTGGATGTCACACCCTGCGGCTTGTCGATGACCAGAATGCCGTTGACGTCCCGGCCCTTACGCCGACGACTCAAGCGTCCCGCTCCGGATTGCCAGAGACCGGATCATCATTGTCGTCTTTGGGCACAGCGGGTTTTTCGCCCACCGCCTTCTTGATCAGACTGTCCATCTTGCGACTGTAGCCCTGCAGGGTGTCGAAGTGGAATCGAAGCTGGGGGACAACCCGCAGCTTCATGGCCCGCCCGACCTGCCCTCGAAGAAAGCCGGACGCCTTGGCCAGCACCTTGAGGGAGTCCTGCACCTCAGGCGACTCCTCGGTCAACTCCTCGGTGGACAACAGCGACACGTAAACATCGGCATAACCGAGGTCCCGGCTCACTTTTACCGCATTAACCGTCACCAGGCCGACCCGCGGGTCTTTGACCTCCCGCTGGATCAGCTGGGCCAGTTCACGCTGCATCTGATCGCCGATGCGATCAATACGACTGAACTCTCTTGGCATCAGGCCCCCGTGGATTCGAGCTTGCGCTCAACCCGAACGCGGTCGAAGACTTCGATCTGGTCACCGACCTTGACGTCGTAGCCTTTCACACCGATACCACACTCCATGCCATTGCGGACCTCGGGGACGTCGTCCTTGAAGCGACGCAGGGATTCCAGCTCGCCTTCAAAGATCACCACGTTGTCCCGCAGGACGCGAATCGGCTTGTTACGGTAAACCGTGCCTTCCGTCACCATACAGCCGGCAACCTGGCCAAACTTCGGCGAACGGAACACGTCCCGCACGTCGGCGATACCGACGATATCCTCGCGGAATTCCGGCGCCAGCATGCCGGTCAGGGCGGCTTTCACATCATCGATCAGGTTGTAGATGATGCTGTAGTAGCGCAGATCCAGGCCTTCCTGCTCAACCAGGCGCTTGGATGCCGCGTCGGCGCGAACATTGAAGCCGAAGATGACCGCATTGGTCGCCATGGCCAGACTGATGTCGGTCTCGGCAATACCACCCACGCCGGACGACACGATCTTGACCTGAACCTCCTCGTTACCCAGGTCCTGCAGGGCCTTGGAGATGGCCTCCAGTGAGCCACGCACGTCGGTCTTGAGCACGACATTGAGGGTTTTGACCTCGTCCTTGCCCATGTTCTCGAACAGGTTCTCGAGCTTGGCCGCCTGCTGTCGCTGGAGGCGCTGCTCGCGCTCGCGGGTCTGACGGAACTCCGCCAATTCCTTCGCCTTCTTCTCGTCGGCGACGGCGAAGAACTCATCACCGGCGTCCGGCGTGCCATTGAGGCCCAGAATCTCGACCGGAATCGACGGACCCGCTTCTTTGGTCTGTTTGCCGGCTTCGTCAGTCATCGCGCGGACCTTACCGAAGTAGGAACCGGCCACGACCATGTCGCCCTGGCGCAGGGTACCGTTCTGAACCAGAACCGTCGCTACGGAACCACGGCCCCGCTCAAGGCTGGACTCAACCACAACACCCTTGGCAGGCGCATCCGGAGACGCTTCCAGCTCGAGGATTTCGGACTGCAGCAGTACCGCTTCGAGCAGCGCATCGATACCGTCGCCGGTGTGGGCCGAGACGGGCACAAACTGGATGTCGCCACCCCAGTCTTCCGGCACAACTTCCAGGGCCGCCAGCTCGCTCTTGATGCGATCAGGGTCAGCCGCTTCCTTATCCATCTTGTTGATGGCAACAACGATCGGAACGCCGGCGGAGCGCGCGTGCTGTACCGCTTCTTTGGTCTGAGGCATAACGCCGTCATCCGCGGCGACAACCAGGATCACGATATCGGTGCACTGGGCACCACGAGCACGCATGGCGGTAAACGCCGCGTGACCCGGGGTATCCAGGAACGACACCATGCCGTGATCGGTCTCGACGTGGTAAGCACCGATGTGCTGGGTAATACCACCGGACTCGCCGGAGGCAACCTTGGTGCGGCGAATGTAGTCCAGCAGTGACGTCTTACCATGGTCAACGTGACCCATAACACTCACGACCGGTGCACGCTTGGTCTTCTCGCCACCTTCGAAGGAGAACTCGCTCAGCACTTCCTCTTCAAACGCGTCTTCACTGACGGTCTTCGCCTTGTGACCCAGTTCTTCGGTAACCAGAACGGCGGTTTCCTGATCGAGAGCCTGATTGATGGTGGTCATTACGCCCATGCCCATCAAGGTCTTGATGACGTCGGCGGCCTTGACCGCCATACGCTGGGCAAGGTCACCTACGGTGATCGTTTCGGGAATCTCTACTTCTCTGACCATTGGTTTGGTCGGCCTCTCGAAGCCATGACGCTTCTCTTTGGGTTTCTTTTTCGCACGCAGCGGCTTACGCAGGGTGGTATCTTCCTCGTCCTCGGAAATCACCAGAGGCTCATCCACCGGGCGGCTGCGTGGACCACGATGGCCCGCCGACTTCTTCTTCGGCTTGCCTTCTTCAATCTCATCGCCGCGCTCGCGAGCTTTTTCCTTTTTCTTTTTCGGCTTCCGATCCTTTCCTTCGCCTTCAGGCGGCGGGATAGGCATATCCTCGGGTGCCGGAATCGGCTCTGGCTCAACCGCCTTCTTGGGCTTTTCTTCAGCCACTGGCTCGGCCGCCGCCGGCTTCTCAGCGGCTTCAGGTTCTGCCTTGGGTGCCGGTTCAGGGGTAACAGGTGTTTCTGCTACCGGCGCGGACGCCTGCTTTGGTTCTTCCTCAGGCACTTCTGGCTGAGGCGCTTCAGCCTCAGGCTGCAATTCGGCACGCTTGATATAGGTCCGGCGCTTGCGAACCTCCACGTTGACGGTCTTGGCCTTGCCCGCCTTCAGCGTGGTTGTGGTTTTCCGCTTCAGGGTGATTTTGCGGGGTTCTGAGTCCGCCTCACCGTGGTTCTTTCTCAAATAGGCCAGCAACTGCTGCTTCTCATCGCTGGACACAGAATCGGTTTCGGAACGGGCCTTGAGGCCCGCTTCCACGATCTGCTTCAGCAAACGATCCACGGGAGCGCCTACGTCATCGGCCAGTTGTTTTACCGTTACTTCAGCCATACTGGTCCTCCTCCCGAATTAAGCCTGGTCTTCAAACCAGGGGGCACGTGCGGTCATGATCAACTGACCCGCACGCTCTTCATCCATACCTTCAATCTCGAGCAGATCACCTACCGACTGCTCCGCCAGATCTTCCATCGTGCGCACGCCCATACCAGCCAGCTTGAACGCCAGGCTGCGGTCCATGCCATCCATTGCCAGAAGATCTTCTGCCGGTTCGGCACCCTCGAGCGCTTCCTCGCTTGCCAACGCCTGGTTCAACAGTACGTCCTTGGCGCGTCGACGCAGCTCTGTGACGGTCTCTTCGTCAAAGCCCTCGATCGCCAGCATCTCTTCCATCGGCACATAGGCGACTTCTTCGATGGACGTAAAGCCTTCATCAATCAGGACGCCAGCGAATTCATCGTCCACATCCAGATTGCTGGTGAAGTGATCCACCAGACGATTGTACTCTTGTTCCTGACGCTCACCGGCTTCTTCTTCGGTCATTACGTTCAGGGTCCAGCCAGTCAACTCAGTCGCCAGGCGGACATTCTGCCCGTTACGTCCGATTGCCTGTGCCAGGTTATCTTCTCCGACCGCGACCTCCATGGTGTGACGGTCTTCATCCATAACAATGGAGGCAACCTCGGCCGGTGCCATGGCATTGATCACCAACTGGGCGGGGTTGTCATCCCAAAGCACGATATCGACCCGCTCACCGCCCAACTCATTGGACACCGCCTGCACACGAGAACCTCGCATACCGACACAGGCACCAACCGGGTCGATCCGGCGATCGTTGGTTTTGACGGCGATTTTGGCCCGGGAGCCCGGGTCTCGAGCAGCACCGCGGATTTCGATCAGATCTTCGGCGATCTCCGGCACTTCGATGCGGAACAGTTCGATCAACATCTGCGGGGCGCTTCGGCTCAGAATCAACTGAGGCCCGCGGTGGTCGGTGCGAATTTCCAGAAGCAGCGAACGAACCCGATCGCCCATCCGGAACGTCTCACGAGGAATCAGGTTTTCCCGGGGCAGCAGTGCTTCCGCATTCGAACCCAGGTCCACGATAACGTTATCACGGGTAACCTTCTTGACGGTGCCCGACACCAGCTCACCGACACGATCCCGGTAGCTGTCGACAATCTTGGTGCGCTCGGCTTCCCGGACCTTCTGGAAAATGATCTGCTTGGCCGCCTGGGCACCAATCCGACCGAAAGCCACGGATTCGGTTTTCTCTTCGTAGATGTCGCCCGGCTTCAGGTTGCTGTCGATCTCCTCGGCTTCCTGCAAGGTCAGCTCGGTACCGAGGGCCGGGACTGCATCGTTATCAACGACCAGCCAGCGACGGAACGTTTCGTATTCGCCGGTGCGACGATCAATGGAAACGCGGATATCGGCTTCCTCGTCCTCGTACCGTTTTTTGGCAGCGGTGGCGAGCGCAAGCTCGATCGCCTCGAAAATCACATCCTTCTCGACTCCCTTCTCGTTCGAGACGGATTCAACCACCAGCAAGATCTCTTTACTCATTCGATTGCCCTGCCCTCAAGATAAACTGTGCGTCCACTGACTTTATTCAGATGAGTTTATTCAAATACCGGGATGATGTTTGCGCGCTCGATGCTATCAAACGGCAGCAGATACTCGTGGTCGTCAACCACCACAATCACATCATCACCTTCAATGCCCTTGATCAGACCCTGGAACTTGCGACGGCCCTCAAACGCCATGCGCAACCGGATCTGGACCTGATGGCCCGCAAAGGCTTCGTACTGTTCCAGCCGAAACAGCGGCCGATCCATTCCGGGCGAGGAAACCTCCAGCGTGTATTCCGACTGGATGGGGTCTTCCACGTCCATCACACCGCTGATCTGACGACTGACCTTTTCGCAGTCTTCGACCGAAATGCCCTTCTCGACATCATCGATAAACACCCGCAGCTTCGAGTGATGACCCTGCGAGCGATATTCAAGGCCCCAGAACTCATAGCCCAGGCCCTCGACCACCGGCCGAAGGATGTCTTCCAGTTGCTTAAGCTTGGCTGACAAGTTATGCCGTCTCCGTTCTCAAATTTACCGGCCCCAAAAACAAAAAAAGGGCTGTTGATCAGCCCTTTATATGCACCAGGGCCTGATGCGCCAGGCCCCTTAATCAAAAAGCCCCTGAAAATGGGGCCCTTTGTTGCAAGAACTCACAGGAAGCAAACCGGTGAACCGCTTCCTGCTGACAGACACCTGGCCTGCCAGAAACCTGCGCGCTTTCGCCCGCTGGCTCCAATATCCGCCGGAGTATAGAGACGCCGGAGGAACTGGTCAAGGACTGACCAAAAAAAACGGCCTGGAGATTCCAAGCCGTTTTTTCTTATATGGTGCCCGGGGCCGGACTCGAACCGGCACGGCTTTCGCCACTACCCCCTCAAGATAGCGTGTCTACCAGTTCCACCACCCGGGCAACACTCTTACTCGAGCTCAGGGAGATCAGACTCCCTGCTCTCGGTCTCGCTGTCCGGCGCTGATTCACCCTCAGCCGCCTGCTCTGTCGGTGCGGCTTCCCGGGATTCCTCAACTACAGGAATTCCAGCTTCACCCGCCACCTCGGCGCGCTGCTTGGCAAATACCGCCAGCGAAAAACTTGTCACAAAAAAGATGATCGCAAGAATCGTCGTAAAGCGCGTCAGGAAACTACCACTACCCTGACTGCCGAATACCGTCTGAGATGCGCCGCCACCGAATGCAGCGCCGGCATCCGCGCCCTTGCCCTGCTGGATCAGAACAAGACCCACCAGCGCCACCGCGATTACCACGTGCACAACGACTACCAGTGTTTCCATCCAATCCATATCGACTCTCGCGAACCTTTAACTGTTGGTACCCGCCGGAATGGACCGGCAAATACTCACAAAATCTTCTGCTACCAGGGACGCCCCGCCGATTAAACCGCCGTCTATATCCGGCTCGGCAAAAAGCGCCGCTGCATTATCCGCTTTTACACTGCCGCCGTAAAGCAGCGAAATGCTTTCGGCCGGCGCGCCAATCTCGGCAAGCACCCCGCGGATCGAGGCATGCATTGCCTGGGCATCTTCTGCGGTGGCCGTCTTGCCGGTACCGATTGCCCAGACCGGCTCATACGCCACCACAATCCTGCCCCACTGGTCGGCAGCCACATTGGCCAACCCTTTCTTGACCTGAGACGCTACCACCGCTTCAGCCCGGCCGCTTTCGCGCTCTTCAAGGGTTTCCCCGACACAGACAACGGCCGTGAGACCACAGGACGTCAACCGCTCTACCTTGGCCGCCACCACATCGTCGCTTTCGCCAAACAACTGGCGCCGCTCCGAGTGACCAACCAGGGCATAGTGACAGCCTTGATCTTTCGCCATCTCCGCAGAAATCTCTCCGGTGTAGGCTCCTGACTGCCACTGACCCACGTTCTGGACCCCGACAGCCAACTCACTGCCTGACTGCTCTGCGACATCCCTGACATAGATTGCGGGAGGGATAATAACAACCTCCACGCCATTATCAAGTGAGCCGACCTCCGCCTGGATATGGCCAACAAGGTTCTTGGCCAGGTCTTTCGACCCGTTCATCTTCCAGTTTCCGGCTACGATCTTACGACGCATAACAGTTCCCAAATCCGAGGGAGGGCGAACTATACAGCAGTCCCTCCCGACAGACAACCGCCTGAAAATACAAAATTATGCGGCGGAAGCCTTTACCACCGCAGCCAGTTCCTGGGCGATGCGGTCAATCTCCGCCGCATCCTGCCCTTCGGTCATCACACGGATGAGCGGCTCGGTGCCTGAGGCCCGCAGCAACACCCGACCGGCTTCGCCGAGTTCGGCCTCGGCCTTGCGAACCGCCGCCACAATATCTTCCCGCGCAAGGGGGTCAAAGCGTTCCGCAATCCGGACATTCACCATGGTTTGGGGCAGCTTGCTCATGCCCTGACGCAATTCCGCCAGCGTTTTACCGGACTTGTGGACCGCGAGCAGAACCTGCAGGGCCGAGACAATACCATCACCGGTGCTGGTACAGTCCCGGATCACCATGTGCCCCGAGCCCTCGCCGCCGAGCACCCAGTTGTTCGCCAGCAACCGCTCCATCACATACCGGTCACCCACCTTGGCGCGTTCAAACTCAATACCCTGCTCCCGCAAGGCAAGCTCAACACCGAGATTGGTCATCAACGTGCCAACCACACCGCCCTTGAGCCGCCCCTCGGCGAAACGCTGGGACGCAATGACATACAACAGCTCGTCGCCGTCCACTTCAGACCCGTCTCGATCGACCATCAACACCCGGTCGCCATCGCCGTCAAAGGCGATACCGAGATCAGCGCCTTTTTCAACCACCGCCTTCTTGAGGCCATCCAGGTGTGTGGACCCGACGTTCAGGTTGATGTTTAGGCCATCCGGCTCCCCGCCAATCACCGATACGGTCGCCCCCAGTTCACGGAACACCTTTGGGGCCACGTGGTAGGTTGCACCGTGGGCGCAGTCGAGGACGATCTTCATATCGTCGAGCGTGAATTCGTTGGGCACTGTACTTTTACAAAACTCAACGTACCGCCCCGGGGCATCATCCACCCGGGAAGCCTTGCCCAGTTCTTTCGCATCGCAAACCTCAACGGACTTGTCGAGCCATCGCTCAATCTCTTCCTCCAGGGCATCGTCGAGTTTGGTCCCGGCGGGCGAGAAGAACTTGATACCGTTGTCATGGTGCGGATTGTGGGAAGCGCTGATGACGATGCCTGCGGACGCCCGAAACGTGCGGGTGAGATAGGCAATGGCGGGCGTCGGCATCGGCCCCAGCAATTTGACGTCGACACCGGCCGCAGAAAGGCCGGCTTCCAGGGCCGACTCAAACATGTAACCCGAGAGGCGGGTATCTTTGCCGATCAGCACGCTGTTGCGCTGACCATCACGCTTGAAGGCCTGGCCCGCCGCCCAGCCCAAACGCAGCATGAATTCCGGTGTAATTGGTGACTCGCCGACCCGACCCCGAATCCCGTCGGTGCCGAAATACTTTCTCGCGGACATTAACGCCCCTCCCTCATTGCCGTCACAACCTTGACGGCATCCACTGTTTCGCGGACATCATGCACCCGAATGATGCTGGCCCCTTTCATGGCTGATATTGTCGCGGCGGCGAGGCTTGCGGGCAACCGTTCATTTACCTCGCGGCCGGTGACCGCGCCCAGCATGGATTTCCGGGAAATACCGATGAGCAAGGGGTGCCCCAACACATGCAACTGTTCCAGGGCGGAGAGTAATCGGAAGTTGTGCGCCACGGTTTTGCCAAAACCGAATCCCGGATCCAGGATAATGTTCTCGGGTCGCACGCCGGCACGCTCAGCCACTCGCATGCGCTCGGTCAGAAAGGAACTGACATCCCGGCAGACATTTCGGTACTCCGGGCGATCCTGCATGGTGTCCGGCTCCCCCTGAATGTGCATGATGCAGACCGGTATATCGGCCTTTGCCGCGGCTTCAGGGGCACCCTCACGCTGCAGCGCCCGGACATCATTGATAAGCCCGGCCCCCAGGCGCGCCGTTTCAGCCATCACTTCCGGCGCACTGGTATCCACCGACACCACCACGTCCAACTCCCCGACAATGGCCTCGACCACCGGGCAGACCCGATCAAGCTCTTCCTGGACGGAGACTGGCGTGGCGCCGGGCCGGGTGGATTCGCCACCGACATCAATAAAAGCCGCGCCATCGGCGACCATTTGCCGGGCCCGGGCCATCGCTGCCTCTGGGCGGTTGAATTGACCGCCGTCCGAAAACGAATCCGGCGTGACGTTCAGGATGCCCATTACGTGACAGCGGGACATATCCAGCACCCGCCCGGCAAAATTCATGTCCATAGCAAACCTTTTGTGAAAAACAAAAACAAACGCCGCCCGGTATCCGGGCGGCGCAAAAGTAGTGCCTACGGGTCGCTGGTGGCGTTAGTGCTCGCCTGCAGGCCGACCAACACCAGGCTGACGACCATCATCGGAGCCTTTGGGCTCGGATGCCGGCTCAGGCTCATCAACCTTGGCGCCACCTGTCGGGCCACTGTCGCCCCAGCCTTTCGGCGGACGCGGGACCCGACCTTCCATGATGTCGTCAATCTGGAACCGGTCGATGGTTTCGTACTTCATCAGGGCATCCGCCATCAAGTCGAGCTTGTCGCGGTTGTCGATCAGAAGCTGCCGCGCCTTTTCGTAGCATTCATCGATGATGTTCCGCACTTCCTCATCAATGCGTTGGGCAGTTTCCGGCGAGTAGACCGTCTGCGACTGACCAGCGGAGCGACCGAGGAACGGCTCTTCACTGTCGGTGTCATACTGAAGCGGCCCCAGTTTTTCGGACAGCCCCCAGCGGGTCACCATGTTACGGGCGAGACTCGTCGCCCGCTCGATGTCGTTGGAGGCACCCGTGGTGACGCCGTCGAACCCGAGAGTCAGCTCTTCCGCGATCCGTCCGCCAAACAGGCTGCAGATCGAGCTGATCAGGAATCGCTTGCTGTGACTGTATTTGTCCTCTTCGGGCAGGAACATGGTCACACCCAGGGCCCGGCCACGGGGAATAATGCTGACCTTGTAGACCGGATCATGCTCGGGCATCAATCGACCAACAATGGCATGACCCGACTCGTGGTACGCCGTGTTCCGCTTTTCCTTCTCGCTCATCACCATGGACTTGCGCTCGGCGCCCATCATGATCTTGTCCTTGGCGAGTTCGAACTCCTCCATGGACACCAGACGCTGGTTACGGCGTGCGGCGAAGAGCGCTGCCTCGTTCACCAGGTTGGCCAGGTCCGCACCGGAGAAGCCGGGCGTACCGCGGGCAATCAGGACTGGTTCGACACCATCCGCCAGGGGCACTTTTTTCATGTGCACCTTCAGAATCTGTTCGCGACCGATGATGTCCGGCAGACCCACCACAACCTGGCGGTCAAAGCGGCCCGGGCGCAGCAGCGCCGGATCGAGAACGTCCGGACGGTTGGTCGCGGCGATGACGATGACGCCCTCGTTACCCTCGAACCCGTCCATTTCAACCAGCAGCTGGTTCAGGGTCTGCTCGCGCTCGTCATGACCGCCACCCATGCCGGCACCACGATGGCGACCGACTGCATCGATCTCATCGATAAAGATGATGCACGGGCTCTGTTTCTTGGCCTGCTCGAACATATCACGTACCCGGGAGGCACCGACACCCACGAACATCTCCACGAAATCCGAACCGGAAATGGAGAAGAACGGCACTTTCGCCTCACCGGCGATGGCCTTGGCAAGCAGGGTCTTACCGGTACCCGGCTGCCCCACCATGAGAACGCCCTTCGGAATACTGCCACCCAGACGCTGGAACTTGCTCGGATCCCGCAGGAAGTCCACCAGCTCCTTGACGTCTTCCTTGGCCTCGTCAACACCAGCCACGTCGGCGAAGGTTGTCTTGATCTGATCCTCGCTCATCAGGCGCGCCTTGCTCTTACCGAACGACATCGGGCCTTTGCCGCCTCCGCCGCCCTGCATCTGGCGCATGAAGAACACGAACAACGCGATGATTATCAGTATCGGGAACGCCGCCACCAGCAACTGAGTCCACAGGCTCTGGCGCTCGGGCTCCTTACCGATGACTTCCACATTGTTGGCCAGGAGGTCATCCATCAGCTTGTTGTCGGACACCTGCGGCCGGATGGTCTGGAACTGGGACCCGTCACCGCGGGTGCCCTGGATTTCCAGGCCATCGATTGTCACCTTGCTGACCTGGCCCTGCTGGACCATCTCAACAAACTGGGAATAATTGACTTGCTGTCCGCTGGTGGTGGGAGAGAAATTCTGAAACACCATCAGCAGTACGGCGGCTATAATTAGCCAGAGAACCAGATTTTTTGCCATATCGTTCAAGGATCATCACCTGTGAATTGAAGAGCTGTCCGCTCGGGAACCACCCTTTTCTGACACCTTACACCAATTGTACGCCCGTCCACCAGAAACGGCCCATCCGTATCGGCCACAAACGAGCGACCCTCGGGTCGGCCCGGACAGCCCCTGCAATTCTGAAAAATTGCGGCCATACCCTCATATTGGGCGCCAAATCGGAAATTACAACGCCCGGTCGACCGATTTGACCCGGCCGCCCTTCAAATGTTCCGGCATCGGCCCCATTCCCTCGCCGTAAGTGTTAACGGCCATTTCTACCGGGAAGTGATCTGTTACAATCCGCGCATTATAGAATTTTGCCAGCGCCTACATCGCTGACCATTTTTTAATTGCACCCATAAAGAGATTACATCATGAGTCTTTCACCGGAACAGCGCCGGGAATACCGGGCCATCGCCCACAACCTGAAGCCGGTCATTATCGTTGGCGACAAGGGCCTGTCCGAGGGACTCCAGGAAGAACTGGAGCGCGCCCTGAACGACCACGAACTGATCAAGATCAAGGTTGCGAACCCGGACCGTGATGCACGCCTGGAGGCGGTCAACGCCCTGTGTGAAGCAGCCGGGGCGGAACTGGTCCAGTCCATCGGCAAGATCGCGGTTATTCTGCGTCGGGCGAAGAAGCCCAACCCCAAGCTATCCAACCTGCTGCGCCACAAGAACTGAGGGCGGGCGCCGACCAGGCACAAAAAAGCCGGCTGGGGATTCCCGAGCCGGCTTTTTTATGGACGCACCTCTGGGTCAGACGTACTCCACCTCTTCAATTTCGTATTCGACGGTGCCGGAAGGCACCCGAATAGCCACCACATCCCCTTCAGTCTTCCCGACGAGGGCACGGGCGATGGGCGAGGAAATGGAAATCTTGCCTGCCTTGATGTCGGCCTCGTCCTCGCCGACGATCTGGTAGACCACCTGCTCATCGGTATCCATGTTCAACAGATGAACCGTGGTACCAAAGATCACCTTGCCGGTATTTTCCATGGTGGTGACGTCAATCACCTGGGCCGCGGACAACTTGCCCTCGATCTCCTGGATCCGGCCCTCAATGAAGCTCTGCTGCTCACGGGCCGCATGGTATTCGGCATTTTCTTTAAGATCGCCGTGCTCACGGGCATCGGATATAGCGGCAATCACTCGCGGGCGATCTTCAGACTTCAGCTTTTGAAGCTCAGCGCGGAGGCTGCTCTCGCCTCCCTTAGTCATCGGTACTCTGTCAGCCATAGTCTCACTTTCCTGCGTGAAGATCCTGGAGGCGACGTACAGTGCGCTCCGGGCCGAATTTGATGGCCCGGCAGAAGGCTTCGCCACCTGCCAGAGTCGTTGTGTAAGTCACCTTGGTCTGCAGGGCGGACTGGCGAATCTGCGCCGAATCCGAAATCGCCTTGCGACCTTCAGTGGTATTGATAATCAGCTGAACCTGACCATTCTTGATGGCATCCACAATGTGTGGACGCCCTTCGCGGACCTTGTTCACCCGCTCAACCTCAATGCCGGCCTCTTTCAGGGCCTTGGCGGTTCCGGTGGTGGCAATCAGCTTGAACCCGGCATCCACCAGATCCTGCGCAACCTTCGCGGCGCCCGGCTTGTCCACATCCCGAACCGACATGAAGGCCGTGCCCTTAACCGGCAGGCGCTCGCCAACTGCCAACGCGGCCTTGGCAAAGGCTTCGTCAAAGCTGTCGCCCAACCCCATGACCTCACCGGTCGACTTCATCTCCGGCCCGAGGATCGGATCTACAGCCGGGAACTTGTTGAACGGGAACACCGATTCTTTCACCGCGTAGTAGGTCGGGATGATTTCCTTGGTGAAGCCCTGATCGGCCAGCGACACGCCCGCCATGGCACGGGCCGCAACCTTGGCCAGGGAGACCCCGATGGCCTTGGACACGAACGGTACCGTTCGGGACGCACGCGGATTGACCTCGATGACGTAGATCTCACCGTCCTGCCACGCCAGCTGCACGTTCATCAGGCCAACCACATCCAGCTCGATCGCCATCTTTTTCACGGCGTCGCGCATTTCATCCTGAACCTGCTGGGACAGGGTGTAGGGCGGCAACGAACAGGCGGAGTCACCGGAATGCACGCCGGCCTGTTCAATGTGCTGCATGATACCGCCAATCACCACGTCCTTGCCGTCACAGATGGCGTCGATGTCCACCTCGATGGCGGCATTCAGGAAGTGGTCCAGCAATACCGGACTGTCATTGGATACCAGCACGGCGTTGCGCATGTAGCGTACCAGCTCGTCTTCATCGTAGACGATCTCCATGGCGCGCCCACCCAGAACGTAGGAGGGACGAACCACCAGCGGGTAGCCGATTTCGCGCGCCGCCAGAATGCCTTCCTCGTGACTGCGCACGGTGGCGTTTTCAGGCTGCTTGAGCCCCAGTCGGGTGATCATCTGCTGGAAACGCTCACGGTCTTCGGCACGATCAATGGCGTCCGGGCTGGTGCCAATAATCGGCACGCCCGCCGCTTCCAGGCCTCGGGCCAGCTTCAGCGGGGTCTGACCGCCGTACTGGACGATGACGCCCTTGGGCTGCTCGACGTGAATGATTTCCAGCACGTCTTCCAGGGTGATCGGCTCGAAATACAACCGGTCGGAGGTGTCGTAATCGGTGGACACGGTCTCCGGGTTGCAGTTGATCATGATGGTTTCGTAGCCATCCTCGCGCATGGCCAGCGCCGCGTGCACACAGCAGTAATCAAATTCGATGCCCTGGCCGATCCGGTTCGGCCCGCCTCCGATGACGACAATCTTCTCGCGATCGCTGGCGTCGGCTTCGCACTCTTCCTCGTAGGTGGAGTACATGTAGGCGGTGTCGGAGGCAAATTCCGCGGCGCAGGTGTCAACCCGCTTGTAGACCGGGCGAATGCCCAGATCGTGGCGCAGTTTGCGCAGGCTCACTTCCGAGATGCCCAGCAGCTTGGCCAGACGCGCGTCCGAGAAGCCCTTTCGCTTCAGGCGGAACAGCGTGGCCTGATCGATGTCGGCCTTGCCGGCGGATTTCAGGGCCTGCTCTTCTTTGATCAGGTCTTCAATCTGAACCAGGTACCAGGGGTCGACATGGGTATGCTGGAACACATCGTCGACGCTCATGCCGGCACGGAAGGCTTCGCCGATGTACCAGACGCGCTCCGCCCCGGGCACGTTCAACT
The DNA here is from genome assembly GCF_019264345.1 of Marinobacter arenosus. Taxonomy (NCBI): domain Bacteria; kingdom Pseudomonadati; phylum Pseudomonadota; class Gammaproteobacteria; order Pseudomonadales; family Marinobacteraceae; genus Marinobacter; species Marinobacter arenosus. The sequence continues at coordinate 1,778,219 of NZ_JAHVAO010000001.1, forward strand.
CGCTGATCAGGGTTTCCTGGGAATCCTCGGTGCTCAGATCTTCCAGCTTTTCATCGAAGCCTTCGGAGCCGACTTCCAGGCCTCGCAACGCCTTCTGGAGCGATTCCTGGAAGGTGCGACCGATTGCCATCACCTCGCCCACCGATTTCATCTGGGTGGTCAGCCGGGCGTCGGCCTGGGGGAATTTCTCAAAGGTGAAGCGCGGAATCTTGGTGACCACGTAGTCGATGCTCGGCTCGAACGAGGCCGGGGTGACGCCACCAGTAATTTCATTGCGAAGCTCGTCCAGGGTGTAACCGACGGCGAGCTTGGCCGCGACCTTGGCAATCGGGAAGCCGGTGGCCTTGGAGGCGAGTGCCGACGAGCGAGACACCCGGGGGTTCATCTCGATAACGACCATGCGACCCGTGTCGGGGTTGATACCGAACTGGACGTTGGAGCCGCCGGTTTCCACCCCGATCTCACGCAGGACCGCCAGGGAGGCGTTCCGCATGATCTGGTATTCTTTGTCGGTCAGGGTCTGGGCCGGGGCCACCGTGATGGAATCCCCGGTGTGTACGCCCATGGCGTCGAAGTTCTCGATGGCACAGACGATGATGCAGTTGTCCGCCTTGTCGCGGACCACTTCCATCTCGTATTCCTTCCAGCCGATCAGCGATTCATCAATCAGCAGCTCATTGGTCGGGGACAGGTCCAGGCCGCGAGTACAGATCTCTTCGAATTCATCCCGGTTGTAGGCGATACCGCCACCGGAGCCACCCATGGTGAACGAGGGACGGATGATGCAGGGGAAGCCGATATCGTCAGCCACTTTCCAGGCTTCTTCCATGGAATGGGCGATGGTGGCGCGGGGACATTCCAGGCCGATCTTCTTCATGGCCTTGTCGAAACGGTCCCGGTCTTCCGCCTTGTCGATGGTGTCCGCATTGGCACCGATCATTTCCACGCCGTGCTCCTGCAGCACACCGTGCTTCTCCAGGTCCAGCGCGCAGTTCAGGGCGGTCTGGCCGCCCATGGTCGGCAGCAGGGCGTCTGGCTTTTCCTTTTCGATGATCTTGGCGACGGTCTTCCAGGTGATCGGTTCGATGTAGGTGGCATCGGCCATCACCGGGTCGGTCATGATGGTCGCCGGGTTGGAGTTGACCAGGATGACCCGGTAACCCTCTTCCCTCAGGGCCTTGCAGGCCTGGGCTCCGGAGTAGTCAAACTCGCACGCCTGCCCGATCACGATGGGGCCCGCGCCCAGGATCAGGATGCTTTGGATGTCAGTACGTTTTGGCATGTCGTGGTAAACCTGTCAGCAACGTTAAAATTCTTGCAGCGCAAAACGCGGCGCGTGTCGCTCCCGGACACTGGTCCGGCAGCACTGCCCTCAGGCAGACCGGGCTTCCATCAGCCGGATAAATTCGTCGAACAGCGGCGCCACGTCGTGGGGGCCCGGACTGGCTTCCGGATGCCCCTGGAAGCTGAACGCCGGCTTGTCGGTGCGCCGGATGCCCTGCAAAGTGCCATCGAACAGGGACTTGTGCGTCGCCTCCAACGTGCCTGGCAGGGAACTCTCGTCCACTGCGAAGCCGTGGTTCTGGCTGGTGATCATCACCGTGCCGTCAGCAAGGTTCTGCACCGGGTGATTCGCACCGTGGTGGCCGTGGCCCATCTTCATGGATTTGGCACCGCTGGCGAGGGCCAGCAGCTGGTGCCCCAGGCAGATACCGAACACCGGGATCTCGGTTTCCAGCACTTCCTGGATCGCTTTGATGGCATAGTCACAGGGCTCGGGATCACCAGGGCCGTTGGACAGGAAAACACCATCCGGATTCATCGCCAGCACGTCCGCGGCGGGCGTCTGGGCCGGCACCACCGTGATGTCGCAGCCGCGGGACGCCAGCATCCGCAGGATGTTGAACTTGACCCCGTAATCCCAGGCAACCACCTTGAACCGCGCTTCGCCGCGCTCGCCGTAGCCGTCGTTCAGGGTCCACTCGCTCTGGGTCCAGTTCCAGATCTTTTCCGAGGTGACCTCCTTCGCCAGATCCATGCCTTTCAGGCCGGGGAAGGCTTTCGCCAATTCCAGTGCACGCTCTGCGGTTGCGCCAGCCCCGGCCACAACCGCGCCATTCTGTGAACCCTTGTCACGGAGAATGCGCGTCAGGCGACGGGTATCGATATCGGCAATGCCAACAATGTTATTGCTTCGCAGGTAGTCGTCCAGCGACCCTTTGCTGCGCCAATTGCTGGCCATCAGTGGCAGATCGCGAATAATCAGGCCCGCTGCCTGGACGCGATCAGACTCCACATCCTCCTCATTCACACCGGTGTTACCGATGTGAGGATAGGTCAGTGTGACAATCTGGCGGGAATAGGACGGATCGGTGAGAATTTCCTGGTAGCCGGTCATGGCGGTGTTGAACACCACTTCACCGCTGGTTTCTCCGTCAGCGCCAATGGCGGTGCCGTAGAACAGGCTTCCGTCTGCGAGTGCAAGGATTGCAGGTGTGCTCAAGGCTTGTATCCTCATCGAGTGGCGTATCGGTTCGTCACGAACAGGAACGCAAGCGCAAATTCAGGTCGCAAAAAAGCGAGAGGGAGTCAAAACTCCGTCCCGCTTTTTTGTTGTCCGGGAACCGTACCGGCTCCCTGAGCGTTTTCAAAGCTACGCTTGGTGCAGTTAAACCGCCTTATTGTAAAAAATATGCGGCTTTCTGTCCATGCAAAATCACCCGCGCGCCTCTACTTGAGCGACAACACGTCCTGCATGTCGTACAGCCCGGCGGACTTGTCCTTGAGCCACAGCGCCGCACGCATGGCACCCTTGGCGAAGGTCATGCGACTGCTCGCCTTGTGGGTGACCTCAATCCGCTCGCCCTCGGTGGCGAACAACACCGTATGATCGCCCACGACATCGCCGGCACGGATGGTTTCAAAACCGATTTCCTTACGGGTGCGCTCACCGGTGAAGCCTTCGCGACCATACACCGCACACTCTTTCAGATCGCGACCGAGGGCATCGGCCACCACCTCGCCCATCCGCAGAGCGGTACCGGAGGGCGCGTCTTTCTTGTGTCGGTGATGGGCCTCGATGATTTCGACGTCGTAGTCGTCGCCGAGGGCCTGGGCGGCGGTGCGCAGCAGGTTGAGCACCACGTTGACACCCACACTCATATTCGGGGCAAACACCACCGGCGTGGATTCCGCCGCCAGGGCAAGCTGGGCCTTCTCGGCCTCGGACATACCCGTGGTCCCGATCACCAGCATTTTACCGTTGGCCTTGCAGAATTCCGCGTTCGCCAGGGTCAGGTCCGGAAAGGTGAAATCGATGAGGACGTCAAAATCGTCTTTCACCGCATCCAGACCACCGGCCATCTTGATACCGGTTTTGCCGATGCCGGTCATTTCCCCGGCATCGGCCCCGATCAGGCTGCTGCCCGGCTCGACGATGGCCGCGCCCAGCTCCAGACCTTCGGTACCGTCAACCGCCTCAATCAACACCTTGCCCATGCGCCCGGCGGCGCCGATGATTGCTACCCTCATAATCGCGCTTCCCTTTAATCGGCCGCTCAGAATTTCATTTCATCGAAGAAGCTTTTCACACCCTCGAACCAGGAGGTCTTCTTCGGAGCATGCTCGGTACCGTTGCCGCCGTCCAGAGTTTGCTGGAATTCATCCAGCAGTTCCTTCTGGCGCTTGGTCAGGTTGACCGGCGTTTCAACAATCACACGGCACAGCAGGTCACCGGCCGGACCACCACGCACCGGGCTCACACCCTTGTTACGCAGACGGAACAGCTTGCCGGTCTGGGTCTCGGGTGGAATCTTCAGCTTCACCCGGCCATCCAGGGTCGGCACCTCCAGCTCACCGCCGAGGGACGCATCCACAATGCTGATCGGAACTTCGCAATACAGGTTGCGACCATCCCGGGTAAAGATGGAATGCTCGCGCACCGCGATCTGAACGTAAAGATCGCCCGGAGGCCCACCATCGATCCCCATCTCGCCTTCGCCAGAGAGGCGAATGCGGTCACCGGTATCCACGCCCGGCGGCACTTTCACCGACAGCGTTTTCTCTTCCTGAACCCGGCCCTGTCCATGGCAGGCTTTACAGGGATTCTTGATGATCTGGCCAGAGCCACGGCACGTCGGACAGGCCTGCTGCACGGTAAAGAAACCCTGCTGCATCCGGACCTGCCCCATGCCCTTACAGGTGCCACAGGCTTCGGGTGTCGAACCTTTCTCCGCGCCGCTGCCATCGCAGACTTCGCATTCCCGGTGGCCGGGAATCTTGATCTGAACGTTCTTGCCCTTCACCGCCTCTTCGAGATCCAGCTCCAGGGTGTAGCGCAGATCCGCACCACGGGTATTGCGGCCTCGTCCGCCACCGCCACCAAAGATGTCACCGAAGACATCGCCGAAGATGTCGGAGAAGCTGGCGCCGCCACCTCCGAAGCCACCACCGGCCTGACCGTCAACGCCGGCGTGACCGAACTGATCATAGGCGGCCCGCTTGGAGTCGTCCGCCAGAATCTCGTAGGCTTCGCTGGCCTCCTTAAACTTGTTCTCGGCGTCGGCGTCGTCCGGGTTACGGTCGGGGTGATACTTCATCGCAAGCTTGCGGTAGGCTCGCTTGACTTCCTTCTCGTCCGCGTCCCGGGAAATCCCGAGAATCTCGTAATAATCGCGCTTGGCCATGCTTTAAAACCCTGTTTTTAAACGCGGAAAACGCGGGGAACTTCCCCGCGTTTTCCAACTACCTGATGTACGTCAGAATTACCGCTTGTCGTCGTCTTTGACTTCCTCAAACTCGGCGTCAACGGCGTCGTCAGCCTGCTGGGCCTGGGCGTCTTCCTGCCCACCCGCTTGCTGGGCCTGTGCACCTTCTTCTGCATACATCTTCTGAGCCAGCTCCGAAGAGACTTCTGTCAGCTTCTGGGTCTTGGCTTCAATATCGGCCTTGTCAGATCCTTCCAGAGCGGTCTCGAGCTCCTTGATGGAAGCCTCGATCGACTCTTTCTCACTGTCACTGACCTTGTCGCCAGCTTCAGTCAGGGTCTTGCGAACCGCGTGAACCATCGCATCACCCTGGTTGCGGACCTGAACCAGCTCCTCGAACTTGCGATCTTCCTCGGCGTTCGCCTCGGCGTCCCGCACCATCTTCTCGATTTCGTCGTCGTTCAGGCCGGAAGAGGCCTTGATCACGATGGACTGCTCTTTGCCGGTCGCCTTGTCTTTCGCAGACACATTCAGGATACCGTTCGCGTCGATATCGAAGGTCACTTCGATCTGCGGCACCCCTCGCGCCGCCGGCGGGATGTCAGCCAGGTCAAAACGGCCAAGCGACTTGTTCTGGGCGGCCTGCTTGCGCTCACCCTGAACCACGTGAATGGTCACCGCAGTCTGGTTGTCATCCGCTGTGGAGAACGTCTGCGACTTCTTGGTCGGGATCGTGGTGTTCTTGTCGATCAGCGGAGTCGCCACGCCACCCATGGTTTCGATGCCCAGGGTCAGCGGCGTTACGTCCAGCAGCAACACGTCTTTCACGTCGCCGGACAGTACGGCTGCCTGAATCGCAGCGCCCATCGCAACCGCCTCGTCAGGGTTCACGTCCTTGCGGGCTTCTTTGCCGAAGAACTCTTTCACTTTTTCCTGAACCAACGGCATGCGGGTCTGACCACCAACAAGGATCACCTCGTCGATTTCACCGGCCTTCATGCCCGCGTCCTGCAGAGCAACTTTACACGGCTCGAGGCTGCGCTGGACCAGATCTTCTACCAGTGACTCGAGCTTGGCACGGGTCAGCTTGACGTTCATGTGCTTCGGACCACTGGCATCGGCCGTGATGTACGGCAGATTCACGTCGGTCTGCTGGCTGCTGGAAAGCTCGATCTTGGCCTTCTCGCCGGCTTCCTTCAGACGCTGCATGGCCAATGAGTCACCGCGCAGGTCGATACCGCTGTCTTTCTTGAACTGGTCGGCCAGGAACTCGATGATCTTCAGGTCGAAGTCTTCACCACCCAGGAAAGTGTCACCGTTGGTGGCCAGTACTTCGAACTGGTGCTCGCCATCGACATCGGCAATTTCAATGATGGACAGGTCGAAGGTGCCACCACCGAGGTCATAAACCGCTACCGTGCGGTCGCCGCTCTTCTTGTCCAGGCCATAGGCCAGGGCCGCCGCGGTCGGCTCGTTGATGATCCGCTTCACTTCCAGACCGGCGATCTTGCCGGCGTCCTTGGTGGCCTGACGCTGGCTGTCGTTGAAGTAAGCCGGCACAGTGATAACCGCCTCGGTCACCTTCTCGCCCAGGTAGTCTTCTGCAGTTTTCTTCATTTTCTTCAGAACTTCTGCAGACACCTGCGGCGGCGCCATCTTCTCGCCCTTCACCTCAACCCAGGCATCGCCATTATCGGCCTTGGTGATCTTGTACGGCACCATCTTGATGTCTTTCTGAACAACGTCGTCTTCGAAGCGACGGCCGATCAGACGCTTGATGGCGTACAGGGTGTTGTTCGGGTTGGTCACCGCCTGACGTTTCGCAGACTGACCTACCAGGGTTTCGCCATCGTCGGTGTACGCGATGATGGACGGCGTGGTGCGATCACCCTCGGCGTTTTCAATAACCTTGACCTTGTCGCCATCCATGATGGCAACACAGGAGTTCGTGGTTCCCAGGTCGATACCGATAATCTTGCTCATTGAGTCACTCCAATTCTTCTGAATGCTTTCCCGGAGACAACTGCCCCGGCTCTCGCCATTTACTGGCTATATTGGCGCTTTAATCGGCTTTTCAAGCCTGCTCATCAATTTTTGGCGAATCCTCTGCCTTGGCGACAACCACCATGGCCGGACGCACAACACGGCCGTTCAGCAGGTAACCCTTCTGAACCACCGCCACAACGCTGTTGGGCTCGGCATCAGGCGCCGGCACCATGGACATAGCTTCGTGCTGCTGGGGGTCGAACGGTTCGCCTACCGGGTTGAGCTGCTCAACGTTGAATTTGCCAAGACTGCTCATGAACAGGCTGAGGGTCATTTCCACACCTTCGCGGATGGAAGCAACCACCTCACCGGTGTTCTCGTTGGCCTCAGTACTTTCGACGGCCTTTTCCAGGCTGTCCGCAACAGGCAGCAACTCCTTCACGAACTTCTCGAGCGCAAACTTGTGCGCTTTTTCGACGTCGATCTCGGCACGCCGACGGACGTTCTGCATCTCGGCCTGGGCGCGCAACATCTGCTCCTGCGCCTCCTTGACCTGAGCCCGCAGCGCCTCGACTTCGGAATCTTCGCCCTCTGCAACCTCATCGTTTGCCTGCGCTTCCTCGGCAGCCGCTTCGGTTGCTTCCTTCAGCTCGTCTTCTACCTGTTCGTTGCGGTTTTCGTCAGTGCTCATGACCACTCCTGCTAACTATCCGGCGGCCGATGTCTGATACGGCCGATTCAACGTGACTTCCGACCGCAGCGAGCCGGAAAACTGTAGTTGCGAACGGATATGGGGCCCAGCTTGCAGGTTTCAACCACCCCGGCGATTAATCCGGCACAAATTCACGCCCGGGAATTTGCAAACCGGAAAAACCCTGTATATATTCACAGTCACTGTATGAAATCACAGTAGTCGACCAGATCCCGGACCGGGTGGGTCAGCGCAGCATTTCGAAGGACGCGGAGGTTTTCTGCATGCTCACACAGCTTACGGTTTCCAATTACGCCATCGCCGAACGGGTGGAACTCCAGTTCAGCAAAGGCATGACGGCCCTGACCGGTGAGACCGGTGCCGGCAAATCCATTGTCCTGGACGCCCTCGGGCTCGCCATGGGCGGCCGGGCTGACGCCGGGGCCGTTCGCCACGGCGCCAAGCGTGCCGACATTACCGCCACCTTCGACGTCGCCAACATTCCCGAGGCCGCCCAATGGCTGGAAGACCACGAACTGGATGACGACAGCGACTGCATCCTCCGCCGTGTGATCAGCAAAGATGGCCGCTCCCGCGCTTACATAAATGGCCAACCCTGCCCGCTTGCCCACCTGAAGGACCTCGGTGGCCTGCTAATGGACATTCACAGCCAGCATCAGCATCAGTCCCTGCTTCGCAAGGAAACCCACCGCAAACTGCTGGACGAGTTTGCCGGCGTTGAAACCCTGGCCGCCAACACCCATGCCGCCTGGAAGACCTGGCACCAGACTCGCCAGCGACTCAGCGAACGCCAGCAGAATGCCGACGAAACCGAAGCCAAGCTGCAACTGATGCGTTACCAGGTGGAGGAACTGGACCGACTGGCCCTGGAGGACGGCGAACAGGAACAACTGGAACAGGAACAGGCGCAATTGAGCCAGGCCGACGCCGTGCTGCACAGCAGCCACCAGGCCGCCCTGCTTTGCACCGAAGAGGAAACCAGTGCGGCCGACCTGGTACGTCAGGCGTTGCAGCAACTGGAGCAGTTACCCGTCGAGGTCCCGGCGTTGGCCGACACCATTCAGATGCTGAACGAAGCCCAGATCCAGATCAGCGAGGCGGGCGACAACCTTCGCCGCTTCGTGGATGACTACGAAGCCGATCCGGAACGACTGGCGCAAGTGGAAGAACGCTTGAGCGCCATTTTTCAGATGGCCCGCAAGCATCGAATTAACCCGGAAGACCTGCCAGAACTGCATCAGAGACTGTCCGCGGAATTGGCCGAACTGGACGGCGGCGCCGGAAGCCTGGAACAACTGGAAGCGGAACTGGAAAAACAGCGCGCCGTGTTTGACGAACTCGCCGGACAGCTGACGGAAGCCCGGGAGCGGGCGGCCGTAGAGCTGGACCAGCGTATTGCCGAGGAGCTGGCGCAGTTGAGCATGCCATCGGTGCAGTTCGTGACACACCTGAACCGCAATGCCAGGAATGAGCCAGCGCCGCACGGTGAGCAGGACATCGAGTTCCTGGTCAGCGCCAACCCGGGCCAGCCAGCCCGGCCGCTGGCCAAGGTCGCCTCCGGCGGCGAACTGTCCCGGATCAGCCTCGCTATTCAGGTCGTGGTGGCCCAGACCTCAACCACACCGACCCTGGTCTTTGACGAAGTGGACGTCGGTATTGGCGGCGGCACCGCCGAAGTGGTCGGCCGCCTGTTACGAGCCCTGGGTGAGAACGGCCAGGTACTGTGCGTAACGCACCTGCCGCAAGTGGCGGCGCAGTGCCATCAACACCTGTTCGTCAGCAAGTTCACCGAAAAAGACGCAACGTTCTCGAAGATTGAAACACTGGATGATCAAGGAAGGATCAGTGAAGTGGCACGCATGCTAGGCGGCGTCGACATGACCGAGCATACCATCGCCCACGCCCAGGAAATGTTTTCCAAAGGGCAGGCCACGCACCACTGAAGCAGTCCATCGAACCTCTACCCCTCTCGATCCTGAGAGCTGTTGGGCGGGTGATTCACCCGCCCCTTTTTTGTTTTATGACTTCACCGGTTTTACGTAGAGGATCAGACTGTGATCAACGATCTCATAGCCACGCTCCTCGGCAATCTTTTTCTGGCGCTCTTCGATGATTTCGTCAACGAACTCAATGACTTCACCGGTCTGGGTGCAAACCATGTGGTCATGATGATCATCGCCCGCCATTTCGAAGACCGCGTGACCACCCTCGAAGTTGTGGCGCAGCACCAGGCCCGCGGCTTCGAACTGGGTCAACACCCGGTAAACGGTCGCCAGCCCCACGTCATCCCCCTGCTCCAGGAGCTTCTTGTAGACATCTTCGGCACTCAGGTGGTGCTCGTCGGCGTTCTCAAGAATGTTGAAGATCTTGACTCTCGGCAGAGTAACTTTGAGACCGACTTTTCGTAATTCGGCGTTTTCAGATGACATGTTACTATTCGCTCTTTGGTGTGCTTCACGGCTTCCGGTATGATGAAGCCGCCATTAGACGGTTACCCCGTGCCACACCTGCCTCAGGCAGGCGATTTCAAGATAGAGGATTTCCCCCGGCGATGCAAAAGCTCACAGCTCTGATTCTCACTCTCATTCTGACCGGATGTGGCTTCCCGGGCGTCTACAAAATCAACGTCCAGCAAGGCAACATCGTCACCGATGAAGAGCTGACTGCACTTACCGAAGGCATGCCCCGCAGCCAGGTGCACGCGGTGATGGGAACCCCGATGATGCTGAACCCGGTCGATGCCTCCCGGGAATACTACATCTATACTTTCCAGCGCAGTGGCGGAGACATCCGGGAACAACGCATCATCGTCTACTACGACAACGACCGTTTCTCCCATTACGAAGCCCAATTGCTGGAAGAGACGCCGGCGTACTGACCCGCAAACTACCCTTTCTTCTTGGCCCGGTTCAGGCGCGCCTGTTTCGGGTCGATCTTGAGCGGCCGATACAGTTCCACCCGATCGCCGTCCCGCAGCTCATGGGCCGCGGGATCCTTGATCACCTTGCCAAAGATACCCATGTCGATGGCATCCGGATCAACTTCCGGAAAGATCCCGACAATCCCTGAAAGCTTGACCGCTTCCAACGCTGTGGTGCCCTCCGGCACCGTGACCGGCACGATCTCCTGCTTGTCCGGCCGGGCATATGCAACCTCAACCTGCGGCATCACATGTCTCCCGAATACAGTTGGTCCGCACGCTTACAGAAGGCATCGACCATGGTGTTCGCCGCCTGGCTGAACACCGTTCCAAACGCCATGCGCGACAGCGAACCGGCAAACTCGAACTCCAGCGTAAGGATGACCTTGCAGGCATTGTGGTCCAGCGGCTTGAAGTGCCAACGACCGGTCAGGTTGCGAAACGGGCCGTCCACCAGACTCATCTCGATGGCTTCCGGCATCTGCAACTGATTGCGGGTTGTCAGGGTGTGCCTTACGCCACCCTTGGCAATTTCCATAGAGGCAGTAAGTTCCCCGTCGTTTTGCTCATGGATTTCCGTGTTGGCACACCAGGGCAAAAACTCCGGGTAGCGGGCAACGTCATTCACCAGGTGAAACATTCGCTCCGCGGAGTGCATGACGAGGGCAGTTTTATCAATCTGATGGGGCATCGGAACCGGTTGTCCTGCTTGTATTCGCGCTTTACTCAACAATGAAGAGCGTGGAAAGACACGCCTGATCAAACGCTATGATAAAGGATATCACCGTCTTTGGGGTCATTTTCACCCGGCGCCGAGTCGGCGGCCGGCGCCTTCTTCGGCGATGAGGCGTCCTCCGGTGCCTCAGATGGCCCGCTACCCGCTTCCCCGGGAACCTCACCGCCGGGTGTATCCGCGCCCCCTTCCACCAAGACGCCCTCGTCATTCATATCCGACATCACGGTGGCGGGTTGCCCGCACCAGATGCCATCACTGCCGGCATCGCACAGGTTGGTCAGGGAGAACGCGGTGTACTGGATACCGATGTAGGCCACCACCACCGGCAGCACCAGCCGCATCACCCAGTACCAGATGGCGGCGAAGAACGCGGGTGCCTGCCCGAGAATACGGTGCGACAGGCTTCGGGTGAGCCGCCAGCCAGTGAATACGGAAATCAGGATGGCAACGGCCGGAATCAGTAATCCACCGGTGATGAGCTCCAGCCAACGGAACACGGTCGCCCCCGCAAACCGGTCATCTGCCCAAAGGTTAAAGGACAGCAGGGAGGCCAGGCCCGTGAGCCAGACCGCCAGCCCCACGATCAGGGCAGACCAGCCACGGGGAGCCCCCGTCCATTCACGAAACCAGCCAACCACCGGTTCCATCACCGCCAGCGAGGTGGTCCAGACAATCATCACCACCATCAGGAACACCGCCGCGATCACGAATTGGCTGGCCGGAAGCTGCCCAAGGGTAACCGGCAACGACACGAACAACAGGCCGAACCCGCGCTCGCCGTCAAAACTGGAGCCATCGGTGGCCATCGCAAAAATCATCAGGCCGGCGATCATCGCCACCAGGGTGTCCATCAGCACCACCGCCAGAATCGAGCGTTTCAACCGGGTATTGGGGGCGGTATAAGCCCCGAAGATAGCCCATACCCCCATCCCGAGGCCCAGGGTGAAGAAGGCATGAAACAGGGCGGCTTTCACGCTATCGAGGCTGACATCCTCGGGATGCATTTCAAGAAGGTGGCTGACCGCACCATCAATGCGTCCATGGGAGGCGGCCAACGCAAAGAGCCCCAGCATCAGCAGCAGGGTGCCGGGCACCACCACTCTCAGCGTGCGTTCCAGACCCTTGACCACACCCTGGATCGACACCCAGATCACCAGGATCAGGAACAGCGCGTGCCACCCCATGAACAGCCGGTATTCCCCAGGATCGGACACCAACCCGGAGAGAATCGCGGTGGCGCCACCCTGATCCACCCCGGAGAACTTTCCCATGGCCCCAAAGAACACGTAAGCCAGAGCGATGGCGCCGAAAACCACGGTAAAGGACAGAACCAGAAACGCCGCCAGGATCCCGAGACGCCCCGCCGACATCCACCAACGGGAGACCTTGGCGCTTCGGATGAAGCCGTCCATCGCCAACACGATGCCATGGCGCGAATACCGCCCCAGGGTCGCTTCGGTCACCATTAACGGCAGCGTCACCAACAGCAGACACGCGAGGTAGAGCAGGATAAACAGCCCTCCGCCGTGCAGGCTGGCCAGGTAGGGGAACTGCCACAAATTCGCGAGGCCGACCGTAGCGCCGACGGCAGCCCAGAAAAACGTGGTTGGGCGGGTGAAGGACCCGATAGGTGTCTGATACGGCGTAGGCATTCGCGTCCCTGATAGGTTCTGGCCACATATTGTAGCCGATGGAGTCACAGACGCACGAGCGCACGGCCCGGATAACGGCGATTTCGTGACCGGTCTGGCACTCCTGAGCTACAATGCGCGCTTTGCCGGCGAAACGCCGGCCGATTCGTTCATTCGTCCGAACCCGGATTACCTGATTCATGAGCAAGAAAAAGCCCGGAACGCCGAGCAGTACAATTGCCCTCAACAAAAAGGCGAAACACGAGTACCACATCGAGGAACGCTTCGAGGCGGGCCTCGCCCTGTTGGGCTGGGAAGTGAAATCCCTGCGTGCTGGCAAGGCACAGCTGGTGGATGCCTACGTGTTGCTGAAAAACGGTGAGGCCTGGCTGCTTGGTGCCCATATCACGCCCCTGACCACGGCCTCCACGCACGTCGTTGCAGACCCGACCCGCACCCGGAAACTGCTGCTTCATGCCAAGGAAATTGCCAAGATCGTGGGCAAAGTGAACCAGACAGGCCATACCTGCATCCCGCTCGCGCTCTACTGGAAAAAGAACAAGGTGAAGTGTGAAATCGCCCTGGTGAAAGGCAAGAAGCAACACGACAAGCGGGCCACCGAAAAAGAACGCGACTGGAACCGTCAGAAGCAACGCATCATTCGCGAAGCCAACGCCTGAGATTCTCCTCTAACAACCTCTCTCAAAGCTGATTTTCGTCAAGTGCGACACACATAGATGTGTCGCATACTCATCCTCTTTGCGCAAAATTTCATCAGGCCTATACTCGAATGTTCTGATCATTTGCAAAGGGAATGCATATGTCACCAAGTCGTACTCCGATGTCTTCGGTTGATCGCGCGTGGCTGCGCATGGACACGCCGGAAAACCCGATGATGATCTGCGGCGTACTGGCGCTGGACCGACCGGTTTCCGTCAATCACCTCAGGCGCATTCTGGAGGAGCGCTTCCTGCGATTCCGCCGGTTTCGCCAACGGGTGGTCGACAAGGGCGATCGCGCCTACTGGCAGGACGACCCCCTGTTTGACCTCGACAATCACCTGCACCAGATCGCGCTCCCCGGCAAGGCCGACAAACCCCAGCTCCAGAAACTGGTTGGCGACCTGAACAGTACCGCCCTCGATTTCCGCCGCCCGCTCTGGCAAATGCACTACATCGACAATTACCTGGGCGGCAGCGCCTTACTGATCCGCATTCATCACTGCATTGCTGACGGCATATCCCTGGTTCGGGTCATGCTGTCGCTCACCGACCGGACACCGGAACCAAAGCTGAAACGCGTGGCACTCCCCCTTCCCGTGCCGGTACGGAAACAATCGTGGCTCCAGAGCACCCTCAACCGGGTTGTGGACAATGTTCAGATGGCGAATTACCAGACCCGCCTGTTCATTCAGTCGGTTCGCGAGGAGCCGAACTACCCGGTCAAGTTGGCAACCACCGCGGGAGACGTCGCCCTGGACCTACTGAAGCTCGGACTGGCCCCGTTTGAGCCCAAGACCGGCCTGAGACAGCCCCTGTGCGGTCGCAAACGGGTGGCCTGGGCCGAGCCTCTGGACCTTGCCGAGGTAAAAGCCTGCGCCAAAGCGCTGGGGGGCACCGTGAACGATGTCCTGATGTGTACCGCCACCGGCGCCCTGCAACGACACTTTGCCGCAAACCGGGAGAACGTTCCGGAGTGCGGCCTGCGTGTGGCCGTACCCTTCAACCTCCGGCCTTTGGATCAACCCATCGAGACCCTCGGCAACCGGTTTGGACTGGTGCTGGTTCCACTGCCGGTGGAGGTTCAGGATCCGGTGATGTGTTTCCGCCAGGTGCAAGAGAACATGAACCGACTGAAACGCTCCTACCAGGCCCAGGTGACCTACAGCCTCCTTGATTTGTTTGGCCGCGGCCCCGACATTCTGGAACGTCGGGCTCTGGACCTTCTGAGTAACAAGGCATCAGCGGTGTTGACCAACGTACCCGGCCCCAAAGAGCCACTGTATCTGGCCGGCGCCAAGGTCACCCAGCCCATGTTCTGGGTACCCCAGAGCGGAAGCATCGGCATTGGCATGAGTATTTTCAGCTACGCAGGCACCGTGCAGTTCGGCATTACCATGGACAAAAACATCCAGGCGAATCCGGATGCCCTGATGCGTTATTTCCAAGAGAGCTTCCAGGCCCTGAGCCACGTGGCTCTTGCCGGTCGCCAGAGCGAACTGGATCGCAAAGCGGGATAGCCCGGTAGGTACAAGTAGCAGGCCTGATTGGCCGTAAAACAGAAACAAACCTTGAAGTCCGGCAAACCGGACACATATACTGGTCATAAGGGGACGACATGGCTTCGACGCTGGTGGCGAACCCTTGAGTGCATGTCGAGATGGCAGCGAATCTCGTTAATCCAAAGCTGCAACGCAATAGTCGCAAACGACGAAAACTACGCACTAGCAGCGTAAGCTGCTAGTCGTCCTGACTGGGTCGCCCGTAGCCCAGAGCAACATCTCAGGACGTCATCGCTTACGGGATGCTCCGTTAGCCAGAGCTCACTGACTAACGGCTAAGATTTAAAGAGATCGCTTCTTGCACCCTGACCTTCGGGTCGCTTGAAGTTAAATTAATAGAAGGACGCTAAGCATGTAGATCCTCAAGGTTGAGTACTGGCGGACGCGGGTTCAATTCCCGCCGTCTCCACCAAACTCCCAGAGAAAAGCCCCTGATTTCAGGGGCTTTTTTCGTTTCCAGGCATTAGATATCACAAGGAATGTCCACCAAATGTCCACCCGGCGAACGACAAGCCTTTTCGAGAGATTGGCTGAAAGAGAGAAAGCTCCTGAAACACACCTCTTCAAAACTGTTGGGTTCTGGTTAGCAATCGCACCGCCGCTATTAATTGGAATTGGACTTGCCGTGTATGCAGGTATAACCGAAGGCAAAGTGTGGACACTAACAACTGATGGGTACAACAGCTTCCTTAAAGATTTCAAACTCCCCATAGCAATAATGGGTCTATCAATACCGTTAGGTGCCCTGGCAGCTGCGGTGCACCGTTCAATGCAGACATCACGGCAAATTATTGAACAAAATCAACAAAATATCTTTTCGAATTACTTGGAACACCGGAAATACTTTCTTGACTATGTCGCGGAACACGCGCCGTTTAAGCGGCTAAAAATAAGTGCTCCGCACCTTTATCAAAGATTGTTCCCCAAGAGTGCGGAAGGCCCTTTGGAGCCGGCCAATAAAAGTATCAGTGAATTTCTCGAAGAGGCTAGATACGTTGCTGACCGCGCAAAAAAATGCGTAAACGGCTCATTAACAAAGAAGCGATTTAAAATTATAGATAGTCTATTGGCCTCGTCTATGGAGCGATCTACCAATCAGTTGCGCAAATTGATTGACGTGCCTGAGTTTGATCCTCAGCGAGTTACAACCGACCCTCTTCAGCTGTTAGCGCAGACACTCAGACAGAACGAGGATGGCGCAAAAGGATTAGTGGAGTGTGCAAACTTCCACAAGACCTATAGGGCTGAGGAAGATTTCTCTGAACTAGAGTCTGATACGCAGTTTTGCATCGAAAGAATCGAGTCGATGTTGAAGCTCTACAATCTCTGGAGAATGATAGTGGCGGAAACATCGGAAGATACCCCTTCCAATCCAAATTCGACCCTTTCACAACGCCTGGAGAATGTTCGAGTAAACATGAAGGCAAACCTGCTCACGACAGAAGACTTCGAAGTAATCTTTAAGCACCACCTAACGGATAAAGAGCAGCAAATAATTCTAGAGAGTGGACCAACAAACTGGCGAATCATCGGAGATAGCATCAAAACTTCGGCAGATATTGCAGACTCTCAATAAGATAACTTGGCGCAAGATGCGAGTACCTCATAGTCATCGAAATAGTCGAATGGCCAAGAATTCTTTGAAGTGCAAGAATATCACCGCCATTCATCAAAAAATGACTCGCAAAAGTGTGCCTTAGAACGTGAGCAGCCTGCCCAGGTGGTAGGCTAATGCCCGATTTATCTAAGGCTCTCCGGAAGGCAGATAAAGAAAAACTGAACTGACCATGCTCTTTCAAATGTTCACGGAGTTCCTGGTACAGATCCGGAGGCAATGGGACAGCACGCGACTTCCCACTCTTCGTGTTCACAAACGTAAGCTTCCCCTCCTGAACGTGCCGCAGCTCAAGATTTTCAGCCTCGCCCCACCTCGCACCAGTGGCTAAGCAGATCCTTGTAAGGAGGTGCACGTGTGGATTCTTGCTGACCTCCTCGATAGTTTTGAGAAGGTGACGGATCTGCTCGACCGTCAGCCAGGATAGCTCGCGTTCATCCAGGCGTATCATCTCGACGTTCCTGATTGGGTTGTCGAAGTCGATTTCGTTCAGCCGATTGAGTTGGTTATAGACCGCGTTTAGGTAGCCCAGGTGGTTGTTCAACGTTTTCTTGCTCGCCCCTTCCTGGATCTTATGGGCGCGGTAGGCCAGGAAGGAAGACGGTGTTACGGTCCTAGCGATTGGGTTGCCCATGAGTTCGGCCATCGCCTCAAGACACCGCTTTCTCCGTTCGCCGTCTTTCAGATGAACACCCTTAGCGTTGAACCACACCTTGATCAACTGCTTCAGCGTTCGATTGTCCGATTTCGACGGGTTCCACTCTCGCCCTTCTGCCCGCTTGGCCAGAACGAAAGTTTCAAAACGCTTGGCTTCTGCCTTCGAATCAAAGCTTTTCCGGATACGCTTGGAACCCCGACCATCCGTGCGAAGATCTACCTGCCATCGTCCTGATGGGAGCTTCCGAATCATGCAGCCACCTTCGTTAGCAGTCGTCGTTTTATAAGTCCGTCCTGGACGAGCTGGAACAGCTCGTTTTCATAGATCTCCCGTCGTCGGTAGTAGGCGCAAAGATCCTCCCAGAGTCCCGATTTCTTGAGGCAGTCCCAAGCCTGACGAGGGTTAAAACGGTTGCGTGCATAAATGGACAAGAGATTGCCAAAGGCCAGGGAGACATTTTTTTCGTTGCCGCAACCGGGTTCCTTTTTTGCGCGTTTGTAGAGCAAATCTGGGGCTGAATAGCCGAAGCCGATGTCCTCTCTGAGCTTGGTCCAGATGGGGTGTACCCATTCCCGCTTTACCTCATAGCGGTTGCCCTGGAGGGCGTACTGCCAGAGGCCCGTCAGGTGCGGCACCGCGTCCATATAGGTATAGATGGGCTTCATGTTAGGCGTGCCCTGGGAGATCTCGTTGACAATGCGATGATGGAAGCGAATTTCCAGACGCCAGACCGGCTTATCCGGGTCATAACAGGTATCCGGGAAACACTCTTCGTTGGTGGCACATTCCCAGATGCTCTCCATGAAGGCCCGCTTGTCGCTGACATCGACTTCCTTGGACTTGTCGTAGAGGCAGACCTGAAGGCTGTTGGCCTTTCCAAAGGTGTAGGTTTCTCCCCGGCCGTTTACCGTTGAGCCCTCCAAGCCCTGGAAGTGAAAGTCGCTCATGCCGTTGTGCACGCTGATGGTCCGAGCCCGGGTAACGAAGTGTTGGGCAAAGTCCTGAGGCGGTTCCCAGCCCTGAAAGTCGACGGCCAGGTGTAGCGCGATACCGACCGGATTGATGTTAGTAAGGAAGTACATACCCCACTCGGCCAGCTCGTCGTGGATCTCCTGACTGGAACGCTCATAAAGCCAGCGCGGGGAGGTTTCGATTTTCACGTGCGTGCCCAGGGTGTCGGCTTCGGCGTAGAAGTTCTGCAGAAGAATGGTTAAGCCGTATTCGCGATTTTGCAGGATGTATTTAAAGCCACCGCGTCGACCGGACTGGAGCCGGAACGGGATCTTTTTGATGGTGAGGGTGGCGTCGTAGCCGGATTCATATTCGGTGGCGATCTCAGCGAGGACTTCTGGTTTTAAGCGTCCCTGGAAGAGTTGACGCACGGTGTCCGTGCCGGTCCAGAGCACATTCACACCCTTGAGGTTCACTTGCTGGCCTTCGGGACCGATAAACAGATCCCCTTTCCCGATTTCCCCGGTGCTGATGTCCATCCGTTCAAAGTCTTTGATTTTCATCTATGGCTCACTGTGGTTCTGTGTGGTTTAAAATCGACTACCGTCGTTTTCTATGAGACGTGTTACAGGGACGTCTCCAAACCGCTGCGCGGCGCGTGGCGGTCGCTCCGCTCGCGCTCACGCGCCGTCGCCTTCCTTCTCGGGTAGTGCTGTTTCCAGGTAAGAAGCCCGGTTCTGCTTGTCCTCGTCGGTCCGCTCCGGTTCCCGATAGCTGTAATAAGTCACGAGCTTGCCCCGGATGACGCAGAAGGGTTCCCCGGTCTTAAGGAACTTCGCGCAGTTCCTTGAGTGGATCTTGCGGGTACCGGTTTCGCCCCAGATCCAGTAGACCCCGTTAACTTCCCCGACGATCCGCCACTTGTTGGAGAGCGGCAGCCAGCCGGGTTCGATTTCGTGTTTGACCTGGTGCGGCGCCCTGCCCTCCAGGCTGGCTTTGACGGCGCGGGTTCGTTGGGCCGTTTGGGCGCTCTGGGTTGCGGTCACCGGTTGTTGGTTTCTTTGTTGTTGCTCGGTTGCTGGCGTTGTTTCGTCGGTGCGGTCTTCCGGACTGAAGTAAGCGACCGCTTTCCAGGCACCCAGCGCCATGATGAGGATCGAGATCGGGATGCCGAACTTGATGAGCGGGTGCTTGAGGACGTTGGCGCGGTCGTCGGCCTTCTCTTCCATGCCCGCCGCGAAGTCGGTTTTGTTGCGGGTGTGGCTCTTGTAGTACTGGTAGATCTCGGGCTTGTAGGAGCCGAAGAGCTGGCGCATGGGTTGGCCGGGTTTCTGGCCGGTCGCAGCGCCCATGTACACATCGACCCGGTACTTATTCTTCTGGCCGATCGCGGTGAGTTTGACCGCCCGGTAGGTTTCCTCGATGAGCCCTCTTACGAAGGCGCAGAGTTGGGCGAGGTCCTGGGTGACCAGGACGATTTCGTTAGTGCGTCCGTCCGGGCCGACGTTGTGGCGGTGTTCGGTGAAGAACTCTTTCTGGCACTGCGGGATGTTCGTGGCCTTCATCCCGCTTTTCCAGAAGCGCCACGCCTCGTCGATGATCCAGATAACCCCGGCCGGGTGGCGTTCCAGGTCAAAGAAACGGGAGTCGTCTTCCGCTTCCTTGTTGTCAAACATGGTGACTTTGCCCTGAGGGTAGTCGTCGGCCAGTCGTCCGAGCTTCAGGGGGATGTTCGTGATGATGTGTCGGCCTGCTTCCAGGGCAGGAATCACGACGTTTTCGACTACGCCATAACTCTTCCCCGATCCCGGCAGGCCCGAGTAACCGACAATGGACATGGCTTACCCTATGAACGGAATTCTGCGGAGAATGAATCGGGCGATCAGCGCGGTCATGATGGCCGTGAGCCCGTATCCAAATTCGAAGACGGTCAGGAAATACAGCAGCTGACCGCCCAGACCGTTGAAGACGTTTTGCACGTCGACGATCTGTATCTCGGGCAGCCAACCCAGCATGAGCTCCACGGCATCCACCAGGAGGCTGAACATCAGTCGTGGCACAAAGAGCACGATGTCGATCAAGGCATCGATGAGTTTCTGGATCATGGGTCAGGCCCTCAGGAAGACGAAGATGGCGGCCAGGGTCCAGGCGGCAATAAAAAGCAGGGACAACAGGCCACGGTGGCTGTTCAGGATGTCGCAGTGGGTATCGAGCGGCATGGCCGACCAATAATCCGTTGAAGGGATCGTCCAGACCGGGCAGGTGTTGTTCTCGGCAATGGTCGGGATGGTGGTGACCGCCTGAATGGTCGGATGTTGGGTCAGCAGGGTTTGGAAACGGTTAGTGGTTTCCTCGAAGGTGGGCGCGGTGCCCTTGCCTTCCGTTGAATAGCCCTCGCTGGGTCCGTCCATCTTCTGGTTGATGTCATCCAGGGTGCTGTTGGCTTTCCCCAGGCCTTCATTGATGTTCTTGTTGAGCTGACTGATGCCCTTGCCGACGTTGTCCAGGCGGTCGTTGGTGCCGTCGATTTTTGAGTTGGTGTCGCTGATGCCTTCGCGGACTTTATCGAGGCCTTTGTCCACAGATTCCGGATCGTTTTCGCGCTGGTAATCGTCGGGTTCCCCGTCGCCGTCGGTATCAGTGTTCGGTGCTTCCGGGGTTTCGGGTTCTTCCGGCTGGTCTTCGGGATCGGAGCAGACGAAGCCGTATTCGTCGATGACAATGACACCCTGGTTATCGCACGTTGGAGGACCGTATTCGTCGGGGATGCAGGCCGGGGTTCCGTTGACCACACCAAAGGCACCGCCGTCGCATTCCATGTTGGAGGTGCAAAGGTTGTGCTTGGTGGAGCCGTTACCGATAAAGCCTTTGTAGTCGGAGGAGTCGGCGTTGCAGTCATCGGTGTTCTCGGCGGTGTCCTGGAGGCAGACGCCGTTTAATTGGCCATTGGGGCATTCAAGGACGCAGCGACCGTATTCAGCGTCGTAGATTTCGCCGTTCTCGTAGCATTCTTCAGGCTGGTCCGGCGCAAGGCATTCCCCGGTGTCGGGGTCGGTGTAGTTCGGTGGTTCGCAGGGTGTCGGCGGGTTGTCTACGCCTGCAAAATCGTAGGCATAGAGCACGGGATTGCCCGTACCCGCGACAGGCACTTCGAACCGATGGTAAGGGAGATTGGTGTAGGTGACGCCGTCGATACCGACGGTCCGGGTGTCCGTCTGCGGATATTCGCACGGGTAGCTGGTATAGCCGTCCTGGACTTTGTTATCCAGGTAAGAACAGATCTCTGCGGCGCTGCCGTACCAGGTCGGCCCGGAATGCCACTGGTCGTTCGATACGTAGAAAGGCGCAGCATTGGCTGTGACTGAAAAAAGGCAGAGCCACAGGATCAGACATCCTTGAAGAGATAGACGCATAGTCCTGACCCCATCAGAAAGAATGTCCAGTCCCACAGCTCTGCCACGGTTACGCTCCTACTTGATCATGCTCAGCAGGAGGCGGGCACCTTTGCGCACGACGTAGAAGCCGGCGAGGACACCCACAACGGCGATGACGCCGGTGATTTCACCGGAGAAATCCAGACCGCCGGTGACGGTGGACCAGTCCGCAGCAGCCGCAGGGCCGCCAACGATGGTGAATGCGAATGCGCACAGCGCGATGAGTTGTTTCTTCATAGTGATTACCTCAGCATTTTCAGGAGTTGGCGGCCGCCCCATGCGACTGCCATGAGTGGCAACGTGACTGAAAAGCCGTAGAAGATGCCTTCTGTCACGGTTGCCGCGGTGACCTCGGTCGGAACCGAGAACACCACCTGGGTGATGGTTCCGGTGCAGTCCCAGCCATTGGCTGTGAGTGTCCAGTCGCCGTCACACAGGATTGCTTTGCTCACCGGTCAGTCTCCTGTCCCGGTTACGCAGATTTCTTGATGGGTTCCTGGGGCTTGAGCTCCAGGGCCTTGAAGGTGATCTTGCCGCCCTGCCCCGCTTTCATCTGGGCCTTGACGGTGAACATGCTCGGCAGGCGTTCGGCGTGGTTGCGCAGCTGGTCGATGTGCTTCCAGTCGCAGGCGATCTTCATGACTTCGTTACCGACGCGGTTGTCGTCGTCCGCTTCGGCTGGGGAGTAAGCCCACAGGGAACCGCCTCGGTTGCCGTCGATGTCGTAGCGGGTGGCGCCGATGATCATGAGGTTCAGGTAGTTTTCCATGTCGTGTGTCCTCTGGTTTTGGTTTGGTGTTGCTTAGTTGTCCGGCTGGGCCGGGTTTGCATATACAAACTGGGTTTTCGTTAAAGCCTTTCCGGGTTTTGCTTGGGAAAGGGTGTTGAAGCTGGGTTTGCGACCCCTTTGGGGCAGGCTCTACTCGCGTTGCTCCTGGCCCCTAAGGTGGCCACCCTTACGGGTGACGATCCCTGTCGCCTGCCGCACTCCGTTTGCCGCTTGTGCTCATGGTTCGGAATCAAGGGGCGGCCGTCCTCCCCCGACATCCTCACCACTCCGGATGCGCACTGTGGACCAGCCAGAGCCCGCCACAAGGCCAGGGGGCCTACGGCCCTGGCGCTGCGCGCCAGCCTTGTAACGGTCACTGTCAGGCCCCCTGTTCGTGCGCGAGTGGTGACGATGACGGGGGCGGACTCGAAGGCTTTTCAGGGGGTTGGTCCTGAGTGCCAAAACTGGGGCAGCCAGCCTCTAGCCAGGCGCGTAGGACGGAACCGCCGAGGGTCCACAGATCGGTACCTCGTTGGATGGCTTCTTGCTGGAGTTGCAGGTAGATGGAGGACGGGGCGCAGACGTAGAAACGCCGCTCTTTGTCTTCCACCTGGTTCTGTCTCGGGGGAATGGTGCTCATGGTTGCGTCTCCGTGACGTTGGGAAGGTCCAGATGGCCGCAGTCCCAGGCGTCCCGCAGTTGTATAAGGCGGTCAAAGGCCGGGCTGTGATGGCCGCTGGCTTCCAGTTCGTGGATCAGGGCGTCAGTGAAGCCGGCTTTGCAGCGGGCCATGTAGTCGCACGGGTAGTCGGTGCGGACTTCCTGCAGGTGGCTTAACTGGTGCAGGAGATTGTCAAAAAGGCCTTCCAGAGCCTGTGCAGTGAGCGCAGAGGACGGACGTGGGCCCTGGAAGGCAAAACTGGCCGCGTTGATGGCTTTGCTGATGTCATGGCGCTGATCTCTCATGCCGCGGCCCTCAGTGCGGTGCAGGCCTGCCCGACTGCCCAGGCTTTGAAATCGCGGGTGTCGTCCTGGATGAGGAACTCGGCCCAGAGGATGGTCAGGCGAAGCCCAAACCAATAGAGGTCGGAATCGACCTTCATATAGGCAGAGACCATCTGGTGGATCTGGCTGATGCGCTGGGCAGCTTCTTCGTAGTTGCCTTCCTGATGGGCTTCACAGGCTTCCCGGAAGCGCAGTCGCATGATGGTTTTCTTTTGGTTGCGAAGGTCCGGAGTCATTGCCAATCCTCCTGGTCCAGGGCCTGCTGAGACAGGGCAGCAATGTTGACCATGCGCACCCGGCCGATCTTGAGTGAAGGCAGATGTCCCTTTTCGATCTGGCCCCTGACCTGACCTTCCGTCAGGCCCGTGAGTTGGGCATAGCGGTCCTGAGTCATGACGGGGGTTGCGATCAGAATGATTTGCTTTTGCTCGTCCACTGTTTTGCACTCTGCTACACTTTCTAAAATTGATGATGCACCCATAAACGCACGGTGCATTATTTACACCTGACAACATAGTGCACCGTGCACTATGTGTCAATAGCGTTTTTGTGCACGTGAGAAATTTATGCCTAGCAACATTCAAGAAAGGTTCGCTCACCTGGTCAGAAGATCCGGTGAGCCCATACAAAAACTGGCTAACGAGTCAGGAATCGACTATCGAAGATGGGTAAATGTATTGAATGGCAGAGCAAGGCTAACCGCAGACTTCATAGAGTTCGCAGCCCAAAAATGGGTGATTTTCTCCTTATGGCTGGTACTAGGAGAAAAATTCGAAAATGATGAGGTTTGTATAAATGACCTTGTAAGTCCTTCTGAGTTTGACAAAGAACAAACAAGCTGGAAGCTAGAGTCATTATTAGATGACCTTCAAAAACAATATCAAGAAAAGACTAAAGAAGAAATTTCTGAGTTAATCGAAAAGATCAGCGAATTGAAGAAAAAATAACAACGAAAGTTAAACCAGCCAGGAATCAATGCCTGCAATCGAAACTTCCAAATAGCAATAGCATGAAAATTATGCTGAACCCTTCAGAAAGAAATATCAAAGGACGGAAATGTTTAGAGTATATGAGGTAGAGCTAAAAGGGTTTTGGGGAACGAAATCCCTTAAAGCATCATTTAAAGACAATGTTAATATAATTATAGGCCGAAACGGCACAGGTAAGACGACATTCATGAACATCATGCATTCTGTGCTAACCGTAGACACAGAAGGTCTTTTCGAGCATGAGTTTGATGAAGTGAAAATAAAGCTAAAAAGTGAGACAGGAAATAAAAGAAAAACAATTCGAGCAACAAAAGAATTTGAAGACCTTCTACCATTCCCCACTATAAACTACAAAATATCGAACAAATCTCACTCAATGCGACTTGTGAGTCATGAGGAATCAAGAAGAGCGCCTCTGCGATACAGAAGAAGCATGCTTCTGCAGTCGCAAACAATAAAAGAGGAGTTAAGCAAAATAGTCAAGACGTCAAGCTTGACAGTATACAGAACTCGGCAAGAGCAGAACTCGAATATTGACATACCGGATCGCTCCAGGAGAGGAATGCAACCCCTCTCACCTGTTGACGAGAGGCTCAAGGAGCTAATGGGAGGATTGACCCACTACCAGCTTCAGCTATCGAATAGGGCTCGACAAGTATCTGAAAAGCTGCAGAAAGACGTACTCGCCTCACTTCTTTACGACGGACAGTCTAACGACATCGGTTATGATCTGGACTTTAATAAAGAAGACGAAGAACGCAAGCTAAAAACTGCCTATAGACAACTAGGCGTTTTGGATGGGCCTTTGCGTAGAAAGATATCAAAGCACGTTTCCATAATTGACAAAACTGTAAAAGAAGTTAAAACCTTTATTGAAGATTCAGAAAAGAAAGAAACATCATCAACTACATCGCTTAACCTTGCACCACTGGAGTCATTGAAAACAACAAGGTCGATCGTAGAACTATCGCTTGACGCTGAAACTGAAACCAAAAAGATTTTTTCAAAGATCGAGAAATACCTAAGTGTTCTTCAAAGCTTTATAAAGGACAAAAAGTTTAAACTAGATAGCTACGAAGATCTAACGGTATCGATAGATGGATCAGAAATAAACATTACTAGATTATCTTCTGGCGAAAAACAGCTAATCATTTTACTTACAGAAGCTCTGCTTCAAAGAGAAGAGCCTTTTGTATTTCTCGCAGATGAACCAGAGATATCACTGCACATAGAATGGCAACAAAAAATAATACCTGCTATTCGAGAGTTAAACCCTAACGCGCAAATTATCGTTGCAACCCACTCTCCAGAAATTGCTGGAAAGTACGAAAACTCTCTGATCAAAATGGAGAATATCGTAAAATGAGTGGTTTAAGATATTCCTCTGCAGCGTTAAATGTTTTAAACGAGTTCTATGACAAAGAATATGTTGTATATGTCGAAGGAGAGGACGATATAGTTTTTTGGGAATCAGTCTTCCATAATTTGGGGTTTAAATCAGTACAAGTTGAGCAAAAATTTGGATCCGGTCAAATAGATGATTACCAAGATTCGGTCGTTAATGAAAATGCAAAAATTATAATTTGCAGAGACGCCGATTATCTAAGGTTTGATGGACAAGAGTGCAAACACCCTCGGGTGATCTACACAGCTGGCCACTCAATAGAGAATTCTATAATTGATATAGGCTCTCTCTCGAAAATGGTTCTTCATTTGGGAAGATGTTCCCGAAACGAACTGAATGAGATCCAGGAAGAGCTTCAGGACTGGCTGGAGAATTTCTTTGATGAAATTGAAGAACTAATCGAACTTGAAATTGCTGCGAATCGCTTTCGAAAGGGAGTAAAAATCCTCGGGGAAAACTGCGCAAGATTTATGAAGACGCCTCAATCAGCAGAGGTATGTGAAGAAAAATTGAAGCTATTCATCCGTGAAGTAAAAAACAAGTTTAATCAAGATGAAATTCGTCAAGCCAAAGAGCTAATACGTGACTCTAACATGGACTCAATGGATATAGTCAGAGGTCACTTTCTTTTGAGCGCCACTATTAGAGTGATAAATAGCCAGATCAAAAAACGTAGAAAAAAGGTATCAGTGAAAGCTGAGGATATATTTAGCAGTTGCATGCAAAACTTTGAATCACACTTTAGCTCCCATAGGCACAAGGAGCATTATGATTCTGCTGTTACTGAAGCAACAAAGTCGCTCGCTTGATTGATTGAAGAAAACATGAAAACCGGGAAGCCCTCCGTATCCTCAAGCTTAGAGGGATTAAGAGACAACTTACACAATAAGCGTGAGATCTGATGAAGGTAACGACTGGTGTCCTCGCAGTGTCCACGCCATTGTATTTTTGAGTGGCTCCGTGTGGGGCCAATTTCCCTTAAGTGGCTGTTTGTGCAGCACTGTGGGATATTGGGCAGCTCTCGCATAGGATTGAAAATCCCCGTGTCGGTGGTTGGACTCCGCCTCCGGCCACCACAGGGGAAAATGGGACAGATTTACCTTCTAACAGTTGGCGCCAGATCTCTCCCTGACCAGTCACACCACCTTGCAGGTGTCGCGCTTGCCAGGCATCCTTGCCGGCGGTGAGCCCTGGTCGTCCTAACCGAATGGCTCAGGCGCTATTCTGACAGCCGCCAAGATGGAAACCAGAGAACAAGTCCCAACTCAGCGTGAGATATCGCTTATATGCCCTACTGACCAAGCAGGCATTTACGGGAGTACTCCAGGCTTAGATCCCGCCTTTCGCGCCTGAGTCGGTTTACGTAGTGAGCTGAACCGCCGCGTCTTAAAAGGGAATCGTAATGATCGACCCGATCGCTTAGGCGCTCGCAGTAGAGGTGATGCTCTCTCTTCTCTTTTGCCTTGCGCTCTTCCTCTCGTTCACGATCTCTAATCTCCTGCTGTTCCTGGTAAGACGTCTGTGAAGGAACTGAAGAAGAGCTAGCCAGATTCACTACATTGCTACTATCACGCCCAGAGAAGCGCTCGTAGCGTTTGCAAGCTGCATCCCGGTAGGTTTTGCTCTGTGGGGCACCGTCCTTGAGGTACTCAGCATTCCAGAAACGACACATTTTCAAACTGGACCTGATGGCCGATTGGTTTCTTTGCCGATCGCTAGATTGCTGAGTCGTCGTACTAGATGGCTGAGTCGCCTGAGAGGTTTTGGTGCTCGACGAACCTGGCCTGACAGTCATCGGTTGCATGTCGGAGAGACGTTGCTGAGTAAATCCGCTGGAAGGCTTTCGCTCAGATCTGTCTCCAGGAGAAACGATTGAAGCCATGAATAAGGAATGCAACCCCATCTCATAGAGCATCATCTGTCCGTTGTCGGACTTGAGAAAAAAATAAGCGCCTGCTAGCAGGGCGATGGTGAGCAGGTTGGCAACAAATACAGCGAGAACGGTCCCTGTAAATCTCAAAATCAGCTCCTTTGATCCCGGAAGATGTATGTAATTAATGAGCATACTAGTCATTTGCTGACAAGATTGGCAGGACGTTTTCGTAACTGAAGGTGTCAACAAAGTGTCCACATAGCCGTGAGCGTGTGTGGTTTTCAGTGGACTTCAGTTTTCGGAAATAACTGTTTTGGCATGAATTGTGGTTCTCTGTGGCGCTTTGGAAGGCTGCGGCATCGGGTTCAATTCCCGCCGTCTCCACCAAATACCCAGAGAAAAGCCCCTGATTTCAGGGGCTTTTTTCGTTTACCCCCCCCATAAAAGTCAGCAAGCAAACCGCGACCATCACCCCCCGACCAGCTTCAACACCCTCTCCAGCATCGGATCCCGGCCCTCCTCGCGCCCTTTTCGGCCGAGGTAATGCAGACGGATATGGGGAGGAATGCCGACGTCTTCGTACACCTGGCCATCGAAAGCCCGGTAGATTTCGTTGGATAAGGTCAGGTGCCAGCCGTTTGGCAAGTGGCGCTCCAGGGTGTCAGACAGGATGCCGTGAGTGGGCTCACCAATCAGGGTGAGACGGGGGTGCTGAAGCAAAGCGAGCACGAGGATTTCCGCGGCACTGGCCGTCAGCTCGCTGGTCAGCACAAACAGGCTGCCACGGTAGGTTTCCGAGGCAGGGTTAACGTAGATGGCCTGTTTGCCGGTGAAACCGTTGCCATGGCGAGCTGACTTGGTGAAGGCGAGCCGTTTCCGATCCATCAGGTAGGCGGCAAAGCGCAAGGCAACGCCGTCGTAGCCGCCGCCGTTATTGCGGAGATCGACAACCAGATTGGGTAGGTGGCCGACATCGGCGAGTACCGCCTTCATCACGCCGTCGATGGCATCCAGATCAGCGGCGGGTTCACCGGTCCTCCCGCTCTGGCCGGCCATGGCCCGGATATTCAGATAGCCGATACCTTCACTGAGGCGGCCCCACTCCACCAGACGGTTGCCGCCGTGCCTGCCACCGCTGGCAAGGTAATCCTCTCGGATGAGGCCGTGGAGCCAGTCTTTCAGATCGCCCAGGTAGCTGGCGAGTTCGCGGTCATCATTGGCGTCTTCGAGTTCCCGTGTCAGCCGCTGGTAAAGGGCCGGGTGGGCGCCGGCATTGTAGTGGCCCGAGGGCGTGTGCAAGCGGATATGTCCGTCTTTGAGCGGCCTCAGCATGGCGGCCATGGTGGCAAACAGCGTTTCCCGTGAGCTGCCGGGCTGAATTTGCCGGCGATAGGTGTGGTATGCCTGGTCCCACGCCACGCCTTTCAGGTCAAACAGCGCGTACTGCTCGTCGAAGGTTCGCCAAAAGATTTCGAAGTTGTACTCCGGGTCCGCCGGGTCCTGTGTCGGGGTGGCAGCGGCGTGGGCGGGCAAGGCGGCCAGGCGGCGAAAGCCAATGCGCGTCACACCACTGACCCGGTGGGCACTGAACGCCTGACCACCCGGAGACACCGCCAGATCCTCGTAATAATGACCGAGTTCCTGAAGGTTGCCCCTGTAAAGCGGGAGACAGCTGATGGCCGTTTCCTCAAACAACGTGTATCGATCCCCCTCTATGGCCAGTATTTTGCCGTAACCTTGCGAACGCCAGACGCCCTGCAGGTCTTTGAAATGGGGAACAGAACGGGACTGGTTGCGCCCTTGGCGAGGTTGCATAGAGACCTTCGCTTCGTAGAGATCCTGATTCCTACAGCGTAGCCAATTATGGGCCAGAGGATGGTCTATCCGGCCTAATGACTTCCCGATTCCGGTCGATACCCTCTGAAAGACCTGGTCACCATTTGAAACAAAGCTGTTAAATATTGCTTCAGGGCAAAGCTGCTACTATGGCTACACACCTGAGGCACCGCCAGCTTGTTGATTTCCTGGGTGCCATTCCCAATCGATACGCCATCAAGCGCCTGTGCCCGGGGCTTGGAATTTGAAAGGATACCGCCGCATGTCCAGCAAAACGAAACAGGCCCAGAAACTCCTGCTGTTTCGGCTGTCCGGTTCCCGCCTGTTCGGAATCGGCACTCTGAAGATCCGTGAAATTCTTCCGTTCATGCGGCTGAGCAAGCTGCCCCACAGTCATCCTGCGGTGATTGGTACGGCCACGTTTCGCGGTTCGGCGGTGCCAGTGATCGATATGGCGGCGGCGGTCGGCCACCCTCCCCTCACCCCGGAGGAACAGCAAAAGGCGTCGATCATCATCACCGACATTCAGCGCCAGGAGATCGGCTTTCTCGTCCGGGGCGTGCACCAGATCATCGAAGCGGACTGGAAGCATGTCATGCCGCCACCGAAGGCACTGGGGGACAGGGCCTTCATAACTGGCCTGCTGGACGTCGAGGGGGACATCATCCAGTTGCTGGATGTGGAGCTGTTATTGGCCAAAGTCTATCCGCAATCTCTGGTGACCCGCGATGTGAGGCTCACCGATGTCGAGAGCGAAACCCTGAAGGCCCTGAACATCCTGCTGGTGGACGATTCCCAGGTTGCCCGGAAACAGTTGTCAGACGTTCTCGACAGCAAGGGCATTTCCTACCAGGTCACCTCCAACGGTGACGAGGCGCTGCAGATTCTGCTGAAGGACGACGAACTGGCCCGCCCCATCAACATCCTGGTGAGCGACATTGAAATGCCCGGGCTGGACGGCTACGAACTCACGTTCAACGTGCGGGATAACCCGGCCCTGAAACAGCCCTACGTGATTCTTCACACCTCACTGAACAGCGAGATGAGCCTGAGTTACGCGAACCAGGTCGGCGCCAATGAGGCGCTGACCAAGTTTGATGCCAAAGAGCTGTTACAGGCCATGCTGCGGGGCGCCAGGGAATCCGGCTAGAATCCGAACCAGTTTTGCTTGATGGTTTCGTACTGCTCTTTGGTGATGATGCCCTCCTCGGCTAACCGACGCATTTCCGCGACGGCCAGGGGAATGCGGCGCTTGCCTGTCGGCAACTGGCTCTGACCCCGTGTAATTCCTGCGCACAGCCCCTCAATAAAGAGCGCCAGGCGGGCCTCGTCAGACAGCTTGGCATCCAGGCGGAACAACACCACATCGCTGTTCAACGCCACGAATTCATAGCAATGCCGGCGCAGGCGCAGCGCCAGCGCCATCAGCCCCAGCGCCACCACCGCCGGCGCCAGTAGCCACAGGGGCGCAGCCGGCAGAAACGAGTAGATGGCCGCCGGCAGGGTCAACAGGCAGATCGCGACGAACCAGAGTTTGTATCGGTTGTCCTTCACTTCCCTCGGTGCCGGGTCCACGAAAGTCAGGTCGAGCACTTGTTCCGGCAGCTCCTTCGTCCGCCGGTGGGTGCTGATCAACAGGTAGTGCTGATTGAACCGCTTGAACAAGGTGCTGGTCTTGGCACGCACATTGGTTTGCCGAAGCTTGCTGTTCACCTGCCAGGTCTCCCGGGGCGGCAATTCCCACCCCGGGCGTTGTAACTCAAGATTCGGTGCGGCCCAGTTGTCCAGGTCTATGATGTCGCTCTGGCTTACTGCAACTGTCACGTTTCTTATCCTTCTTAGGGTGTCGGGAACTCAAATTTTTCCGGGTCGTTGTAAAGGTGGGCGCCACTGTCGAGCCACTCGGCAATCAGGCGCAGCTCCGCGTCGGTGAGCATGCCCATGTGAGATTGCCGGATGGCATCGGTGCCCGCGGTTTCCACTTCGTACAAATCGTCGTCCGGATCGTCATCGAACAGGCTGAAGAAGCGCGCGCTGGCGATGGCACCCCGGGCACTCATCAAACGCCGGGCAAAGCACACGCCGGGATCCGGCAGCACGGTCAGGTCACCCTGAACGCCTTCGGGACAGGCACCGTCCACGGTCGGGTCGACTTCAACCCACTCGCCGTTCTCCTGCTTCAGGTAGTAATCGGGCTCGAACAGCTCGACATAGGATTCAAGCTGGCGCCCATCCCAGGAGGCATTGCCGTTGCCCAGTAACAGACCATTTGAAGCTCCACTACCAGAGTCGCCAGGACATGGCTTGCCACCCTGCTCGGCAGCCGTGTGGCAGTTCTGGCACGCCGTGGTATTTCCCGTGTTCGGATTAATCCGGCATTCTCTCCAGATCGGCTGGATGTGCTCTTTGTAGTTGATGGTGGCCTTGCAGTCGCTGGTCCAGTTGGTCAGGCACGATGCGTCGGTAACCGGCGCAGGCGTGGTCAGGTCCGCGTAGGGAATCTCGAACGCCAGGGACTCGTCCGGGGGATTGCTCCAGTAGTCCTCGTAGCGAACGGTGTCCGCCCAGGTTGTGGTCAGCTGGCCCAGCGAGTTCAACAGGGCTTCGGCCATGGTGTCTTTCCAGTTGGCCGCAATGATGGTGGGGTTGGCGTTCGGGAACGGCATGGCATCCCCCGGCGCGCCGGGGTTGGCCGAGGCCAGCTCAATGTCCGTGCGGGCGTGCGGGATATCCACTTCCGGATCGTGGCAGCCGTAGCACTTCAGCAGCTGGCCGTCCTCCAGCAACAGCGACTGCGGGTGCTGGGTCAGGTAGTTGTAGTTGTAATCCTCGGCGGCAATCAGATCCACGCGTTTACCGTATTTGTTCACCACCTCGAAGGTGAAGCTGGTGTCGGCCGGCACTTTCACCATGGCGGAGCCATCGGGCTCAACCATACCGTATGAAAGCACGTCGTAAAGTATCCGGTTACCGGAACCGACCAGTGGTGTCAGGCCCAACGGTGGCTGTGGGCCGTCACTGGGATTGAGAATTGGGTCGGTCAGGATAGCCTGTTCAAGCTCAGGCGGGATCTCGCGCATGCCCAGCACCCGGATAAACCGCTCAGACCGGTCATCCGGGTGGGTCAGGGAAGGATCGCGACGGGTTTCAATCCCGCCGTCATACAATTCCGCCATGTCTGCACCGTCCATGTCGTAGACGCTGCGAATATGGAACACGGCGGTGTTCTCTTCCAGGTTCAGGGAGTGCTGGTCACCGGTGTAGGGCTGCGCCAGTTCGTTGGCATCGGCGATCACGATGTCGGTGTACAGCGCGCGTTTGTGGCCCTGGACCACCGGCAGCCGGGTGTTCTGCTGCGGATCCACCATCCATATGCCGTACTGGGGATCGCTCAGGTTATCGACGGTCGATGAGCCTTCGCAAACGCCGGTGATCTGAGCGTCTGAGATCAGGCACTGGGCCCAGCTGGCCAGCAGCCGGCCGGAGCCGTCGCCGTAGGGCGCCACGGCGCTGTACCAACCCGCCGGCGACACCTGGTTCGGATAGAAGTTGACCAGGCCGGGGGTCATGGATTCTTCCGCTTCGCCGATCACGCTCTCGTCCACGGGCTTGCCCACGGCAAAGAAGTTCTGACTGTTGACCATCACCACATCGCCGCCATAGATGGGGTTGAAGACGTGGCGCATGATGGTCAGCAGGTTGCCATCATCCAGCGGGATCGGATCCATGTAGTGGATAAACGAGGCATCGGAAAATTCCTCGCTGAGGCTACCGAAGTAACGGTGCACGTTGCCGCCGCTGGGGGTAATGCGGTACATGCTGAGCACGTCCTCCACGAAGACGCGCTCGCCTTCCACCTCACCCGCCAGCGACGCACCGCACTTGTCTTCCACGGTCCATTCCTTGGGCTGCTCCAGGCCGGACGGGAATTTGCCGCCATTGCCCTGCCCGAAACCGCCACCATGGGGCTGCTGGTTGAAGTTGGGGTTATCGATGTTCTCGAGGGTACAGTCCTGGAGGGTCTCGTAGAGCCGACCAAAACGAATGAACACGACCTGGCCATCGTTCATGGTGCTCGGCTCGATGTCGTGGAACTGGCCGAAGGTAATCTGCGCCAGCTCGGTGCCATCGGGGTTCACCGAGTGCAGCAGCGAGGCCGGCTCGTTGAAATCCTCCAGGTACTCGCGCAGGTCCAGCAGGCGCCAGTCACCGCGCCCATGCTGGCGCGAGGACGAGAAGATGATCTTGCCCTCGTTGGTGTAGGTCGGGTTGGTGTCCTCACCCGCATTCGCAAGGTCATCGTCCGCCAGAACGCGGCGAATCGTGCCTGTCGCGAAGGTGTATTCGTAGATGTTCCAGGTGAAGTTGTCCGGGCTGTTCGCAGGACCATGGGCCGCAAAGACCATGCGCTCACCGTCCGGTGAAACGTCCAGATCCTTGACGTCGTAGGCGGTACTGCCGAAGTAGTCATCAAGGATGCTGCGCTCACTGGAGCTCAGGGCAATTCGATCACGCACCATCAGCTTGGCCCCGGGCCTGAAGGCGTAGGGCGCACGCGGATCCAGGGGCGGTCGTATATTGACTGACGACGTATCCCCCATCTCCGGATAATTCCGGACCACGTAAGCAAAGGGCTGGTCAGAGAGGATGGCCTGATCGTTATCGCTCAGTTCTCCCTCAAAGCAACCACT
The DNA here is from genome assembly GCF_019264345.1 of Marinobacter arenosus. Lineage (NCBI taxonomy): Bacteria > Pseudomonadati > Pseudomonadota > Gammaproteobacteria > Pseudomonadales > Marinobacteraceae > Marinobacter > Marinobacter arenosus. The sequence goes on from NZ_JAHVAO010000001.1 coordinate 1,812,417, forward strand.
CAGGCCGACGGCGGCCAGACCAGCCAGCACGAGGCCGCGGGCCTTCCTTTGAAATGTATGCATGATCCTACTCCCCTGCCTGAACATCCAACGTCAATCAGGCTCCGACCGGGAATGGCCGGAGCCCGTTGACCATTAACCAGGCATAAAATCGAACTTGTAATTGACCGGTGTTGCTGCGACATCCTCCGGTCCGAAGGAAATCATCTGAATCCGGGCCAGAAGCTTGAGCTCCAGTTTCTGATCCGCCAGCTGACTGTCCACCAGATTGATGCTGGAGATGCTGCCGTCCGGCTCAATCACGATATGAAACACGAACTTGCCCTTGAGCCCCGGATCGCTTCGCAGCGCCCGGTTATACAGCGCGTAGATGGCGCCCTTGTGCTGCTCGAACACCCGGCGGATGGATTCCATGTCGCGGCCACCGTCCACGCTGGAGCGATGGGAGCCGCCACTGCTGCTGCCACTGCCGCCGCCTCCGGTACCACTGCCGATCGGGCTATCAACGGCAGTGGACGAGTGCGCCGCCAGCTGTGTGCCGCTGCCCGAATCGTTCATCACCGAGCTGTTCACACCCCCGCTGGTCTTGGTGGCCGATGTGGCTCCCAGCACCGAGCGGGCCGCTTTGGCTGCAGCACCGGTTTTCACGTTGGTGTTCTGAGCCTGAAGCTTCGCCACGTCCAGCGAACTGCGCAGTGAAGACAATTCATCGGAGAAGGCCGCCACACCCATCTTGGACACCTTTTCCCGGGCCTTCTTCACTTCCTTGGCGGGCGCCGGTTCCGGAGCGGCCTTTTTCTCCGCCGTTTCAGGCTTCTCTTCCTGCTTGACCGGTTCGGGCGGTGGTGGTGGCGGTGCGACCTTGCGCTGCTCGATCAGCACCTTGGCCAGGCTCGGTGGCACCCGTTCTCTTTCCTCGCGCTCAATCTCCGGTAGCGGCAGCCATGGGAAGACCACGGCCAGCAACAGGAGCAACAGCAACAGTCGTTTCAGAATGCGTTTGAAGCGGCTGTCTTCGTCACCACTGGCGTCCCAGGGCAGAGCGAATTCGTAGGGTGTTGTTGTCATTGCAGTCATCGATTCCCTCCGTTAGGCGCCACTGGTGCTGGAAACGCGGGAAACGGCCATGGAAAGATCCCGATAATCTGCCTTGGCACAGGTGAGCATCACCCGCTTCAGGAGTTCGTAGGGAATTTCCTGGTCACCCAGAATGGTTACCGCCCGTCCCAGGGTTTTCTCGCGCTCGGTCAGTTCCGTACGCTTGGTCGCCTGGAACCGAAGCTCTTCCATCAGCCCGTCAATCAGGCCGTTGGAGGTGATCACTTCGTCAATGGTGGCAACGGGGCGGCCGTCCACGAGAATGTCGTCCTCGGTGATGGTCACCACGGTGGTCTCCTTCGGACGCTCTTCCGCCGTCGAATCCGGCAGGACAACATCGTTGACCTTGAGAATTTCATTGCTGCCGGAGTTCAACAGCAGGAAGAAGACCAGGATGGTGAAGATGTCCATCAACGACACCAGGTTCAGCTTGGCCGGTTTCATGAACGACTTGGCGCTGCTCTGAAGTCCGAAGGAAGTCACTTTCTCATTCATGACTTTCCTCCTTTCTTCGGCGCATCGCCCAGGGAGATGTCCGGGAACAGCTCAACGTCCACGGCTTCGGCAACGACGACCGTCTTGGCCGAGCGCAGCGTATCCATGGTCGACACCAGGGACTGATAGGTTACCCCGGGCTCTGACAGCAGCAGGGCATCCTTCTTGGCGATGTTTTTCGCCGCCAGCCGACGCTTGATCTCCTGCAGGACATCGGACAGGGCGCGGAAATCGTGATGCGCCTCCTTGCCGTCGTCCGTGGCCTCGACCTTGTCGATGGTCTTCACCAGGTTTCCGCTCGGGTAATAAACCTCGATGGCGGACTCCCGCACCACCACTTCCAGTTGCCGGTTTTCCTCGGCACTGGCGGTCTGGGCGCCGGTCAGGTCGGGCAGGTTGAGCTCAAGAATTGAGATATGGTTGAACACCATGCTCATCAGCAGCACCGGCACCAGAACGATCATGAGGTTCATGAACGCGGTGATATCGATGTCCGACTCTTCCAGTTCTCTGCGTTTTACAAACATAACGGGTTACCTGCTTCGATCAGGCGTCGGATTCACGGGTATTAACGGACCGACGGTTGCTGCGAACGATGGTGTTCAGGGCCTTGACGCCGGCCATCTCGATGCTCTCGACGATTTCCAGCGTCTTGTTCTGAAGCAGGGAGTGGATCAGCAGCAACGGGATCGCCGCGATCAGACCGAACGCGGTGGTGTTCATGGCAACGGAGATGGACTGAGACAGCAGGGTGGCCTTGTCCGCCGGATCGGCGTTGGCGACCGCGGTAAACGCCGCGATCAGACCGATGATGGTGCCCAGCAGCCCGAGCAGGGTGGAGACGTTGGCCAGAATGGACAGGTAGTTGGTGCGCTTGGACAGGCGCGGAATGCTCTCCATGACGCCTTCCTGCATGGCGGCGTGAATGTCGTCGCGACGCGGCGACGCACGCATGGTATCCAGCGCCACGGCCACCAGGCGGCCGATGGCCGAACCGTTGTCCTGGGCCACTTTCTCGGCCTCGTCGAACTTGTTTTCGTGCATCAGAGGCAACAGCTCACCGTAGGCGTGCTTGTTGGAATGGAAGGCACGCTTGAGGAACAGCCAGCGCTCAACGGCAATGGCCAGGCCGACCATCAGCACCAGCGCAATCGGGAACATGAAGGCGCCGCCTTCCTGGAAGAATGAAACAATGCTTGAGTAAAAGTTCATGTTGGGTACTCCACACGTCGCTAATCGAATAGATCGGTTTTGGTTGTTGCTTTACTCGGACGTGCCCGGGGGCGCTTCCAGAGAAAGTTCGTCGTAGAACTGCATGGTTCTTGAGTGAATATCCCGGTCCACCACTTCAAACACCTTGCCGGACACAGAGGTGATTGACCGGTAGAGCTGATCGGGCCCTTCCGGTGGTTTCCAGGGAATGAAGTAACTGACCGAGGGCTGCTCCTTGTCACCGACAAAGGTGCTTTCCAGGTCAATCTTGTCCTGCCCCGAGGCCCCTGGTGCCAGGGCCAGTGACGCGAGGACGGCGATAACGGCGAGGTGCGCTCTGATTCTTGGCATGGCGATCTCCTAGCCTTTCTCTTCGTTTGCTGTGGTTTCCGGGCCTTTCTCCGCTGACATGGGCTCTGCGGCAGCAGCCTCTTCCGTTGCTTTCGGCGCCGGGGGCGGATTGTCGATGAAGCTGGTCTCGATGCCGGTACGACGCCGGATCTCGATCAGCCAGTCAGCCACCCGCGGGTTGTCGCCGCTGGTCAGGAAGTCGTAGGCCTCGAAATGCGGCTGCGCCAGCGCCGGCTGGTTCATATACAGGTCGAACAGAATCGCCAGGTTCAGGTGGGCCTCGGGAAAGTCCTTCCAGAGCGCCAGCGCCGCGATGTAGGTGTCGCGGGCGGCTTCAAAATCCCCGCTGCGACGCTGGAACAGGGCCAGCGCAAGATAGGCATTCACGTTCTCCGGATTCACCTCCAGCGCCTTCTTATAGGACTTCTCCGCCCGTTCCATGCGCTCGCCAATTTCCGCCAGCTCACCCAGCTTTACCCAGGGTCCGGACAGGTCCGGGTAGTCCCGGGTGATGGCTTCGAACGCCTTACGGGCCTCCCGGTATTGCTCGTCAGCCATCAGGCTGTCTGCCTTACGGAAGCGGGTGACGGCCTCGGGCGGAACCGGCTCGGAGGTTCCGGTGTAGGGGTTCGGCGACGGCTCGTAGGCGATCTTATTGCCCTGCTTGTCGTAGGCCTGCTGCGGCAGGTAGCGCTGGCTGGCCTCGCCATCGTTCGGTGCCGACGGTTTGCTCTCCACCACTTTCTTGGCCGGGGCCTCAGGGGTGCTGCCCTGACCGCCGACCGTGCCCAGACCGGCGCAACCGGACAGCAGCACCGCCGTCATCAGGGCGCCAGTGCGCCAGTGCTTAACGGATACCATCGCCATACGCCACCTGTACTTCCTGTTTGTCGAATCGAGCCGGGTTCAGCTTCGCCATCGCGTCGAAGCTCTTTGCAATCCAGGGGTTGAACATGCCGCCCCAGGACCGTTCGATGTTGGCCTGGTGCACCTCGATGGCCAGGTCTTCGAACGGAATCGCCTGTTCTTCGAGCACCAGCTCGTACTGCATCGCTTCAAGCTGGCTGAGGCCACTCGGTCGGGGCGCGTCCATCAGCTCGCGGGCGAACTGGCCGTAGAGATCGGCAATATTGAACGTGGCCCGGGTGGTCTGCCCGGCCATCTCATAGCCCACCGCTTTCTGGTACCGGTCCAGGGCGTTCTTGAGCTTCTCGTTCTTGCGCGGAATGCTCTTGTTCAGCGGATGACGGAGCCGGACCCGGTCAAACTCGATGCGCCAGTAGTCGCCGTACTCGTTGTTGGCCCAGGCCGCCAGCCACGCCGACCGGTCACTCTGCCAGTTGGCCGGTGCCTTGTTGTGGCCGTCGATCACCCGGCGCAACCAGTAAAGATGGCGGTTCAGGTCATCCATCCGCTTGTACAGGTAGGCGACGTGGTAGCGCGCTTCCATGCGGGTGTCGAAGGGTTCTTCGTAATCGAAGGCCCACTTCTTGAAGTACGTGAGGGCCTGCTGGTCCTCGCCCGCCTTTTCATACAGCTCGGCGGACAGGAACAGCGCATCCCGGCGCACGTCGGCCTTGGCGTTGCTGCGGTAGATGTCTTCATACTCGCGTGCCGCCTTCAGCCACTGCTCGTCCTGCTCGTAGGCCCAGGCAATCTTCTGGGGCAGGTCCGCGGCCAGCTTGTGGTTGGGGAAGAGCCGGCGCAGCTCGTTCATTTCCGCCAGGGCCGGGTCCCAGTTTTCCAGGGTCATCAGGTGGGTGGCGGCGTCAAACTGCGCGATCACCCGCACGTCGGTTCTCGGCGCCACCACCTTGATGCGCAGGAACTGATCCACAGCACCGGCCAGGTCATCCGCCTCCAGAGCCTGCTCACCCTGCTTGTAGATGGTGACGGCCATGCGCTCGGTGACTTCGGCGAACTGTGGGTCGCTGCCGTCGATGTAGCGCAGCTGGCTGCGATAGCCGGCTTCCGCTTCCGGGAAGCGGCCCAATTCGTACTGGCTGTGGGCAATGACCCCCCAGGCCGTGCGGTTCAGCTCCCGGTCGACGTCCCCTTCGCGGCTGACAATGCTGGTGGCCACTTCCAGGGCGCGCTCATAACGACCCAGGGCAAACAGTTCCTCGGACGTCTTGGCCAGGACCGAACCGGAGCGTTCGTCATCCCGGTAGGCCTGGACAAACCGCAGCTGGCTGTCGACGCCCTTGCTGCGCCAGGCGGTGACCTTCTCCGAGCCCTTGCCACCGGCATCGATCAGGCGCTCCAGTTCTTTCTGGTAGGCAATGATCGCGGCATAGCCGGCGTCCGGTCCGTACTTCGGATGTTTGAATTCGTAGGCGCTGCGCTCGTAGTGGGTGATGGCCGTCGGGTAATCGCCACCGTCGAAGGCTGCTTCGGCGCGCATGTACACCATTTCCGGGATACGGGGATCGTTCGGGAAGGTCTGCTCGTATTCACCGTAGAACTCGGCCGCCTTCAGGAAACTGGTGCGCTGTTCCGAAACACGGGCCACCTTGGCGGCCGCATCCACGGCGCCTTCTGCCAGCTCACGCTTCAGGCGCTGGCCGGTGGCGTGGTAGTGCCGCGCCAGTTCGTCGATGTAGGTCTTGAGGTTGGGAATGACCTTGGACTTGATGTCCGGAGACTTGGTTTTCCAGAACTCAGACCGGATCCCGTAGTTGCGAACGTAGCTTTCTTTCTCCGGCAGCACCTGCTGGGAGAATTCGCCATCCACGTAGGCGCGGATCATGTCGGCGTGCATTTCCGGCGCGCGGTCGGAGTCCGGGTTCTGCATGACGAAGGCCCGGAAGGATGAGGCCGAATCCTCGTACCGTTCCTTCTCAAGGTAATGCTTGCCGAGGCTGGAATAGAGAATCCAGGTGTACTTGGCGCTCTCCGGCCGGTTGGCGAACATGCTGTCGATTTTCGAGGCGCCGCCGGCGTAGGCCAGGCCGACACTCATGATACGCAGGGTGTCATCGACCAGGGAGCGGTTGACGTTATCCAGCTTCTCGACCTTGCCGTCTTCCGGTACCAGCCGGTCCAGAACCTGGGAGAAGGCCATCAGGCTGTTGTCATAATCCGACAGCTTGTACTGGGACCAGCCCAACAGGTAATAGGAGTTGTTCAGGAAGGCCGAATCCCCGCCCAGGGCGATGACCGCCTTGTACGCCTGTTCCGCCTGCTCGTACTCCTCGTGCCGGAAATGGATATCGCCCTTGCGGAAATAGACCTCGGCCAGTCGCCCGGAGTGGGGGTGATCCTGGATGAACTGTTCGAGCACCGTACGCGCGTCCTGGTCCCGACCGTCCAGATCGTAGGCTTTGGCCAGCTGGTACATGGCCTCGGCGTTCTCCTCGGAATCCGGGTACTTCTGCAGAAGGTCCCGGTAGGCCTCGATGGCGTCGGGGAAATAACCGGTATCGCCCGGCAGCACACCCCGCAACTGGTTGTAGTCCCCTTCCAGCATGTAAACGCTGGCAATCCGGCGCTCGATCTGCTCCTTGAGCTTCCGGTCCTCAATGGTTTTCAGCAGCTCGCGGTACTCCCGGCGGACGTCCTCGTGCATCACCCGCGGCAGCGGAATATCCGCCATGGGCTGGTGGTTTTCCTGAATCCGGCCGATGGTGGGGCCACCATCGAAGTTGGCACAGCCGCCAATGAACAGGGTCAGCAGCAGAATCCTAGATCGCATGATCGCCTCCTTCCGCCTGGTCTGCGGGAGCCGCAGCGGACTCCGGCGACTGTCCGTCCTCTTCGATGACTTCCAGGTCCTGCAGCGAACGGTCCAGAATCCGGACCTTCGCCAGTTGCGCCTCGACCTGGTACTGCTCCAGGCGCTGCTGGTGAATGTCCAGTTCGGTCGCCACCAGCGTCCGCATGACGTCCTCAAGGCGAGTGATCAGTCCTTCCGTGCGCACCATCTGGTCGTCAACCTGCGCCATCATCCTGACCACGGCCTGGCTGAACTGGTCCCCCTCGGAAATAGCGTGCGCGCCGCTGAGCGCATCCAGCATGTTTTCGCCCCGGGTGATGTCAAACGCCAGGTCTTCAAGCTGCCACTTCAGTCGTTCCTGCACATCTTCGGGGAGGCTGGACATCCGGCCGGACAGCACCTGATACCGCTTACGGCTCTCGGCCACCTGGCGAGCCATCCGGGACAGGCCCTGGCGATGGCTTTCGCCGTCGATGCTGCCGGCCCGGGCGGCGAGAATGACGTCGAAGTCATCCCGCCGCGCCTGCCAGTTTTCGAGGTTGTTGCGAATGGCATAGAGGTCTCGCAGATCCTTGAGCACGGACTGGAAGCTGTGGTCCGACATCAACTCCACCAGGAACGGCGAGAGATGGTTGACCGAGACCGACGGCGCCGCGCCAAACCAGTCGCTTTCCCCCAGGACCTTGTCGAGGTTCTGGACAAACAGCTCCATCACATCCGCGTGATCAAGCGACTGCCGGGCTTTCTGGAGCCAGTCCAGGGCCTCGCGGAACCGGTGGTCGGCGTCGATGAAACCCCGGGCCGCCCGGCCATTCAGGCCCATTTGCTCATACACGTGGGGCTGGAGCAGGATCGCTTCCTGCACTTCCGGCAGGGCAATGGAACGCGTCGTCAGAACCGCCAGGGGGCCGAGGGCATCGGGGAAGGCACCCTCGTTAATGGCCATCCAGCTGGCACCCAGCAGGCCCCGGTTCGAGTAGGCCCCGGTGCTGCTGATGCGGGAAAGCTGCAGCCCCGCGTTGGCTTGATCGTCCCGGCCGGCGTAGAGGAAGGACAGCGCCATGCGGGCACGGTCGCCCAGGCGACGCAGCTCTTCACTGCCATCCTCCAGATCGATCACTTTCTCCAGGGCGGCGATGGCGCGACCGGAATTTTCCTGGGCGCCATAGGCGATGGCCAGGTTGAAGTAGAAGTAGGGCGCAAAGGGGCTGTCGTCATCAATGCTGTCGGCAACCGCCTCACCGGCCGAGAAGTAGCCCAGCTTTACGTTCACCAGCGCCGCCAGGTAACGGTACTCGGCGTCCACCGCCTCCGGCAGCGGCCCCTGGATATTGCTCAGGTTGCGGGCAGCAACGCTGGTGTCGCCCCGCAGGTACTGCATCTTGCCCAGGTAAAACCAGGCCCGGTTACGCACTTCCTCGGTGAGGTTGCCCTGGGCAACCCGCGAGAAGATTTCCTCGGCCTGGGTATCCAGCCCGTAGGAGAGGCTGATGCCGCCTTTGAGCAGTTCCGGGTAGGTTCCGTGATTCTGCACACCGCCCTGGTCCTCGGCCCAGGCGTATTCCACCAGCGCCTCAAAATAGTTCTGCTGGTAGAACTCGAACAGGATCGCACCGTATTTAAGATCGTGAACCTCGGAAACCGTCGGAGCGGCAACGGCCGGCAGGCAAAGTGCCCCAAGGGTCAGCCCGGCCAGGGCGCCTCTGAACGTTCGATGGGCAGCGCGTGCGAACATCATGGCTTACCACTCCCGAACGGAGAATTCGGGCTGCTGCCGCGCTTCGGAGTCGGCGATGCTCAGCTCGACGTACTTCGGCCCCTGCGCTTTGGTGAAACGCAGACTGCTGCCACGCTTGTACTCGCGGCCATTGGGCCCCTGCCCGATAAAGAAGGCCGACAGGGTATGCTCGCCGGCACTGATGTTCCCCAGGTGCAGGCGATGCATGCCGCCCTTGGCCAGTGCCGAGCGCTCTTCCTCGCTGTACAGGTAGGACGCGATGGTTTCGTTGTCGAGCCGCAGCTCAACCCCTTCGAGGTGGAAGAACTCACCCACGTTCAGCGACAGGAACACGTGAAAACGGGTGTTCGCGGGGAACAGCAGGTCTTCCTCAAGCACCCGCAGATCCTTGTTCAGGACCACCACGGACTGCTTCAGGTCCTGAATGTCGCGGGACAGTTCGTTGACCGCACGCTGCGCCCGTTCCCGACTTTTGCGAACCGACATCGGCGTTTCAATGATCTGGTCGAGCGCCGCCGCAGGTGCACCGACCCCGGCACTGCCCTGCCCTTGCGGAGCGACGTCTTCGCTTGCGAACGCGTGACTACCCGCAGACAGCACCAGGGACAGAAGCCCGGCGCGCATCCAGAGTGATTTCGTTGTTGCCGGCCTGTAAACAGACCCCGGTTTTTGAGTCGTCACCATCTTGCTCCTGTGCCAGATCGCCGGGTGGGCGCTGACAGTTCACCGTGAACAATCAGGGGACTGACTTTTGAGTTGACCGACTCTGTCCGGGAAGCTCTTTTTGATTGGCTCTTGTTTGATCGGACGGTCGGTTTTGTTGAGACATGCTTCATTCGTTAAATACCGTTAAATACGCTAGCACAGGTTCTTTGGCGGAAGCTTAATCATTTTCTTTTCGATTAAGATTCTGTGATTCCCTTCGCGAAACGACGCATGGACTATTGCTGAACGCCCGTGCGCTCGTCAGAGTTCCCTCACATAGCCAATTTTTTTCAATAAAAACAGTTCTTTACATTAGTTCACATTATTTAACAAACCTGTTGAAAACCGGCATCGAACTTATGAACGCGATCACAGACACCATCTCTAAATTGCCGTCTCCGTTTCCGGGCAACCTCTGTCGGAACGTTTTCCTGTCAATGATCCTGTTGACCGTGGCGATGGCAGACGCTGATGCACAGACGGCCTTTGATGATGAAAGTGCGGTGTTGGAAGTGGTGGACCCGTTTATTGAACTGCACACCGCGCCGGGAAGGGGCTACCCGGTGTTCCATGTGATCGAGAAAGGGGAGCAGGTCGAGCTGCTGAAGCGTAAGACCAATTGGTACAAGGTTCGGTCTGCGTCCGGCGAAGAGGGCTGGACCAAAGCCGCCCAGCTGGGGCGCACGCTGCTGCCGACCGGGCTTCCGGCCGACCTGCCCGAAGTCGGACACGGTGAATACCTGGCCTCCAGCTGGCGCGTAGGCTTTACCACCGGTTTATTTGAGCAGTCCACCAGCTTCAGCCTGGCGGTCGGCTATCGCCCCCTCACCTGGCTTGGTGCGGAACTGGAGGCCGGCAAGATCTACAACCGGTCAGTGACCAGTGACTACTACAGCGCCAACGTGATCATCGAGCCCTTCCACCAGTGGGACCTGACGCCCTATGCGCTGGCCGGGGTCTCCCGTTTTTCTTTCGACGCCCGCCAGAAGGTTCTGCTGAGCGACCTTGGCGATGCCGATGCGGTCAACGTCGGAGGCGGCCTGAGCTATTACATCGGGCGCAATTTTCTTGTTCGTGCCGAGTACCGCGTGTATTCGGTTTCCTCCAATTCAGACAGCACAGGTTTAAGTGAATGGAAAATCGGTCTGAACACCTTCTTCTGAGGTCAGGATTCTCTGACTACGGGACCGGCAAGGCGCTGCTACTGGCGTGCTCGCTGGCCATTCCACAGTGGGCGACGGCGCAGGAAACCGGGGACAGTGACAAGCCGGCGCCGGTCCAGGTCATCGCGCCTGAGGTAAAACCCCGCAGTATCCAGGAGGCGGATATCGATGCGGAGTTTTTCGAGGTCGGTGCCTTTGCCGGCATGATGACGATCGACAACTTCAGCAGTGAACCGTTGGTGGGGGTCAGTGCGGCATTCCATGCCACCGAGGACTTCTTCCTGCAGTTCAATTACGGCTATACCGAGGCGGGGCTGACGTCGTTCGAGGAACTCAGTGGCGATAACGTCAGGCTACTGAGCGATTCTGACCGGGAGTACAGCTACTACGATTTTCTGGTGGGCTACAACATTTTTCCGGGCGAGGTGTTTTTCAGCGACTCGCTGACCTTCAACTCCGCCTTCTACCTGGTTGGCGGGGTCGGAAACACCGAGTTTGGTGGCGAGAGCAACTTCACGACCACACTCGGCACCGGGTTCCGGGTGGTTCTGCTGGACTGGCTGACGGTTCACGTGGATTTTCGGGACCACATGTTCACCAGCGACCTGATTCGCGAATCCCAGCTCACCCACAACATCGAGCTGTCTTCCGGATTCACGCTGTTCTTCTGATGGCGTAAACCCGGAAGGTGCGCCGGGCGGTTAACCCCGCCCGGCGGCCATCTCGTCCATCAGTTCGGACAGATCCGCTTCGATCTCTTCCATCCATTCCTGCCAGTCGTCCCGGTAATCTTCGAATCGCGCCTGATCCACTTCAGTCAGCCGGAACCGGGTCTCGGTAACCGCCCGACTGCTCTCGGCAAAGGCCCGGAGATCAGGTTCGTCCAGACGCTCGCTCTGGGTGCTCAGATCCTGCCGCGAGGCCTCCAGCAGTTCCCGGTCCCGTGGGCTGGCGTCAGGCTGATCTTTCAAAGCCTCTTCGATGGATTCGGTCAACGCCTCGATGTGCTCCTGGAGTTTGTTGCCATACTCCTCCAGTGCTTCCCGTGAACGCTGTTGCGCCTCCACCGACAGGGCCTCCAGTTCAATGGCCAGCTCGTCCAGCCGATCCCCCATACGGTCCGACGACCGGTTGATGCTCTCGTTCAGGCGATCCCGCAGGTCGTTGAGCGTGCCGATGACGCCATCGAACATGGAGCGCTCGGTGACGACTCGGTGGGTACGCTCGTAATCGACGAGCCACACGTCGTCCCTGAGTTCCAGGAAGGTCAGAACCTTCCGGCCGTCCTCGTTGCCTTCGCCGACGTTGCGGAAGCGGGTTTCCACCGTAGCGCGAGCCTCATCGATGACCACCCGGCCCCAGGCAATGGAAACGTCCTGCCACTCCATGCCGAAGCCGTCGAACTGGTCGGCACTGGCCAGCGTCGAGAACTCGGCGACGTCGTCGGCGTCATTCTCAATGACCGATTGCCAGAAAACCTCGGCGACTTCCTGGGGCGTTTCAGGGTTACTGCAGCCCGCCAGGAGCGCGAGCATTGATACGGCGGCAAAGCCTCGCAACAGCGAACGGATCATGCCAATGCTTCCTCTGTTTCCGAATCGAGGTGGGCATGATACACCGCCTAGAGCCGGCAGGTCAGGTCCGCCAGTTCTTCGTCGAACACCCGGCGGTTTTCGCTGTAATCCACCGGCACGTCCACCAGGTGAACACCGCCGTCGGCCAGTGCCCGCTCCAGGGTCGGCCGCAAGTCCTCGGTGCGCTCGACGCGGTGGCCAATCGCACCGTAGGACTCGGCGTACTTCACGAAATCCGGATTGCGGTAATCCAGGCCGAAGCCTTCAAAGCCTTCCTGGCGCTGCTTCCACTTGATCATGCCGTAGGCGCTGTCGTCGATCACCAGCACCACCAGGTTGAGCTTCAGCCGCACCGCGGTTTCCATTTCCTGGCTATTCATCATAAACCCACCATCGCCGCACACCGCCATCACTTTCAGGTGGGGATACAGCATCGCCGCCATCATGGCGCTGGGCAGGCCCGCTCCCATGGACGCCAGGGCATTGTCGAGCAGCACCGTGTTGTTGTCGTAGGCCGGGTAATTGCGAGCGAACCAGAGCTTGTACATACCGTTGTCCAGGGCAATGATGCCGTCTTCCGGCATGACCCGGCGCACGTCGCTGACAATGCGCTGTGGAATGACCGGGAACCGGTCGTCATCCGCCCGGTCCTGCAGGTGCCGGTCCACCGCCGCCTTGACGTCCATGAACCAGGAGAAGTCGTGGCTGGCGCAATGCCCACAGTGCTCCGCCATGTACTCCACGCTGTTGGCAATATCGCCCACGACTTCGTGCTGGGGGAAATACACCGGGTCCACATCGGCACCGCTGAAATTCACGTGGATGACCTGCTTGCCGCCGGCCTTCATGAAAAATGGCGGCTTCTCTACCACATCATGGCCCACGTTGATCACGAGGTCAGCACGGTCGATGGCGCAGTGGACAAAATCCCCGGCGGACAGGGCGGCGTTACCCAGGTACCGGGGGTGACGCTCATCCACCACCCCTTTGCCCATCTGGGTGGTGAAGAACGGAATGTTGGTGACGTTGACCAGATGGATCAGTGCCTGGGACACCCGCTTACGGTTCGCACCCGCGCCGATCATGATCAGCGGATGCCGGGCCTTGCGCAGCATGTCACAAGCCATCTCCAGGCTTTTCTCACTGGCGGAGGGCCGGCGGGCATCGCTGGGCTCGAAAATATGGGTGTCCGGCTCGGGGCGCTCCGATGCAATGTCTTCCGGCAACTCGAGATGAACTGCGCCGGGCCGCTCCTCCGAGGCCAGACGAAAGGCTTCGCGAACTTTCGCAGGGATCGTGTTGGCGTTGCTGATCTGGCGCGTGTACTTGGTGAGTGGGCGCATCAAGTCGACCACATCCAGGATCTGGAACAGACCCTGCTTCGAGGATTTGATCGGCTTCTGGCCGGAGATCATCATCATCGGCATACCGCCCAACTGGGCGTAGGCGGCTGCGGTCACCAGATTGGTCGCGCCCGGCCCCAGTGTCGACAGGCAAACCCCCACTCGTCCGGTCAGCCGGCCATAGGTCGCGGCCATAAATCCCGCCGCCTGTTCGTGGCGATTCAGCACCAACTGGATACTGGACGTGCGCAGAGCCTCAAGCAGGTCCAGATTCTCCTCGCCCGGCACGCCGAAGATGTACTTGACGCCTTCGTTCTCCAGAGCCTTGATGAACAGTTCTGCCCCATTGTGCGCGTTGGCGGGTTGTTCGCTTGCCATGATTATCCCCTGTGCGGCTGGATGAGAGTCCGAGCATAGCATTCTGTCGCCAGAACACCCTCCCTGACTAACGTTACGTTCAGTCAGGGCTACGGATGTCCGATGCGGGGATAAAATTACGGGAGGGGCGTCAGTTGGCTACCGAGGTTCTGCTTGCAAGGCATCGGCCGGCACGCGACCTTCGCCCCAGCTACGATAAATGCCATCCACCACGCGCTTCAGTTCGTCATCGCCCACGTCGGCCGGTTCGCCGCGTTCGAGAGGGTCGAAATGGAAGATGTACAGGCGGGAAGTAAACTGTTCAAACGGCAGTGAGGATTCGCCGAAGCGTTCGCCGTGCCCAGCCGTGCTGACACGAACGCCGTCGCCCCAGTTCTGACCACTGTCGTTGTTGGGATTGAAGAAATACACCCGCATCAGGCCTTCCGGATCCAGCGCCACCCGCAGCACCGTAATCGCATGCCAGCCGATGAACCGGGCAGCACTGTCGGTGACCGCAATGCCCGCAGGCTGGGGGTGGATCAGCGGCTGGTTGCCGTTGTAGAAGGGGTGGTAACTGGCGTAGAAGTGCCGAATGAATCCGTCCAGGTCGTCCAGTTGGCCGGTGGCGACATCGACATTGATGGCAAAACCACGGCCGGCCGACCAGCCGTGAAATTCCGGGTTCACCCACTGGTGCGGATCACCGGGGCGGTCGGCCACAAGCCGGCCCATCTCCGCGTAAATGCGATCCAGGTGGGGCACCACCACCACCGATACCGGGTCCAGATCGAGGGTGACCTCCGAGGCCACGCCCCCCATACTGCGAGCCGAGGACACGGGCTTGCCCTCAAAATGCATGATGATCTCGTTGTCCCGCGCGGCCCAGGCGACCATCTGCAGCAGGTAGTCCGGATCGTTGTACGCCCACATCGACAGAGCCCGCGCCGACTGGCAGGTGGGATTGTTGCCCTGGCCCACACCCAGCGGCTGGCCAAGCATGTTGAGCACACCCTGGATCAACCAGGCTCCGGGCTGGGGTTGATAGCCGTAGGCCAGTTGCAGCCGCTCCCTCGCCTGGGGACACAGGGACAACCGGGCCTGGCGCCAGAGCGCCGGGGCGACCGGCGGCTGGTAGAGAATGCCGCGCTCCAGCATCAGCGCGAGGCCATACAGCGCCTGCGCCGTTTCCGGAAACACGCCCTCCTCAATCAGGGTGCAGACCAGCTCCCGGTAACACAGCAGGCAATCCCGTCCGGTGCTCGACAGCCCCAAAGCCTCACTGAGCAGGGCATCCTGATCCTCCAGGATAAATCGAACAAACGAGGCGTGGTACGGCGACACCAGCCCGGTATCGTGCATGGAACGGGCAAAGCCCGTGGCCTCGTTCTGCAGCGCCTGGGCATCCATGGATTCCAGGCGTTGTTCGTACACCACGGTCCCGGGGTCTTCGCTGCAGGCCCGGGTGGGTCCGTACAGACTGGAAATCAGACGGTCTGCGCCACGACCCGCGCCGCCCAGATCCGCCTCTGGATCGGCCCGGCAAATGGCAATCTGGGTAATCATCCGGCGCACGTCGCTGACCTGAATGGGCCGTTGCTGCAGAATCCGCCAGATTTCCTCAATCAGGCTGTCAATGACGTGCTCGTAGCCAATGTGCTGCGCGACGTACTGGACCAGGGACTGGCTGATGAGAGACAGCTTGCCCTGTTCACGCTCAGCCTCGCCGGTCATGCCGAACAGGAGCCCCAGATTGATCGCAAGCACCTGAGTCAGGTAATGGTGGGCCTGCTCCGCCGACACCGACGGATGCAGGTAAAAGCCGCGAGCCACCGCCAGGAGGCGGAGCTCGCTGAACGCTTCAATGACCACCGTGTCTGCATTCTGACTCTGCAGGGAATGCGTGGTCAGGGATGGGAGCAGGATACCGGGATCGGCCCAGTCGGTACCGATGTAGACACCGGCCCGTTCGAGGCGCTCGGCGCGCTCCTCGATCACGCGGCAGCCCTCCGGCTGGAGCAGTACTCGCTTGGCAATATCAAACACGCGCGGAAGCTTGCCGGCCTTGGCAAAAGACCGACTCTCTTCCAGTGCCTGGATTGCCTCATCCAGACGTTGCACCAGCTTGTCAAAATTGACGGCCGGCGCTGCACTGCCCGGTTGGTGATCGTTCAAACGATTATCCTCAGGGCCTGCCAACCCATCTGTTGTTACTGATCCTCCCGATTATACATAGAAATCGAGCTCTTCCTGATGTTTCAAGAGATCTCGCATGATGTACGGATCGTCGCCGAAGAAATACACGAGCCCCCAGTGTGTCCCGAAGGCGGTCCGCTTGGTCACGGTTTCTTCCAGCGGCGGAGTCAGTTCGTGAGACTCGAAATACTCGTGGTTCTCGGTTTCCTCCGGAATCTCCAGCTTGCTGACCACCCGGCGACGCGGATAGACACCGAAGCATCCGGCGTAACCCTTGGCATCCACTACCTCTTTCGGGAAGAAGTTTTTCACTTCCTCATCGGTAGTCTTGGGATCGAAGGTCATGATCATGCCCTGATAGGCGTTGAAACCGTAGGCACGCTCCAGCAGCTCGAATACCTTGAATCCCGGTGGACGGTAAGCCACCTCGCCAAAGTACATGGTGCTGTCGCTGGTCACGAAGTATTCCGGATGAATAAAGCCGAAATCAATGTCGAACGTCTTGATCAGCTTCTCGATTTCACCCCGGATCTGGTCCCGGTATTTCTCAAGGTCCGGCGTGGCCGGCACAAACACCGAATAGCCAAGGGTGACGTACTCGGAAATGTTCAGGAAGGCGATCTTGCCATTGTGAATCCAGGCCTCGACCGCGAATTCCCAGCCATCCAGGTGCGATTCCATGAGTACCGGGAATTCTTCCTCGGGAATGGTATCAACCTCATCCGGGGTACGAATCACCCGGTGGCCGAGGCAACCGGCCTTGTCGAATGCCTTGAGGTGGATGGGGTCGTTCGGGTCACCGTCCAGCTTGAGCAGCGTCTGGTTGACGCGCTTCAGGAACCGGATGACGTCGCCCTTGTCGTGGGCCTCCTCAAAGATGCCAACCCGGATACCACCAAGCTGGGCACGACGCTTCATCAGCGCTTTGTCGCGCAGCAGCATGGCCTGGCCAAACAGTTTCGGCTTGTCCATCAGCACCGAGTTGATGGCACCGGCCCATTCAACCGTCTCCTCGAACAACGGTATGGCGACGTCGACCCCCATATCTTTCAGGGTCTGGGCGATTTCAACGGAGCGATCATTCAGGCGCTCAAAGTTCCAGGGCACGTAGGGGATATCGTGCTCTTTGCAGTAGGCTTCGGCCCAGTCCGGGGCCACGACCACATAGCGTCGGTCGAATTTGTCGGCCGCTTCTACGGCATTAAGGCTCCAACCAAGGAGCGCGACGTACCCCTTGTCAGGATTATACTTATGGTCACTCATAGGCTCTCTCCTTTGCGTGGGGGTGCCTATTAACCCTAAGCCCTTGTTGAGAAATCGCAAATCGGGGAACCAATGAAAACGAAAAAAGCACCGGGTGTGTCCAAGTAAGATCCAGACACAGCGGTGCTTTTAGGCTTTTTAGACCGATTAGGAATATCAAGCCAACTTCAGGGTCGAAAGTGTCCGTGCACGCACCTGAGTCAGCAATTCCTCATCCGTGACCAGCGATTGGCCGTAGGACGGAACCAGTCGTTTGAGGCGTTCCTGCCACGCCTCAGTCTTCAGACTTTCCGGGAAACAGCGCTCCAGAACATCGAGCATGGCGTTGGCTGCGGTGGATGCACCGGGAGAAGCGCCCAGCAGGGCCGCCAGCGTGCCATCTTTGGCCGCCACGATCTCGGTGCCGAACTCGAGCTTGCCGCCACCGCCTTCCACCTGCTTGATGATCTGCACGCGCTGGCCGGCCATCTTCAGTTCCCAGTCTTCCTCACGGGCGTCCGGAAAGAAATTGCGCAGCGAGGCAACCCGATCGCTGTGGGACTGGAACACTTCACCGATCAGATAGCGGGTCAGGTCCATGTTGCTCTTGCTGACGGACAGCATCGGGCGCAGGTTGGTTGGCTTGACCGACCCGATCAGGTCGAAAATCGATCCCTGTTTCAGGAACCGGGTGGTGAAGCCGGCAAAGGGGCCGAACAGCAACGCCGGCTCACCATTGATGATTCGGGTATCCAGGTGCGGAACCGACATGGGGGGCGCACCGATCGGCGCCTTGCCATACACCTTGGAATGGTGCTGTTCGACAATCTCCGGCTTGCGGCACACCAGCCATTGGCCGCTGACCGGAAAACCGCCGTAACCGCGGGCTTCCTCGATGCCGGATTTCTGCAGCATCGGCAGCGCCCCGCCACCGGCACCCAGGAACACGAAGCCGGCCTCCAGCTTGGTAAGCTCGCCGGTCTTCTGGTTCCTGACCCGGACTTTCCAGCGCCCGTTGTCGCGCTGGTCAATGTAATGTACGGGGCTGCTCAGCATCAGCTCGAAATTGGGCTGGCTTTCCAGGTAGTTCACCATGCTGCGGGTCAACGAGCCGAAATCCACGTCCGCCCCGTGTTTGATCCGGGTGGCAGCCACTCTCTGCATCGGGTCCCGATCCTTGACCACCAGCGGCATCCACTCTTCCAGATCCTGCGGGGATTCGGTGTACTCCATGTCCCGGAACAGGTGGTGGGCACTCAGACGCTCAAAGCGGCGCTTGAGAAAGGCCACGTCCTTCTCGCCCCAGACAAAGCTCTGGTGCGGCGTCCGATTGATGAAGGTCTTGGGGTCGGGCAGGATGCCCTGCTCCACCAGGTACGACCAGAACTGGAGCGATACTTCGAACTGGGCGTTGATCTGGAGTGCCCGGTCAATGGTGACGTCACCATCTTCGGTCTCCGGCGTGTAATTGAGCTCACAGTAGCCGGCGTGGCCGGTACCTGCGTTGTTCCATCCGTCGGTGCTTTCATGGGCAACGTGGTCGAGACGCTCCACCATGACGATGTCCAGGGACGGATCGAGCTGCCTGAGCATCATGCCGAGGGTGGCGCTCATGACGCCCCCGCCGACCAGCACTACGTCTGCCTGTCTAACGGCCATTGGTCTATACCTTAGCTAGTATTGAGCCTGTGCACCCTCCCACGATCAGCAGGAGAGCCTGTCGGAAGCCGGTCAAACGCAAGGTAAAAGGCGCTGCCGTTCGCTTCCGGTCTGAATGTGGGCGCAATTATCCCGATTTTCGCCGAAATAATAAATTGCGAATGTCAATCGATTCACTTTGCAGACGGCGATCCGCTTCGTCGCGCCACCTCATGGATCAACTACGAACAGTGGTTTGCTTCGGGTCAAAGGTCTAAAATCCCGCCCCACAAACTTTTCCCGGGCCGCACGCACGGCCTCCAAACTGCACTCTGGACGGGATTTCCCCAATGTCTGCCCTAGAAGCTGTTCTGATCGCACTTGCTGTTCTGGCGCTGCTTGGCGTTATTTTCGAAGAACTCATTCACGTCAATAAAGCCAAGGTGACGCTGTTCTTTGGCACCCTGAGCTGGATTCTTCTGTTTCTTGCCAGCGAAAATGAGGGCGAAACCGCGGCTATCTCGACCGGCCTGTCCGAGAGCATTGCCGAGATAGCGGGTCTTTGGTTGTTCCTGGTCGCGGCCATGACATTCGTCGCTTACCTGAACAAGAAGGGAATGATCGAAAACCTGATTTACCTGATCATGCCGAAACAGGTAAGCGAACGGAGACTGCTGTTTCTAACCGGCCTTTTCTGTTTTATTTTCTCGTCTTTGGCAGACAATATCACCGCTACGTTAGTCTCATGTTCGCTGATTCTGTCGCTGGATCTGGAACTCAAAAAGCGTCTTCAGTTCGTCACCCTGGTCGTCTTCGCCGTGAACTCAGGGGGCGTCTCCCTGATCACCGGCGACGTGACCACCCTGATGATTTTCCTCGCGGACAAGGTGGAAATACTGACCTTGCTGACCCTCGCCATTCCCGCCTCCATTACGGTGTTCGTGCTTGCGGTATTCCTGTCCCGGGGTCTGACAGGTACGGTCACCCTGCGTTCCACAAAGACTGAAATCCGGCCAGTGGACGCCGTTATCAGCGGGCTGTTTTTGTTGACAATCCTGGGGACCATTTCGGGTAACGCGCTGTTTGGTGTTCCACCGGTGCTGACCTTCCTGTTCGGGCTGTCGATCATGTTCCTGGTGTCCCGGTTCATGAGCGATGACTCCGACCTGGACCCGATTCTCGAATACATCCGTATCATCGAGTTCGAGACGTTGCTGTTTTTCCTCGGGATCCTGCTTCTGGTGGGCATGCTCAAGGAAATTCACGCCCTGGATTCGCTCGTTGCCATCTACGATGTGCTGCCCCCGCTGTACGCCAACTACCTCATGGGCATCTTCTCGGCGGTCATCGATAACGTGCCGCTGACCGCCGCCCTGCTCAAGGCCGGCATCGATATGAGTCCGGGCGAATGGATGGGACTGACCTACGCCGTGGGCGTGGGTGGATCCCTGCTCGTGATCGGTTCCGCCGCGGGCATTGTGGCGATGAGCAAGATCCCGGGGCTGACCTTTGGTGCCTACATGCGGTATCTTGCCCACCTCCTGGTGGCCTACACCCTGGGCTATGCGGGTGTGTACATGCTTGGACGTTTCATCAACTGAGGTGTTTCTATGTTAATGGCGATTGGCGCAATCATTGCCGGACTGATACTGCTGGTCTGGAGTGCCGATAAATTCGTCGAGGGCGCTGCCGCCACGGCCAAGCACCTGGGCATGCCCGCGCTGCTGATCGGCATGGTGATCATCGGTTTTGGCACCTCCGCTCCAGAACTGGCGGTCTCCGCCATGGCAGCGGCCGATGGCAACCCTGGCCTCGCCCTGGGGAATGGCTACGGTTCGAACATCACCAACATTGCGCTGATCGTCGGCCTGACGGCGGTCATCGCGCCCATTGCCGTGCACTCACAGGTGATTCGCAAGGAACTGCCGCTGCTGGTGGTACTGACCCTGATCGCCGGCGCCCAGTTGATTGACGGCGAACTCTCACGGCTCGATGGCTGGGTATTGCTGGCCGTCTTTGCCGCCGTCATGGGCTGGTCCATTTTCCAGGGGCTGC
The DNA here is from genome assembly GCF_019264345.1 of Marinobacter arenosus. NCBI lineage: Bacteria > Pseudomonadati > Pseudomonadota > Gammaproteobacteria > Pseudomonadales > Marinobacteraceae > Marinobacter > Marinobacter arenosus. Next base: position 1,833,299 of record NZ_JAHVAO010000001.1, read on the forward strand.
GCGGCAAGGACGACCCTCTGGCCGGCGAAGCCGACGCCGAAGTGATCGCTCACCCCATGCCTCTGAAAGCGGCGGTTATCTGGCTGGTGGTCGGGCTGATTCTGCTGATTGTCAGTTCCCGCCTCCTGGTCTGGGGCGCCGTCACCATCGCCCAGGCGCTGGGCGTCAGCGACCTGATCATTGGACTGACCATCGTGGCCATCGGCACCTCGCTGCCGGAACTGGCCTCGGCCCTCGCTGCGGTGAAGAAGAACGAACACGACTTGATCCTGGGCAACATCCTCGGCTCCGGCATATTCAACACCCTGGCCGTGGTCGGCCTGGCGGCGACCATCGAACCCCTGAAGGTCGACCCCGAGGTCCTCTACCGGGACTGGACCCTGATGTTGGCGCTGACCGTGGGACTGCTGCTGATGGGCTCTGGCCTGACGGGCTGGCGGCGGCTCGTCAGCCGTGTGGACGGCTCCGTCCTCCTGCTCATCTACCTGGCCTACACCGGCTACCTGCTGTCCACCGTGGTCTCGGCGTCCGCGGCATGAATGCCGTCAGCGGCGGGCTGTTATTCAGCCTCGCCGTTGCCCAGTAGCGCCTCAAGTCTGCCCCGCACCTCGGCCATGACGTCGTCGAGATCCGCCTTGGTCTTGCCGGCCGTATCCAGCGGCGGGCCGACGCGGACATCCACCGGCTGGCCCAGGTTGATCTGCCAGGTTCGTGCCGGCAACACCCGGTGAATGCCCCGAATGGCCACGGGCACGATCACCGCTTCGGTATCCAGGGCAAGGTGAAAGCAGCCTTTCTTGAACGGCAGCAGCTTTCCGTCCGGGGACCGGGTCCCTTCCGGGGCCGCCCACAACACAATGCCGCTCTCCATCATGGCACGAGCCCGGTTGAGGTCTTCCACGGCCCGCTGGCGATTGGACCGGTCCACGGAGGGAAATTCCCCCGCCCGCATGGCCTGGCCCAGAAACGGGATACTGAACAGTTCTTTCTTCGCCAGCATTCTGATGGAGCCGGGCAGCGACACGAACGTAACCGGGATGTCGTAGTGACTGGCGTGGGTGCACATGATGATGTAACGGCGCCCGTCGCCGAAATCCGGGACCGCGCCCCGGACGGCAAGGCTGGCTCGCACCAGCCGCAGCAGGGCCGCCGACCATTCCCGACAGTACTGGTCCACAATCGGTCGATTGAGCCGGCCAAACAGCGCCCTCAACAGGATCAGCAGCGAATACAGGGCCGTTAACCCCACCGATCCCAGTACCACCCCGGCGCGCCGGAGCAGCGTGGCCGATTCCGTCAACGGGTTCATTTTCAATCGAATCATCAGTCCCACACCGTTCCAGAGTTGCCTTCGTTTTTCATGACCTTAGGGCCAGCGGCGGATTATAGCGATTCCCGTCGGCGCTGAATAACCGCCCACGAATTGATCATTAATTAACCGAATACTATAAGTAATAAACATATGCTTTGCTGAGCACACAGATCCAGCGAAGAGGCAACCGTCAGATAACAAGATCGAGGGAGACGGAACATGAAACAGGGAATGACCATTCACCGGGGCGCGAACGACCCCGGACTGATCAACGAGGGACGCCGCCAGATTCTGCTGGGAAGCGCCGGTGCCATGGCGGCCGTCAGCCTGCTGGGATTTGTGCCGCTGGCGAAGGCGGAGGAACCCAAGACCCTGCCCGACTTCGCAGCCTGGAAGGAGCAGAACGCCCTGATTATCCACAGCACGAACACCATGGAAACCCGCCGGGGTGCCATTGGCCAGGGCGTGTTGACCCCGAGCGACCGGCTGTTCGTCCGCAACAACCTGCCGGCCCCGCCCGACTCCATCGTCGCGGATCGGGATGCCTGGGAAGTCCGGATTGAGGGCGTGAAGAACCCGAAGACGATGACCATCGGTGACCTGAAGGAGATTGGCGTCACAACCGTGGCCTCGGTGCTGCAATGTTCCGGTAACGGTCGCGCCTTCTTCCCCCATGGCGCAGGCGGGACCCAGTGGTCTGTGGGGGCGGCCGGCTGCGTGATGTGGACGGGGGTTCCCCTGAAGGATGTCGTGGCAACGCTCGGCGGTGTGGCCGATGGCGTGAAATACATCACCAGTACGGGGGGCGAGGAATTGCCCGATGGGCTGGATCCGAAACAGGTCACCGTGGAGCGTTCAGTGCCGACCCGAGCCCTGGACAATGCTCTGCTGGCCTGGGAAATGAATGACGAGCCCCTGCCTCTCACCCATGGCGGCCCGCTGCGGATGGTGGTGCCGGGGTACTACGGCGTCAACAACGTCAAATACGTCAAACAGGTGGCCTTCACGGAAAACCAGACCGACGTGAAAATTCAGGCGTCCAGCTACCGCATCCGAGACGTTGGGGAAAAAGGTTCCCCGGACCAACCGTCGATGTGGGAGATGAACGTCAAATCCTGGGTGACCTCACCACTGGAAACCGCTCGCGCTGGTCGCACCATGATTTACGGCGTGGCGCTGGGAGGCACCGTCCCCCTGGAAAAAGTCGAGGTCTCGGTCGATGGCGGCAAAGCCTGGAAGCAGGCCCGTTTCCTCGGGCCGGACCTTGGGCCCTTCGCCTGGCGTCCGTTTGTGCTGGCCGCGGACCTGCCCGCCGGCGAATACCGGATCGTCAGCAAGGCGACCGACACGGAGGGCAACAGCCAGCCGGAAGGACGCATGGACAATGAGCGGGGCTATGGTCACAACGGCTGGAGCGACCATGGCGTCACCGTTGCCGTTGGCTGAAACGAACCGGGGGCGGTCGCCAGAGCTGCCCGCTCCCGCCCATCCCTGGACGATCCCCATGATCAAGCATTCAGTCGTCAGCCTTGCCTGCCTTCTACTGATGACCAACGCGGTTGCGGATGAACTCGCCGAGCAGGGCAGGAAGGTCTTTATCGAGGAAGCCCAGCCGGCTTGCACCGTCTGCCATACCCTGTCGGACGCCGGATCCGCCGGGGAGATTGGCCCAAATCTGGATGAGCTGGCGCCTTCCGCCACCCAGGTCAGGAACGCGGTGAAAGGCGGGGTTGGCATCATGCCGGCCTTCGGTGAGTCGCTCTCCGAGGCCCAGATCACCGCGGTGGCCCATTACGTGGCCTCGGTAACCGGGGGCGAGCCCTGAAAAACGGGGCTTCCGCCCCGTTCCGGTCAGCCGTTTTCCTTAAACACCATGGCAATGGAGTTCAGACAGTACCGCTGCCCTGTCGGCGGGGGACCATCCGGGAACACATGCCCGAGGTGGCTGTCGCACCGGGGGCATCGGATCTCCGTGCGAACCATGCCCAGGCTGCTGTCTTCCAGGTACCGGATGTGCTCCGGATCGAAAGGCTGGAAAAAACTTGGCCAACCGGTGCCGGAATCGAACTTGGAGTCCGAGCTGAACAGCGGCAGGTCGCACAGGCGGCAGTGGTAGGCGCCGGACAACTTGTTGTCCAGCAGGGTTCCGCAGAAGGGGTGCTCGGTGCCATGGTCCAGCAAGACTTCGCGCTCTTCCGGGGTCAGGTCCGCCGCGAGCTCATCGATTTGCCCTTTGCTCAGCGGTGTCAGGTCGTAACCTGCAGCAGAAACACTCATTGTTTACCTCATCAGGCCGTGTTGTTGTCGGAGTCGTGATCAACGTACTCCGGTTTCAGACGATCGCCGTAGTTGTCCACCAGTTTTTCCATTTTCGGGGCAGCCACCGCCATGATGTATGGCTGGTAGGGATTTCGCGCCGCAAAATTCTGGTGGTAGGCCTCAGCTGGATGGAACGCTTCCAGCGGCTCCAGCGTTGTTACTATGGGCGCGGGATAAACCCCGGCCGCATTGAGCTGCTGGATGTAGGCTTCGGCAACCTGTTTCTGGTCCGGCGTTTCATAAAAGACGGCCGAACGGTACTGGGTTCCCCGGTCGTTGCCTTGCCGGTTCAGTTGGGTCGGGTCGTGTGCCACGGAGAAGAATACTTTCAGCAACGCTCCGAAACTGACCTTCGACGGGTCGTAGTGGATATCCACGACTTCGGCGTGGCCGGTTGTCCCGGTGCAGACGGCTTCATAATTGGCGGTTTCGGCGCTGCCTCCGGCATAGCCCGATTCCACGTTGTTGACACCGTCCATGGCGAGAAACACCGCCTCGACGCACCAGAAGCAGCCGCCAGCGAGCACAAGACGGGCTTCAGTGCCGGTCTGCGGCAGATCCTGCTCCGGATCGGGGAAACGGCTTCGGGGCACGTTGAGCCCGGGAATATCGCACGATGTCACCATGATGTCCTCGACTAAAGAAAGATGCAGTGGGTTGGCACGTTCAACCTTCCAGATTGTGGCTGTTACGGTGTCGTTTTGCCAATGGCTCAGTGCCGTTGGCAGAAACATGAACATTGCTCCGGTCCGGTTGCATACCCCGGTAGGGCAACCATACTGACAGACAGGGTTTGCCACTATGCGATTCGACAATCGCCCGTTCGGCATATCAAGGACAGAGACATGACGGCAAGGGCTCGAACACCCAAAAATCAGGATGAGCTCCTGGAATACCGGCTGAGCCTTCGGCTGGGACCGGTTCACGCCCGGCAACGGCTGGGCATCGAACGCGAAGCCGAGGCCCTGGTCTTCGGTCAGAGCGGGCGATCCTTTCATCTCGAGAACGTCACCAACGCACCGCGTTTCATCCGCTTCTGCCTGAAGCTTGTGGGCCTCTTTGGTCGGGGCCAGGCCAACAGCCGCCGGCTGGACACCAACTACAACCGGTTTCGCTTACCCGGATTGCCGACGGCCTTCGAGGGCTTCCGGATCCTGCACCTGACCGACTTGCACGTGGACATGGATGAGGCCAACCTCGAGGCCGTGATTCGCCAGATCGAACCACTGGACTACGACCTCTGTGTGCTAACCGGCGACTATCGGCGCCTGACCTGGGGGCCGGTGGACGATGCCCTCGAGGGCATGGCGCGATTGCGCGACGCCATTCGTGGCAAGGCTTACGCCGTGCTGGGCAATCACGACAGCGTGCGCATGGTACCCGGCCTGGAAGACATGGGGTACTCGTTGCTGATGAACGAGATGATGCCCATTGAACACAACGGCGCAAAGATCTATCTGGCGGGCGTGGACGACGCGCATTTCTACAAGGTACACAACCTGCACCGGGCCGGGGACGACATCCCCGCCAATGGCACCAGTATCCTTCTCAGTCACACCCCGGAAATCTGGCGGGAAGCGGCTCATGCGGGCTATGACATCTTCCTGTGCGGCCACACCCATGGCGGACAGATCTGCCTGCCCGGCGGTATTCCCGTGACCCTGGATTCCGACTGCCCGCGCCACCTGGGCCGGGGCTACTGGCAGGCCAATGGCATGCAGGGCTACACCTCACCGGGCTCGGGCACATCGGTGGTCAATGTCCGCCTCAACTGCCCACCGGAAGTGACCATTCACACCCTCACCCGCGGTCCCCAATAAGCCCTTGCGGCTCAGTGCGGGTGGCGGCGGATGCCCAGCCGGTATAGCAGGGGCGAAAACAGTATGTTCGAGACGGTGAACAGAGCCACGATCAACAACGCGCTCCACCAGCTGACGGGCAGCCAGATCGCCGCCAATGCCATCGGCAGCGCCGACTCCGGAATCTGATCCAGACCCAGGGCCCGTGCGCTCGAGTCCAGCCCGAGCCGGCGCTTGGTGAAGCTGCTGATAAGGTCGCCCACCAGGCCCAGCAGGCCAAACAGCAGACCGAAGGCAAAACCAAGGCCGGCCCACAGGGAAAACAGGGCGCAACTCAGGGAACCGGAGATCAGGCCGCGCCAGGTTTTGCTGGTACCCAGGATCGGGCGACCGTCCCGCCACCGGCGGCCACCATCAATGGGTGCTGCCCAGTGCCGCTTGAGGATACGGGCCACAACCACCGGTACGCCATTGGCGAGCACCAGCATCACAAACAACTCCAGTGATATCAGCAAGTACTCGAACTCCTTCTCGGCCTGATCCTCACCAATCCATCAGCGGCGCCCCGGATTCAGGCGATACCGCCGCGCGTCAACTTCAAGGGATCCATCAACTGTTCCAGTCGCGTGCGACTGAGCCCGCTGCGCTCCTCGGCCACATCGATCACCGGGCGACCGGTTCGATACGCCTCTTTGGCAATGTCAGCGGCCAGGCTGTAACCAATCTCCGGGTTCAGCGCAGTCACCAGAACCGGGTTGCGCCCCACACCGGCATCCAGGTTGTCGGAATTGACGCTGAAGTCCCGGATGGCCTTGTCCGCCAGCATGTTGGCTGAGTTGCTGAGCAGGTCCGTCATGTCCAGCAGGTTGCCGGCCACCAGTGGCAGCATGACATTGAGCTGAAAGTTCCCGGACTGACCGGCAATCGCGACCGCGCTGTCGAGCCCCATAACCTGCGCACCGACCATAGCAACCGACTCCGGAATCACCGGGTTTACCTTGCCCGGCATGATGCTGCTGCCGGGCTGCAACGCCGGCAGGCTGATCTCGGAGAGGCCGTGAATCGGGCCGCTGTTCATCCAGCGCAGATCGTTGGCGATCTTGGTCAGCACAATGGCCGTGCCCCGCAACTGGGACGACAGCGCCACCGGCGCATCGATGGCACTCTGCCCCAGGAACTTGTGGTCCAGCGAGCGGAAACCGTGGCCGGTGTTGGCTTTCAGGAACTTGATGAACTGCTCCGCGAATTCCGGCGCCGCATTGACCCCGGTGCCGACAGCCGTGCCGCCCTGGGGTACCGACAAGAGCTCGTCCGCGGCGGCCTCAACCCGCTTTTCCGCGGCCAGCAACTGCTCCCGCCAGGTCCGAAGCTCCTGCCCCAGCGTAACGGGCATGGCATCCATCAGATGGGTCCGGCCGGTTTTGACCTGCTCCGAAAACTCCGCCTCGCGTTCGTAAATCATCCCGCGCAGATGAGTCAGTGCCGGAATCAGCTTCTGCTTCACCGCCATGACGGCGCTGACATGAATGGCCGTCGGAATCACGTCGTTGGAGCTCTGGCTCATGTTGACGTGATCGTTGGGATGCACTTCCACCCCCTGCTTTCGGGCAATCGCCGCAATCACTTCATTGGCGTTCATGTTGGTACTGGTGCCAGAGCCGGTCTGGTACCGGTCGACCGGAAACTGATCCGAAAACTCACCCTGCACCAGTGCCTCGCAGGCGGACACGATGGCGTCCCGAAGGTCGTTCTCCAGCAGACCAAGGCTGGCGTTCGCCTCTGCTGCGGCCCATTTGATGTAAGCGACGGCCACAATAAAGGCCTGAGGCAGTGGCTGGCCACTGACCGGAAAGTTCTCCACCGCCCGCTGGGTCTGGGCTCCCCATAGCGCGTCGGCCGGCACATGGACGTCACCAAGACTGTCCCGTTCGGTTCGATACTCGCTCATATTCCCTCCTGTCTATCCATTTACACACGGGATTGTCAGCGTCTACGGCACTCCGGCTATTTTGTATCAGCCGGAATTCGATCGGAGCCGGACATGATCACAAATGCCCGTGACCTGCTCAAAATTCACAATCAGGGTATGCACCGTGTTGGTGTAGGTGTCGTGCAGGTGAAATTTGAACCGGTGCTGTTTTTCCCCCTGAAGAAAGGCATCGTATTCCCGCACAAGTTCCCTGACGTCTCCGCCCTCGTTCTTGGTCCAGGTGGCGTTGAACGGCCCGAGAACGGCACCGCCAGCAAGGCAGATGGTCACTTCATGGTTAGTCAGTCCGGATTCCTGGGCACTCATGGTTGCTCCCCCTGTTGTTGAACAACGGATCATCCTTCCATGAGTGTAGTCGTTCCCCGCCCCACCGTTTCAAGTGGTTGAGAGCAGACTGGTCAGCAGGGCCCGCAGACGGTTCGGCTTGACCGGCTTGTTCAGAATCGGCAGATACTGGGCACGCATCAGGCGCCGGGTATCGTCACTCCGGTCGGCGGTAATCACGGCCGCGGGAATGTCGCGCCCCAGTCTGCGGCGCACGGCATGGATCGCTTCGCAACCGGTCAACTCATCGTCCAGGTGATAGTCGGCCAGAATCACCGCTGGCGCAGCGTCCGTGCCAAGACGCTCCAGAAGCGCCAGCGCACCGGCTTCACTGGGGGCCGCCAGCACCGCACAGTTCCACTGTTCCAGTAAGAGCTGCATGCTCTCAAGCACAGCCGGCTCGTTGTCGATCACCAGGATCCGGGCGCCGTTAAAACCGCCGTCGAAAGCCTGAAGGCTTTGGGGTTGCGCCACCGACTGGCGTTGAAGGACATGCTCCACCGGCAGGCTGACCATAAACCGGGAGCCTTGTCCCGGTCGTGACGCCACGTCGATGTCATAGCCCAGCACCCGAACCATCCGTTCGACGATGGCCAACCCCAGCCCGACGCCCTGACGACCGCCGGTGCCCTGCGGCAACAACTGGTGGAACTCGGTGAAGATATCCCGCAATTTACCGGCCTCGATACCAACACCGGTGTCCCAGATTTCAATCCGGAACTGCTCGCCACGGCGACGGAGTCCCAACAGGACACCGCCGCTGCGGGTGTAGCGAAAAGCATTGCTCAACAGGTTGCGCACAATGCGAGTCAGCATGCGCTGATCGGTTCTGACCAGCGCCGCCCGGGCGTGGACCCGGAAATCCAGGCCAGCGTTGGTGGCAACCGCGTCAAACTCCTCGCCCAACCCCTTAAGCAGGGCCTCCAGATCGGTGATCACGAGGTCCGGCTGCATCGCCTGCTGGTCCAGCTTGGAAATGTCCAGCAGGTCCGCCAGCAGGTCCTCGGCGCCTTCCAGGGCCCGATGCACCTGGTGCACCATCCGGCTTTCCTGTTGTGGCAGTCGGCTATCCTGCAACGCGGAGATCATCAACCGGGCGGCATTCAGCGGCTGCAGCAGGTCATGACTGGCCGCGGCCAGGTATTTGTCTTTGCTGCGATTGGCCTCCCGGGCTGCCTCCATGGCGAGTACCAGTTCGCGTTCGACCTTTTCCCGTTCCTCGATCTGGTACCGCAGGCCCACATTGGCATTCTGCAGGGCCTCCGTGCGCTCCTCGACCCGCCGTTCAAGATCGAGATTCAGCTGCTCCAGCTTCTGCCGCGCCTGGACCCGATCGGTAATATCTGCGACGAAGGCCTCGACCACTTCCGGCCCCAGGTCGGGCCGGCGCAACAGGGTCAGCGCCACCTGCACCGGGGTCTGATCCGCCCGCCTGAGCCGCGTTTCCCGTGCGCTCAAACGGCCCTCATCGAGCAGTTCCTGGCGAACGGCATCAAACTCCGCGGAGCTGCAGAACAGCTGTTCCCGCAGCCGGATCACCCGCTGCTTCAGCTCGTCGGCGTTCGGGTACCCGCAGATGCGGGCCATGGCCGGGTTACAGTCGAGGAAACCACCGCGGAGGTTGGCCCGGAAGATGCCGTGCAGGGCGTTCTCAAACAGCCACTTGTATCGGTTTCGCTCCTGCTCCAGCTCATCGATCCGGTCCTGAAGCGCCGGGTAATAGTTCTTGCGTACGGACTGGCTTCCCAGCCCGAGCAGATCGCCAATTCCGTAGCCATTATCCTGATCGTCAGAGGGCTTCTTCATAGACAACCTGAACATCCCGCAACGACGATTTGCGGGGATTGGTTAGAATGCAGGGATCCTGCAGGGCAAAGCCCGACAGATAGGGTATGTCCGAAACCGAGACACCGAGTTTCGCCAAGCTCGTTTCGAGCCCCACCCGCTTCTTCAGCTCAATGATGCGCTGCATCAGGCGCCGCTTGATGTCCGCCCGGCCCATGCCCCGGGTATCGATATCCATGGCCTCCGCCACCCGGCGGAACCGGTCTTCGGCGGAGCTGTAGTTATACGCCACCACATGCTCCAGCAAGAGCGCGTTGCACAGACCGTGGGGCAGATCCAGATAGCCGCCGAGGCTGTGTGACATGGCATGCACCGCACCGAGAATGGCGTTGGAGAAAGCCAGCCCTGCCTGCATGGACGCGAGCATGATCTGTTCCCGCAGGAACGGATCGGACGTGTTGCTGATCAGCGGTTCCAGGTTGCGGTTGATCAGGCGGATCGCCTCCAGGGCGTGGGTGTCCGTCAACGGCCCGCTGCCGGTCGACACAAACGCCTCGATCGCATGCACCAGGGCATCGACACCGGTGCAGGCGGTGAGGTAGGTATCCATGGTTTCGGTCACTTCCGGATCGATCAGGGACACGTCCGGCACCACCGCCTTGCTGATGATGGAAAACTTGAACCGGCGATCGGGGTCGGAAATGATCGCGAACTGGGACACGTCGGCGGAGGTCCCGGCCGTGGTCGGAATCAGGATCAATGGCGGTGACGGGTTGGAGATGGTGTCCACGCCCTCGAACTCGAGGATATTCCGGCCGTGGGTGGCGACGATGCCAATCCCCTTGGCGCAATCCATCGGGCTGCCGCCGCCAATGGCGACAATCACGTCGCACTCACTGGACTTGTAGAGTTCGGCGCCCTCCATCACCTCGGCGACCTTGGGGTTGGGTGACACGCCGGTAAACACGGTGGTGCGGATGCCGGCGTCGGTCAGCAGGGTGACAATTCCCTGGACCCAACCGGCGGCCGCCACCCCGGGATCGGACACCAGCAACACGTGTCTGGCGCCAAAGTTACTGGCGAAGTTGGCAACGGATTTTCGTGACCCGGCACCGAAAACGATTTCCGGGGAAACGAACTTGCGCAGAGCAGATATGTCGTGACTCATCGGGCGCTCTCGATCGTTTGTTGTTATAGGAATACCCGAGAGTTTAACTCAAGTTATCGGCCCGGACATCGGCATTTCCGCTATGTCTCCGGTAAAAACTGCAGAGCCAATCCATGGTGCCGGCCTGGCTGCTCTGCTGGCGAAAGCCGTGCCCCTCGCCGTCGAACCAGTGCAGCTCCGGCGCTCCGCCCATGGCCCGGATCGCTCCGACCATGGCGCGGGTCTGTTCGGGCACCACCACCCGGTCCAGTCCGCCCTGGAAGAACACCACCGGGGCGGTGATGCTGGCGGCGCGGTTCAGGGGAGTGCGATCCTGCCAGCGCTCCGGGAAAGCCTCGGGCGAGCCCAGCAACCAGTCCAGGTAACCGGATTCGAACCGGTGGGTCGCGGCCCGCAGCCGCAACGGGTCGGTCACTCCGTACAGGCTGGCACCACCGGCGAACCGGTCGCTGAGCACCAGCGCCATGAGCGCGGTGTAGCCGCCGGAACTGCGGCCCTGAATAAAGACCCGATCGCCGTCTACCAGACCGAGGTGCGCCAGATGGTTGGCCGCACGCCCCATATCCTCGACATCGGCCTCCCCCCAGCGACCGGCGAGGGCCATCCGGAAGGCGCGGCCAAACCCGGTACTGCCCCGGTAGTTGATTTCCGCCACCGCAAACCCCCGCTGGCACCAGAACTGAATCTGGGGATTGAACACCGGATAAGCGGCCGATGTCGGCCCCCCGTGGGCGATCAGTATCAGCGGCGGCCGCTCATCGGCCATCGGCTCGGGGCGGTACAGGAATCCCTGAACGGGCAGTCGCCCACCGCTATCCGCCGGAACGACGACATTCTGCGGACGCACCACCGGCCAGGTGTCCCAGGGCACCTCGCCGCCGGCCACAATCTGGAGCTCACCGGTCGTTGCGGAAATCTTCAGCACGGCATCCAGCGTGACATCGGACCGGGCAACGCAATAAACGTGATCGTCGACACTTTGAACGCAGCGAAAATCGGTGTACTGACAGGCTCGCCGCTCCGGCGTTTCCGTTGCCAGCCGCTGCAGCCACAGCTCGGCGACGCCCTGCCGATAACGGACCCGCGCCCAGCCTCCCCCGGGCAAACCGCAATGGTGTCGTTCACCCAGCTGCCAGGGCGCATTGGCATGATCCAGGGCGGGCGCATCCGTGGACGACCAGACGCCCACCTCGCCGTGACTCAGGAACCGGTAGGGCTGCCACCAGCCCTCATGATCCGAGAACAGCCACAAATCCTCGCCGTAAAACACCGGCTGTTGAACGCTGGCCTCCACCGGTGGTGCCCAGGCCCGGGTGTTGTAGAGGGAGCCGTCGTCGTTGATCTCCGCGGTCCAGAGTATCGACTGAATCCAGGGCATGTCCGGCAGTTGCCAGCTAACCCAGGCCAGTGTGCGGCCATCCGGTGACAGCGCCGGAGCGCTGTAGAAATCCTGCCCCTGGTGAAGAATCGACAGCTGCCCCGCGTCGTCTATGGCGACCAACTGCTGGCAGGCATCGCCCTCCCGCACGGCCAGCACCCGCGAGCGACGGGTATCGGCCACCAGACCACCAAAGGCTCCGGATTCAGTCGTCGACAGGACCCGTTGACTGCCGTCATCGAGATCAACGCGCACCACCTGCTGCTGTTCCGATACCGCGTACAGGCAACCGGCCCCGGCACACAGGGCGCCGCCACCATAGCCATTGACCCGGCTGCGCACCTGCAGGGTGCCGGCGGGCCGGGTGATGCCTCGGTCCGCCAGGCCCACAATCACGGCACCACCGAGGGCCGGATCGAACTCCAGCCAGAAAACGCCCGAGTCGGAGACCACGAGTTCACCCCGCTGTGTGAGTGCAGCGGCGGCTTGCCAGGCACTGAGGGGCGGTTGCGTGTTGTTCGCGGTGGCGAAGGCGTCAGCGGATTCGGCGCATTCAGCCCCGAAAGAATAGCCGTGAATTGTTCGCATTTCGGAAGGTTAACTCCTCGATGCCGGCCGTGGCGTGATCCGCGGCTCTCCTGGCCGCAAGAATCCGATCGTGATGGGGTGACTTGCTACAGACCGGGTCGGCGTTGTCGGCGTTTCCGGTCAGCAGGTAGGCCTGGCAGCGACAACCGCCGAAGTCTTTGCCTTTCTCGTCGCAGGAGCGGCAGGGCTCCGGCATCCAGCTGTCGCCCCGGTAGTGATTGAAACCGGGGCTGTCGTACCAGATGGTTCGCAATTCGGTGTCCCGCACGTTGGGGAATTCGATGGGCAGCAACCGGGCGCTGTGGCACGGCAGTGCGGTGCCATCCGGGGCTACCGTCAGGAACAGGCTGCCCCAGCCATTCATGCAGGCTTTCGGGCGTTCTTCGTAATAGTCGGGCGTCACGAAGATCAGTTTCATGGCCGATCCATCCGCCTCCAACCGGCGACGGTAAGCGTTCACTTCCGCCTCGGCCTTTTCCAGCTGCGACCGGGACGGCATCAGGCCCTCCCGGTTCTCGAACGCCCAGCCGTAATACTGGCAGGTGGCCAGCTCGACATAGTCCGCGCCCAGCCGGTCACACAGATCGATGATGTCGGTCATCTGGTGAATGTTGTGGCGGTGGATCACGAAGTTCAGCACCATCGGGTAACCGGCTTCCTTCACCGCCCGCGCCATCGCCAGCTTCTGGTCGAACGCCTTGCGCGAGCCGGCAACCGCGTTGTTCAGCTCCGGATCGGAGGCCTGGAAACTGACCTGGATATGATCCAGCCCGGCGTCGGCAAAAGCCGCCACCTTGGCCTCATTCAAACCCAGTCCGGAGGTGATCAGATTGGTGTAGTACCCAAGGTGCCGGGCCTCGGCGATCAACTCGGGCAAATCCGGTCGCACCAGCGGTTCGCCACCGGAAAAGCCCAGCTGGGCCGCGCCCATGGCGCGCCCCTGACGCAGCACGCTGACCCACTGCTCGGTGCTCAGCTCCTGCTCGGTCTGGGCAAAGTCGAGCGGATTGGAACAGTAGGGACATTGCAGCGGACAGCGATAGGTCAACTCCGCCAGCAGCCAGAGTGGCGGGCCAACGGAAGCGGCGGACTGGTCGGATGGGGCGGTGGTCATGTCAGGTCAATCCAGTGTTGCTGTTGGGCATCCTGCAGGAACTCGGTCACGTCCTGAGCCAGGGCGCCGGCTTCCGGAAACTTCTGTTCCAGTGACGCCACGATATCGGCCACCCTGCGCTCGCCGTTCACCTCATTGAGGATGGCGCCGGCGCTGCCATTGAGTTTGACCATGCCCTCCGGATACAGCAGCACATAGGACTCCTGGGCCGGCTCCCACTGGAAGCGGAAGCCCCGGCGAAATTTCGGGGTCCGGGCCATCACGTCATCCATCACAGCCCCCGGTGCCACACTTGTTGATCGGTGACTGTGTGGTACGGCGGCGTTTGATGCATGTAAGCCATAGTCAGCGCATCCAACATAGACCATAGGATATCCAGCTTGAATTGAAGTATGTCCAGGGCCCGGGCCTGATCGGCCTGCGACGTGAAATGATCCAGCGTGATCGTGAGCCCGTGCTCGACATCGCGCCGGGCCTCGGACAGACGCTTGCGGAAATAGCTGTAGCCGGTTTCCTCGATCCAGGGATAATGCTGGGGCCAGCTGTCCAGGCGCGACTGGTGGATTTCCGGCGCGAACAGCTCGGTCAGCGACGAGCAGGCCGCTTCCTGCCAGGTCGCCCGGCGGGCAAAATTCAGGTAGGCGTCCACCGCGAACCGGACGCCGGGCAGCACGTGGCGCTGATCCGTCACTTCCTCCCGGGTCAGTCCCACCGCCTCCGCCAGGCACAGCCAGGCTTCGATACCGCCCTCGTCTCCCTCATGCCCGTCATGATCCAGGATCCGTTGCAGCCACATCCGGCGCACAGTCGCATCTGGGCAATTGGCCATGATCGCGGCGTCTTTCCGGGGGATGTTGATCTGGTAGTAGTACCGGTTCGCCACCCAGCCGCGGATCTGCTCAGGTGTGCACTGCCCGCCATACATGGCCTTATGGTAAGGGTGGTGGATGTGGTAGAAACGCCCTTTGTCGCGCAGGGCCTGTTCGAAATCCTGACGGTTCATGGCCGTCGTGGCGATGGCGTTCATGGCTGCCCCGACAAATCGATGTGCATTCCGTCCCAGGCGACGTCAATACCGTGTCGTAACAGCTCGGCACGTTCGGACGAATCCTCGTCCAGGATCGGGTTGGTGTTGTTGATGTGTATCAGGATCTTGCGCTCGGCCGGCATGCTATCGAGAACCTCAATCATCCCGCCCGGCCCAAACTGCGCCAGGTGTCCCATGGCCTGACCGGTCTTGGTGCCGACTTCCTGGCGAATCATCTCGTCGTCGTGCCAGACGGTTCCGTCCACCAGCAAGACATCGGCCCGCTTCATCCAGTCCAGAATGCGCTGGTCCGGTTCGCCAAGGCCAGGCGCGTAGAGCACCGTCTGACCGGTGCAGATGTCTTCGAGAAACACGCCGATGTTGTCGCCGGGATGCGGGTTGTCCCGGCGCGGTGAATACGGTGGCGCGTTGCTGAGCAGGGGAATGGCCGTCAGCCGGATCGACGGGGCACAGGGAATGGTAAACGGCACCTGCTCGGTCGCTTCGATCGGCTGCCAGTTCAACCCGCCGTTCCAGTGTTCCAGCATGCGGAACAATGGGAAACCGCCGCTCAGATCCTCGTGCACCTGGGCGGTACACCAGACGTCGATCGGCAGCCCCTCCCGCAACGACAGCAGGCCGGTGGTGTGATCCACCTGGCTGTCCATCAGCAGGATGGCGTCAATGCCGGTGTCGCGCAGGGCCCGGGCCGGCTGCATGGCATCGAACGACGCCAGTTGGGCCCGGATATCCGGCGAGGCATTGAACAGAATCCAGTGTTCGCCGTCCTCACTGACGGCAATGGAAGACTGGGTTCTGGCCTTGGCGTTCAGGGTGCCGCTGCGGAATCCGGCGCAATTGGCGCAATTGCAATTCCACTGGGGAAAACCACCGCCGGCGGCGGAACCGAGGACATGAATCTGCATGCAGGAAACTCCGAAACGAAAACGGCCAGCGCGAAGTGCTGGCCGTCCGGTCTTCTCAGCGGTTGGCGAAGTACATGGTGACTTCGAACCCAATGCGCAGATCTTCGTAGGCTGGTTTGGTCCACATAATGCTCACCTCTTGTCTTGTCGTCGTTGTTAGGCGTTGATGCTGCATTATCAGTCTAGCCGATAACTCACTAACCATCGTAGCGGCGTGGTATCCACCTCCATATGCTACTTTGGCACTGTTTTCCGGGGTTCAAAAGGCGCATCCCGGCGTGTCCGCCCGCACCGGATTCACGGCCACAAAAAAGGCCCTGGGACGGGCCAAAAGAGAGTGACAGAAAACCCAAAACTTCCGCGGAAGTGTCCCCGGCCAGACGCCGGGGACAGGAAGGTGCACATCCACTGTGCTGACTCACCCACGGGCCCGTGTGGCAGGACCCGTTACCTCAGTGATCGATCAGAAGAAACCCAGTGGGTTGGTGTCGTAGCTCACCAGCATGTTCTTGGTCTGCTGGTAGTGCTCGAGCGCCATCTTGTGGGTCTCACGGCCAACGCCGGACTTTTTGTAGCCACCGAAGGCCGCGTGCGCCGGGTAGGCGTGGTAACAGTTCATCCAGACCCGTCCGGCCTGGATGGCACGCCCCATGCGGTAGGCCCGGTTGGTATCGCGGGTCCAGACGCCGGCACCCAGACCAAACTCGGTGTCGTTGGCGATGGCCAGGGCTTCTTCCTCGGTCTTGAAGGTGGTCACACCGACCACCGGTCCGAAGATTTCTTCCTGGAACACACGCATCTTGTTGTCGCCCTTGAACAGGGTCGGCTGGATGTAGAAACCGTCATTGAACTCCTCGCCCAGGTCTTCCCGGTCGCCACCGGTCAGCACCACGGCGCCCTCTTCCTTACCAATGGCCAGGTAGGACATGATCTTGTCGAACTGTTCCTTGGACGCCTGGGCGCCCACCTGGACGTCGGTGTCCAGCGGGTTGCCACGTTTGATGGCCTTGGTGCGCTCGACCACCTTCTGCATGAACTCCTCAAACATGTCTTCCTGTACCAGCGCGCGGGACGGGCAGGTGCAGACCTCACCCTGGTTGAAGAACGCCAGCACCAGGCCTTCGACGCACTTGTCGATGAACTCGGGCTCGGCCTTCATCACGTCGGAGAAGTAGATGTTGGGGGACTTGCCACCCAATTCCACGGTCGACGGAATGATGTTCTCGGCCGCGCACTTGAGGATGTGGGAGCCAACCGGGGTGGAGCCGGTGAAGGCAATCTTGGCAATGCGCTTGCTGGTCGCCAGGGCCTGACCGGCTTCGATGCCGTAGCCGTTGACGATGTTCAGCACACCCGGCGGCAACAGGTCGCCGATGATTTCCATCAGCACCAGGATGCTGGCAGGGGTCTGCTCGGCCGGCTTGAGCACGGTGCAGTTACCGGCCGCCAGGCACGGGCCCAGCTTCCAGGCCGCCATCAACAATGGGAAGTTCCAGGGAATGATCTGGCCCACCACGCCCAGGGGCTCGTGGAAATGGTACGCCACGGTGTTGGCGTCGATCTCGCCCAGATGGCCTTCCTGCGCCCGCAGGCAGCCGGCGAAATAGCGGAAGTGATCGGCCGCCAGCGGAATGTCCGCATTCAGGGTTTCACGGACCGCCTTGCCGTTGTCCCAGGTTTCCGCGACCGCCAGTTTCTCCAGGTTCGCTTCAATGCGGTCTGCAATTTTCAGGAGAATGTTGGAGCGCTCCTGGACCGATGTTTTGCCCCAGGCCGGTGCAGCCTTGTGGGCGGCATCCAGCGCCACTTCGATGTCTTCGGCGGTGGAGCGGGGAATCTCACAGATCACATCACCGGTCACCGGGGTGATGTTCTCGAAGTACTGACCCTTCACCGGGGCAACCCACTCGCCACCGATGTAGTTCTCATAACGGGATTTGAAAGAAACGACGGAGCCATCCTTTCCTGGTTGTGCGTAGATCATGGTCTCGACCTCTTGTTGTGTTTGTCGCTGGCAACGCGGCCTGTCGCGCTTACTCATTCAATGTAGACCCCAACCCGGGGAAGGTGAATGATTCGATGGGGGCGAAAAACTCCTCCCTTGGTAGTAGTTGCCGGAATCCACGGCCGGGCTGTCCCGCTCTCCGGCGTGCACCGCAAGGGTGCGGGCGCCCCGGCAGGACGCACGCAAATCCGGCGAGCCGCAATGAAATCACGCAAAAACAGACAGTTGGGAGATTGGCACAGACACTGCAATGTCTTCATCACGCAGCGAGAAGTCGGTTACTGAAACCACAATCAAAGCGCGACAATCTGACAAATGGTCAACTAGGGTTCCGGCCTGCCCTTCCCCGAACGGGGACCGCAGGCGACTGGTCCGAGAGTTGACGGCCTTTTCCAAGGCTACACGGCGGGACAAAAGCCCGGGAGGATCGTTCAGTTACTGACGCCTCTCGTGTTTTTGAAACACACCCAGCCATGAGGAAAAGGTTATGTTGCACACCGCAACCCCCCTCTACGACGATCTGATTCCCGGCGGATCCCACTGGTCCTTCATCATGCGCCGCGGCCACGTGCTGCGCCTGATCGACGAAACCGGCGGTGCCAATGTCGGCATGTTGATGTACAACCCCGAGAACCCGCTCGAGCGGTACAACATGCCGGACACCCTGAAGAACCAGCACACCTTCCTGCTGACCCGGGGCCATGTCCTGTTATCCGACATGGGCCGGGTTTTTGCCTCCATCATTCGTGACGATTTGGGCTGGCACGATACCGTCAGCGGTACCTGCAACGCCGACCTGGTGGCGCAGCGCTGGGGCCGGAAAACCTATCAGGACGCCCACAACCACTACCACCGCAACGGGTTTTCCAGCTTCCTGAACGAACTGGCCAAATACGGTCTGGGCAAGAAGGACCTCACCGCCAACCTGAACTGGTTCAGCAAGGTCAAAACCGACGACGACGGCAATATGGCGTACGTCCGCGATCATTCCCACGCCGGCGCTACCGTGGACCTGCGGTTCGAGATGGACACCATTGTGGTGCTGCACACCTGCCCGCACCCGCTCAACACCGCCGCCGAGTACCCCAGCCATCCCCTGCGTTACCAGCTCTTCAGGGCCGCGCCGGTGACCGATGCCGATCCCTGCAAGATTTCGTCGCCGGAGGCCACCCGCGCCTTCGCCAACACCGCCCTGTATCACCTGATGCAGCCCTGATCGCGAGGAGGCCGGACATGATTAAAGAGAGCGAACTGCATCCCGAGACTGCCCAATTCCGCGAGATCGTCCCGGCGGGTGAGTATTTCCTGAAAGTGGTCAAGACCGGGGAGACCGTCCGCATCCTGGACCTGGAAGGCAACCAGGCTGCCGACACCCTGTTCTACAACGCCCACAACCCGACCGAACGTTACAGTGCGGTGGACACCATTCGCGAGCAGGGCAACGTCTACCTGACCGCGGGCTCGAAGCTGATGTCCTCGGAAAACAACGTGATGCTGGAAATCACGGCCGACACGTGCGGCCGTCACGACACCCTTGGCGGCGCCTGTGCCGCCGAAAGCAACACCACCCGCTATGCCCTGGAAAAGAAATGCATGCACGCCTGCCGCGACAGCTGGCTGGTGGCGGTCACCGAGCACGACGAGCTGGGCATGACCAAGCGGGACATTACCCACAACATCAACTTCTTCATGAACGTGCCGGTCACCGCCGACGGCGGGCTGACCTTTGCCGACGGCATCTCCGACGCCGGCAAATACGTCGAGCTGCGGGCTGAAATGGATGTGCTGGTGATGATTTCCAACTGCCCGCAGCTGAACAACCCTTGCAACGCCTACAACCCGACACCGATCGAGGTGCTGGTATGGAGCTGAACCGACAGGTCGACAAGGTGCTGATTGCCAACCGGGGCGCCATTGCCTGCCGGATCATCCGGACCCTGCGCGAGATGGGCATGACCTCGGTTGCGGTGTACGCCGAGGCCGATGCCGACTCGCTCCATGTGCGTCAGGCCGATGAGGCCTGGCCATTGGGGGACGGGTCTGCGGCAGCCACCTATCTGGATCAGGACAAACTGTTTGAGGTCCTGGCGGCGAGCGGTGCCGGCGCCATCCATCCGGGTTATGGCTTTCTCAGCGAAAACGCCGAGTTCGCCCGCCGCTGTGAGGCCGGGGGCGTGGTGTTCCTGGGCCCCACCCCCGAACAGATGGAACAATTCGGCCTGAAACACACCGCCCGTGCCCTGGCGGAAGCGGCTGGTGTGCCGCTGCTGCCCGGTACCGACTTGCTCTCGGACCTGGACGCCGCCCTGGCCGCTGCCGAGCAGATTGGCTACCCGGTGATGCTCAAGAGCACCGCCGGTGGTGGCGGTATCGGCATGTCCCGCTGTTACGGCGCAGAGGACCTGCGCAACAGTTTCGAATCGGTCCAGCGTCTGAGCCAGAACAATTTCAGCAACAGCGGCGTGTTCCTGGAGAAATTCGTCGAACACGCCCGCCACATTGAGGTGCAGCTGTTCGGTGACGGCGAGGGCCGGGTCGTTGCCCTGGGCGAGCGCGATTGCTCGGCCCAGCGCCGCAACCAGAAGGTGATTGAAGAAGCCCCGGCGCCGGGGCTGACCGATACCGTTCGTGAGCGCATGCACACCACCGCCCGCCAGCTGGGCGAGCGCATCGCCTATCGCAGCGCCGGCACCGTGGAATTCATCTATGACCCGGACACCGCCGAGTTCTACTTCCTCGAGGTCAACACCCGCTTGCAGGTGGAGCACGGGGTCACGGAGCAGGTCTATGGGGTCGATATCGTCCGCTGGATGGTGCAACTGGGTATGGGCACCCTGCCCGACCTGACGAAACTGGCCAGCACGTTGACACCGGATGGCCACGCCATACAGGTGCGACTCTACGCCGAGGACCCCAACAAGGACTTCCAGCCCAGCGCCGGCCTGCTGACCAACGTCCGGTGGCCTGACGACGACAGCCTGCGGATCGACCACTGGATACAACCGGGTACGGAGGTATCGCCCCTGTTCGACCCGATGCTGGCCAAGGTGATTGTCCATGACCGGGATCGTGAAACCGCCCGCCAGCACCTGATCAGCGCACTGGACGACAGCCAGCTGTACGGCATCGAAACCAACCTCAACTACGTACGCCAGGTCCTGGACGACCCGCGCTTCATCGAGGGCCGCCTGTTCACCCGCACCCTCAATGAATTCGATTACCGCCCCGCCACCGTCGACGTCGTCAACGGCGGCACCCTGACGACCGTCCAGGATTACCCGGGCCGGATCGGTTACTGGGAAGTCGGCGTGCCACCCTCCGGCCCGTTCGACAGCTATTCGTTCCGGCTCGGCAACCGGCTGCTGGGTAACGATGAGGGCGTCCCCGGTCTGGAAATCACCCTCAAGGGCCCGACCCTGGTCTTTAACCGACCGACCCAGATTGTCCTGACCGGCGCCGAACTCAGCGCCAGCCTGAACGATGAACCGGTTGGGTTCTGGCAGGTCGTCGATGTGCCTGCAGGCGCCACCCTGAAACTGGGCGCCACCACCGCGGACGGCGCCCGGGCCTATGTCCTGTTCCGGGGCGGGCTGACCTGCCCGGAATATCTGACCTCCTGCAGTACCTTCACCCTGGGCCAGTTCGGCGGCCATTGCGGCCGGGCCCTGCGCGCCGGCGATGTGCTCACCCTGCCGGACGCCGAACCGGTCGCCGCGGCCACCGTGCCGACGGACCTGAAACCGGCCATCGGCAAGACCTGGCAATTGCACGTGACCTACGGTCCCCATGGCGCGCCGGACTATTTTACCGAGCGGGACATCGACACTTTTTTCGACAGCGACTGGGAGATTCACTACAACTCCAGCCGCACCGGCGTGCGCCTGATCGGACCGAAACCCGAATGGGCCCGCAGTGACGGTGGCGAAGCCGGCATGCACCCGTCCAACATCCATGACAACGCCTACGCGGTGGGCACCGTGGATTTCACCGGGGACATGCCGGTGATCCTCGGCCCGGACGGGCCCAGCCTCGGCGGATTCGTCTGTCCGGTCACGGTCATCAGCGCGGATCTCTGGAAACTGGGTCAGCTCAAGGCCGGCGACAAGGTCCGGTTTGTGCCGGTCAGCCAGGACCAGGCGGTGGACCTGCGCCGTGCCCAGGACGACTCCGTGGCCGGGCTCTCCGCCGCCTCCCCAGCCGCCCTGAACATGACGCCCACCCGGCCAGAGACGCCGGTTTTGGCGGCACTGAGCACCGACCAGCACGAAACCGGCGTGGTCTATCGCGCCGCTGGCGACAACTACGTGCTGGTTGAATACGGCCCCATGGAACTGGATATCCGCCTGCGCTTCCGGGCCCACGCGCTGATGCTCTGGCTCCGGGACCGCAATCATCCGGCCATTCTGGAGCTGACGCCGGGCATTCGCTCCCTGCAGGTGCATTACGACAGCCGCAAGCTGGACCAGCACACCTTGCTGGACCTGCTGATCGGCGCCGAAAAGGAACTGGAGCAGCAGCCGGAATGGGACGTTCCCGCCCGCATTGTGCACCTGCCCCTGTCCTGGGACGACGAGGCCTGCCACACCGCCATTGCCAAATACATGCAGTCGGTACGCAAGGACGCCCCCTGGTGCCCCAGCAACCTGGAATTCATCCGGCGCATCAATGGCCTGGAGAGCATCGAGCAGGTCAAGAAAACCCTGTTTGAGGCCAGCTACCTGGTGATGGGACTGGGCGACGTCTACCTCGGCGCGCCGGTGGCGACGCCACTGGATCCCCGACATCGGCTGGTCACCACCAAGTACAACCCGGCCCGGACCTGGACCGCGGAGAACTCCGTCGGCATCGGCGGCGCCTACCTGTGCATCTATGGGATGGAGGGCCCCGGGGGCTACCAGTTCGTGGGGCGCACCCTGCAGATGTGGAACCGCTATCGCACCACCGAATTCTTCGAAGAGGGCAAGCCGTGGCTGCTCCGGTTCTTCGACCAAGTGCGCTTTTACGAAGTCAGCGCCGCCGAACTGCAACGGATCCGGCGCGACTTTCCCAACGGCGATTACCCGATCCGGGTCGAGGAGACCCGCTTCAACCTCAGGGACTATGAACAGTTCCTCGCAGACAACCACGACGACGTCCGTGACTTCACCAGCCGGCGCCAACAGGCCTTCGATGAGGAACTGCAACGCTGGATCGAGTCCGGCCAGATCAACTTCAGTGCCGAAGCGCCGCTGGAAGACACCGGAGAGGACGACATCGCCAACCTCCCGGCCGGCCAGCACGCGGTGGAAAGCCACGTAGCCGGCAACCTGTGGGAGTGCCTGGTGCAGGCCGGTGACACCATCGAAGCCCAGCGGCCCGTGGCGATCATCGAGT
Organism: Marinobacter arenosus; assembly: GCF_019264345.1. Classification (NCBI taxonomy): domain Bacteria; kingdom Pseudomonadati; phylum Pseudomonadota; class Gammaproteobacteria; order Pseudomonadales; family Marinobacteraceae; genus Marinobacter; species Marinobacter arenosus. Next base: position 1,856,407 of record NZ_JAHVAO010000001.1, read on the forward strand.
CCATGAAAATGGAAATCGAACTGCTGAGCCCGGTCAGTGGCCGGGTGGTGGAGGTGCGCCGGGAAGCCGGCCAGTCGGTCGCCCCGGGTACCCCGGTGGTGATCGTTGAGGAAACACGGAATGAATGCCAACAGCGCGAATGATAACAACCGCAGAACACCAAACCTTCAAAAACGGGCAAAGCCCCAGGAGAGTAACCATGAAAAAGCGTGACTTCAGCAAACGTGTTGCAGCCGGTCTGGTAACGGCCTCCCTGTCGTTGGGCGCACTCGCCCAGGAGAAGGACTCCTTCAGCATCGCCTGGACCATCTACGCCGGCTGGGTGCCCTGGCAGTATGCCGAGGACTACGGAATCATGAAGAAGTGGGCCGACAAGTACGACATCGATGTCGATATTGTGCAGGTCAACGACTACATCGAATCCATCAACCAATTCACCGCCGGCCAGTTCGACGGTGTGGTGGCCACCAGCATGGACGGGCTCTCCATTCCCGCCGCCTCGGGTGTCGACACCACCGCGCTGATAGTGGGTGATTACTCCAACGGCAATGACGGCCTGGTGTCCAAGGACGCCAAGACCATCGCCGAGCTGGAAGGCGAAACCGTGCACCTGGTGGAGCTGTCCGTATCCCACTACCTGCTGGTCCGGGCTCTGAACACCGTAGGCCTGGAAGAGCGCGACATCAGCGTGGTGAACATTTCTGACGCCGATCTGGTTTCTGCGTTCCAGACCGACGACGTTCGCCACGTGGCGACGTGGAACCCGCTACTGGCGGAAGTGGAAGCCTACCCCGGTGCGACCAAGCTGTTCGATTCCAGCGAGATCCCGGGCCACATCAAGGATCTGACCCTGGTGAACACCGAGACCCTGGCCGACAACCCCAAGCTGGGCAAGGCGCTGGTTGGCGCCTGGTATGAAACCATGAGCATTCTGTCGTCCGACAGCAAAGAAGGTCAGGAAGCCCGCGCGTTCCTGGGCGAACTCTCCGGTACCGATCAGGCCGGTTATGAAGCCCAGCTGGCTGGCATGAAGATGTTCTGGGAGCCACAGATGTCGGTGGACTTCATCAACAGCGAGGAAGCCCACGAGGCGATGGACAGCGTTCGCCAGTTTTCCTTCGACAAGGGCCTGCTGGGTCAGGGCGCGATGAGCCCGGACTTCGTCGGCATCGAGTTCCCGGACGGTTCGGTCATGGGTGACGAGGGCAACGTGAAGCTGCGCTTCAACGATGACTACATGGAGATGGCGGCGGACGGCGGGCTCTAAGCTCATACGGACTTGCCTGATCAACCACCGAAGGGCACGATATTCGTGCCCTTTTTCATTCCCTGGGGAGGGTTGGTGCGGGGTCCCCTTTACGAAACACGCTCCTTGCGGCACGTCCATGTGACGCTTGAGCTCCGCCATCCATGGCTGCGCACAGTTTCGTAAAGGGGACCCCGCACCAACCTTCAGAGCTCACAGTTGTCACAGAGTTTTCGAAACCGATGCGCCGTACCAAGGAAGACGCCGAGAAAACCCGACAGACAGTGCTTGACGCAGCGTTAACGCTCTTCAGCCGGGACGGGTATTCGCTGACCACGCTCAGTCGAATTGCGAAGGAAGCCGGCTGCAGTCGGGGGCCGATCTACTGGCACTTCCAGACCAAGGACGATCTGTACGAGGCGGTGCTGGCCTACTCCCAGGAACCGCTGGAGGCCCTGGTCGCCGAATGCCGGGCCATGAACGACACCCCAATCGATGGCTTGAATCACTTCATTGAACGCTGGCTGGGCTTGCTCGCCAATGACCGGAAGTACCGGCAGTCGTTCGAGATCCTGCTGAACAAGACCGAGCTGACGGAGGCCATGAACCGGACCCTGAAACGGGAACGGCAGTTGACCCGATCGATCATTGCCCTGTTTCAGGCTCTCGTGGAGCGAGCTCAGAAGGACGGGCGGATAACATCGGAGGAAGCGCCGGAAGACCTCGGGCTGTTGGGCTACACCTATCTGATGGGCATCACCCAGACCTGGCTGTTCTCCCCCCGGCTGTTCTCGCTGAAGCAGCAGGCGCCGTTCTTCCAGCGCCAGTTCTGGCGGTTACTGGGGAGCGGGCACTAGCCTGCGCCCCATGGCGATCAGGATGCAGCCAAAGCCGTACATCAACACGCTGTAGACCACCGCCGGGATCGACATTTCGCTGGACTCGAGCAGGGTCAGAGCCACCATCAGCGCAATGGTGCCGTTCTTGATACCCAACTCCACGGCGATCGCCAGGGATTCCCGCTGGGACAGGCCCGCCAGGCGACTGGCACCAAGCCCAATGGCGACACCGATCAGGTTGAGCAGGAAGGCCGCCGGCCCCGCCTGGGAGAGCAGCTCGGGCAACCGCTCCCGGGAACCCCACAGCAGGGCGACGATCAGCAACAGCAGCACAATGCCGCCGAAAATGCTGACGATGCCTTCGGCTTTTTGCGCCTTGGCCGGGGCCCGGGTGCGGATGAACATGCCAATGGACACCGGCAGCAACACGATGACCACCAGCATGGCGATGGTCTTGCCCACCGGCAGGGAAATGTTGGCAGCCTCACCGAAGTACATCTGCAGGGCGTAATTGGTGAAAAACGGCAGGGTCACGATGGTGATCAGACTGGCCGAGACGGTCAGCAGGATGGACAGGGCAATGTGGCCCCGGGCCAGCAGCACAAAGAGGTTGGAGGTGGTGCCACCGGGGCAGGCGGCAATGATCACCAGGCCGACCGCGAGCGCCGGCGCCAGCCCCAACGTGCCGGCAATGGCGAAGGCCACCAGGGGCATTACAACAATCTGGGCAACCGTGCCCACGACAATGCTTCGGGGGTTCCGGGTAACCTGGCCAAAATCCCGGAGCGTCAGGGTCAGGCCGATGCCAACCATGATGATGAAAAGCGAGACTGGCAGGCCGATCGAGATCAGCGGACTGGACTCCACGGTGTGACTCCTCGTTATTATTGTTGATTGAGACCAGGCCCGGGCAAAATGGCGAGGCAACTTGATGAATATCATGCCCACTGGCATTCGCGCGACAGTCTAGTCGAAAGAACTGAGTCAGAATGTAAACAATTTGACAGTGTTGTGCCGGAGATTCTGCTGGGGACGACCGCATTCGTCCCCATTGCCCGGCGGGTGAGTGTCAGAACATCTTCAGGTAGCGCTCCAGCTCCCAGGAAGACACGTGGTTCTGGTAGCTTTCCCACTCGCCCTGCTTGTACTCGATGAAGCTGTTGAACAGCGCCTCACCGAACACCTCCTTGGCCAACGGGTCCGCCTCGAACGCCGCGACGGCCTCCCCCAGGTTGCGGGGCAGGTACTCAATGCCCTGCTCGGCAATATCCGCATCGCTGTAGTTGTACATATTCTCGTGATGAGGCTCGCCCGCATCCAGTCCCTCGCGAATGCCCTCCAGGCCGGCGGCCAGAATCAGGGCGCCGCCCAGGTAGGGGTTGCAGGCGATATCCGCTGCCCGACATTCGATCCGCCCGCCCATGCTTGGAATCCGGATCATGTTGGTGCGGTTGTTGGAGCCGTAGCACATGAACACCGGCGCCCAGGTGGAACCCGACATACTGCCCTGACGCACCAGGCGCTTATAGCTGTTCACGGTCGGGGCAATCACCGCACTGATGGCGGCGCCGTGCTTCAGCACACCAGCAATGAAGTGGTAGGCGATCTTGCTGATGCCGCAGTTGTGGAGATCGTCGCCCTGGGGCTCAAACAGGTTCTCGCCGGTTTTGAGGTCGGCCAGGGACATATTGTAGTGGGCGCCGCTGCCGGTCCGGTCCGCGAAAGGTTTGGGCATGAAACTGGCGAACGCGCCGTGCTTGCGGGCAATTTCGTTGGCCATCATCCGGAAGAACACCAGGCGGTCCGCCATGGTCAGGCCGTCGGCGTACTTGAAGTCGGTTTCGAACTGGCCGTTGGCGTCCTCATGGTCGAACGAATAGACATCCCATCCCAGCTCGTTCATGGCATCCACCAGTTCGTCCATGATCGGCAGATTGTCCATCAGGGTGCGGGGGTCGTAACAGGGCTTGCCCAGGTTGTCGCGGTCGCTGAGGGGGGCAAAGCCACCGTCCTCGGTATCCCGAAACAGGAAAAACTCGGTTTCTATTCCCAGGTTGAACTGGTAGCCCATCTCCTCGGCGGCACTCAGCTGACGCCGGAAGACGTTGCGGGAGCAGGCCTCGAACGGTTCGCCATTCAGGTACAGGTTTCCGGGAAACCAGGCCAGTTGGCGGTTCCAGGGGCATACTGCGACGCCAGCGGCATCCGGCATGGCGGCCACTTCATCGTCGGAGATGTCCTGGGGCACGCCATCGAGCGCGGCGCCGGTGTAAAGCTCGGAGCCTTCCATCATCTGCCCCAGATGGGCGATGGGTACAAACTTGCCCTTGCTCACCCCGTGGATGTCCACGTAGCTGGCAATGGCGTATTTCACACCCGTTTCGGCCAGCGATTGCTGCAGGGCCTTGGTGTCGGTCAGGTCGGTCATGGTGATTCCTCGCGTGGCCCGGGCTTGCCGGGCCGATCAATGGATTTCTGGCACGTTTCTTTCTTGGAACCCACCATTCAACTTACATGCCAGCATGTATGTAAAAGACACAAGGGGCAACGACCCCTGCCCTGCCAGGGGTTTTCAGACGAGGCACAAATGTCCGAAAAACAGTGGATTATCGAAGACTTCGAAGCAGGCGACCTTGCCCTTTCGAGCGGCGAGACCCTGTTCTCGGCCAGACTGCACTACCACCAGATCGGGGAACTGAACGCACCAAAAGACAACCTGATCCTCTTACCCACGTACTACGGTGGTGCGGCCGCCGGCAATCACCCCTGGTTCGGTGCCGACAGCCCCCTGGATCCGGACCAGTACTGCATCGTCATTCCATCGCTGCTCGGGGCCGGCGAATCCTCGTCCCCCGCCAACACCTTCGGGGCACAGGCTGGGCACCGGTTTCCCCGGGTCAGCCTGTTCGACAACGTACAGCTTCAGAAACGGCTGGTTGACGAGGTATTCGGCGGCGCCCGACTGGCCCTGGTGATGGGCTGGTCCATGGGCGGCATGCAGGCACTGCAGTGGGGCAGCCTGTTCCCAGACCGGGTCGGGGCGGTTCTCGCCACCTGCTGTACGGCCCGGTGCCACCCTCACAACCGCGTCTTCCTGGAAGGCGTGAAAGCGGCCCTGACCTGTGACCGGGACTTCCAGAACGGTCACTACCGGACACCGCCGGTTCGAGGGCTCCGGGCCTTTGCCCGGGTATACGCCGGCTGGGCGTACTCCCAGGCGTTCTTTCGTCACGAACAATGGCGAGAGGCCGGCTTTGAATCCATTGAACACCTGCTGCAATGCTGGGAACAGGACCACCTGAGCCAGGACGCCAACAACCTGCTCACGGTTCTGGACACCTGGCAACGGGGCAACATCGCCGACAACCCGGTTTTTACCGGCGACTACGCCGCCGCGCTGTCAGCCATCACCATGCCCGCCTGCCTGATGCCCTCGACCACCGACCTCTATTTCACCGCTGAAGACGCGGCAACCGACGCCCGGGGCATGCCCGGCGCAAGCGTGCGGCCTCTGACGTCCGACTGGGGGCATATCGCCGGCGGCCCGGGCCGGGAAGCGGCAAGCGATCACCAGATCCTGTCGATGGCCGAGGCCCTGCTGGCCCGACGGGAGCGGTAACGGTGCACAGCCACTCTCAGCGCCCCGTATTGGTGCCCTGTTTGGATCGGCCCGTTTGCGGAGGGCTCCGGATGATGCGGTTCCTGGAGGCTTGGCACGCAGTCTGCAACGAAAGCAGTGACGGTTTACCAAACCCTTATCCGTGCACAGCAGCCATTCACAGAACACCGCAGACGGTGCGGCCAAGACAACGGACAACAATGGGTGACTAGGGTTCCGATCCGGGCAGGGATACACCACCAGCCCGGGTGGCTGGTCCGAGAGTTACCGACCTCTGGGAGGTTACACGGCGGGACAAAAGCCCGGGAGACAGACTCGCACGCGATTGCCGATCTGCGATGACCATGCCGTGTTGTGTGACCCGAGGAGAAGCCTTATGCGATTGATCAACCGCCGCCCCGGGCGGGTCTCTGCCACCCTACTGGGGCTGTTACCCTTCCTGCTCATCATGCTGGTCTACGGCCTTGCCTCCCAGGAGCGACTGGCAGACAACCCGAATGACAAACTGCTGCCCGGCCTGGAACAGATGACGGCTGCGGTCGACCGTATGGCGTTCCAGGAAGACCGTCGCAGCGGCGATATCCTGATGTGGCAGGACACCACCGCCAGCCTGGCCCGCCTGGGCATGGGGGTTGGCATTGCCGCCCTGCTGGCGCTGTTCGTCGGGCTTCTCAATGGCGTGCTGCCGCTGGTTCGGGCCAACCTCGCGCCCCTGGTGTCGGCCCTGTCCATGGTGCCGCCACTGGCCATCCTGCCCATCCTCTTTATCGTGTTCGGCCTCGGCGAACTGTCCAAGGTCATGCTGATCGTCATCGGCACCGCCCCGATCATGATGCGCGATGTCGCCCAGCGGGTGCGCGAGCTGCCCGGCGAACAGCTGATCAAGATCCAGACCCTGGGGGCGAATTCCTGGCAGGTCATCACCCGGATGGCCCTGCCCCAGGTGTTGCCCCGGCTGATCGATGCCGTGCGTCTGAGCCTGGGACCGGCCTGGCTGTTCCTTATTGCCGCCGAGGCCATCGCCTCCACCGAAGGCCTCGGTTACCGGATCTTCCTGGTCCGCCGCTACCTGGCCATGGATGTGATCCTGCCCTACGTCATCTGGATCACCATTCTCGCCATCGTCATCGACCAGTGCCTGCGCCTCGCCAACCGCAGGTTGTTCCCGTGGTACAACGCAGGAGGCCACTGATGAGCTTCATCACCGTCAACAAACTGTGGAAGGAATACGGTGACCAGGTGGTCCTGGAAAACCTGAACCTGAACGTCAAACAGGGCGAGTTCTGCACGCTGGTAGGCGCCTCCGGCTGTGGTAAATCCACCTTTTTGAAGATGCTGCTGGGCCAGGAAACCGCCAGCCGTGGTGAGCTGTTGCTGGAAGGTGAGGCGTTTCCGGCCGAACCGGACCGCAACCGGGGCATCGTGTTCCAGCGTTACTCGGTGTTCCCACACCTGACGGTCCGCCAGAACGTGCTGATGGGCCTGGAACTGGAACAGAAACCCTGGCTCGGCAAACTGTTCGGCACCGCCCGACGGGAAGCATTGGAGCGCGTGGATGCCATGCTGGAGTCAGTGGGCCTGACCCCGTCTGCTCACAAATGGCCCCACGAACTGTCGGGCGGCATGCAGCAACGGCTGGCCATCGCCCAGTCCCTGATCATGCGCCCACGGGTGCTGTTGCTGGACGAACCCTTTGGCGCCCTCGATCCCGGCATTCGCGGTGACATGCACGACCTGCTGCTGAAACTCTGGCAGGAAACCGGCACCACCATCTTCATGGTGACCCACGATCTCCAGGAAGGCTTCTATCTGGGCACCCGATTGCTGGTGTTCGACAAGGTCCGCAATGACCCGCACGACCCACAGGCCTTCGGGGCCACCATCACCTACGACCTGCCCATCGGGCGGACCGATCGCAAGCTGCTGGACGACATCCATCAATCGGTGGCGGAGACCGCTCGGCACCAGGCTGCCTGAGGGCAGCGGTCAGGCACAAAAAAGGTCGCCCGAGGGCGACCTTGTTCTTTCCTGGCCGGGATCAGTTGCTGGCAACCCGATCCTTCGGCAGTTTGAAGGTCCAGACCATACCGCCCTGGTTGAACTCCTTCACCACCTTGGCCACTTCACCCCCCCAGAGTGGAACCGCACCACCCCAGCCGGAGGCCACGGAGACGTACTGCTCGCCGTCCATCTCCCAGGTGACAGGGGTACCCACCACGCCGGAGCCGGTGTTGAACTTGTAGAGCTCTTCGCCGGTCTTGGCGTCGAACGCCTTCAGGTAGCCCTCGGGGGTACCGGTGAACACCAGGTCACCGGCCGTCGTCATCACACCACCCCACAGAGGCGCGGTATTCTCGTGACGCCACACTTCCTTGCCGGTTTTCGGATCCATCGCGCGCAGCACGCCGATGTAATCGTCGTTCGCCGGCTTGATGGTGAAGCCAGCACCCAGGAAGGCCGCGCCTTTCTTGTAGGAAACCGGCTCGTTCCAGATGTCCATGGACCACTCGTTGGACGGCACGTAGAACAGGCCGGTGTTCTGGCTGTACGCCATGGGCATCCAGTTCTTGCCACCCAGGAAGGCCGGCTGGGCGACGACCGGGTTACCCTTGGTGCCATCGGTGGCATTGGGGTCACCCGGACGGCCATCGTCGGTAAAGATCGGACGACCGGTCTTGGGATCCAGCCCCTTGGCCCAGGTGATCTTATCGACGAACGGGAAGCCCCGGATGAAGTCGCCGTTCTCGCGATTCAGGACGTACATGAAACCATTACGGTCGGCCGTCGCAGCCGCCTTGACGGTCTTGCCGTTTTCCTCGTAATCGAAGGAGATCAGTTCGTTGACGCCATCGTAATCCCAACCGTCGTGGGGCGTGGTCTGGAAGTGCCACTTGATGCTGCCATCGTTGGGGTCAATGGCCACGCGGGACGATGAGAACAGGTTGTCCCCGGGACGCAGGTGCGAGTTCCACGGGGCCGGGTTGCCGGTGCCGAAGAACAGGGAATCGGTATCCGGATCGTAGGTACCGCCCAGCCAGGTCGCGGCGCCGCCGTTCTTCCACATATCGCCGGGCCAGGTGCGTCCGGCTTCACCACCGGAAATACCGTTCTCGATGGCCTTGCCGTCCTTGTAGACGAACCCCATGTGGCCCTCGACCGTTGGGCGGGTCCAGAGCTTCTCGCCGGTGTTGGCGTCGTAGGCTTCGACCTTGCCGACAATACCGAATTCACCACCGGAGACACCGGTGATCAGCTTGCCCTTGACCACCAGCGGCGCAGCGGTGATGGCGTAGCCGGCCTGGTAGTCAGCGACCTTCTTGATCCACATCGGCTTGCCGGTGTCCTTGTTGAGGGCCACCAGCTTGGCGTCGAGGGTACCGAAAATCACCTTGTCGTCGTACAGTGCGACACCCCGGTTGACCACGTCACAGCAGGGCATGATGCCGTCGGGCAGACGCGCGTCGTACTGCCAGATTTCTTCGCCAGTCCTGGCGTCAATGGCGTACACGCGGGAATAGGAGGCGGTCACATACATCACCCCATCCTTGATCATCGGCTGGGATTCCTGACCGCGCATCTTTTCACTGCCGAAGGAGAAGGCCCAGACCGGCTGCAGGTACTGGATGTTGCTGGCATTCAGGTCATCCAGGGTGCTGAACCGCTGCCCCTGGGTGCCCATGCCATAGCTGACAATGTCTTCAGGGGTATTGGCATCGTTCATGATGTCTTCGTCGGTGACCGCCTGGGCCCCGTACGACACCGCCAGTGCCAGTGCGCTGGCAGCAATGCGAATCCCGAACTTGTTCGATCTCATGGTTGCGCTCTCCAATTCTCTTGTTTTCGGTTTTTCGGTGAACCGGGATAATTTCCCGCCTCTGCACTGATTCTTCGCTTTGATGGAAAAACCAACAATTACTCGCCGGCACTGGTTTTCTCATCACTTGGTAGTACTACTTCCCAAAAGAAAGCCCGCGACGGGGCGCGGGCTTCGGCGTGCAACATTCTCTGGGGCGGTCACTGGGGGGCTTGAGGGCTGCCCTCAGCCCTGGCGATGGCTTCCTCGCTGAGAAACTCCCGGTAGTACTGGGGCACGCTGTACTGCAGTTCCAGGTTGGCGAATACCCCATCCAGTTCACCGGTCTTGACCAGGTTGCCGATGATTTCCTCGAGGGCGTAGCCCAACTGACGATGGGTATGTTTGATGGCCATGCCGACATCCCACACCTGCTTGCCAAGGCCCGGGAAGCCGTTGCCGGCCAGCTGGAACGCGGCGTTCTCGGGCTTGGCCAGCTCATGGTCGATCTCCGCCCGCATGCCCATAACGGCACTGACCTCTCCCGCCCGCATGGCGTCGAAGGCCGTCCTGACATTGGGATAGTGGCGCACCTGTTCGCGCATGCGTCCCTGCAGCCCGGAGGTCAGGTAGAAGTCCGGTAGGGTGTCGATCTCGACTCCGATCGGGTGGTACTGGAACACCGCGACCGTCGACACCGACTCCAGTTTTTCCGGGTTGAAGGCAATCTGCCAGGTCTCCTGCTGGTAGGGTCCGAACAGCACCACCTGCTCATTGATGTACTCTCCGGTGGAGTCCTGCATGTAGGCGTATTCCTTGTCGTAGGGCACACGCATCATCACGTCGGCGAGCCGGCGCTTGGCCAGGTAATGGCCTTTCCAGACGTTGTTGCGCAGGTCGTCACCCAGGTTCTCGTCCGGCACGATCCAGTGGACCCGGAATGCCACACCCAGTTCACGGGCAATGCGCTGGCCGATTTCGACGTCGATCCCGCGAGGTTCACCGTTGACCTGGTAGGAATAGGGCGGAAAATTCTCATAGACGCCGACCTTGAGGTAGCCGGATTCGATGATTTTGTCATAGGTCCGGTCGGCCGGACGGTTGAGCAGAGGGTCCCCGTCGTCCACTTCCTGGGCGAAGACCAACTGGAAGACCAGAAGCAGGGTGATAACGCCAGACAGTGCTTTCATTGTTTTTCCTCAACGCCATCAGGCCGGCACATGGCCGGCCCGGAAACAGACCATCAGATCACCTGAGCCGACCGCTCACTCAGGCTTGGGCAGAGACTCCACGTAGGTCTTGATGGCCCACATGGCGTTCTGGTCCAGCGTCTTCTTCCAGGACGGCATACCCCGGTCGGTGCCGTTCCGCACCCGGGTGATGTAATACTCGTCGTCCCACTCGGTCAGCTCCCGCAGGTCCGGGGTCAGGCCGCCGGACATGGCACGGATACCGTGACAACCGGCGCAGTTGCCGGCGTAGGCGCTCTCGCCGATCGCCACCGCCTGGGCGTTCATGTCGCCGTGCTGATTGCCTTCGCGGAACGGGTTCTGGGCCAGGACTTCCTCACCCAGGGTCGGCAGGTTTCCGGTGTCAACCTCTTGGGGAGTGACATTGCCATGGGCCACGACCAGGCCGGCCGCGCCGAGCAGGGCCGTCGTGATCAGGGTTTTGAGTGAAAAGGACATTGCCATTGCTGCTTCCTCTGTGTTGATTCCCCGTGCACTGGCTGTTGGATTTGTCAGGTGCCAGCTTTCTGACTTTCAGTCTAAGAATCCCGCTCGCCAATCCGAATGCCACTTTGGAGGATTTGGCGTAGTTCCTTGGTAGTAGGTGGGAGGTCTGTGGTGAGCTTTCTCATCCTTTAGTACTGCCGGATTGCGACTTTCTGAATATTTCCGCCCCGGTCCGCGTTCTCTAAGCTCAAGGGAAAGACAACAAGAATCAGGAGCGCCTATGGACCGCAGGTACTTGCGGAGCGTCGCGGTGGGGGCCATGTTCAGCCTGTCCGCCGCGTCACTGGCCGCGCAGCCCGTTGACGTCGCCATCGGCTACGTCCAGTGGATTCCGGATCAGGGCCCGGTCCTGTCCAACGTGGCCCCGGAACCCGACGATGCGGGGCTCAGGGGGGCCGAACTGGCGTTGGCGGACAACAGCACCACGGGCAAATTTCTGGGCCACACCTACGCCCTGAAGAGCCAGGCAACCGACTCGGAAGCGGCCGCCGTCGCGGCGTTCGACAGCCTGCAGCAAAGCGGCATTGAACTGTTTGTGGTGAACGTGCCGGCGAGCACGGTCCGGACATTCATGGCCAGGGCCGGCGCACGGACCCTCGTGTTCAACGCCGGTGCCGAAGACGATCCACTGCGGACGGCAGACTGTCCGGCCAACCTCGTTCACACCATCCCCAGCCATGCCATGCTCACCGATGCCCTTGGCCAATGGCTGAACCAGCGGCGCTGGAACAAGCTGTTCCTGATCACCGGCCCGACGGAGGCCGATGTTGCCTGGGCCAGCGCCTTCCGCCGGTCCGCCCGGCGTTTTGGTCTGGACATCGTGGAAGACAAGCCATGGACCTTCGACGCCGACCTCCGGCGGACCGCCTCGAAGGAACTGCCGCTGTTTACCCAGGCGGATGACTACGATGCGGTGGTGGTCGCCGACGTCCGCGGGGATTTTGGCGAATACGTGCCGTTCAACACCTGGCTTCCGCGCCCGGTGGTGGGCACCCAGGGCATGTCGCCGGTGGCCTGGCATCGCGTCGTCGAAAGCTGGGGCGCGGCCCAGTTGCAGAACCGGTTCCGGGATCTGGCCGGGCGCGAGATGAACGGGGAGGACTACGCGGCGTGGGCCGCCGTGCGCTCCATTGGCACGGCCGTCACCGAGCTCGGAGCAGCGGACCCCGGGGCCATCCGCGACTTCCTGTTCAGCGACCGCTTCCAGCTCGCCGCCTTCAAGGGCCGGAAGCTGACCTATCGCGACTGGAATGGCCAACTGCGCCAGCCCATCCCGCTGGTTCACCCCCGGGGGCTGGTCGCTCGGGCGCCGTTCGAGGGTTACCTGCACCCCAATACGGACATGGACACCCTCGGCTTCGACAAACCCGAGAGCAAATGCCGCATCAACAACTGACCGTCATACCGAGTCCCGAGACCAAGGAGCACCAATGAAAGCACTGCTCAAACACACCGCACTGGCCGCCCTGATCGGTCTGTCGGCACCATCGCTGGCAAGCCTGGCCTACGTGTCGAACGAAAAAGACGACACCATTTCCATCATCGACACCGACACCCGGGAGGTGGTGCAGACCATTGATGTCGGGGCACGCCCGCGGGGCATACTGCTCTCAAAGGATCACACCCGGCTGTATATCTGTGCCAGTGACGACGACACCGTACAGGTGCTGGACCTGGCCACGCGCACGATCATCGACACCCTGCCTTCGGGCGAAGACCCGGAGCAGTTCGCCCTGCACCCCAACAACAAGCACCTGTACATCTCCAACGAGGACGACGCCATCGTGACCGTGGTGGACGTCACCAGCAAGGAGGTGCTGGCGCAAATCGACGTGGGCATCGAGCCCGAAGGCATGGCGGTCAGCCCCGACGGCCGATGGGCCGTCAACACCAGCGAAACCACCAGCATGCTGCACTGGATCAATACCGAAACGTTCAAGATCGAGAAAAACATTGTGGTGGGCCAGCGCCCTCGACACGTGGAATTCAGCAAGGACAGCAAGATCGCCTGGGCCTCCGCCGAAATTGGCGGCACGGTGCACATCATCGATGTCGACACGCTGGAACCGATCCACGAGATGACCTTCAAGGTGCCCGGGGTCAACCAGGATCGGGTGCAACCGGTGGGTATCGAGCTGACCTCCGATGGCAAATACGCGTTCGTGGCCCTGGGCCCCTCCAATCACGTGGCGGTGGTCGACGCCAAAACCTATGAGGTGCTGGATTACCTGCTGGTCGGCGCCCGGGTCTGGCAGCTGGATCTGGATAAAGACGAGAAACACCTCTATACCACTAATGGGGTCTCCGGCGATGTCTCGGTCATCGACGTGGACGACTTGAAAGTCATCAAATCCATCAAGGTAGGCCGCTACCCCTGGGGTGTGGTAATCGATCCGACGACATGACCATAGAAGCCCGCAACCTCAGCTTCCGCTACGGTGACAAGCCGGTCCTCAAGGAGGTCAGCTTTGCCCTGACCCCCGGTCACTTCCATGCCCTGCTGGGCCCCAACGGCGCGGGTAAGTCGACACTGTTTGGTTTGCTGACCCGGCTGCTGGCGCTGCAGCAGGGAGACGTCCTGATGGCCGGGCAGTCCCTGAAACGGCAACCATCGGAGGCCATGCGCAGGATCGGCGTGGTGTTCCAGCAGAATGCCCTGGATCTGGACCTGACGGTGCGGCAAAACCTGATGTACCACGGCGCCCTGCACGGCCTGTCCCGACAGCAGGCCCGTGCCCGTGGTGACCGCGAGCTGGAACGTTTCGGCTTGCTGGACCGGGCGGACGAACCGGTGCGCAAGCTCAACGGCGGCCACCGGCGCCGGGTGGAAATTGCCCGCGCCCTGCTCCACCAGCCGTCGCTGCTCCTGCTGGACGAACCCACCGTTGGCCTGGACGTTGCCAGCCGGCGGGCCCTGAATGACCATGTCCGGACGCTGTGCGAGGAAGACGGCCTGACCGTGCTCTGGGCAACCCACCTGATTGAAGAGGTGCGGCCGGATGACCACGTGTTGATCCTGCACCAGGGCCAGTTGCTGGCCAATGGTTCCGGCCGTGCGATCTGCGAGGCCGAGGGCGCCCGGGACCTGGCCGAAACCTTTGAAGCACTGACAGGAGCAGCACCATGAGCCCGGCCCAGTATTGGCATTGTTTTGTCGGCATCCAGACCCGGGAATGGCTGCGGTTCTGGCAACAGCGGACCCGCTTTGCCAGTGCCCTGGTGCGTCCGCTCTTGTGGCTGGTGGTGTTTGCCGCCGGCTTCCGGGCGGTGCTGGGCATTTCCATCATTCCGCCCTACGACACCTACATTACCTACGAGACCTACATCGCCCCCGGGCTGTGCGGCATGATCATCCTGTTCAACAGCATGCAGGGTGCGCTCTCGATGGTGTACGACCGCGAGCTGGGCAGCATGCGGGTGCTGCTGATGAGCCCCCTGCCCCGAACCTTCCTGCTGGTGACCAAGCTGCTGGCCATGGGCGTGGTGTCGGTGGGCCAGGTGTATGTGTTCCTGGTCCTGGCCCTGTTGGTGGACGTGGAGCCACCACTCTGGGGCTACCTGGCAGTCCTGCCCGCGCTGGTGCTGACCAGCCTGATGCTCGGCGCCCTGGGATTGCTGATTGCCACCTGGATCAAGCAGTTGGAGAACTTTGCCGGGGTGATGAACTTCGTCATCTTCCCGATGTTTTTCATGTCGTCGGCGCTGTACCCCCTGTGGCGGATGAACGAGGCCAGCCCCTGGTTGTACTGGATCTGCCAGTTCAACCCATTCACCCATGCGGTGGAGGCAATCCGGTTTTCGCTGTATCTGGAGTGGAACCCGATGGCCTACGGCATCACCGCTGCGATCACCGTGGTGCTGGCCTTGTTGGCGACGGCCGGGTTTCGGCCCCAGCGAACCCGAATTCTTGGGACCAAGCCCGCGTGAACGGAGCAAGTGGGCGATGGGGTAGCCGTTAGGAACCCGCTAAATCCAGATCGCGCAGTTTGCCCAGTAATTCTTCTATCGATCTGGGCTCGCTCACGGCGTCGTCCCATTGCAGTCGTGCCGGCGCGCCATCCAGGTACCACAGCCGATTGGCCAGGATCTCCGCATCGGCACCGTCGTGGGTCACGCAAATCATCGCCATGTCGGGGTGGGCATCCAGAATCCCGGCTATCCGTTTTTTCAGTTCCCCCGCCATCACCGGGTCCAGCGAGGCAAACGGCTCATCCAGCAACAGCAGATCCGGCTCGACGGCCAGGCACCTGGCCAGGGCCGCCCGTCTGGCCATGCCCAGGGACAGCTGGTCAGGAAGGTAATGACCGTACCCGGCCAGGCCAACCTGGCCCAGCAGGTCGTCGGCCTGCTGACTGCTGGCGCCAACCAGCCGGAGATTGGCGCTCAGGGTCCGCCAGGGCAACAGGCGGTGCTCCTGGAACAGGTAGCCCACCCGCACCTTGTCACGCCCGAGGACGGCCTCATTGGGAACGGATTGATCGAGACCGGAGATCGCATTCAACAGGGTTGTCTTGCCGATACCGGACGGACCCAGCAGACAGATCCGGTCACCGCGCTCTACCGTGGCGAAGATTTCGCCGAGCACCGGTTGGCCGAAATCGCGACCCGCAATCCGGAGTTCAAGCATGGGCGGCCTCCGGCTGGCGCCATCGGCTGGAACGCCGCTCCAACGGCTGCAGGATGCCCAGCTCGATGAGCTGGACCACGGCGATGAACGCCAGGCTGTAGGCGAGGATCGCCGCCACATCGAAGACCTGGAAAGCCATGTGGAGCTGGAACCCGACACCGCTTGACCGACCGAGCAGCTCGACCACCAGGACAATCTTCCAGATCAGCGCCAGCCCCCCGCGGGTCGCTGCCATCAGGTAAGGGAACAGCTGGGGCACCCACACTTCCCGGAACCGCTGCCAGCGGGAGAACCGGTAGACGGTGGCCATCTCCTCCAGCCGGTAATCGAGACTGCGGGCGCCCTCTCGCACGGTAACCGCAACGTTGGGCACCTTATTGATCACCACCGCCATCACCGCCGCCACTTCCACCAGTCCGAACCAGACGTACATCAGGATGATGGTGACCAGCGCAGGCAGGTTCAGAAGCAGCACCAGCAGGGGGTCGAACAGGGCGTTGGTCATCGCAGAGCGTCCCATGGCGATACCAATCAGGGTGCCCAAGGTCATGGCCAACACGAACGCAAACAGGACTCGCCGAAGGGTCGCGCCAAGGTGGTGCCACAGCTCTCCGGAGCCCGCCTCCCGGACAAGGGTGTCCAGCACCTCGACCGGCGTCGGCAACAGGGGCGACTGGATCAGCCCGGCCAACAAGGCCCATACAATCAGAATCGCCGGCAAGACCACCCAGTAGCTCCACACCGGAGGCCGGCCACGACGCAGGGATCGGGCCCCGGAGCTCATGGCCCGCCCCGGTAAAACAGGGACTCCGGCATCAGTGCCTTCGGCTCCACCCCGGTCAGCACCAGCAGCTCACGCAGATCGGCGATTCGTTGTGCGGTCAGAGGCTGAGGGGTTCCGGCAATGAAACCCTCGCGCAACGCCTCAAACACCCCCTTGTCGGCGGTTCGCATCATCGGACGTACGCGTTGCCAATAGATGGGCTGTTGCGCCAGTTCGGATTTCGCATCGGCAATGGACCGGGCGAAACTGTCGACCAACTGAGGGTTCTCCCGGGCCCAGGCGTCGGGGAAGACGTACCCCAGAACGGGCAGATCGTCGGCCAGGTCCATTGCGGTGAGCAGATCCGCCATGCCGAACGCGGAGCGCCAGCCACCCTCGCCTTTCAGCCGGGCGGCGAAATGCCAGTAGGTGACGATGGCATCCACCTGTCCGCGCCGGAGTGCCTGACTGAGCAGCGGTGGTGCGGCGTATTGCACCTCGGCCACCGCACTCAGATCGATGCCCCGTTGTTCCGCCACCCGCTGCAGCAGAATCCAGCCCTTGCTATCGGGGCCGCCGGCCACCCCGATGCGCAAGCCCGCAAGGTCGCTGACGGTTCTGACCGGCGACGCCTCGCCCACAACGATGTCGCCGATACTGGACGAGAAGGGCACGTACCGGAAGGCACTGCCCGCCTGATACCGCGACTGCGCCCAGAGCAGATCCGCGACCGCACCGTTGACCGTGCCACTGGTCACGGCGAGGTGCGACGCGGGCAGATTGGCCACGGGCCGAATCACCAGGCTGAAGCCATTGCGGCGATCCAGTTGCCGGTCGGCGACGTGGCTCAGCTCCCAGTGCGCGGTGCCAAACTGCAGCACACTCACAGACACCGTTGGCAAGCCGTCGCCCTGATCGGCAACGACCAACGGTTGCCACGACAGGAACAGAATCAGCAGGGCGCCAATCGAGAGCCTGCACAACCTGTATTTTTGTTGGTATCGGTTCATCCCTCCACGATACGAACCCCGTCGCCGGGCAAGAATAGTACTTTGGTGCCTGTTTTTTGGTGCGATGGTCGCATTCACCCGGCGGCCGGTATCGCGTGTAATGAAACCATCACAATAATAACCAGAGGTCAGGCGAGACCACGCCGTCCCCTACGCACTGGAGGCCGCCATGCTGAACGAGCCCGATGCCGCACTCTCATCCGAAACCCGCTATCATGAGTCGGAAACACACCTCGATAATGACAACAAACAGGTAGATGTAGTTATGGATCCGGCCTATAAGATCCTGATTGCCGACGACCACCCTCTCTTTCGCGAAGCCATCAGCAGTGTCATTGCGTCCGGATTCGCCGGCAGTGAGATCGTCGAGACCGACGATCTCGACAGCGCCCTGGCCATCACCCGGGAGAACGATGACCTGGACCTGATCCTGCTGGATTTGAACATGCCGGGCATGCACGGCCTGAACGGCCTGATCACGCTGCGCAACGAGGCACCCACCATTCCGGTGGTGATCGTCTCGGCGGAGGAAGACAAACAGGTGGTGTTGCAGGCCATTACCTATGGCGCGGTGGGTTTTATCACCAAATCGTCGCCCCGGGCCCAGATGACTGAGGCCATCCAGCAGATTCTCAACGGCAACGTGTACCTGCCGTCGGACATCATCCGGACCGGCAAGGAAAGCAGCAGCCGCCGCCACCGCAACGACGACAACCCGATTTCACCGGAGCTGCTGAATTCCCTGACGCGACGCCAACTCCTGGTGCTGGAGCGCATGTCCAAGGGTGAATCCAACAAGCAGATTGCCTACAACCTCAACATTGCCGAAACCACCGTCAAAGCCCATGTCTCGGCGATACTGCGGAAACTGGGCGTGCACAACCGGGTCCAGGCCATCCTGTCCGCCAGCGATGTGGATTTCAGCCAGTACCTGAAGCGCTGATGAGATGATTCAGGGTGCTGCGGAGCTTGAGCGGCTTCACCGGTTTGTTCATCAGTAGGTGACCCAGCCCGCGAATGTGCTGTTTCAACTCGTTGGTGTAGTTGGCGGTGATCATGATCACCGGCGCAGGGCGGGCCCGACGCCCGTTGATGCTCGCCACCACGTCGACCCCTGTCTCTTCATTATCCAGGTGATAATCCGCCAGGATCAGATCCACGGGACTGGTGGCCGGGTCGAGCTGACGCTCAAGGTCCGCCAGCGACACCGCCGTGATCACCTGGCAATCCCAATTTTCAAGCAGGGTCTGCATGCCCTCGCAGATTGCATGATCGTTGTCGATCACCCAGATACGGGCGCCGCCCAGACCGGTGTCCGGCACGGCGATAAGGCTGTCATCGCCGGAGGGGCGCCGGGGCAGTAGCCGGCCCAGCGGAACCCGGACGCTGAACACCGATCCCCGCCCTTCAACCGACGACACCCGAACCTCATGGCCCAGCATCCGGGAGATTTTATCGACAATGGCCAGTCCGAGCCCCAGCCCCTTGTCCGCCTGGGACCCGGACGGTCGAATGCGCTTGAACTCCTGGAAGATCTCCGTGAGCTTGTCTTCGGGAATCCCGGGGCCGGTATCCCAGACCTGCAACAGAACATGATCACCACGGCGACGGCAGCC
Organism: Marinobacter arenosus; assembly: GCF_019264345.1. Lineage (NCBI taxonomy): Bacteria > Pseudomonadati > Pseudomonadota > Gammaproteobacteria > Pseudomonadales > Marinobacteraceae > Marinobacter > Marinobacter arenosus. Next base: position 1,875,656 of record NZ_JAHVAO010000001.1, read on the forward strand.
CAGAAGGATGCGCCCGGAGCCGGTGTATCGAATGGCGTTGGTCAGGAAGTTGCGCAGAATCCGGGCCAGCAGCTGGGAATCCGACTCCACCACCGCCGATGACGGCACAAAATCCAGTTTCAGGCCTTCGGCGACCGCCATCTGGCGGAACTCCCGGGCAATGTTATTGAGCAAATCCCGCAGGTCGAAGGCGGTGACATCCGGCTTGATCACGCCGGCATCCAGCTTGGAAATGTCCACCAGGGTGCCCAGCAGGTTCTCGACGTCGTCGAGTGAGGTGCTCACCGAGCGCACCAGGCTTTCCGCCTTGGGCCCGAAGGACTGCTCCAGCAGTGCACTGGTGAACAGCCGCGCGGCGTTGAGTGGTTGCAAAAGGTCGTGACTGACCGCCGCCAGGAACTTGGTCTTGGACAGGTTGGCCCGCTCCGCCTCCAGCTTGGCGTCCCGCAACCGGGCTTCCACCGCCGCCCGCTCGCCGATTTCCTGGCGCAACTGGTTGTTCAGGCCTGTCAGTGCCGCCGTGCGCTCCTTTACCCGGCGCTCCAGGTGGTCGTAGGCCTGCTCCAACGCCAGCGCCGTCTTGCGCCGGTCGGTGATGTCACGAATCAACACGAAAAAGCCGGTGATGACGTTGTCGGCGTCATGATTGGGCACGTAGGAACGAAGCATGTAACGGACCTCGCCCTGTTCGCCGGTCTCCTCGAATTCAAAGGTGATGCTTTGCCCGTCCAGGGCCTGGTAGACCTGTGGCAGCAACCGTCGGTAAAGATCCGGGGCGTGGACCTCATCCAGCCGTTTGCCCAGCGGCGATTCCCCGTTACGCCCGTACCAGGACTCGTAGACCTTGTTGCAGAACTGCACCGTCATGTCGGCGCCGACGTACGCAATCAATGCCGGGACGTGGTCGGTCACCACGCGAATCCAACGTTCGCTTTCCTCGAGCGCCTTGATCCGGCGCGCCATCTCGCTGTTCTTGACGTCGGTGATGTCGGAGTAGAGCACCACCAGCCCGCCTTCCCGGGTGGGGCGTTCGGTCATCTGAACCCAGCGGTCGTTGGCCAGCAGGAAAACCACGCCTTCGGAGTCCGGATGGCTGTGTTCCTCCTGGATCAGGCCCGAGCTCAGCGCCTGGGCCTTCACCTCGACGATCGACGTGCCGGCAACGGGCGGTTCCAGGCCGGCGTGGCGCCAGTAACTTCGAAACCGGCTGTTGCTCTGGATCAGCCGGTGTTGGTGATCGAACAGCACAAAGCCGTCAGCGATGCTTTCAATGGCATCGCTCAGGCGCTGGCGGGTGGTTTCCGCCTCTTCCCGGGCCCGGCTGAGCGCCTTGTTGCTGCCTTTGAGTTCTTCCATGGCCTGGTTCAGGGCATCGGTGCGTTCACGCACCTGCTCCGCCAGCACCACCGAGTGCTCGAACGCGGCGTAGGGCTCGGGCTTGTGGGCCGAACCGGACTCCACCCGCTCGATCAGGGCATCCCGAATCTTCCGCAGGCGCTCGTTCTCTGCTTCCAGGGCCGCGATGCGGTCGTCCTTGAGCGCCTCTGGCGGGCCCTCAGCGGGGTCCGGAATGGGCATCAGGTTCGCCAATGACAACCCCCGTAAATGTCTGGTTGATGTGCATGCCGTCAAACTGCTCGCCGTAGGTGTTGAAGCCGATGACCTTGTGGTGGCGGAGGAATTCCGAGACCGCGTCCACTTCTCCGGTCAGCTCGGCTTCCAGGCGACGCAGGAAACAATCACAACCAATGGTCACCAGGGGCGGCCCCACCACGCGTTCAGAGGCTTCGATCTGGGTGCGCACGCTGTCCAGCAGGGACTCCGGCTCCATCGCAGTCATCACGATGCCGGTCTCGACGGCACAATAGAACGTCAGGCTCCTGTCCGGATTCACCCGCTGAATGGATCGCACGAAGTAGTGCCCGCCGATCTTGACGCCCATGGGGCGAAGGGCAAACACCTTGCGGTCCAGATCATCGACCTCGACACCGACCGCCCGGGCATAGGCCTCGGCCGCCGGCTCGGCATTCAGCTCAAACACCGTGCGGCTCTCGGCACAGGCGTCGGTCACCACCAGCTTCTGGCTGCGCTCCACCATGTGGTGGGTTGAGAACACGCGGAAATCCAGTGGCGTGTTGACCAGCAGCACGGTCGCCGCACCGTTGTGGAACTGGCCCTCGTAGAACACGTGGGTATTGGCCAGGCGCTCGTCATCACCGGCAGAGCCCCCGAACTGAGGGATGGTTCCCAGCGCCGCATTGAGTGTAGCCAGCACCAGCTCTTCCCGGCTCGACAGGCCGTCGAGCAGGGTAATGGCGAAGGTATTGCCCTTGATCGGTGCCAGCTTCGCATCCCGGCAGGTGGCCAGCAGCCCGTCGATCACGCCCTGGGCATCCTGCAGGGTAAACTGGTCCAGCTCCCGGATCAGGGCACAGTCAATGGCAAAGTAGCGACGGTCGAAACCGATGGCGGTGATGCAGCCCCGGCCATAGCCCTCCGGGGTAATCTCGCCGGCCGACGTACAACCACACACGCGGACATGCCGAAACTCGTGCTCAAGCGCAATACCCAGGCGGCCGAGATCGTACTCCGCGGAACAGAAGAAGAGGACACAGCCAAGGTGCTCGTGATTGAGCTGACTGGCGAGGTTGGTGGCCGCCAGCATCGGGTCCCGGACACTGGAACTGGCCACCCGCACGGCGGGCAGTGTCGTCGCTGGTTTCATAAAGGCCGGCTTCGGAAATGGGTGAATTCTCTCCGATTCTACGGCATCCGCGCAGCCAGCCAATGCGACTTCAGTGCTTTTAATCGGTGCGCCAAAGTGATCATAAGCCATTGATTAACATACCTCCTGAATCAATGCCCGGTGGCGCGGCCGGTTTCCCTCCCGGCAAACCGGCACTTTAGTCCTAGTCAGGGCCACCGATGCCGGGTACTACCTCCCCCCGGCATCGGCCTTCAACCCTCGTTACACTCTGGTTCAGAAGGTAACGACCGCCCCCAGCGCGATGGTATCGATCTCCGCCGCGTCAGCACCTGTCGACTTGGTGGTCTGCTCGAACATGTTGTATTCGGCCACCAGTTTGAAGTTGCTGTTCACGTCGTGGAATACCGCCACGGAGGTGTTCTCGGTCTCGAAATCTGCCTGGTCGGAGTCGGTTTCGCCATAGGACAGTACGAACCGGTTGGCACCCAGCGTGTACGAACCCTGAAGGAGATAGCCGTCGGCATCCTCTTCCGCCAGCGGCGCAGCGGTATCGGCGATCAGCACCGGCACATCGCCCTCGGACGTGAAGCCGGAGGCGGTCAGGGAGAAGCCGGCGATGGCGGCACGAACACCGTAGCCCAGCCCGGTCGAATCGACAGAGGTGGTCGCGTTCTCGGACTTCTGGGAACGGCCATTGACCCAACCGGTCAGCGCCACACCACCGAGGTCGGCGTTGTAGGTGACTTCGGCTTCAAGTCGCGGCGCGGATTGTTCGGACTGGGGTCCCGGCGTGGTGTTGGCCGGTTCGAAGATGCCCGCGGCGACTTTCAGCCCCCCCATGTCCGGCGTCCGGTAAGTGATCTGCGCCGAAGGGTTCGGGTAAGGATAGCCGGTGCGGATGTTGCCGAAGGAGACGCCGGTCGGCGCCCCCGGCGACCCAAAGCCCATCAGGATCTCGTCGAGGAAAATGTTGGAGCGCGCGTACAGGCCGAAATCCTTACCGATCAGGACCTGCCCGAATGAGCCGTCGACCGTTGCGTACAACTGACGAACATCGATCGCGGTGTCGGTGGGCGATTGCAGGCTGTCGTTGATGGTCGACCAGAACGAGGAACGGCCGCCCATGGTCAGGTCACCGACTTCCTTGCTGAAAGTAAAGCCAATGGTGTTGGGCAGGAACCCCATCTTGACGTCGGAGTTGCGGGTGTCCGCCAGCTTGTCATCACGGTTCACGTAGAAGGCGTTGAAGTAGCCGTCCACGGAAAAAGACGTGCCGTCCTGGTTGTAGACTTCAACTGCCGCGTGGGCTCCAGCGCTGGCCCCCATGGTCGCGGCCATCGCAATCGCGAGGCCTGACTTTCTGAGATTATTGTTGTTCATACTTCCCCCGGTTGTTTTTGGAAATCTGGGATCGGGGTACCGGGATATCCGGCAGCCCCAGGCGTGGTCTGTCGCCTGAATTCCATGGTCGGGGAAGAGAACGTGAGGGGAAATGCGCCAAGGGAGCAGGTTTTCTGCTCAATTGGGAGGCCTCAGAAACAGAACTTTGGGATTACGACCCGTCCGGGAAGCGTTGCAGTTCCTGCAGACAGTCGGCCAGAAAATCGGCGGGGTCGACGAGGATGGCCTCGTCCGCCACCACACCGAACTGGACCTGGCCGGCGTAGCTGACGATGCTGACGCCCAGGCCAATATCCCCGGCCTGGGGCACCCAGAACATCTGCTCGGCGATGCGGCAACCCGCGATGTATCGGGCCTCGGGGGTACCCGGCACATTCGAAACCACCGCACTGGCCTTGCGGTAGAACACGTCCGCCACCGGCTGCCGCCAGGGCTCGGGAATGGCTGAGGCGGTCGCCGCCAGCCCCCAGGCAATGCCCGGCTGCCAGCTCTTTTTCAGCCGACGGGTTTCATGCTTGATGCGATAAAGGCGCTCAAGCGGGCTTTCACCATCCACCGGCAGTGGCACAAACACGGTTCCGAAGTAGTTGCCCAGCGTGCCGGGCTCCGGCTGCAGCTCCTCGGGAAGACGGGCGCGAATGTCCACCGGGACCGCCGCGTGCAACACGGTTTCGTCCAGATCGTCACCGGGGATCCCGAGCCGGTCACGCACGGCGGCAGCGACACAACTGAGCAACACGTCGTTGATGGTCACGTTGGTGGTCTTGGCCACCGACCGGAAGCGATCCAGCGCCACCGGCCGGGACCACCGGCACACCCGTCGTCCCAGGAGCGGGCGTTTGAGGTTGGAGGGGCTGTCTTCCGGCTCCGCCAGGAATTCACTGACTTCGTGCACCAGCTTGACGCTTTTCTGGGCAGCACGTTCCAGCCACCACCCGGTCGACTGGCCCTGGCCGTCCGGGCCGGGCGCAGGCTCTCCAATCGCACCTTCCGGCCCCACCTCACTGGCCACCAGCCGCTCCAACCAAACCTTCGCGGCGGCGGTCCAGCGCAACAGCTCGGCGGTTTCCTCGGCGCCGTAGAGGGCGGGATGCTGCTGCGGCGAGGGTGGGCAGAGCCGTTCGAAGATGCCCAGCAGGGACAGGCCGTCGGCGTAACAGTGGTGCATGCGCAGCAGCAAGGCCGCGCCGCCCTCGGCATTGGGCGCCAACCAGAATTTCCAGAGCGGGCGGTAGAGGGCCAGGGGCTGATTCAGTCGCGCCGAGACCCAGTCCTGCAACTCGTCCTGACTGAAGCGATCCATCACCACATCCAGATGATGCTTGATATCGAACACCGGGTCCGGCTCCCACCACCAGGCCGGCGCCCGCTTCACGGGCAGGAACCGAAACCGCTCCCAGGCCATCCAGTACACTCGCAGAAACTCACGGAAGCGGGGCGCAGTCAGTCCCTCAACCCGCAGCATGACCGTGATGGTCATTGGGTTTTCGGGTCTTTCCAGGGCCAGCCAGGCTGAATCCGCAGGCAGCAGGAGATGCGATTGCTCGTGATTCAAACCTGAACGTCCCCGGGGTGGATGGTGAAGATACGTAAAAACCGAACTCCGCATTGTGCCAGACAACCCGCATCGTCTCCATATAAGGTGCTCGTGCACAGCATTACAAAAAGTTACCGGTGAACAACCGTTCAGATCTATACTCCGAGTAAGCCTTGATGCAATGGTTGGTACCAGCCGTAAACGGTCATCGATTGGCCCTGGAGCAGCGTATATAAGGTTGCCAGCGCCAATAAATGCCAGACCGGTTCGGGGTACAACAGGGTTACCAGCAGGTTCCAACATCAACAACAGGCCATTGCAGCGCTGGTTAGGAGAGCCAACATGAAAGCGAGCCACGTTCGCAAACTGATCAAGCCCATTGAGAACGCCTATTCGGAGATGTTCTCCGGACGGGTCTACCGCGTGGGCAAAGGCGCCGTTTCGGTCCGCAATCACAGCGGCAAGGCGGAACAGACCGTGGTCGGCGTGCATGGCTTCCTGGAAAACCACTGCTACTTCACCCAGGCCTACGAAGGCCCCACCACCGAACTGATCCTGCTCACCTGCAGCAATTACCACATCCCGGTCAACGGAGTGACTCCGGAAACCCCGCACTGGGAAGTGCCGATCAAACATCTGGAAGGCACCATCGAGTACGACGCCTGCATCCTGAACCAGGCACTGTCGAACCTGCCCAGCACCCGGAATGTCCGGGTCCACGGTCATTCCCGCGGGGGTGCGGTCATTCTCGAGGCCATGAAACAGTGGCCGGAACTGTACGAAGACGTTGAAGTGGTGCTGGAAGCGCCGGTGCTGCCCCAGGCGAAACTCCATGCCCTGGTGACCACCCTGCTGGAGCCGGTCAGTCACGGCATGTGGCCCTGGCTGATTCGCCTGATCAATACGGCCCCGTCCTCGGCGTATGGCCAGACCTTTTTCGGCAAAATGAACCCGCGCAAGAAACAGCTGCTCAGCAAACTGTTCTCGGCGACCAAGGACCACCTGACCATCGTCCGCAACATCGAAAACATCATGGACTGGATGGCCCGCACGGACACCAGCGTGTACGACAACATCCGCCACGGCACCTTCCTGATCCCGGCGGTAGACCGCATCCTGGACCGGTCCGCCATGCTGGCCAGCGCCCGCCAGAGCCCGACCACCATGCGCATTGTCGAGACCGAGGCGCCCAGCCACTTCATCACCCTCGACAGCAAGGAATGGGTGCCGGGCTTCGAAACCCTGCCGGCCACTGCCCAGGGCTAGTGTTCTGTCAGCCAACCTCCGTTAAACTACCCGGTCCTTCAATGGGCCCTGCCCCACAGGTTAAACGGAGCTAACCACCATGTACCGTGAGCGCCTTGTCGCCACCGAGGTCTCGTCCGACAGCGCCCGCCGGCTACAGAGCCTGCTGCTGGAGTACCACGATTTCCGTCATCACAAGGCCTCGCATCCGTTGCTGGACCACACCTTCAAGATCGCCGACTGGCAAGCCCAACGGCTGAAAACCACTCATCGGGACCTGTATGACCACCCGGGCTATCACACGGGCCTGGAATTCCTGTTGACCGATCTCTACGCGCCAGCGGCCATGACCCGCCGGGACGACAACATCGACCGGGTGTTTCCGAAAATGGTGAAGTGGCTTCCGGACCATTTGCTGGCCACGCTGGCCGGCCTGGTCGAACTGAACCTGATTACCCAGCGTCTCGACCTGGAACTGACCGAACGGCTCCACAACCGGCAAGGCACGGTGGACCCACTGACGGTTGCCGACTATTGCCAGGCGTTTCGCGACAGCGAACAACTGGCGTTACGGGAGCGCCAGATCGGTCTGGTGGCCGAGGTTGGCCTGCAACTGGACCGGTACGTTCGCAACCGCACCCTAGGCTGGCTGTTGACCATGACCCGAACACCGGCAGAAATGGCCGGCCTGACCGACCTGCACAGCTTCCTGCACCGGGGCTTCAGTGCCTTTCGGAACATGGACGACGTCGAGTTGCTGATTGAGCGGCTGGTCACCCGGGAACGCCGGGTGATGACTAACATTCTGAGCGGTCACCCGGAGCCGTTTCGGCTGCCGGGCGATCTTTGACGGGGTTGGCGTCAGGCCTTGATGATCTGGTCCAGCTGGGAATGAATCTCCTGCTCAATCCGGGATTTGAAGGGCCGCAGCATCATGCCCAGTTCCAGGTGGATGTGCAGGTCGGCGTGGCTGAGGTTCAGCTGGCCTTTGACGCCGCTGCGCTTGAACCGGAGCACGTCCCCCTCCCACTGGTAGTTCACATCGAACTGCTCGGACAGGTCCTTCGCCAGGGTTTCGGCGGCTTCGCGAGCGTGTTCCTTGTCCAGACTGTGCGGACGGTGTACGTCAATAACAGACATATATCAGCTTTCTCTCGAAAAATGGCGGTTTTATAGTTTAGGGCGGTATTAAACTCGTCGCCACCCTTGTAGCAACCCCGCCAGCCGTTAGAATACGGGGTTCAGATTCAGACAGGATTTCTCTCATGAGCGAGCAGCAACCGTCGGCCAACCCGGCCCAGACCACCCAGGGCCAGGATGACGTTACCCATTTCGGCTTCCGCGATGTCCCCAAGAGCCAGAAGGCGAGCCAGGTGGCCGAGGTGTTCCACAGTGTGGCCGGCAAGTACGACCTCATGAACGACCTGATGTCCATGGGCATCCACCGGCTCTGGAAGCGCTTCACCATTGAACTGTCAGGCGTCCGCCCCGGCCATCAGGTGCTCGACATCGCCGGCGGTACCGGCGATCTCACCATGAAGTTCTCGGACCTGGTCGGGCCGTCGGGCAAGGTGGTTCTCGCTGACATCAACGCGTCCATGCTGCAGGTGGGGCGCGGGCGGCTGATCGACCGTGGCTACGCCGGCAACATTGAGTACGTTCAGGCCGACGCCGAGCACCTGCCGTTCCCGGACAACAACTTCAACGCCGTATCCATCGCCTTTGGCCTGCGTAACGTGACCGACAAGGACCAGGCCCTGCGCGACATGACCCGAACCCTGAAACCGGGCGGGAAACTGATGGTGCTGGAGTTTTCAAAGCCTACCAACCCATTGCTGAGCAAGGTCTACGACAGCTATTCGTTCAACGCGCTGCCGCTGATGGGGCAACTGATCGCCGGCGACAGCGAAAGCTACAAGTACCTGGCCGAGTCCATTCGCATGCACCCGGACCAGGGCACCCTGAAGGGCATGATGGAAAACGCCGGCCTGGTGAACTGCAAGTACTACAACATGACCGGCGGCATCGTCGCCCTGCACGTGGGAATCAAACCCTGATGTTCCCGGGCCCGACGCTGCTTGCCGCAGTGACTGCCATCATCGAGGGTGCGCTGAATCGTGCCCTCGAGCTGGATCCCGCGGGCAGGCGGGCCCTGATGGAGGCGTTGGCCGGACCGGTGCAAATCAGCCTGGCCGCGCCCCTGCCGCTGACGTACGCGCTGTATGGCGCCGGCGACCGGGTCCGGGTCAGCAGCCAGCCTGCGGACGAGCCCGCCCTTACAATCAGCGGTAAACCCGTGGCCTTTGCCGCCCTGGCCACCGGCGACGACCGGGTCTTCAGCGATGGCCGGCTGACGGTGGCGGGCGACACTGCCCTCGCCCACCAGTTACAGCGGGCCCTGAACCAGCTCGACCCGGACTGGGAAGCGGCCATGGCCCGCCAGATCGGCGATGTTCCCGCCCATTTCCTGGGCCAGCGTATACGCGGCGCGGTAAAGTGGAGCCGCCAGGCTTTCCACTCCCTGAACGCCAACGTTGAAGAGTATGTGCATGAGGAAAGCCGGAGCCTTCCCGGGCGCCGGGAACTGGAAGCGACGTTTGAGGACATTGACGACCTCAGTCTTCGCACCGAGCGCCTGGAAGCGCGCATAGACCGACTTGATGAACGCGCCACCCCTGACGAACCGGAGACTCCGTGACCCGCCTGCAACGCCTGTTCCGAATTGCCTGGGTATTCTGTCGCTACCGACTGGACACGTTCTTGCCCCTGGCGGAACTGCCCGCCCCGCTCAAGGTGTTCTTCCTGCTGGCGCCCTGGCACCTGTTCCCCCAACCCAAGCTGAGCCGGGGGGACCGGCTGAGACTGGCTCTTGAGGAACTCGGGCCGGTATTCGTCAAGTTTGGCCAGATTCTGTCGACCCGGCGTGACCTGCTGCCGGACGACATGGCGGAATCGCTGAAAAACCTGCAGGACCGGGTACCGCCCTTTTCCAGCCAGCTGGCCCGGGAGATCATTGAATCGTCCCTGGGCGCGCCGGTGGCCGAGTTGTTCAAGGAGTTCACACCGGACCCCATGGCCTCGGCATCGGTTGCCCAAGTGCATGCGGCCACCCTGCGCAACGGTCAGCAGGTGGTGGTGAAGGTGTTGCGTCCGGGTATCGAGCGCGTCATCCGGCAGGACCTATCGCTCATGTACCTGATGGCGGGGCTGCTGGAGAGGTACTGGTCCGAGGGCAAGCGCCTGCACCCGGTGGAAGTGGTGGCAGACTATGACTCCACCATTCATGACGAACTGGACCTGCAGCGGGAGGCCGCCAACGCCAGCCAGCTGCGGCGCAACTTCGAAGAGTCGTCCCTGATCTACATTCCCTTCATCGACTGGGACTACACCCGCAAGTCGGTGCTGGTCATGGAGCGCATTCACGGCATCCCCATCGCCGACGTGCCCGCGCTGGAAGCTGCCGGCGTCAACATGAAGGTGCTGGCCGAGAAGGGGGTCGAGATCTTCTTTACCCAGGTGTTCCGGGACAGCTTTTTCCACGCCGACATGCATCCGGGCAATATTTTCGTCGATGTGTCCAACCCGGCCGATCCGAAGTACATCGCCATCGACTTCGGCATCGTGGGCACCCTGGCCCCCGACGACCAGAGCTACCTGGCCCGCAACCTGCTGGCCTTCTTCCGGCGAGACTACCGGCAGGTCGCCCAGTTGCACATCCAGTCCGGCTGGGTACCGCCGGATACCCGGGTGAACGAATTCGAGGCCGCCATCCGTACCGTGTGCGAGCCGATTTTCGAGAAACCCCTGAAGGACATCTCCTTCGGCCATTTCCTGCTCCGCCTGTTCCAGACGGCTCGCCGTTTCAACATGGAGGTGCAGCCACAACTCGTGCTGCTGCAGAAGACCCTGCTGAACGTAGAAGGCCTGGGGCGCCAGCTGTACCCGGAACTGGATCTGTGGAGCACGGCACAACCGTTCCTGGAAAGCTGGATGCGCAGACGCATTGGCCCGTCCGGCCTGATCAAATCGCTGCAGACGCACCTGCCGTCCTGGCTGGAACAATCCCCCGAAATGCCGCAACTGGTGCACGACGCGCTGCTGCAACTGCGCGAGGCCGGCCCCACCGAGCAACAGAATCAGGCTACACTGGAGCTGCTGCGGGAACAGCAGGTGCGCTCGGACCGGCGCTGGCGCCGGGGGCTGGTGGTCATCATTCTGGTTACGGCCGCGGCGATCGGCACCCAGCCGGACGCCCTTGCCTGGGTCGAGCGTGTGCCATTGTGGAGCTGGGCCCTGCTGGCAGCAGCCGGCGGCCTGGTGCTGCGCGGCAGCCGGTAACCGATAACCGATAACGCATTCAGGATTCACAGAAATGAAAGATTCATCCGATAACGTCGACAACCCTGACTGGCTGGAGGCCATCCGCTGGACCGCCGATGGACTGGTGCCCGCCATTGCCCAGGATGCCGCCACCGGTGACATCCTGATGATGGCCTGGATGAACCGGGAGTCCCTGCGCCTGACGGCCGAAGAGGGCCACGCGGTGTACTGGTCCCGCTCCCGCGGCACACTCTGGCGTAAAGGTGAAACCTCCGGCCATCAGCAGGTGGTGAAGGACATCCGCCTGGATTGCGACGAGGATGTGATCCTGCTGAAGGTTGAGCAGAAAGGTGGCATTGCCTGCCATACCGGCCGCCGCAGCTGTTTTTACCGGACCTTACAAGACGAGCAGTGGACCAGCGTGGAGCCGGTCATCAAGGACCCCGATGCCATCTATGGCAGCAACTGAGGAGTACCCAAGGTGAGTGATGTACTGACACAGCTGGCACAGGTACTGGAGGAGCGTAAACAGGCTGACCCAGACACCTCCTACGTCGCCAGCCTGCATGCCAAAGGGCTGAACAAGATTCTCGAGAAGGTCGGCGAGGAGTGCACCGAAACCCTGCTGGCCGCCAAGGACGCGGAACACTCCGGCGACACCCGGGACGTGATCTACGAGACGGCCGACCTGTGGTTTCACAGCATGGTCATGCTGTCCCGACTGGGCCTGAGCCCGGACGACGTGATCAATGAGCTTGCGCGCCGGTTTGACCTGTCGGGTCTGGACGAGAAAGCGTCGCGGAACAAATAGCGTGGGATCTACCCCTTTAGGAGGGTTACCGCCCAAGCCACTGGTTAACGTACACTACAGCAAAGCAGCAACATAAAAACGAGGATCCCGTGATGGGTATAAGTATCTGGCAACTCCTAATCGTGCTTGGCATTGTGATTCTGTTGTTCGGAACCAAGAAACTGCGCAACATCGGCAGTGATCTGGGCGGTGCCATCCGCGGCTTCAAGAAGTCCATGAACGACGAGGACAACAAGCCCGCGGAACCTGACCGGGATTCCCTGCAGGAGAAAACCGACGCGCAGAGCCAACAGGCCGAGACCGAAGAAAAGCCACGGGATAAGTCCCACAGCTGAGACCTGGCTGAATGTTCGATATTGGCTTCCTTGAGCTGCTGATCTGTGGCGTGATCGCACTGCTGGTGCTCGGTCCCGAGCGCCTGCCCACTGCTGCCCGCGCTGCCGGGCGTTGGATTGGTGGTGCCCGGCGCATGGTCGGCCAGTTCACGTCGGAGCTGGACCGCCAGCTCAAGGCCGAAGAGCTCCGCGAAGAGCTCCGCAAGGCCGGTGACGTCGGCCTGGACGATGTCCAGAAGACCGTGCGCGGGGCGTTGGACGAAGCCAAGCGCTATGAGCACATGATCCTGCCTGACCACGAAGGTCGCAGCTCACGCCCGGCTCCCGCAACCCGCCGCGTCGCCGGCCAAACCACCGGCGACTCGTCAGACGGCAGCACTGCGTCACCTCCGGCGTCCGCGGATTCGGCCCCGGAATCAACGAACAGCATTGAGGCCGACGGCGACAAACAGCCCGGCTCCGAGCAAGGCCCGCCGGAAAATCGTTCATGACTTCAAAGCCAGAAGGCAACCAGATGTCCCCTGACCAACAGGAAATGCCCCTGATCGAGCATTTGCTGGAGCTGCGCAACCGCCTGCTCAAGATGGTTCTGGCGGTGATCATCTGCTTTGCCGCGATTTACCCGTTCGCCAACGAACTTTACCTCTGGTTGTCCGAGCCGATCCGGTCACTGCTGCCGGTCGGACAGACCATGATTGCCACGGACGTCACCTCACCGTTCTTCGCCCCCCTGAAGCTCGCCCTTGTGCTCTCGGTGTTCGTGGCCATCCCGGTCATCCTCTACCAGTTATGGAGTTTCATTGCACCAGGCCTGTACGCCCATGAAAAACGGCTGGCGTTCCCCCTGTTGTTCACCTCGGTCCTGCTGTTCTATGCCGGCGCCGCGTTCGCCTACTACGTGGTCTTTCCCCTGGTGTTCGGTTTCTTCACCGCCATCGGTCCGGAGGGCATTGTTGAACTGCCAGACATCAACAGCTACCTGAACTTCGTGCTCAAGATGTTCTTTGCCTTTGGGGTGGCCTTCGAGATCCCGATCGCCACCGTGCTGCTGATCCTCACCGGCGCCACCACCCCCCAGGACCTGGCTGCCAAACGCCCTTACGTGGTGGTCGCCTGCTTTATCATCGGCATGCTACTCACCCCGCCAGACATCATTTCCCAGACGCTGTTGGCCGTGCCCATGTGGATTCTGTTCGAGTTCGGAATCCTGTTTGGACGACTGGCCCGACGGGAAGGGTCCGCCCCGGAATCGGATGAGTCGGCCGGCCAATGAACCTGGCATTGCTGTTCGAAGAAGATTTCACCGATGTCGACCGGGTGCGGCTGACGGGGCGGCGACTGGCCCATCTGCATTCGGTGATGCGCGTCAACGCCGGCGATAGCATTCCTGTCGGACGCGTCGACGGCGACATGGGTACCGGTGAGGTGCTGCGCCTGACCGACACCGAAGCCGAGTTGCGGGTGTCGTTCGACCAGCCCCCACCCGCGGCACTGCCCCTGACCCTGATACTCGCCATGCCCCGCCCCAAGATGTTCCGACGGGTCCTGCAAACCTGCGCGGCACTCGGCGTCAAGGACATCTGGCTGATCAACAGTTACAAGGTGGAGAAGAGCTTCTGGCAGACCCCCTGGCTGTCCGACGACAACCTGCGGGAAAACCTGACGCTGGGGTTGGAGCAGGCCCGGGACACCGCTATGCCCCGGGTTCACATCCGCAAGCTGTTCAAACCGTTCGTGGAAGATGAGCTGCCGGGCCTACTGGCGGGCAAGCGCGCGTTGGTCGCCCATCCCGGTACCGACACACCCTGCCCCACCCACCTGAATCAGCCAACCGCCCTGTGCATCGGCCCGGAAGGCGGGTTCACCCCCTACGAGGTCGGCAAACTGGAAGAGGCCGGCTGCGACGCCGTGCACCTGGGAGCCCGCATCCTTCGGGTGGAGACGGCTGTCCCGGTGCTGGTCAGCCGCCTCTTTGACGCCTGCCTCTGAATCAGGCCGAGCGCGCCGCCCAGAGTTTCTGCAAGGGTGTGATGATCGCCACCAGCGCTGCTCCGGCCAGCACGCCGAAGAGCCCGTCAGCCAGGGTGGGAATCAGCGCTTCGGCCACGCCACCGAAGCCCTCGGCGAAGTGGTGAATGGCCTCGTAGATCGGAGGCAGGCCGTGGGTCAGAATGCCACCACCGACCAGGAACATCGCGATGGTGCCAAGGATCGACAGGGTCTTCATCATGTAGGGCGCCAGCCAGAGTATCCCGTGCCCGATTTTCTGTGACACCGGACTGTCCCGCTGACTCAGGTACAAACCACCGTCGTCCAGCTTTACGATGCCGGCAACCAGACCATAGACACCGACGGTGATCATGATCGCCACCACGGTCAGCACCAGAAACTGCATGCCAATGCCCTGGCTGGTGACGGTTCCCAGGGTAATGGCGATGATCTCGGCCGACAGGATAAAGTCGGTACGAATGGCCCCCTTGATCTTTTCCTTCTCCAGCGCCTTCATGTCGACGTCCGGGTTCTTCAGGGCCTCGCGTAGCTCACTCTTGTGGGCCTTATCCTCCTCCCGGTGCAGGAACTTGTGCGCCAGTTTTTCAAACCCCTCGAAACACAGAAAGGCACCGCCCAGCATCAGCAACGGGGTTACCAGCCAGGGCACAAAGAAACTGATCGCCAGGGCCGCCGGAACCAGAATCGCCTTGTTGAGCATGGACCCCTTGGCCACTGCCCAGACCACCGGAAGCTCCCGGGCCGGTTTTACACCGGTGACCTGCTGGGCGTTGAGGGCGAGGTCGTCCCCGAGAACACCGGCCGTTTTCTTGGTGGCGGTTTTGGTCATCAGAGAGACATCGTCAAGGATGGTGGCGATGTCATCAATGAGGGCGAGCAGGCTACTTCCAGCCATGGTCGGATATCCTTAACAAGTGAATTGGAACTCGGCCTTCAACGGGTCAGGCCCATGGCTTCGGCGGCAAGCCGGTGCTTGACCGGGCCAAGACCGTCGAGCCATCGCATGCCGGTATTTCTCAGCCACCGCAGCGGTAATTCATCCCGCGCGAACAGCTGCTTGAACCCTTCCATGGCCGCCATCATAGCCAGATTCTCAGCCTTGCGACGACGCTGGTAACGGGCCAGGACGAGGGGTTCAGCGGGGTTGAGGCCCCGGCTTCGGGCTCGGGACAGCTCGTCCTGCAGCGCCCGGACATCCCCATAGCCGAGATTGGCCCCCTGCCCCGCCAGAGGATGAATCGTGTGTGCGGCATCACCGACCAGGGCAAAACCGGGGGCGACATACGCCTTGGCATGGCGCTGGCGCAGGGGGAACGAAAAACGGCGGGAAACCGATACCACGGCCCCCAGTTCCCGCTCGATGGCGGCCTCCAGTTCGCTGACAAAGTGGTCACCATCAAGCGCCATCAAGCGCCTGGCTTCCTCGGTATCCTGGGACCAGACGATGGAACAGAAATGCTCGTCACCCGATTCCGTCAGCAGCGGCAGAAACGCCAGGGGACCGGTCGGTGAAAACCGCTGCCAGGCCGTGAACCGGTGGCTCTGCGCAGTCTGTACGGTGCAGACGATCGCCTGCTGGTCGTAATCCCACTCCCGGGTGGGCAGACCCACCCACTGACGCAGGCGCGAGTTCGCGCCGTCGGCGGCCACCACCAGCTCGGCACCCAGCCGGTGACCATCCGCCAGCTCAATGCCCCGCCGGTCGCCGTCCTGCCACCATCCCGTGACCTTGACCCCGTCAATCACCTCCACGTCGCTGGTCTCCAGCGCGCCAAACAGGGCCCGGACAATGGCTCGATTCTCCACGATGGTACCCAACGCGTCGGCCTGCAATTCGGCGGCGTCGAAGTGAATGCGACCGGTGCCATCCCCATCCCAGACGGTCATGTTCTGGTAAGGGCAATGGCGGCCCGCGACAATGGACGACCAGATACCCAGATCATCCAGCAACTGCTGGCTCGCCACGGAAATGGCGCTGACCCGTGGTTCGAACGCGTCAACACCGGTGGCCGGGGGCAGCGGCGTTACCAATGCCCCCCGATCACTGCCCTCGACCAGACCGACCTGCCAACCCTGTCGGGACAGGCCCAGGGCCAGGGCGGAACCAATCATGCCGCCGCCCACCACCAGAATGTCGAAGGTTCGGATCTCACTCATGCCCGGCTGGCTCCCTGCGTGGACTGCCCGGTTTGTTGATAACGGCACGGCGCCCACCCATGCCCATGGCTTTCCGGGCAAACCAGCGTTTCGCGCCGGGCAACAGATCAAGCCCCACCAGCCCCGCATCTCGGGCCGCCGCCACAGGCGCCGGGGACTGGCCAAAAATACGAATCAATGAATCCGAGAACTGAACCGTCTGCTGCCAGTCCTGGCGATGCAGTCGCTGGTAACGACCGAGGACCTGCAAATCACCCAGCGACACCCCCTGCTCGACCGCCTGGCGGAACTGTTCCACCAGGGTCATCAGCCCCCGCAGCGCGAGGTTGAATCCCTGGCCGGCCACCGGGTGCAGGGCATGGGCGGCATTGCCAACCAGCGCCACACCGGGCCGGACGGGCTCATCCACTGTGGTCAGCTTCAGCGGGTAATGACTGCATTCGCCAATCTGTGTGAAGCGGCCCAGGCGCCAGCCGAACCGCTCCTGCAGTCGCTGGCACTTTTGCGAATCGGATAACGCGAGCACCTCCTCAAGGGCCTCGTCAGTCAGCGTCCAGACCAGCGCCGACTGTTGACCGGCCCGATGAGGCGCACCGTGGGGAAGCAGCGCCATGGGACCGGCATCGGTGAACCGTTCGTAGGCGGTAAACCGGTGACTGTCCGCCGTTGAGACATTGGCGATCAGTGCGTTCTGGCCATACTGCTGATTCCGGGTCTGAAATCCGAGTGCTTCCCGCAACCCGGACCGGCCACCGTCGGCCACCACCAGGCATTGGGCGGTCAGGCTACGGGTCTCCGTGCCGCGCTTGACGGCAACCCGGACGCCCCCGGTCTCGGGCATCATGTCGACGACCTCGGCCGGCGCCTCCCACCGTACCCCGGTTTTCAACAATTCCCGCATCAGGCACAAGCCCATCCAGCGGTTGTCGGCCACGTAGCCCAGCGCCTCCTGCCCGTGGTCCGTGGCGTTCAGGCGGGTAGCGCCGAAACGGCCCCGGTCGGATACGTGAATGTGGCGGATCGGTGTGGCGTGTTCCGACAGACGGGACCACAGCCCCAGTTCCTCGAAAATCAGCCTTGAGCCCCAGGCCAGGGCGGTCGAGCGGGCGTCGTAACTGGGCTGATAGGTGTCCGGAAGGGCGTCGGCCGACAGGGGGAAAGCCTCGACAACCGTGACTCGCAGGCTGGGCACCACGCGAGCCAGGGCCAAAGCCAGCGTGGCTCCGGCCAGGCCCCCACCGGCAATAACAAGGTCGGTATCCAGGTGACTCACCGGGTCAGTCCGCCATCAACGCTTCGATATCAGGGATGGTCTTGGGCACGCCGTCGGTCAACACCCGGCACCCCTCTTTGGTCACGACCACGTCGTCCTCAATGCGGATACCGATGCCGCGCCACTTTTCATCGACAGTGGTGTTGTCCGGCGCGATGTACAACCCGGGTTCCACAGTCAGCGCCATGCCCGGCTCCAGAAGACGCCAGGCATCGCCCACCTTGTAATCACCGACATCGTGGACGTCCAGGCCGAGCCAGTGCCCGGTCCGATGCATGAAGAAGGGCTTGTAGGACTCATTGGCGATCGCGTCTTCCAGGGTTCCAGACAGCAGGCCGAGATCGATCAGGCCCTGGGTCAGCACCCGAAGGGCTGCTTCGTGGGGATGATTCCAGTGGTTACCCGGCCGCACGGCATCAATGGCCTCGTACTGGGCTGCCAGCACGACCTCATAGAGCGCCCGCTGTTCGGAGCTGAAGGTGCCACTGACCGGGAAGGTCCGGGTGATATCCGAGGCGTAGCATTCATACTCGCAGCCCGCATCGATCAGGACCAGGTCGCCCTCCTTCAGCGGCGCACTGTTCTCGATGTAGTGCAGGATACAGCCATTGGCACCGCCACCGACGATGGACGGGTAGGCCGTGGAGCGGGCACCGTGATCCATGAACGTGTGGATCAGCTCAGCCTCCAGATTGTATTCGCTGCCACCCTTGCGGGCGCGTTTCATGGCCCGGCAATGGGCCTCGGCGCTGATGTCCGCAGCCCTGGCCATGGCCTTGATCTCGTTGGCACTTTTGAACAGACGCAGGTCGTGAAGGAAATGCTCCAGCGAGACAAACTCGCCCGGGGGATGGGCACCGGTGCGGACCTTGCTGCGGATGGTCTTGACCCACCCCATGACCTTGCTGTCAACCTGCTGATCCTTGCCCAGCGGGTAATACACCCGGCTTCGGCCCTCGATCATGCCCGGCAGGATGTCGTCAATGTCGGAAATCGGGAAGGCGTCGTCGAGACCGAAACGCTCAATGGCCCCTTCCGGCCCAACCAGGAACCCGTCCCAGAGTTCTTTCTCGGGGTTGCGCTCCTTGCAGAACAGCACCGATTCGCCGTGCTCGCGCCCCGGGATCAGGGCCAGTACCGCTTCGGGCTCACCAAAGCCGCTCAGGTACTGAAAATCGCTGTCCTGACGAAACGGGTGCAACACGTCACGATTGCGCACACGTTCCGGCGCTGCCGGAATGATGGCAATGCTGTCTGGTGCCATGCGCTCCATCAGTCTGCGACGGCGCTCGGCAAATTCCTTAACGGGTATCATGGACGACATAAACTCTCCCGCAGTGTGGACCCCGATCAGTGCAGGGTCGGGGATTGGGAAGCCGGTTTTTCCGGGGCATTAAACTCGGTAAAGACAGCGAGGGCCCCGAGCCGGACGTACTCGGTGATTTCCAGTAGCTGCTGCTCGCTCTCGTCATCGGCTTCTTCATCATCCGAGAGCTGGCTGATTGCCACCATGTCTTCAATCAGTTCGCGAATCTCATCGGGCGCCTGCCCCAAGGATTCACCGGCCGACAGCGCCATGCCTTCGAGAAAGCCACGAACCCAGGCCACCAGGGCCTCCAGTCGCTGCTCGATGGCGTAATCGTCATCCGGCAACAAAGGATGGAAACTCATGTCGGCCGATTTCAAGAGCGCCAGCGTCTGTTCGTACGCCTTGTTCATGAACGGTGCGAGGTCCTCGGACTCTTCGGCCGCGCTTTCAGGCAGGCCCATGTGCTCACACACCATATCCAGCCACTCCGGTTCCTGAATACGGGAACCCGCGGCCAGTCGACCACACAGGACACCGTGAAGTTCGGAGGGGTGACTAAACGCCTTGTGGGCGGTAAAAACATTGGCCCAGCGCTCGAATTCGGCGGCTCGGGCTGCACCGGAGGTGTCGGTTTCGGACATGAACCAGGACATTCCTGTGTTGTTAAATGGAGTCTCTATCCTAGCATTCGGGGGCAATCAAGACACGACCCGGTTGCTTTTCGCGAAGCAAACCACCAAAATGTTATAACATTTCACTTTTCAGCTCGGAATTTCACGATGATTTCAGGCCGTTTTCTGTCGTTACTGATTGCCCCACTGATCACCACCGGCACCACGTTCGCCGCCGACAACCCCGGTTCTCACCAGCACGGGCACGCGGAACTGCAACTGGCGATGTCAGGTCAGCAGGTTGAACTGCTCTTCGTGTCACCCGCACAGAACCTGCTCGGGTTCGAGCACCGGGCACGCACGCCGGAGCAGAAAAAAACGGTTGAAACCGTGGTCCGCTGGCTCAGCGAGACGCCACTGATCAACACCCCGACAGCCAGTTGCTCCCTCGAGAGCGGCGACATTCGTTCAGAATTTGCAGGAAACACCGGCGGACACGAATCCGGCGATCACGGCCAGCACGCCGATTTCGAGATCAGCCAGGTACTCATCTGTCCCGGCCTCCAGGATGCGAACGCGCTGACCACCCCGTTGACCGAGCGCTTCCCCGGGCTGGAGCATCTGGACGTCGCCTGGACCGGCCCTGACGGCCAGGGCGCCACCGAACTCGGACACGGTAACAACCAATTCAGCCCGGGATCCTGACCTTATTCCTGGTAGGGCGACACCGCCTCCGCAACCATGGAGTAAGAGGACGTACCGATATCGTTCTCGGTGCGCTCAATCACAAGCGTTCCCTCGATCCAGACCGGGTCATAGAGCGCTTCGAGCTTGAAACCCTCTCGGTATTTCACGTGGATGATCTGGTTGGGCGGGGGCGGCGGCACATGGATACAGGCGCCGTAGTAGGGCACCAGGAAGAATTCCAGGATCCGCATGTCCTGGGTGGTTTTCAAGGGCACAACGAAACCGGGGATACGGCCGTCGACATTGCCCATCTCGGGCACCACACGTCCGGTCATGATTTCGTCCGGCAGCAACGGTGCCCCATCGCCCTCGTGCACAACTTCTGGCATATTTTCCAGCAACGCAAGGTCTTCGGCAGGCATCAGCTCCAGCCAATCGATTTCCCGGGGCTCGGCATGCACCGACACGGCATGCCCCAGCATCAGCGTCAACAATGCCGGCAGAAGCCATCGCCGCGGCGAGCGAAAAACAGAACGGGACATCAGCACATGGTCTCCATTGGATCGAGGGATCTGATTTTCGGCAATCATACACCGGACAGAATGCAATCAACATGACCCGTACGACAGAATCAAACCAGCATCCGGCCCCGCGGGCCTGCCCCGCCATTGAAACCGATGGTCTGAGCCACCGCTGGGACAACGAACAGCCCCCGATTACCTTTCCGGACCTGACCCTGGCGGCCGGTGAGCACCTGTTTCTCCATGGCCCCAGCGGCACTGGCAAGAGCACCTTCCTGAGCCTGCTGTCCGGAATGCTGCGGCCCTCGACCGGCGGCGTCCGGATCCTTGGCAGGCCGATACATCAACTCGGTGCCGGCGACCGTGACCGATTCAGGGCGGACCACATTGGCGTGATTTTCCAGCAGTTCAACCTGGTGCCCTACCTGACTGCGGAGGGCAACGTTACCCTGCCCTGCCGGCTGTCGGCGCAAAGGCGCGACGCCACCGACCCGGACCCGGTTCAGGAAGCCCATCGATTGCTGACGGCGCTCGCCATTCCCAGGGACTGCTGGCGGCGCGGGGTCACCCGCCTGAGCATCGGCCAGCAGCAGCGGATTGCCGCCGCCCGGGCCCTGATCGGCGGTCCGGAGGTCATCCTGGCCGACGAACCCACGTCGGCCCTGGACAGCGATAACCGCGACCGCTTCCTGGATCTTCTCCTGACCCTGGCTGAGGAACGAAACACCTCCGTTCTGTTCGTCAGCCATGACCGTAGCCTGGCGCAGCATTTCACCCATCAGGTTCGCCTGACGGAGGCTGGGCTATGAAGGCGCCTCTGGCGTTCTCCCTTGCCGCCGCCAGCCTGTGGTATCGCCGGCGGGTGCTGGGGCTGGTCTGCCTGACCCTGACCCTCAGCGTTACCCTGTTGCTGGGCATCCAGTACCTCCGCACCGAGGTCAAGCAATCGTTCACGAGCACCATCAGCGATACCGACCTGATCATCGGCGCACGAAGCGGACAGCTGAACCTTCTGCTCTACACGGTGTTTCATATTGGCGATGCCACCAACAACATCCGCTGGTCGACCTTCCAGGACCTGCGCAAGGATAGCCGCATCGACTGGTTGATACCGATTTCGCTGGGCGACAGCTATCGGGGCTTTCGGGTGGTCGGCACCGACGACGCGTTCCTGACGCACTTCCGCTACGGGCAGGGACAGAACCTGCAGCTGGCGGAGGGCCAATGGTTCGACAAGGTGTTCGATGTGGTACTGGGCGCCGGCGTCGCCCGCGATCAGGGGCATCGTATCGGCGACCGCATCGTGCTGTCACACGGCGGTGGCCGCACGAGCTTCTCGAATCACGACGACACCCCTTTCCGGGTCACCGGCGTCCTCGCCAACACCGGTACGCCGGTCGATCGCGCCGTTTATATCAGTCTCCCCGGCATGGAAGCGATGCACGTCGGCTGGGATTCCGGGGTCGCCATTCCCGGCCGGACACTGACGCCCGAGGAAGCCGAGGGCCGGGAATTCACGCCAGACGCCATCACCGCCGCGTTCGCCGGGCTGAAACGCAAGCTTCTGACGTTCCGGGTCCAGCGGGAATTGAACCAGTACACCGGCGAACCTCTCTCGGCGATCCTGCCCGGCGTTGCCCTGAGCGAGCTCTGGCGGCTCATGAGCCAGTTCGAGCGTGCCCTGCTGGGCATCACCGGCTTCGTGGTGGTTACCAGCCTGATTGGCCTGATCGCGGTGCTGCTGACTCTGCAGGCCCAGCGCACCCACGAAGTTTCCATTCTGCGAGCCACGGGAGCCTCTCCCGGCTTGATTGCCGCCCTGTACCTGATCGAATGTGTGGCCCTGGCTGTTGTGGCCTGCGTCCTGGCGGTGGCACTCAGTGCCCTGGCGGTATCCGCGCTCGGCCCATGGCTGCAGGAAACCTACGGCCTGCAAATCCGGCTGCGTCCGCTCAACGTCGCGGAATGGAGCCTGCTCGGCGCCGTTCCTCTCGCCGCCCTGCTGGTGGCGCTCATCCCCGCCATCAGCGCCTGGCGCAAAAGCCGCGCCCTGGGCCTGGGCGACAGCGGCGAGGAGTGACGGACATCACGCCGCCATGGTAATGACAACCCTGTAAATTGACCAACTTAGCGTCCAGACTTATAGTTGATTGCAACCACAACAACCGATGTTGGGCACGTGATGGAACAGTCCGAAGTACAGGCATTAGCGGACAAGCTGGATAAGCTGATCGAGCACTGTCAGAAACTGGAGCGGGATAACGCCACGTTGCGGGACCTGCAGGATGACTGGAACCGCGAGCGGGCCCAGTTGATGCACAAGAATGATCTTGCCAAAAACAAGATCGAAGCCATGATTGGCCGCCTGCGGGCGTTGGAGCACCACTGATGTCTCAGCAACCCACCACCGTAGAGGTGAAGATCCTCGACAAGGAATACCTGGTCGCTTGCCCGGAGGAGGAACGTGAGGCCCTGCTGCGCGCAGCCCGACACCTGGATGGCAAAATGCGCGAAATCCGCTCTAGCGGCAAGGTCTTCGGCACCGAGCGCATCGCAGTCATGGCCGCACTGAACATCACTCACGAACTGCTGGAGCGGGACACCATGTCGGACGCCACCAGCTCTCTGCTCCAGGCGATGGGAAGCAAGCTGGACAGTGCCCTGGGCGATTCCACGGGCCGGTAGGAAACCTTACCGCTTGGCAAGGGTTACAGAATCGGTGTTGCAATCGGCCCCGGCAGTGCCCGTATAATGGGATCAACTTCCTGGGCTGTTCGCGATAGTCGGAGACGTCCTCGAGCCGATGCGCACTACCCAGGTGGCTACTTCAGGGCATTGTGAGCACGTCCCCGACAGGGGAAAGCCTAATATGTCACAGCGGCCACCGACCTTGAACTTTGGGTTCAAGGGCCACATCCGATAACGGCAGCCCGGGAAGCTTTATTTTGAGCCAGCCTATCGATCCGCAACCGTTCGATTCCCATTCCGACACGGTTCCACGCAGCGAACTCCGCAAGCGCCTGCGCCGGCATCGACGCTCCCTGTCGTACGAGGAACAGCAACAGGCCTCGGAACACCTCGCCCTGAACCTGCTGAACAACCCGGACCTGCACCGCGCCCGACACGTTGCCGTCTATCTGCCGAACGATGGCGAGATTGATCCGCGGCTCTACATGGACCTGGGCCGACGCAAAGGCATCCTCTTCTACCTGCCGGTTCTGCACCCGATTCACCCGGGCAAACTGGTGTTCAGCCCCTATTCTGATGACGTTGAGCTGCGCCCCAACCGCTTTGGCATACCGGAGCCTGCGTTCAGTGACGCCCTGAAGCGCCCGGCCTGGGCCCTGGACGCGGTGCTGTTTCCGCTGGTCGGTTTTGATGAAAACGGGGGACGACTGGGCATGGGAGGCGGATTTTACGACCGGACCTTCGCCTTCAGCCGGATACGGCCAAGGCTCGCGCCCAAACTGATTGGACTTGCCCATGATTTTCAGAGGGTGCGGCAGCTACCCATTGAACCCTGGGACGTGCCGCTGCATGGGGTGGTGACCGACCGGCGGTGTTACCGGTTCAGGCGCCCTTCGGCAACCTGAAGCGACCCGATGGTGACGCCAGCTTCAATGCGGGGTTGATCTTCGGAGGCGTGAATCGACGTGAAACCAGTGATGACAAGGCCTACAGCAAATATCAGCACGACCGCTTTGATAATGTCAGGCTTGCCGCCCATGATTGTCGCTTCCTTCAAAGACAGTTCTTAAAATGTTTGAAAATCAGGTAGCTATTTCTGTTTCCAAGAATTAACCGAAAGACTAACACGCACCCCAGGTTTTACAATTTTTGACAGGTTACAGTTCTGTAACCTTCCGGGGATGCGCGATCTCCCCCTCGAGTCAGTCAGGCCGGCTATTGCCGGCACCCAGGAACAACTGGTAGGCCTCATTGTCGGTCATGTTCTCGTACCGGAAACCCACCTTGTCCAGCATCTTCTCAAAGTCACGGACTTCGTCATCGTTCACCTGGGCGCCCAAAAGCACCCGGCTGTATGCCGCACCGTGGTTGCGGTAATGGAACATGGAAATGTTCCAGCGGGTCCCAAGTGACATCAGGAACTTCAACAGCGCGCCCGGGCGTTCCGGGAACTCGAACTGAAAGACCTTCTCGTTGGTGATGCTCGGGGCATGGCCACCGACCATATGGCGGATGTGCTGCTTCGCGAGGTCACTGTCGGTCAGATCGATGACACCATAGCCGGATTCCCGCAGGTCCTGAACCAGGTCTTCACGGCCGTGGCCACCGGCCTGGATCTGGATACCGACGAAAATCGTCGCCTCATCCCGATCCGCGTAACGGTAGTTGAACTCGGTGATGCTGCGTTTGTGCAGGGCATTGATGAACGTCTTGAACGCCCCGGGCTTCTCCGGAATGGTTACCGCCAGAATTGCCTCACGCTGCTCACCGATCTCGGTACGCTCGGACACATAACGCAGCCGGTCGAAGTTCATGTTGGCACCACTCAGGGTCGCCACCAGGTTTTCACCCTCGATCTGTTCACGCTGGATGTACTTCTTGATACCAGCAACCCCCAGGGCACCGGCAGGCTCTGCGATTGACCGGGTGTCCTCGAACACGTCCTTGATCGCGGCGCAGATTTCATCGGTGGAGACGGTGATCACCTCGTCAACGTGATCCTTGCAGATTTCCCACGGGTATTTGCCGATCTGCTTGACCGCCACACCATCGGCAAAGATGCCCACTTCGTCCAGAACCACGCGCTTGCCCGCCTTCATGGCGGCCTGCAGGCAATTGGAATCCTCCGGCTCGACACCGATGACCTTGATCTCGGGGCGCAGATACTTGATGTAAGCCGCCATGCCGGCAATCAGGCCACCGCCCCCCACACAGATAAAGATGGCGTGAATGGGCTGACTGAACTGCCACATGATTTCCATGGCCACGGTACCCTGGCCCGCAATCACGTCGGGATCGTCAAAGGGCGGTATGTAGGTGTAGCCATGCTTCTGGATCAGTTCCTGGGCGTGGGCTGCAGCTTCATCAAAAGCGTCGCCCCTGAGCACCACCTTGGCACCGTGGTCCCGCACCGAGCGTACTTTGATCTCCGGCGTGGTCTGCGGCATCACGATCACCGCCTTGATACCCAGCTTCTTGGCCGCCAGCGCCACGCCCTGGGCATGGTTGCCGGCGGACGCGCAAATCACGCCCTTGGCCTTCTGCTCCTCGGACAGTTGCGCAATCCGGTTGTACGCGCCGCGAATCTTGAAAGAGAACACCGGCTGAAGGTCTTCGCGCTTGAGCAGAATGTTATTGCCAAAACGCTTGGACAGACTGCGGGCTTCAGTCAGGGGTGTTTCGATGGCCACGTCATAGACGCGCGCATCGAGAATCTTCTTGATGTAGCGTTGCGGCATAGCGATTCCGGTTGTTGGTGGTTGGCTGGGAAAAACCCACAGTGTAGGAAGTTTGCACGGCAGCCGTCTATAAGCAGACCGCCCGGAAGAGCTATAATGGCGTGAAACTCATTCAGATTTGGACCCGGAGCCCCTCCATGACCTCCTCCATGACCCAGGACGAACTCAAAAAAGCCGTGGCAAAAGCCGCCGTTGACTACATCGCGCCGCGCCTCGACAGCGACAGCATCGTCGGCGTCGGGACGGGAAGCACCGCCAATTTCTTCATCGACATGCTGGCCGAGCTGAAAACCGAATTTGACGGCGCCGTTGCCAGCTCAGAGGCCACAGCGGAGCGCCTGAAAAGCCACGGCATCCCGGTGTATGATCTGAACAGCGCGGGCTCGCTGGAGTTCTACGTGGACGGAGCCGACGAAACCAATGAGCGACTGGAGCTGATCAAGGGCGGCGGCGCAGCACTGACCCGCGAGAAGATCGTGGCCGCGGTTGCAGAGACCTTCATCTGCATTGCCGACGAATCGAAGATGGTGGGCGTACTGGGCCGCTTTCCGCTGCCAGTGGAAGTCATCCCCATGGCGCGCAGCCACGTGGGCCGCGAAATCGTGAAACTCGGCGGCGACCCGGTCTACCGGGAGGGCGTTGTCACCGACAACGGCAACATCATTATTGACGTCCATAACCTGGACATCTCCCGCCCCATCGACATCGAAGGAAAGCTGAACAACATCGTTGGCGTGGTGACCAATGGCCTCTTCGCCCGTCGGCCTGCGGATCTTCTGTTACTGGGCACCAGCACCGGAGTCAACAGCATCCCCCGCCCGGGCGCCTGATTGGCCCCAGGGCCCGAGCCCGCACAGAAGCTGGCCTCCGGGCCGGCTTTTTTATTGTCCCAATGGAACAAAACCAAGCGCTTGCTTGGTGCTCAAAAGTGCGCAACACTGCTTCCCATGATTCCAGATCACAGGGAGCCCTACCGTGTCCGATTACTTCAACGACATCCACGAGCAAGCGCGCCTGAGCGCCCGAAAGTTCATCAATACCCACGTCCTGCCGCACATTGACGACTGGGAAGAGGCCGGCGAATTCCCGCGGGCGCTTTACCGGCTGGCGGGCGACGCGGGCCTGCTGGGCATCGGGTTCCCGGAATCGCTCGGCGGCACCGGCGAGGGCGACCTGTTCCTGCGCGTGGCCGTTTCAGAGGAGTTGATGCGTTCCACCTCTGGCGGTCTGGTGGCCAGCCTGGGGTCGCTCGACATCGGGCTGCCCCCTGTCGCCAAGTGGGCCAGGCCGGAAATCCGGGAACAGATCGTGCCGCCGGTTCTGCGGGGCGAGAAAATTGCCGCCCTGGCCGTCACCGAGCCCGGCGGCGGTTCCGATGTTGCCCATCTGAAAACCCGCGCCGTCCGGGACGGCGACCACTACATTGTCAATGGCAGCAAAACCTTCATCACCAGCGGGCTGCGCGCGGACCACTACACCGTGGCGGTGCGTACCGGCGGCGAGGGCCACAGCGGCATCAGCCTGTTGCTGATCGACCGTGACATGCCCGGCTTTTCAACCGGCAGGAAGCTGCGCAAGATGGGCTGGTGGGCCAGCGACACCGCGGAGCTGTTTTTTGAGGACTGCCGGGTTCCGGCCGACCGTTTGATCGGCGCGGAAAACGCCGGCTTCATGGCCATCATGAGCAACTTCCTGGCCGAGCGACTGAGCCTGTCGATCATGGCTTACATGACGGCGCAGCTGGCTTACGAAGCCGCCCTCGACTATGCCAACCAGCGCGAGGCTTTCGGCCGCAACCTCACCGGGTTCCAGGTGACCCGCCACAAGCTGGTGGACATGGCGACCCAGATCGATGTCGCCCGAGAGTACACCTACCGCTGTGCGGATCTGATGCAGGCGGGCAAGAATCCAATCAAGCAGGTCGCCATGGCAAAAAACTTCTCGGTCGAGGTCTGCGAGAAAGTCACCCGGGAGGCGGTACAGATCTTCGGGGGCATGGGCTACATGCGGGAATCGGTGGTCGAACGCCTGTATCGGGACGCCAAGATCCTGTCCATCGGAGG
The DNA here is from genome assembly GCF_019264345.1 of Marinobacter arenosus. Lineage (NCBI taxonomy): Bacteria > Pseudomonadati > Pseudomonadota > Gammaproteobacteria > Pseudomonadales > Marinobacteraceae > Marinobacter > Marinobacter arenosus. Next base: position 1,904,069 of record NZ_JAHVAO010000001.1, read on the forward strand.
AGGCACCACGGAAATCATGAAGGAGCTGATCAGCAAACAGCTGAAGTTCTAGCCTGGCAGAGGCAAGACCAACGTTTAGTTTCGAACTGCAGGAGACTTCCGTATAATTGCGGCCACTTTTTAGCCGCAGTTAAACACACTATCTAAACGCACCTAGGAAGAGTCGACTATGCAATTCGCAAACATTCCGTCAGGCAAGAATCCGCCTGAAGACATCTACGTTGCCATCGAAATCCCGGCCAACAGCTCACCGGTCAAGTACGAACTGGACAAGGACATGGGTGCTCTGCTGGTCGACCGCTTCATGGCCACGCCCATGTTCTACCCGGCCAACTACGGGTTTATCCCCCACACCCTGGCCGACGACGGCGATCCACTGGACGTGCTGGTTGTCACTCCGTACCCGGTCCAGGCCGGCTCCGTGATCCGCTGCCGTCCGGTGGGCGTCCTGAACATGGAAGACGAAGCAGGCGGTGACGCCAAGCTGGTGGCGGTACCTCATGACAAGCTCACCACCACCTACCACGGTGTCAAGGAAGTGGACGACCTGCCCGAGCTGCTGCGCGACCAGATCCGGCACTTCTTCGAGAACTACAAGACGCTCGAGCCGGGCAAGTGGGTCAAGGTTCAGGGCTGGGATAACGCCGCTGCCGCCAAGAAGGCCATCGAAGACTCGATCAAGGCTTACAAGGGCTGATCACCCCGTCTTCGACGCACAAAAAACCGGGCAAACGCCCGGTTTTTTTGTACTTGCCTGCGCGCCCCGGTCAGCCCCGGGACAGCAAGTCCCGCATGTCACTGATGGCCGCGTTCGCCCGCGACAGATAGGCCGCCATGGTCAGTGAGTGGTTGGCCAACACCCCGAAACCGCTGCCGTTGAGCACCACCGGGCTCCACATCGAACCCTGGGCGCCTTCAAGCTCGATAATGACCTGCTTTACGCTGGCCATGGCATTCTTGTCCTGCAGCACCTTGCGGAAGTCCACTTCGATGGCGCGAAAGATGTGCAGCAGGGCCCAGGCGCTGCCGCGGGCCTCGTAGAAAACGTCGTCGATCTTGGTCCACGGCGTTTTGACATCAATTGAGCCGGTTTCCTCGTCCAGCGGATCGTCCTGGTTGACGTTGGCGACCGCATCAGACACCGACGCCTTGCCAACACTCTCCCCGAGGGTCCGTGACAGACTGCCCAGGCGGGTTTCCAGATCCGCCAGCCAGTTGCTCAGGTTATCGGCACGGGCAAAGAACTGGGCGTCGGCCTGCTCCGGATCCGACAGGCGATTGAGGTATCGCTTCAGCGCCTGAATGCCGCGACGATACTCGGCCTCTGTCGAGGGGATTGCCCAGCTGTTGCTGTCAAAATGAAACTGGGGCTCGGCGATGGTCAGGTCCCGATCCTCGGCGGATTGACTCTGGGACCGGCTGATATCCTTGCGCAAAGCACGGGACAGGTCCCGCAACTGCACCAGTACGCCGTACTCCCAGTTCGGCATGTTGTCCAGCCAGAGGCCCGGCGGGAAGATATCGTTGGAAATGTAGCCACCCGGCTTGTCCAGCAGGGTCTCGGCAATGCGAATGGTGGTCACCGTGGTAGCAAAGCCGGTAATCGGTTCCCGTTGCATGCTATTGGCCACGGAGCGCGTGTGCTCCCGAACCGAGAAGGCTTCCGGCTCGCTACTCCAGTACATGCCAAGGACGATGGTCACCAGCAGGTACACCACCAACACGACCAGAATGAACTTGCCAATCATTCCGCTGCCGCCGGCATAATCCTGAACGTCGTCTTTCTTGTCCCTGAAGTACTGTCTGAGTTTGCCTGGCATAGACTGTTATTCCCCTGTCGGTTAATGGTCAGCAGCAAATGGTCGACCAAGATGGTACCCCATGGCCCCGTCGATACCCAGTTTGGACACAACTGAATACTCCGCCGACGTTTCCACGCCGGTGGCGAATACCTTGACGCCCCGACTGTGTGCAATGGACACCACGGATTCCAGATAGAAACGGTTGTCGTCGTGAGTGTCTATATCGTGAATGAATGAGTTATCAATACGCAATGCCTGGACGCTCAGATTCCTGAGGTAGCTGAAAGGCACCCCACCAACACCGAAACGATCCACCAACACGGGCACTCCGAGGCGAAACAGCGCCCGCACCAGGAGTCCCACCGCAGTCCGATGATGGTGAATGGTGTGCTCGGAAATACCGATCCAGAGGTTGGCAGCTCGCGCGCCAGCCTCCTCCAGCATGGCCAGTATTTCCTTGCGGAAGGCCTCACTGGCCACAGACGCACTGCTCAGCGACACGGCCAGGGGCTCATCCGGCCGTTCAGCCAGTCGCATCAAGACCCGCTGAATCAACAATCGATCGATGTCCGAGATCAGGCCAAACCGCTCGGCCATGGGGATAAACGCACCGGCCTTGAGCGGCCCCTCGGGACCGTCGATGCGGGAAAACACCTGATGATAGACCGGCTGTGACTGTTGCTCACTGACCATCGGCTGCAACCAGAGCGTCAGGTTCTGCTCCCGGATCGCCTGACTGATGATCACCCGCCAGGTTTCCAGGTTGTGATGCCCCTCCTTCTCCGGCTCGGCACGATGACACCCGGTCTCCTCATCGGCCTGCGCCAACCGCAAAGCCTCGTCGGCCGCCGCCAGCAACTCGCGAATACCACGGCCCTCGCCGGTTGGTGCTACGCCGGCATGCACGGCCGTTTCCAGTGGCGCCGCAAGATCGGCGTAGACGCTGTCCAGCTCGATCACCAGGTCGTGACACCAGATGCCGGCATCCGCAGGCATCGCACCCGGCACGAAGATGGAAAACTCGGCACCGTTGCGGCGTCCGGCAAAGGAACCCACGTGCGCGGATACGAACCCGTTGATCACCACCGCAGCCCGCAGCAGCAGCCGGTCAGCCTCGCTACGACCGTAGGTCTGGTTATAAGTGGCAAAACCCCACAACTGGACCAGTATCAGAACCCCGGGTGCGGCCTTTTCCTCCGACTCCACCTCCACCTTCAGGCGCTGATCGAAGGCGCTGCGACTCGCCAGCCCGGTTACCGGATCCTCGTTATTCACACGTCGCAGGTGCTGAATCAGCTTCGCCTGTCCTTCGAACAGCTGGCCCAGGTCGTCCGCCATCTGATTCATGGCAGCGGTGACCTGATTGACTTCCCGGGTGGATTTGACGGTGACCCGCTGCCGGAAATTCCGGTTCCCAAGGGCCTGAGCCTGTCGTTCCAGGGCTCGCAGGGGCCGAAGGGTGCGTTTGAGCAGCAGGAACAGCGCGAACAGACCCACCCCGCCGATGATGGCCGTACTGGCAATCAGGCCGATGGTGATCCGCCACAGGTCCGTGTACGCCCGGCCCGGATTACTCACCACCTGCACCTTGCCCAACCGGCTCCAGCCCCGAACGACCTCGGCTTCCGCCACCGTCAGTTCAAGATCCGCAAACGCGCGAAACCAGGCCGGCACCGTGCTGTCAGACAACGTCATCTCCCGACCGGCCACCTCACGCCCCTGATGATCGAGGTAACGCACCGACAGATAGCGTCCGCTGTCGAACACGGCATCGATCAACGACGCCGAGGCCACCGGATCCCGGGCATCAATGGCGTTGGAGAGGGACAGTCCCACTGCGGTGGCGCCGTCCCTGGCATGGCCGGCCAGTTGCTCCGACACGTAATCGCGGAAATAGCCGTAGCTGGTGACAAACCCGACAGCAAGGACAAGGACCAGCAGCGATCCGGTAAACAGCAGCAGAATCGTCCGCAGTGTGGCTGCGCCAGACTGGGGTCGATCAATGCAGGTGTGCTTCCGGGCCATGGAAGGTTTCTCCGATTGACTGTGCGCCAGCCGGTCGGTGGATTGTGACTTGCACCGCAGAGTTGACAAACATTTACATGGAGCAACCTACGCCGACAACACTAAACACTATAGACTCTGGTTCAGGACTAAGGTGGAAAAATCGTCCAGACCGGGACGGGCGACCAATAATGCGAAAGAGACAGGCCAGAACACCATGAACGACGAAAGCCAGAAAGAAAAACTCAGGCAGCATTTCGCGCGACGTGTGACAACCCAGGCCCGGGTTGTTCTGGACACCTGGCAGAAAATCCATGAGGACAGGGGTCTTTCCAGCGCGCACCATGGTGAGTTCACCGCCGCCACCGACAAGCTGGTGCGTTACGCGCAGCGGTTTGAAATGGCCGGCCATGCCGACGCCGGCAAGAAGATCCTCGACTTGCTGGCGGAATGGCCAGCGGAGGCGCCCCTGGACGACGGCCTCGAGCGAAAGATTCAGGATGCGATCGAAGCGTTGTCCCGCAGCACCCTCCGGCGCACCGATCTCGACAGCTCCGAGGCGCCGCACCAGTTCCGGCGCACCCCGGTCTACATTGCCCTGGCGAACCCGGAAATGGCCAGCCGGCTGATCCGCCAGCTGGAATTTTTCGGCTTCCGGGCGTCCGCCTTCAACTCGGCCGAGGAACTGATTGAGGCCTGCGCCCTGCACAAACCCGAAACCATCCTCATGGATGTCAATTTCGGCGGCGCGGACAATGCCGGCCTTACCACCATCGAGCAGCTGCAGGAACGCCACGACACGCCCATCCCGATCATTTTCATGAGCGACGAGGATGGCACCATCGAGACCCGCCTGCGGGCCTCACGGTGCGGTGGCGAGGAATTTTTCTATCCGGCAGTCGATCCGGGCCAGCTGATTGAAAAGATCGAGACCTACACCCACGGCAACACGGTTGAACCCTACAAGGTGCTGGTCCTGGACGATTCCCGGGCCCAGGCCAAGTACATGGAAACGGTGCTCAAGAAGGCCGGCATGACCGCCCACATCATCACCGATCCCATGCAGATCATTCACGCGCTCGAGGAGTTCTCCCCCGAGATCATCATCCTCGACATGTACATGCCCGGCTGCACCGGCATGGAGATCGCCCGGGTAATCCGCCAGCAGGACCGCTTCCACAGTGTGCCCATCATTTACCTCTCCGCCGAAGAGGATGTGACCAAACAGCTGCACGCCATGAGCCTCGGTGGTGACGACTTCCTGACCAAGCCCATCGACCCCAAGCACCTCGTGGCCACCATCCACAACCGGGGGCGTCGGGCCCGCTCGCTGCTGGCGCTGATGATCCGTGACAGCCTGACCGGGCTTTACAATCACACCCACACACTGCACCTGCTGGATCAGGAGATTGTCCGGGCGAGACAGAAAGACCAGCCGCTGAGTTTTGCGATGATCGACATCGATTACTTCAAGAAGGTGAACGACACTTTTGGTCACCCGATTGGCGACCGGGTGTTGAGGAGTCTGTCGATGTTCCTGAAGCAGCGGCTGCGCAAGACCGACCACATCGGGCGCTATGGTGGCGAGGAATTCGCCATCATTCTCCCCAACACACGCCCCAGCGATGCCCGCAATGTCCTGAACGAGATTCGCGAGCGGTTCTGCGAACTCCACCAACCGGCGGGCGACCGGGAGTTCAACGTCACTTTCAGCTGCGGCGTTGCCGCCTGGCAGGGCGAATCGTCGCAGGCGCTCTGCGAGCGAGCTGATCGCGCGCTGTACGATTCCAAGAATGCCGGCCGGAACTGCGTCACCAGCGCCTCCGAGTAGCCCCATCCAAACGGCACTGCCCGTCCAAAAATCGGCTGCCCCAGCGGGGCAGGCCGCCCGGTTCGCCCTGAACGGTATGAAACCAACGTCTTATAGCGTTTGCCCCCACTGTTGACGACAATGATTGTCATCAGCGGAAAGCGTCCTTTTCGATGCAGTAGCCGTCTTTTTACGACCAATGGACAACACGAATGATTGTCAAAAAGTGTTGATCTGATTGAAACAAGCACGCACCATTATGTGAACGTGCTGTTATTTTCGGCGATCCTGTTAAAAAGACAAAAAGGCAGACTGAACCATGTCGACAATTCTCGTGCTCCATGGCCCGAACCTGAACATGCTCGGAACGCGCGAGCCTGAGGTCTACGGGTACGAGACTCTGGCCGACATCGACGACCGGCTCCGGCAGACCGCGGCGGAAAAAGGGCACCACTTGCTGCACCTGCAATCCAACGCCGAGTACGAGCTGATCGAGCGGGTTCACGAAGCCAGGGCGGAGGGCGTGGATTACCTCATCATCAATCCGGCGGCCTTCACGCACACCAGCATTGCGCTTAGGGATGCCGTACTGGCGTCCGGGATCCCCTTCATCGAGGTGCATCTTTCCAATGTCCATGCGCGGGAGCCCTTCCGCCATCATTCGTATTTTTCCGATATCGCCGAGGGCGTTATCTGTGGGCTGGGTAGCCAGGGGTACGACCTCGCTCTCCGGGCGGCCCTGCAACGCATTCACCGATAGACCAGACATAACGGGACTGGATTAACTATGGATATTCGCAAGATCAAGAAACTTATCGAGCTGCTCGAGGAATCCGATGTCGAGGAGCTGGAGATTCATGAAGGTGATGACTCGGTGCGCATTTCCCGGCGCCGCGAACAGGTCGCCGGCACCCAGTACGTGAGTCACTACCCGGCCCCGGCGCCGCAGTCTGCGCCGGCCCAGGAAGCCCACTCTGCTCCATCAAAGGAAGAGTCTGCACCGGCCGCGCCAAGCGGACATTCCGTGAAATCCCCGATGGTCGGCACCTTCTACCGCTCGCCGTCTCCCACTGCCAAGGCATTTGTGGAAGTCGGTCAGTCAGTGAAAGCCGGTGACGTTGTCTGCATCGTGGAAGCGATGAAGATGATGAACCAGATCGAGGCCGACAAGGACGGCACCGTCACTGAAATTCTGGTCGAAAACGGCCAGCCGGTGGAGTTTGATCAGCCTCTGATCGTCATTTCCTGAACTCGGTGATTGCTACTCATGGCCATGTTAGAAAAAGTTCTGATCGCAAACCGGGGTGAAATTGCCCTCCGGATCTTGCGCGCCTGCAAGGAGCTGGGCATCAAGACCGTCGCAGTGCATTCCCAGGTCGACCGTGACCTGATGCACGTCCGATTGGCAGACGAATCCGTCTGCATCGGCCCGAACAGCCCCCTGGACAGCTACCTCAACATTCCGACCATCATCAGCGCCGCCGAAGTGACCGACTCCGTGGGCATTCACCCCGGCTATGGTTTCCTCGCCGAGAACGCCGATTTCGCCGAGCAGGTGGAGAAAAGCGGCTTTCATTTCATCGGCCCCAGGGCTGAAACCATTCGCCTGATGGGCAACAAGGTTTCGGCCATCAACGCCATGATCCGCGCCGGTGTTCCCACCGTGCCTGGCTCCGATGGCCCGCTGACCGATGACGATGAGCGCACCCTGCGCATTGCCCGCGAGATCGGTTACCCGGTAATGATCAAGGCCGCCTCCGGTGGCGGTGGTCGCGGCATGCAGGTGGTGCATTCCGAAGCCGCCCTGCTGAAGGGCGTCCAGATTACCCAGAGTGAAGCCCGGAATGCGTTCGGCGACCCGACCGTGTACCTGGAAAAATTCCTGGAGCGACCGCGTCACGTGGAGGTTCAGGTACTCGCCGACATGCATGGCAACTGCATCCATCTGGGCGACCGCGACTGCTCCATGCAACGGCGGAACCAGAAAGTCATCGAGGAGGCTCCGGCTCCGAACGTGAACCCCGAAGCACGGGCCCGCACGCTCAAGGCCTGCGTCGATGCCTGCAAGGAAATCGGCTACGTGGGCGCCGGCACCTTCGAGTTCCTGTACCAGGACGGCGAGTTCTACTTCATCGAAATGAACACCCGTGTTCAGGTGGAGCATCCGGTGTCTGAAATGGTCACCGGCGTGGACATCGTACGCGAGCAGCTGCGCATCGCCAGCGGCCTGCCGCTCCAGTACAGCCAGGAGGACATTCGCATCTCCGGCCATGCCATCGAGTGTCGGATCAACGCCGAGGATCCCAAGACGTTCGCGCCCAGCCCCGGCAAGGTTAAGCATTTCCACGCCCCGGGCGGAAATGGCGTTCGCGTCGATTCCCACCTGTACAGTGGTTACACCGTGCCGCCCTTCTACGATTCCCTGGTGGCCAAGCTGATCACCTGGGGCGACGATCGGGAGATCGCCCGCCGGCGCATGAAGAACGCGCTGGACGAGCTGGTGGTCGAGGGCATCAAGACCAATCAGCCCCTGCATGCAAAACTGGTACGCGATGGTGGCTTCAAACAGGTAGACTTCACCATTCATTACCTTGAAAAACTGATGCGGGACTGACGTCCTGCATCACCACTGCAGGAACGCCTATGCCCTGGATACAACTTCAGATCCCGGCTGATCCGGACAATGCGGATCAGCTGGAGGATCTGCTCATGGAAATGGGCGCCGACGCCGTTTCCATGGAAGACGCCGCCGATCAGCCACTGTACGAACCGGATCCGGGCACAACCCCCTTGTGGAGCCAGACCACCGTCACCGGGCTGTTTCAGTCTGACCGGGACATCGACCAGCTGTGCGCGGATCTGCGCGATGCCTGGCATCAGGCAACCCAGCAGGCCCTGGCCGACATCGAGGTCACCCTGGTCGAGGACAAGGACTGGGAACGGGCCTGGATGGACGATTTCCACCCCCTGAAATTCGGCGAGCGTCTCTGGATCGTTCCCAGCTGGCACGCCGCGCCGGACCCGGACGCCGCCAATCTGATGCTGGATCCGGGCCTGGCTTTCGGCACCGGCACCCACCCGACCACCGCACTGTGCCTGGAATGGCTGGACGGCCAGGATGTCCGCAACCGCCAGGTGATCGACTATGGCTGCGGGTCGGGCATTCTCGGCCTGGCCGCCCTCCTGCTTGGCGCCGATCACGTGATTGGGGTTGATACCGACCCCCAGGCACTGGAAGCCAGCCGTGAAAATGCCCGGCGCAACGGCGTCGACGACAGCCGCCTCGATCTCTACCTGCCGGCCAACGAACCGGATACCAAGGCCGACGTCATGCTGGCCAACATCCTGGCACAACCCCTGATCGGCCTCGCACCGCATCTCGCCGCCCGGACCAAACCTGGCGGGGACCTGGTACTGTCGGGCATCCTGTCGCACCAGGCACGGGAGGTCATGGCCGCTTACGAGCCCTGGTTCGTGATGGACGAACCGGAACAGCGCGAAGAGTGGATCCGCCTCACAGGACGACGCCACGGTGGATGACGAACAAGGCCTTAACGACTAAACTCCGCACTCGTAGCCTAGTCGCTTTCAGGAACGACGCATGACCCAGAGCAGCCTGCAGACCCAATGCCCCAAATGCGAGACCCGGTTCCGGGTCACGGACGAACAGCTTGGTATCGCCAAGGGCAAGGTTCGCTGCGGCAACTGCATGGCGGTGTTCAACGCCATTGATCACCAGGTGCTGCCACGCACCAGCCAGCCCCAGACGCCGCCCAAACCGGCGTCTGCGGCCCCGGAACCGGGGGCAGGCAGCTCCGCGTCGAGCGGGTCTTTCGCATCCGAAGAAGACTTTGTCTTCGCCGACAACCCCGAGGAAGACGCCGCTGAGGGCCCGTACGCGGGCAGCAAGATGACGTTCTCCGATGATGAGCTGAGCGACAGTTTCCGCTCGGTCGATGGCCAGCGTCATTCGGATTTCCACGACACGGATGACGACTCTCCCCACCATGATGTGGATGAGAGCTGGGCCGAGGCCATTCTCGAAGACACCGATCAACCGTCATCCGCTCCCGGCAAGGCAGAGGCACCCCGCAAGGCGGAGATGCCTCGACGACCGGAGCCTCGCCCGGAACCAACCCCCCGACCCGCGTCCCAGCCCTCACCCCGGTCGCCAGAACCGTCACCGGAACCAGGACTGGAACTCGAGATGACGCCGGACGTTGAGACCGAACCGGTTCGGGCCATGACGGCGAGCAAACCGGGCGACGATTTCTCCGACACCTTTGCCGCCAGCGAACCCGATTTCGGGAGCGACAGCCGGAACGAACGGCTCGGCGAACCCATGGCGGCCACCATCCCGTTCGACGACCTTCGGCGGGAGCCGGTATCGGTGCGGGGCGGCGGCACCGGCAAGCTCCGCACCTTTGTCTGGACCCTGGTGGTTCTCGCCCTGATCGGTGTGCTGGTGGCCCAGGTTACCTGGTTCCAGTTCGACCGCCTGTCTGCCATTCCGGAACTGCGCCCCTTCTACGAGAGAGGTTGCGAGTTCGCTGGCTGCGAACTGGAGCCACTGATTAATGTCGATGCGATCCAGAGCCGTAAGCTGGTGGTGCGGACAGACCCGGAAAACCGGACTCAGCTGGTGGTGGATGCCGTGATCATCAACCGGGCCGCGTTCGAGCAACCTTTCCCGGCCATCGCCCTGACTTTTTCCAACCTGAACGGGGATGTGGTCGCCCAGAGCATCTTCACGCCGGACGAATACCTGGCCGGAGACGGACAGAATCTCGACATGATGCCCAAGGATACGCCGGTCCGGATCGCGATCGATATCCGTGACCCCGGCAAGGATGCGGTGAACTACAATCTCAATTTCCGCCCCTACACGCCCTGAAATGGTAAGCGAGTATTTACTCGACAGTGAACGCCGACCGCCACCAAACAGAACAAAAGTCAACCAGAAAGCACGAAAAATAATCAGTTTTTTCGTGATCAAGCCCCTTCAATCACGACTCCCCCGACGGTATCATTAGCGCCCTTCGGATACTGGATCGATTACTTATTGAACAATCGATTGGTACCGACTCTTGCATCACCCGCTGTGACACGGACTCAGATCATGCTGCCGACGGCAAAAATCGGGCCGTACACCTTGCCCAATCCGCTCATTGTTGCGCCCATGGCCGGCGTAACGGACCGCCCTTTCCGGCTGTTGTGCCGCCGAATGGGAGCGGGCCTTGCGGTATCGGAAATGGTCATAGCGGACAGCAAGCTCTGGCATACGCGCAAATCCCAGACTCGCCTGAACCATGAGGGGGAGCCGGAACCTCGTTCAGTGCAGATTGCCGGCGGTGATCCCGAGATGCTGGCCGATGCCGCACGCCAGAATGCCGACTTCGGTGCCCAGATCATCGACATAAACATGGGATGCCCGGCAAAGAAGGTGTGCAACAAGGCTGCGGGATCCGCCCTGATGAAGGATGAAGGCCTGGTCCGCGAGATTCTGAACGCGGTGGTGGCCGCCGTCGATATCCCGGTCACGTTGAAAATGCGTACCGGCTGGGATGCCGACAACCGGAACGCGGCTGTGATCGCCCGGATGGCGGAGGATGCCGGCATCCAGGCCCTGGCCATCCACGGGCGCACCCGTGCGGACAAGTACAACGGCAACGCCGAGTACGACACCATTGCCGACGTCAAATCCCGGGTCCGGATTCCGGTGTTCGCCAATGGCGACATCAGCTCCCCGGAGAAGGCACAGCAGGTGCTGAAGCATACGGGCGCCGATGGCCTGCTGATCGGCCGGGGAGCCCAGGGGCGCCCCTGGATTTTCCGGGAAATTCTCCACTACCTGGAGACCGGAAGCCATCTGCCGGAACCGCCTCTGGACGAGGTGGAACAGATCCTGATCGAACATCTGGCCGCCCTGCACAGCTTCTATGGCGAGAAAATGGGTGTGCGTATCGCCAGAAAACACGTGGGCTGGTACCTGCAGTCCCACGACCAGAACAAACAGTTCCGTAACCGCTTCAACGCGATCGACGATGCGTTGGAGCAGACAGACAGTATTCAACAGTACTTTGCAGGCTTACGAAATGGAGAGGTATTCGCAGCATGACCGCTGAGACTTTGGCAAACGACAATCTAAGCACCCCGGCCAGCGAGGATATTCATCAGCTTCAGACGGTGAATGGCAATGGCAACAGCGTTACCCTGCGCGACAGCGTCGAGGTTGCCCTGAAAAACTACTTCGCGCAGCTCGATGGCGCGCCCGTGACCGAGGTGTACCAACTGGTACTGTCCGAGGTGGAAGCACCGCTGCTGGAGCAGGTGATGAAATACACCCGCAACAACCAGACCAAGGCCTCGACCATGCTCGGCCTCAATCGTGGCACCCTGCGCAAGAAGCTGAAGCAGTACGGTCTGCTATAATCCAGACACCCTGACATGATAAGGGCCTCCCGGAAACCATTCGCGAGGCCCTTATTCGTTCATCTCCAGTGAAGAAAGTGACTCATGGCAAACCAGGCTAACTCCCCCATCCGTCGCGCGCTGATCAGCGTGAGTGACAAGACCGGCATCGTCGACTTTGGCCGGGCCCTCACCGACCGAGGCATCGAACTGCTATCTACCGGAGGCACCTTCCGTCTCCTGAAGGAAAACAACATTCCGGTCACCGAAGTCTCCGATTACACCGGCTTCCCGGAAATGATGGACGGCCGGGTCAAGACCCTGCACCCGAAGATCCATGGCGGCATTCTGGGCCGGCGCGGTACCGACGATGCCATCATGGGCGAGCACGGCATCAATCCAATCGACATGGTGGTGGTCAACCTCTACCCGTTCGAGGAGACCGTCGCCAACCCTGACTGCGATCTGCCCACCGCCATCGAGAATATCGACATTGGCGGGCCCACCATGGTGCGCGCAGCGGCGAAGAACCACAACGACGTCGCCATCGTGGTCAATGCAGCGGACTACGCCCGGGTCCTGAAGGAACTCAACGACAATGACGGCGAGCTCAGCTACCGCACCCGCTTTGATCTGGCCGTGAAGGCGTTCGAGCATACCGCCGGTTACGACGGTGCCATCGCCAACTACCTGGGAGGTCGCACCCCGGACAACGACAATGCCGACTTCCCCCGTACCTTTAACGCCCAGTTCGTGAAGGTCCAGGACATGCGGTACGGCGAGAACCCGCACCAGCGGGCCGCGTTCTACGCCGAGCGCAATCCCAGGGAAGCCTGTGTCGCGACCGCCAAACAGCTTCAGGGCAAGGAACTCTCCTACAACAACGTGGCCGATACCGATGCGGCCCTCGAATGCGTGAAACCGTTTGCGGACCCGGCCTGTGTCATCGTGAAGCACGCCAATCCCTGCGGTGTCGCCATTGGCGCCGACATCCACCAGGCCTACGAACTGGCCTTCGCCACGGATCCGACCTCGGCCTTCGGCGGCATCATCGCCTTTAACCGGGAGCTCGACGCGAAGACCGCCAAGGCGATCATTGATCGCCAGTTCGTGGAGGTCATTATTGCCCCGACCATCGCCCCCGAGGCGGTCGAGCTGGTCGCTGCCAAGAAGAACGTGCGCCTGCTGGCCTGCGGTGAGTTTGACAGTGAACGCGCCCAGACCATGGACTACAAGCGGGTTACCGGCGGTCTGCTGGTGCAGGACCGGGATCTGGGCATGGTGGCCATGTCCGACGTCAAGGTGGTCACCGAGCGCCAGCCCTCGGAAGAGGAACTCAACGACCTGCTGTTCGCCTGGGAAGTGGCCAAGTACGTCAAATCCAATGCCATTGTGTACGCCAGGGCCGGTCGCACTATTGGCGTCGGCGCCGGCCAGATGAGCCGGGTCTACAGCGCCAAAATTGCCGGCATCAAGGCGGCCGACGAAAACCTGGAAGTAAAAGGCTCGGTGATGGCCTCGGACGCCTTCTTCCCGTTCCGGGACGGCATCGATGCCGCCGCCAAGGCGGGCATCACCGCGGTGATCCAGCCCGGCGGCTCCATGCGCGACCAGGAAGTGATCGATGCGGCCAACGAGCATGGCATCGCCATGGTGTTCACCGGCATGCGCCACTTCCGCCACTGATTGCGGACCAGCTAAAGGATTCTCACTATGAACATTCTTGTGATCGGCAACGGCGGCCGCGAGCATGCCCTGGCCTGGAAAGCGGCCCAATCTCCACAGGCAGACCGGGTGTTCGTCGCGCCCGGGAACGCTGGCACCGCCCGTGAGCCGGGCCTGGAAAACGTCAACATTGACGTGATGGACCTGGACGGACTGGCCAATTTCGCCGCCACCAACAACGTCGGCCTGACCATCGTTGGCCCCGAAGCTCCCTTGGTTGCCGGTATCGTCGACCGCTTCGAGGAGCGTGGCCTGAGGGTCTTCGGCCCCAGTGCCGGCGCCGCTCAGCTGGAGGGCTCCAAGGCTTTCACCAAGGACTTCCTGGCGCGACAGAAGATTCCGACCGCCGCCTACGCCAACTTCACCGACGTCGATGAAGCCCTGGCCTACGTCCGGGAGCAGGGCGCACCCATCGTGGTCAAGGCCGATGGCCTGGCGGCTGGCAAAGGCGTGATCGTGGCCATGACCCTGGCCGAAGCCGAAGACGCGATCCGCGACATGCTGGCCGGCAACGCGTTTGGCGATGCCGGCAGCCGGGTGGTGGTCGAGGAGTTCCTGGACGGCGAGGAAGCCAGCTTCATTGTCATGGTCGACGGCGAGCATGTGCTGCCCATGGCCACCTCCCAGGATCACAAACGGGTCGGCGACGGCGACACCGGCCCCAACACCGGCGGCATGGGCGCATACTCCCCGGCCCCGGTGGTTACCCCGGACGTCTACCAGCGCATCATGGACGAAGTCATCTATCCCACGGTGCGCGGCATGGCGGCCGAAGGCCACCCCTACAAGGGCTTCCTGTATGCCGGCCTGATGATCGACGGTAGCGGCGCGCCGAAGGTGATCGAATTCAATTGCCGGTTTGGCGATCCGGAAACCCAGCCGATCATGCTGCGCATGCAATCGGACCTGGTGGAACTGTGCGGCGCGGCGATTGACGGCAAGCTGGACCAGTGCCGGTCCGACTGGGACGATCGTGCGTCGGTCGGCATCGTACTGGCCGCCGGCGGCTATCCGGGCAGCTATAACAAGGGCGATGTCATTTCCGGGTTGCCGGAAACTGAGACCGAAGGCGAGAAAGTTTTCCACGCCGGGACCCGGTTGAACGGGGATCAGGTGGTGACCAACGGCGGCCGGGTGCTCTGTGCCACTGCACTTGGCAACACCGTGACCGAAGCCCAGCAACGAGCCTACGCACTGGCAAAAACCATCCAGTGGGATGGCGTGTTCTATCGCACGGACATTGCACATCGGGCCATTTCCCGTGAACAATCCTGACCCAGCCCACGCTATCGAAGCCCGGTCGTTGACCGGGCTTTTTTTTGGGATATGGTAGGAACCGGAACAGGACGTCCCCATTTTCGCCCCAGCCGGAGCCACCCCCATGCCTCACCATCGCCCTCTGAACCTGCTTCTCATTGCCCTGATGACCCTGGTTGTCAGCGCCTGTTCGCGGCAGAGCATGTATGAAACCGCCATCCACCTGGAGCGATCAAGCTCGGGGCTGGAAGCGGATACCATTCAGGTGGAGGGGCTTGAGATCGCCTACCTGCGCAACTCGGAAATGACCGACGGCGACACCATTGTGATGGTGCACGGGTTCGGGGCCAACAAGGATAACTGGACCCGCCTTGCCAACGAGCTGACCGCCGACTTCAACGTTTACGCCATCGATCTGCCGGGCCACGGTGACAGCAGCAAGCCACTGGACCTCGGATACACCCTGGAAGAACAGACCACCCACCTCTCGGCCATCCTGCAGGCGCTGTCCATCAAGGAATCCCACATGATGGGCAACTCCATGGGCGGCGCGATTACCGCGCTTTATTCGGCACGCTATCCCGATCGCATCAAGACGGCGGTGCTGTTCAATCCCGCCGGTATCTTCGACTATGACAGCGAACTTGTCGGTCTGGTACTGGAGGGCGACAACCCTCTGATCCCGTCAGAACCGGGGGATCTGGAGCGGCTAATGGATTTCGCACTGGCGGAGAAGCCGTTCGTGCCCTGGCCGGTTCTGGGCGTGATGGAAGAAAAGGCGATTGCCAACCGCGAGGTTAATGAAGTGATCTTCGCCGCGATCCGGGACAGCGGCTATGAAACCGCCTTCCGGTCCCGCCTCGCACTGATCCGGGATCCGGTACTGGTGGTCTGGGGCAAGGAAGACCGGGTCATCAATTACCGCAACGGCGAGCTGTTCGTGGCGGCCATTCCGGATGCCCGCCTGCACCTGCTGGACGATATTGGCCACGCTCCCATGATTGAGGCACCGGAACGCTCCGCCGAACTCTTTCGCTCGTTCCTTGAGTCGGCGCATTGAACCGCCAGGATTTCGAATAAATTCAGCAGATTCCACGTTCATCGACTACACCGGGCCGGTAAAACAGGATAGCCTTGCAGGCATTGCCCAGTGTTGGATGAAAGAAATGTCGCATGCCTGAAGCTCTCTGGATTTCGTTCGCCTTTGCACTTGGCCTGCTGGTCAAAGGTGTCGGTTTGCCGCCACTGGTGGGCTATCTGGCCGCGGGCTTCCTGCTCAGCGGCCTGTCCACCGTGTCCGGCCTGGCCATCGAAGCCACCGACGCGCTCAACCACATCGCCCACCTTGGCGTCCTGCTGCTGCTGTTCACGGTCGGCCTCAAACTGAAACTCAGATCCATTGTCAGCCGCGAGGTAATCGGCGGCAGCCTGCTGCATTTTGGCATCACCTGCACGGTCTTCACCCCGGGCCTGTATCTGCTGATGGACCTGCCCTGGCAAACCGCCTTCATGCTGGCCATCGCCCTGTCCTTTTCCTCAACGGTTCTGGCCGCCAAGGTCCTGGAAACCAAGCGGGAGCTGCGCGCCTTCCATGGCCGTGTCGCCATCGGCATCCTGATCATGCAGGATCTGATTGCGCTCGTCGTGATGAGCCTCGCCGCCGGCCAGACACCTTCGGAGTGGGCGCTGATCGTTTTCGGGCTTCCGCTGCTACGCCCCCTGCTGTATCGGCTGCTTGACGCCAGCGGACACGATGAACTGCTGGTGCTGCTCGGTCTCCTGGTGGCACTGGTGCTGGGCGGGTATGGCTTTGAATCCGTGGGCCTGAGCGCCGAGCTTGGCGCCCTGGTGTTCGGGGCCATGTTGTCGAATCACCCCCGCTCCCAGGAGCTGTCCAAGTCCCTGTGGAGCGTGAAAGAGATGTTCCTGGTGGGATTTTTCCTGCAGATCGGCATTGGCGGGCTGCCGGACAGCCAGGCCCTCGCCTTTGCGCTGGTCGCGGCACTGGTGTTGCCCCTGAAGGGCATCCTGTTCTTCTTTCTGTTGCTGGCCTTCCGTCTGCGAGCGAGAAGCAGCTTCCTGAGCGCGCTGGCACTGACCAACTACAGCGAGTTCGGCCTGATTGTCGCCAGTGTTGCTCTGCCAGAATGGCTGGTGCCACTGGCGATCTCGGTCGCGATCTCGTTCGTCATTTCCGCGCCACTGAACCGCTTCGCCCACGTCATCTACGAGCGTTTCGGATCCGGCCTGAGTCGCTTCGAAACCCAGAAACACCACCCGGACGAACAGCCCCTGTCCCTGGGCAATACCCGGGTCCTGATCATGGGCATGGGGCGAACGGGCACTGCGGCCTATGACTGGGTATCAAGACAGGAACCGGAATTGATGGGGCTGGATTCTGATCCGGCCAAGGCCAGCAAGCACCAGAAGGAAGGCCGCAACGTCGTGTTCGCCGACGCCGAGGATGCCTCATTCTGGAACGGCCTGCACATGCCCGAGGTGCACTCGGTCATTCTTGCCCTGGGCGACATCGAGGGCAAACTCATTGCCGCACGCATGCTGAGAAAACTGGGCTTCCGGGGGTATATCGTTGCCCACACCCTGTACGACGATGAGGCCCACCAGATCCGTGAGGCCGGCGCCAATGAGGCCTACCTGACCATGAACGAGACCGGTGTTGCTCTCGCGAGCCACATCATCAGCCGGGCCAACGAACGCTCCGACTGAGGCGCCCGGGGGGCCTACCGTGCACAGGTCCGGAATCCGGTAAACACATCGTTCCGCTGCGGCAGATAGGCTTGGCGATAGGTGCCGCGAATCAGACAGGACGAGGTGGCGCAACTGCCCCCTCGGGTAACCTTGTGATCGCCGAACTGCAGGGTCGACATAAACGGGTACATGTCGATCCGGAAGCCGTCATAGGGAAAGAATTGACTGCTGGTCCACTCCCAAGCCCCCCCAATCATCTGGCGACAGCCAAAGGGACTGTCCGATTCCGGGTAATCGTACACCGGATTCTGCCCCAGACACCGGCCATCGAGGTCGGCCAGGGTTTCATCGGGCTGCTGGTTCCCCCAGGGAAAACGCCGGAAGGACGCTCCGGGGCGGTTACCCAGAGCGGCCACTTCCCATTCGAACTCGGTTGGCAACCGGCGTCCGGCCCAGTTACAGAAGGCTTCCGCTTCCCAGAAACTGACATGGGTGATCGGTGCATCCGGATTCAGGGGCTGCCAGCGGTCAAACAGGCGCTCCTGCCACTGATACTCATGCCAGCGCCAGTAAAGGGGGTGCTTCGGCACTCGCGGCATGACCTCCCGGCTACCGTGCACCAGGGCAACGTCCACCTCGGTCTCGAGCCACTTTCGCCCCCCGAACGACCAGAGTTCCGGCTTCTGGTAGCCACCGTCGTCGACGAACACCTGGAATTCCGCATTCGACACGGGCTGCCGGGAGATCGCGAACGACGCCAGCTCGATCTCGAATCTCGGCTTCTCGTTATCGAAGGCGAAATCCGTGGTGGCGTAGGCCGCGGAATCCCCGGGCATGCCGATCACCCAGCGACCGGCCGGTATCACCGCGTCGCCGGTGACCGACCGGCCCGGAGCCGGCCGACCGCGGGTCCGGCCCGGGGGCTCCTCGTAGCCGACGGTCTGACGGCACCAGATCAGGGATTCGATGTGCATGTTCTGATGAAAAATAGCGTACCGATTCAGATACAGGGTCCGGTCGTCCAGCGGCTGGGTCCGGATGCGTTCGGCCACGCGATCGTAGACCGTATCGAAGTACGCCAGGGTGTCCTGCCGCCCGGGAAACAGGGCCTGGTTCCATCGGTCCCGGTGCTCAACATGGAACGAATCCCAGAGATCATCCATGCTCGGGTCAACACTCGGCGTGCCATCCAGCAGATTGAACACAAACACCTCATAGAAAAACGCCGCGTGCCCCATCTCCCATAACGGCGGGTTGACGCCCGGATGGTACGGTACCGGCAATTTCTCCTCCGGCAATGAGGTGATCAGCGCCCGGGTTCGTTGCCGGGTGCGCTCAAGTTCCTGGAGCAGGTCCTCCCTCGCTGCCCGAGCGGCATCCATCGATTTCATTTCGCCCATAAGCCACTTCGTCTTCCGGATTTTGCCTCAGCATAACAGATGGATTGCCGGCCGGGTGATCCACCAGCTGTCGAGTACTTTTACAGTTTTACGCGACAGCTCGATTCCGGATCTCGCAACCATCTGAATGAGCGACGGATAAGAAATCTGGCATATATCCTGTATACCGGTTTGAACCGCCAGATCATCTTTCTGGCTCGTGTGACGGGTCACAGGGCCGTGACCGGACAACGCAACTTGCCGGCATTCTGGTTGTCCCTATACAACTGGCAGTCCCGTTTTCCCAGGCATCACTCTCATGGAGGTTTGCCATGATGGAAAAGCGACCGCTCGTCTGGTTGTCAGCGGCACACACCAACACCACCGTGCGCAAGGCGCTGGGCTCTCGATGGAATCTGATCGATTTCAATCCGGAGAATCCGGTGCCTATTCAATTGTCACCCCCGGACGACGCCAAGGTGGGCGTCCTGGATCTCACCCGTATTCCACCCGACGACCTGCCCTGGCTGGATCAATGGCTGGAAGCCCTGAGCCTCAGCTACTGGGTCGGGATTGTGCCCCATCGGCCTATTACCGGAACCCGGACGGCCCAGCTGATCACCCGGTATTGCTCCGATTTCCACACCCTGCCGGTCAATCACGAACGGCTGGATACGGTGCTGGGCCACCTCTGGGGCATGGCCACCATTCGCGAACCCGCCGTCGGCCTTCCCCGCGATGACTATCAGGCCCTGGTACTGGAGGGCACCTCCCAGGCCATTCGCCAGGTTCGCGGGTTGCTCCGGCGCTTCGCGGTAACCCCGGAGCCGGTTCTGATCACCGGCGAGAGTGGCACTGGCAAGGACGCCGCCGCCCGTTTCATTCACGAACACTCGACGCGGGCTTCCGGGCCCCTGGTAACGGTTAACTGTGCCGCCCTGCCCGATTCGCTGACCCAGAGCGAGCTATTCGGTTACGAGAAAGGAGCGTTTACCCACGCCCTCAGTGCCCATCCGGGCCGCCTGGAACTGGCGAACGGCGGCTCCCTGATCCTGTCATCCATTGACGAGCTCAACCTCGAACAACAATCCGCGATCCTGCGCTTCCTGCAGGAAGGGCAGATTGAGCGCATTGGCGGCAGTGAACCCATCCCGATCGACAGTCGCATCATTACCACCTCGAGCCAGCCCCTGACCGAACTGGTCGAAACCGGGCAGTTTCGCAGTGACGTCTACTACCGGCTGGGCGGACTGGAGGTCAAATTACCGGCCCTCAAAGACCGCCGCGAAGACATCCCGGCGCTGGCCGAAGCCCTCCTTGAAGCCTCCAACCGTGGCGGCAAACAGAAGCGGCTCAGCGAAGCGGCCATTCAGCGCCTGGTCAACCATTCCTGGCCTGGCAACTTCCGGGAACTGCAGAACCGGTTGCGACAGGGCCTACTCCTGTGCGACCGGGAGGTGATCGAACCGGCCGACTTGGGGCTGGAACCAACCGGCCCCGAAGGGGATGTGCCGGCCACCTCCAACCTGAGCCTGGAAGAATTCCGGGCCCGGGCTGACCGCCAGGCGCTGTCCTGCAGCCTGGCCCTGGCACACCACAATGTCTCCGCCGCTGCGCGGATCCTGAAGATATCACGCGTTTCGTTTTACCGGCTTATGGACAAATACAACGCCGGTCCCCAGTCGGGTCATCACCGACAGGGCTCACACCACAAGGGAGATCCACCATGAGAAAACCGCTACTCTTTCCGCTGTTCGCCAGCGCCTGCCTGATGCCCGCGACGGGGATTGCGCAAACGGACTCTGCCGGGGACGTCCCGGCATCCCCCGAAGAAGCTGAAGCGAAGAAAGAGCAGGTCACCGACATTGCCTCCATCACCTCCGACCGCGGAATCGTCACCCGGCCGGGGCGACTGACCATCGAACCGGCGTTTTCCCACGCCCACAGCAACGCCACCCGGGTCGCCATTGAGGGCTACACCGTGATTCCGGCCCTGCTTGTGGGCCTGATCAATATCTCCGAGATTCAACGGGACATCTTCGTTGGCGCCCTGACCTTCAAATACGGCTTCACCAGCCGGTTTGAAGCCGATGTCCGAGTGCCCTGGCTGAGCGTCAACGAGGATCTCAGGGAACGTCAGGCCTTTGAGGGAACCCCCGTCGATACGCTTCGGGAGTCCTCGGGCGAAGGCCTCGGGGACGTCGAGCTGTCGGCGCGTTATCAGCTGAACGACGGCCTGGAAGGCTGGCCCTACGTGATCGGCGTGTTCCGGGTCAAGACGCCCACGGGGGAAGGGCCCTACGATGTTGACCAGCGGGTGGTGGAAGACAGCGAGGGTAACCCCATCGGGGTGGAACTGGAGGAGCGGCCCACCGGATCCGGATTCTGGTCCTTTGAGCCGGGGTTCTCGTTCATCTACCCGTCTGACCCGGCCGTTCTGTACGGCAGCCTCAGTTACGTCTGGACCATGAAGGAGGACCAGGGACCGGAAAACGGCGGTGAAGTCGACCCCGGGGACGTGGTGCGCTTCGGATTCGGCATGGGCTTCGCCTTCAACGAGCGGACCTCGTTCAGCCTGGGTTACGACCACTCCGTCATCCGCAAAACCAGCTTCGAGACCAACAGCGACCTGTTCGGGGCAAACTTTGACCGCATCCAGGTGGGTTCGCTGTCCTTCGGCCTGGCCCAGAGACTGTCAACCAACACCACCCTGAGCCTGACCGTGAACGTGGGGGTCACTGAAAACGCCCCCAACAGCGAGTTGACCCTGAAGCTGCCGATCACCCTCTGAACGCCGCCGGCCGGGGCCCACCCTGGCGTCCAGGTCGCCTAGCGGCCAAGCATCTGTAACACGGGTTCACGCATGGCATCCGGCAGCCGGCTCAGACCGGCGCCGAGGTTATTCAGTTCGATGTTCAGTTGCCGGCTGTTCTGGATCTCGGTGCCGTTCAGGTTGTTCTGAATGACCGTAATCCAGCCGCCGTCCTTCGATGCCGACGATATCAGTGCCTGGCCGCCGGCTTTACCCACGATGGTTTCCACCGTATGGGGCACGGCGCGTCCATTGGCCACCTGATTCAGGTTGGGAATGTTCAGGCGGTTGATGGCCAGGGTTTCTCCGTCAACGGACACCACCTGCTCCAGCCCGATCCGGATTTCGAGATCGTCCAGCAGAAAACCACCCCGCAGGGACGCCAGCTCATCGTTGCTCAGCGCCTGAGCCGGGAAGATGGCACCGCCGGTCGTGGGCGCTGCCAGCAAGGTCCCCGCAAACACCAGCGCGACGACGGCAAAGCCGTGTTGTTTGATCATTGTTCTACCACTCCCTTGGATTTGGCCAATAAGGCAGAGTATGGCTCAGAGAGGGGCCGTCCGGGCCCCTGGACACGGGCGCGCGCACGTAGTGCGCCCAGTTGCCATCCCTCTCAAAGGTTTTTCGCCCCTGCGCAATGTGGCTGCGAATCATGAAGGCAGAGCCATCCCAGTAGTTTTCAAACTGTTCTCGTGGATACACTTTCAGGCCCCGTGCCGGGTCGCCAACAAACACCTCCCGCTCACTGATGCCCTTGATAATCACGAAGTGCCGGTACCCCTCCAGCGTCACAAGTGCGATCACCGGCAGGCGTACCTTCTCCCGGATGCCACTGAGCGGCAGCCGGAAACCGTCGGCCTGATAGCCTTCGGACTCCAGGTACCGTTTCATATCCAGCATGGAGAAGCCCTCACGGCGCACTTTATCCGGGTCGGCAAGAGCAAACATGCCGGTAAACACGTCTGCCTCGGTCACTTCATGCCCATAATGGAAAGACAGCAGTGAAGCCAGTGCCGCCGAACCGCAACTGAAGTCATACTGCTGTCGCATCACCGAACTGAATCGCTGTTCCTGGAAGCTTTCGACCTCCATCTCAAGCCCACCGCCCAAGCCCGGAATCATCACCGATCCGGCAAACGCAGTGGGCCACAGCAGGGCAGCACCTGCGGCTACAGACACTAGCCTCAACATTGCCATGGCCCACCTCCTGTCATCGGTTTATGAGAATATTTACCTGGGTGCTGTCCTGAATCACCACCTGGTTTCCGGTGTTCTGGATGACCGTGGCGATGCCGCTCATGTTGCCAAACGCCTGGTCAGAGATCGTGTTGTCGCCGGTCACTGAGGACCCGGACAAGACATTTCCCGTAACCGTGGCATTTTGCTCGGCGTCATTGAGTTGCCATTGCAGGGGGATACCCTGCCGCCCGCTGGCGCCGTCAAGTTGGTCGGCACTCATTGGATCCAGTCCCAACCACTCCTCGGCGCCGGCCGTGGTGGCCGACCCCAGGACCATCAGCACCCAGACTGCCTTCAGCATCCATCTGACTGAGTCATTCATGACATGCCTCCTGGCAGGAAACAGGCCGGACCCCGAACCGGGGCCACAGCCATCTTCCCTCAGTTGCCACCTGCTGACAGGTTGGACTGAACGCTCACGTTGGCCTGGGTCACACTGCCAACGCCGGCGTTCTGGGCAAAGGCGCCCACGCCCGTGAAGTTGGCGGAGCCACCGCCAATCTCGTTGGAGGCACTGGCCATGGTGGAGTTACCGGCACCAGCCGCATCGCCGTAGGTGGCGGACACGTCGGATACCGAGCCCTCGAGCTCGCCCTCGTTCATGAACACGCTCAGGGACAGCTCGAGATCGGAATCAGTGCTGTTGTCGGAGTGGTCCGAGTTGTCCGACATGTCGTTGCCGCTGTTCGCAATCTTGAACGAATCCTTCACATCGACACTGTTGTCGGAATTATCGGAGTTGTCGGAGTTGTCATTGCCACTGTCGGAAATCTTGAACGAATCCGTGGCGGTGTTGCTGTTGTCTTGATTCGTGGCGGTCGAACCGTTGTTGGCGTTGGTGTTTGGATCTCCATTTCCACCCAGGGTTGGGTCGGCGATAGCCGCTCCGGACAGGCCCAGGCCAAGTGCAATGGCAGTCGCAAGCACGGTTTTGTTCATAGTCATGTCGTCAATTCCTTTGATTTGATGTTGTTGGTTTCCAGGGGATCCTTTCCCAAACCGATGACTATCGGAGACAGCAGGGTCCAGACCCGCCGGGGGGCCAAAGCGATTCCCGTGCCAGCTTTTCCTGCACCCTCGGCAAAAGATTGATCTGATAGCCTTTTTTTTGGTTTCCACCCGAACGCACAGAGCGGATAAATCCCGGACACCTGTTTCATTGGTGAAACAGCTTGTCTATCGTCTTCAAGGACACTTGGAAGAATTCAGTGCTCGATTCATGAAGATAGGAATCTATCCCGGTGTTAAAAATCCAGAATGCCGGTGTCCAGATTCCGTCACACATCTGTCGCCTAAATGTCGGCTGGCTCACAAACCGGTCATGAAATTCTGGTAATGTCAGGCATGTTACCGTTCTGCCACGGCAGGGACGCACAGACGGGGCCTGGCTCCGTATCGTTAAGCCATACAGTAAGGAAGGTTTATGTCGACAGAGCTTTATCAGATCGTGTTTGCGGGACAGATTCTGGACGGATTTGACGAACCGCAGGTGAAAGCCAATCTGAAAGATCTTTTCAACGCCACCGATGAACGCATTGAACGCCTGTTCGCCCCAACCACCGACGCACCGGCGATCAAGTCCAATCTGAACCACGAAGAGGCGGCGATCTACCACAAGCGCCTGACCGCTGCCGGTGCCGACGTTCGGATTTCATCCCAGAACAGAGCGCCTGCCGCCCCGGCAAAGGCGGCCCCGGCACAACAGGAACCGGCCGGAACCGCGCCGGCCAATGACACGGATGAAGCCTCTGGCAACCGCAAGCGCGCTCCCCTGGAATTCACCGGGCGGGGCGGCGAGTACTTCGGCATCTGGATCGTCAATATCCTTCTGACCATCGTGACCCTGGGCATCTATTCGGCCTGGGCCACGGTTCGCAACAACCAGTATTTCTATGGCAACACACTTCTGGACGGCGCCAGCTTCCAGTATCTTGCCAGCCCGATCACCATCCTCAAGGGCCGGCTGATTGCACTCGCCGTCCTGGTTGCCTACGTGGCCCTGTCGGAACTGTTCGTCGAGGCGGCCATCGCCTTCGCCGTCGCTTTTTTGTTCCTGGTGCCCTGGATCATGATCCGTTCACTGCGTTTCAACGCCATCAACAGCGCCTACCGCAACATCCGGTTTGACTTCCAGGGCACCTACGGCCAGGCCTTCATGGTCGCCTTCGTATGGCCCCTGCTGAACCTGCTGTGCCTGATGCTGCTGACGCCTCTGGTACTCAAGAAAACCCACCAGTTTGTCGCCAACGGCAGCCGTTACGGCACCACCGGCTTTGACCTGGCCGTGACGACCAAGGCGTATTACCTGCTGTTCGGCAAGGCCCTGTTGCTGGCACTCGGCTTCGGTGCCGGCGCTTACCTGAGCGCCCAGGCAAACATGCCGGTGCTGGCCGCCATCATTGGCGGTATCGGTTACCTGACGCTCTTCGGCTTCTTCATGGCCGGTGTGGCCAACCTGTTCCTGAACTCAACCGAGCTGGCCGAGCACCGCTTCGAGTCGAAACTGGGGCCGGCACAGATGGTCTGGATCTATCTGAGCAACAGTCTGCTGGTCGTCCTCACCCTTGGCCTCTTCACGCCCTGGGCCAAAGTTCGCATGGCGCGCTACCGCGCCGCCTGTACAACCATGCTGATTTCCGGTGATCTGGACCATTTCGTCGCCGCTGAGCAGAACCGCGCCAGCGCCCTGGGTCAGGAACTGGGAGATGCCTTTGATGTCGAATTCGCCGCTATCTGATCTGGCCATTGAAGGGCAGTTCTATTCCGGCGACAATTCCCACCGACAGGACGCCCTGCTGCGTTCTGTCGGTGGTGAGCTGATCCTGGCCACCGCATTCCACCAACGGCACCTGTCGCTGCAGGATCTCACCATCTCGCCACGGGTGGGCAACACCCCGCGATACCTTCACCTGCCGGATGACGGCGTCTTCGAAACCAGCGATAACGATGGCGTGGACCAGCTTGGCCGGAGGGCGTCAACGGGACGCATCGCGCGCCTGCTGCATCGGCTGGAGAACCACCTGGGGCTGATCCTGACGGCGGTGGTGGTCACCGTCGCGGTCACCGCGTTTGCCTTTGTCTACGGCGTTCCCTGGACCGCCAAGGCCATCGCCTATGCCCTGCCTGACAGCATCGCCGAGCAGGCCGGGGAGTCGACGCTGGCTTCCCTGGACAGCACCTGGCTCGACCCTTCCGAACTCTCCAACGATCGCCAGCAGTCGCTCCAACGCCACTTCGAGCCCTTCCTGACACCGGTTGGCGGGCAGGAACTGACGGTCCTGTTCCGCTCGGCGCCGGCGATCGGAGCCAATGCCCTGGCCTTGCCCGACGGCACCTTGATCTTCACCGATGAGCTGGTCGAGCTGGCAGAAAATGACGACGAACTGGTGGCCATCCTTGCCCACGAAATCGGCCATGTGGAACACCGTCATGGCATGCAGGGCATGGTCCAGTCGTCGCTGACCTTCTGGCTGATCGTGATGATGACCGGCGACCTGTCGGCCTTTTCCGACACCACGGTGATGGTGCCGGCGGTACTGATGAGCCTTTCCTACTCACGCAAGATGGAACGGCAGGCCGACCAGTACGCACTGGAAACCCTGCAGCGGCATGACCTGGATCCGGGGCACTTTGCCAACATCATGGCCCGACTGGCGGAACTGGAGGATGTCAGTCAGGGTGACGCGGACGACGAAGGTGAGGAAGAGAAGAGTCACTGGAGCAGGCTTGGCGACCTGTTGTCGAGCCACCCGGTCACCGAGGAGCGCATTCAGCGCTTTCGCGAGGCAGCGTTCCGGTAACACGGTCCCGGCAAAAAAAAGCCCCGCCAATGGCGGGGCTTTTTCGTGACTCCCGGGCAAGCCCGGGAGCGACAACCAGACCGTTCGATTAACCGAACTGGTTCATGGTGTTGTCTTTACCACCGGCCTTCAGAGCCGCTTCACCAGCGAAGAATTCCTTGTGGTCGTCGCCGATGTTGGAGCCAGCCATGTCCTGGTGCTTAACGGTGGCGATACCCTGACGGATTTCCTTGCGCTGTACACCCGCAACGTAGGCCAGCATGCCTTCGTCACCGAAGTAACCCTTGGCCAGGTTGTCGGTAGACAGGGCCGCGGTGTGGTATGTCGGCAGCGTGATCAGGTGGTGGAAGATACCCGCTTCGCGTGAACCGTCACGCTGGAAGTTACGGCACCACTCGTCAGCCAGCTGACCCAGCTCGGTGTTGTCGTACTCTTCGCTCATCAGCTTGGCACGATCGTAGGCAGAGACGTCCTTGCCCTCTTCCTTCCAGGCATCGAACACCTGCTGACGGAAGTTCAGGGTCCAGTTGAAGGACGGGCTGTTGTTGTAAACCAGCTTGGCGTCGGGAACCACTTCCTTGATGCGGTTAACCATGGCCGCGATCTGGCCAACGTGCGGCTTCTCGGTTTCGATCCACAGCAGGTCAGCGCCGTTCTGCAGGCTGGTGATGCAGTCCAGCACAACGCGGTCTTCGCCAGTGCCCGGCTTGAACTGGAACAGGCCAGAAGCCAGACGCTTCGGACGAACCAGCTGGCCGTTCTGCTTGATCACGACGTCGCCGTTGTTGATGTCTTCTGCCTTCTCGATCACTTCACCGTCGATGAAGCTGTTGTACTGGTCGCCCAGATCGCCCGGCTCGTTGGTCACGGCGATCTTCTGGGTCAGGCCAGCGCCCAGGGAGTCGGTACGGGCAACGATGACACCATCGTCCACGCCCAGCTCAAGGAACGCCAGACGAACGGCGTTGATCTTGGACAGGAAGTCCGCGTGCGGAACAGTTACCTTGCCGTCCTGGTGACCACACTGCTTCTCGTCAGACACCTGGTTTTCGATCTGGATGCAGCAAGCACCGGCTTCGATCATCTGCTTGGCCAGCAGGTAAGTCGCTTCGGCGTTACCGAAACCAGCGTCGATGTCCGCGATGATGGGCACAACGTGGGTTTCGTGGTTGTCGATCTGCTTGATCAGCTCTTCCGCCTTGGCGTTGTCGCCGGCGTTCTCGGCTTCTTCCAGGGCACGGAACAGGTGGTTCAGTTCCCAGGCATCGGCCTGACGCAGGAAGGTGTACAGCTCTTCGATCAGACCGGAAACGGCGGTCTTTTCGTGCATGGACTGGTCAGGCAGCGGACCGAACTCGGAGCGCAGGGCGGCAACCATCCAGCCAGACAGGTACAGGTAACGACGCTTGGTGGAACCGAAGTGCTTCTTGATGGACAGCATTTTCTGCTGGCCGATGAAGCCGTGCCAGCAACCCAGGGACTGGGTGTACTGGGAGGTATCCTTGTCGTAGTTCGCCATGTCTTCGCGCATGATCTTGGCGGTGTACTTGGCGATGTCCAGGCCAGTCTTGAACTTGTTCTGGGCGCGCATGCGAGCAGCGTGCTTCGGGTTGATGGCGTTCCAGGTCGGGTGCTGCTTCAACAGCGAAGCAATCTGGTCAACGTCTTGTGCGTAGGGCATGGTCTCAATCCTTTCTACGTTGGTTTTCTAAGTCGGTGCGGAGTAGCGTACAGCAACGTCCGAAGCCAACGACCTGCTCACTTTTTGAGCATAGCGCTGACGTTGAGGGTTACTTTAGTGCTTAAAAATTTATAATTGAAATTTATATAATCTATTTTCAGCATTTTTCTGGTGAATGCTGCCGAGAGTCCGGACCCAGCCGGCATGAGCGGACGTGAAGGACCATCATCAGGGCGGTTACCGAGTACGGCAGAGAACCACCAGCCGGTCTCCGGGCTGGATGTCGAGAAACAGCTTGCGCGCGGGGTTCAGTACCAGGTGGCGGCCACTGTCATCCGGTCGAGCGCGGAACACACCCAACGCCACTTTGCCTTCGTTCGCCAGAATTCGTTCCAGCAACTGGAAGTCAACGCTCGCCGGTAACGGGTAATCATCGGGGTCCCGGAACTGGATCTCGGCTCCGCCCTCCGTAAACAACTCATCCAGCACCATCCGCAGTTCCCGCCGCAAGGCCACCTGCGCCAGAATATGGCTGAGGATCATCGGACTGATGAGCATTTCACTGCGATGGCCGTACAGCAGATTCCGGTTATCCGGATCACTCAACTCCATGATCACCTGCGGCCGCTCCGGACTTTCAGCCAGGATATCCTCCAACTGCAGGTAGCCGACCATGGCCCGGGCGTCTGCTTCCTCACCCGAGGCGAGCCGGTCACTGCTCAGCAGAATAACCGCATGATAGGCCGACGGCATCAGGCGTCTGAGCTCACCTTCCACCATGTAGTCGGCCTCAATATGGTGGCAGCGAGCCTGGGGAAACTCGCCCACGTAGCGGAATATGGCCTGCTCCCGCTCGCGGGACGGGACCACCGAGACCATGTCGACCTGAACATCCAGATCCGCATAACTGGCAAACTCTGCGACCAGGCTCGGTACCCTGCGATTCCAGCCAAGAATCAGGATTCGCCGGCCACGATGGTCATGGGTGCGGCTTTTCGGGCGCGCTTCCTTGAAATCGATGACGGGCAAGGCCGGCAGTTTGGGATTTGGATCCGTTTCGGCGTAATCCCGGGCCATCATGACGACCCGATCCTCCGTATTGATCCGGGTGTCCGATGGCGCGACCAGCTGGACCTCCCAGCTGTCTTCGTGGCGGCGCAGAAGTCCCAGCACGATCACATTGGGCCGGGCCGACGCCAGTTCCCCGAGCGACAGGCCAGCGACCGATTCCCCACCTCTGACGTAGATCTCATTGCCGGACCCGGCCGTGAGCAGCTCGTTGTAGACCTCGGATAACCCCGGATGCAGGATGTTCTGGACCATCAACCGACTGATGGTGGCGTCACCGGCGACGACTTCCACCGCGCCGGGGTAGGCTCGTTCAACCACCGGATGCTTGCGGACGTCCTGAATCTCGGCGACAACGAACGGCAGCGGGGAGCGGTAATGGCGGGCCTGCGCCGCGATGGACAGCAAGGCCTTGACGGTTTCGACATCCGACGTCACCAGACCACTGGCATCGGTGTTGGCACTGGGCACAATGACCGCAGCCGCATCCAGGCAGGCGACCCGATGCAGGGCGTCGGGCTGGATCGCCGACCCGGAGCGCAGGATAATCTGTCGGGCCCGGCGGCCAATGCCCGGCTCGCTGCGTAATTCATGCACCTGCGCCGCGGAAGCGTCTTCGGACAGCACGACCAGGTTCAGCTTCTGGGTGTCATGCTTCTCGAGAAACCGGCGCATCCGGCCAGACGATCCCAGCAACTCCGACAGCAACGGCAGGGTCTGACTGGTCCAGCCCAGCACAACGATGTGGTGCTTCAGGGTGACCGGCGTCAGTCCACGTTCGAGGTCAGCCATCTTGGCGATCAACCAGCGGGTCAGGATCGCCACCAGGGTACCCATGAACACGACATAGCCGCTGACGGTGAGCAGGGTGGAGACAAACCGTTGCCAGGTTCCGACGTCGTCTCCGAGGTAACCCGGATCGGTCAGCCGGAGAAAGGCCCACCAGATCGCTGAACCGACGTTGTCGAAGGTCGCGCCCAGCGGAACCACCAGCAACCCGCCAATCAGCGAGATCAGCGCGATGAACGCGGCCACCACGAGAAGTTGGAATCCGGCGCCCTTCACCAACTGACGTTCAACGACGAACTTGATTCGGTCAACAATCCGGAACGGTAGCATGGACATCCTGTATTAATCGGTTGCGTTACCGCCAGCATAGCCGATAATCAACTGATTTCCCGAATAATTATAGCAACTATCGGTTCCGCACTGAGGTCAGGGCCTCGTCCAGTGACGGGCAGAACTGGCTGACACCGTCGATGGGCTTTACACCGGCCCGGGCGAGGGCCTTCAGGGGTTGGTACTGGAGGTCGGCAATCACCACGGCTGTGCCATCCCGTTGGCAGACGTTGATCAGCTTGTTCAGCGCAGACAGCCCGCCGGCATCGAGGACCGTGACCCCGTCCATGTACAGGATGAAGCCACGGGCCTCCCGTGACAGCGATGCCAATTCCCCGAAAACCCGGTCTGCCGCCGCAAAGAACAGCGGCCCGTTGATCTTGAACACCCGCCAGCCATCGGGCAGGCACGCGCCAGCAACCCGCCGGCTGTCGGTGATGTCGGTGACCCGGGTCATCAGGGCCATCTCACGCATGAACAGCACCGCGGCCAGCAGGACGCCGGTTGTGATGGCAATGACCATGTCCAGGATCACGGTCAGCAGGAAACAGGTCAGAAACACCAGGATGTCGCTGCGGGGCGCGGTTTTCAGGAGGTGGATCGCCTTCGGTGCCTCGCTCATGTTCCAGGCCACGATCACCAACAAGGCGGCCATGGCCGGCATCGGCAGGTAGGCCAAAATACCCGCGAGGGAAATCAGCGCCAGCAGGATCACCAGGGAGTGCACCATGGCGGACACCGGCGACTCGGCCCCAGCACGATAGTTGGCGGCCGAACGTGCAATCGCCGCCGTAGCGGTAATGCCACCAAAAAACGGGGTGACCAGGTTGCCAATACCCTGACCCAGGAGTTCGCTGTTGGCGCTGTGGCGGCGGCCGGTCATGCCATCGAGCACGACCGCACACAGCAAGGATTCGATGGCCCCCAGCATCGCGATGGCAAACGCCGACGGCAGCAACTCCCGGACCATGGACCAGGAGAGCCCAAGCGGCTCACCCACTGCATCGGGCCGATGCCAGGGCCAGGCCAGCTCCGGCAAAAACGGGGGGATGCCCGCGCCCATGGAACCGTCCGGCAACAGATAGCCGAACCGTGATCCGATTGTGTCGATGGCGGCGCCACCGGCGTTGAGCAGCAGCGCCAGCAAGCTGCCGATGACCACGGCCGGCAGGTGCGCCGGTACCGGCGTTTTCAGCCGGGGCCAGAGCAGCATCACGGCAAGCGTTGCCCCGGCAACCAGCGTACTCATGGCATCCAGGGTTGGCAGTCCCTGTACCAGTACCGACAGCTTTTCCCAATAGGGTTCCGGCAGGCCGGCCAGCGACAGGCCAAACAAGTCCGGTACCTGCAGGGTGGCTATGACCACGGCAATGCCACCGGTAAATCCGAGGGTCACCGACTCCGGAATGTATTCGATGAACCGGCCCAGGCGCATCAGCGCCATGATGACCAGCAGCACGCCCGACATCAGCGTCGCCAGCAGCAGGCCGCCGAGGCCATACTGCTGGGCAATCGGATACAGAATCACCACGAAGGCGGCGGTCGGTCCGGAGATGCTGAACCGGCTACCCCCAGTCAGGGCAATCACAAACCCGGCGACAATCGCGGTGTAAAGCCCGTATTGGGGGGCAACGCCGCTGGCGATCGCCAGGGCCATGGCCAGAGGAATGGCGATGATGCCCACCGTCAGGCCCGCCAAGATATCCCGCAGCAGTCTCTGCCCGCCGTACCGCTCGTCCAGGCAAGCCTCTCGAAAAGCATGGGCTAAGCGGAGGGAGAACAAATGGGCTCGGTGAGACATGATAGGTTCGCCTAGGATAAACGACGGATTCTACCTCATCTTGCGACCGTCGCCACGGGATCGCCCGGGGGAGCGGCCGCAAACCACAACCAAACACGCGGACTTTTCGTATACTGCTGGCATGAACCTACGAACGCGTTCCCTGTTATTGATGGCCCTGATCGGTCTTGGTGGTTGCTCAAGTATGACCCCTTCACTGGAACCGCCCGACACCCAGTATGACGCACGCATTGTCGAGGCCGCCACCGGCAACCAGCTGGATGTGACAGCCCTGGCGCGGCATCTGTCCGGTGTCGATGTGGTTGTAGTGGGCGAGTATCACGGCCACCACGGCTCCCACCTGCTGCAGTCACGACTGCAGACCGCCCTCTACCGGCAACGTCCGGAGCAGGTGCTGACCATGGAACAATTCGAACTGGATCACCAGGAGGCGCTGAACCGTTACCTGGCGGGGCAGATGGGTGAAACCGAACTCATCGAAGACGCCGACGCCTGGGACAACTACCGGGCGTCTTATCGACCTCTGGTGGAATTTGCGCGAACACACGACATTCCCGTGCTCGCGGCCAATGCCCCGGCCGGAATCGTGCGCTGCGTCGGACGCCAGGGACCGGACTACCTCGATACCCTCAGCGCTGAGCGTCGAAACCAGTTACCCCGGGTTCCCTTTGCCGACACGCCCGCCTACCAGGAGAAGTTTGTCGCCGCCATCTCCGGCAGCCACGGGGACGCCGATCCGACCGTGAACGAGCGCATGCAGAGGACCTATCAGGCCCAACTTCTGCGGGATAACACCATGGCTACGCGAATTCTGGACGCGGTCCAGGCCTATCCCGACCATCAGATTCTTCACATCACGGGCACCTTCCACAGCGAGGAACGCCTGGGTACCGTCGCGATGCTGGAACAGCGCGCGCCGGACCTATCCGTTGCCGTGATCACGCCGGTGTTCTGGCCCGACGGCCAGGCGCCTCCGATGACCGCAAAACACCGTCGGCTCGGGGACTTTCTGTACTTCATACAACCGTTGCCAACGGAGTTTCGCGACCCCGACCGGGAACGGGCAGCCATGACCGCCCGGTTCAGTCAGTCGACGCCAACCCGCTGCGATTGAGTGCCGCCTCGAACACCGCGTAATCCGGTGCACTGAACAGCACTAACCGGATGCGCTGGACGGAACGGAGTGTCGGCACCATCGCGGCAATCGCCGCGAACGCCACGTCGGCGGCTTGGTCCACCGGGTAGCCAAACACGCCCGTTGAGATGGCGGGAAACGCCAACGAACTCAGCTGGTGCTGGTCCGCCAGCATCAACGCGTTGCGGTAGCAGTCGCCCAGCAACTGATCAGATGGCTCGTCCACTCCGTACACTGGCCCCAGGCAATGAATGACGTACCGATTTGGCAACCGGTGCCCGGAAGTGATCACCGCCTGACCCGGCGCGATGGGCGCCAGCGCCTGGCATTCTTCGGCAAGCCCCGGGCCGGCGGCACTGTGAATGGCACCGGCCACGCCACTGCCCGGCATCAGCCGGGTGTTGGCGGCATTGACCACGGCATCGATGTCCGGCTGCGAGGCGATGTTGCCCCGAACAATTTCAACCTTAACCACGACCTCCCCCTTTTCGACTCCGCCACAAGGCGCTAGTCTGAACCCTGATTCAAGGATAGCAGCACTCCCCGCCTCCCGGGTCCCGCAACACAAGGAAACCGACATGAAGGTTATCGTCGCCCTGATTCTTGCCATCGGCGCCATCGTTTCCGCGTCACTGATAGCCGACGGACTGACCCAACTGCGAACCGGCGACCGTTACGTCACCGTCAAAGGCGTCGCCGAGCGGGAGGTGAACGCAGACCTGGCGCTCTGGCCGATTCGCTTTGTCGCGACCGGCACCACCCTGACCGAGGCCCAGGATCTTGCCCGCCAGAGCCGGGAAGCCATTATGGCGTTCCTGAAGCTCCAGGCCATCGATCAAGGTGCTGTCGAACTCCAGCGGCTGGACGTCACTGACACCCGGGCCACCCCCTACCAGGGCACGAATAACGAGCAGAAGTTCATCATCAATCAAACCCTGATGGTGCGCAGCAACGACATCGCCAAGATCCAGCGCGCCGCCCAGGGCGTGAGCGAACTGGTGGATTCCGGGGTGATCCTGTCGTCAGACTACGGGCCGGCCGG
This sequence comes from Marinobacter arenosus, assembly GCF_019264345.1. Lineage (NCBI taxonomy): Bacteria > Pseudomonadati > Pseudomonadota > Gammaproteobacteria > Pseudomonadales > Marinobacteraceae > Marinobacter > Marinobacter arenosus. Next base: position 1,938,863 of record NZ_JAHVAO010000001.1, read on the forward strand.
CCCCACCTACCTGTTCAATGGGCTCAACGCCATCAAACCGGACATGATCGCCGAGGCCACGGCCTCGGCCAGAGAGGCGGCCGCGCAGTTCGCCCAGGATGCCGATGCAGAACTGGCCGGTTTACGCCGGGCCAATCAGGGCGTGTTCCAGATTCTGGCCCGGGACCAGGCCCCGGGCATCCTGGAAGGGCAGCAACCGGTCAAGACGGTCCGGGTGGTGTCCACCGTCGAGTACTATCTCAAGTGAGAATCCGGCCTACTGAGTGGCCACCATTTCGTCGGTGACCTGATAGTCCCCCATCAGCCAGCGCAGGATTTCATTGGCCGCCGGGTGGTCGAAGGCATCGTAGGTTCGCAACAGACCTTGCCGTTTCTCATCCCCGATGCGGCCCAGCCCGGCATCCTGCAACACCAGCAGATCGGCGTGTATCTGCTCCGCCAGCTCACGCCCCAGGATCTCCCGCGCCGCGTGTCGGAACGCCTGACCATACTGGTACTCGGGCCCCAGCCGATAGGATTCCGCCAGGGTTATGGCCGGAATGGCCGTCAGTGTCGGCTGTAACGCCGGATTGATCCCGTGTCCGGTCAGGTGGGCGGCGTTCGCCGCCGGCCTGCCGGTAAAGCCCCGCAGGTGCAGATGCCGGGACATCCGGTCACCATCATTGACCGGATAGTTGTCCCACAACACGGGCTTACGCCCCAGCAGGTCGCCGACCCGTTTCAGGTGGCCCGGCGAGATCTCCCTCGAGCAGACTTCCTCACCGGTCCAGAAAACATTCACGGAATGATCGAGCTTGCGCCCCAGGGTCGCCAGGTAATCGACCGGACGCTGACCGAAGACCCGATCCAGAACCGGATCGTCCGAGTAATAGCTGGGGCAGACACTGATCCGGCTTGCCGAGGTTCTATCCCGGACCCAATGCACGATATCGGCCTGGGTCTGGGCCAGTTCCGGCGTACCCGAGCGCATGTCGTCGAACAGGATCGCCAGCTCATCGATGCCAATCCGGTCCAGCCAGTTCAGCTTGGCGGCCAGGGCATCGCGGGCCTGATCGTTAAAGTGGTTGAAGACTTCGAACGGGCTCAAGCCAATGCCGAAGCGGACACCCTCGGCCCGGCAGAAACGACCGAACTCTGCCAGTTCCGCCGCAAGCGCAGGCGGATGCGGCTCCTGCCAACGGCGTCGCAGGAAGGCGTCCGCCTTGGGCGCATACAGATAGAACCGGTAGCCATGGGGGGCCAGTGACCGCACCAGTTGACGGCGCTCCTGCCAGTTCCAAAGGGGCCCATAAAACCCTTCAATAATGCCCAATGGGGTGGTCATTACAGCAACTCCTTGCGTTGTTCCTGAGCCGGACTCCGGGCGCGTCATCAATTAACACATCGTATAGGCGCCGCAAGCCAACGGTAGTCTCAAACCGTATTGTCGTCCCGCAAAGCAGGCTATTATAGCTTCATTAAACAGGAAGCGACTCATGGCCTCATCACCGAGCAGATTAGCCAGCCTTGATGCCCTACGCGGCCTGGCCGCCCTGGCAGTGGTTCTGTTTCATTACCTGCCCTACTACGACAATCTCTTTGGGCACGGATTTGACCTGCCGGAGGCCGTCACTACCACTCTGCTCTTTGGCCGGTACGGCGTCCACCTGTTCTTTATCCTGAGCGGCTTCGTCATCTTCATGACCCTGGAACGGACCAGCAGCGCCGGTTGGTTTGGTCTGGCCCGCGCCGTGCGTCTGCTGCCTGCGCTCTGGGCCGCCATCGCGCTGACGTTCCTGTCCGTGCACTGGCTCGGTCCGGAGAGCCGGGCGGTGCCCCTGGAAGTCGCGATCCTGAACACCACCCTGCTTCATGAGTACCTGGGCAAGGCCCACGTCGATGGGGCCTATTGGAGCCTGGTGGTGGAGGTCACCTTCTACAGTTGGATGGCGCTCCTGTTTTTCGGCTTGCGCCGGTGGTCGCAACTGCGCCTGGCCCTGGCCGTTTGGGTGATCATCAGCTACGCCGGCGTGCTTTGGTGGAAACAGATTCCGCCGGCGCTGGAGTTTTTCGTCAAGGACCTGCTGTTTGTAAAGTATGCACCGCTGTTCGTTGCCGGCATGCTGATTTACCGCCGGCACCGCGACGGCGGGGGATCGAGGTTCGACAATGCCATGCTGGCCCTGAGCATTGGTCACGGATTGATTGCCTACAAGCTGCCTTACAGCCTCTTCGTGCTCGCGTGCTTCGGGGTATTTGCCCTGGCCGTCGCCGGGCGCCTGAACTGGCTGTCCAATCGTCCGATGCTTTGGCTGGGCAGCCTGTCCTACAGCCTCTACCTGGTGCACCAGAACATCGGCTACGGGGTGATTGGCTGGAGTTATGAGGCCGGGCTCCCGGGCTGGCTGGGCGTGGTATTGGCACTGACGACCGCTCTGACCCTGGCCAGCCTCATTCACTATACGGTGGAGAGGCCGACGCTCGCGAGGTTCAGGGCGTGGCGAAACAAAGCCGAAACGCGTTCCGTCCCTGCCCCGGCGTCCCGGCTTGATGGCGTGGTGACGGTTTCAACCCAACGCGACCGGGCCGATTCTTGACTAGACTGAAAGACAAATCCCCGGGAAACGACAAACCCGCACCAAGGAGTTTGCCATGGAAATCAAGACGTTCGAGGACCTCATCGACTGGACCCGCCAGCTCCACGCCTATCTGGCCCAAAGCCTTCATCAGTCGGCAGCCCTGAATGCCGATGAGCGGGCAAGCGCGTTGCTCGATTACGTCAGCAGTCACGAAGCCAAGCTGGAACAGGCGGTTGCCGAATTTGAAAAACAGGCCGACTCCAAGGCCATGAAAACCCGCCTGTATGACTACGCCAATCACAAACCGATCAAGTCCCATCGAACCTGCGATACCCACTACGCGGACCTGGATTTCGAAGGTATCGAGCGGGAGATTTTTGATTTCCACGATCAGGTCATGGACCTCTACGACGCACTGATTGGCAAGGCAGAGATACCCGAGGCCAAGACCTTGCTGGAGGATCTCAGGTCGCTGGAGGAGCATGAGGCCATGCGTCTGGCGCGCCAGATTGGGCGCATGGACGACGTGTAGACAGGCCTACGACCTACGTCGTAGGCGACCGGGTTTTTCATTCCGTTTCCTAACGATAATTGTTAACTTGAACTACCGTTACGAGTTGACCCTTCCCAAAGGAAGGCGCTCTACATACAAAAACGATAAGAGGATAGAAGAGCAATGAAGATCCGTTCTGTTCTTTCCGCGGCTGTGCTGGCTGTGGCAACTACCTTTGCCGCCACACAGGCGCTCGCACAGGAAACGTTCACTCTCCGTCTCGCAGAAACCTGGGGCCCCAATTTCCCGATCTTTGGCGATGCCACCAAGAACATGGCCGCCATGGCTGAGAAGATGTCCGATGGCCGTCTGCGCATCCGCATCGATTCCGCCAACAAGCATAAGGCACCGTTCGGTGTGTTCGACATGGTCAAGGCCGGCCAGTACGACATGGGCCACTCTGCCTCCTACTACTGGAAAGGCAAGGTTCCCAACACCCTGTTCTTCACCAGCATGCCGTTCGGCATGACGGCGCTGGAGCAATACGCCTGGTTCTACTACGGCGACGGCATGGACCTGATGCAGGAAGTGTATGAGCCGCACAACCTGATGTCCTTCCCGGGCGGCAACACCGGCATCCAGATGGGCGGCTGGTTCCGCAAGGAAATCAAATCTGTGGATGACCTGCAGGGCCTGAAGATGCGGATTCCGGGCTTTGCCGGCGAGGTGTTCGCCGAGGTTGGCGTCAGCCCGACCAACATCGCCCCGGGCGAGCTGTACACCGCGCTTGAGCGTAACACCATCGACGCGGCTGAGTGGGTAGGCCCGGCTCTGGATCTGCGTCTGGGTTTCCAGCAGATTGCTGACTACTACTACACCGGCTGGCACGAGCCGGCGACCGAGCTGCAGTTCCTGGTCAACAAGAAGGTCTGGGAGAAACTGCCCGCCGACCTGCAGGAAATCCTGCGCATCTCCATGCGTACTGCGGCCTATGACATGCTGATCGAATCCCAGCACGAAAACGCCAAGGCCTGGGCCAGCATCAAGGAAGAGCATCCGGACGTGCAGATCAAGACGTTCCCGAAGGAAGTTTTCCACGCCATGTATGAGGCCAACCAGAAGCTTCTGAATGAAGCCGCTGCAGGTGATGAACTCGCCAGCAAGATTGTCGAGTCTCAGGAAAACTACCTGGAGATGAGCCGCGCCTACACGGATATTTCCGAGCGCGCTTACCTCAACACAATGGCCGAAGTCGAGTAAGATAACGGCCAGTACGGAGCCGGGATCGCTCTCTGAGGGTCCCGGTTTTGTCGTTTATAGCAGCTGAAAAAACGTCAACCCGGTTGGCGGAGGATTATCAATGCGGTGGATTATCAAACTGGACGAGGGCCTCGCTCGCTTGTCCAATCTTTGTGGGTGGGTCGCCTGTATCGCGATGATACTGATGGCAGCCAACGTGTTTTACAACGTGGTTTCCCGCTACGCGTTCAACGAAGTGTCGATTGGCCTGCAGGAGATGGAGTGGCATCTGTATTCCATCGTGTTCCTGTTTGGTATCCCCTACGCACTGCGCTCGGACGGCCATGTTCGCGTCGACGTTTTCTACACCAACTGGAACAACAAGGCGAAGGCCTGGGTCAACATTGTCGGCGCCGTTATCTTTGTCATTCCCTTTGCCTACCTGATCGGCACCTACGGTTACAGCTTTGCGCTGGATTCCTACAACATGGGTGAAGGCAGTGGCGATCCGGGCGGCCTGCCCCACCGCTACCTCATCAAGTCGGTCATACCGATCACCGCATTCTTCATTGCCACCAGCGGCATCGGCATGGTCACCCACGCCATCCGAGTGCTGTCGGGCGAGAAGAGCTACACAGGCGAGCACAGCGCGGGAGGTTTGGCATGATCGGCATGATTATGTTCGGCGTCGCGATGCTGATGCTGATGCTGGGTTTCCCGGTCGCCTTCACCTTCGGTGGCGTTGCGCTGTTTTTCGGCATCTACGCCGAGGGCATGGACCTGTTTGCGTTCATGCCGTTCCGCATCATGAGCGTCATGCAGAATACCGTGTTGATGGCCGTGCCGCTGTTCATCTTCATGGGGGTTGTCCTGCAACGCACCCGGCTGGCTGAGCAGCTGCTCACCTCCATGGGCCGCCTCTTCGGCGGTCTGCCCGGCGGCCTGGCCATCTCCACGATCCTCGTGGGTGCCCTGCTCGCCGCGTCCACCGGTGTGGTGGGCGCCAGTGTGGTGGCCATGGGTCTGATCTCCCTGCCGGTCATGCTGGCGCACAAGTACGACAAGCGCCTGAGTACGGGCACCATCTGTGCGTCCGGCACCCTTGGGCAGATTGTTCCCCCCTCCATCATCCTGATCATCCTCGGCGACGTTATCGGGCTGCCGGTGGGCGATCTGTTCAAGGCTGCGGTATGGCCAGGCGTGGTGCTGATCAGCCTGTACATCATCTACATTCTGGTCCTGACCCGACTCAAGCCGGAAACCGCACCGGCCATGCCGGAAGATCCGACCCGCTCGCGCAAGCAGGAAATCATCTCGGCCCTGCTGGCCATCATTCCACCGCTGGCACTGATCATTGTGGTACTCGGCTCCATCTTCAGCGGCATCGCCACCCCGACCGAATCCTCCGCACTCGGTGGTGTCGGTGCCGTCATTCTTGCCCTGATCTACCGGCAGTTCTCGTTCCAGATGATCTGGGACAGCGCCAAGGACACCGTCAAGGTCACCGCGATGGTCTTCGCCATCCTGATCGGCGCGACCGCGTTCTCCATGGTGTTCAGCTACACCGGCGGCGATTACCTGCTGGAAGACTGGCTGCATGCCCTGCCCGGCGACGAATGGGGCTTCATCATCCTGTCGATGCTGGTCATCCTGATCCTGGGCTTCTTCATCGATTTCGTGGAGATTTCCTTCATCATCGTACCGATCCTGGCACCGGTGGCCGAGGCCATGGGCATCAACATGCTCTGGTTCGCCATCCTGATCGCCATGAACCTGCAGACCAGCTTCCTGACCCCACCCTTCGGGTTCTCCCTGTTCTACCTGAAAGGTGTGGCGCCGCCGGAGGTGCAGACCGTGGATATCTATCGCGGCATCATTCCCTTCATACTGATCCAGATCCTGGTTCTGGCGATGATCGTCATCTTCCCCGAGTGGTTCGGGATGAGCGCCAGCTACTGATCGATAGAAACCGGGCTTTCGAGCCCGGTTTTTTTTCTGTCCCGCTTTCTCAAAAATCCGCCTACTCTCGACAATTTCCCCAAATCTCCGCCCAACCTGACAAAACCTGAACGTTTCCTATACTGAGAAACAGAACCGGCGATTCTCAGATCGGTAGTTGGGAGATGCCCCCACGAAAAGTCGTCATCCAGACAGTGACGTTGAGGCAAGGCAAGAAGGGAGAACAGGATCCATGACTCAGAGTACTGCCCAGAAAACCGAGCAGACGGGCCGCGAACACAAGCCGCACGTGCTGACTTTGCCATTGGAAGCAGCGCAGACTGACCGGCAACCCCACAATTACGAGCGCTGGCTCATCGCGAAACTGATGCGAATGGCCGGCTCGCCTCCGATTCGATTCCGGCTGTGGAACGGGGATGTGATCGAGCCACAGGGCCAGGAAGCGAAATATGTGCTGCACCTGTCGGATCCCAAGGCGCTCTATTCACTGGTGGCCAACCCCAATCTGGCGTTCGGCGACCTGTACAGTGCCGGACGGCTGGAAGTCGAGGGCGAGTTGCCGGACCTGATGGAGACCCTGTACCGATCGGTTCATGCGGCGCGACAGACCTGGCCGAAATGGCTCGATGCGCTGTGGCGTAACCACAATCCGAGGTCAACCGGGATCTCGGAAGCGAAGGAGAACATCCATCACCATTACGACCTGGGGAACGAGTTCTACCGGCTGTGGCTGGACCAGGCCGAAATGCAGTACACCTGCGCCTATTACGAGCGACCCGACCTGACCCTGGAGCAGGCCCAGCTCGCCAAACTGGAGCATGTGTGCCGCAAGCTGCGGCTGAAGCCCGGCATGACGGTGGTGGAGGCAGGTTGTGGCTGGGGCGGCCTGGCCCGCTACATGGCTCGCCATTATGGCGTCAAAGTCCACTCCTACAACATATCGCGGGAACAGCTCGCCTACGCCCGGGAGGAAGCCCGCCGGCAGCAGCTGGATCACCTGATCGATTACGTGGAGGACGACTACCGCAACATCGAGGGTCAATACGATGCCTTTGTTTCGATCGGCATGCTTGAGCACGTGGGCAAGGACAACTATCCGGCCCTGTCCGAGCTGATCAAACGCAGTCTCAAGCCCAACGGTATTGCCCTGCTCCACAGCATCGGGCGCAACCGCCCCATGCTGATGAATGCCTGGATCGAGAAGCGGATCTTCCCCGGCGCCTACCCGCCAAGCATCGGCGAGTTCATGACCATCTGCGAGCACGGTGATTTTTCGGTTCTGGATGTCGAGAACCTCCGACTGCATTACGCGCAGACCCTGACCCACTGGATGGAACGATTCGACCAGAATCAGGACGCCGTGTCAGACCAGTACGACGAGCACTTTACCCGTGCCTGGCGGATGTACCTCGCGGGTTCCATCGCCGCCTTCCGTGCCGGTTCCCTGCAACTGTTCCAGGTCGTGTTCACCCACGGTGAGAACAACGACCTGCCCCAGAGTCGACAGGACCTCTACGCCCAACCCGCCGCGCCGGAGGACGTCTGATGGAGTACTACGACCTGATCATCGTCGGCGCCGGTCCGGCCGGCTCCACGCTCGCCCATAGCCTGCAGGACAGCGGCAAGCGCATTTTGATCATCGACAAGCAGAATTTCCCCCGGGACAAGACCTGCGCCGGCTGGGTGACACCGGCGGTGTTGGACACCCTGCACGTGGACAAGGACGAGTACAGCCGGGGCCGGACACTTCAGCCGATCCGACGCTTTCGCATTGGCATGATGGGGCAACCGCCGGTGGAGAACGATCACCACGAAGTGGTCAGCTATGGCATCCGCCGTTGCGAGTTCGACGCCTACCTCCTGGACCGGGTCGAGGTGCCGAAAATCCTGGCGACGCCGGTGAAGAGTATTGTCCGCAGGGCCGGCAACTGGCGGATCAACGATACCTGGGAGGCACCACTGGTTGTGGGCGCCGGAGGCCACTTCTGCCCAGTGGCACGGTTGCTCGGCGAAGGGCCCGGAAGCCACGAAACCGTGGTCGCGGCCAAGGAAGTGGAGTTCGAGATGACTCCGGAACAGGCGGACGTCTGCAAGGCTCGGGGCGACACGCCGGAACTCTGGTTCTGTCGAGACCTCAAGGGCTATGCCTGGGTGTTCCGCAAGGGCAATTTCCTGAACATCGGGCTCGGACGGGAGGACAATCACAAGCTGACCGAGCACCTTGAGGCTTTCGTTCAGGACATGAAAGACGCCGGACGCATTCCAGAGGATCTGCCCGGCCGGTTCAAGGGCCACGCCTACCTGCTGTATGCTCACGCCGAACGACCTCTGGTGGATGACGGCGTACTGCTGATTGGCGACTCCGCAGGGCTGGCCTACACCCAGAGTGGCGAGGGCATCCGGCCGGCGGTCGAGTCCGCACTGATGGCGGCGGACGTCATACGCCATGCGGCCGACTATTCGGCATCGTCCCTGCAGGTGTACGGCGATGCCATTGCCGAACGTTTTGGTAATCGCGCCACGGACCTGGACCAGGGGTGGCAGGTACCGGATTGGGTCAAGATGCCACTGGCCAGCACCCTGATGCGCTCCCAATGGTTCACGCGCAAGGTGGTCACCGAAAAGTGGTTCCTTCATCAACAGGTGCCGCCGCTTGACCTGCGCTTCGACCACGCGGCGACCGGCTCTGTAACATCGGCGCTCTAGCCACTCACCGCAGCGGGCTGGACATCAAAAAAGGGCGCCGTCACGGCGCCCTTTCTCAGTCTCTGCGGCCTCAATGGCCCAGGTAACTGCGGTACATCCAGACCGTTTTTTCCTGTTGCGAGATGTAGTCGCTCATCAGGGCCACTGTGCCCTCGTCCTCGGCATCGCCCGCAAGGCTCAGCAGCTCGCGCTGTTTACCGATCAGCTTGGCGAAGCTCTCGACGATGTTTTCCATCGCCTCGCGGCCGTCGGAAACGTCTTTGCGTTCCGGCACTTCCGACTTCTCGATGTAGGTGCTGTAGGCGTGGGCCGGGCGGTGGCCCAGTGTCAACACCCGCTCGGCAATCTCGTCAATCTTGAGCAGAAGATCATCATAGAGCTCTTCAAACTTCACGTGCAGTTCGAAAAAGTTGTCGCCCTTGATGTTCCAATGGTAACCACGCACGTTCATGTAAAAGATCTGGTAGTTGGCCAGCAGATCGTTCAGCGACGCTGCCAGCTTTTCGGTTTTTTCCGTGTCCAGTCCAATAAAGTTCTTACCCATCTCGTATCTCCTTGACGGTGATTGGAATGTCTATGGCGCCACTCTAAGACGGCCACCGATCTGGGGAAAGTGAAGTTCGCCAATCCACTCGATAGTTTAACAATATGGATTTCTAAATATTGATGGCAATCGATGATCACCATCAACGATCTTCCCCCCAATTTATTTAACAATGATTCGCAACTGGCGTTTACTCACGGAAGCACCAACCCGACACGGAGTGGGCCATGAGCACCCTGTAACTGTTCCTGAATAGTCACGCCAACGCAGAGTTGTGGGCCTCTAGACGCCCGGCCCACAATCGGTGCAACCTTCAGCCGGCTCAGGGCCAAGACTGAGGTTGCGATTGAGCTGTTTCAAGGCTGTGCGCAAGCCTTCTTCGATGACCGGGTGGTAAAACGGCATGTCCAGAACCTCACTGACCGTCAGCCGGCGTTGCACCGACCACGCCAGCAGATGAGCGAGGTGCTCGGCGGCCGGTCCGAACATTTCGGCGCCCATCAACAATCCGCTGCCATGCTCGCCGTAAACCCGCAACAGCCCCCGGTTCTGACCGATAATACGGCTCCTGCCCTGATCCTCGAATGAGACCTCTCCCACCGAGAAGCACCCCCGGCATCGCTCATTCACTTCATCAATGGTCAGGCCCACCGAGGCAATCTGGGGGTCGGTGAACACCACCGCAAGCGGCGTCCGGCGAAGACCCGCCCGAACGTCCGGGTAGGTGGCGGCATTATCCCCGGCGATACGGCCTTCATCCGCCGCTTCGTGCAACAGAGGCAGGGCGTTGTTGGCATCACCGGCAATGAAGATATGACTGTCACCGCACCGGAGGGTATGGGGATCGAAAACGGGCATGCCACGGTCATCCAGTTCAATGTCGGCGTTCTGGATGTCGAGGCCATCCACGTTGGGACGCCGGCCGGTTGCCGCGAGCAGGTAATCAAACGTCTCGGACACCACACCCCGCTCCGGATCGCGGAAGGCTACCCGGACCCCCTCGCCGGTGCGCTCGATCGTCCGTACATCGGCATCCGGATCCAGCGGAAACTCCCGATTGAAGGTTGCCAGCGCACACTGCCGGATCGATTCATCCCGGATGGATCCGATGGCACCGCCCACCCCGAACATCCTGACCCGAACCCCCAGACGGCTCAGGGCCTGGCCCAATTCAAGGCCGATGACGCCGGGGCCGAAGACGGCCACCGATTCCGGCAGTGTCTGCCACTCGAACAGATCATCGTTCACCACCAGCCGGTCCTTGGCCTCCTTCAGGAAGGCGGGGATATTCGGGCGGGAGCCGGTGGCAATGATGATGCGTTCAGCCCGAACTTCCTGCTCTTCGCCATTGCCCACTTCCACCATCAGTCGTTTGGGGCCGGCGAATCGGGCATGCCCGAACAGGCGATGCGCATCGGGAAACCGGTCGACTGACTCCACCACCGACGCAACAAAGCGGTCCCGTTCCTGACGAACCCGCTTCATGACGGCCTTGCCATCGATACCGACACCACCCGCCGACACGCCAAACAGGGGCGCCGTCTCCATCTGGTGGGCACGATCAGCGGCGGCAATCAGCAACTTGCTCGGCATGCACCCGACCCTGGCACAGGTGGTTCCGTACCGGTTCGCTTCAATCAGCAAGATCCGGTCGGTGGCTTTTCGGACGCGCTGGTACGCCACCATACCGGCAGTACCGACTCCAATGATGGCTACGTCGACGACTCGCTTATCCATACTGGCATCTCCATGCAACCGCCCGTCAGCGTGACGGATCGAGGTAGGCTTATCACCATTGACCAGTATAGAAGTAACGGCTGAGGGCAACAGGAAGGATTGCCGTCGGGCGGAGGAGAAATCATCGGTGAATTGGCTTAAGCTGTGCGTTTGCAAACCAGACGATCAGGGGATCGAGACGTGCAAAGCTATTGGCCGGAATTTCTCACCGTGGCCCTGGTGCATTTGCTGGCGGTTGCCAGCCCGGGGCCGGATTTTGCGGTAATGCTCAGGCAGGCGCTCAGCCAGAGCCGGAACAAGGCCCTTCTTACCGCCGTTGGCATCGGCCTGGGCATTCTGCTGCACGTTGCCTATTCACTGCTGGGCATCGGCCTGGTCATTCAGCAATCGGTGTGGCTGTTCAACGTCCTCAAGGTGGTCGGCGCCCTCTATCTGACCTGGATTGCCGTGCAGTGCCTCCGTTCTCGCGCCACCGGCGTCTATGTCGAGTCTGGCCCCGGACAGGCACAGTCCGGCTTCGCCGCGCTGCGACTCGGCTTCCTGACCAACGCGCTGAATCCTAAGGCCACGCTGTTCTTCGTCTCGCTGTTCTCCGTGGTGATCGACCCCGGCACGCCCATCGGGCTGCAGGCCGGTTACGGTATCTACATGGCCGTGGCGACTGCCCTGTGGTTCGCCCTGGTCGCCGTGTTCTTTACCCTGCCCCAGGTCCGCCGGGGGTTCAGCCGGTTCGGGCACTGGCTTGACCGCATGATGGGCGGTGTCCTGCTGCTTCTGGCCGGTCAACTGCTGCTTTCTACAGTGAGCGGATCAGAGCCTCCGTCTGGTCCCAGCCCAGGCACGGATCGGTGATGGAGCAGCCGTAAACCAGGTCATCGCCGTCGTCCTGCCGGCCCGGCTCAAGGAAGCTTTCCAGCATCAGGCCCCGGACATGGGAATTGCCGGCCTGGCGCTGGGCCATCACCTGCCGGGCAATGTCCAACTGGCGTTCGGCCTGTTTCCGGGCGTTGTCGTGGCTGCAATCGACCATGATCGCCGTTGACAGCCCGGCACCCTCCAGCGACTGCACGGCCGCTGCAATACTGTCGGCATCGTAATTGGTCACGCCACGGCCTCCGCGCAACACCAGGTGGGTATCCGGATTACCCGCGGTGGTTATCATCACCGGCGCGCCGTCGATGGAGACCCCCATGTGATGATGTGGGTGGGCGGCGGATTTCATCGCGTTGGTGGCCACCCCAACACTCCCATCCGTTCCGTTCTTGAATCCGACCGGCATGGGCAGGCCACTGACCAGCTCCCGATGAACCTGCGATTCGGTGGTGCGGGCGCCAATAGCCGTCCAGCTCACCAGATCGCCCAGATAGTCCATCGCAAACGGGCTGAGCGCCTCGGTCGCCAGCGGCAGGCCCATTTGGGAGAGGTTGAGCAGCAACCGCCGGGAACGCACCAGGCCGGCATTCAGGTCCCCGGAACCGGTGCGCTCAGGGTCATAGAGCAGCCCCTTCCAGCCCACGGTGGTACGCGGCTTCTCCAGGTACGCCCGCATGACAACGAGGAAACGATCACTCACCGCATCCGCCAGGGTTTTCAGTTTTTCCCCGTATTCCAGTGCTGCGACTTCATCGTGAATGGAACACGGCCCCATTACGATCAGGGTTCGGTCATCCTCTCCCCTCAAGACTCGACGAATCGCCTCCCTTTGACCGGCAATCCGTCGGGTCAGTGCGGCATCAACCGGCAGCTGCTGACGGAGTGCGGAGGGGGTCGGCAAAGCGACTTCCTGGCGTGGCTGCAGTGAGGCCTGGCTCAGCGGCTCAGCACCGGTCAGGGCTTCGTTCCCCTCAAGTGCGTCAGTACTAGGCGGCATGTTCATATCAGCGTTCCTATTTCCCTGTATCAGAATCAAAAAAGCCCCGGCTGGGCTACCAGTCGGGGCTTTTTGAGTCCGGTGGCAGCCTGGGTTTCTGCCGGGCTGCCTTCCTCGTTGTTCGGTCGATGAAGATCTTACGGGCGGCCCGGGCTCTGGCTAAAATAAAAGCCATAACCAAACCACCAAGAAAACACAGCAACGCCTGCCGCCTTCGATTTCTCACCGAAAGCTTGCAGAACATTCAATTGACAGGTCGCATGTGTCGTCTTCATGCTTTTCAATATATACCCCCCGTTTTCAACTTGGCAACCCCATTGGCCCGACTTTTTCAAGTCGGTGGCGGGGTCAGGAGCAGAAATGACAACAGTAATGCCCTCCTACCTCCGACGACGCGCCGGTCCCCTGACCGCAGCGATAACGCTGCTTGTTTCCTTGTGCCTGTTATCCACGAGCGCCCTGGCGCAATCCCAGGCCCGGGTCTTCGAGCTTCGCAACCGGCCCGCCAGCGATGTCGCCAACCAGATCCGGTCGCTCTACCAGGACACGTCACTGACTGTGACCGCAAGGGGGCAGCAGGTGGTGGTCCGTGGGGATGAACAACTGATCGATGAAATCGGCATGCTCATTGGTACCCTGGACGTGGCGGCCGTGCAGCTGCGCATCAGTGTCCGATCCACGGAAGACATCGGCGGCAAGCGCTCCGGCGCAGGTTTCTCCGGCTCGGAGGACCGGCTCAACGTGAACGTTGAGCGCAAGGTCACCAGCACCAGCAATGCCCGCCAGCGAAGCCTCATCGTGCAGGATGGCCAGTCGGCCCACGTGACGTCGGGTCAGGTCCGCACCCTGCCGTTTGCCATCCAGGGCGGGCGTAACCCCGCCGCCATTCTGCAACAGGTCGAAACCCGGAGCGGATTCCTGGTGAGCCCCCAGGTCATTTCCGACCATGCCATCGAGCTGAATATCGTATCCTTCGAGGAGGACCCAGCGTCCCTGCCCGGGTACGAAACCGAGGCGTTGGTCACGGTACGACGGGTGGAGCCGGGGCAATGGGTGTCGCTCGGCAGCACCTCCACCGACGCCAACAGCCAGCGTTCCGGAATTACCTACGGTGTCAGCAGTAGCCGGAGCGAGAACAGGAGCTTTGAGGTCAAGGTCGACATCCTGCCCTGAGCCTCAGGACCGGTAGCGACGAAGCAGGATGCTCTTGGCTTCGTTGATCTTGGCGGCCAGGTAATCGTTGCCGCCCCGGTCCGGATGCAGTTTCTGGATCAGTCGCCGGTGGGCGGCGACGATCTCCTCCTCCGTGCATTCAGCCGCCACGCCCAGTACCTCGCAGGCTTCCCGCTCCGACATACTGCCATCGGCGGTGGTGGCCCGGTGTTGGCCTTCACGGCCACCGTCGGCAGCGCCCGGCCCAAGATGTTGGCGAAAAAGCGGGACATACTTCAACGCAGCCGGCAGTTTGCGGAGCAGAGGAATCAGCGCGGCTACCGCTGCCGTCAGCACATGCACGCGACCGGTCAGCACCATGAACACCAGCAGCGCCCCACCCGCCAACAGGGCAATCTTCCAGATGGCCGATTTCTGCTTCTCGGGCGTCAGGGCGCCCCACTTTTTAAGAATCACAAAAACGGCAGCCGCCAGAGCGAGGCCGAGAATCCACTGCATGGGCTGATCCTTCAAGAATGTCGGTTCGTAATTCTGTCACTTACCTGAGTGACAATACCAGCATCGTCCGCGATCCGCCCGACGGGGCCAGATCGACGCAACTATCTGAATAGACTACGCGGAAGTACTGACAAACCGGTGACAAGCCCCATCGGTTTTTTATAGGATGCTATGTTTTATGGATTACCTATAACGCCCGATTCCCAGGAACCGAATTATGCGCACTGCCTCTCGCTTCGTGATCGTTATCATTTTCCTCGGCGTCGTCCTTGGCGGCATTTTTGGATACAAGTTCTACCAGTTTGGTCAGATGCAGGAAATGATGGGGCAGCCGCAACCACCCGCCCAGATTTCCGCCGTTCAGGCGGAGAAGGAACTCTGGACACCCGCCATCAAGGCCGTGGGCAGTATCGAAGCCGTCAACGGCATCGAAGTCGCCAACGAAGTACCCGGCGTCATTGAGACCATCAATTTCGAATCCGGCGACACCGTCAAGAAAGGTGACGTGCTGATCCGCATCGATTCCGCGATTGATGAGGCGGCACTTCGCACCCGTCGGGCCGAGGCCCAGCTCGCCGAACAGGAGTTCAAGCGGGTTTCCGACCTCCTGCCCAAGCGCGCCGTATCCCAGTCCCAGTACGACGAAGCCAAGGCCAATTTCGATGCCGCCCGCGCCCGGGTGAACGAAGCCGAAGCCCAGCTGAGCAAGAAGATCATCCGGGCCCCGTTTGACGGCCGGCTCGGTATCCGCATGGTGGATCAGGGCGAGTACATTGCCACCGGCACCCCCATTGTCGAGATTAACATGCTGGATCCGATCTACGTGGACTACACCCTGTCGGAAAAGCATCTTCCTGACGTAGCCACGGGCTATCCGGTGCTTGCAACTGTGGCCGCGGTACCCGACCAGACCTTCGAGGGCACGGTCAGCGCCATCAATACGTCCGTCAATCCGGAAACCCGCACCGTACGGATCCGCGCTACACTCGACAACAACGAGAACCTGCTTCGCCCCGGCATGTTCGCGACGGTGATGACCCGCCAGCCCAGGGACAACGAAGTGGTGACCGTGCCTCGCACTGCGGTTTCCTATAACACCTATGGCGACTTCGTCTTCGTCGTCGGCAAGAACGACGAGGGAACCCAGGTTGTCACCCGCCGCACCGTCACCACCGGCGAAACCCGCGACAGCCGGGTTGCCATCCTGGCCGGTCTGGGCGAAGGCGAGACCGTGGTGTCCAAGGGCTTGCTGAGGCTTCGGGCCGGTCAGCCGGTGCAGATTCAGGACGAGTCCGGCGAATCGCAGGAGGCGTCTGAATAATGCGATTTACCGATATTTTTATTCACCGCCCCGTATTGGCGACGGTGGTCAGCCTCCTGATCCTGCTGCTCGGTGCCCGGGCCGCCATGGAGATGGAGATCCGTCAGTACCCCGAGCTGGAAAGCACCACGGTCACCGTGACCACGGCGTATCCCGGCGCCAGTTCCGACCTGATCAAGGGCTTCATCACCACACCGCTGCAACAGGCCATTGCCGAGGCCAGTGGTATCGATTACCTGACCTCCACCAGCTCCCAGGGCACGTCCACCATCGAAGCCAAGATGGTGCTCAACTACGACGCCAATGCGGCACTGGCCGAGATCCAGGCCAAGGTTGCCAGCCAGCGCAACGTGCTGCCGGCAGAAGCTCAGGACCCTGTCATCACCTCCACGACCGGGGACTCCACGGCGCTGATGTACATCGCTTTCTACAGCAGCGAACTGGAGGTGCCCCAGATCTCCGATTACCTGACCCGGGTGGTGCAACCCAAGTTGCAGGCGCTGCCGGGCGTCGGTAAAGCGGAACTGATTGGCCGGCGATTCGCGCTCCGGGTATGGCTGGATCCGGAGCGACTGGCAGCGGTTGATATGACGCCGCCGGAAGTGGTCGCCAAGCTGCGTGCCAACAATTACCAGGCGGCGGTCGGCAACACCAAGGGCCAGTACACCGAGATCAGCATGACCAGCGACACCGATGTCGCCGATCCCGACCAGTTCCGCAACCTGGTGGTAAAACAGTCCGGCAGCACCCAGATTCGCCTGCAGGACATCGCCCGGGTGGAACTGGGCTCCGAGTCGTACGATCAGCTCGCGCTCTACAAGGGCGATCCGGCGACCTACGTGGCCATTGAACTGGCACCGGGCGCCAACCCGCTGACCGTGGCCGGCCTGGTGAAAGATGCCCTTCCGGACATCGAGAGCCAGTTGCCCTCGGGCCTGAACGTCCGGCTGGCCTATGACGCCTCGGACTTCATTGAAGACTCCATCAACGAGGTCATCAAGACCCTGCTGGAGGCGCTGGTGATCGTATTGGTCGTGGTCTTCCTGTGCCTCGGGTCGATTCGCGCCTCCATCGTCCCCTCCGTGGCGGTGCCACTGTCGCTGGTCGGTGGCGCTTTCATCATGCTGATGTTCGGATTCTCCCTGAACCTGCTGACCCTGCTGTCGATGGTGCTGGCGATCGGCCTGGTGGTGGACGATGCCATCATCGTGGTCGAGAACGTGCACCGTCACATCGAACAGGGCGAGTCCCGGTTCGATGCTGCCATCAAGGGCGCCCGGGAAATGGCGGTACCGATTATCGCCATGACCACCACGCTGGTGGCCGTGTACGCGCCCATTGGCTTCATGGGCGGCCTGGTTGGCTCGCTGTTTACCGAGTTCGCCTTCACCCTGGCTGGCGCCGTGGTCATTTCCGGTGTCGTCGCGCTGACCCTCTCCCCCATGCTGTCGGGCCTGGTGCTGAAGCCCCACGGGAATCCGGGGCGGTTCGAAAGCCTGGTCGAACGGAGCTTCGACGGTCTGTCCAATGGCTACAAGCGAGCGCTCAGCTCGCTGATGGAGACCAAGTCCGTGGTCGTCTTCTTCGCGGTGGTCGTACTCGGTTCCATTTACTTTATGGCCATGATGAGCCAGAACGAGCTGGCACCGACTGAGGACCAGGGCATCCTGTTCTATCAGGGCCTCGGCCCCCAGACCGCCACCCTCGATTACCTGCAGGAGCACGGCGACGAAATCCAGGAACGGATGTCTAAGCTGCCCGGGTACGAGGAAGATTTCATGATCATCGGTTTTACCGGGCCGAATGCGGTCTTCGGCGGTTTCAAACTGGCCCCCTGGAGCCAGCGGGAGATCTCCCAGTTTGACGTACAGCCAAAGCTGGACGCCGAACTCAAGAACGTGACCGGACTCCAGACCGCTGTGTTCCCCAGGCCCTCGCTGCCAGGTTCCGGTGGCGGCCTGCCGTTCCAGTTCGTGATCACCACCGGCAGCAGCTACGAGCAACTGGACCAGGTCGCAGACGAACTGTTGGGCAAGGCCATGGGCAGCGGCAACTTCATGTTCCTGCAGAAGTCGATCAACTTTGACCGACCGATTACCCGGATCAACGTGGATCGGGATCGGGTGGCTGACCTCGGCCTGTCCATGCAGGACGTCGGTCAGGCGCTCTCCAGCATGCTGGGCGGCGGTTACATCAACCGCTTCAGCATGGAGGGCCGCTCCTACCAGGTCATTCCGCAGGTGGACCAGCAGTTCCGTCTGGACGCTCAGGCCCTGAACGATTACTACATCCGCGCCGATACCGGCGAGCTGGTCCCCCTGGGCGGAGTGGTGAGTTTCAGCAACGATGTGGAACCGTCCAATCGAACCCAGTTCAACCAGCAGAACTCACTGACCCTCCAGGGCGTAGTGATGCCCGGCGTAGCGGCCGGCACCGCGATGGATTTCATGGAACAGGCCGCCGGGGAGGTGCTCCCGCAGGGGTTCAGCTACGATTACACCGGTCAGAGCCGGCAGTTGGCGACCCAGGGCAGTGCCCTGGTGCTCACCTTCTTCCTGTCCCTGCTGGTGATCTACCTGGTGCTGGCTGCCCAGTTCGAAAGCTGGCGTGATCCCTTCATCATCCTGGTGTCGGTGCCCATGTCGGTGGCCGGTGCAATGGCGTTCATCGTGCTTGGCTTCGCCAGCATGAACATCTACACCCAGGTGGGGCTGATCACCCTGATCGGCGTGGTCTCCAAAAACGGGATCCTGATCGTAGAGTTCGCGAATCAACTTCAGGTCGAACGGGGCCTGGACAAGGTCAAGGCCGTGATCGAAGCAGCGGCCATCCGCCTGCGCCCGATCATCATGACCTCGCTGGCGCTGATCTTCGCCATGGTGCCCCTGCTGATTGCCATCGGGCCGGGTGCCGAAAGCCGCTTCGCCATCGGCCTGACCATCAGTGCCGGTCTGGGCATCGGCACCCTTTTCACCATCTTCGTGCTGCCGGCGTTCTATATCCTGCTGGCCCGCGATCACAACAAGGCCGGTCACTGACCGGCGCCCGCCGCCCGGCCACCCAGCGGTGAGCCGGGCACAATTTCCCCTGCCCGCCGATTAGGGTAGTCTGTCACTCCATTTCGCCATTAACCGGAAAAGATCACCAAACCGTGACCCTGGGAACCCTCTTCTGGCTGTTTTTGGCCACCTTCGCCGTGTGGTACTGGTGGCGCGCCAAGGCCATCAAGGACTTCGTGCTTCAGGCAGCCCGCCGCTACTGCAAGACCATGAACGTCATGCTGCTGGACGACGCCGTGTACCTTCGCGGGCTCTGGTTCAAACGGGACCCCCAGGGCCGGATTAGGGTCTGGCGCCGGTTCCTGTTTGACTTCACCGCCACGGGCGAGGAGCGCTACACCGGCCGCGTGATCATGCTCGGCCAGCGCATCCTGCACATGGAACTGGAACCCCACCGCTTTTCCTGATCGTTCCTCTACCCTCACCCTCTCCCCATCACCTCCCCCAAATGGGCGATTCCTCGCCCGAGCTTTCGGGCGAATAATCGGCAACGCATTAACGACCTAAGGCCGCCATTGAAGCGGCCCCTACAAAAACAACAGGAGTCAATCATGCGTTTAAGAACTACCGCAGCCATCGCGCTGGGGCTTGTCATGCTGTCAGCCTCATTCCTTACCCACGCCAGCTACACCCAGACCCGCTACCCGATCGTACTGGTCCACGGTGTCACCGGTTTCAATACCATCGGTGGTCTGGTCAACTACTTTCACACCATCCCCTGGAACCTGGAACGCAGCGGCGCAAAGGTCTATTCCGCCAGCGTTTCCTTCGTCAACAGCAGTGAACAGCGGGGCCAGCAACTGGCCAACTACGTCAACGGCCTGGGCCACTCCAAGGTCAACCTGATGGCCCACAGCCAGGGCGCACCCACGTCCCGGGTGACGGCGTCGCTCATTCCCCACAAGATTGCCTCCATCACCTCGATCGATGGCGTCAACAAGGGTTCAAAAGTGGCCGACGTCGTGCGTGGAATCATCCCGCCGGGCAGCTACGTTGAAGGCGGCGCGCAGACCATTGCCAACGCTCTGGGCGATCTGGTGAACGCTCTGTCCGGCTCCAGCAACCCGCAGGACGGCGTGGCCGCACTGGAAACCCTGACCACGCGGGGCACAACGGCCCTGAACGACGCCCTCGGCTGGAAAGGCGTCAACCGCTCGTCCTGCTCGGGCACCGATGAGAACGTCTGGATCAACGGCAACCGTATCAAGTTCTTTTCCTGGACCGGCCGCGCCGTCTGGACCAACGTGCTCGACGTTTCCGATCCGTTCCTGGGCATCACCTCCCTGGCGTTCGGCAGCGAGCCCAACGACGGATTGGTGGGCGTCTGCTCCACCAAGATGGGCAACGTAATCGGGACCCACTACGTCATGAACCACGTGGATGCCATCAACCACCTGTTTGGTGCCCGCTCGCTGTGGACCAACCCGGTCTCGCTGTATCGCTCGCAGGCCAACCGCCTGAAAAACCGCGGTCTGTGAGGTCAGTATGAGACATCGTCAGTTGCAGTACCGTCGATGGCTCGCTGTCATCGCACTGTCGGCCGTCACGGCCGGCGGTGCGATGTGGTGGTATCCGTCCGGGGAAAGTAGCCCGGCGGCCTTCACCGACACCGACGCCTCTGAACAACAGACAGTATCCCCGGCCAGCAGCCCGGAATCCGGGACCGGCACGGCGACACACACCGACGCCGGACCGGATGCTTCAAACGCCCTGGCTGTCGCCGCCAGCACACCGACAACGCTGGGCCCTGATCCTTTTGCCGCCTCGCTCGAGGGAACCGACATCGACGGTGCCCTGAAGGCCGATGCCAACGGCACGCTGATCATCGATCTGGCGACCCGGGATTTCTTCGATTATTTCCTCGGCACCGTCGGTGAAGTATCGCCAGACGTGGCACTGGACCGCATCCGGGCACTGGCCTTCGAAAACCTCCCGCGTGCAGCCGCCGAGCAGGCCATGGCGCTATTGGATCAGTATCTCGACTACAAACAGCAGGCGCTGGCGCTGCAGGCCACGCCACTTGACCCGGCTCGCCAGGGCGATCCGGCATACCAGCAGCAAATGCTCGAGAAGGCCTTCACGGATCTCAAACAACTCCGACAGACTGTGTTCAGCCCCGAGGCCCACCGGGCGTTCTTCGGCATGGAAGAGGCCTACGGCGAATACACCCTGGCCACGCTGGAGATCACCCGTCGGACCGACCTGTCCGATGGTGCAAAAACGGCGCTGATAGACTGGCACCGTAACCAGCTTCCTGCGCCCCTGCTACAGACCGAACGCCGGCTTCTGGAGAGCAACGAGGAGAACCGTCAGCGTATCGAGATCATGAAAACGGCGGAAACCCCAGAGAGCGCCGGCCAGCAGCTGATGGATCAGGGCATGTCCCCGGACGCGGCCGCCAACGTGACGGCCTACCTGAAGGAGCGCGAGGATTTCGATGCCCGTTACCAGCAGTACAGCGAGGCACTCAGCCAACTGAAAGCGTCCGGACTGGCCGATACCGATGAGGCCGCCCAGCAGGCCCGGCTGCTCGATCAGTACTTTCCGGACAACAAGCAGCACACCTGGGCTCGCCTGAAGATGCTCGGCAGCAATCCGCCATAATGTGCGCACACTCCCGTCTTCTCCGGCTACGGAGCATTACACTGAAGCGTGCTCCGTAACGGCAGGTGGGCCCCGATGGATACCCAGACAATCCGATGGCAGCAGTCGGCCGGTTTCCGACGCCTGAGATTCTGCCCCGAACTTGAAACCGACTACCGTCTGATTCGCGCTGCGGCAGTGCGGGAACGCGCCCGGCTGGTTTCCGCCGCCGGACTGCTGATCTTTGGCATCTTTGTCCTGCTGGATCTGGCCATGCTGCCGCCGGATCTGGCCCGGATTACCGCGGGCATCCGGCTGTGGGTCACCTGCCCGGTCATTGCCCTGGTGTGGTGGCTGTCGTACTGCCAACGCCCGGGTGATCTCGGTTTTGAACGCCTGTACACCCTGGCCTACCTCGTTGGCGGCCTGAGCGTGGTCGCCATCATCGCCACGGCGCGGCTTCGGGATTTCCCCCTGCCCTACGAGGGCATGCTGCTCATGCTGATGTTCGGGTACTTCGCCATGGGGTTGCCGTTTTACCCGGCCTCCATCGCCTCCGCGGTTATCATTGTCGCCTACCTGGTCGCGGAGCTGTCGATCGGACGGACCCCAGGCGCCGTCATGATCAACCTGTTTTTCGTCCTCACCGCCAACACCATCGGCATGGTGGGCGCCTGGCTCAGCGAATACCGCCACCGTGCCCATTACCTCGACCAGCAACTGGTCAACCTTCTGCACCAGACTGCGGCGGAAGAGAGCGAGCGCAAGAGCCACCTCATCACCGTGGCCAGCCACGATCTCCGCCAGCCCCTGAACATCATTGGCCTGACCCTGGAAAACCTGTCGGCCGCCCGGATGGCGCCGGAGCAACTCGGCCTGGTTCGACGCCTGCAGGGTAGCGTCGGTCACTTCCAGCGGCTGCTGGGTACCGTGCTGGACATATCGCGGATCAACGAGGGGATGATTCAAGCGCAGAACGACCGCGTGGATATCAGTGCCCTGCTGGACCAGCTCGTGGACCTTACCGTTGACCACGCACACCTGCACGACATCCGGGTGCACCGGGAGGCCGGCGAACCGGGGATTCAGGTGATCGCGGATCCGGATCTCCTGCTGAGGGCGCTGCAGAACCTGGTGTTCAACGCCATCGATCACAGCGGGGGCAGCGACGTGCGCATTGCCACCTCGGGCCATGGCGCCATGGTCCGGATTCGCATCAGCGACAACGGCGCGGGTCTTGACGAACAGCTCCAACACGCGGTCTTCCAGCCCTTTGTTCGTGGTGACAAGGGTCGGGGCAACCCGGCCGGACTGGGGCTCGGGCTTGCCATCGTCAAGGAATTGACCGGGATGATCGGTGGTTCGTGCGGGGTGGCGTCAGAGCCCGGTGCCGGCAGTACCTTCTGGATTGATGTCAGACTCGCGACGAATGCCCCACCCGTGATGGTCAACGACCGACACCCCGTCGAAACACCGTTTACAACCAGCCCATCTGGCGTGCCTGACTGACACACTCGGTACGATTGTGCACACCCAGATGGGTGAAAATCGCCTTCAGGTGGGTCTTGACGGTGTGTTCAGTGAGATTGAGGCTCTGGCAAATACGTTTGTTGGGAAAGCCCTGAGCAAGAAGCGACAGCACGTCCATCTGCCGGGGGGTCAGGGCCGGAACCTGGGCCTCGGCGGACGAGCGCCCCGGAAAGTATTCTCCACCCCGGCGGATGGTCCTGACCATACTCGCCAGCGCGGTTCGCCCGGCCGATTTCGGCAGGAACCCCCGGGCCCCGGCCGCACGCGCAGCGCGAACGGTGGTTTCGTCTTCCGAGCTGGAGATCACCACCACCGGCACCGGCGGCTCCCGCACCCCCATTCGGGGCAACAGCATCAGCCCGGTTTCACCTTGCAGTGACACGTCCAGTAAAACGAGATCGATGTCCTTCGGTGCCGCCAACAGCGCCGCCGCCTGGTCCACCGAATCGGCCAGATCAACCGAGGTCGCCAGCGAAGCCTGCGTCATCAGGCCTGCCAGCCCCTGGGAGAACAGGGGGTGATCATCGACAATCAAAACCCGGCGCAGCGGCGCTCCCGCATCGGGCAGGGGGCGGTCTCCGCCGCCGGATCGGGCGGAAAGATGGTTCATTGGTGACCCCGCAATTTGTGTTTTTTTGTTACTGCGGAACGCCAACTATAAGCCACAAAACTCGGTGACACCGCGTCGTGCTTAACAGTTTTGGCGAAAAGATCGCCGCGGACCCCGGCGCGCCACCGGCAACTGAAACCTAATTGTCACATTTCTGTCGCATTCTTCTGGCAACGCTAACTAACTGTTGTCACGAGGTTTTAGGATGAAACACAGCCATTTTTCGAGGACACTGCGCGGGCATCGGGTGTGGATCCTCGCCATCAGCCTGTGGTTGCCCCAGGTCCACGGGCAAAGCATGGAGATCCACGGGTCCAATACCATCGGCGCAACCCTGGCCCCCATGCTGGTGGAAGGGTTCCTTGATCACCGGGGCAGTGGCCCGGTCAGCACACGGAGTAACGGCAAGGAAAACGAGAAGGTGCTGACGGGCCAGCAATCCGGTACCCGGGTCCGGGCACTGGTTGCCGCCCACGGGTCAAGCACCGGGTTCAAGGCACTCGAGAGCGGACAGGCCAGCATCTGGGCGTCATCAAGGCCCGCCAAATCCCAGGAAGTGACGCAGATGGCCGGACGGGCGGATCTGACCGACCTTGGCAGCGAACACGTGATTGCCATTGACGGCCTGGCGGTGCTGGTGCATCCCTCCAACCCGGTTGATCAGCTGAGTATTGAAACCCTGGGCAGGATATTCTCCGGCCAGATCCGGAACTGGTCCGAACTGGGTGGCGACGACCGGACCATCCATCTGTACGCCCGGGATAATCGCTCCGGTACCTGGGACACGTTCAAGACCCTGGTGCTGGGCAAGGCCTATACCCTGTCCCCCACCGCCAAACGCTACGAGTCCAACGACCAACTCTCGGACGATGTCAGCCAGGATCCGTCGGGCATTGGTTTTGCCGGACTGGCGTCGGTCCGTGACAGTAAGGTCCTGGCGATCTCCGACGGCAATGCTCCGGCGCTGAAACCCAATCAGCTGACCGTGGCCAGTGAGGATTACCCGCTTGCCCGGCGATTGTTCATGTACACACCGGGCGATGCAACCACGCCCCTGGCCGAGAGTTTCATTGACTTCGTGCTCGGCGAGGAGGGCCAGGCAATCGTGTCCCGCTCCGGCTTCATTTCCCAGAACCCGATCGCGGTCAAACCGGAACTGGATGACAGCACCCCGCAAACCTTCCGGCGCCTGACCGAGCATTATCAGCGGCTGACCGTCAACTTCCGGTTTTCGGAAGGCCGGACCCGGCTCGACAACAAGGCCCAGAGGGACCTGAAGCGGGTTTCCGAGTTTATGAGCCGGAACAAGCGCAGCGCCGATGACCTGATGCTGATCGGCTTCGCGGACCAGCAGAGCAACGAGTTGCGGGCCCAGATGATCTCCGAGCTGCGTGCGCTCTCTGTCCGCAAGGCGCTGGCTGACCTTGGGGTGGGTGACATTGCCTACACCGGCTACGGTCACTACATGCCTGTTGGCATGGCCGGGGGTGACAGCGGCCAGCAACGCAACGGTCGCGTGGAGGTCTGGGTACGTTCCCGCTGAGCACCGAAAATCCCCGTTAGTTCGGCTAGACTGAAATGCTGGGGGACGCAGAAACGCGAGTGGGGGCCAGGCCTATGCTGATCCGGGGTTTAGTCAGCACATTGATACTGTGGGCGGCCATGCCGGTGTTGTCGGAGACTGCCCCGGTGTTGGAGGTGGTGACCACCCAGTACCCTCCGTTCGAGTTTGTCGAGAACGGAACCCTTCACGGCCAGGATGTTGCGACGGTCCGTACCGTGCTCGAACACATGGGGTTTGTACCCAGGTTTCGGGTTCTGCCCTGGGCCCGGGCCGAGTTGATGGTCCGCAACGGCGATGCCGATCTGCTGTTTTCCCTGACCGCCTCGCCACAGCGGGAACGCTACTATCTGTTCACCAACCCGATCAGTACCGCCCGGGACGTATTTTACGCGCGCAAAAGCGCGAACGTGTCCTGGTCCTCCTTCAATGACCTGGCCGGCCTGCGCCTCGGCGTGTCCGCCTCGTACAGTTACGCGCCGGACTTCATGGCCTGGCTCGATCGGGACCTGGCCGAGGTCATGACCATACGCCAGGAACAGCCGGATCTGGCCGGACTTCGCATGGTCGCCCTGGACCGGGTGGACCTGTTCATCTGCGAGGAAACCGCCTGCAACTATCTGCTGCGGAAATACCGGGGGCAGTTCCCGGAGCTCAACCGCGTCGCCGCCATTCCCGGCACCGTTGGCGAGACGCGTTATTTCCGGGCGGCGTTTTCCCGGCAAAGGCCGGACGCCGAACAATTGCGCTCGGCCTTCAACCGGACGCTGGATCAGCTCGACTTGGGCCCGTCCGACTAAAGTCTGCCGCTTCAATTCGGCAATCACCTATCTTTCCCACCATCACAGGTATGTTTGGGTTTCCTATACTGGTGGGGTCATTTCCAAACCACAGACTGGGCCAATGGACATACAATCCGATCACCGCTACGCGATTAACCTGAACGTTCGAGGCATTCAACCCTCTTCCACCCTTCGCATCAACGAACTGAGCAACCAGCTCAAGGCCGACGGCAAAGACATCATCAAGCTGGGACTCGGGCAGTCTCCGTTCCCGGTGCCCGACCGGGTGGTCGACGCGCTCAGGGAACATGCCCATGAGAAGGATTACCTTCCGGTCAAGGGCCTGAAGGGCTTGCGGGAGAGTATCGCGGGCTATATCAATCGCAGCGAACGCATGCGCTGCACCTGGGAAGACGTGCTCATTGGCCCCGGTTCCAAGGAACTGCTGTTCATACTCCAGTTGGCCTATTACGGCGACCTGCTGATTCCGCGCCCGAGCTGGGTATCCTATGCCCCCCAGGCGAGGATTATCGGCCGGTCTGTGCACTGGCTGCCGACCCATGCCGAAAACAACTGGCAGCTTACCGCCGAGGAACTGGACATCATCTGCCGCGACGACCCCTCCCGGCCGCGCATCCTGATTATGAACTACCCGTCCAACCCGACAGGCTGCACCTACGCCGACGATCAGTTGCTGGCGATTGCCAATGTCGCCCGCAAGTACAAACTGATCCTGTTGTCGGATGAGATTTACGGCGAGGTCCATTTCGAGGGCAAACACAAATCCATTGCCCGCTACTATCCGGAGGGAACCATCATCAGCACCGGCCTGAGCAAGTGGGCCGGCGCCGGCGGCTGGCGTCTCGGCACCTTCATCTTCCCACCGGAGCTGCGGCCGCTACTCGATGCCATGGCGATCATCGCCAGTGAAACGTTCACCTCCACCAGCGCCCCGATCCAGTATGCCGCGATGGCGGCGTTCAATGGCGGCGACGATATCGATGAATACCTGGTGCAGTCCCGCCGGGTGCTCAAGGTCATTGGTGAGTACGTGCACCGGCGCCTGACCGACATGGGGGCCGTGGTCCAGAAGCCCGAAGGGGCGTTCTACCTGTTTCCGGATTTCTCGGCCTTCCGCGACCGGCTTTCGAAACGGGATATCAAGACCAGTCAGGCGTTCTGTACGTCCCTGCTTGAGAACACCGGGGTCGCGATCCTGCCCGCCAGCGACTTCGGCTTCGTACCGGACCATCTCGGTGCGCGGCTCGCGTTCGTCGACTTCGACGGTGCCGAGGCATTGAAACTGGCGGGCGGCGACTACGCCGAGCACGACCTCGGTGACGACTTTGTCCAGCAAGCCTGCCCTCGTCTGGTCAAGGCCATGGACAAGATGGAAGCGTGGCTGAACAGCCTCTGATCGCGACGTGATAGACTGGCGCCTCCACTCTCAGAGATAGCCATGGGGGCGCCGTGTCCGATACCGCTTCACTCCAGACGATAACCGACTTTGCCGAACAGCTGGCCCGGGAGGCGGGTGAGCTGATCCGGCGGGAACGGGAAGAAAACACCCTGCGCACAGATTACAAACAGCAGTCGGAACTGGTCACCCATGCCGATGTGATGGCCGACGAGTTCATTACCGGCGCCATCCGTGATCGCTTCCCCGGCCACCGGATCCTGTCCGAAGAAACCATGCCAGACCTGAGCCAGGCCGAGCAACTGGACACCCCACTCTGGGTGATCGACCCCATCGACGGCACTGTCAATTACGCCTACGGACACCCGCAGGTCGCCGTCTCCATTGCCTACGCCGACCAGGGCAGGGTTCGGGCCGGCATCGTTCACGCGCCCTTCTCGGGCGAAACTTTCCGGGGTATGGAGGGTGAAGGCGCGACCCTGAATGGCAAGACCATCAGGCACAGCGGCGCCACGAACCCTCGGGAGGCCCTGTTCGCCACCGGCTTTCCCTACGCCAAGGATCACCTGAAGCCCCTTGTCGACCGCCTGGAGGCCATGATCCGCAACTGCCGGGACCTGAGACGTATCGGTTCCGCCGCCCTGGACATCTGTTGGGTCGCCTGTGGCCGCCTCGACATCTACTACGAAAACGTCAGTCCCTGGGACTTTGCCGCCGCTCGACTGATTGCGCTCGAGGCCGGGGCCACCGCCGGTCACTTCGGGGACGTGCCCGCGGGCTACCCCGCGGATCTCTATGGCCGTGACATTCTCATCACCGCCCCAGAGCTCTGGGCTCCGGTCCGCACGATTCTGAGAACGGCCTCAGGGTACCAATAGGTCGCCCGGTGTTACTGGGACGCCTGGGGCCAAACGCTCTCGGCCACCAGGGACCAACTCTCTTCAAAGTCGGCGGAGGGTAGGCGGGCGAAGGACGAGCGCACGAAACGCTGAACCCGGCCTTCGACGAACACCAGCACGAAGTCGGCACCCCGGGCGGCGCTGGTGCGAGGGCGAAGGCCCTGGCGGATTTCCCCTTCCTTGAGCGCCTGGCGTACCTGGGTTTCCAGGCGTTCGAAGAACTGTGACGCCCGCTTGCGCAGGGCCTCGTTCTCGCCCATCAGGGCGTCCCCTGTCAGCACACAGCACAGGCCGGAATTGCGCTCCGCAAACACCAGCACCAGATGCACCAGTTGTTGCAGGCGAACTCGCACATCGTCCTGCTCCTGCAGGATGACCTGGCAGCGGGAAAAGACGGCCTCCTCGGCAAATTCGATGAGGGCCTCGAACATTTTCCGCTTGCTGGGAAAGTGGCGGTAGAGGGCGGCCTCGGTGACGCCTACGGATTTGGCGAGGCCGGCGGTCGTAATGCGGGCTCCCGGATCGGTTTCCAGGAGCTCCACGAGGGCGTGAAGGATCGCCTCACGGCGACTCGGTTTCTGATCGGTCATGACAGGACTGCAGCGCTCTGTTTGTCGTTATCGGGGCCGGTCATCGGGTGCCGGCCCTCGTTTATTCGTAGTGGGGATTGTGCCCCAGATCAGAAAAAGGTGCCATCAATGGGCGAGGATGCACTGGCGTAAAGCTTCTTGGGCATGCGGCCAGCCAGGTAAGCTTCGCGACCGGCTTCAATGGCCAGACGCATGGCGTTCGCCATCTTGATCGGGTCTTTGGCCTGGGCAATGGCGGTGTTCATCAGCACACCGTCGCACCCCAGTTCCATGGCAATCGTGGCATCGGAAGCCGTGCCCACGCCGGCATCCACCAGCACGGGGACGGTCGCGTTTTCGACAATCAGCCGGATGTTGTAGCGGTTCTGGATACCCAGGCCCGAGCCGATGGGCGCTCCCAGCGGCATGATGGCAACACAGCCCATGTCCTCCAGGCGTTTCGCCAGCAGCGGATCGTCCGAGCAATAGACCATCACCTTGAACCCGTCCTTGATCAGCGTCTCCGCCGCGTCCAGGGTTTCGGTCATGTTCGGGTACAGGGTTTTCTCCTCTCCCAGCACTTCCAGCTTCACCAGGTCGTGCCCGTCCAGAAGCTCCCGCGCCAACCTGCAGGTTCGCACCGCATCCTTGGCGGTGTAGCAGCCAGCGGTGTTGGGCAGGATGGTGTAACTTTCCGGCGAAATCACATCCAGAAGATTGGGCTCGTCGGGGTTCTGGCCCAGATTGGTCCGGCGCACCGCCACGGTCACGATTTCGGCGCCACTGGTTTCAATGGCGTGGCCGGTCTCCATCAGGTCTCGGTACTTGCCAGTGCCGACCAACAGGCGCGACTGATAAACGCGGCCCGCAATTTCCAGGGGTTTGTCTTCGGGAAGCAGAATCTCGGGAGTCTCGCTCATAACCTTCCTGCGATTGTTAACATGTCATGAAATAGGCGATCAGCCACCGCCAATCGCGTGGACAACTTCCACCCGGTCGCCCTCACTGAGAACGAATTCCCCGTGCTGACTCCGAGGGACGATGTCCTCGTTCACCTCGACGGCCAGGCGCTTACCCGCCAGGGCCATGGTCTCAACCAGGGTCAGGACGGTAGCGCCGACCGGCAACTCCATCGCATCGCCATTTACTTCAACTTGCATAGGTTCTCTTACCTCTGTTCCTCACCGCAGCTCGGACGGGCGTGGCGCCATCCGGCCACTGCCAGTAACGTCCAGGCCACCATGAAACACACACCCCCCAGGGGTGTGACCGGGCCAATCCAGCGACTATCCGTCAGCACCAGCATATAGAGACTGCCACTGAACAGCAGTATGCCGGCCAGGAAAAATCCGGCGGCCACGGACAGCAGCCGGCGATTCAGCCCGGCCAGCGACAGGGCCGACAACGCCACCAGGGCAATGGCGTGGTACATCTGATAGGTGACGGCCGTCTGAAACACATCCAGGCCCCGCTCACTGACGATACCACGCAGGCCATGGGCACCGAAGGCTCCGGCCATGACCGCGATCAGGGCGCAAACGGCGCCGATGATCAGCGGGAGCCGCAACACACCGTGATACCCCGGATCTACGCGTTCAGCAGTCACAGTGGATCTTTTCCCCGGTATCCAGATTCATCATGGTCAGTACTCCGCCCCAGACACAGCCGGTATCCAGGCCAATAAACCGATCGCTGCCAGTCTGGCCTTCGAGCGCCGCCCAATGCCCGAACACCACCCGGACATCGTCCTCACGGGGGTACTCGAACCAGGGCCGGAAACCGTTCGGGGCACTGCTGGCCGCCTCTTTGGTGGCCAACTCCAGCGTGCCGTCCGCCGCAACAAACCGCATGCGGGTGAAGTAGTTGGTGATGACACGCCAGCGAGCCATGCCGGTAAGGTCCTCGTCCCAGCGGTCCGGCTCATTGCCATACATGTGGGTAAAATACTCGGCGGCATCCTCGCCCCGAATCACGGCCTCGACTTCCTGGGCGTAGGTCAGCGCCTGGTCCGCCGTCCAGATGTGAGGCACGCCGGCATGGACCATGACCAGATTCCGGGCCGTGTCCCGAACGCACAGGTTCTGCTGCCGAAGCCAGGCCACGAGGCGGTCATGATCGGGCGCGTCCAGGATGTCCGCCAGGGTATCCTTCCGGCGTGGTGGGTGCCCCCCCAGAGCGACCGCCAGCAGGTGCAGGTCGTGATTGCCCAGGACCACGACCGCGGAGCTGCCCAGGCTCTCAATGTAACGCAGGGTTTCCAGCGAGGACGGCCCGCGGTTGATCAGGTCTCCGGCAACCCACAAACGATCCCGGGACGGAGAAAACGACACCTGCGCCAGGACGTCCCGCAACCGGTCGTAACAGCCCTGAATATCGCCAATGGCGTAGTCAGTCATTACTTACCTCATCAGAATCGCGCCCATCGGCTTTCTCATCAGCCAACCGATCGGCGATCAGTACGTAGTCGGCGAGACTGAGGTTTTCCGGGCGCAAACCGTCGTTGATCCCCAGGCTCTGCAACTGCTCTACCGAGATCATGCCACCGAGCGCCTTGCGAAGCGTCTTCCGGCGGGCATTGAACGCGCTCCGGACCACCGCCTGCAGGATTCCCAGGTCCTTGGCCGGATGTGGCAGGGTTTCGTGGGGCACCAGTCGCACGATGGCGGAATCCACTTTCGGTGCGGGTCGGAACGCCCCCGGTCCCACCTCAAACAGCGGCTGCACCTTGCAGAAATACTGGGCCATGATCCCGAGCCGGCCATAGTTGTTGTCACCCGGCACCGCCGCGAGACGCTGGACCACCTCTTTCTGCAGCATGAAATGCATGTCCTTGACGACACCCGCCTGCCCCAGCAAATGGAAAATCAGAGGCGTTGAGATGTTGTACGGCAGGTTGCCGATGATCCGCAGGCGGTTGCCACCCTCGACCAGTTGGCTGAAATCGAACTTCAATGCATCCGCTTCGTGGATACGGAACTCCGGGTAATTGAAGAACTTGGTCCGCAACACCGGAATCAGGTCACGGTCCAGCTCCACCACCTGCAGCCTGGGGTTTACCGCCAGGATCTCCTCGGTGATTGCCCCGAGGCCGGGCCCGATTTCAACGATGGCGTCGTCGGGCTTCGGGTTAATGGCGCGAACAATCCGCTCAATCACACCGGGATCGTGCAGGAAATTCTGGCCGAATCGCTTTCTGGCCTGGTGGCCGGGTTTGTTACTCACGAGCGTGTCTCTTGGTTAGCGGCTTTCCGACAGCGGGCCATGTGCGCGCCAACCCGGATCGCCGTTTGCAGGCTGCCGGCATCGGCCCGGCCGCTGCCGGCAAGGTCCAGGGCGGTGCCGTGGTCAACGGAGGTACGGACGATGGGCAACCCCAGGGTAATGTTGACCGCGCGCCCAAAGCCCTGGTATTTCAGGACCGGCAGGCCCTGGTCGTGGTACATGGCCAGCACCGCGTCGGCGTTGTCCAGCCAGTGCGGGGTAAACAGGGTATCGGCCGGCAGGGGACCGGTCAGTTGGATGCCCTCACCCCTGAGCTGTTCCAGGGTCGGCTCGATAACCTCGATTTCCTCCCGGCCGAGATGACCACCCTCCCCGGCATGGGGATTCAGGCCCGCCACGAGAATGCGGGGGTGCTCAATCCCGAAGAACGCCTTCAGATCGGCGTTGAGAATTCGGGTAACCTGACCCAGCCGCTCCGGCGTGATGGACGAAGCAACGTCCTTGAGCGGTAAGTGGGTGGTGACCAGCGCCACTCGCAGGTCGTCCGTGGCCAGCATCATGACCACCCGCTCAACGCCGCAGAGCTCCTGCAGAAATTCGGTATGGCCGCTGAAAGCGATACCCGCTTCGTTGATCACGCCTTTGTGCACCGGCGCGGTCACCATGCCGTCGACGTCACCCCGCAGGCAGCCTTCGGCAGCGATCCGCAGGGTGTCGAGGACATAGGCACTGTTGGCGGGGTCAAGGACCCCGGCCTCGGTGCTGGCGCAGCCCGCCACGTCGAACACCGACAGGTGACCGGTCTCCATGACCGGAGTCTGGCCCGGCTGCCAGTCGTGCAGGGTTACCTTGAGCTTGAGCAAATCCGCTCGGGCAGCCAACAAGGCTTTGCTGGCAATCACCACGATGCCGGCCTCCCGGCGTTTCTCTGCCAGCTGCAGGCAAAGTTCCGGGCCTACACCAGCCGGTTCACCGGCCGTCAGCGCAAGGATCGCCGGGGCACTCATGACTCGCCGCTCTCTCCCTCGGCGGCGTCTTCACGGGCATACTCACCCTTGAACTCGATAAAGGCCTCATCGCGAATTTCCCGCAGCCAGTTCTGCAGCTCGGTTTCGAATTTACGACGGTAGATCGCCTGACGGGCCTCGGCATTCTTGACGTCCCCGCTGATGTCCTTCTGCCGACGCTCCTCCACCTGCAGGATGTGCCAGCCGAATTGCGACCGGAATGGCCCGCGCAATTCGCCAAGATTGGCTTCCAGCATGGCCTGCTCGAACGCCGGAACCATCTGGCCCCGGCTCACCCATCCAAGGTTCCCGCCATCGGAACCGGACACCGGATCGTCCGAGAACTCCCGGGCGAGCTCGGCAAAGTTCGCGCCATTCTGAAGCTGCTGGTAGAGGTCGCGGATCCTGGCCTCGGCCTGGGCATCCGGCAAGGCTTCAGACGGGCGGATCAGGATGTGGCGGACCCGGTGCTGCTGGATGACCTGCTTCTGGCCGCCCCCGCGCTTGTCCATCACCATCACAAGGTGAAAGCCGCTGTTGTTCTCGAGGACCGGGGACGGTTCCTCAACCGCAAGTTCCGGAACCACCGGTGCCACCAGCGACGGCAGCTGGCTCTCCGTGCGCCAGCCCATGTCGCCACCCTCGAGAGCGTTGCTGGCGTCGGATTCCGCCACCGCGACTTCCCGGAAATCGCGCCCATCAAGGATTTCCTGCCTCAGGCTTTCCGCCCGCTCGCGGGCCGCAGCCACCGACGCCTCGCTGGTGGGATCGTCCACTTCGATGAAAATGTAGGCCAGGCGGTATTCGGCGGTGTCACCGCCCCGGGCTTCGACAGCCTCCAGGTAATTTTCAACCTCACGATCGGTCACCCGGACCCGGTTGCCGACCTGCCGCTGCTGCACCCGGCTGGTCAGCATTTCATTCCGGATCTGCTCCCGCGCCTGACGGAAGCTGACGCCCTCGGCCGCCAACTGCTGTTCAAACTCGGCCATGGTCATGCCGTTGCGTTCAACGATGTTGTCCATGGTCTCGTTCAGCTCGTTGTCGCTGATCCGCATGCCCATTTTCTCGGCCATCTGGAGCTGGATGGATTCGGTAATCAGTTGCTCCAGGACCCGGTCCTCCAGTACGGCCCGGGGCGGCAAGCCAGTCCCCTGGGCACTCAGGCGGCCGGTGATGGTATTGATGCGGGCGTCGAGTTCGGTCTGCAGGATGACGTCGTCGTCGACGATCGCTACCACCTGGTCAAGCAGTTTGCGCTCCGCCTGAACGGTCAGTGACAAGGTAACGGCTGCCATCAACAGCAACGTCTTCAGAGCATGGCGAAGGGTCGCCTTCATAAACACCTCTTGATAGTAAATGAGCCGCGGGCACGATATCCGGGGTTAGTCATCATCGGCTTCAGGGAGTTCCAAACCGGCGACGCTCCCGCTCATCAAATCCGTAAATGGCATCAGCGATCGGCGTGGATGAACCACCACTGCCGCCCAGCCCCTTGAGCTGAACCTGGAACAACACACGACTCTCAAGTTCGCGGTCGTCGGTCAGGTAATTCTGATGCACCACCTGAACGCTCCAGCAACAATTGTTGTACTCCAGACCCGCCAGTGATCCGACGGTTCGATCAAGCCTGGAGTCATACACCCAGCGACCGATCAGGCTAACACGATCGCTGACCGGGAAAACGGTCGCCACATCCGACTGTTCTATTTCATCCTTGCTGTAGGTGTGACCCAGACTGGCGAGGTAGCGATAATCCTCGGAGTGGAACACCAACTGGCTACGGCCCTCCTCGGTTTCACCCGATTCGGGATCCCACAGTCCGGATGAGCGGATTTCCAGGGTATCAAGCGGATTCAGAACCACCTCACCGGCCAGTGGCGAACGGCTCCGGGTGCCGGCGCCGGCACCAAACAGGGTCACTTCCCGGTCTTCAAAATACTGGACCTGGCCAAGGCTGAACCGGGCCCGCTCCGCCCCCGTCAGCAGGTCATTAAAACGGCTGGTCAGAGCCACGGTCAACTGGTTGGCATCGCCAACCCGATCGCCACCGGTGAAACGGTCCGGTTCAAACAGCTGGTCAAAACGGAAGGTCTGGATGTCGGTGTCGAAATCCGGGATATCGTTCTGATCCGCGTCAGCGTCAGCCCAGGCGTAATAAAGCCTCGGCTCGAGGGTCTGGTTGTAGGGCACATCGAAGAGACTGGACTGGCGATCGAAATACAGCCCATTGTCCCATTCGACCACGGGCACCGTTCGATCAATGCTGCCGTCACCGAGGATGTAGTCATCCAGCTCATAACGGGTGTAATCGACACTGACGGACGGCCGACTGAACCCCCACAGGGCCCGCAGCGGCACCGCCAGCTCCGGTATGGCACGCAGCCGCTGGCCGTTGGCCCGGTCCAACCCGCTCAGGTTTTCGTTATCCCGGTAGAACACGGTGTACTGGCTTTCCAGCCCGGTTTCCAGCCAACCGAGCTCACGCGTGGTGCCGTACAGGACTTCCGGAAGCTGGGCATAAGGCTTATTGACGTCGGCAATGCGGTCGCTGATCGTCTGGTAATCGTTGAGGTAGGTCTCGAAGTACTGGTTGCGATCCCGGTAGCGAACACCGCCCCGACGCTGCAGGTGGGTGGCCTGGTTGATTTCCAGGCTGCGGTTCAAATCGCTCAGGTAATCCTCGTCGCTCACCACCGAGTAATCGCCGTAGCCAGTCCAACCGCCGCCGAAACGGGCCAGCGTGGAGGCATCCAGAGCCCAGCGCTCGCCGCTTTCGCCCGGGTTTTCCTCCTTGAACGCGGAGTCATTGCCAATGTACCCGACCTGAAGGACGGTCTGGCCCAGCGGGCTGAGGTAGCGGCCTTCCACCTCGTTGAACAGGCCCCGGCCATGGATGTACTGGGGTGTCAGTGTCGCGTCGTAATGGGGCGCCAGGTTCAGGTAATAAGGAACCGAAACGAAGCCACCGCTGCCAGCGCTGGAAGAGCCGAACTCGGGGTAGAGAAAACCGGTTTTGCGCCGGTCGTCGATGGGAAAACTCGCCCAGGGCCAGTAGAAGACAGGCACGTCGAGGACCTCGAGGCGGAGGTGCTTGGCGGTGCCAAAGCCCTCGGCCTGATCCAGGTGAATGTCCGATGCAACAATCGCCCAGTCGTTCTGTTCCGGGCCACAGGTGGTTAGCATGCCGTCGCGGATATCGACCTGGTTATCCGGTAACCGGGTCAGGCTGCCGGCACGGCCCCGCATTTCCGCGCCGTGAATCAGAAAGGTCGCGGTGTTGATGTCAAAGCGTCCGGAGTCGACATTGTACTGGGCATTCTCGCCCGTCAGCAGGAAACCTTGCCCGCGACTGACCAGGGGGCCCTCCACCGACACCCGGCTCTCAGCCTGGTTGTAACGCGCCTGGGCACCGCTGACTTCGAACGCGCCCTGCTTGACCCGAACGTTGCCCTCCAGGTACAGGACACGGTCAATCTCGTAGCGGGCGTTCAAACCGCTGGCCTCCAGCGGCGCCTGCTGACCGTCACCGACGCCGACCACTCCGCCAATACCCTCGCCAGAACCGGACGGCAGGTAGCCGCCCTCACAGAACACCGGCAGCTGCGCGCGCGCCGATTCGGGCAACTGTGCCCTTGGCCGCCAATCGATCTCCGCGGCCGACGGAGCCGACTCCGCCCTCGCCTGGGCAGACGCCAATCCGACGACTACGGCCACCAAACACCCGCCTATCCGGAACGCAGGCATCTGCAGATGGCTATCGGAAATTGGCACAGTGACGGGTTCCTGTTGCTGGTGAATGGATGGATAGGCTTGAATAACAGGCGCCTAGTTTACACGTGCCCTTGAGGGTTGTTAACGGAAACTCCGCTGCAAAACCGTTTTACCCTCTTTATACTCCTCTGCTAACTTTCGCTGTCAGCAATCACCCATTTTTCAGGATAGCCGTCCGTACCATGGATCTCCGTCTGCAGTCCCTGACCAACTGGGTCAGACAGTTCACAGGCCTGGAACAGGCCGTGGCCGAGCCGGTCTCCGGTGACGCCAGCTTTCGCCGGTATTTTCGGGTCTGGCAGGCCAGCGACGCCGGCCCGCCGACGCCCCTGATCGTGATGGATGCACCGCCCGAGCACGAGGACTGCGTCCCCTTCCTGGCGATTGCCCGCCACTGGCACCGCCATGGCGTCAACGTGCCCGAAATCCTTCAGGCGGATCTTGAGCAGGGCTTTCTGATGCTTGAGGATTTCGGCGACAACCTGATGCTTGGGCAGTTGACCGACGCGACCGCGGATGAGCTCTATCGGGGCGCACTGACCGAGCTGGTGGATATCCAACAACTGGCCGCCCCGGAAAGCTACCCGCTTCCGCCCTACGACGCGGCGCTGCTCAACCGGGAGATGGCACTGTTTCCGGACTGGCTGCTGGAGCAGCAACTCGGCATGGCACTGGGCAACAGCGAGCGCGCCCTGCTGGATACCACCTTCGCCTTCCTCCGGGAGAGCGCCCTGGCACAACCGGAAGTCACCGTGCATCGGGACTACCACTCCCGAAATCTGCTGGTGCGTCCGGGCACCAACCGTCCGGGCGTCATCGACTTTCAGGACGCCGTCCGGGGACCCGTGACCTACGACGCCGTCTCACTGCTGAAAGACTGCTACATCAGCTGGCCGGAGCAGGCGCTCTGCCAATGGCTGGAGTTCTATCGCCAGAGCAGTGCCGCCGCGGGACTGCACCGGGCGGACCGGGAGACCTTCCGACAGTGGTTCGAGCTGATGGGCATGCAGCGGCACCTGAAGGCCGCCGGGATTTTCGCTCGGCTCGCCATCCGGGATGGCAAGCACGGCTATCTCCAGGATATTCCCCGGACCGTCAGCTATCTTATTGCCGCCAGCGCCCGCCAGCCGGCCCTGCGATGCTTCCACGAGTGGCTGAGTGACGTGGTCATGCCGGACATTGAACGCCGTATCGGCCCACCCCCGGGGCTGGAGCAACAATCCTCGTGAAGGCGATGATCCTGGCCGCCGGCAAGGGCGAACGCATGCGGCCGCTGACCCTGACCACGCCCAAACCACTCCTGAAAGCCGGTGGCAAATCGCTGATCGAGCATCATCTGGACCATCTGCAGCGGGCCGGATTCCGCTCCGTGGTCATCAACCACGCCTGGCTCGGCGAGCAGATCGAATCCACTCTCGGCTCCGGCGACCGCTTTGGCCTTTCCCTGACCTATTCCCGCGAAGGCGAGCCTCTGGAAACCGCGGGCGGGATCGTGCGCGCGCTTCCGCTGCTGACTGAGGATGGCTCCGACTGGTTCCTGGTCATCAACGGGGATATCTGGAGCGATTTCGACCTGTCCGGCCTGACGCCACCGGCGCAGGCAGATGCCCTGCTGGTGCTGACCCGCAACCCGCCCCACCACCCGACCGGAGACTTCCATTTGGAGGCCGACGGCCGCGTGACGGAGGAAGGGGCCAACAAGCTCACGTTTACCGGCATCAGCCTGCTACACCGCCGCCTGTTCCAGGGCCTGGATGACCAGTCCGGCAAACTTGGCCCGGTCTTGCGCCAGGCGATGCAAACTGGCCGTGTACGGGCCATCGAGCACACCGGGGAATGGGTCGATGTTGGCACGCCGGACCGGCTGCGGGAACTGGACCAGGCACTGCTGGGCAGGGAGCTCTGAGACCATGACAGAAAGCATGCGGCAGCCGAAGCTACCCAGCCGGGTTGAGGCAGAGTTCTCCAGCCTGCTTCATGAACTGTCTGCCTGCGGACACCAGACCGCGACACTGCTCGACCGCGCCCAGCTTCCGAACTGGTGCCGGGCGCCGCTGTTTTTCTTCCTTGGCTACATTGCCAAAGCGGAGGGCCGGGTCAGTGAAGCCGACATCCACTACGCCGAAACGTTGATCAAGGCGCTCAGGCTCTCCCAGCGACAACGCCGCCGGGCGATCAGTTGGTTCCAGCAGGGCAAATCCGTGGAACAGCTACCCTCGCTGAAGGGCCTGTCGCTGCGCATCACCCACCGGCTCTGGCCAGCACCGGCCCTGACGGTGGCGATCTGCCTGTGCCACGCCACACAGTTGCAGGGCCGTCCCACCAAGCATCGCCGGTATCGCTGTGAGGACGCCATCGACCAGATCGGGCTACCGGTCACCATCAGCGATGACATTTTCGACAGTTACGCCGCCAAGGTTTGGACCCGCCACGCGGAAAACCTGGCCCAGCCTGTGAGTTACGAGCAGGCCTGCGAGCTGCTCGGCGTAACCCGCCGGGATTCCGTGGACATGATCAAGCGGGCGTACAAGAAAAAGGTCTCGGGCTGTCACCCGGACAAGCTCGCCCAGCAGCGGGTCAGTGTTGAGGAAGAGGCGCTGGCCAAGGAACGCCTGCTGCGCTACCAGCAGGCCTGGGAACTGGTGAAGCGGCGCCACCGCCTGCACCGGTGAGCAGCAGTATCACCGGGATCTGAGCCAGGCGTCGATTCGACCCGCCAAGCCCGGTGCATCCGTCGGGGACGGCGGCTGTTGCAGGCTGACCGGCTGGCGCTGGTAGGCCCCGGCCCGGTCCAAGGCGGCCCAACGCCGCCGGACCTCTTCGTTGGCGCTGACGCGAGACGCGTAAAGCTCCAAAACCCCTGAGCCGGCGGCGGACAGATCCTTCGGGAGCGTAGCCGCATCCCGCGGATAGAACTCGGGCGCCACCCAGATCATGATTCCCGGGTTCGACAAGTCCTGCTGAACCCTCACCAGATGACCGCTGGCATGGCCAACTCCGAGCAGAACCGGCCGGTCATACCCCCGCGCCGCCAACACGTCGATGGCGGCTTCCAGACTCTGCCGGACCCGCCCCCGGTAGCGCTGCTCCGGAGACTGACCATCCGGAGACGCCATCACGTCAATCATTACCGCCGAGTCATCGCCATTGCGGTCATCGTCTGCGGCCGGGCCTGCGCTGCCGGGTCTCGCTTCCAGGGCTTGTTGCAGCGCCAGGGGGGGCGCCGGCAGCCCAACGGCCAGCACCGCCCAACCCCGCTCCGTAAGCTGGGCGCTCAGAATGCCCAGGATGCCGGACGCCGCATTGCCGCCCACGTCGGCGAGCAGGACCAGTGCACCGGGCGCCGGCGACGCCCGTTCCGGAAAGAACAATCCCAGCGCCCGGTCGCCGTCTTCGAGTTCCAGCCAAACCGCTGCCTCCGGGAAAGCCTCGCTCAATGCCATCTCGCCCAGGCCGGTGGTGAATCCGGACCGGTCCGGGGCGGAGCCCGAGTCCTCCTGACCGGTGTCGGCGGCCGACTCGTCCGCGGCCACGACAACGGGGCAGCCCAGCCAAAACAGGGCCGAGAGCAACGAAAGTAACTGTTTCAGGGCACCACTACCGATTCTACGCACAGATCCTGACTCTTCGGCTGCGAAAAAAGCGTTCCGAACTGTTAGACTAGCATTCGTTTTTTATGTGCGGCAGGGGCCGCTGGCCACGCCATTATCAACGTTTTTGCGCGCAAAGTAATTGAGAGAGCCATCATGAACCCATACCTGATTGCCCCATCCATTCTGTCGGCCGACTTTGCCCGCCTGGGGGAGGAAGTCGATAACGTACTGGCCGCCGGTGCGGACGTTGTTCATTTCGACGTGATGGACAATCACTACGTGCCGAACCTGACCATTGGCCCGATGGTCTGTGAAGCCCTGCGCAAGCACGGCGTGACGGCACCGATCGACGTCCACCTGATGGTCTCTCCGGTGGACGACCTGATCCGCATGTTCATCGATGCCGGCGCCAGCTACATCACCTTTCATCCCGAAGCCAGCAATCACATCGACCGTTCCCTGCAACTGATCCGGGACGGCGGCTGCAAGGCCGGACTGGTCTTCAACCCGGCCACCCCGCTGCACTACATGGACCACGTCATGGACAAGCTCGACATGGTGCTGATGATGTCGGTCAACCCGGGCTTCGGTGGCCAGAAGTTCATCCCGGGCACCCTGGACAAGCTGCGGGAAGCGCGCCGTCGTATCGACGCCAGCAACTTCAACATCCGCCTCGAGATCGACGGCGGTGTGAAGACCGAGAATATCCGGGAAATCGCCGAGGCCGGCGCCGACACCTTCGTGGCCGGCTCTGCCATTTTCAATACCGACGACTACAAAGCCACCATCGACGCCATGCGCGATGAACTTGAACAGGCGCGCAAGGTTATCGGCCTATGAGTCTGACGGGACTGTTCAGCCCCCGCTGGCCGGGCGTCGCCCTGTTTGACCTCGACGGCACCCTGGTCGACAGCGCTCCGGACCTTGCCGCGGCCGTGGACCAGATGCTGGAACACCTCGGCCGATCACCCGCAGGCATCGACCGCGTCCGTGACTGGGTGGGCAACGGCGCCAGCATCCTGGTGCGTCGGGCACTGGCAGGCCAGAGCGACTGGGAACCGGCTCGTCCCAAGGACGATGTCCTGTTCAAGGATGCCCTG
This sequence comes from Marinobacter arenosus, assembly GCF_019264345.1. Taxonomy (NCBI): domain Bacteria; kingdom Pseudomonadati; phylum Pseudomonadota; class Gammaproteobacteria; order Pseudomonadales; family Marinobacteraceae; genus Marinobacter; species Marinobacter arenosus. The sequence continues at coordinate 1,980,667 of NZ_JAHVAO010000001.1, forward strand.
GCGATCTTCTATCACGCCTACGGCCAGATCAATGGGCGGCATTCGGTGGTGTACTCAGGGGTAGAAGCCTGCCTTCGACACCTGAAGCAACACGGCTGCAAGCTCGGTGTGGTGACCAACAAACCGGAGCAGTTTGTCGCACCGCTGTTAAAGCAGATGGGACTGGAGCACTGGTTCGACATCAGCGTCGGCGGCGATACCCTGGACGTGAAAAAGCCGGATCCGGCCCCACTGCTGCACGCCATGGAAGCCCTGGGCGGCACCCGTGGCACGACGGTAATGGTGGGTGACTCCGCCGCCGATATTGACGCGGCCCTGGCAGCCGGCATGCCCTGCGTGGCCGTCCGTTACGGGTACAATTTTGGCCGACCGGTTGATGCCCTCGGCGCCGACGCGGTTGTTGATTCACTGGACGAGCTTTTGTAATCTCACAAGGACTTAACGTTGACCATTCCAATTCGGGAGATTCCTGCCGTGCAGGGACTGAATCTGACTGCAACGCGGGGCGTCCTCAGCACCCGCGCAACACGATGGTGGCGATGGCGCACCGGCTGAAAAGGCCCGGCGGCTGACTGGCGTGTAACCGTCCGGCCGCCCCCATCTGGCTGGCCCGGTCGTGAATCCGTGCCACCCGAAAGCAGATCAGACTTCAGGAACGAACCATGACACCCGAGCAATTCTCCGAGCTCGCCCAAGCCGGCTTTAACCGTATTCCCGTCTACCGCGAGGTACTCGCGGATCTGGATACGCCCCTCAGTACTTACCTGAAACTGGCCAGCGGTCCCTATTCCTACCTCTTCGAGTCCGTCCAGGGCGGCGAGAAATGGGGACGCTACTCCATCATCGGCCTGCCCAGCCATGAAGTAATGAAAGTCTTCGATCACCGGGTCGAGGTGAGCCGCGGCGGCAAACTGGTGGAAACGGCCGAGGTCGACGACCCGCTGGCATTCGTGGAGCAGTATCAGGCCCGGTTCAACGCGCCGGACCTGGAAGAGTTGCCACGATTCAACGGCGGCCTGGTCGGTTACTTCGGCTACGACACCGTGCGCTACATCGAGAAGCGCCTGCGTGAGAGCTGCCCGCCCGACAAGATTGGCACACCGGACATTCTGCTGATGGTCTCGGACGAGATCGTCGTCTTCGACAACCTCCGGGGCAAGCTGCACCTGATCGTGCACGTGGATCCAGCGGACGAGGGCGCATACGACAACGCCCAGGCCCGGATTGATGAGCTGGAAAATCAACTGCACCGGAAGACGGCCGACGCGCCTCGTACCCCCGAGCACCTCCGTGGCAAGGCTGTGGACGAAAGCGATTTTGTTTCCGGCTTCACCCAGGACAAGTTCGAGGCCGCGGTCGGCAAGATCAAGGAGTACGTGCTGGACGGCGACGTCATGCAGACCGTCATTTCCCAGCGCATGTCCATCCCCTTTGAGGCACCGCCGCTGAACCTCTACCGGTCGCTGCGGGTGCTTAACCCGTCACCCTACATGTACTTCCTGGACCTGGAGGATTTCCACATTGTGGGCTCGTCCCCGGAAATCCTGGCCCGGGTGGAGGACGAGGAAGTGACGGTTCGGCCCATTGCCGGCACCCGCAAGCGCGGCGCCACCGACGCCGAGGACAAGGCCCTGGAAACCGAACTGCTGGCCGACCCGAAAGAAATTGCCGAGCATCTGATGCTGATTGACCTGGGCCGCAACGATGCCGGCCGGGTGTCAGAGACCGGCACCGTCCGGCTGACCGACAAGATGATCGTGGAACGCTACTCCCACGTCATGCACATCGTGTCCAACGTGACCGGCCGCCTGAACCCCGACACCAGTTGCCTGGACGTGCTGCGGGCCACACTGCCCGCCGGCACCCTCAGTGGCGCACCCAAGATCCGGGCCATGGAAATCATTGATGAGTTGGAGCCGGTCAAACGCGGCGTCTACGGCGGCGCCGTCGGCTACCTCTCGTTCAACGGCAACATGGACACCGCCATCGCGATCCGGACCGCGGTGATCAAAGACAAGACGCTGCACATACAGGCCGGCGCCGGCGTGGTGGCCGATTCGGTGCCCCGCCTTGAGTGGAAGGAAACCATGAACAAGGGCCGTGCGATTTTCCGTGCGGTCGCCATGACCTACAACGATTTTGACCACTGAGGCGGAGGAAAGATTATGTTGCTGATGATCGATAACTACGATTCCTTCACCTACAACGTGGTGCAGTATCTGGCGGAACTGGGTGCCGACGTTCAGGTGTACCGCAACGACGAGATTACCGTGGAAGAAATCGAGGCCCTGAACCCGGAACGGCTGGTGATTTCACCGGGCCCGTGCACCCCAAACGAGGCGGGCATCTCCATGGCGGCCATTCGGCACTTTGCCGGCAAACTGCCGATCCTCGGCATCTGCCTGGGCCACCAGGCCATTGGCCAGGTCTATGGCGGCGACGTGATCCGCGCCGGACGCGTGATGCACGGCAAGGTCTCCCCGGTCTATCACCGGGACACGGGTGTCTTCCGGGGCCTGAACAACCCGCTTCAGGCCACCCGTTACCACAGCCTGGTCATCGACCAGACCACCCTGCCGGACTGCCTGGAAGTCACCGCCTGGACCCGCAACGACGATGGCTCGATGGAAGAAATCATGGGCGTGCGCCACAAGACCCTGCCCATCGAGGGGGTGCAGTTCCATCCCGAGTCTATTATGACCGAACAGGGTCACGAACTGCTGCGCAACTTCCTGCGAAGCTGAACCAGCCAATAACAATCGAGAGGCCGCATAACATGGACATGAAAGAAGCTCTGAACCGGATTGCCTCCAACCTGGATCTGTCCCGGGACGAGATGAAACAGGTCATGCGCATCGTCATGAATGGCGAGGCCACCGACGCGCAGATCGGGGCTTTTCTCATGGGTCTGCGACTCAAGAGCGAGACCATCGACGAGATCACCGGGGCCACCGAGGTCATGCGTGAACTGGCCACCGGGGTGACGGTCAAGGCCGAGCCGCTGGTGGACATCGTAGGTACCGGTGGCGACGGCGCCAACCTGTTCAACGTGTCCTCCGCCTCCGCCTTCGTGGTCGCCGCCGCCGGCGGCTATGTCGCCAAGCATGGCAACCGGGGCGTGTCCTCCAAGAGCGGCAGCGCCGACCTGATCGAGAAGGCCGGCATCAACCTCAACATGACACCGGACCAGGTCGCCCGCTGCATCGAGCAGATCGGCGTGGGCTTCATGTTTGCCCCGGCCCATCATGGCGCCATGAAGCACGCCATCGGTCCCCGCAAGGAGCTCGGTTGCCGCACCATCTTCAACATCCTCGGGCCGATGACCAACCCGGCCGGCGTCAAGCGCCAGTTGCTGGGGGTGTTTACCCGGGATCTTTGCCGGCCGATGGCGGAGGTGCTCCAACGCCTGGGCTCCGAGCACATCATGGTGGTCTGCTCGAAAGACGGGCTGGATGAAATCAGCCTGGCCAGCCCCACCCACGTTGCGGAGCTGAAGAACGGCGAGATCACCGAATACGACATCACCCCCGAGGATCTGGGCGTGAAGAGCCAGTCCCTCGTCGGCCTGGCCGTGGAATCCTCGGAGGATTCCCTGAAGCTGATCCGCGCCGCGTTCGGCCGTGGCCACGACGAGATGGCGGAAAAGGCCCGCGACCTGATCGCCCTGAATGCCGGAGCGGCCATCTACGTGGCCGGGCTGGCGGACACGCCGAAAGCCGGCGTTGAGCTGGCCATGGATGCCATCGGCTCTGGCCTGGCGGCGGGCAAGATGTCCGAACTGGCCGACTTTTCCCAGTGTTTCTGAGCGACCCCGACAATGACTGACAGACATCTGGACAAAACCCCCACCATCCTCCGGAAAATCGTGGATCGGAAATGGGAAGAAATCGACGAGCGCCAACCGAAGGTCAGCATTGATGACCTGAGAGCCATGGCCGGCGATCAGCCTTCGACCCGGGGGTTCGCCAACGCCCTGCGCCGCCGGATTGAGCAGCAGACGCCAGCAGTGATTGCCGAGATCAAGAAGGCCTCCCCCAGCAAGGGCATTCTGCGGGACCCGTTTGAACCCGCGGCCATTGCCGAGAGCTATGAACAGGGCGGTGCCGCGTGCCTGTCCGTGCTTACCGACAGGGACTTCTTCCAGGGCCACGAGGACTATCTGGTGGCCGCGCGCAACGCCTGCGGCCTGCCCGTGATCCGCAAGGACTTCATGGTGTCGCCCTACCAGGTGTATGAAAGCCGGGCCATCGGCGCAGACTGCATCCTGCTGATTGCCGCCTGCCTGACCAAAGACCAGATGCAGGAGCTGGAAGGCATCGCCCTCGAAATCGGTCTGGACGTTCTGGTGGAAGTGCACGACGGCGCCGAACTGGATGACGCCCTGACGCTGACCACACCGCTGGTCGGCATCAACAACCGCAACCTGCACACGTTCGAGGTATCGCTGGACACCACTTTCGATCTGCACGAGCGCATCGGGGCTGACCGGCTGACCATCACCGAGAGTGGCATCATGACCCGGACCGACGTGGAGGCCATGACGTCCCGGGGCATCTACGGTTTCCTGGTGGGCGAGTCGTTCATGCGGGCCGACGAGCCAGGCCACAAACTCCAGGAACTGTTCTTTCAGGAAGGATAATCAGGCCGCCCAGGACGACCGGCGGCTTGTGCACTGATCAAGTCGCCGATTCTTCCAGGGCTTCCTGCAATAGCGTCAGCAAATGCGCCGGCATGCCCTCGGCCAGTTTCAGCGCGGCCTCATGCCCCCGGGGTGACATCTTGCCCCAGGTGCGGCGCACAATTCTCAGCCATTTCTCGCGATCGTAGTCCGCCTTCTGCTCGTAAAATTCCGCGAAGTACCGCTCCAGAAAAACCATGCAGGCGACGTCTTCCAGCAGCTGGGTATCGGCATCGTTGCGCAACTCGCGCTTGGTCAGGATGGTTTCCACCTTCTCGCAGTCGGCGGCGTCGTACCCGCATCCGGCCATGATCTCGGCGGCACGCTGGCCATGCATTCGCCCGCAGGCCTGGCGCCACTGGTAATAGGCTTTCCGGCCCTCCGGGTAGTCACTGCGCGGAATGGTCCAGCGCTCAATGTGCTGCGCCCGGCAGGCGATCTGCATGCGTTCGGAGGGGGCCGCCTCAAGGGCAAACAGCCAACGGGTCATATGAAGGCTGTAGGCATATTCGCGGGGCAACGATTCGCCATCGACGGTTTCCCGATTGGGATCGGCACGATTGGCGCGATCAATGGTCTCCAGTGCACAGGTCAATGCTGCTGAGGCGGTCATGCCGAACTCCTGTCAGTCAAAGAGGGCTCAGGGTACCACCGGCCTTACCGGGTCACCATGGTCTGGGCACTTTTGACCAGATCGTCGGTATTGTCCGGCCGCTCCGGTTTCCGAATGCCGGCCGCGCAGCCGGGGCGCTCGTACAGCTCATCGACCCAGCGCTTCAGGTGATCCAGGCCCTCCACGGACACCCCCGACCAATTGTAGGTCCGCACCCAGGCCCAGTTAGCGAAATCGGCAATGGTGATCTCGTCACCGGCCAGATAGCGTGACTCCGCCAGGCGATGATCCAGAACCTCGAACAGCCGGCGGCATTCGTGCTGGTAGCGATCGATCGCCGGCTGGATCTTCTCCGGAAAATACCGGTAGAACACGTTGGCCTGCCCCATCATCGGCCCCACCCCGCCCATCTGGAACATGAGCCACTGCAGGGCGCGGGAGCGCACCTTGGGATCCGCCGGATAGAACTGACGGTACTTTTCGGCCAGGTAGACCATGATGGCGCCGGACTCGAACACAACAAAATCGTCGTTGTCCCGGTCCACGATCACCGGAATCCGGCCGTTGGGGTTCATTGCCAGAAACTCGGGGGTTTTCTGTTCGCCCTTGGACAGGTCGACCGGGATGAGGGTGTACTCGACTCCCATTTCTTCCAGCAGAACCGACACCTTGTGCCCGTTCGGCGTCGGCGAGGTATACAGATCAATCATGGCATTCTCCTGCCAGCGACGGGGTGGATCTTTGCTGTCAAACCTGGGCCGAAGGACGTGCCTTGATACGCTCGAACCAAGCCTGTAGATGGGCCTGCTCCGGCTTGATCCGGATGTTCACGACCCGGGCAAAGGCAACCGTGGTAAAGGCGTTGATGTCCGCGGCGGTGAAGCGGTCGCAGCAGATAAACTCCTTGCCCTCCAGGTGCTCGTTGAGGAAGTCCATGAACTTCTCGACCTGCTGGCCGCACTCCTCACCCCATTCCTTGATCGGGTTCATGCGATCCTTGAAATAGCCGCTGGTGTGCTGGAAACACATGCCCGTGGGCATGAAGAAAAACAGTTCAATCCAGCGCAGCCATTGCTCCAGCTGGGCTTTCTCCAGCGGGGTGTCGCCCAACAGGCTCGGCGTGTCCGGATAGCTTTCCTCGAAATAGCGGCAGATTGCCATGGTCTCGGCGATGCAGGTTCCATCGTCCAACTCCATGACCGGCACTTTCTTCATTGGGTTGCGGGCCGCATATTCCGGCGTCAGGTTCTCGCCCTTCTCGAGATCGATCTGGACAAATTCAGCCTGATCCAGCAACCCTTTTTCGGCCATGAACATGCGAACCCGGCGAGGGTTGGGGGCAGTTTTGGTCTCGAAGATTTTCATTGTTGTTGGCTCCGTTCCGGACTGGTGACAGGTGTATGTATCTGAATAACAAACCGAGAGCCTGCCCCGAAAAAAGAGTTGCGTCAAGCAACCAACGCTAGCGGACCAACCAGGCTTCCAACTGGCGCAGGATCCAGTCAGGCTCGTCAATCACCAGGTCATGCCCAGCGTTGTGATGCACCCGAAGCGTCCATTGCCAGCGTTGTTCCAGCACCGAACTGCACTTCCAATGAACGATTCGATCACCGCGGCTGGCCAGCAACAGTGCATCCGACAGGGGGCGTTTCTGGCCCGGGCGGTAACTGGCAGCGGCAGTCAGCTGTCGGATCGCGTTGCGGGCGCTGACCGGACGCTGACGCTGAATCCGGTACCACTGTTTGACCAGCTCCAGGGGTATGTCACGATTCGAGGTCAAGCGGAGGATGTCGCGTTCACGGTAGAACAGCTCCCGCCGCGTCAGCAGGCGTGCCACTCGCAGCCAGGTCCCGGGGCGCAGTCGATGCCAGAACGGGCTAAAGCCCGAGCTGGTATTGATCAGCACCAGGTTCTGGATTTCGCCCTCGGGAGCGTGTTGCGCCCAGTCCAGCGCCACCATGCCCCCCATGGACAGGGCCAGGATGCTGAACGGTTTGGGAATGTGTTGGACCTGACGTCGCACCGCTTCCCGGATACCGGTGATGGTGTCCGGGCTGGATTCACGGAAATGCACACCCGTGCCGGGTAGGTCCACCGGATGAAAACGTTGATCCGGAAACGCCGCCTGCAGGCGCCGGGGAAAATCGCCCCAATGGCCCTGCTCGCGGGTCAGTCCCCGCAACAGAATCCAATCCATGTCATTGAGAATCCCGATACCAGTGCATGATGGCTGCTTCCCTAAGCATGGACTCCTCTTCCCGGGCCGGCAACCAGTTTTCATGGCTGGCCGCGGCGCTCAGCAGGAAATCCATCCACGTCAGGTGACTGCGCAACACCCGTTTATGCCGGTGGGGAACGAGGGGGTTGAAAAAACCGTCCAGCCTCAGTAACTGCCGCGGTCTTTTGCGGATCCAACGCCAGGATCCCATTTCCAGGGTCAGGGGCAGAAACACGCCGTCGCTGGCACGGTTGACCTGTTTGTAGAAATAATCCCAGAGATCGCCGTGAGTCAGGTAATGGCGGGATTGGGGCTCGAACCGGTAATCGTGATTGGGGTAGGCCTGTTCCCAGATCAGCTTCAACGCCATCACCGAGGCAATACGGCGCATGGGGCGGCGGCGATACGCGTACGGAAACCAGATCTGGTCCTTCCAGCCGAAACCGGAATGGCAGTCCAGGGCCACGCTGAACGGGCGGCCCGGGATCAGTTCGCTGATGACGGCTTCCAGCGCCCGGTTCTCCGGCTCCATGCCCTGCTCCGGATCACCGATGTACCAGGGCAGGCGAGTCGACAGCCGCTGACCACCGAGCATGAAGGCACTCCGTTCCTGGGCCACAATCGGCGCATTGCGCATCAGGTCGACCCCGTTGGGATTGCTGCGCTGGTTCAGGAACATCCCGCCGGGATTGAGGATCGGCAGAACCGTAACCCGGACGGATTGCAGCAACTGCTGAAACCGCTCGTCCCAGCGCAATCGCGCAAACACCGAGCCCAGCCACGCCATCACCACCTGAGAGCCGATCCGCTCCAGCCCGTGAACGCCGCCCACCAGCAGGAGGCCCGGCGCATCGGGCTGTTTGCTGCCCAGGTCCACCCGGTAAATCGGCAGAGACAGCTCCGCCATGGCAACGCGCTCGACCACGTCGGTGGTCACGCTGGCAGGTGCCTCCGCCAGCAGGCGCTCCAGTTGGACCATTTCCGGCAGGAAGGCGCGCAACAGCCGCCGTTGGCGTCCGTCCCGTGTGGCCTGTTCTGCCGGAATGGCAGCATGAGGTGTCAGTGTCCGCAGTTCGGTCATGGCGCGCTCCCCCTAAACGGCTGGAGTCTAAGGCTTAATTGCTACAGTTGGTTGACAGCTCCCCCGCCGTTATCGCGCCAATACACCAACTGAAACGACACATTTAACCTAACAGACTTGTAACTATTCTCAGGATCCTTATCCTGAAAGGTCTAGTTGTTCGAGATCCAACGGTTTGATTGATACCCGAGATAACACAAAGAACACAGCCAATCCGATCTGTCATGGTCGCGACCTCGTAGTTTCTGAACTGCCCTTCCTGAAGAACCCAATGAATCACCAACCTGAAAAGGAGAAGTGACTATGCGTAAGATTACTTCCGCTGTTCTGTTGTGCGCTGCCGCCGCGCCGGGCCTCGCCCAGGCCAATGAATGCGGCGAAGTCTCCATCACCGAGATGAACTGGGCGTCGGCCTCTGTGGTGACCAATGTCTCCAAGTTCATAATGGAACAAGGCTACGGCTGTGACGTCAGCGTAATCCCGTCTGATACCGTACCGGCTGTGACCTCTGTCGCCGAGAACGGCGAACCCGACATCGTGACCGAGCTGTGGCTGAACTCCACCGGTGAGATCTATGAGCGCCTCGAATCCGAAGGCAAGGTTGAGCGACTGGGCAAGGTTCTGACCCCCGGTGGCGTTGAGGGCTGGTGGATCCCGACCTACCTGGTCGAGGCCCATCCCGAACTGAAAACCATTGAAGGCATCATGGCCAACCCGGAGCTGGTTGAAGCCCGTTTCAACAACTGTCCGGATGGCTGGGGCTGTCGGATCGTGAACGACAACCTGATCCGCGCCCTGGACCTGGAGGCGTCCGGCATTGAGGTCTTCAACCACGGTTCCGGTGAAACCCTGGCCTCCTCCATGGCCTCCGCGGTCGGCAGCGAAGAGCCCTGGTTCGGTTACTACTGGGGTCCGACAGTGCCACTCGGCAAGTTCGACATGACCCGCGTCGACCTGGGCGAATACGATGAAGCGGCCCACTCGGCCAACCAGAACCCGGACACACCCGATCCGAAGGTATCCGACTTCCCGGCTGCGCCGGTATTGACGTCGGTGACCACGGACTTCCGGGAGCGAGAGCCTGAAGTGGCCGACATGCTCAGCAAGATGACCTTCGAAACCGACACCATGAGCAGGGTGCTGGCCTGGAAGAGTGATAACAATGCCTCCGCAGAAGAGGCGGCCGTTTACTTCCTGAGCAACAACACCGAGACCTGGAAAGACTGGCTCAACGATTCCGCGCGTGAAAAGCTCGCGGCCATCCTGAGCAACTAAGCGGTTCCAGTTGAGGCGGGGCCGCCACCGGCCCCGTCCGTTTCCCTCCTTCACTCACCCGATGTCCGTTAACCTGGCGGAGATACGCGCAGGAACCTGACAAATCATGGCTACTTACGATTTTGTTTTTTCATCACTCGGTCTGGATGACTGGTGCTCCGAGGGCAAGAGCGATGCCCCCATGTCCATGGCTCAGCTGCTGTCGAAAACAAAAGGCGAAGAGGCCACGGCGACTTCCGTCTGGGATCTACCATTCCCATCCATGGACGCCCTGCACAAATCCTGTTCAGCGTTCCCGCAGTCACGGGACCTGACCAAGGGGCTGGAGGAAGGCTTCCTCGCCATCAAGGACAGCCTCAGCATCATCCTCGACCCAATCACGCAGCCACTGAGCTGGGCACTTGATGGCACCCTATACGCCATGCTGAGCGCCCCCTGGTGGATCGTTATCCCGGTGCTCCTGGCCGTGGTTTTCCTGGTCAGCAAGTCCTGGAAGCTCGTGGCATTCGTCGCAATCAGCTTTTTCACCCTGGCGTTCATCGACTATTACGAATACGCCATGCAGACCCTGGCCATCATTTTTGTCTGCGCCTTGATCTGCGTCCTGTTCGGGGTGCCCATAGGCATCGCGATGTCGCGAAGTGACATGATGCAGCGAATGACCATCCCGGTCCTCGACATGCTGCAGACACTGCCACCGTTTGTGTACCTGATCCCGCTGATCTTCCTGTTCAGCGTCACCGAATCCAAGCTCTATGGCATCGCCATCATCCTGTACGCCATTGTGCCGGTCATCCGACTGACCAATCTCGGGATACGGCTGGTGGACAAGGAAGTGATCGAGGCCGCCGATGCCTACGGCATGACGCCCAGACAGAAGCTGTTCAAAGTCCAGATCCCCCTGGCCCTGCCCAACATCATGGCAGGGGTCAACCAGACCATCATGATGAGTCTGGCCATGGTCGTGATCGCCTCCCTGGTGTCGGCCCCCGGGCTCGGTGTGCTGGTTCTTCGGGGTATCCGAAACCTGGAACTGGGCGTTGGCCTGGTGTCCGGTCTCGGCATCGTCGTTCTGGCCGTTATCCTCGATCGGGTAACCAAGGCTTCTCTGGCGCGCATCAATGCCGCCCAAAAGCAGTGAGGACAGAGACGTGGCAAGAGATATCAAGATTTCCATCAAGAACCTGTACAAGATCTTTGGGCCGACACCGGACGTCGGCCTGGAATACGTCCGCAAGGGCATGGGCAAGGCCGAACTGCTGGACAAGCAGAATCATGTACTCGGCCTGAGCGACATCAATGTCGATATGCGCGATGGCGAGATCACTGTCATCATGGGGCTGTCCGGTTCTGGCAAATCCACGCTGATCCGACACCTGAACCGGTTGATTGAGCCCACGGCAGGCCAGATCCTGTTCGACGGTGAAAACGTGCTCAGTTACGACGAAGCCGACCTGCGCAAGCTGCGTCGGGAGCGGATGTCGATGGTGTTCCAGAAATTCGCCCTGCTGCCGCACAAAACCGTGCTGGAGAACGCGGGCATGGCCATGGACGTGCGTGGCTACAGCACCTCCGACTTCGAGGGCGAGGCTCGCAAATGGCTGGCCCGGGTGGGACTGGAAGGCAATGAAAGCCAGTACCCTCACGAGCTTTCCGGGGGCATGCAGCAGCGGGTGGGCATTGCCCGCGCACTGGTGTCCAACTCCCCGGTCATGCTGATGGACGAAGCCTTTTCGGCACTCGATCCGCTGATCCGGTCGGACATGCAGGACCTGCTGCTGGAATTGCAGGAGGAACTTCACAAAACCATCGTGTTCATTACCCACGACCTCGACGAGGCCCTGAAGCTGGCCGATCACCTGGTGATCCTGAAAGACGGCAGTGTGATCCAGCAGGGGGATCCCCAGGACATCCTGCTCAACCCCAACGACCCCTACATTGTCGACTTCATCAGTGACATCAATCGCGCCCGGGTCCTGCGGGTTCGCTCGATCATGACCCAGCCGGACCGGGACGATATCGAGTACGCCGGCGATCTGAGTGAAAAGGACAACCTGGAAACGGTGCTGTCGAAATCCGAAGGCGACACCTCGCTGGTCTTCCGGGTTGTTCGCGACGGCGAGCAGGTGGGCGCCCTGACCATGAAAGACCTGACCCGGGCACTGGTGCCCACCGAGGCGTCCGGGGAGAGGGACAACCGGGCCAACTAGGGGCCGATTGGTTACAAAGTTTGAGGCACGGGGTATGATCAAGGTAAGTCGCACTGACGGCATACCGGCCATACCACCATGCTGAGAGCTTTACTACTGAGTTCCGTTGTTTTTCTGGCGGCTTGTTCGCCGCCAGAGGATCCTCCCCCCGTGGTTCCGGAGACCGAATTTTCCGAACCCGCCGTTTTTCCCGAAAGCGCCGAACGGGAACAGTGGCGCACAATTACCATTGCCGCCGACCCCTGGTGCCCGCACAACTGCGAGGCGGGGTCCGAGCAGGAAGGCTACATGATCGAGATTGCCCGGGAGGCCTTCGCTCCGGCGCGACTTGAGATCAGGTACGTCAACATGAGCTGGGCCCGGGCACTGGCCCAGGCGGAGGCCGGGTACGTTGATGCGGTCGTCGGGGCGTACATCGGTGACGCGCCGAATTTCGTGTTCCCGGATGAGGCCATTGGCGAAGCCAGAACGGTGCTGTTCGCCCATGCCCACAGTGACTGGACCTACCGGGATATCGATTCCCTGAAACAGCTCAAACTGATCGCCATCAATGGGTATTCCTACTCCCCCGATCTCGACGCCTACATCGAGAGGCACAAGGACGACCCCGAACGGGTGTGGATCATTTCCGGCCCGTCGCCCCTCAACCGGGCCATTGAACTGCTGGAGCAGGAACGAACCGATGTGCTGCCGGAAGACCTCCGGGTGATGCAATGGACCCTCGCACACATGGACAGCCCCCCCACCCTGCGTCAGGTCGGTCAGCTGGAGAAAATGCCAGCCTACATTGCGTTTTCCCCGGCCAACCCCGATTCCCCGGATCTGGCCGCGATGTTAACCGAGGGAGTCCGCAACCTCAGGAACACCGGGCGCCTGCAGGAGATCCTCTCCCGCTATGGATTGTCATGGCCGGACTGAAAGGCCTTGATCGTTTCGCCCTCGGGCGTCGATAACCACAGCTCGCCGTGCTGCCCGATCCGCGCCCTGGACACCCGGCCCATCACGTCAAGAAAACGGTCTTCCTGACTCATCAAGGCCGGCGCACAGGCCATGCGTGTGGTCGCCAGCTGGCTGAATCTGAGGCCGCCCTCGCCGTTGAACTCGTACCGGCCGGTAAAGCGATTGCAGGACGCCAAACCGGACACCCGGTTGTCCTGCTGAAACCGGATGGACATGCGTGAACGGTCAATGATGCCTCGCTCAGCCAGGTCATCGACCACCCATTCCGCCCCCTGGAACAGGCGCAGCGGGTCGCCGCCACAGCCCTCGAAGACGTCGCCGTTGATCCTCAACCGGGCCTGATTGGGAAACTGGACGCCCGACATCGTGTCCTCGCACAACTGCGTGGCCACCGTCAGGGTGGCCCGTATACCGTCGTCTTCACCGACAAACTCCCGGCCGTGGCGGTCCGCAGTCTTCTGCTCAACCATCACACTCAACGTGGCATCCTGTTCATAGGGACGCGTCACTTCCAGCATGCCGGCATGCACCTCGGCCCGCCAGAAGGGCTCGTTACCCCGGGCGACGAAGGGCATCTCCAGCGCGCCCGGCCGCAGGCATTCGGGGTATTGCTGGCCACCAATGGTGAGCATGGCCCGTTCGCCCTTGCTCCAGAACCGGGTGCGGTCGTCCCCGGGCGCGACATACAAGGCTCCGGAGGCAGACGCCGCCGGCTTCAGCAGCAGACGTTTATCCAGATAGTCCACACTCAGCAGCCGGCTGTCGGGGTTGGTCGCCACCTGAATATCGAGCTGGCCACAGGCGTAAGAGCCGACCATCGGGCTGTCAGACTCGGACGTCGTCGCGCAGGCAGATAAGCTGAGGCCAGCTACCGCAAGGGGCAGGGCCAGAATTCGGGAGGGGAACATGGTCGGTTTCCTTGGTTGTTTGGACCTCGGGCGACAGTGTAAAACCCAGGCTTCCATTAGGCCATCGATCAGAGGCAATGACCATCGCCGTCAGGCTTCTTATCCGGTCGCTTCCTGATTATGCTAGGGACTCAGACAAGGAGATAGACCATGGCTCTCAAGCTCTACCAGTTCGCCATTTCGCACTACTGCGAAAAAATTCGCTGGGCGCTGGATTACAAAGGCCTCAATTACGAGACCGTCACCCTGCTGCCCGGCCAGCACATAAAAACCATCCGGCAGCTGACGGGCGGCAAGGATACCTCGGTGCCGGTGCTGGATCACGACGGCCACATCGTCCAGGACTCCGCCCAGATCATCGACTACCTGGACCACACGTTCCCCGACCGGCCCCTGACGCCGGCCGATCCAGAGGTCCGCGAACAGGCCCTGGCCTGGGAAAAGCGGCTGGACGAGGAAGCCGGCCCCGCGGTTCGCTGCTATTCCTACCACCATTTCCTGCAACGGCCGAAAGTGGTCGTTCCCATGCTCGCCGCCGGCACGCCCTTCTACAACCGCTTCCTGCTCAGCCTGACCTTCAGCCGGGTCGACGAGATCATGCGCAAGTGGATGAAGATAAACGAAAAAACTTCAGAGCAGTCGCGCCTGGTGATGGAATCACTGCTGAACGACCTGGCAGAGGCCTACGCCGCACGCCCCTACCTTGCCGGCGACACGTTCTCCCGCGCCGACCTGACCGCGGCCGCAATCTTTGCGCCCATGTTCCAGCCGGCAGAATACCCGGTGCCCTGGCCCAAGTCCGGCAAGATCCCTCGGGACATCAAGGCCTGGCTGGAACAATGGCAGCCCCAGATTGAGGTCCTGTCCAAGATGTATGACAGCCATCGTAAGCCCGGCTGACCGTCACCGGTGTCGTAAATCGCCAGCGCTTGTGTCGGAAAGTGACAACGGCCCTGACCGGCATCCGTGCCAGAATGGGCCCTGAACAATAACAACGCTGGCAGATTTGCTATGGCTTTGACGGATATGTTGCTCGCGGTCCTCGACGACAGCGGGCTCCGGTCGCTCTGGGATGCCGTGTCGCCCTGGCTGGCCCTGGACGAACGGCAGCTGATCTTTGTGGTGGCAACCCCGGTGTTCATCGCGGTCGCGGTTTGGGAGTACCTGAAAATTCGACATAACCCGGCGTTGATGGACGCCCGGGAAGCGGTGCGGAACTTTGCGCTGGGCGCGGGCTACCAGACCACCGAGCTGCTGTTCGCCGGCATGATCGCGTTTCCGGTCTATGCCCTGTGTTACCACTACCGGATCTTCGATCTGGAGCTGAACTGGCTGACCGGTTTCCTCACCTTTCTGGGCGTCGATTTCTGCTTCTACTGGATGCACCGGGCCAGCCACCGCATGCGCTGGTTCTGGGCTGCCCACGTCGTCCACCACTCCTCGGAGCGCATGAATTTTTCCACCGCCATGCGCCAGAATGCCACCAACATTTTCAACGGCATGTGGGTGTTTTACCTGCCCATGGCCCTGCTGGGGTTCAATCCGGTGTGGATTGGCATCGCCTACGCCCTGTCCCTGGTCTACCAGTTTTTCATCCATACCACCCTGGTCGGCCGCCTACCCGGATGGGTCGAAGGGATCTTCAATACCCCCAGCCATCACCGTGTCCACCACGGTCGCAACCCGGGCTACATCGACCGCAACTACGGTGGCACCCTGATCATCTGGGATCGTCTGTTCGGCTCCTTTGTGGACGAGGACGCCAAGGACCCGCCGGACTACGGCATCACCCGTCCGGTACCGTCCAACAACCTGATTGTGCTCTGGACCCACGAATACGTGGACCTGTTCCGCGACATGGCCCGCCCGGGCAGCTTATTGTCTCGACTCAAACACCTTTGGAACCCGCCGGAATGGGAACGTCCGGCCTCGTCAGACTCAGGCCCCCCCCCATGCAAGAACACCCGTTAACACTGAGCAGTCGGGATGATCATCGAATAACCGGCACCGTTTTCCGGCCGGAGCATCCAACCGCGGTCCTGGTCATCGCCCACGGCATGGCCGAACATGCCGGCCGTTACCGCGAACTTGCCCGTTGGCTGGCGTCCCGCCAAATCGGGGTGATCACCTACGATCACCGGGGCCACGGTCCGAGGTGTCCGGAATCCCGGCGCGGTCACTACAGCGACGAGGACGGCTGGGGCAAGGTCACCGACGACCTGTACCGGGTGTTGCAGCATTCCCGCGAACTCTTTCCCGGGCTCCCGCTCACGCTCCTGGGCCACAGCATGGGGTCGTTTATCGCCCAGAGCTGCGCACAACAGCACGGCGGTGCCGTGGACGCCCTGATCCTGAGCGCCACCAACCGTATCCACCGGCCACACCTGCTGATCTCAGGGCTGCTGATCGCAGGCATCCGCAAACTCTATGGCACTCACCACCGCAGCCCCACCATCGCCAGGATGACCTTCGGCAAGTTCAACCGGCAGTTCCAGCCCAACCGCACGGCCAGTGACTGGCTCAGTCGGGACGCCGACCATGTCGATGCCTACGTCGCCGACCCCCTGTGCGGCTTCGACTGCACCGCAGGACTGTGGTTCGACTTTATCCGGGGCATGCTGACGATATCCCCCTCAAGCTGGCGCAAAGACCTCCCGGTGCATCTCTTCGCCGGGACTGACGACCCGGTTGGCGAAATGGGCAAGGGCATCACCCGCCATTTTCAGGCCATCCGCAATGGCGGTATCGATCGGGTGACCCTGCGACTGTTTGATCGCGGACGTCACGAGATGCTGAACGAAGTTAACAGGGAAGAGGTCCGCGACTACATACTGACCTTGTGTCGCCCACCGCCTGAACGGCATGATACGACATCAACCGGCGACGCTCAGCCGGAAGCCCTCTGATTCATCTGCACAACCGGGGAGTTGGCGATTGCCTGGCCAGAACCAACGATTGACCGTGATTGCAGGCCTCGCCCTGTGGCTGTGCCTCGTCGGCACAGCCTCGGCCGCGGACGTGCGCCTGGCCATCGCCGCCAACTTCACCGATACCGGCAATGAACTGATGGCGGCGTTCACCGAGGCCACTGGACTGGAGGCATCGGCCAGTTTCGGCTCCACGGGTAAACTGTATGCCCAGATCCTTCACGGAGCGCCGTTCGACGTCTTCCTGGCCGCCGATCGTCAGCGCCCGGAACGGCTTGAGAACGAAGGTCTCGGAGTCAAGGAAACCCGGTTTACCTATGCCCGGGGCCGGCTGGTACTGTGGAGCCCGACACCCGGAGTGCTTGACGCACCGGAGGCCTGGCTCGCCTCAGGTACGTTCGCCCGGCTGGCCATCGCCAACCCCAAAACCGCACCCTACGGGCTGGCCGCGCGGGAGGTGCTGTCCCGGCTCGGACTCTGGGAGTCGTTGCAGCAACGTCTGGTTCGCGGTGACTCCATTGCCCAGACCTTTCAGTTTGTCGCCACTGCCAACGCCCAGGCGGGCTTCGTCGCGCTCTCCCAGGTCCGCGCCTGGCACCAGAAGAATGGATCTCTGTGGCTGATCCCACCAGACCACTATTCCCCCATCAATCAACAGGCTATCCTTCTTACCCGGGGCGAGCAGAACGCCGCTGCACACCAGTGGCTCGACTTCCTGCACAGCGACACCGCCCGGAACATCATAGAACGCTATGGTTATGACACCCCTAACTGAGCAGTAACCCGGTCACCAAGATGGACGCATACTGGGAGCCTGTATGGCTCACACTGAAACTGGCCAGCCTGACCACCGCGCTTCTCCTGGTGGCCGGCACGCCCGTCGCCTGGTGGCTGGCCCGAAGCCGTCACTGGTCGAGACAGCCGATTGCGGCCATTGTCGCCCTGCCCCTGGTGCTGCCACCCACGGTGCTCGGGTTCTACCTGTTGATCCTGATGGGCCCGGAAGGCATCGTCGGCAAGCTGACGACGGAACTGGGACTGGACCTGTTGCCCTTCACCTTTGAAGGCCTGGTCATCGCGTCCATGATCTACTCGCTGCCCTTTACCGTGCAGCCGCTCCAGAACGCCTTTCAGTCGGTCAACCAGCAGTTACTGGATGTCGCCGGAACACTCCGGGCCTCTCCCATGGACCGTTTTTTCTCGGTGGCGCTCCCCCTGGCGAGGCCCGGGTTTCTGACCGCCGCGGTGCTCACGTTTGCCCACACCATTGGCGAGTTCGGCGTGGTGCTGATGATTGGCGGCAACATTCCGGGCGAGACCAAGGTGCTCTCGGTCGCCATCTACGATCACGTTGAGGCGCTGGAATACACCCAGGCCCACTGGCTGGCCGCAGGCATGGTGGCCTTCTCCTTCGTGGTTCTGGTGGCCCTGTATTCCCTCAACGGGCGACTGCAGCCGGGGATGGTGAAATGACTTCTGACGCCGGAATCCAGGTTCGTGTGCGGTGCCGGCTGGATGAATTTGAACTGGACGTTGACCTGGAGCTGCCCGGCACGGGCCTGACCGCACTCTTTGGGCATTCGGGGTGCGGCAAGACCACGCTGCTGCGTTGCATCGCGGGGCTCCAGAGCGCCGAAGGCAGCGTGATCGTCAACGGGGATGCCTGGCAAAGCAAGACGGCTCTGCGCCCGGTTCACCAGCGTCCACTGGCCTACGTGTTCCAGGAAACGTCATTGTTTCCACACCTCAACGTGCGCCGCAACCTCAGCTATGGTTACCGACGAATTCCCGCGGCACGTCGACGCATCGGTTTCGACGACGCCGTGCAGTGGCTGGGCCTGTCGCACCTTCTGGATCGAATGCCGGCTGGCCTGTCCGGAGGCGAACGCCAGCGTGTCGCCATTGCCCGCGCGCTTCTGACCAGCCCGGAGCTGCTGCTGATGGACGAGCCCTTGTCCGCCCTGGACCGGACCAGCAAGCAGGAGATCATGCCCTACCTTGAAACCCTGAGGGACAAACTGGCCATCCCAATTCTCTATGTGTCCCATTCCACCGCGGAAGTGGCCCGACTGGCGGACCACATCGTGATGATGGACCGGGGCCGCATCCTCGCCGAGGGCCCCTTGCAGGAAACCCTGGCCCGAACCTCGCAGCCCTTTGGCCTGGAACAGGATGCCGGCGTGATCATTGATGCCCGCATTGGGGAGCGGGACGACCAGTGGCATTTGTGCCGCGCCGACTTCGCGGGCGGCCATCTTTGGCTCCGGGCCGAAGACAACCTGGCCATTGGCCGGGCCATTCGCCTTCAGATCCTGGCCCGGGATATCAGCCTGGCACTGGCTGAACAGACCGAGCAAAGCATTCAGAATCTGGTTCCGGCGGTCATTGACGAGGTTGCCTCGGAACTGAGCCCGGGCACCTCCATGGTTCGGCTCCTGGCAGGCCAAACCCCTTTCCTGGCCCGCCTGACCAGCCGGGCCGTGCATACCCTCCGGCTTGAGCCAGGCCAGAACGTCTGGATGCAGGTCAAATCCGTGGCCATTGTCGACTGACGTTCCGGGCCGGTTTCTGGCCCGTTAGGCCACAGCCGTCGGACTTCCCAGCCGTTACGCTTCAACCGTCCGTTCAATTTCCGATGGGGAGCACCGCAATGGCAGGCGTCACACACCGAGTGGCCAGCGGGGGCATCACGCTCCACGCTGTCACTGAAGGCAACCCCGCAGGCCCACCACTCGTTCTGGTTCATGGCTATCCGGACAACCACAGAGTCTGGGACAAGGTCGTCGCGGCCCTGGCAGCCGATTATTTCCTGGTGCGCTACGACGTTCGCGGAGCCGGCCAGTCCGACAAGCCCGCACGCACTCGGGATTATCGCCTGTCCTGCCTGGCGGACGACCTCCGGGCGGTGGTGGATCAGCTGCTGCCAGACCGGCCCTTTCATCTGGTCGCCCATGACTGGGGCTCGATCCAGAGCTGGGAATCGGTCACCACCGCTCCGCTGGCGGGCCGGATACTCTCCTACACCTCCATTTCCGGGCCCTGTCTGGACCATGTCGGCTTCTGGCTGAGACGCCAGTGGCGCGATGTATCAGGGGGCGGTGCGGGAAAGCTCCTTCGACAGCTGGCAAGCTCCTGGTATGTGTTTTTGTTTCAGGTGCCACTCCTGCCGGAGCTGATCTGGCAGTCTGGCCTGGACAGGATCTGGCCGGCACTGCTGCAACGTCGAGAGGGCGTCACCGACGCCCGCCGGACCCCCTTCCAGAAAGCGGACGGTCGCTTTGGGGTCAAACTGTACCGGGCCAACTTCCTGCCCCGGCTGCGCCGACCCGCGGAGCGCCACGCCACCTGTCCGGTTCAGCTCCTCATTCCGGGCCGCGACAATTATGTGGGCAGCGAGCTCTTCGAGCACCTGGCGCACTGGACGGGCAAGCTGACTCGCAAGGAACTGGACGCGCCACACTGGGCGCCGTTGACAGATGCGGGATTGATCGCAGAAGCGGTGCGGGAGTTTGTCAGCGCCCAGACGGGGAGACGGGCGCTGGCCGATCAGCGGGTTCCGTAAACCACCATGGTTTTACCCTTGACCCGCACCAGGCCCTGGTCTTCCAGGGTCTTCAGGACCCGGCCCACCATTTCCCGGGAACACCCCACGATGCGGCCGATCTCCTGACGGGTGATCTTGATCTGCATGCCGTCCGGATGGGTCATGGCGTCCGGTTCCTTGCACAGATCCAGCAGCGTGCGCGCCACCCGACCGGTGACATCCAGGAACGCCAGATCCCCGACTTTGCGGGTGGTCTGACGCAGGCGGGACGCCATCTGTTCGCCAATGAAGTAAAGCACCCGGGGATCCTGCTGGGCGATTTCCCGGAACTTGGTGTAGGAGATCTCGGCCACTTCGCACTCGGTCTTGGCCTTTACCCAGGCACTGCGCGAATCCATGTTGTCGAACAGCCCCATCTCGCCAAAAAAGTCACCGGCATTGAGGTAGGCCATGATCATTTCCCGGCCATCGTCGTCCTCGATGATGACGGTCACCGAACCTTTGACGATGTAGAACAGGGAGTCGCTCTTGTCACCGGCATAGATTATCGTGCTCTTGGCTGGGTAACGGCGGCGGTGGCACTGCGAAAGGAAATAGTCGAGATGCTTCGTTTTCTGCTCAACCGGCTTGACGATAGTGGCCATAATGCGAGTCGTGCCTCCTCAAATACTGGCGGGTCCCGATGTTTGTTATGCACCCGGCTTTCCCTGCGGGTTCGGTCATTTTTCTACAAAAACTGCGCAACTTATAACAAGAAGGCCTGATTTGGGCAACCGGAAAGCTTATACAAGTTGTATCCGACGAGCTTTCCCCGGCTGTTCGAAACAGGTGTCTGTGCTAGCATTCCGCCAACAATGCCAACTTTGCCTGCCGGCCCGACCGGCGCGCTAGCCTACTGGAACGGAGTGTAGCCTCAATGAAAGCAACCGTTGACTGGACCGGGAATGCCAGCTTCAAAGTCACCAGTGGCACGGGCCACAGTGTTCAGCTGGACGGCCCACCCGACCACGGCGGTGAAAACCTCGGCCCGCGTCCGATGGAAATGCTGCTAATGGGCCTCGGTGGGTGCTCTTCGTTTGACGTCATGAGCATTCTGATGAAGAGCCGTCAGGACGTTACCGCGTGCCACGCCGAGCTCGACGCGGAGCGTGCGGATGCTGTGCCCGCGGTGTTCACAAAGATCCACCTGCACTTCGTCGTCACCGGTCACCAGCTCAAGGAAAACCTGGTGAAGCGGGCGGTGAGCCTGTCCGCGGAAAAGTACTGTTCGGCGTCTATCATGTTGGAACAGGCCGGGGTTGAAATCACCCACAGCCATGAAATCCGCGAGGCCGACTGAACCGGGGACGAGCAATCCCCGACCGGTCGCCCAAAGGCCGCAACCCGGCCCCCGGCACGGGTCTGGATGCATCGGCAATCACGGATGCTAAAATGATGCCCCAAGACTATTCAACATCTCTCGCGGTGTGCATAATACGCACCCTCTCCGCCGGTCTGCGCAAAAGGTGTACAACCGGGTCAGTAGTCGGTGGCGGCCTCGGCAGAACGCACTAACGCATTTCTGCAGTCATTCATCTCCATTCTACGGAGGGGCTGAGCATGGAAACCAAACTCCAGCTGCACGGTTTCAACAACCTGACCAAATCCTTGAGCTTCAACATCTACGACATCTGTTATGCGCAGACCGAAGAGCAGCGCGAAGCGTACATCGATTACATCGACGAGATGTACAACGCCGAGCGACTGACCCAGATCCTGACCGACGTGGTCAAGATCATCGGCGCCAACGTGCTCAACATTGCCCGTCAGGATTACGACCCCCACGGCGCATCAGTCACCATGTTGATTGCCGAGCACGAACTGACCAACGGCGAGGAGCCGGACAACGAAGAATCGCCCGGCCCCTTGCCAGACACCATCGTGGCACACCTGGATAAGAGCCACGTAACCGTGCACACCTACCCGGAAAGCCACCCCCACGACGGCGTGAGCACCTTCCGGGCCGACATCGACGTGTCCACCTGTGGCCTGATTTCACCGCTCAAGGTACTGAACTACCTGATCCACAGTTTCGACTCCGACGTGGTCACCGTGGATTACCGGGTCCGCGGCTTCACCCGTGACGTCGACGGCACCAAGCATTACATCGACCATGACATCAACTCGATCCAGAATTATCTGACCGAGGATACCCAGAACGCCTATCAGATGATCGATGTCAACGTGTACCAGGAAAACCTGTTCCACACCAAGATGATGCTTAAGAACTTCAAGCTGGATAACTACGTGTTTGGCGTCAACGCCAGCGATCTTGGTGAAGAGGAAGCCCAGTCCATCGAAGATCGGCTGCGCCGGGAAATGCTGGAAATCTTCTACTCCCGGAACGTGGAATAACGCGCGTCAGCCGGGCCGGGCGCGCCCTGAGGGGCGCGCTTTTCCATCATCAAAAATTCTGAACAAACCTTCCAAGATTCTCCGATTTCATCTGAGCCCTCTACGCAGTTCAATACCTCCATACCATTCGAATCACCCTCGGAGGAATTGAACATGAAAAACGTACTTGTCATCACCGCAAGCATTTTCGGCCAGGACGGTCAGTCCTCTCAGCTGGTAGAGCGCACGTTGGAGCAGCTGAAGAAGACCCATGGTGAGATCCGCATCACCCATCGCGATCTGGCCGAAGAGCCGGTTCCACACCTCGACGCCTCCCGGTTTGGCGCTTTCCTGACCGGCACTGACGACCGCAACGATCAGCAGCAGCGCATCGTGGATTATTCAGATTCACTGATCGAAGAGGTCAAGCAGGCGGACGTGTTGGTGATGGGTGTGCCCATGTACAACTTCGGTGTTCCGTCCGTCCTGAAGGCTTACTTCGATCACATCGCCCGGGCCGGCATCACCTTCCGCTACACTGAAAATGGCCCGGTCGGTCTGCTGGAGGATCGTCCGGTATACATTCTGGCGGCGCGCGGTGGCATCTACGCTGGAACCCCGAACGACTCGCAGACACCGTTCCTGCGTTTGTTCCTCGGCTTCCTGGGCCTGAACGATGTGCACTTTGTGTACGCGGAAGGCCTGAACATGGGCGACGACCAGAAAGAAAGCGCCCTGAACGAAGCCAGCCGGGATATTGAGACCCTGACCGCCTGAACCGGCGGTTCCCATTCCCTTTCGGAAGGAGGTCAGTCATGACAGAACGCACGCTTAAACAGGTTATACCAGGCGCCGAGACCTCGGACGGGGCCGGGGTCCGTATCAAGCGCTCTCTGGGGCAACAGCCCTCGCTACGGCTGGATCCCTTCCTGATGCTGGACGAATTCGGATCGGCGGAGGCCTCGGACTACATTGCCGGGTTTCCCTCGCACCCACATCGTGGCTTTGAAACGGTGACCTACATGATCGAAGGTCACATGCTGCACGAGGACCACCTCGGCAACCGTGGGGACCTGCGCAACGGCGGAGTGCAGTGGATGACGGCCGGCCGCGGCATCATTCATTCGGAAATGCCCCAGCAGGAAGAAGGCGTGATGCGGGGCTTCCAGCTCTGGCTGAACCTGCCCGCCGCGGAGAAGATGACCGAAGCGGGGTACCACGATATCCAGCCGGAGGACATCCCCGACATCACCATTGACGGTGGGCGGATAAAACTCATCGCCGGAACCGTGGAGATCGACGGTGCCGCACGACAGGGCGCAGTCTCGGGCCGCAGCACGCAACCGGTTTATGCGGACATCCTTCTGGACGCCAACGCCCGGGCAACCCTGCCGGTACCGGCCACCCACAACGGCCTGGTCTATCTATACGAAGGCGAGGCCAGCGTGGGCGACCGGGAACTGCAGCGCCACGCGGCCAGTGTGCTCGGAGACGGTGACCGGGTTTCCGTGACGGCCGGCGCACAGGGCGCCCGGCTGCTGTTGATTGCCGGCAAGCCCATCGGCGAACCTGTGGTGCAGTACGGACCGTTTGTGATGAACACCCGCGAGGAGATCGAGCAGGCACTGCAGGATTTTCGGGACGGCAGGCTCACTGCCTGAGCACATCAGGCGAAGGGTTTTCTGGCCATCAGGCGCTGAACCATGGGTCGCACCAGCAGATCCATGGCCAGCGCCATTTTTGTGCCTGGTATGACCAGGGTGTCGTGGCGGGACAGGCTGCTGTTGGCGATGACCTGGAGCAGGTAGGGAAAATCCACTTCCGACGGGTCCCGAAACCGGATCACCAACATGCTCTCGTCCTCGGTGGGCACATCGCGGACGACAAACGGATTGGAGGTATCCACCAGGGGAATCCGCTGGAAGTTGATGTGGGTTTGTGAAAACTGCGGGACGATGTCGTGGACGTAGTCGTCCATCCGGTTGATGATGGTCTCGACCACGGCTTCCTGGCTGTACCCCCGCTTGTTGGTGTCACGATGGATCTTCTGGATCCATTCCAGGTTCACAATGGGCACCACGCCGATCAGCAGGTCCACGTACTGGGCAATATTGTAGGCATCGCTGACCACGCCGCCATGCAACCCCTCGTAGAACAGCAGGTCGGTATCGGCCGGCAAGGGTCCCCAGGGCGTGAAGGTACCCGGTTTGTGGCCGGCGGCCATCAGTTCGCGATCCTCATCGTGCACGTACTGGCGGTAGCGACCGTTACCCGTGTGGCCATAGTCGTAAAACAGCGCTTCGAGTTTATCGATGTGATTGGCGGCCAGCGCGAAGTGGTTGCGTTCGCCAAACTGCCCCTTGGCGGCCAGCCTCGCCATCTGTTCCCGGTTGTACCGGTGGAAGCTGTCCCCGCTGACCATGGCCGCATTCAGGCACTCACTGGCAAACATGCGGTTGAAGATCTGGCCGGTTGTGGTGGTTCCGGCGCCGGACGAACCGGTAACGGCAATAATCGGATGGCGCTTGGACATACAGATGGGGTCCGAAGATCAGATGAGACTGTCGAGTAACCTCGGTTTCTCGACCACGAAGCCTTGAGCGTAATCCACGCCCAGCTGTGTCAGCATATCCAGAATGTCGCGGGATTCAACCTGGGACGCAATGACTTCCCGCTTCATGTAATGGGCCATATCGACCATCGACTGCACCATCGCGCGGTCAGTCTCACTGGTGGAGAGCTGGCTGGTGAACGTGCTGTCGATCTTGATCAGGTCCACCGGAAGCGAGCGCATGAACTGGAACGAACTTGGCCCACTGCCAAAATTGCCCAGACAGAACCGGCACCCCAGTTCTTTCATTTCCAGCATAAAATCCGCCACCGCCTCGATATCGTTGATGGCCGACGCCTCAGTGAGCTCGAACCAGAGCCGCTCGATGGGCGCATCCTTCTGGCTCAGCTTTTCGTAGATAAACTCCAGCAGCGACTGGTCGTTGAGGGAAAAACCGGACAGGTTGATGCAGATCCCACCCATGTGCCGGGGGTCCGGCGCTTTTGCCTGCAACCAATCCAGCATGTGCCCGACCACCCAGCGATCCACCGCCTGCATCCGGTCATACCGTTCCGCCATGCGCACGAAGTCGCGGCCGGTGATCAGGGTTCCGGCATCGTCGTACATGCTGATCAGCACTTCGTACTGGGGCGACATGGCTGCCTGAGCGTGCAAGGGGATGATCTTCTGGCAGCGTAGGAGCATACGCTCCTCGTTAAGATCACTCAGGCCTGCCACCTTGGCGGCAATCTGCTCCTGACGCGCCTGGTCGCCGGCATCCAGCGCGTACTCGGCCACCTTGCCGTGCCCTTGTTGTTTGGCGGCCGACAGCGCCTGCTCAGACGCCCTCAGCCAACGCTCGGCGCTGGCCAGCGCCGGCAGTTCAGGCACCACACCGGCACTCGCCGACAAACGGTAGGTACGGCCATCAAAGGTGAATTCCGCGGCTTCGACCGAACTGACCAGGTCACGGGCGATCTGCAGGGCATTCTCTGCGGGCACCAGCAGCGCGAACTCATTGCCCGACAACCGCGCCAGTGGCATCCCATCCTCGACGGCACGGCCCAGGAGATCCGCCACCATCTTCAGGGTCGCATCCCCGGCCTGGTATCCGGCGGTATCGTTGAGCAACCGGAACCGACGCAGGTCCAGCCGGACCAGCGTCCGCTCGTCTTCGCGCCGGGCCAGTTGCTGGTCCAGCATGCGCTCGAACTCGCGGCGGCCCAGCAATCCGGTCAGCTCGTCGTGGGTCGATGCCCAGGACAGCTGATCGTAAACCTTGCGCACCATCCGATCGATACTCTCATCCACCAGTGGCCGCTCATACTGGTTGTCCGGAACGATAATGCCCTTGCGCATCTGGCGAGCCAGCGCCTCCAGTTCCAGCTCAACCACGCGCATACCCTGATGATTCACAAACACGAAGCGGCTGAACCCACGGGCAATCCACACCAGGCGGATGTACTGGGGCTGGTCCGGCTTTTCCTGATCCCGCAGCCAATCGCCGGTACGCAGTTGCTGCGCCCGGTTGATCCACCGTTGCAGACTGCGCTGTTCCCGCTCGGACAACGCCTTCGTGTCGGTCTTCTCGGGCTGCACCGGTGGTACCTCCACCAGGTCGGGAGCCTTGTCGGGACTGCGTACCAGGAACTGTTTCAATTCGTCACGAATCTGGGACGACGGCATGTGGTTGCTGGAGATTGACGACAGGCCGTCCTGGATCACCCGCAACAACTCCGGAAGGTTGATGGTGCTGTGGGGGTCGACGGCAAACGCCAGCAGCGAATCGATCACGGACAGGTAGTCCTGCCAGAGCTGGCTGTCCGGACCCTGGCGAATCCAGGTCAGCGACAGCAGATCGCGCCAGCCACCGTCCAGCAGACTGAGAACCGCCTTGGGCACCTTACGGCCCGCCAGCTTCTCGTTCAGCACCTCGGCCACGGCCTGTTTCGACTCGGCCACTTTCTGTGCGCCTTCCGCGGCCGCCGTCACGCGCTCGACGTTGCGCCGATAGACCAGGTTCTGGCGATCAATCAGGGAATCAAGCTCCAGCATGGTCTGCTCGAACACCCCGGTATCCTGTTCGAAATCGGTGGTAATTCGCTGGATCAGTTCATCGACCCGGCGCTGAACCACCGGATTGATCCGGCCGCCTTTCACCCCAAGCTGGGCCAGACGGTTCATCACGCCCCGGACCGGGCTGTCCTGATCGTCGAAAAACGCCGGATCCCGCATCACCACCTTGAGCACGGGCACCTCAAGCTGGCGCATGCGCTCCTGGGCATATTCACTCAGTTTCGGGCTTTCGACCACCGACCGGAAAAACCGGTCGACCACATCCAGTGTGCCCTGCTGTTCCTCATCCAGCTTGGTGTCGCCACTGGCCCGAACCTTCTCCACCACCCGTTCCTTGAGCGTGACCGTTTCGGTATCAGCGACAGCCTGCACCTGCAATTGTTGCAGCTCCCGATGCAGTTCCCCGGCCGAAAGAGGCCGGGCATTGGGCGGAAACGTCACCGGTTCGGCATCGCCCCGGGCAACACGGCTGGCGCTCAGGGTATCGAGCAGATTGCGGACGGTGGCAAACGCAGTCTGCGCCGCCTGGGAATAGCCACGAAACTCGCCGCCTGTTCGGGGGCTCCGGGACCGGCGAGCGGGGGCTGCCGGTTTCGCTGACTCGGCCGGGCGGGCGGATTCCTTCGGTTTGGGTTTGGGTTCCGGTTTTGGCGCCGGGGGCGCCGCAGGCCGGAATTCCGATCGTGTGACGGCGTGGTCGCTCAGGTACTTGCTCAGGTCCAGGTCCGGCAGCACCCCCTGGCGGATCAGGATGTTGTTGAGTTCCTCATAGAGGGGCCCCAGCTGTTGCAGCACCGTTTGTTCAAAGATCTTCAGGCAAACCTTTTCCACGTCCCGGGTTGCCTTCAACTGGTTCAATCCGGCGTGGAAGGCTTCACAGACCAGGGACGGTCCGAGCGGATTGTGATGCCCCGTGGCGTTGGCAATGCCCAGTTTGTCCAGGCGCAGCTTTAGTTGCAGCAGGTCACCCCGGTACTGGGTATCGGCCTTGGTCACCATCACCCGGATGGTCAGCCAGTCCTCGAACTCACCCTTGTCCACCACCGACAGTTCCGAGCCCGGAAACCCCTTGGGTGCGGGCTTGAGGGGCGACTCCAGGGTTCGGGCCATCTGGTGCCAGATTACCCGCTGCCGGGCCTGGAGCTGGCCGGAGGCATCCATGAACTCGTTGGCCTGCTGGTCGTTCGTGGCTTTCTGGGCCGCCTGTTTGAGCCCGGCCACCATGTGCGCGAAACAGTGGTCCATCAGGGGTTCGATGAACTGGATGACCGCCTTGGCCGATTGATGCAGGACATACTGGACGCGATCGCTCGGTGCCCGGAGCGACGCCCGATCCTGGTTCCGGGAACTGCCACACTGCTGCAGCATGGCGTCGACGGCGGCGGGGTTGGAGCGGGTGAAATGGACGCCCATGGCACCCTCGATCCGGCGAACGATGCTGACATGCAGTTCATGACGACGCTGGCCATCGAGGCTTCGGAACCGGACCACCAGTTCAGACGGGCTCGCGGCGACCAACGCCCGATCGAGCTTGCGGGAGGTATCGGCCGAATAGCGGACAAAGAGGCCTTCCGGACAGAAATCCGCGATCTGGCAGGGCCAGGTTTCGCCATTTCCCAGATCAATTTGGGCCGCCAGCTTGATGGGTTTACGGGGGCTGCTACGACGTTCTCTCGGATCCATGAACTACCTGATCATTCGCAATACCGGAACGGGCGGGCAGTCGCACCCACCGAATCCGGCTTTCATCCCTGGAATCAGTGACAAACGCCACCTGCTACTATGGGAACCATGTCTGTAATATATCGGCCCGGCCCCCACGGGTAACCTTCGCCACTATAACATCCTGACCCATGAAACAGCTTAGTCAGATATACCTTCTTTTGCTACTGGTAACCGGTGTTACCGGGTGTACGACCATTGGCTACTACAGCCAGGCCGTGAGCGGTCACCTGTCCCTGATGATGGGAGGGGATTCCGTGAACGGGCTGATCGCCAGTGACGCGACCCCCGACGAACTGAAAGCGAAACTCACCACCAGCCAGAGGGCCCGGCAGTTTGCCCGCGAAACCCTGAGCCTGCCGGTCGGCGACGCCTTCACGGATTACGTCGCGCTCAATCGCCCCTGGGTGGTGGTCAACCTGGTCGCGGTGCCCGAGTTTTCCCTCGAACCCCACCGCTGGTGCTATCCGGTGCTTGGCTGTCAGGCCTACCGCGGTTATTTTGACCTCGACGACGCGGAGACGGAACAAGCCACGTTCCAGGAGGCGGGCTACGACACGTTCATTGGCGGGGTAACGGCCTATTCGACACTGGGCTGGTTCGACGACCCGCTGCACTCGGGCTTCACCAATCTCTCCGACGACCGGATGGTCGCGCTGATGTTCCACGAGCTGGCACACCGCGTCGTTTACATCGGTGAGGACACGGCGTTCAACGAAAGCTTTGCGACCGCGGTCGAACTCGAAGGCCTGAAGCTGTGGTCCAATCGTTCGGGCGATCCCGAATCGTTCCAGCGGGCCTTCGAGCGCCTGCAGCAGCGCAACCAGACCCTGGCACTGGTGGAGACAACCACGGCCCAGCTGGAAGCCCTGTACCAGCAGCGCGACCGACTGTCGCAGGAGTCCATGCGCGAACGGAAAGCCGACCTGATGGCAGGTTTGCTCGAGGCCTACTCGGAGCTCTCCCGCCAATGGACCCAGCCAGGGCCGTTCGGCGCCAGCCCGACCCGCCTGAACAACGCCAACCTCGCCCTGTTCCAACAGTACAACCAGTACGTTCCGGGGTTTCGCCAGCTGCTAAGAGACCAGGATCATGATTTCGAAGCCTTCTACCGGGCCGTGGAAGCGCTCTCCGAGCGCCCGGAAACCGAGCGCTCACAGCGACTGGCCGAGCTGTCAGAGCGCTTTGTAGAAGACTTTTGAATTGCGCTGGGTGTTGTAGGACGCCAGTTTGGGACCCGGCAGGGATTGCACCGTCGATGTCTGGAAGCCCCGCTCCCGAAACCAGTGTTCGGTTTGCGTGGTCAGTACGAACAGCTTATGGAGGCCCTGTGCCCTGGCCAGTTTTTCCACCATGGCGAGAATCTCATCACCCCGTCCCGCCCGACGGTAGGACGGGTCCACGGCAAAACAGGACAACTCTCCACTCGCTTCCTCCGGATAGCTGTAGAGCGCGGCACAGCCAACGATCGTGCCGTCGCGCTCCGCTACCACAAACCGGTCGATCTCGGTCTCCAGCATTTCCCGGGACCGACGGACCAGGATACCCTGTTCCTCCAGCGGCTGAATCAGCTCCAGAATACCGCCGATGTCCTCAACCCGGGCCTGTCGGATCTGCTCGTAATTGTCACCGCTGACCAGGGTCCCGGAGCCATCCCGAGTGAACATCTCCTCCAACAGAGCGCCGTCATCAACGTAGCTGATGATGTGAGCCCGGCGAACACCTTTGACACAGGCGTCGCAGGCGGCCCGCAAGAGCGCGGCATCGTGACCGGTCACGACACCCGCGGCGAGGCGTTCTGACGCCTGACGCGCCGAGAGCTCGCGGATCAGGGAACCGTCTTCCTCGAGCAGCCCCTGGTCATCGATGAAGACCATCAGTTTTTCAGCCTGCAGGGCGGCCGCCACCTGGCTGCCCACGTCCTCGTAGGACAGGTTGAAGGCATCGCCGGTGGGCGAATAACCCAAGGGCGGCAGCAGGACGATGTGCCCCAACTCCAGCAGTTTCTCGATACCGGCCACGTCAATCCGCCGGACCTTACCGGTGTGACCGAAATCAATACCGTCCAGTACCCCGACCGGTCGGGCGGCGACGTAATTCCCGCTGCTGACCCGGATCCGGGCATTGTGCATCGGGGAGTTCACCAGCCCCATGGACAGGCGGCTCTCAAGGTAGGCGCGCAGGCCGCCGATGGCCTCCATCACCATGGGCAGCTGCTGCTCCGGGGTAATACGCAGCCCCCGGGCAAAGGATGACTCAACACCGGCACCGTCCAGGCGGGCCTGGATTTGTGGTCGGGCACCGAACGCCACCACCAACTTCACCCCCAGGCTGCTCAGCAACGCGATGTCGTGGATGATGTTGATGAAATTGCCATGCTCAATGGCATCGCCCGGAATGGTCAACACCACCGTCCGTCCCCGATGGGCGTTGATGTAGGGCGATGAGTGGCGGAACCCATGCAGCCAGTCGTTCGATTTCAACCCGCTCTCCAAGTCAGTCGTTACAGGGCGTTTACAGGCAGAATTGTCTGATCAGTCCCTTCAGGATCCGGACCGTCGGCTCCAATTGAGACAGTTCCAGGTACTCGTCGGGCTGGTGGGCCTGATCGATGGAGCCCGGCCCCATTACCAGCGTTTCCAGCCCCAGCTTCTGCAACCAGGGCGCCTCGGTCGCAAACGCCACGGCATGGGCCGAGTGCCCGGTCAGTTTTTCACAGGCCTTCACCAGGGCCGCATCGGCCGGCGTTTCAAAAGGCGGCACACCGTCGAACAGGGGCTCGAAAACCATTCCCAGCTCCCGGCGCTCGGCAACCGGCTGGACCCGGTTCAGGATCGCCTGCCTCAGGGTTTCCATGTCCATGCCCGGCAGGGGCCGGAGGTCAAAATGCAGCTCACACTGTGCGCAGATCCGGTTGGGATTATCGCCACCGTGGATGCAGCCCAGGTTGAGGGTCGGCACCTGGACTTCAAAGTTCGGATTGCGGTACTGCTCCTGCCATTGGCCGCGCAGGGCCAGCAACTCGGACAGGGCCTCGTGCATGCCTTCGAGCGCATTGCGGCCAAGGGCCGGGTTCGAGGAATGGCCGGACTGGCCTTCAAATTTCAGGCGCTCCATCATGATGCCCTTGTGCATGCGCACCGGTTTCAGGCTGGTGGGCTCGCCAATGACCGCGTAGCGGCCCTTGGGCTTGCCGGCCTCAGCAAGGGCCCGGGCGCCATTCATCGAGCTCTCCTCGTCGGCCGTGGCAAGGATGATGAGCGGTTCCTTGAGCGGCGTGCCGGCATACTCCCGCGCCGCCTCGATGGCCAGCGCGAAAAACCCCTTCATGTCGCAGGTACCCAGGCCGTACCATCGGTTATCCCGTTCCGTCAGCGTGAAGGGATCACTCTGCCAGCGCTTGTCATCATAGGGCACCGTATCGGTATGGCCGGAAAGCACCAGGCCACCCGAGCCGCTACCGAGGGTGGCGATCAGGTTGAACTTGCCCGGCATTCCGGGTACGTCCAGAATCTCGACGGCGAAGCCGAGGGGCTCAAGCCACTCAGCCAGTGTCCGAACCACCGCCTCGTTACTGTGATCCCAGGTGGAGGACGCACTGCTGATGGAAGGCAGGGATATCAGGCGAGCCAGCATGTCTTTCACGCCTGGCACCGACGCGGTATTCACTGCAGACTGCGACATAGGTTTTCCTCAGCCCTGAATCAGGGTCCTTACTTGCGGCCTCGGCGCCAGATCTCAAAGTCCGTGATGGCGCGCACCAGCATCGGGTAAGCCACTTCGCCACCCGCAACCACGCGGGCCACTTCCAGCTCCCGATCACTGACGCTGACCAAACGGCCTTCCACCACGTTGTCGTTGGAGAGGGTCACCCGGACCCTGCGATCAATCCACCGGCCGGCGTTCTCGATCGAATCAGCATACCACCCTTCCACCTCCGGGTTCTCCTCCGGGGCGGCCGAACCTGGCGCCTCTTCGCCCGTGTCCTGGGCAATGGGTGGCGCTTCACGGAGGAAGACATCCGGCACGCTAGCGCCGTTGTACGCCACCGGCCACGCGGCACTCTCCTCGTCACTGCCGACCGGATAGACCGGAATACCCAGGGCCTCGGCCCCCGGATCCAGGGTCGCCGTCAGCTCGCCGCCTTCCAGCAGCCATTGACGGTACAGCGCCAGCAACTGATCACTGGCCACCAGGCCTCGGGCCCGTAGCCCCTCACGGAACGCCGACAGCACACGACCCGCCCACTCCGGCGGCTCAAGACCCGCTTCACGGGCGCAATAAGCGGCGACCCGTCGCATCAGGCCACCGTCGCGAAGCGTGACCGTCATCGGCTCGGCACTGCTCTGGGGCAGATTGTCCAGGTCGAGAAGGTCCAGACGGGCCCCGGGCCAGTCCAGCTCGA
Source organism: Marinobacter arenosus (assembly GCF_019264345.1). Taxonomy (NCBI): domain Bacteria; kingdom Pseudomonadati; phylum Pseudomonadota; class Gammaproteobacteria; order Pseudomonadales; family Marinobacteraceae; genus Marinobacter; species Marinobacter arenosus. The sequence goes on from NZ_JAHVAO010000001.1 coordinate 2,014,208, forward strand.
CGCTGCCCGTGCCGGCCGTGTTCAGCTCGGCATACACACCATTAGCCCGCTGTTCAAGCAGGAACTCGCCACCAAGACCGGTTACGCCCATGCGCATCAGGTCGCCGCTACCCAGCCGCTGGCGGGGATCCGGGGCACAGGAAAGGACAAACAGGGCCGGCTCGCCGGCGCTGTTCTCGCCCTCGGCGGTTACCCAGTTGCGAAACATGGTGGCCTCGAGCACGAGCCCAACGCCTTCGGCCTGAAGCGACCATCTCGTCGGCAGCGACGCGGGATCCAGCAGCGCCATGACCAGATCGACCGGCGACCCGGCATCAAGCTCCACCCGACCGATTTCCAGCGAGCGGGTCAGACGGAAGTCCTGCCAGCTGTTGCCGGAAAGCACCAGGCGGCCATCCACACCGGAACTGATGGTGCCCCGCTCAAGCACTCCGTACGATTCCAGTGCGGTACGCGCCTCGTCGAGGCGTTGATCCGCCAGCCACCAGACTCCGGCCTTGAAAACGGCAAAACCAACCAGGCCCAGAAGGACCAGCAACGTGAGCAGGCGCTTCATCACGAGACTCCTAAGCCAATGGCATCAGTTACGGGAAATCAGGGTGCCGACACCCTCGTCGGTAAAGATTTCCAGCAGACAGGCGTGGGCCACACGGCCGTCAATGATGTGGGAGGTTCGAACACCGTTCTCGACCGCATTCAGCGCGCAGCGGATCTTCGGCAGCATGCCACCATGAATGGTGCCGTCTTCGATCAGGTCATTGACCTGCTGAGCCGTCAATCCGGTCAAAACCTTGTCTTCCTTGCTCTTCAGTCCGGCCACGTTGGTCAGAAGAATGAGTTTTTCGGCTTTCATGGCCTCGGCAACCTTGCCCGCCACCAGATCGGCGTTGATGTTGTAGGAAGCACCATCCGGTCCGACCCCGATCGGCGCAATCACCGGGATCACGTTGCTGCGGGTGAGCATATCGATGACGTCGACGTTAACACTGGCAACTTCGCCCACATGACCAATGTCGATGATTTCGGGACGCTCCAGCTCGGGCGAACGGTCAACCACTTCGAGTTTCCGGGCCCGGATCAGGTTGGCGTCCTTTCCGGTCAGTCCCACGGCGGTGCCGCCCTGGGCGTTGATCAATGACACGATTTCCTTGTTGACCTGACCACCGAGAACCATTTCCACGACATCCATGGTTTCGGCATCGGTGACCCGCATGCCATTCACGAAGCGGGACTTGATATTCAGGCGTTCCAGCAGTTCACCGATCTGGGGCCCGCCACCGTGGACAACGATGGGGTTGATCCCGACCAGCTTCATCAGCACCACATCCCGGGCAAAGCTGCTTTTCAGTTCCTCGTTCTCCATGGCGTTACCGCCGTACTTGATCACCACGGTTTTTCCGGTAAACCGTTGAATATACGGCAGGCCCCGACTCAGAACCGACGCCACCTGCATTGCTGTATCACGATCCAACGCCATCTTGTTGCCTATTGATCCTTAGTTAAAACGTTGTCTGGGCGATGTTCAGAAGTCCGCTGTGACGTCCGGGGCCGCCTTGTGCAGCTGCTCCCGGAAAACCCCCTTGATGCGCTCCAGACCCTGTTCGGTTTCCGCTTCAAATCGCAGAACCAGTACCGGTGTCGTGTTGGAAGCCCGGCACAACCCCCAGCCATCGGCGTAATCGACACGGATACCGTCTATGGTACTGATGTTTCCGTCGCCGAAGTTACCTTCCTGACCAAGACGTTCAATGATCGCGAATTTGCTGCTTTCGGTCACCTCGACATTCAGCTCCGGCGTGCTGATATCTTCCGGGAAATCCTCGAACACCTCATCGCTGTGCCGGTCTTCAACACCCAGAATCTCCAGTAAGCGGGCCGCCGAGTACAAACCGTCATCGAAACCGTACCAGCGCTCCCCGAAGAAAATGTGGCCGCTCATCTCACCCGCCAGCAAGGCTCCGGTTTCCTTCATTTTCGCCTTCATCAACGAGTGGCCGGTTTTCCACATGATGGGCCGACCACCCGCCTCGGAAATGACCCCTGCCAGGCGACGGCTGCATTTGACGTCATACAGAACATCGGCACCGGGATTGCGGGAAACCACGTCCCGGGCAAACAGCATGAGCAGGCGGTCCGGCCAGATGATCTTACCGGAATTGGTCACCACCCCCAGACGGTCGCCATCGCCATCAAACGCCAGGCCGATGTCGGCTTTTTCCTGCTTAACCCGAGCAATCAGGTCTGCCAGGTTGGCCGGTTTGCCGGGGTCCGGATGATGGTTCGGGAAGTCACCATCCACGTCACAATAAAGCGGAACCACCTCGCAGCCCAGCTCCTCGACCAGCATCGGCGCCAACTCACCGGCAATGCCGTTGCCCGCATCCACCACCACCTTGAGGGGAGCGGCCACCGCAATGTCACCAACAATCCGGTCGAGGTACGCCCGGCGGACATCTTCGGTGGACTGGCTACCCTGACCACTGGCGAAGTTGCCTGTCCGGGTGCGCTGATACAGCTTCTGGATCGCTTCGCCCGAGAGGGTTTCACCACCGAGCATGATCTTCAGGCCGTTGTAATTAGCAGGGTTGTGGCTCCCGGTCACCATGACACCGGAGCCGGTCTGGAGCTCGTAGGTGGCGAAATAGAGCACCGGCGTCGGTACCGCGCCGACATGGATAACGTCACAACCGCTTGCCATGATGCCCCGCGCCAGCGAATCCGCCAGCTCGGGACTGGAGTGCCGGCCGTCGTAGCCGATACAGATCGCGTTGATTCCGCGCTCCTTCGCCTCCGAACCGATGGCCCGCCCGATAATCTCGACACCATCCGCCGACAGAGTGTCACCAACAATCCCCCGGATGTCGTAGGCCCGGAAAATATCCGGTGACAGCTCCACGGCCGGCCCCGCCGTTTCTTCCACGTCCGGCGCGTCACCGCCAAACAGGGTGTCGTCGCCGCTGCCAAAACCGAGAACGTCTTCGTCGCCATCCAGCATGTCGATATCCGGCATGTCCTTGTCCTGAAACAACGGCTCGTCACCCTGAACCGTCGTGGACGTCTGGCCTGCGGCCTTCTTGGGCTTAGCCACGTCCACCGCTTTGACGATGCGCCGTTCAACCACCTGGGACAGCCGGAACAGGACCTCGCCGGTGGACGCCACCATGTCCCATTTGAACCCGGGCAGCTTGACCCGCTCGCCCCCGAACACCTTGTGCGCCCACTGGATCAGGGCGGCCACGTCCTGCCGCAGCCCCCGCTGGGCAGTGCCGAGCAGGACCCAAACCAGGATCGCAGCGACCAGTACCGGCACCCCCACCAGAAGGGCGACCATCACCAGGTCCACCGGCGCTGTCGCTCCTCTCGCCGGGTTGTAGACCACCGACCAGTCCGGATTATTCAGGGTCCGGGTTTCCGCCGCGTCCGAGGCGCCGCCCTGGCCCACCACGGTCCGGGCCGAGCCACCCACGCTCTGGGTGAGCGCCAGCTGTCCACCGAGTTCGGAATTGACGACCGTCAGCAGGGGTTGCAAACGGGCGGCGTCGAAGATCACCAGCAGGCTGCCGACCACGGCGTTGCTGGACGGATGACGGACCGGTGTGGCCATCTGCAGGAGCCAGCGGTTGTCACGGGGGAAGGCATCCGGATGCAGCGGCTGGCCTGTTTCCGCCCGTCGGGCCAGTTCCAGCCCGGCAAAGCCCAGCAGCCCCTCGTCCCTTGCCGTCCGGGGTATTTCCCGGTAGCGGAACAGGTGCACGGCCTGAATGTCGGGCAGAGCCTGGGCCAGGCTGGCTTCGGTTTCGGCAATGCCGTCCGGCTCGGTCAACGCGGCAAGCACATCCGGCCGGGTGGCAAGACCATCGACGCTGGCCTGCATCAGGCCCAGATACTGATTAAGACGCAGTGCCGCGGCATCGGCTTCCACGGCCTTCTGGGCTGCGAACCGCTCGGTTGCCGCTGGCTGGACGGCAAAGAACTGGATCAGGACAGCGGCGATTACGCCGGCGAGGAGAACGACCAGGGCCTGGACCGTGGCAACGGAATCCAGACGTTTTAGTTTCGGCCCGGCTGACGCTTTCTGCTTGCCAGCTTTCGCCGCCTTTCTCTTGGTTGGTGCTCCCTCACCGGACGTGTCGGAGGTCTTCTTCTTACCCAGCTTCATAGTCCATCCTGCAGTTGTATTTTTTCGCCCTGGACAAGCATTTTTCGCAAAGTATAGCCGCCGCCCCGGGGTCATGGGCGGCCGGCTCAGGCTCAATGGGTTCCGGTCGACCCGAAGCCACCTTCGCCACGGTCACTGGTATCAAACTCCGACACCACCTCGAAGTCAGCCTGCACGACCGGCACCAGCACCAGTTGCGCGATGCGCTCGCCGACGTCCACGGTGAACGTGGTCTGGCCACGATTCCAGCAGGACACCATCAACTCGCCCTGATAATCCGAATCAATCAACCCGACCAGGTTACCGAGGACGATGCCGTGCTTGTGGCCCAGGCCGCTGCGCGGAAGAATCATGGCCGCCAGGGCGGGATCGCCAATGTGAATGGACAGTCCGGTCCGGATCAGGTGCGTCTGGCCCGGCTCCAGGGTCAGGGGCTCGTCCAGGCAGGCCCGAAGGTCCAGACCGGCCGACCCGTCGGTGGCGTACTCCGGAAACGCAATCTGATGTCCGATGCGGTCATCCAGTATCCGCACCTGCAGTTTCTTTCTGGTCATGAGTGATCCTTTATCGCAAAAACGGGGGCGGCCATCGGTCAGTCCGCGGCCTTGTCGAGATGCTCGCCGATCAACGCCACCAGGCGATCGGCAATCTGTTGCTTACTGTCCGGCCCTATCGACACCTCGCCTTCAGGCCAGAATACCGTGACGGCGTTGTTGTCGCTGTTGAATCCGAGCCCCGGGACTGAGACGTCGTTGGCCACGATCATCCGGAGTTTCTTGCGCAGCATTTTATCCCTCGCATACCGGGCCACATCGGTCGTTTCCGCGGCAAAGCCCACGGCAAAGGGAGCGTCGGTGCGGGCGGCAATGGTCGCCAGCGTGTCGGGGTTACGCACCAGAGGCAACGCCATGTGCTCACTGGATTTCTTGATCTTGTCACCGGCACAGGTTTCCGGCCGATAGTCGGCCACGGCGGCGCTGGCAATAAACAGGTCACAGCCTTCGTCGACGGCGGCGGACGCTTCGCGCAACATGTCCTCGGCCGTGACCACATCGCGGACCTGAACCCCCGGCGGCACCGGAATGGTCACCGGCCCACTGACCAGCACCACCTCGGCACCGGCATCGCGGGCCGCTGCGGCCAGGGCATAGCCCATTCGGCCGGAACTGTGATTGCTGATGTAACGTACCGGGTCGATCGGTTCACGGGTGGGCCCGGCGGTGATCACCACCCGTTTGCCCGCCAGCGGCCCGCCGCGCCGGTCGTCGTTAATAAGCCCCGCCAGCACCAACGGTTCCAACATTCTGCCAGGCCCGGTATCACCGCAAGCCTGTTCGCCCTGATCCGGCCCCCAGAGGGTGATCTGCGGATCGTCCTGCAGAAGCTGAATATTCCGCTGGGTACGGCGATTGCCCCACATGGCCTGATTCATCGCCGGAGCCAGGGCAATCGGTGCTTCCGTGGCGCAGCACAGGGTGGTCAGCAAATCATCGGCCATGCCCTGGGCAAGGCGGGCGATAAAATCCGCAGAAGCAGGGGCAATGACCACCTGATCCGCCCATTTCGCCAGTTCGATGTGCCCCATGCCCGCCTCAGCCTCGGGATCCAGCAGCGACGTGCGCACGGGCTCGCCACTGAGTGCCTGGAAGGTCAGCGGCGTCACGAACGCCTCGGCACCCCGGGTCATCACAACCCGTACGCTGTGACCGGCCTTTTTCAGCAGACGAACCAGTTCTGCACTTTTATAGGCGGCAATGCCACCGGTGATACCGAGCAGAATTCGTTTGGCAGCCATAAGGGCTCCGTATCCTCGTAAAAATAAAGGCTTATAAGATAGCACGCTCTGCCGGCACAGACAGCCTGCCAACCCCTTTCTGACGTTTACCGATTGTTACTTTTTCAAGTAACCTTTGTAACCCTGAGACTTACTTCCCGGCGCAGGACGCGCCCTCCCGCAACGCCACCCGAACTGCAAGGAAGCCGTTATGCCCAATCCCGCCTGGCCCACGGACGAACGTCCCCGGGAACGCCTGCTCAGCCATGGCGCTCCGTCCCTTTCTGACGCCGAATTACTGGCGATATTTCTACGCACCGGTACCGCTGGCGTCCCGGTGATGACAATGGCCCGCGCACTGATCGCCGAGTTCGGCAGTCTGCGAGGCCTGATGACCGCTTCGCGCACCCAGTTCTGCGGGGTCAAGGGACTCGGGACGGCCAAGTACGCCCAGGTCCAGGCTGCCATGGAAATGGCCCGACGCGTGATGGACGAGCCCCTGCGCCAGGGCGACCCATTGCGCTCGCCGGAAGACACCCGGCGCTTCCTGGCCAGCCGTCTCTCCGCCTACCCTCATGAAGTGTTCGCTGGCCTGTTTCTGGATAACCGACACCGGATTATCCAGTACCGGGAACTGTTTCGCGGCACCATAGATGGCGCGGCGGTCTATCCCCGCGAGGTGGTCCGCCAGGCGCTGGATGATAACGCAGCTGCGGTCATCTTCGCCCACAACCATCCCTCCGGCGTGGCGGAGCCGAGTCAGGCGGACATTGCCCTGACCCGGCGGCTCAAAGAGGCGCTCGGTTTGGTGGACATCAGGGTTCTTGACCATATGGTTGTCGGCCACGGTGAGGTAATATCGCTGGCTGAACGGGGTTTGATGTGAGTACCGGAACACGGCCACCGGAAAACTGGCCAATTTCCCAACAATTTTTTGCGTTGGGGAGCGAGTTCTGGTATAAAAGCGTCCCTTTCTGGCGGCGTCTGGCGAGCAGCGTATCAGTTTAGAGGCGCGAACAGGGGCGCAAGCGCTCCTCAGCAACCAGAGACGCATTAAAAACGAATTCGTATTTTAGAGACCATTGCTCAGGTCGGAGGCAAGTATGTCCAGAGTTTGTCAGGTTACCGGTAAGCGTCCGGTATCCGGTAACAACGTATCCCACGCGATGAACCACACTCGTCGTCGTTTTCTGCCGAATCTGCAGAACCACCGTTTCTGGGTTGAGTCCGAGAAGCGTTTCGTGAAGCTGCGCGTTTCCACCAAGGGTATGCGCATCATCGACAAAAAAGGCATTGACGCTGTGCTGGCAGACCTTCGTGCCCGCGGCGAGAAATTTTAAGGAGCCGCATCATGCGCGAGAAAATCAAGCTGGTATCTTCAGCAGGCACTGGTCACTTCTACACGACCAAAAAGAACAAGCGTAACACTCCGGAAAAGATCGAGATCAAAAAGTACGATCCGGTTGTCCGCAAGCACGTTGCGTACAAGGAAGCCAAGATCAAGTAATCATTGATCCGGCATCCACAAAAAAACCCGGCCACGCGCCGGGTTTTTTTTGTGGCCGCAACCGGCTTAGCTTCAGAAGGTTTCGAGGTACCCTTTGGGCAACGCCACATCCATGGCAATGGGCAGATGGTCCGATATCGGGTAACTGACCACCTCGGAACGCCGGATCTCCAGTGACGGACTCACCAGGATGTGGTCAAGCGCCTTTTCCGGCCGCCAGCTCGGAAAACTGTGCGCCGAACCTGGCAGGGGCACAAGATCGGTTTCTTTGAGCGGTGTCTGGGTCAGTAACTCTTCGGCGTGATTGTTCATGTCGCCCATCAGGACCACGTGACGGTAGTCGGCAATCTGTTCGCGAATGTAACCCAGCTGCCGCTGTTGCGCCGTCTTACTGAGGGAAAGGTGCATCAGCACCAGCACCAGCGGGTCATCCGCGGAACCGTATCGGGCGATGATAGCCCCCCGCCCCGGAATCAGGCCGGGCAACCGGTGCTCCGTCACGTCCAGGGGGCGAAACCGGCTCAGCAAGCCATTACTGTGCTGGGCAATCTGCCCCAGGTTGCGATTGAGTTGTTGATACCAGTAGGGGATACCGGCCGCCTCGGCGAGGTACTGAACCTGGTTGATGTAGCCGCTGCGCAAGCTGCCACCGTCGCACTCCTGCAGGGCAACCACGTCGTAGTTGCCTATCAGATGGGCAATCCGGTCCAGGGTGTGAATCCGTTTTCGGTGAGGCAGGATGTGTTGCCAACTGCGGGTCAGGTAATGCCGGTAGGACGACGTGTTGATCCCGACCTGGATATTGAAGGTCAGCAACCGGATATGGCGATGGGGCTCAAACTCCGGCACGTGCTCGAGACCGGAGCAACTACCACGGGGCTGACTGACAGAGTTCACAATCCCATTCAGCTGATTGCGGATTCGCTTGTACATATAACCCCAGCCCTACTCTGCCCCGAAGGGCCCACAGCCGCTAAGCTGCGGGCCTGCCGATTTATTCAGCGTTGGCACGGCGCTCCCTGGCGACCAGATAATCAACCACTTCCAACGCCACTTCATGGCTACCCGCCATGGACGCGCTGACTTTGTATTTACCATTTACCAGCATAGTCGGAACACCTGTGATTCGCGCACCGCGAATCTTGGCCTGCGCCTGTTGCATGCGGGCATTTACGCCAAAACTCTCGTAGTTTTTCAGGAAGGCCTCGCCATCCACACCGTGTCCGGCCACGAAATCCGCCAGTGCTTCCGGCGTATTCAGCGGGCGCCGCTCACCGGCCAGGGCATCAAACAGGGCATCGTGTACCTTGTCGAGCTCGCCCATGGCTTCAAGGGCATAGTAAGCGCGGGCGTGGGGCTCCCAGGAACGTCCCAGAGCGGCCGGCAGCATTTCAAACTCGACGTCATCGGACAGATTCTGCTCCCACGCCTCGACGATGGGTTTGAAGTTGTAGCAATGGGGGCAGCCGTACCAGAACACTTCAGCCACTTCGATCTTATCGTCACTGTCGGTGCGAACCGGGGTATCCAGTTTCTGATAGTGCGTACCCTCTTCCCAGGTTTCTGCACTGGCGGGCCCACCAAACGCAAATACCACTGCCAGGAAAGCTGCCGTTCCGAGTGTTCTGATCATTGAGTATCTCCGATCTCATGAATTCGTGAGTGTGAGGGATTATGACCCAGGCAAACCGAAAAGTTCCACAGGCGAGTGAAACCCCCGGGTTACAGAGCCGTAAGCAACAAAAAACCCCGCGTAGGGCGGGGTTTTCCGTTATCAAGCGCGATGCCGTTCAGCCAATCAGTGCAGACCGGACACGTAGTTGGCAACGGCCTCGATCTCTGCGTCGGTCAGCTTCGCCGCCACATCCATCATGATGGCGGCGTTGGCACCGGTGGCCCGCTCGCCGCTGCGATAGGCCTTCAGCTGCTTGCTGATGTACTCGGCATTCTGACCGCCCAGACGCGGATAGCCACCGGGCTCGTTGCCCTTGCCCTGGGGGTTATGACAACCGGCGCACGCCGGAACACCGGAGGCCATGTTACCGCCGCGGTATAGGGCAGCACCCTGCTCGACCAGATCCGGATTGGCCTGGCTGACAATCATCTTCTGGTCGTCAAAATACGCCGCCAGATCCTGAAGTTCCTGATCTGACTTGCCGTCCAGCAGTCCAGTCATTTCCGCAATCACGCGGTCACCCGACTGGATGGCCACCAGCTGGTCGTGCAGATAATTCTCGCCCAACCCAGACAGTTTCGGGTAGGCGCCCATGATGGGCTTCTGGCCACCCTGACCATGACAGCTGGCGCATACCGCCGCGTTCTGTTCGCCCGCTTGAGGATCTCCTGCCCCGTGAGCCATCGCTGTGAGGCCAACACCGAGAACAACTCCTGCGATCAGTTTTTTCATGCTCGCTCCGCTTCTCTCATCTTAAAGGTATTCTTCGTTGTGCAGCCGGCAGGCACTGATCAGTCAGGCTCAAAACCGGGGCTGACAGCGGTCACGCTCAGCGCGCCGCCCGGAATTGGTGTAGCATTATACATTAATCCCTGATAACTGAAATCCAAAGGAAAGCCGACCGCTGTGGACCCTGATCTGACTCAAAAATCCCTGTCGTTTAACAGTGCCCGTTTCTTGATCAGCGCCTCCAGGCTGGACGAATGTCCACCGGATTTTGGTGCTGAAGTCGCCTTTGCCGGGCGCTCCAATGCAGGCAAATCCAGCGCACTCAATGCCATCACCGCCAACGGCAAACTGGCCCGCACCAGTAAAACTCCGGGCCGCACCCGCCTGATCAACTTTTTCACCCTGAACCGTGAAGGCTGCCGGCTGGTCGATCTCCCCGGCTATGGCTATGCCAAGGTCTCGCGGGACATGAAGGACGACTGGCAGAAGCACCTGGGCCATTACCTGAATGACCGGCGCTGCCTGCGCGGCCTGGTGCTGGTCATGGACATCCGGCACCCGCTCACGGATTTCGACCAAATGATGGTGGAATGGTGTGAACATAACAACCTTCCGCTGATGATTCTGACCACCAAGGCCGACAAGCTGAAATTCGGCCAGGCGAAAACCGCCATGCTGGGCATCGCGAAACGGCTGAAGGCGTTTTCATGCGTGGAGCACCTGATCATGTTTTCCGCGACATCGAAACGGGGTGTCGACGAATGCCGTGAAGCGTTGACGGACTGGCTGGAAGCCGACCTTGAGACGGAGCCGGAAACCGACTAGAGCGTCCCGCCCGGCTCGATCCGATACCCCAGGTCGATGCAACGCTCCTCGATGGCTTGGCCGGACAGGCGCGCGATCAGGGTTTCGGCGGCTCGCTTGCCCACTTCTTCCCTCGGCGTGATCACACTGGCCAGTGTCGGCACCATCACCTGGCCAACGTCGTGCCCATGGAACCCCGCAATGGCGATCTGATCGGGCACGGCAATTCCGCGCCTCTGGCACTCGAAAAATGCGCCAATGGCAACGTCGTCGTTGGTGCAGAATATGGCGTCGGTGTCGGGCGCTTCCTTCAGTATCCGGTCAAGCAGCGTCGCCCCCACGCTGAAGGACGAACGCTGTTCACTGCGCAGGGTGACCGGTGCCAACCCGTGCTCTTCCATAGCCCGCACGTACCCCTCCTGACGCTGCAGCGTGCGGGCATCCAGTCGTACGGCAAGGTACACCACGTGCCGGCGGCCGCGACGAATGATTTCCCGCACCATGTCATAGGCGGCCTGGACATTGTCGAAGCCGACCGCCTGTTCGAACGGCGGCGAATGCGTATCCATAATCTCAACCGTCGGCACGCCCGCCGTCCCCAGCATCCGCAGGGTTCGGTCCGTGTGCTGGCTTTCGGAGAGAATCAGGCCGTCGACGTTGTAGGACAGCAGCGAGGCGAGACTGCTCTCCTCCAGCTCCTGGCTGTAGCCATAATGGGCCAGCATGAGGTGGTAACCGGCGGGCTCGGTGACCGATTCGATGCCTTTGATGACGTCCGCAAACACCTGGTTGGTCAGCGACGGCAGCAGAACACCGATGGCGTGGCTGGTGGACTTGGACAACAGGTCCGGCGCCCGGTTGGGGATGTAGCCCAGGACTTCGGCCTCGGCAAAGATCCGTTCACGCATGTGCTCCGAGACATTATCTCCGCCGCGGAGGCAGCGGCTCACCGTCATTTTGGTGGCGCCAACGCGATCGGCAATGTCCTGCAAGGTTGGGCGTTTTTTCTTTACCATCCGATATCCTGGTTACACTGACTGGCCCCCATCATAAACCAGCCGTCACGTTTCGGCTGCCCCGCTGCGACGCTCACCAAGACGGTACAGGCAGCGCTCGATGATGCGATCTGGCGGATCGGCAACATCGGCTTCGATAACGCCCTCGTCCGGCTCTGGCTCCTGCAGGGTATCGAACTGGCTTTCAAGCATGGCGCGACCCGTAAAGTAATGGTCCTCGCGACTGGCATGCCGGGCCCAGATGGTGTCCATATCGCCCTTGAGATAGACAAATTCCAGGGTCGGATTGCCTGCCCGCAGCCGATCGCGATACGCCCGTTTCAGGGCCGAGCACGCCAGTACGAGGCCCTGCGGCTCAGATCGAACCAGTTCCGCAAGGTCGTCCAGCCAGCCGATACGGTCAGCGTCTGTCAGCGGGACTCCGTTCGCCATCTTGGCCACATTGGCCCGGCTGTGGAAGTCGTCGGCATCAAAAAACGGCACCTCGAGGCGTTGCGCCAGGCCTGTGCCAATCAGACTCTTGCCGCACCCCGAAACGCCCATGACAATGACTTTGCGGACACTCATGTTATTGCCACCACAGCGCGAGTTGCGGGAATGCGATCAAAAGCCCAAGCGCCAGGATCTGAAGCGCGATAAACGGCAGGAGGGATTGGAAGATCTCACCCAGCGAAATGTCCTTGGGTGCAACCGTTTTCAGGTAGAAGGCCGCCGGACCAAAGGGCGGTGACAGGAAGGACACCTGCATGTTCATGCAGAACACCACACCGAACCAGATCGGGCTGTACCCAAGCTCGGTGACGATGGGCACGAAAATCGGCATGGTCAGCAGCGCCACCCCGACCCAGTCCAGGAACATGCCCAGAATCAGCAGGATCAGCATCATGAACAGGATGGTGGTCAGCCCGTCGCCACCACTGACGGCAAAGACCATTTCACGGACAAACTCAATGCCGCCCATGAGGTTATAGACCCCCACCAGCGCGGTGGCACCAATACCGATCCAGATGATCATGCCGCACACACGCAGGGTGCTGATGGTCGCCTTACGCATCATATTCCGGGACAACTCGCCCCGAATCCAGGTACTGATGGCAATACCCAGGACCCCCAGGGCCGAGGCTTCGGTGACCGACGCCACCCCACCATAGATGCTTCCCAGAACCACCACCACCGACAGAATCGGAAACAGCAGGGCCTTGAAGAAGTTGGGTGCCGGGGTGTCCAACTGATCCTGATCAGAGGGTATCGGTGCCATCTCCGGCTTCAGCCAGACCCGAACCAGTACGTAACCCATGTACAGCAACGCCAAAATCAGCGCCGGCAGAAACGCGCCCTTGAACAAGTCCCCAATGGACACGTTGGCGGTCAGGCCATAAATGATCAGCACAATGCTCGGAGGCAACATGGTACCCAGGGCGCCGCCGGCGCAGGTGGTCCCGATGGCCAGTTTCCGGTCGTAACCCAGGCGCAGCATCTGCGGCAGGGCCAGGATACCCAGCAACACGGTTTCGCCGCCGATCACACCCGACATGGAGGCCAGGATCACCGCCACCACCAGCGTCTGCAGGGCAACACCGCCACGCAGTTTGCGGCCAAAGCGGGCCATGGCATCGAACAGGTCCCGGGCGATGCCGGAATGATCCAGTAGCGAGGCCATCAACACGAACATCGGCACGGCCAGGAAGACATAGTTACCAATAAAGCTGTACAGGCGACTGCTGACAATCGGCAGCGCATCGGGCCCGAACCAGCCGATGGCAAACACCAGGGCCACGAGGCCGGTGGCAAAGGCCAGCTGCATGCCGGTCAGCAACAGCACGATCAGCATCAGCAGCATCAACAGGCTGCCGTAACCAATTCCGAGAGAAGCCAGTTCAAACATCCTCGCGCTCCCCTGCCGGTACTTTTTGGCGCAGATCACGAATCAGGTGGAGCACGAACTGGATGGTCATGACCAGAATCGCCACCAGGATGATTACTTTCAGCAACGCGGGAAACGGCGGGTTCCAGGCCGAGCCGGAGGTCTCCAGCCGCCAGCCGCCCCAGGGCGCACGCACGGCCTCCTTGGCCATGAACCAGCTGGCGTACAGCATCATGCTGCAGAACGCCAGCCCGAACAGGTGGTGGACCACCCGGAGCCAGCGCTGGACCCGGGGCGAGACCGCATCGTAAATCAACACGATGCGTACGTGCCGGTCCGTGGCCAGGGCATAAAGCCCGCCCAGTACAAACAGGGTGGCACCGGCAAAGGTGACCGTTTCATGCACCCACAGCGTAGGCGCATCAAAGACGTATCTCCGCACGATCTCATAAAAAGACACCAGGACGATCAGGGCAAACACCAGGCTCAACCTCTTGCCCAGCCAGACGATGGCCCGGTCTAGCCCGGTAAAGCCGACGTCCTCGCCGGTTTCAGGAAGAAGATCGTAACGGTCCGGATCCTGCTCGGGCCCGGAGGACAGATTTTTCGCAGACATGATGAACTCCGAGCACCCGGCAAGCCTGACCCGCCGGGACACTGGTTACGGGGCGCCGCTCTTAGAGCAGCCCCTGGGATTCCAGGTAGCCGGTCACGGACTCGTAGACTTTTTCCGCATTCGGCGATTGCTCGGCAAAGACTTCCCACTGGTCCCGGGCAATGGTGCGGAACTTGCGGCGCTCTTCCGCCGACCAGTCATGAACGGTGATGTCGGGGTTGTTCCGAGCCGCGGTCACGGCTTTCCTGTCAGACAACGCCAACTGAGTGCTGATGTCCTGGGCAAAGTCCCGGGCCGACACGGTCATGATCGCCTGGATATCCTCAGGAAGCTTTTCCCATTCCTTCAGGTCCATGGAAATCTCGATCAGTGGCAGGGAGTGGAATCCCGGGTACACCGGATGCGGGGCGATGTCGTGCAGACCGGCTTCGTGATTCGTGGAGAACACGGTGTAGTCAGCCGCGTCAATAACCCCCTTGCTCAGGGCGGTATACACCTCGGAACCGGGCAGGTTCACCGGGGCCGCGCCCGCGGCGGCAAAAACCGACTGCACCAGACCTTCCGGGGCCCGCATCTTGAGTCCCTTCAAATCCTCCACACCGTTCAGGGGCTTCTTGGAAACAAACGATTCCAGGCCAGTGCCACCGCCGCCGACGAACTTCACACCATACGGAGCATACAGCTCGTTCATCAGCTCATAGCCACCGCCGTAGTTGATGTAGTCGATAAGCTGGTCGGGGCTGGACCAGGCACCCACGGTGTTCCCGATAAGCCCGAACGCAGGATCCTTGCCGGAAAAATACCCGGTCACGGAGACATGGCCGTCCAGCACGCCCATTTTCATGGCGCCAAGCGTTTCGGTGTGGCTGACCACACTGCCCACAGGCAGGAGATCAATGGCGACGCGGCCATTGGTCATGGTTTCCACACGGTCGGCCCATTCCTGCTGGATCTGAAAGTTTTTGACGCCCGAGGGATCGGACGACTGGAACTTGAGGGTGTAGTCCGCTGCAAAAGCGTTGAGGGCAAAGGTCGCTGACAACACGCCAGCGGCGAGTCGGGTCGGGAACATAATGGGATCTCCTGATTGTTTTTGTGCCGGCTCATGTTACCGGTAACATTTGAAGGCTACCCAATTCAGGGAGCACATACAAGAGCGTTTATTGATCAGGACGTGAATTCGGAACCGGATGGAAATAAAAAACCGGTCTGCCATAGGACAGACCGGCAAAACGTCAGGGTTTGCGACGTGCTAAAACCTGAGAACTCACTCAGGAGACGCAAGAAATGTCCGGATTTCCTACGTCAGACGGTATGACGGCCGTTTTCGGCAAAAGTTCCATTTTCGATTATTTTTTGATCAGAGTTTCGACTTCTACTTACGCCTTAGACCGGAACGCCTTCATCCCTGCGCTCGGGCAGAGACGGACGGTAGTTCTCCCGCAATGCCATCACCCGGTCACGATAGGCCGGCGTCAGATAGGGAATTTCCAGCGTCAGCACCTGATAGATACCCTGTTTCAGCTCGGTCAGGGTCAGGCCGGCGTAGGTTTCCTCGGCGTGGGCGGTTTTCAGGAACGCCATCCAGTTGGTAATCACCAGCCAGACGTTCAGCGACATCGCCGCACGCAGATCCTCAGGCTGCTCCTCAATGATGCCCGCCTCCGACAACTTCTCGAAGATGCGACTGATGGCATTCAGGCAGCGGTTGGTGAACTCCCTGTAGTCCTTGCGCAACCGGGAATCACTGTCCAGCAGGTACTCCAGGTCCCGGTGGAAGAACCGGTAACTCCAGAGCCCGTCAAACACCGACTCCAGATAGAACGTCATGTCATCCAGAGTCATGGCGCGGTCTTCCGGAATATCCAGGTAGTAGTCCACCAGCTTTTCGTACTCGAGGAAGATCTCGTAAATGATGTCCGACTTGTTGCGGAAGTGGTAATAGAGGTTGCCCGGCGAGATCGCCAGGTGCGCCGCTATGTGATTGGTGGTGACGTTGCGTTCGCCCCGCTCGTTGAACAGCTCCAGACTGGAAAGCAGTATCTTGTCTCTGGTTTTCATACACGTTTCGGCGGTTGTTGTTATGTGGCTCACGGATGGCCCAATAGGCCATCGCCCCCTGCTTGACTACCTAGAGTATATACTCTAATAATACCCCTGAGCGCAAATTGAGCATTTTTTCGCCACCACACAACAACAGACGGCCGCGCGATCGCAGCGGCGTCATTATTGGGGAGTACGCCATGGGAGCCACTGTCGTCCAGCTTACTGAAAGCAAGAAGCAGATCCAGCATACCCATCGGGTTTTCGAGGATCAGAAAAAAGCGTTCCGCAACAACCCCATGCCCTCACAGACCGAGCGCCAGGAAAACCTCAAGCGCCTGAAGCGAGCCCTGCTGACCAATCAGGATCGCCTGCTGGATGCCATTGACCGGGACTTCAGCTGCCGCTCACGGGATGAATCCCTGATCGCCGAGGTGATGCCCTCAATCCAGGGCATCAACTACACCCTGAAAAACCTGGGTGGCTGGATGAAGCCCTCGAAACGCCATGTTTCGGTGTTGTTCCAGCCGGCCAGCAACAAGGTTCACTACCAGCCCAAGGGCGTGGTCGGTGTCATCGTGCCCTGGAATTACCCGCTGTATCTCGCCGTCGGCCCCCTGGTTGCCTCGCTCGCGGCCGGCAACCGGACCATGATCAAGATGTCCGAGTTCACCCCTCATACCTCGGCGCTGTTCAAGGAGATCATCGAGGCATCGTTCCCGGAGGACCTGATTTCGGTGATTACCGGCGAGGCCGACGTCGCCGCCGACTTCTCGTCCCGGCCTTTCGACCACCTGCTGTTCACCGGCTCCACCTCCGTCGGCAAACTGGTGATGCGGGCGGCCGCCGAGAACCTCACGCCGGTTACCCTAGAACTGGGCGGCAAATCGCCGGCCATCGTGTCTCCGGATGTACCGATGGAGGACGCCGCCCAGCGCATTGCCTTTGGCAAGGCGTTCAACGCTGGCCAGACCTGCGTTGCACCGGACTATGTGCTGTGTCCCGCCGACCGGGTCCAGGCCTTCGTGGACGAATTCCGCACGCGGTTTTCGGAAATGTACCCGAGTCTGCGGGATAACGACGATTTCACCGCCATCATCAACGAACGCCAGTACGACCGCCTGCAAGGCTACCTGGAAGACGCCCGCGCCAAGGGGGCCGAGCTCATCGAGATCAATCCGGCCCGGGAGAACCTCGGGGATGGCACCCGGAAAATTCCGTTGACCCTGATCCTGAACACCACGCCGGACATGAAAGTGATGCAGGACGAAATCTTTGGCCCCCTGCTGCCCATCGTCAGCTACAACGGCCTGGACGAAGCCCTGCATTACGTCAACGATCGCCCGCGACCGCTGGCTCTCTACTTCTTCGGCTACGACAAGAACGAGCAGGAGCACGTGGTGGCGAACACCCATTCCGGCGGCATGTGCATCAACGACGCACTCATGCACGTCGCCCAGGACGACCTGCCGTTCGGTGGCATCGGTGACTCCGGCATGGGCCATTACCACGGTAAGGAAGGGTTCCTGACCTTCTCCCACCACCGCGCGATCTTTTCCAAGCAAAAGTTCAACAGCGGCAAATTTGTGTACGCACCGCACGGCACCGCTGCCCACAAGATGGTATACAAGTTCTTTATTCGCTAACGCCCGAGGTGGGAGCCCGTTCAGCACGGACTCCCACTCACCCCTCAGAATAATAAGAGAACAGGATCCATGAACGACCTGCCGCACGCCCGATCCCCCGAATCTGGCGATCTCGACCGCCGCAGCTTCCTCAAAACCGGTATGGGTGGGGCGTTGTTTCTCGGTGCCGTCAGTGTGACTGCCGGCCTCAGCGGCTGCGCCACGACACCCGCCGGCCCCAGGGAGGCCGTGGACCTCGGCCCCAGTGACGGCTACCAGTTCCGGTTTCTGACCCGGGACGATGTCCAGCTGTTCCATGCCCTGCTGCCCGCCATCATCGGACCGGCACTGACGGAGCAGCCCGAGGACCGTCGCCAGGTCATTGGCTCGACCATCGAACGCATTGATGCCGGTATTTCCCAGTTCGGCCCCGCCAATCAGCGGGAATTACGCCGTCTGTTTGACCTGCTCAACTTCGGTTTTACCCGAGTCACCATCGCCCGGGTCTGGTCAAGCTGGCCCAACGTAACCAGCGCTGAGGCCGATGCTTTTCTCGAACGTTGGCGCACCAGCGGCATCGGTCTGTTCAACAATGGTTACATCGCCCTGACCAAGATCAGCAACGTGGCCTTTTACGGCTACCGGGACCACTGGCATCTGTCGGGCTATCCCGGACCACCCCAGTGGGCCATCGAGGCCCTGCCCCACATCAAGAACGCCTGATTCACCGCCGATTTACGGAGCCAACCATGTCGTTAACCGATCGCATTGCCCAGGGCCTCGAGGCCGGCTGGGACGTCACCGATGGCGCAACCCTGGCTGAAGACCAGACCCACGAAGCCGATGTGGTGGTGATCGGCACCGGTGCCGGTGGCGGCACCACGGCAGAGATCCTGGCCAAAAGCGGGCTGTCGGTGATCCTGGTCGAAGAGGGCCGACTGTATTACCAGAAAGACTTCAAGATGGACGAGCTCACCGCCTACGCCAACCTCTACCAGGAGGGCATGAGCCGGGTCACCCGGGACGGTGCCATTGCCATCCTCCAGGGCCGATGCGTGGGCGGTTCCACTACCGTTAACTGGACCTCCAGCTTCCGCACGCCGGATGAGACCCTGACCTACTGGTCTGAACGGTTCGGCCTGGACAACCTGACGCCGGACGCCATGGCCCCCTGGTTTGAAGGGCGGGAGCAACGGCACTCCATGGCGCCCTGGCATATGGATCCCAACGTCAACAACGACATTCTGCGTCAGGGCTGCGAAAAGCTCGGTTACCGGTGGCAGATCATTCCGCGCAACGTCAAGGGCTGCTGGAACCTGGGCTACTGCGGGGTCGGCTGCCCCACCAACGCCAAGCAGGGGGCACTGATGACAACGGTGCCCGGCGCCCTGGATCACCAGGCCCGATTGTTCCACGGGCTGCGCGCCGACCGCCTTGTCATGAACCAGGACCGCATCGATCATCTGCAGGCAATGGCGATGAACGCTGACGGTGTTACCCCCTCGGGGGTGACAGTGACCCTGAAGGCCCGGCATTTCGTCGTGGCCGCCAGCGCCATTGGCTCACCAGGGCTGTTACTGCGCTCCGACGTCCCGGATCCCCATGGCCGGGTTGGCAAGCGCTCGTTCCTGCATCCGGTCAATGCCACCGTGGCCCAGATGCCAGAGAAGGTCGATCCGTACTACGGGGCGCCGCAATCGGTCTATTCCGACGAGTTCAACTTCAAGCAAGGGGTCGACGGCCCCGCCGGATTCAAACTGGAAGTGCCCCCCCTGCATCCCGCCGTCTCGGCAGGCGTGATACCCGGCCACGGCCAAACCCAGGTTGATGCCATGGCCGGCCTGCCCTGGACCCAGTCCGTCATTGCCCTGCTCCGGGACGGCTTCCATCCGGACAGTCCCGGCGGCACGGTGTCACTGCGGGATGACGGCAGCCCGGTGCTGGACTACCCGATTTCCGACTACCTCTGGGATGGACTGCGGCAGGCCTACCTTACGATGGCCGAAATCCAGTTTGCCGCCGGCGCCCGCAAGGTTCGTCTGGTGCACCTGGATTCCGAGTGGTACCGCAGCTGGGCCGAGGCCCGGGTCGCCATCGAGACCATTGCCATGGAACCCCACCGGGTCCGGCTCTTCACCGCTCACCAGATGGGTGGATGCGGCATGGGGACCGACCCGAAGGGGTCGGTGGTCAACGGATTTGGTGAGCACCACCACGTGAGCAATCTCAGCGTACACGATGCCTCGATCTTCCCGACCAGTATCGGCGCCAATCCGCAACTGTCGGTTTACGCCCTGGCGGCCAGAAACAGCACCCGACTGGCCGGCAAACTGGCCGGATAACCGTCGGCCGTTTTGGGATGGGCAGCAAACTGGTATTCTAGGCACTCCCGAAAAAGGAGCTGTGCATGCCGAAAGTTATCTACCCGGGCACCTTCGACCCCATTACCAATGGCCACACCGATCTGATCGAACGTGCCGGCCGCATGTTCGACGAGATTGTTGTTGCCGTGGCCTACAATCCCAAGAAACAGCCGCTGTTGAACCTGGAAGAGCGCTGTGAACTGGTACGCCAGGCCACCGACCATCTTCCGAACGTCAGTGTCACCGGGTTCAGCAACTTGCTTGCCGATTTTGTCCGTGAGCAGGGCGCAACGGTGATCCTCCGGGGACTGCGTGCGGTTTCTGACTTCGAGTACGAATTCCAGCTGGCGGACATGAACCGTCGTCTGGCACCGGAAGTGGAAAGCGTGTTCCTGACACCCGCCAACCACCTGTCCTACATCTCCTCGACCCTGATCCGGGAAATTGCCTCTCTCGGCGGCGATGTCTCGGAGTTTGTCGATCCCGCCGTTGAAGCGGCCATGAAGAAGAAGTTTAAATCAGCCTGAGGGAACACAGATGGCCCTGATGATTACCGACGACTGCATCAACTGCGACGTCTGTGAACCGGAATGCCCGAACGAGGCGATCTCGCCGGGCGACGATATTTACGTCATTGATCCGAACAAATGCACCGAGTGCGTCGGCCATTTCGACGAACCCCAGTGCCAGCAGGTTTGCCCGGTGGACTGCATTCCCCTGGATCCGGGGCACCAGGAAACCGAGGCGCAACTGATGGACAAGTATCGGAAGCTCACCGGCAACTGACACCAAAAAAAGCCCCGAATGGGGCTTTTTATTCAGATCCAGGTCGCCACTCAGAGCAGCGGCGGTAAGGGAATCTCCCTGCCATTTACGTTCACCATCAGATCCTTCATCACCGCCTCCATCACCAACTGGTCACCATCCTCGATCAACAGGCCCTGCTTGATCAGTGGCGCCAGCTGCAGACGCACGTCGGGATAAGTCTCCACCAGCGCCGTCGGCACGCTCAGGCTCATGTCACCGGCCAATCGCTGCATCACCATCAACATGCCTGCCCGTTCGTCGGCACTGAGTTCAGGGTGGCGGATCATCGCGTGGCCGGTCACCGTACCCTCGGGGGTGGACAGGCTCAGCTCGGGAAACCCGACCGAGAAGCCCGATGCCGCCAGATCCCGCAAGGCCTGGTTCACCTGCTCCATGGCCGCCATCTGCCGCTCTGGCTCGGGCGCGCCGTCGGGGCCCGCCTGCACGACCATGGTCTGCAGGTCAGACATGCCCCCGGTCAGGGAACTCCAACTGGCCACATCCAAGTCTTCGAGAGCGAAGGTCAGGCGATGCGGCCCATAGCTTTGGTTCGCCCGCACGATCTCTTCCAGCTTGATCGTGACGGTCGAATCGATGCGGCTTTCGTCAGCGCTCGCCGCGGTGGCAGAGGTCAGGCTGAAATCCCGGAAATTCACCGGCTCCTCGGCCTTCGGCGTCACAACCAGGGAGCCGACGTCGAGTTCACCAGCGCCGATCCAGACATCCCCGACCAGGTGCTCCATGTCCTGCTCCAGGTGGATATCGGCGATGCGAATGTCCACTTCCGGACCAGACAGGCTCAGGGCCGGCCAGACCATCAGGGCCTCCGCCCGGGAGCCCGCGTCGCTGATTTCGACCCGGGCCAGGCCACCACTGGTGTTGAGCGACTCACCGGTAGCCTCGTTGGTCATCGTCATGGTGGGCGCTTCGAGTTCCACCGTTGCGGTGCCCCAGAGGCGGGTCTCCAGAGTCAGGCGGGGCTCGCTATCCGGGAACCAGTCCACCCCCTCCGGCGACCACCCGCCCACAGGCTTGAAATCCAGCAGGCTGCCGGTGACCCCATGACTCACGTTGGCGGTGTAGTCCAGATGATGAGACTCTCCGGTATCCGGATTCTGCAGCACCAGGGATCCCCTCAGTTCCGACCCAAGTACACCGCGACGGTAATCCCCCGTTTCCATCCGCACAAAAGGCTGGGAACGGTTGACCTCTTCGGTCGCCTTTTGCCACTGAACCTGGGTGACAAAGCCGACGATCCATGGCATGGCCCCCGCCACAACCAGCACCGAAGCACCGGCAATCATCCATTTTTTTTGCAAGAGATCTCTCCGTGTCAGGGTTTGCCGGTCAGCCGCTCGAGCAGCACCAGTTGCGAGGCCAGCCTCTCCTCGCCTTCGGCAGGCTGATTCTGAATATAGCTGCCGTCCGATTGCAGCACCCAGGACTGGCAGTTATCCGCGAGGTAAGTGTCGAGGTCCTCACGAACCCGCTCCACCAGTGCCGGGTCTTCAATGGGAAACGCCGTTTCCACTCGGCTCAGCAGGTTGCGCTCCATACCATCGGCGCTGGAGCAGTACACATCCGGCCGCCGGTTGTTGCCAAAATAATACACCCGGGTGTGCTCCAGGAAGCGACCCACGATGGAGCGCACCCGAATGTTTTCGGACAGCCCTGGCACCTCCGGCCTGAGGCAGCAAATGCCGCGAATGATCAGGTCGATCTTCACTCCCGCCTGGGACGCCCGGTACAGAGCCTTGATCATCTGCGGTTCGGTCAGCGCATTGAACTTGAAGATAATCCGCCCCTTGTCCCCGAAGCCGGCCTCGCGATCGATGAGGCTGAGCAGCCGGGTGTGCAGGGTGAACGGTGAGTGGAACAACTTCTTGATCTTCAGGGCCTTACCCATGCCCGTCAACTGCTGGAACAGCTTGTTGACGTCATCGCCGATCGACTCATCACAGGTCATGAAGCTGTAATCGGTGTACAGGCGGGCGTTACCAGCGTGGTAGTTACCGGTGCCCAGATGCACGTACCGGCGCAGCCGGCCTTCTTCACGGCGTACGATGAGAATCATCTTGGCGTGGGTCTTGTAACCAACCACCCCGTACACCACGATCACACCAGCTTCCTGCAGGCGGCTGGCCAGCTCCAGATTTTCGGCTTCGCTGAAACGGGCCCGCAGTTCGATCACGGCGGTCACTTCCTTGCCGCGCCGGGCGGCATCCGCCAGCGCTTCGACAATTTCGGAATCGGCGCCGGTCCGGTACAGGGTCTGGCGGATCGCAAGCACCTGGGGATCCTTCGCCGCCTGGCGCAACAGGTCCACCACCGGGCTGAAGTTTTCGAAGGGATGCAGCAGCAGGATCGGCTGCTTGCGGATGCTGTCGAACATCGAATCCTTGCTGCGGATCAGCTTCGGAATCGAGGGCGAGAACCCGGAGTAGGTCAGGTCCGGACGATCCACCAGACTACTGACTGCCATCAGCCGGGTCAGGTTAACCGGACCGTGCACCTGGTAGAGATCGCGCTCAGTCAGGCCAAACTCGGTCAGCAGGAACTGCATCAGTTCCTCGGGGCAATTGTCCGCCACCTCCAGCCGGACCCCGTCACCGAAGCGGCGACTGAGCAACTCGCCCCGCAGGGCGGATGCCAGGTCCTCGAGGTCGTCTTCCAGTTCCAGGTCGGCGTTACGGGTCAGACGGAACTGGTAACAGCCCTTCACCTCCATCCCGGGGAACAGCTCGTCGGCGTGGGCGTGAATCATCGACGACAGGAACACGAGGTTCTCGCCGCCTTCGCAGACCTCATCGGGCAGACGCACCAGGCGCGGCAGGGAGCGTGGTGCCGGCACGATCGCCATACCGGTCTCGCGGCCAAAGGCGTCCTTGCCATCAAGTTCAACGATGAAGTTCAGGCTTTTGTTAACCAGGCGCGGAAACGGGTGCGAGGGGTCCAGTCCAATCGGACTGACCACCGGCAGGATTTCCTCCTCAAAGTAGTTGCGCACCCACTCGGCCTGGGCGGGCGTCCACTCCCGACGGCGCACGAAGTGGATGTTCTCGCGCTCCATTTCCGGGATCAGAACGTTATTGAGGATGTCGTACTGTTCGTGGATATGGTCGTGGGCAACCCGGCTGATTTCCGCCAGCACCTGCTCGGGCATCATGCCGTCCATACCCACGGTCTCCCGACCGTACTTCATCTGCTGGCGCAGACCGGCCACGCGGATCTCAAAGAACTCATCCATATTGCTGCTGAAAATGCAGCAGAAGATCAGACGATTGATGAGCGGATGGGTGGTATCCAGCGCCTGCTTGAGAACCCGGTAATTGAACTGCAGCTGGCTGATTTCCCGGTTGAAGTAATTCTCACTGGCATCCAGATTGATGCCATCTTCGACCGCAGGCACATCCATGGGTGCGGGCACGCTCTGGCCGCTGTCCGACTTGAGTTGCTTCGCCGTTTCCGTCGTCATAATCCCTCGATTCCAGTTGGATGCACCACCGGCACGGGCCGGTCGTGCGGTCGTATTCGTTGGCCGGCTCAGCGCCTTTGATCGCGCATCAGCCGCGCCGCGCGAACCGCGAAATAGGTCAGGATGCCATCCGCGCCGGCCCGGCGCATTGCCATCAGGCTTTCCATCATCACGGCATCACCGTCAAGCCAGCCATTCTCGGCCGCCGCCATGTGCATGGCGTATTCGCCACTGACCTGGTACACAAAGGTGGGCACCTGCAGCTCGGACTTCACCCGATGCACGATATCCAGGTACGGCATGCCGGGCTTGATCATCACCATGTCGGCACCCTCGGCCAGGTCCATGGCCACCTCGTGAATCGCCTCGTCGGCGTTGGCTGGATCCATCTGGTACGTCGATTTGTTGCCCTTGCCGAGGTTGCCGGCAGAGCCGACCGCGTCCCGGAACGGCCCGTAATAACTCGAGGCATATTTGGCAGAATAGGCCAGAATCCTCGTATTCACATGCCCGGCGGACTCCAGCGCTTCCCGGATTGCGGCCACACGACCGTCCATCATGTCCGAGGGCGCAACCACATCCGCCCCCGCATCGGCGTGGGAAAGCGCCTGGTTGACCAGTGCCTCCACGGTCACATCGTTCAGCACGTAACCGTCATTATCGATGATTCCGTCCTGACCATGAGTGGTGAACGGATCCAGGGCCACGTCCGTAATCACGCCCAACTCCGGGTAGGCCTTTTTCAGGGCGCGAACCGCGCACTGGGCCAACCCCTCGGAGTCCCAGGCACCGGAGCCGGACAGATTCTTTTTATCGGCCGGCACCACCGGGAACAGGGCGATTGCCGGAATCCCGAGGTCCACCAATTCAGCCGCCTGCTCGACCAGCAGATCCACGCTCAACCGCTCCACCCCGGGCATCGACGGCACCGACTCCCGCTGCCCCTCGCCCTCAAGGACAAACACCGGATAGATCAGGTTGTCAGGGGCCAGCTGGGTCTCCCTCACCAGACGCCGGGAAAAATCACTCGCGCGGTTGCGACGCAGGCGGGTGGCGGGGAAAGCACGTGGGGTCGGACTCGGCACGGAAAACCTCCTGATTGACATGACCGGGAACACGATGACAGACGACAACGCCGGAACGACGCTCTGCGTCCCATCATACACGGCCTTGGCCACGGGTTGCAGATTCCCGCAACAGGTTAGGGGCCAGATGTGACAACGCCGTTACCGAATCGAATCCAGCGCCTGGGCCCGAATTCGCTCCTGTTCATCAAAGCGCTGATTCCGTAGCCGCTCGAGGGCGGTTTCCAACTCGGGCCCCGCCAACCCGGATGCCATCAGGGTTTCCCGCTCCCTGGAATAGGCCTGCCAGCGCCGGGCCCAGTCATCCTGTTCCTGCTCGAGCACGGCCAGCCGTTCCGCGGTTTCGGCGCCAAAAGCCTGCTGCCGCCACGCCTGAAGCGCCGCCGGATCATTCGCCAGTTCCTGACGCGCCCGCTCGTAATCGGCAAAGCGCCGGGTTTCCCGTCGCGCCCGACGCAGGGGCTCCGGCAAGTCTGCCTCGGCCTGCGCCAGGGCCGCTTGTCGTTGCTGATCGGTCAGGTCCGAATTCCGGGTGATTCGAAGCTTCTCGACCTGGAAACGGTCGATGGCTTCGTCCTGGGCAAAGAACGCTTCCGCGGTCGCACTGTCCAGCCAGGTTCGGCGCAGCGCATGGATTTCTTCCATGCGCCGCTGCATTTCCAACGCATCCGCCGCGCCTCCATAACCCGCTTCCAGGTCAGACACCGCCAGCTTGTAGTCCAGGTAGGCGCCAAGGGTTGTCAGGGCCTGACTCCGTGCCGGCTCCTCCAGAACCGACAGGGCCTGCTCGATCCGGGCAACCAGTTGCGGCAGGGATTCCTCCCCGAGCGCCGACAGGAAATACTCGAACATCTGGCGTAATGCCTGGGTGGGAATCAGGTCACCATGGGCGTCTACTTTCGCCCATCCCGGGGGGACAGACGTGCCGGCCAGAGAGGCAGGCAGCTGTTCCGGCACGGCGCCGGCTTGACCCACCAGCGCGGATGGCGCCTTGGATTCCGACGGCGGGGGCGCAGCTTGGGGAGTTACCGGCGGCGGGTCCTGCCGCGTGACGGTGTCCGGGGCTTTCCCGCGGTCCGGACCGGGCCACAACCAGACGACGGCAATCAGCCCCGCCAGGGCCAGCGGCAGGAAAACCAAGGGGCGGGTAAGGTTAATCATGATCAGGGCTGTCCGTGGTTTCCCGGGAAATGGCTACCGTTCCGGGGTCACTCCGGATACGGCGGGATTGCACGAGCATAAACGAGGTCGGCCAAAGCTGCCGAGAACGACGTCAAAAACAGGGCCGGAATCGGTTATCCCGGCCTGTCCTGACAAGCTATCAGAGGGAGCGGTTATTAAAACCCACGTCCACCTTGCGGGGGGAGTCAGACCGGAAGAAGGTATCAACCTCCTGAATCTTTCCACCCTGGCTCAGAAACGCATCGATGTCGGCCTGCAACTGGGCCCGAACCCGGGCGCGGCCTGCAATGGTATGGCTGTCGTCACTGTCACCGCCCCAGTTTCCGGACGACTCCAGATTGCTTTCGTCGAATTCACTCATGATATTTTCTCCATCAACGAAAACAGATGGTCGAGTGCCGGAATCCCGCACAGAGCTTCTGCACCCAGTCTCGACGAACTGCCAACTGAGGCATCGTCTTGGCGTCTTTATAATCCGGTTTTTGTGGCCACGCTATTTCTGAGCAACGACTTTTTTGTAATTTTTTGTAACAAAAAATAAGACACTGATTTTATATGACAAAATGGGGCTATCTCGGGGTTCCGCCAGATTGACTAAAAGAATGAACAATGATCCACTACTTGTAGGGAGCCAATATGGCTTATCGTGAAACGGAGAAAATGCGCCAGCGCAAAGCAGAGGCGCGGCAACGCATCATCGACTGCACTTATGAATGCGTCGCCAAAGGCGGTTTCCGGAGTGCGCGGATTACCCGGATAGCCGGGCTTGCGAACGTGGCTACCGGCACGATTTACCGGCACTTTGAATCGAGGGAAGACCTGTTTGCCGAGGTGTTCCGACGGGCAACCCAGCGCGAGGTGGACAAGGTTGCCGAAGCATTGGCAACCACCGGCGATGCCGCCGCTCGACTGGAAAGGGCATTGAGGCAGTTCGCCGAACGGGCGCTTCGCGGCCCGACCATGGCCTGGTCGCTGATTGCCGAGCCCGTGGACCCCAAGGTTGAAGAAGAACGACTGAAGTACCGGAAGGCTTACGCAAGCCTTTTTGAAACGGCCATCCGCGACGGCATCGACGCTGGGTGCATTCCGGATCAGGACGCCTGCCAGAGCAGCACCTGCCTTGTAGGCGCCATCGCGGAAAGCCTTGTCGGCCCCCTGTCGCCAACCCAGGTCGGCACGGATTCCGCAGTGAAAACCGACAACAATGACCTGCTGGTCGACACCATCATTCGCTTTTGCATGCAGGGGTTGACTGGCACCAGGAGATAGCCATGAACGCACGGCAGCCCCACCCCGAGAGCCGCCCCGAGATTACCGAAGACCGCTACCTGGCAAGTACCCATGAGGTGATCAACCAACCGCCTGCACTTGAGGACTACAACCTTTTCGAGCAGGACATCGCGCTTCAGGAAGCGGCGACCCGGGAAGGCGCCGGCTGGGCAGCAGGCGAGCTGAAGCGCTTTGGCGCCCTGGCGGGCGCGGCGGAGACCATCGACCTGGGGTTCCGTGCCAATAGCAACAAGCCGGTTTTCAATACCCACGACCGGTTTGGGCATCGCATCGACGAAGTGGATTTCCACCCGGCCTATCACCAACTGATGGGCATCGCGATGGAGAATGGCCTGCACAGCAGCCCCTGGACGCACCCGGGTGCCGGTGCCCATGTGGCACGGGCGGCCAAGTACTACATGCATTCGCAGGTGGAGGCGGCCCATTGCTGCCCCATCACCATGACCTTCGCCGCCATACCCTCAATCCGGAAACAGCCGAACCTCGCCCGGGACTGGGAGCAGAAGATCCTCGCCAACAGCTATGACCCGCGCAACCTTCCCGACGGCCAGAAAGCGTCCGTGACCATTGGCATGGCGATGACCGAGAAACAGGGCGGCAGTGACGTTCGCGCCAACAGCACCAAGGCCTATCCGGTGGGCCTCGAAGGCCCGGGCCAGGCCTACGAACTGGTCGGTCACAAGTGGTTTGTCTCGGCGCCCATGTGTGATGCCTTCCTGGTCCTGGCCCAGTCCCGGGGCGGGCTGTCCTGCTTCCTCATGCCCCGCTGGCGGCCAGACGGAAGCAAGAACCCGTGGCAGATTCAACGCCTCAAGAACAAGATGGGCAACGTGGCCAACGCCTCCAGCGAGGCCGAACTGCGGGGCGCCCTGGGCTGGATGGTCGGCGAGGAAGGCCGGGGCGTCCCGACCATCATCGAGATGGTGGCCATGACCCGCTTCGACTGCATGATCGGCAGTGCCGCCGGCATGCGCCAGGCGGTGGCCCAGGCCACCCACCACTGCCGTCATCGCAGCGCCTTTGGCCATCGCCTGATCGATCAGCCCCTGATGCAGAACGTTCTGGCCGACCTGGCGCTCGAAAGCGAGGGGGCACTGGCCTACACCATGCGCGTAGGCCGGGCCCTGGACAACCAGGACCAGGAGCACGAACGGCTGCTGACCCGCCTGGCGACCCCGGTGGGCAAGTACTGGATCTGCAAGCGGGCACCGAATCACGCCTACGAAGCCATGGAGTGCATTGGTGGCAGCGGCGTCATGGAGGACTGCATCATGCCCCGACTGTTCCGGGAGTCTCCGGTCAACGCGATCTGGGAAGGCAGTGGTAACGTCCAGTGCCTGGACACCCTGCGCGCCCTGCAGAAAGAACCCGAGACCCTGGACGCCTTCTTCCACGAAACGGCCCTGGCCCGGGGTGCCGACGCCCGGTTTGACCGGTTCCTGGCCCAGTTGCAGACCGACTTTGCCGACATCAGCGACGTCCAGTATCGCGCCCGCAACCTGGTGGATCGCATGGCCCTGGCGCTGCAAGGCGCCCTGCTGCTGCAGCATTCGGACCCGGCGGTTGCCGACGCCTTCTGCGCCACCCGCCTGGAAGCCGGCGGCGGGCTCAACTACGGCAACCTGCCATCAGGGACGGACGCCACCGCCATTATCAAACGTGCAACACCTGTAGTAGGCTAGTCCGATCCTCCTCTGAGCACGGATCACTATGTCTGAAGCCCTGCGAAAACTGCTGAGCCAACCTGGCTCGCAACCGGTGATCACGCCTCATGTAGGCGTGCTCACCCTGCACTTCCAGCTGTACGGCTGCGAGGACCTCAAAGCCAAGCGCAAGGTGTTTACCGCCCTGCGTGCCGTCTGGGGCAGAGAACCGGATCTGGCGGTTGCCGAAACCTCCGATCTGGACGCTCTCGACTGCGCCACCTGGACCATTGCGGCGCTCGGCACCTCCTCCCAACAGATCACCCAGCGCCTCGATCAGGTTGAGAAAGCCATCGAGGAACGGGTGGATGCTGCCATACTGGATGTACACCGGGAAATTCTCTGACCCGCTGCGGGCACTGGGTTGGGGCCTTGTGGCGTAACCTCGTCACACGCCGTATACTACGCACCCTCAGGGATGCCAGTGTGCCCGTCAGCTGAAGGCGGCCAGTTACCAACGCCGGACCAATACTCCGGCAGTATCCGTCGGGCATCCGGAACCGGCCCTACGGATGACCACTGATTACGTGTGGTACCTATGACCGGAAAGAAAAAATC
Organism: Marinobacter arenosus; assembly: GCF_019264345.1. Lineage (NCBI taxonomy): Bacteria > Pseudomonadati > Pseudomonadota > Gammaproteobacteria > Pseudomonadales > Marinobacteraceae > Marinobacter > Marinobacter arenosus. Next base: position 2,044,483 of record NZ_JAHVAO010000001.1, read on the forward strand.
CGCCCAGGCCTCCGTTGAGGCCATGTATCGCGTGTTCACGGTGCCTGAGGCGCCGGAATCCACGTTGAGCCGGATCGACCAGAACATCTCCAGAAATCTTGCAGGGTTCCTGCAGGAGCACATCGTTGCGGTTGAACGGGACCTGTCGGACGTGGAGAAAGATTTCTCCGATTACGCCATTCCCGAAAAACCCGTGTTCGTGTCCGAACAGGCCCAGTTCCTGCTCGACAAACTGGTGGCCAATTCCGTTCATACCGCGTCCCCGGCCTTCATCGGCCATATGACCTCGGCGCTGCCCTATTTCATGCTGCCGCTGTCCAAGATCATGATCGCGCTGAACCAGAACCTGGTGAAGACTGAGACCTCCAAGGCCTTCACACCCATGGAGCGGCAGGTCCTGGGCATGATCCACCGTCTGGTGTATGAGGAAGACGGCGCGTTCTATCGCAAGTGGATGCACAACCCCCGCTATGCACTGGGCGCCATGTGCTCCGGCGGCACCATCGCCAATCTGACCGCACTCTGGGTCGCCCGCAACCGCGCCTTCCCCGCGGAAGGCAACTTCCGCGGGCTGCACCAGGAAGGCCTGTTCCGGGCCCTGAAGTATTACGGTTACGAGGGGGCCGCCATCGTGGTCTCCCGACGCGGCCACTATTCCCTTCGCAAGGCCGCGGACGTATTGGGCCTGGGCCGGGAATCCCTGGTGCCGGTGGATACCGACGACGAAAACCGCATCCAGACCGACGCCCTGCGCGACAAATGCCTGGAACTGCAGCGCCAGAAGATCAAGGTCATGGCCATCTGCGGGGTTGCCGGCACCACCGAAACGGGTAACGTGGATCCGCTCGACGGGATGGCAGACATCGCCAGGGAATTCGGTGCCCACTTCCATGTGGACGCAGCCTGGGGCGGCCCCACCCTGTTCTCACGAACCCACAAGCACCTGCTTCGCGGCATCGACAAGGCCGACTCGGTCACCTTTGATGCCCACAAACAGCTTTACGTGCCGATGGGCGTGGGCCTGGTGGTCTTCAAGGATCCGAGCCTGGCAAGCGCGGTCGAACACCACGCCCAGTACATCATCCGGAAAGGTTCCCGGGACCTCGGCAGCACAACGCTGGAGGGCTCTCGACCGGGTATGTCGATGCTGATTCACTCCGGACTGAAGATCCTGGCGCGGGAAGGCTACGAGATTCTGATCGATCAGGGCATCGACAAGGCCAAGACGTTTGCCGGGATGATAGAGGACGAACCGGACTTTGAACTGGTCACCCGGCCGGAGCTGAACATCCTCACCTACCGCTATTGCCCGGAGAATGTCCAGGACGCCCTGGCGATCGCGGATCCGCTGCAGGCCGAAAAACTCAACACCTGCCTGAACCGGATCACCAAGTTTATCCAGAAGACCCAGCGGGAACGGGGCAAGGCCTTTGTTTCACGGACCCGTCTGGAACCGTCACGCTACTACCACTTCCCCTGCATCGTGTTCCGGGTGGTACTGGCGAACCCGCTGACCACGCGGGAGATTCTGACGGACATTCTCGCTGAACAGCGGGAATTGTCGGGCGATGAGGGGATTCAGGACGAGATGAACATCTTGCATCAGATGGCGGATGCGGTCCTGAAGCAGCACCAGCCGGGGGCAAGGCAGGCCTGAGGTGTGCCTGCCGGCGAAACCGCAAGGAAGGCGAAGGGCTATGCAAAACACGCTGTAATACGTCCATGTACGCTCGGCTCCGCCATCCTTGGCTCCGCACGGTTTTAGATAGCCCTTCGCCTTCCTCGCTCAGAGTTCGGGAGCAGCCTCAGTAAAGCGCCTCTTCGTCATCCAGCACCTCGTGGATGATTTCCAGGAACATGTGGTCCGCCTCGCTCCAGTTCTCCGGAATCCGGATCGTGGTATTGGCACTGATTTCCCGGGCAATGATCTCGTTGGCATTGGGCTCATTGCGATGCTTGCGGGCAATTTCCATGGACTTAACGGCAATGGTCGGCTCACTCAGCACCTTCTTGATGAACACGCGCAGTTCATCAATCATCTTGGCCTGACGGCTCTCATTCGATGTACTCATACTTCCTTCACTCCACGGACAAATGAATGCCAGGGGCGACAGCCGCCCCGTTACGTTCAAACAGTATGACCAAACTGGCGGACTGCAACCAGCCTGTGTGATCAGATCAGCAGTCCACGCAGAGTAAAGAACAGGAGCGCGGCCATGATGGCTGACGCCGGCACCGTGATAATCCAGGCGGCAGCAATCTTCAGCAGGTGCGAACGCTTGACCATTTCTTCCCGGTAAAGCTTCTTCAGCCGCTTACGTTCGGACTTCGACAGTGGCACCTGCTTTTTCTTCTTGGCCTGCTTCAGCAGGTTCTCCATCTCCTCGACAGAGGCATTGCGGAAATCGTTCAGGAAAGGTTTCAGCCGCTGCTGCTCTTCCGGATCATGGTGCTCCATGATCTTGTGGAGCTGGGTGGCGTAGTTGGATTTCAGGTACTCCCGCAGGAACCCGACGCCGAAGACCCCGCCCAGAGCGATGTGAGTGGAGCTGACCGGCAGACCAAGCTGCGAGGCCAGAATCACCGTCAGTGCTGCCGACAGGGCAACACAGAAGGCACGGGTCTTGTCCAGTTCGGTAATTTCACTGCCCACGGTCTTGATCAGGCGCGGACCAAAAAGCATCAGACCGACAGCAATACCCAGCGCGCCGACCATCATCACCCACAGCGGGATGCTGGCGGACGTCACCACACCGCCTGAGGACAGGGCATCGTTAATCGCCGCCAGCGGGCCAATGGCGTTGGCAACGTCATTGGCGCCGTGGGCAAAGCTCAGCAGTGCCGCCGCAAAAATCAGCGGCCAGGTAAACAGGGTGTTTACCCCGCTCGAGCTGTTCTCCATGGTTGCGGCCCGGCGGTTCACCAGGGCACGGACGGCAACGTACACCACGGCCGCCGCAACAAGACCAATCAGGGACGCCTCCATGAAGTCGACCTTCACGACCTTCTTGACGCCCTTGATCATCAGATAGGTCCCGAAGGCCCAGGCCATCACGGCCACCAGCAGGGGTACAAAGGTGCGCGCCGCAGGAACGACATCCTTGCGATACAGCACCGTTTTCTTGATCGCGTACAGGAACAGCGCGGCCAGCGCCCCCCCGAGAACCGGGGAGATGACCCAACTAGCGGCGATCTTGCCCATCACCGCCCAGTCTGCGATGCCCCAACCACCGGCGGCGACGCCGGCACCGAGCACACCACCGACAATGGAATGGGTCGTGGAAACCGGCGCGCCCATCCAGGTCGCCAGGTTGAGCCACAGCGCCCCGGCGAGAAGCGCAGCGGTCATCAGCCAGACAAAGGCCTGACCATTCTCCAGGGACGTGGGATCAATGATGCCGCCCTTGATGGTCGACACCACGTCGCCACCGGCAATCAGTGCGCCGCTTGCCTCAAAAATAGCGGCAATAATGATCGCTCCCCCAAGCGAGAGCGCGCCTGAGCCCACTGCGGGACCCACGTTGTTGGCAACGTCATTAGCGCCGATGTTGATCGCCATGTAGCCACCAATAACGGCCGCCGCCATCAACAGCATGCTGTTCGGCATTCCCTGGCTGAAAGAACCAACGGTCAGCCATATGCCGAGAAGAAACAGCAGGCTGAATCCGACCCTGTATCGTTCCGTGGAAGGGCTGGTGAGAAGGGTATCCAGAAATCCGGTTGAACGGGCCATAACAGATTGGGTCTCGTTTGGTCTGAATGGGAAAACTGTGACAGTTACGCGCCGCAACTATAAATTTTTTGACATCAAATTGAAATAAACCGGATATAGCACGTCCAGATCACACAATGAGTAGCGAAAGGATGCATTCTTTCGGCAAACTGCCCCATAATTCCATTAAAAAGCATTAAAACTATAACAATTCCAGTAAAGGCTCAGATGACCGACCAAACTACATCCGGCCAACGGGCCGTCGGCGAGCGCGAGGACGCCCAGGTATCACGGTTGATCACCTGGCTGTCGGTCATGGCGATTGCGTTTCTGATCGGCATCGGCGCCAAGGCATGGTATGCCGACCACGATACTCACGCCTGGGTTCTCTGGTCGTTCGTGCTGGTGGTCGCCGCCAACATGGCCTGGTTTGCCCACACCGGTGACCGTACCGTCCAGAAGGGCGGCCTGCTGCTGGTGGTCGGCCTGCTGTTTACCTACCTGATCGCGTCGGGGGGCGAGAGCAATACCGGTCCCCTCTGGTTCTATGTGTTTCCGCCGCTGCTGTTCTACCTGACCAACCTCAAGACCGGCACCGCGGTTTTGTTATTCTGCTACCTGATTGCGGTCGTTGTTTTCCAGTTCCCCGGATTGCCCCTGGTTTCGACCGAATACAGCACCGACTTCAAAATCCGGTTTTTTGCCACCCTGACCTTCGAGTCCATTCTCTGCTTTGTGCTCGAGGCCAGCCGCCTGAAGGCCCGTAACGAGCTGGTGGCGCTGGCCGAAACCCACGAGCATGCCGCCAAGACCGATGAACTCACTGGTCTGTCCAATCGCCGGGACATGCAGAACCGGCTGGGCGCAGAGTTCTCACGCTATCAACGGTCCGGCCATCATTTCTCGGTGGCATTGATCGACCTGGATCTGTTCAAGGTCATCAATGACCGTTTTGGTCACGATGCCGGGGACGAAGTGCTGAGGGAGTTTTCCACGCTGATGAAGGCCATCATCCGCCAGACCGATGTGGCGGCGCGCTGGGGTGGCGAGGAGTTTCTGCTGTTGTTGCCGGACACCTCGCTGCTCCAGGCACTGACCCTGGCGGAGCGCCTGCGCGCGGAAGTGGCCCGCACCCGGTTCCAGTTCCGCGGCACCGACCTGCCGGTTTCCATCAGCGCCGGCGTCTGCTCCATCGCCAAGGCCGGCTCGATCGACGAACTGCTCAAGCAGGTCGACGTTCATCTCTACAACGCCAAGGAAGCCGGCCGGAATCGCATTGCGCCAAGAGTTCGTAGCCGGGATGCGACCGCCAGCGGCATGGCCTGACCTTGAGCAGCGGTCCCGCTGCCTTTATGATCGGACGCCAGTCTGGCCCCGTAAGTTCCGGGGTGACACCGAGCTGACAGGAAGGAAAATGACCAACATGCGAATTCTGGTGGGCAGCGTCTACGGCGGCGCCTTGCTGACCGCCCGGGCCATCAAGAAAAGCCTGGAGAGCGAGGGCCACCACGTGACGGTCCTGGAGAATCCCGTGCTGGAGGACATCACCGGCAACGACGACGCCCTGCTGGTGTGCACCTCGACCACCGGCCAGGGCGAAGTGCCGGCAAACCTGCTGCCTTTCTACGTCGATCTGCGCGACCGGCTGCCCCAGCAACCGGGTCGCCCCTTCGGAATCATTGTCCTTGGCGACAGCTCCTACGGGGATACGTTCTGCGGGGCCGGCGATCTGATGGAAGAGGCCCTGAGCGAGACCGCCGCCCGCAAAGTCGGCGATACCCTGCGCATTGATGCCCTGGAAACCATGGAGCCTGAAGAGGAAGCGCTGCCGTGGGTCCGGCAATGGCTGACGCAGATATGAGGCCTGGTTGGCGAAAAGAGCACACTGGAAACGTCTGACGCTTGAGCCGTTGCCGGTGAAAGGCCATACTCGCGATTATAACGAGACCAAATGCGACACTTCGTGACATTCATTGACTGGCCAAGACTACTTGCGGCGCTGCTCCTTCTGTTTGCGCTCGCCCAGCCGTCCCTTGGGGCGGAAGGTCACTATGTACCCCAGGCCAGTTTTCTGACGGTCGCCGACGGCGCCGACGCAACGCCCGAACAACTGCTCGAATTCGGAGACTGGCGATCCCTGCAGGGGCAGAGCCCGAACTTCGGCTACATCGAAGACACCCTCTGGCTCAAGTTTCCGGTCCCGGATCGGACCTCGCTGAACCTTCTGGAAATCAGCTACGCCCACCTGGACCAGGTCCGCTTTTTCCTGGTCGAAAACGGCAGAATCGTTCGCAGCGTGACCACCGGCGATGCCTTCCCGTTCCATCAGCGCCCCATCCTCCATCGCCACTTCCTGTTTCCGTTCGAGCGATCCGCTGAGGGGCACTACGACATTCTGCTTGAGGTGAAAACCAGTGGCGCCATGCAGGTGCCGCTGGCGCTCTGGAACGACAAGTCGTTCTTCGAGAGCTCGTTCATCGAAGACCAGGTTCACGCGGTCTACTACGGCATCCTGATCACCGCCATTTTCCTGAATTTGTTCGTCTTCCTGGCTCTCCGGGAACGGGTCTATCTGCTGTACGTGCTGTCGACCCTGGGCTACCTCCTGCTCATCGGCACCCTGAACGGCATTACCTTCCAGGCGCTGTGGCCCACCAGCCCGGAGATCCAGAACCGGGCGATGCTGCTGAGCATTCCGATGGCGTTGATCTTTACGCTCTGGTTCTCACGGGCGTTCCTCAATCTCGACCGAACAAGCCCGGCGCTGGAGCGCACGGTGATCGTTGCCATTGCCATCAACTCGGTCGCGGCACTGTCCACCTTCGTGATGGATTACAGCACGTCAATCCGACTGGTGGTTGCGTTATCCATTCCCAGCAGTCTGCTGCTGACCCTGCTGGGCCCGCAGCAGTGGCTTCGGGGTAACCGGCAGGCCGCGTACTACACCGTGGCCTGGGGCGCGCTGACTCTTGGCAGCGCCATTACCGCGGCCAACAAGTACGGCTTCCTGCCCAACAATTTCCTGACGGTCTACGCCATGCAGATCGGCTCGGCATTGCAGGCCGTGTTACTGGCCATGGCCATGGCCCTCAGAATGTTCCAGGAACGCCAGGACAAGGTGGAGGCCCGGGAAGCCGAATTACGGGCGATGACGGCCCGACGGTCCGCCGAGCTCAAGCTGATGGACCACGCGCTCCACAACCCGCTGACCGGACTGCCCAATCGCAGCAGTTTCGAGATGACCCTGAACGATCTGATGATGCGCAGCCCGGACCATCGGTTCGGCATCACCGTGATCCATTTGAACAACCTGGGATCGGTCACCAAGACGCTCGGCCACCGCAACAGCGACCAGATCCTGGAGCTGGCCTCGAAACACTACAACGCCGTTGTACGGGACCTGCCCGGGGCCATTGCCGTCGAACAGACGGACGAGCGCAGCTATTTCCTGGCCTCCCTGGACCCGCAAACGTTCGCCTTTGTGGTGGACGCCGACGTGGCCGAAGCGGCGGCCCGGTCCGTGGTCAAAGCCCTGGAGGATATCCGCTACCCGGTGGATTATCTGGGCATGCAAGTACCCATGGATGCCCGCCTGGGCGTGGCCATCTTCCCGGACCACGGAACGGACGCCAACACCCTGATTCGCCGCGCAGTGATCGCCGAAGGCACCGACCGGGCCCTGGAACGGGGCATGGCCTATTACAAGCCGTCCCGGGATTCCTTCAGCGCCGACCGGCTGACCATCGTCTCCGAATTGCGCCAGGCCCTGATCGATAACCGGCTGGCACTGTATCTGCAGCCCAAGGTGTCACTGGCAACCGGTGCCGTGGTCGGCCTGGAAGCCCTGATCCGCTGGCCCGAGAAACAGAGCCAGATCCGTCCTGATGAGATGGTGGTGCTGGCGGAACAGACCGGCCTGATCAAGCCACTGACCCGCTGGGTACTGGAGCAGACCCTCACCATGCGCAGCCTTCTGCTGGAGCACGGCTGGACCCTGAACCTGTCGGTGAACATTTCTCCCAACAACCTCCGGGAGCCGGACTTCCCGCTGCATGTCCAGCGCTTGATGAGCAGCTTTCAACAGCATCGAAACAGCATCACGTTCGAGGTGACGGAGACGTCCATGATGCAGGACCCGGCCAACTCCCTGACCGCCCTGAAACAGCTTAGCGACACCGGCATCCCGGTGTCGATCGACGACTTCGGCTCCGGCTATTCGTCGCTGTCCTACATCAAGCAGTTGCCCGCCAGTGAGATCAAGATAGACCGCTCGCTGATCTCCGACCTGGTCACCCGGGCCGAAGACCGGGTCATCGTCCAGACCACCATCAACATGTGCCATAGCCTTGGCTACAAAGTGGTGGCCGAGGGCGTGGAGGATGAGACCACGGCGGGGCTACTGCGGGGCATGGGCTGCGACATGATCCAGGGCTTCCTGCTTACCCCACCCTTGCCATTCGATGACATGCTGGACTGGCTGAGCCGCTCGGACAGCCAGCAGCAAAAACTGGGCTGACGTTACTCAGCGTTGGCGGATCAGTGCTTCCTGGGTGGTCGAGGCCACCAGCACGCCATTCTGGTTGAAGAAATTGCCCCGGTTGAAACCGCGTCCGGCCGACGCACTGGGGCTATCCTTGTCATACAGCAACCATTCATCCATGCGGAAATCCCGGTGGAACCAGATGGCATGATCCAGACTTGCCACCTGCATGTTCTTGCTCATGAACGTGACCCCATGAGGGTTGAGCGACGTCCCCAGGAACTGGAAATCCGAGGCGTAGGTCAGTAGGCAACGATGCAGCACAGGGTCGTCCGGCAGGTGTCCCTGGGCCCGGAACCAGCTCTGCTTGTGAGGTGGGCGTTTCTCCGGCTTGAACGGGTTGACCGGGTCCACCGGGCGAATTTCGATTGGCCGGTCCCGGGTCAGCGAATCCCGCATCTTCTCGGGAACGTGCGGTGCGATCAGCTTGCCCCACTCGTGCTCCGACTTCAGGGTGTCCGGGTCCGGTGCATCCGGCATATCCAGCTGGTGTTCAAAGCCCTGCTCGGCGACCTGGAAGGACATGGAGCCGGTCAGGATCTCCTTACCCCCCTGACGGGCAATCACCCGCCGCACGGAAAAGCTGCCACCATCCCGGACCCGCTGCACCTCGTAATCGATCGGCATGCTGTGGTTTCCGGGGCGCAGGAAATAGGCATGCAGGGAGTGGCACAGGCGATCCTCAACGGTGCGGCTGGCGGCCATCAGGGCCTGCCCGAGCACTTGCCCGCCAAAGACATTCGGGAAACCCAGATCCTCGCTGTCGCCCTGGAAGTGATCATCGCCGATGGGGGACAGGTCCAGTAAATCCACCAGCTTTTTCGTTACTTCAAGCATGCCTGCTCCTGTTAAATTCGTTAGCACACGAAGAAGTTTTCTACCCCAAGCCGGCGCATTTCGCAATCAAAAGCACGGATGCCGGGGACGAAACCGGGCCCCCAACGACGGTGGGGGCCGTCAGGAAAGGCAAGCGGTTAGCTGTGGATGGGCGGCGTTTCCTTGGACAACGCCTGCTTCTCCACCGCGAATCGGCCCGTCACCGCAAAGCCGAGAATCTCGCCCTCGGGGCTCCGGAACAGGGCCTTCACATCCGATCCGTCCTGTTCCACGTGCCAGTCGCCCTCGGCATCCGGCGCCGGTGGGCAGACCGCCGTCGGGCAACACGGCGTCTTGATCATGACCGGCATGGTCCCGTAACTCACTTCCGTGCGCTCTCCGGCCAGGGTTTTTGCCAGCGCCCGGGCGCAGGCCATCAATGGCAACACGTACAGCAACACGTGTCCGTCTACCTCGGCGCAGTCGCCCAGCGCGTAGACATCCGGGGCCGAGGTTTCCAGCGCCCGGTTGACGGTAATCCCGCGACCGGTCTTGATCCCCGCCGCGTGTGCCAGCTCGGTCCGGGGCCGCAGGCCAACCGCGGAGATCACCATGTCCGCCGACACGGTCTCACCGTTGGCCAGCGTGAGCGTTACCCCCTGCCCCTCTCGGTCAATGCGTTCCACCACGGTTTCCAGGTGAAACCGGACCCCGAGGTTCTCCAGCTCCTGCTGCACCGCATTGGCCGCTGGCTCGGGCAACAGCCCCGGCATCACCACATCGGATGGCGCAATGACGTCCACGTCGTAGTCGCCGTTACGCAGATCATTGGCGAACTCACAGCCAATCAAGCCGGCGCCCATGATGGCGACGCGCCGCCCGCCTGACAGGGCCTTCCGGAAGGCCCGGTAATCCATCAGGTCATTGATCGAATACACGTGCTCCAGGCCGTCCCCGTCAATGGAGAGCCGAATCACATCCGCGCCCCAGGCCAGCACCAGTTTGCTGTACGCGAGTCGTTCGTCGCCAAGCACCAGCTCCCGAGCGTCGATGTCGATCCCGGTCACGGTGGTGAACGTACGCAGTTGGAGATTAAGCTGCTCGGCCATTGCGTCAGGCGCCGCCTGGGCCAGGCCATCAGCGTCCTTGTCCTTGGTAAAACCGGTGGACAGCATGGGCTTGGAGTAACTCACACCATCATCCGCCGTTACCATGACGATGGGCGTTTCCTTGTCCAGCTTGCGCATTTCTCGGGCCAGCGAGTAACCCGACAATCCGGTACCGACAATTACGATGGGGGCCTGTTCAGTCATAACCTTGCTCCGGGGTCAGCCAATCTCGATCATTTCAAAGTCTTCCTTACCGACGCCGCAATCCGGACAGACCCAGTCCTCCGGCACGTCTTCCCACTTGGTGCCCGGCTCAATGCCGTCTTCCGGCCAGCCTTCGGCCTCATCGTAAATCAGGCCGCACACCACACACTGCCATTTTTTCATGCTTACTCTCCTGGTTCCGTTGGGCGCAATAATAATTGTCCTACAATCATGCGCGCAACTGTTTCGCTTGGTTAACAGCACCCGAACCGGACAGATCGGGCCACTGGACACGTCAGGCAGCCATCATACCCATCCCCCCGTCGTTGACCAATGCCAGCGCAGACGGACAGTCACCGGGTTTTCTGCCAATAGCCATAAATACAGACCCCGGGGCCCGGCACTGCCCCTCCCTTCCGTCGATCCTCTCCGGTATAATCGGCCGTTTTACGACAGGACCGACCGTTATGACCGATACCGTCGCCGAACTGAATCAGGTAATGGAAGAAGCCGACTGCCTGGTGAACGAACAGCAGGTACAGGCCGCCATCCGCAAACTGGCTGACGACATCACCGACCGCCTTCGGGACAGCAATCCGCTGCTCTTCTGCGTCATGAACGGCGGCCTGATACTGACCGGCCAGTTGCTGACCCAACTGAAATTCCCGGTGCAGGCCGAGTACCTGCACGCCACCCGCTATCGCCAGGAAACCACCGGCGGCATCCTGGAGTGGAAGCTGCGCCCGGACGTCGACATGAACGGCCGCACCATCCTGATCGTCGACGACATCCTCGATGAAGGTACGACCCTCTGCGCCATCGCAGACTACTGCCGGGCTCACGGTGCCAAGGAAGTCCTGACGGCGGTGCTGGTCGACAAACAGCACGATCGCAAGGCCCAACCCGGCCTGAAGGCCGACTTCACCGGACTGGACGTCGAAGATCGGTTCCTGTTCGGGTTTGGAATGGATTACAAGGGCTATTGGCGCAACGCGCCCGGAATTTATGCCGTCAAGGGACTTTGACGCCATCTCACACCAACCTTCCGGACGCCCCGACGAGCGCTGTTTGATCATTCCACCGACCGACTGGTACAGCTCCCTCGTCGCCGCCGGACTCCGCAACCCTGACGTGCACGGCCCGGCCCGCTACTGGCTGCAGGTAGAGGGCTCGTTCACCCGGGCGCTGCAACAGCGGTGCCTGCATTCCTTCCACGTCGAGGTTCAGCGCGAGGGTTTTGCCGTGCCCACGCTGGAGGAGGCGCGCCACCTGGAAATCCCGACGCGGCAGCGAGCGTGGATTCGCGAGGTGCGGCTGTGCGGGGACGGCATGCCCTGGGTACTCGCCCGCACGATCATTCCCCTTGGCTGCCTGGAAGGTCGTGGCCGCCGCCTGCGCCATCTGGGCAACCGCCCCCTGGGCGCCTATCTGTTCAGCAGCCCGGACTGGCAACGCGGCCCCCTGGAAACCGGCCTCTGCAACCGGTCCCTGGAGGGACAGCCGGAAGTCGCGCGGCGGTCACTGTTTCACCGCAATGGCCAGGCCCTGCTGGTGGGCGAATACTTTTTGCCCGACCTGTATCGCTGACGCCAGCCTTTAACCCCTCCCCCCCGGCTGGCTATAATCCCTGCATCCCGTTCACCGCGCCACCAAACGGATCTGCTTTATGCTGCTTAATGCCATGCCCGATCACGTCCAGAACCGGCTGGCCGACTACGCCAGACTGCTGCGTATCGACCGCCCGATTGGAAGCCTGCTACTGCTCTGGCCCACCTACTGGGCACTCTGGCTGGCCGGTGAGGGCAGCCCGGACATCGGCAATATCATTGTGTTTACCCTGGGCGTGTTTTTCATGCGTGCCGCCGGCTGCGCCATCAACGACTTTGCCGACCGAGACTGGGATCGCCACGTCAAGCGCACCCAGGACCGACCTCTGACCGCGGGACGGATCAAGGCCTGGGAGGCCGTCGCACTTTTTGCGGGCCTGTGCCTGGTGTCCTTTCTGATGGTGGTGCTGTTCACCAACACCCTGACCTTCTACCTGTCGTTTGGTGGCGCTGTGCTGGCGTTCATCTACCCCTTCATGAAGCGCTACACCCACTTGCCCCAATTGTTCCTGGGCGCGGCGTTTTCCTGGGCCATTCCCATGGCCTGGGCGGCCCAGGCCAACGAAGTCAGCCAGATCATGTGGCTGCTGTTTACCGCCAACGTGCTGTGGACGGTGGCGTACGACACTTTCTACGCCATGGTGGACCGGGACGACGATCTCAAAGTGGGCATCAAGTCGACTGCCATTCTGTTCGGGGATGCCGATCGCGCCATCATTGGGATCCTTCAAACCATGGTGGTTGTCATACTGCTCATGGTGGGCCTGCGCGCTGAACTGGGGGCTTTCTATTATCTGGGTCTGGCGGGCATGGCCGGCCTGTTCGTCTACCAGCAGTACCTGGCAAGGAACCGGTCCCGGGAGGGCTGCTTCAAGGCCTTCCTGAACAATAACTGGGCCGGTTTTGCCGTGTTCGCAGGGCTGGTCATCGATCTGATGATTGCCTGAACCTGTCATATACTTGTAATACTTGAGCGTTGTAATGAGTCAGCAACAAATCAAGGTCTGACACAGGTTTAGCTTATGTCTGGAAAAACCGTCCTGATCGTCGATGACGAGGCGCCCATCCGGGAAATGATTGCCGTGGCTCTCGAAATGGCGGATTACGACTACTTAGAGGCAGCGGATGCCCGGGAAGCCCATGCCCTGATTGTCGACAAACAACCGGATCTGGTCCTGCTGGACTGGATGCTGCCGGGAACCAGCGGTGTCGAACTGGCGCGTCGCCTGAAAAAAGAGGAATCGACCGCCGACATCCCCATCATCATGCTGACCGCCAAGGTCGAAGAGGACAACAAGATCCAGGGACTCGAAGTCGGTGCGGATGATTACATCACCAAGCCTTTCAGCCCGCGGGAACTGGTGGCCCGACTCAAGGCGGTCCTGCGCCGCGCCACGCCGCCGGGGGTCGACACCCCGATCGAAGTGGATGGGCTCACGCTGGACCCCATCGGCCACCGGGTCACCACAAACGATGGTGCGCTGAACATGGGACCAACGGAATACCGGTTGCTCCAGTTCTTCATGACGCACCAGGAACGGGTCTATACGCGTTCCCAGCTCCTGGATCAGGTCTGGGGTGGTAACGTTTACGTAGAAGAGCGTACCGTTGATGTCCACATTCGCCGGCTGCGCAAGGCGCTGGGTGACAGGTATGATCACCTGATCCAGACGGTTCGGGGAACGGGCTACCGATTCTCGACCAGGGCCGCCTGACCAGCCCCGGCCGCAGGGCATCAACTCGGCACATGACACAAGGCAGCGTTTGATGCAGCACAACTGGTCGCGGTACCTCCGCTATATCATGGGCGGCCTCATCGGCTCGACCATAGTCGGCCTGTATTTTGGTGAACCCGTCTACGGGCTCACCATCGGGCTGATCGTTTACCTCTGGTGGACCCTGGTCCAGGCCCGGCGCCTGTACCAATGGCTCGCCAACCCGAGCGCCTCCGAAGATGCGCCCCAAAGCGTTGGCCTGTGGGGCGACATTTTCGACAACCTCCACAAACTGCACCAGACCCACCTCAGGGTCCGGGACCGCCTCAGGGCCCAGATCAACCGGGTCCAGGAATCCACCAACGCCATGCGCGACGGGGTCATCATGACCGACCACCAGGGAGCGATGGAATGGTGGAACGGGTCGGCCGAGTACCTCCTGGGTTTCCGGCGAAACACCGACCAGGGCCAATACATACACAACCTGATTCGTGCCCCCGCCTTCAAAAGCTATTTCGATTCCCGGGACTACCGCGAACCACTGGAAATCCACTCACCGGCCAAGCCGCACATCCGCCTGCAGATCCAGATCAGCCTGTTCGGCGACGACGACCGGCTGATCGTCGCCAAGGACGTGACACGACTCTTCCAACTGGAGCAGATGCGCCGTGATTTTGTCGGCAACGTCTCCCACGAGATGCGGACACCGCTGACGGTGATCAGCGGCTACCTGGAAACACTGGTGGACAACGCCGACGACCTTCCGCCGAAATGGCGACGGGCAATTAATACCATGTCGGAGCAGTCATCCCGCATGGAAGCCCTGATCACCGATCTGATCCTGCTGTCGAAGATCGAGACCGGGGAGCAGACCGTGAACGACAGCCTCACCGACGTGGAAGGCTTGCTCGCGCAGATTTGCCAGGATGCCCAGGTTCTGAGTGGTGAGAAGCAGCACGAAATCAACATACGGGTTGCCGACCATCGATTACTGCGCGGCGATGAAAGCCAGTTGCGTAGCGCGTTTTCCAACCTGATCTTCAATGCGGTGAAATACACCCCGGCACAGGGCCGCATTACCGTTACCTGGACCACCAACCGGGAAGGCGCCCACCTGGCCGTGAGGGATACCGGCATCGGCATCGACCCGATTCATATCCCCCGACTGACGGAACGTTTCTACCGGGCCGACCCCAGTCGCCACAAGGACACCGGCGGAACCGGCCTGGGCCTGGCCATCGTCAAACACGTGCTGCTCAATCACGACGGCAATCTGGAGATTCGCAGTCACATTGGCGAAGGCAGCGAATTCATCTGCCACTTCCCCCGGGAACGGCTGGTCGAACGGGTACCGGAAAGCACCGAGTGACGGCCGCCGCTCAGCGGTTGCCGGCGCGGAACCGGGCGATGAAGCGCGACAGGTCCTCCATCTTCTTCGGATCCTCGTCCACGAAGCGGATGGTGACGCTGACAAAATCCGTGTCCTGGCGTTTGTCCACCGCCTGCAACTGGTGGACGTAGCCGTTCAGACGAGCCATCTGCCCCTCGCCAATCTCGATATCAATCACCGCCTGGTCGAGAATGCCGGGGAACGCCTGGTCACGCTTGGCCAGCACCCGCACTTCCGTCAGATTGATGTCCTTGATGACCGACTTCAGGGTGCTGTCCGCAAACCGAACGGACGCCACACTGAGCGCGGGCCGGGCCGGGGCGGCACCGGTACCCGCATCGCCCCCTCTCACTAACGGCGAGGATGGCGCCTCAACCGGCGTTTCCGGGGCGGGCTCACGTCTTTGGGTCAGCAACGCTGCGGATTCCTTGAACGCGTCTGCGGGCCCGCCCATGGATTTGCCGCTCCGGTCCATGGCCTGCGCAAGCCGGCTCCCCATCACCTTGATGACCTTTTTGCACAAGCCATCGGGGCTGAACGGCTTGCCCAGATACTCCGACACGCCCTCTTTGACCGCCTCAATCACATGGTCCTTGTCGCCCCGGCTGGTAATCATGATGAACGGCACCGTTTTGTACTGGGGTTGCTGACGCATCCACTGGAGCAGTTCCAGGCCCGACATCTCCGGCATTTCCCAGTCACAGAGCACCAGGTCAAAGGTGGTTCGGGACATCAGCGACTGGGCTCTGCGACCATCCTGGGCATCGGTGGTTTCGAACACGGGAAAGCGCTGGCGCACCGTCCGTTTGACCAGGTCCCTGACAAAGCTGGCATCGTCCACCACCAGCGCTTTCAGCGTTGCCATGAATGCTACCTTCCGTTAACCGCCGCCCAAGTGTTATCGCCCAACTATAGAACATCGGTCTGCACCGGAAACCCCACCGCTACAAAAAGACGACAAACCAGACAAGTAACGCGACAGATTGGAACCTCGAGGTTAAACAATTGTCACTCGGAAGGGCCCCATCCGGTATTTCTGTCGCTTCAAAACGCGCTACCATGGAGGCCCCGATTTCCACACCATCGATACCGTGCCGAGGTTTTGTGTGCTGAACGCCATTGCAAGGATTCTGCCCCGTCGGAGTGCCGTTTACAGTCTTTCCATCACCGGTCTCCTGGCCGGCCTGGCCATGCCCGCTCTGGGCCAGGACGACTCATCCGCCGCACCGGCCGATGGCTTTGCCGAATGCAAGGCTCGTCTGCAGGAGCGGGCCACGGCCGCCGGTGTCAGCACCGAAACCGCCAGCACGGTCATGGCCCGGGTCGAACACCTGGACCGTGTTATCGAACTGGACCGGCGCCAGCCCGAGTTCACCACCACCTTTGCCGACTACCTGAATCGTCGCGTGAACGAGGATCGCATCACCAAGGGCCGGGAACTGCTGAAGGAGCATAGCGACCTGCTGGAGCGGGTAACCGCCGAGACCGGCGTACCCGCGCCCTACCTCGTGGCATTCTGGGGTCTGGAAACCAACTTCGGCAGCTACTTTGGCAAGATGTCGGTACCCAGCGCACTCACCACGCTGGCCTGCGATCCCCGCCGCAGCAGTTTCTTCACCCAGCAACTGATCGCCGCCTTGCGCATCATCGATGAAGGCGCGATTGCCGCCGAGCAGATGGAAGGGTCCTGGGCCGGCGCCATGGGGCACGTGCAGTTCATGCCCACGGTGTTCCTCAAACACGCCGTGGACGCCGATGGCGACGGCCGCCGGGATCTGTGGAACAGCTTGCCGGACGCCATGATGTCCGCGGGCAAGTTCCTGGAATCCATGGGCTGGGACCCGGACTATCGCTGGGGCCGGGAAGTCATCCTGCCCGACAACTTTGATTATTCCCTGGCGGATGGCCGCAAGCTTCCGCTGACCAAGTGGCGCGAACTGGGCATTACCGACGCCTTCGGCAACGCCCTGGCCAACGCCTCCATCGACGCCTCGCTGGTGGTGCCGGCAGGCCACCAGGGGCCGGCTTTCCTGGCGTACCACAACTTCAAGGTGATCATGGGCTGGAACCGCTCGGAGTTCTACGCCATCGCGGTTGGCCATCTGGCCGACCGGGTTGCCGGCGCGGGCGGCCTGCAGAATCCACCGCCTGAAGACGTCCCGTCCCTGTCACGGGCGGCCATTCTGGAATTGCAGGAAACCCTGAACCAACGGGGTTATGACAGCGGCACACCCGACGGCATTATGGGCCCGGGAACCCGTTCTGCCATCCGACAGTTCCAGGCGTCCGCTGGACTGGTTGCCGATGGCTATCCCGGTGAAACGGTGTTGGAGAAACTGGGGGTCAGCGTAGAGCGATAGCCCGACATGGATTCCATTACCCAAGTGGCACTGGGCGCGTCAATTGCCGGTGCCGTTGCAGGCAAAGCCCTGGGCCGAAGCGCCCTGGTCGTGGGCGCCGTGCTTGGCACCCTGCCGGATCTGGACGTGGTGATTGACTACGGCTCTGCCGTTAGCAACTTTACCCAGCACCGTGGGTTCAGCCATTCGATCTTCGTGCTGGCACCACTTGCCGTCCTTCTGGCATGGTTGTTCTGGCGCTGGCGGCCTCAGTTGGGCTTCGTCCGCTGGCAGGCACTCACCGGGCTGGTCCTGATCACCCATCCGTTACTGGACAGCTTTACCACCTATGGCACCCAGCTGTTCTGGCCATTCGGATCACCGGTGGCCATCAGCAGTATCTTTATCATCGACCCGCTCTACACCCTGCCCCTGCTGCTGGGCTGTATCGTCTTCCTGGTTCGCCCACCGGCCCGGGCATCGCTTATCGCCGGGCTGGCAGTATCCAGCCTGTATCTGGGGTGGACACTGGCGGCGCAGCAGGTCATCACCGAACGGGTGCGACCTGCTCTGGCACGCGCCGGACTGCAGAATCCGACCCTACTGGTCCAGCCCATGCCCTTCAACACGGTGCTCTGGCGGGCCACGGCACTCACCGAGCGCCAGCATGTGGAAATTGTCACAGGCTTTTTCGATGGTGACGCGCCCCTGAACCTGGAGTATTTCCCACGGGATCCGGCGCTGGCCCGGGCGGTGTCGGGATTCCCGGAGGCACAGCGTCTCGAGTGGTTTACCCGGGGCCTGCTTGACTACAGCCGGGCCGGAGACCAGATCACGGCGACGGATATCCGGCTCGGCATACCCGGCGCCCACCCCTTCACCTTCGTGCTCGCGCGCCAGGCTACCGATGGTATCCAGCCAGTGCGCAGCGTCCGCACTCCGCGGCCGCAGCTTGATCCGAAAGCACTCGGGCTCCTTTGGGAACGGCTCACCGGCGAAACCCCGGTACTGTGCCTCGCCGAGCTGGCAGCGCCAACGCCCGGACAGACCTGTTAGCCATGGCGCGACTGGATCAGTTCATTGCCGCCAGTACACCGCTCTCACGTAAGGACGCCAAACGCGCTATCAGTGCCGGGCGCGTTCAGGTCGATGGCGTCCCCTGCACAGGCGCCAACATCAAACTGCCAGTGGATGCGGTTGTGACCCTGGATGGACAGACCTGCACCCTTCCCGGAGAGCGCTACCTGATGCTGAACAAACCCGCCGGCGTCGTCAGCGCCACCCGGGACAGCGAGCACCCGATTGCGCTGGATCTGCTGCCGGAGGCACTCTCTGTCAATCTTCACATCGCGGGCCGGCTGGATGCCGATACCACCGGACTATTACTGCTGACCACCGACGGTCAATGGTCCCACCGCATCACATCCCCGCGGGTGGACTGCCCGAAGACCTACAGGGTCACCCTGAGCGATGAACTTTCCGAATCTGCGGTTCAGCAACTGCAACAGGGCGTGTCCCTGCGCAACGACCCTCAACCCACGCGTCCGGCACGGGTAAGGGTTCTGGAACAACGACTGATTGAGTTGACCATTTCCGAGGGACGGTACCACCAGGTCAAGCGCATGCTCGCGGCGGTTGGCAATCACGTGAGCGCGCTGCACCGGGTCAGTATTGGCGCCATTACCCTTGACCCTGCCCTGGAACCGGGGCAATACAGGGTGCTGACGCCCAAGGAAATCGACAGCGTGGGCTAGGCCGGGATCACAGACGCTCGAAGCGCTGGGCCTTGAGATTCTTTCGAACCGACCCCGCCTCAAACACCTCACCATTCATGGCGATGTAAACGCCCGCCGGCAACAACTGCACGGCTGCCCAGGCGAAACCGATGTTGAACACGGCGTCGGTGCGCCGCATCCGGGCGGGCTGCATGGCGCCGGTCAGGACAATGGTCTTTTCCTTCAGGGTAGCCAGGACCGCCGCGGTGTCCGCCATGGTGTCCGTGCCGTGAGTCACCAGGATCCGATCACAGTCACTCTCGGTCGCCGCCTGCAACACGGTCTGGCGGTCGGCATCGGTCATCTCCAGGCTGTCCTTGCGCATCAACTCGCGCAACTGGTAACCGTCCTTGATGTTGGATTCCGACAGCAGGTCCGGGAGCAGGGACGGCCCCACTTCGAACTCGCTGTTGGCGTCGAAATACACCTTGTCGATAGTGCCACCCGTAGTGAAAATCTGGATCATGACAGAGCGCTTTCCCTTCGGAGTCAGTTGGTACTGACGGTGTTGGTCTGGGCGGTCGCGTACGCCGCGTTTTTTTGCTGTTCGTATCGCCGTGCGGCCTTGGCCACCCGGCCCCGGGCCCCGGTGTCCAGCCAGCGCTTGATGCGACCGGCGTCCCCCATGGGGGAGCGGGTACCCAGAGAATCCAGCAGCACGGTCACCACCTGCTTGCCATTCATCTCGGAGAGCATCACCAGACAGCGACCGGCCTCGCTCAGGTAGCCGGTTTTGCTCAGTTCCACGCCCCAGCTTTTCCGGTGCACCAGGGCGTTGGTGTTGCCGAAGGACAGGCTGTAACGCGGGCTGCGGAAATGCGCACGGTGGTAACCGGTGGTCGAATACTCGCGAATCTCCGGGTGCTTTGCGGCGGCCTTCACGAGCTGCACAAGGTCAGCGGCGGTGGAGACATTGTCGGCGGACAGACCGGTCGGATCAACGAAACGGGTTCCGTCCATGCCCAGTTCCCGGGCCTTGGCGTTCATTGCCTCAATAAAGGCGTCGAAGCCACCGGGATGACTCCGGGCCAGGGTGTAGGCCGCAAAGTTCTCGGACGACATCAGGGCGATGCGCAGGGCCTCGCCCCGGCGAAGCTCGGAGTCAACACGGATTCTGGTGTAGGCGTTGGCCGCCGCCGGTGTGTGGCGCTCGGCGAAGGTCAGCCATTCATCAAGCGGCTCGCCGGAATCCAGCACCACCAGTGCCGTCATCACTTTGGTGAGTGAGGCGATGGGCACGGGACGATCGGCGTGCTTGCCGAAAACGAGCCCGTCCTCGTTCACCAGAGCGACGGCGGCATTGACCGAGGCGAGGTTAGGGCCCGAAGCTTCCGGCCTCGGGCTGGCGGCCTCAGACGTCTGGTGCGCCGCCAGTAAGCCAGGAAGACACAGCAGTAAAACAACCGCCAATGGGACAACGCCACGCACTCTCATTCAAACCAATCCTGTCGTAAAAACCTGTGTGTTCAAGCGCCCCGGGGTCGTCTCCACCCGGCCGCAGCAAACGGTCGGACCACTATAACAGCCAACGGGGATCTCGATCAGGTCACAATTTTAAGTCACCCGTTTTAAACAGAAAATGCAAAAATCCTTAAAATGTATTAAAATTTCTGGAAATTCATAGTGTTACAGTAATTTTCCGAGTGTAACCCGACTGTAACAACCCGACGAATCGAACGTCGTGGCGGCAGGGACTTCGATTGCATGGATTCAAGCGCAGGACACGCAGAGGGCAGGAAGAAGAAACTACGCCGGCCCGCTTTTGTCCTCCGGCGCTGGTCGCCGTTCCTGTTATTGATCCTTACCCTTGGCTACGGGCTTCTGACCACCACCCTTCCGAATACCGCCCCCCTGACGTCCGACTCCGCGTTCTCAAGGCTTCCGCCAGCCGCCAAGCCATCGCTCCAGACGCATTACCTGACCAAATCACTGACCGACGTCCTGGAGCACGAACTCTGGCGGGGGACCAACTGGCAACCCGTGCGGGACAATTACTCCGGCCTCGGATATTTCTCTGCGCCAGTCACCTTCCGGGTGACCCTCACCAATCCCGGCGATCAACCGGTGCGGCAATGGGCGGTGGTCTCGGCCCCCTCCCTGGATCACATTCAGCCGGCGATTATCGGCGACGACGGCACAGTCTCGTTACTGCCGGCACTGGGTGACCTGTATCCGTTCAACCACCGGCTGATTGCACTGCCACAGTGGGTCTGGCCGATCAGCCTTCCCCCGGGCACGTCCACCCTGTTGTTCGAGGTCCGCAACTCCGGCCCCACCATGTTGCCCCTGTCAGTACTGGCACCAGAGACCGTCATTAGCGAGAGTGCCGGCACCCTGGCCTGGAAGGCGTCGATTACCGGCCTGCTGGTGTTTGCCCTGCTGTTCAACCTCAGCATCGTGGTCAAGATGAAACGCCCGGGGTTGGCCTGGCTCAGCGTGCTGATGTTCAGCCTGATCTACAGCCAGTTGGTGATGGAAGGTTTCGGGCTCTGGTACCTATGGCCCAACCTGCCGGAAATGAACCGACTCCTGAACATCACCCTGCCCCTTTGCCTGATCGCACTGTGCCAGTTTACTCCGCATTTCATGCCCGTACCCCCGAACGCGGCCCGGATCCTCTTTGGCATCAGTATCCTGGCGGTCGCGCATCTGCTGGCGATCCCTCTGGCCCTGCCCCTGCTCGGTCAGGGCTCGTTCCTGCTGCTCGCCATGACCGGCGGCGCCATTATTCTCGGATTGGTCGTGAGCCAGTTTCGCAGCCATGTCTATGCCCGTCACTACGCCCTTTCCATTCTCGCCATGCTCGCGGGCTCACTGATATCCTCCCTGCGTACCATCGGCTGGGTTCCAATCAACAGCCTGACCGATTCGGCCTTCTTCCTCGGTGCGGCTGCCGGATCGCTGATCCTGACCAGTGCGGTCGGCCGGCAAATGCTCGAGGAGCGCAAACGGCGCATGCGATCAGACATTCGGGCCCAGCAGGAACAGCGACTGAGAACACAGGTGGAGCAGGACTACGATCGTCTGCTCAAGACCCACCGGATCACTGGCAAGCCCAACCGGGCCATGCTCGAGGAATGCCTGGACGCACTCGACAGCCGGAAGCAGCCCTACACCCTTGGCCTGATCCGGCTAGAGCGTTTCAACGAGATTGAACAGGCGCTGGGTTACCGCACCGCGGAGGAACTGTTGAAAAGCTACCTCCGGAACCTCAACAGCTTCCTGAAACGGCTACTAGGCGACCGCCTTGTGATGATCAATGGCTACGCCATCGCCAGCATCGATACCGCCACCCACGCCTTTGCCCTGCACCGCGACGAGGACTCCGAGGTCGCTGACGAGATGCTCCTGGAGCTCACGGACTGGCTTGACGATAATTTCCGGGAAGGCCGGTTCGCGTTCTCCTGGAGCGCTTCCGTGGGCATGGCCCATGCACCCGAACACGGTAACGACGTCGCCAGCGCCCTGTCTTCGGCCGGCTTTGCCGCACTCGACCGCCGCCAGACGCTGACCATTTATGACCCGGCCATTGCCGAATGGCAGTACCGGCAACAGGTACTGATGCTGGATGTCGAGGGGGCCCTGAGAAATGGCGAGATGTGGCTGGAATACCAGCCCAAGGTGTCCATCCGGGACAAGCGGACCGAATCACTGGAGGCACTGATCCGCTGGCAGCATCCCGACTTTGGCCCGGTTCCGCCCGCCCACTGGGTGCCGCTGGCTGAACAGGTCGGCATGATTCACCCGGTGACACTCTGGGTGATCGATCGGGCCTGCCGCGACCAGGGCCGCCTGAAGGACCGTCACGGTGACCACGTTGGCGTTGCCGTCAACGTGTCCGCAAAGGACCTGGCGCACCCGGATTTTCTCGAGGAAGTCACCGCGATCACACAGCACCATGGCACCCGACCGGAAGACCTGATCCTGGAAATCACCGAAACGGCGATGATGCTTGATGCCACCGCGGCCCGGACCATGATCCGGAGCCTGAGCAAGGCCGGTTTCCGGATTGCCCTGGACGACTTCGGCACCGGCCACTCATCCCTCGGCACCCTGGCCACCTTTGATCTGGACGAACTGAAAATCGACCGGAGCTTCCTCAAGGATATCCTCCAGCACCCCACCCGCCAGCGCATCTTCCGGGCGGCGCTGGAGCTGGGCGATGCGCTCGATCTGGATGTGGTGGTGGAAGGCGTGGAAGACGAATCCGTCGCCGTCTGGCTGCAACAGTTCCCTGGCCTGTACGGCCAGGGCTACTACTGGGCCCGCCCCGAACGGCTCGAGGATCGGGCCCGGACGGTCACGGCAGATCGGTAACCGCCCCCTTGGAGGCGGAACTGACGGTGCGGGCGTATTTGGCCAGCACGCCGCGCTCAAACCGGGGGGCCGGCTCCTGCCAGTTCTGGCGCCGGCGCTCAAGCTCCTGATCGGTCACGTCCAGCTCGATCCGGTTGCCAACCGCATCAATGGTAATGGTATCGCCGTCCTCGACCAGGGCGATTGGACCACCCTCGGCAGCCTCCGGGGTAATGTGCCCCACCACAAACCCGTGACTGCCTCCGGAGAAACGACCGTCGGTGATCAGCGCAACATCACTGCCCAGTCCCTTACCCATGATCGCGGAGGTTGGGCTGAGCATTTCGCGCATGCCCGGCCCCCCCTTGGGTCCCTCATAGCGAATCACCAGGACATCGCCGGCCACCACCGTCCCGTCGAGAATACGGGCCTGGGCCTCCTCTTCGGAGTGGAACACCCGGGCACGTCCGGTAAAGTGGGTGCCTTCCTTGCCGGTGATCTTGGCCACCGATCCCGTCGGTGCCAGGTTGCCGTAAAGAATGCGCAGGTGGCTGTCGGCCTTGATAGGGTTGTCGAAGGCGTGAATGATGTCCTGCCCTTCCGGGTACGGCGCCACATCGGCGAGGTTTTCCGCCAGCGTTTGTCCGGTGACCGTCATGCAGTCCCCGTGCAGCAGATCGCGCTCAAGCAGCATTTTCATCAGTGGCTGAATGCCGCCAATGGTCACCAGCTCTGACATCATGTAATGCCCGCTGGGGCGAAGGTCGGCCAGCACGGGCACCCGTTTGCCGATCTCAACGAAGTCCTCCAGATCCAGCGCCACACCCACGGTGCTGGCCATGGCCAGCAGGTGCAGGACGGCATTGGTGGACCCGCCCAGGGCAATGACCACGGTGATGGCGTTCTCGAACGCCTTCCGGGTCATGATATCCGAGGGCTTGAGATCCCGTTCCAGCAGGTTCAGAACGGCGGCGCCGGCGGCGCGGCAGTCCTCGGCCTTGGTCTCGGACACGGCATTCTGGGCGGAGCTTCCGGGCAGGCTCATACCCATGGCTTCGATCGCCGAGGCCATGGTGTTGGCGGTGTACATGCCGCCGCAGGAACCCGGGCCGGGGATTGCGGTTTCCTCAATCTGCTTCACTTCGATGAGGTCCAGGTCGCCACGGGCGTGGGCACCGACGGCCTCAAAGACGGAAATGATGTCCGTGTGGTTCTCCCCGGGCATGATGGTGCCGCCGTAGACGAACACCGACGGGCGGTTGAGCCGGGCCAGGCCCATCAGGCAACCGGGCATGTTCTTATCACAGCCGCCAATGGCCACCAGCCCATCGAAGCCCTCACAGCCGGCCACCGTCTCGATGGAATCGGCAATGACCTCCCGCGACACCAACGAGTACTTCATACCCTCGGTGCCGTTGGCGATGCCGTCGGAAACGGTAATGGTATTGAAGATCAGGGCCTTGCCGCCAGCCTCGTCGGCCCCAGCAGCAGATTCTTCGGCGAGGCCGTTGATGTGCATGTTGCACGGCGTGAGATTGCTCCAGGTGGAGGCTATGCCGACCTGGGGTTTCTTGAAGTCATCATCGCCGAACCCGACCGCCCGTAACATTGCCCGGCTGGCCGACTTGCCGATGCCGTCAACCACAGGCGATGAATAGCGGCGCCGTTTATCCTGAGCCATCGCGGAATCTCCCGTTTCACTGAGTCATGCCTTCAGGCTGGCAGAATCAGCGCCGGCGGGCAACGGTATTCCGCCTTATTGTCTGGTGATCCCTATCGGAAGGAGATGCTGTTCCGACTGACTTGCATCAAGGGGCGAGGGATGAGGGCCTTTTACAATCATTCCATCGAATGGAGAAATGGAGGCGTCCCATGCCCTCGGCAACCACAACCGAATCGGTCACAGGTGCGACCCCGGCAGATCCTGCTTACCAAGCCTGGCGCCAGGGTTACGGGGTCATCCGGCATTCCGATGCCACCTGTTCCCACGTCTGCAGCCTTGCCAATCGCCTGGTTGAAGCCGGGCTGCAACCCGATACCCAGACGGTCTTCCGCAAGCTCGCGGCACTGGACCGACTGGCCAGCGCCGGACTCTGGCTGGTCGTTCACATGACCTACGCCAATCGCGTTGACGCCGAAGGCCAGCCTCTTGCGCCACAGGATTTCAAGGTCACTCCGGAGGGCCATACCGGCGGTGCACTGAACATGGTTCCCGCGTACGCCGCCTATCTGGCGCTCAACAACCTCACCGGCCGCACCCGCAGCTGGCTGATGGGCCAGGGCCACTGTGCCGCCGCCGTCGATGCCCTCAACGTGCTGACCGGCAACCTGCATCCGGAACAGGCCGAACGCTATCAAAAGCCGGATGGCCTGTCCCGGTTGGCGGCGGACTTCTACAGTTACCGGCAGCGCCCCGACGGCCGCATGAGTGCGCCGCTGGGAAGCCACATCAATCCCCATACCGCCGGCGGTATCCTTGAAGGCGGGTATCTGGGCTTTGCCGAACTCCAGTATGGCCATATGCCGCTGCCCGGCGAGTCCCTGGTGACCTTTCTTTCCGACGGTGCTGCCGAGGAGCAGCGCGGCAGTGACTGGATACCCCGCTGGTGGCGCGCCGATGATTGCGGTCTGGTGCTGCCGGTGATGATTGCCAATGGCCGACGCATCGAGCAGCGAACCGAACTCGGAACCCGGGCGGGCCTGGAACGCTTCGAGTCGCATCTGGCGGAACGGGGCTTTGACCCCTACCGGTTTGATGGCCGCGACCCGGCTGCCTTTGTGTGCGCGTTGTTCGAGATGGAACAATCACTCCGTTACCAGGCCGACAGCGCATTCCGGGGCGAGAGCACCTACCCCGTGCGCATTCCCTACGGCATCGCCGAGACCACCAAGGGCTTCGGTTTCTACGGGGCCGGAAGCAATGCCGCCCATAATCTTCCGCTGCCGGGTAACCCGCGGATTGATGCCCGCGCCAGGGACCTGTTTCTGGAGCATACGCGGACGCTCTGGGTTGACCCGACCGAACTTGCCCAGAGCACCGCCCTGCTCAACCAGCATGCTCTTCAGGGACGAGTCCTTGAGCGCGACCATCCGCTGGCCAGCCGTAATCCACCGGAACCGGCCATTCCCAAGCTACCCTGGAGCAACGGGCAGACCTCCCCGATGACGGCGGTGGACAACTTCTTCCGGGCACTGGTGAACGAAAACCGCCACCTGCGTGCCCGCGTCGGCAACCCGGACGAAATGGCCAGTAACCGGCTGGGCGGCGTACTGGCGGAACTCAAACACCGGGTCACCCAGCCGGAGAACGACCAGGAGTCGGTTCAGGGGCAAGTCATCACCGCTCTCAATGAGGAAGCGGTGGTGTCTGCTTGCCTGGCGAACAAGGCCGGGCTGAACCTGGTCGCCAGTTACGAAGCCTTCTGCGTCAAGATGCTCGGCGCCATCCGTCAGGACCTGATCTTTGCCAGGCACCAGAAAGAAGTCGGCCGCCCGCCCCGCTGGCTGGGCTTCCCGGTGATTGCCACCTCTCACACCTGGGAGAACGGCAAGAACGAACAGTCGCATCAGGACACCACCTTCTGCGAAGCGCTACTGGGCGAGATGAACGATGTGTCCCGGGTCCTCTTCCCAGCGGATTACAACAGCACGCTGGCTTCGCTGCCCGAGGTTTATACCCAGCGGGGACGCATCACCTGCATGGTCATTCCCAAACGGGAAAGGCCCTGCGTGTTCGACCCGGGTGAAGCCGAAACGCTGGCAAAACACGGCGCGCTCGTGGTCGATGAAGACACCTCCGAGGGCGAGCCTATCCTGCTGATCGCCAACGGCGCCTACCAGTTGTCCGAGGCGATTCGGGCCAGTGAGCGGTTGCGCGAAACCGGCACCCCTTTCCGCCTCGTTTATCTGCAGGAACCCGGTCGTTTCCGGCAGCCCAGGGATCATCTGGAGGCCGAGAGTTGCCTGTCCGAGTTTGAACGCGAGCGGCTGTTCCCACGCCGGATCCACCGGCGGGTCGCACTCACCCACATGCGCCCCGAGGTGTTCCGCGGGCACCTGTACAGTCTGTTTCCCGAACCCGGTCGGTCGCGGGTCCTCGGTTATATCAACCGGGGCGGCACCCTGAACGAGGCCGGCATGCTGTTCGCTAACCGCTGTTCCTGGGCGCACACGCTGGCTGCCTGTGCTGTGGTGATGGACCAGCCGCCCGGTGAATGGCTGTCCGCGGCTGAGCTCGCGGCGGTCGAAGGTCGAGGGGATCCCTCCGTCATCACCCGGGGCCTGCCATCCTGAACGGTCTCAGATACGTAACAGGCGCCAACAAAAAAGGGAGGCTCTCGCCTCCCTTGTTGATTAGCCCTTCCTGGGCCGCAGGCGGTCACCCGCTGACAAACACCGGACCGACGCCGAAGTTCCAGAGGATGACGGAACCGACCCGCGTCGACACCAGGATGACCAGGGCAACGGTGAGCAGCGCGCCGCCATAGAATACCGCCCGATCCTTCTCAATCCCCATGACGATCGGGAGGCCGTCATACATCAGCCAGGCCCCGTAGCAGGCCGCAATCAGGAAAACGATGGCGTTGAACCAGGGCACCGGATACAGAAGGGCGAACCCGGCCAGGAACAGCGGCGTGCAGGAATAGGCCGCCAGGGCGATGCCGTTGGACGGTACGTGTTCCTCACGGGCGCCGTACGTCTTGGCCATCCAGTTCACCGCGTAACCGAGGGCGAAGACCCCGACGAGCATGGCCAGGTAGGTGAGCACGCTCAATTGCAGGGCACTGATTTCCGTCAGTTTGATCAATCGATCGCTGCCAACTGTCCAGCCGAAATAGGCCGTCGAGATGTAAGCGCAGATGGGGCCGATAGCGGCCAGGATAACCACGTAGGCAACGTAGAGCCGGCGCGGGGTTTCGTGTTCTTTTCGAATGGAAGCCCACTCATCGTCCGGGTGGGTGAAGAGACCGAAGGCATGAGACAGGAGCATGGATGACCCCCTTTTCTTAGTCGTTGTAAGTATAGTCAAGTACGGGCGTCTGATCGGGTTGGATCAGCAACCGTTCCTGTCCTTAACTATAGTCAAGAACGGCAAATGGGGAAGCTCATCTGGTGAAAATTTGTGCCGGTTCGCACTCCGGAGATGGCGGCCGCCAACCCTGGTTCCGGCGGCGGCCGCAGTTGCTCAGGTCTGGCGAGGATCGGTCTCGGCGACCCAGGGCTTGGCCCGGTGACTGTCCCGGAATGACAGCAGGCTCTCGACCCCGGTCCAGTCCACCAGATCGCGGAACTCCAGCCAGTCAACGAGGCAGTACAGGCAGATCGCCGGGTAGTTCCAGGCTTCGAACTGGCCGTCATCGACCATGGCTGCCAAGGTGCGCAGCGTGGTCATGATGCGTTCACGCTGGAGGTTGTAAAACATCAGGTCCTGGCTGGTGTCGATGCCGGACTTTTCCGACAGCAGCATGGTAACCGCCGAGTCGTTGGCGCCATCGATCATGGTCAACTGGTTCTGCTGGTCCCACGTCAGGGGATCGCGACCCTGTTTGGCGCTGATGTAGCGGGCAATGATCCTCGAGTCATAGATTTCCTGGCCATCGTCTTCCAGAACCGGAATCTTCAGGGTTGGATTGGTTTTCCGCAGTTCATCCCGGCCTTCGCCATAGATATTGAGGTTGACGAACTCATAGGGTTCTTCATCCAGCAGGATGCGAATACGCCGAACATAGGGCGAAGTGGTTGATCCAATCAGTTTCATGGTTTCTCCGAGTGTGTCACGGCTCAGGATCCCAGCAGGGATTCAGGGTCGGTGTATGGATGCCCGGTGGCCTCTGCCACTTCCCTGTACGTCACCTTGCCATTGGCCACATTCAGTCCGGCCATCAGGTGCGGGTCTTCCTTCATGGCCCGGATCGGCCCTTTGTTGGCAAGCGCGGCAACGAAGGGCAGCGTCACGTTGTTAAGCGCCAGCGTCGACGTGCGCGCCACGGCACCGGGCATATTGGCCACGCAGTAATGTACCACACCATCGACAATGTACGTGGGGTCATCGTGCGTGGTCGGTTTCGAGGTTTCTGCACAGCCACCCTGGTCAATGGCAACGTCCACCAGCACACTGCCCTCCGCCATCCGGGAAATCATATCGCGGGTAATCAACTTGGGTGCGGATGCCCCCGGAATCAGAACGCTGCCCACCACCAGATCCGACTCCACCACCGCCTGATCCAGGGTATGGCCGGTGGAAAACAGCGTGGTAATGCGGTTACCGTACAGGTGATCGAGGCTGCGCAGAACGTCCATGCTACGATCCAGCACAGTCACCTGGGCTCCCATGCCAATCGCCATGGCCACGGCGTTCTGCCCCACCACGCCTCCGCCGACCACGGTAACCCGGGCAGGGCTGACGCCGGGCACGCCTCCCAGAAGCACCCCGCGACCACCCACCGATTTCTCCAGGCAGTGAGCCCCGGCCTGAATCGACATTCGCCCGGCCACTTCGGACATGGGCGCGAGCAGGGGTAGGCGGCCGTGGCTGTCGGTCACCGTCTCATAGGCTATGCAGGTGGCACCGGATGCCACCAGGTCATCAGTCTGGGCCTGGTCCGGCGCCAGGTGAAGGTAGGTGAACAGCGTATGATCCCGGGTCAGCAGTGCCCGTTCCTCCCGTTGAGGCTCCTTGACCTTGACGATCAGCGTCGCCTCCGAAAAAACACTCCGGGCGTCTGGCAGAATCTGCGCACCCGCGTGCCGGTAATCGTCATCGCCGAACCCGATGGCAGCGCCGGCCTGCGACTCTACAAAAACCTCGTGGCCATGACCACAGAGTTCGTGGACCGCAGCGGGCGTCATCCCCACCCGGTATTCGTGGTTCTTGATCTCCCTGGGTACGCCAATTTTCATTCAAAACCTCCCGGGTTCGGCACCATGTCCGCCAATTCGTGTGTCTGTGTCTGAAGTGTAGTAAAAAGGTGATTGTCCGACCGAAGCAATTGAATGCATCTGAAGGAGCAGTCCCCTCATGGCTACATTGAAGACAGTCACATCAGTCGCCGCACTTTCATTCTCCCTGGCAACCACGCAGGTGATGGCAGAAATGCAGACCGAAACCATTGAATACAAGATCGACGATCAGACGTTCACCGGCTACATGGCCTGGGACGATGAACTGGAAGGCAAGCGTCCCGGCGTGCTTGTGGTTCATGAATGGTGGGGCCACAACGACTTTGCCCGTGAGCAGGCAGAGAAACTGGCGGCCTCAGGCTACACGGCGTTTGCCCTGGACATGTACGGCAGCGGCAAGCTTGCCGAGCACCCGGATACCGCCCAGAAGTTCATGCAGGAGGCAACCCAGGACATCGAGCAGGTCAAGGCCCGGTTCCTGAAAGCCAAGTCCCTGCTGGCCGAGCATGAGAGTGTGGACAGCAGCCGCATTGCCGCCCAGGGCTACTGCTTCGGCGGAGCGGTGGTTTTGAACATGGCCCGACTGGGCGTTGATCTGGACGGCGTCGTCAGCTTCCACGGGGCCCTGGGCAGCCCACTTAAGGCGGAACCCGGCATGGTTAAGGCCCGGGTCCAGGTGTACACGGGCGGAGCGGACAAAATGGTTCCCTCCGAGCAGGTCGCTGGCCTTGTGCAGGAAATGCAGAATGCCGGTGTCGACCTGACGCTGGTCAGCTTCCCTGGAGTCCTGCATTCGTTCACCAACCCCGGCGCTGACAAGTTTGCCGAAGAATTCGGCATGCCGGTGGGATACAACGAGGATGCCGCCACCCGCTCCTGGCAGGGGACCATGCGGTTCTACGAAGAGATCTTCGCCCAATAACACACCTGCGCCTTCAGGCGTGGCCCGCTTCCAACCGGAAGCGGGTCAGTTCAGGGCTGATTCGATGGTGCCCCGGACGCCAGTCATCAGAGATTCGACCGACCGGTCGCGAGTGGCGACCGGTGGGTGGATGACGATCTCGATCCGACCGGGCGAGAAAGCCGCCTGCCCCTTGGGCAGCCGGTCATGGGAGCCCCGGATGGTGACCGGCAGAATAGGCAGCTGGCCATCTCTGGCAATGACGAAGCCGCCTTTCTTGAAGGGCAGCAGGTTGCCATCCCACGACCGCGTGCCTTCCGGGAAAATCAGAATTCCGGTGCCTTCCGGTAGTTGCGCCACCCCCCGCTTGATGCTTTCCAGCGCATCGCTGCCCCGGGAGCGATCGATGAACAGGTTGCGGGACGTCTCCAGCGCCAGCCCGAATAACGGCACCTTGCGCAATTCCTTCTTGATGACCCAGCGATATTGCAGCCCCAGCGCCAAAACCAGCGCTGGTGGATCGAAGTAGGAGGCATGGTTGCTCAGAATGACGTAACGCTGGCCGGGCTGGATATGCTCCCTGCCCCGGACCACCAGGCGAATGCCGCAGAGTTTCAGAATCGCCCAGGCGAATATCTGGGTGCCGTTAAAGGCGGCATCACCGCGCTTGCCCAACAGGGCCGCCACGACGATCGGCAAAAACAGGATAAGCGTGAGAACGGTGGCCCAGAAAAGAATCCA
The DNA here is from genome assembly GCF_019264345.1 of Marinobacter arenosus. Lineage (NCBI taxonomy): Bacteria > Pseudomonadati > Pseudomonadota > Gammaproteobacteria > Pseudomonadales > Marinobacteraceae > Marinobacter > Marinobacter arenosus. Next base: position 2,076,528 of record NZ_JAHVAO010000001.1, read on the forward strand.
GATGGCCTTCAAGGTCTTGAGCATGAACGGGTCCTGACTGTCTCGACTTCCATTTTAACGAGCAACAGGGGCATAAAGATTACACACCAGGAAGAAAATCACAAAGCATGCAACCTCGTCCGGGGACCAGACACAAAAAAAGGCAGCCGAAGCTGCCTTTTTCAACGTTTGTCGCTTAATCCATCAGGGGATTAAAGAGCAACAACGTTCTCCGCCTGGGGACCTTTCTGGCCCTGGGTAACGGTGAACTCGACCTGCTGGCCTTCTGCCAGAGTCTTGAAACCGCTGCCCTGAATAGCGCTGTAGTGAACGAATACGTCCGGGCCGCCTTCACGAGTGATAAAGCCAAAGCCTTTTGCTTCGTTGAAGAACTTAACAGTACCGGTAGTAGTAGACATACTTAAACTTCCTGAAATCAATCATTTAATCTGCCGCCTCACACCTTCATGGTGCGGGCTGGCGTTTACGGAAATACAGAACTCGCGGAATCAAAAACAGGACGGTCACTACTAACTGCGGAGGTACGTCTTATTGATGAAATGCTTTACTGAATCTTTCCTACGAAAGTCACTCTACTCCTGAATTTCAGAATTGCCAAGTGGATTTTCAATAATTTAAGTAGGTAGTCTTACCCACTCTTGAGCGCCGGAAAGCGGCCTAGCCGCGGACTAATCCAAAGGTATAAATGCCGAATGCAGTCATCAACAGAGACCCGACAACGTGGGCCAGAATACCGGTAACGGCCATGGCCCATTTGCCTTCCTGGATGGCTGCAAACATTTCCAGTGAGAACGTGGAAAAGGTGGTGAGTGCACCGCAAAGGCCGGTGATGGCAAACAGGCGCCATTCCGGTGCCAGCGAGCTGCCGTGGCTGAAATAGCCGATGAGCAGGCCAATCAGCCAGCCGCCGCTCAGGTTGGCCACCAGGGTGCCGTAGGGAACGGCGTGGTAGGTGCTGTTGAGCCAGAGTCCCAGGGCCCAACGAAGATTGGCGCCAATGACGGCTCCGGCGCTTACTGCCAGTACTGAAAGCCACATCCGGTCTGACTCTCCCGATTCTGCTGAACGTGCCCCGCACCGATTCGGCACGGGTTCTCCGAGTATGCCGTTAATGCGCTATCAAGTTAAGGCTTTATAACCAGACACGAAAAAGGGGTGCCAAACCGGCACCCCTTTGCATTCGAATACGAAAGCCCCCGGTCAGGCCGGGTTATGGTCGATGACCGTATCCTTTTGGCGAGCGAATTCATCGAACGGGAAGTCGTCTACCGTGAGCATTTCCAGCACCACGGTTTCATACTGCCGCATGAAGTCCGCCTCTTCCTTGGTGTAGATCCCGGCTTCCAGCGCCGCTTCGAAGCGCTCTTCCGGATGCAGGGCGGTCATCGGCAGCTCGCCCTTGGCGTAGGCCTTGTTGACCTTGCGGTAAAGCTGCTCGGCCTTGTCGTAATCCTTCAGCAGGCCGTTGTATCGGGCCAGCGGATTCTCCACCGTGCCTTCGCCATCGGTCGTCCATACCCCGGAAATCAGCTTGTTGCGGATCGGGGTGTCCGTGGAAATGGCGCGAGCCAGTGTCCGGGACAAATCGTCGTGGGGAGCATCCCACCGGCGACCCAGCGGCATGGTAATGGCACGCAGGGCCATGGCCACTACCCTGTTTGGCAGGTTCTGGAGGAACTCGTCCAGAGCGTTTTCGGTACGGTACAGCAACAGCCCCAGGCTGTATTCCATGACCTCTCTCTCGCCTTCCACCGGCTGACTCTCGTGCCAGTTCTTCAGCACCATGGACGCCAGGTACAGATTGGAGAGCATGTCGCCCAGACGGGCCGATATCAGCTCACGCATTTTCAGCTCGCTGCCCAGCGTGGTCATGGCGGCATCCGAACAGAGTCCGAAGGCGGCACTGAAGCGGGCCACTGCCTGCGCATACCGGCGGCTGGCGCTATCGAATGGAACATCGGCGCGGCCCAGCCCCAGGGCTTGGGTGAAGGCCCGGGCGGCATTGCCGAAGATCAGGCCGGCGTGCCCGAAGAAGGCCTCATCGAAGGCCTTGATATCGTCATTATCCTTCGCCGCCAGCTCTTTCAGGACGTAAGGATGACAGCGAATGGCGCCCTGACCGAAGATCATCAGGCTGCGGGTCATGATGTTGGCACCTTCCACCGTGATGGACACCGCGGCGCCACTGAAACCAATGCCCAGGTAGTTACGCGGGCCAAGGGTTACGGTCTTGCCGCCATGCACATCCATCGCGTCGGTGAGCACACCGCGCTGGAATTCGGTGAGATGGTACTTGAGGATGGCCGACGGTACCGCCGGCTTCTCGCCCCGGTCGATCATGTTCGCGGTGTGATTGACCGCCGATTGGGCGATGTAAGTCTTGCCCACGATTCGGGCCAGCGGTTCCTGCACACCCTCCATGTCCGCCACCGGCGTATTGAACTGGCGGCGCACCCGGGTGAACCCACCCGCGGTGCCAGCGGCATAGGCCGCGGCACCGGCAGCGCCCGATGGCAGCGTGATGCAACGCCCGACCGAGAGACACTCAACCAGCATGCGCCAGCCCTGTCCGGCCATTTCCTGACCACCGATGATGTAATCCAGCGGGATGAACACGTTTTTGCCCTTGATCGGCCCGTTCAGGAACGGCGTGCCAATCGGACAATGGCGGCGACCGATTTCCATACCCTTGGTGTCACGGGGAATCAGGGCGCAGGTGATGCCGTAGTCTTTCTCGTCCCCCAGCAGGCCGTCGGGGTCGAACATACGGAAGGCCAGGCCGACCACGGTGGCAATCGGCGCCAGCGTGATCCAGCGCTTCTCGAAGTTGAGCTCAATGCCCACCACTTCCTTACCATCAATCTTGCGCTTGCAGACGATGCCGGTATCCGGGAGCGAGGTGGCGTCTGAGCCGGCCCGCGGACCGGTCAGGCCGAAACAGGGAATTTCGCGGCCGTCGGCCAGACGGGGCAGGTAATGCTTCTTCTGTTCCTCGGTACCGTATTTGACCAGCAGCTCGCCCGGACCGAGGGAATTCGGCACCCCGACCGAGACCATCAGCATCTCGTTGGCGGCCAGTTTCTGCAGCACTGCGGTCTGGGCCTTGGCGGAAAACTCCAGACCACCGTATTCCTTCGGGATGATCATGCCGAAGAAACCTTCTTTCTTCAGGAAATCCCAGAGTTCCTTGGGCAGGTCTGCGCGCTCGACGGCGAGATCCCAGGCGTTGCACATGGCGATGGCCTGGGTGCACTGATTGTCCACAAACGCCTGCTCTTCCTCAGTCAGGCCGGTATGGCGGTTGATCAGCAGGTTGTGCCAGTCCGGCTGGCCGGTGAACAACTCGCCGTCCCAACCGACGGTGCCGGCCTCAAGGGCGACCTTTTCCGTATCGGAAACCTTGGGCGCCACTTTCTTGAAGGTGGCGAAAATTTTCGGTGTCAGCCAACTCTGGCGGAAACCGGGCAAGCCCGCGGCGGCAGTGACACCGGCACCGACAAACAGAATCAGGGCGAGCCATCCGGAGGCAAAGATCAGGGACACCAGACCGACCCCAGCCATCACGCCAATTGCCGGCATGGCGCCGGATTCACGACGCATTACGGTCAACAGGCCGGCCAGCGCCACAATAAACAAAATGAAGGTCATCATAGGTTCTCTCAGTCATCCATGGTTCGGAAAGTTCTTAGACTAAAGTAGGTACGCCCACAGTACCGCATCAGATGAGAGCATAACAGCGCTCACCGTTGACTCAGTAATCCTGTTCACACCCCGACTTACGCGGTGACAATCACACGGATTCCCTCCAACGCCAGGGTGGCCCGGCCGATGGCCTCACGGGCCGATGCCAACTGACCTCGGAAAAAATCAATCTCTTCCTCACGGATCGCCGGATTCACCTGCTGCAGTGCCTCCAGCCGGCGGATTTCCGGCCCGAAGCTGGCCTCCAGCTGATCCAGCGCCTTCTGTTTCATGGGCTCCAGATGGGGCTCGGACAGGCGTTCGGCATGATCGACCATGGTCTCCACCTGGGGTCGTATCTGGGGCACGACGGCCTGGGCCGTCTTGCGGCGAATATTCGAACACAGGTCGTTCAGCCGGTCATGGGGTAACGCCGCCGACAACTCCTTGCCATTGACGTCCACCAGCAGGCGCAGGGGCGACACTGCCAGGTAGCGGGTTAACTGCAGGGATTCCGGCGCCGGACAGTGGACGGTAAACAGGGCTTCCATCAGGAGCGTTCCGGCCGGCAAAGCCTTGACCGACAGACTGGCAAGGGCGGCCTTGCCCAAGCCTGAGCTGGTGACCGAATCCATCACCCCGGTCACCATCGGATGCTCCCAACTCATGAACGCCAGGTCTTCCCGCTCCAGCGCCTGCTGCCGGCTCCAGGTCACAGTCACACCGTCTTCCGGCAATTCAGCCACGTGACCGGCATGGTAATGCTCGCCGGGACGCAATACGTCGGAATGATCGCTGTGGTCTTCCACATCCACACCGAGAATGTCGAAGGCCTCAATCATGTAGTCGCGAACCTGGGCCGAACTCTCTTCCGCTTCGATATCAACGATGAGCCGATCGGCCACATCCCGGCGGCAGGAGTTCCGTTCGATCAGGGCGTCGCGACCATTGTGAAGCAGGGTCCGCAGTCGGTTTGCTTCGTCTGCGGACTCGGCAACCAGGGACTCCAGTGCGTCCGCGCTGCCCCCGATGGCTTGCAGCCATTGGTCCTGGACCTTGTCCTGAACGGCAACACCGACGGCACAACTCTCGGCGAAGGCATTCAGGCCATCCTGGAACCAGCGATACTGGACTTCCTGGGCGGTGCCCTGCAGGTAGGGGATGTGAACATCGATGGCCTCGGTCTGGCCAATTCGGTCCAGGCGCCCGATGCGCTGTTCCAGCAGATCCGGGTTGCCCGGCAGGTCAAACAGCACCAGGTGGTGGGCAAACTGGAAGTTTCGCCCCTCGCTGCCGATTTCCGAGCAGATCAGCGCCTGCGCACCCTGCTCGCTGTCGGCAAAATAGGCGGCCGCGCGATCACGCTCCACAAGGTTGAGGTGTTCGTGGAACGCGGCACTGCGGATCCCCGCCCGCAGCTGCAGGTAATGTTCCAGTGCCATCGCAGTATCCGCGCGGGCACAGATCACCACCACCTTGGCCGGACGCAGGCTGACCAGCTTTTTCTCCAGCCAGGCAACTCGGGGGTCTTCCGCCAGCCACTGTTCTTCCGGCACCGACTGTTCTGGCGACAAGCCGTCGAGGCCCCAGGCAGTGTCGTCGTACATGGCCGGACAGGGCATGGCTTCCGGCAGCGGTCGCCGTTCCGGGAACCCGGCGATCGCAGCCCGGGTATTGCGGAACAGCACCCGGCCAGTGCCATGGCGGTCCAGCAACGCATCGATAATGGCCTGATGCGGGTCCTCACCCGCCAGCAACTGGTCCAGTTCCTCACCGAGCCAGTTCTGGAGCGCTTCGCGATCCTCGCCGGCGATCTCCGAGGGCTCGGCTTCCAGACGCCGCACGACTTTGTTGATGGCTTCGTAGTCCAGCTCTTCCTTCCTGAAGGTCTCCAGGTCGTGAAAACGCGCCGGATCGAGAAGCCGGAGGCGGGCAAAGTGACTGGCCACGCCCACCTGTTCCGGGGTCGCGGTCAGCAACAGCAAACCACGGCTGGCCGCCGACAATGCCTCGACGATGCGGTACTCGGTACTGGCCGCTTCGGGACTCCAGGCCAGGTGATGAGCCTCGTCCACGATCATCAGGTCCCAACCTGCGGCCAGGGCATCCTTCTGGGCCTGTTCGCTGCTCGCCAGGTAATCCAGGCTGCACAGTACCAACTGTTCTGTTTCGAACGGATTGACGGCGTCGTCATCACCAAAGATGTGGTTGACCAGCGAATCCACATCGTCTTCGTCTTCTTTCAGCGCGTCGTAACGTCCCTGATCAATGATGGAAAAGCGCAGATTGAAGCGCCGGAGCATCTCCACGAGCCATTGGTGCATCAGGGAGTCCGGCACCACGATCAGAGCCCGCTTGGCTCGGCCGGTATGCAGCTGGTAGTGAAGAATCAGACCCGCCTCAATGGTCTTGCCCAGCCCCACTTCGTCCGCCAGCAGAACCCGGGGCGCGTGCCGTTTGGCCACTTCGTGGGCAATGTAAATCTGGTGCGGCAGGTGCTGGGTTCGAGCGCCAATCAGACCCTGCGCCGGAGACGCCCGCAACCGGTCCATATGCTGCAGGGTGGCCACCCGCAGGCGGAAGGCGCCGTTGCGGTCAAACTGGCCGGCAAAAAGGCGCTGGTGCGGCGCCGAGAAGTTCACCGAACTGCTAAGCTTCACTTCGGAAATCTGGTGAATGTTCTCGCCGTCGTCGGCGTGGTACATCAATACGCCGCCAACGTCCTCAACCGCCCGAACCACATAGTGTTCGCCGTCAAAGGTCTGGATCGCCTCCCCGAGCTGGTAAATGATCCGCGACAGTGGTGCATTGTCGATGGCGTAGGTGCGCTCCTCGTCGGCCGCCGGAAACCCCAGTGTTACCCGACGGCCGGAGATATCCGTAACAATCCCCAGGCCCAGGGCAGTATCACTGTGGCTGACCCAACGTTGACCAATGACAAAATCCGACGTATCCAAGAAACCTCCAAACAGAATTATTTTCGGGTGGCGCCGTTTTCGCGCACCCAGTAGGCCGTTGCCCCGCAGACCGCCGCCGGCACCACCACAAGGTTAAGAACCGGCACCATGGCCGCCAGCGCTACCGGCAGGCCAAAACCAAAGGCCGAGAGCCGGGTATCGCCCAGCAGACCGCGCAAAGCCCTGAAGCTGACCTTGTGGTTGTCGGCGGGGTAATCAACGTATTGCAGGGCCATCATCCAGCTGTTGAACAGGAACCACAGCACCGCCGCAACCAGATTGACCACCGGGATCAGGCCAAGCACAAACAGGCCAATGGCCCGGGGCAGGTAATAAAGAATTTTTTGAACCTCGCGCCAGAGCGCCCGGGGGATGTCCTTGACGATTGCACTCCAGCTGTCATCGGTGCTGACTTCCTGGCCGGTCAGATGTTTTTCAGTCAATTCGGCCAGGTAACCGTAGAAGGGCGAGCCGATCAGGTTGGCGACGATCACGAAGCCGTAGGCCAACATCAACAGGATGACGGCGCCGTACAGCAGCCAGAACAGCCAGTCCAGGGCCTGCAGCCAGGCCCAGTCGGGCAGCCAGCCCATGGCAGCAGCGATCAGGCCGGCGAACAGTTCCGCCAGGAAATAGAACAGGAGACCGAACAGCAGGACGTTGATAACAAGCGGGATGATCACGAACAACCGCAGGCCAGGTTGCCGAATCAGACGGAAGCCCTCCCCCAGGTAGCCCAGTCCACGAAAAAAATTACCCTTGAGCATTCCGGCAGGCCCTCCGTTTCAATGACAGTGACGGGGCGCAAAGCATATCATGTTGGAAACGTTCCCACAGCCCGAGGCGTCCTACGGAAAATCCCCCATGGCACGATTGAAACACAGCGCTCTGGCCTTGTTGCACTGCCGTCCACTCTGGCGGACCGCTCTGTTGATTTCCGTGCTGGCCATCTTGTTCCTGGCAACCACCGCCAACCCCTATCCGGTCCCATCGTCCGCCAGCGACAAGGTCAATCATCTGATTGCCTTCGCCGAGCTGACCATCCTGACCCGGCTCGCCTGGCCGCAAGCCAAAGCCGTGTGGTTTGTGCCGCCGCTGCTGATCTTTGGTTTCGCCATCGAAGTCGTTCAGGCGACCCTGCCCTACCGGGACTTTTCGATGGCCGACCTGGCCGCCGATGGGGTGGGCATTCTGGTTGGGCTACTGCCTTGGCCGGGACTTCGCCGTGCCCGCAAAGCAGATTTGCGAAATTCGCCCGAACCCTTGTGAGATATTTCCTACAAAGGCGTGAGATCTTGCACCTATATCATGTACGTAACGGTGAGCAACCGTTCTTTAAAGTTTTATAACCGACTGTTACAGAACAGGTATCCCATCAGAATGCCCACAGACCGCGGGCCCCGACCGCGCAAAGTTCACACGATTGTAAAGCGCCGATTGCTATAGTGATCACATCAAGGATGACAGGGAAAAGGACGACGCATCGGAAGCACCCCGGCATGGAATGCAGGGAGAGGCATGGACACAGGGACGCCTCGCTTAAAGGATAATTATTCGGAAGGCTGGCTCGGATGCCGGCACCAGGGAGCGGCTCAGGGACTCGCAACAAGGTTGTTGCCACATGCGCACGGATGCGCCGACCTGTTTCGACAAAGGGCAGCCTTATGGTTGCCCTTTTCTTTTTCTAACCGGCAGTTACCTTTCCTCAGCCAGGTAGATACGAACCCGATTGAACTCCTCGAACTCATGTAGGTCGGGCCAGGTTCTTGCCTCAATGACCGTCTGCAGATCGTAGGCGGTGTCGCCCAGGTCCCGAACTCTCGAATCCGCCAGCAGTACCCTGGATGCCGACTCACGGAAGACGTTCAACAGCGGACGGTTTTCCGGATCGTAAAGGACGTCTGCGGCCGTCACGACGTCAAGGTCCGCCGGGCGTTTACGCCAGTCGTCACACAAAGTTAACGACACACCATTGAGGTCGGCATTGGCGGCGACAGCATCCAGAGCCGCTGGATCCAGGTCGCAGGCGATGACCTCCCGGGCACCCGCCAGGGCAGCGGCAACCGCCACCACGCCGGAACCGGAGCCAAAATCCAGAACCCGCTTATTCAATACCCATCCGGGATTGGCCAGAATCCAGCTCGCCAGAACCTGGCCGCTGGCCCAACAGAACGACCAATAAGCCGGCTCGGCCACCACCGCCTGGGCCTCGTCATGACTCAGCGGCCCCTCGAGGACCGACGGATCGAACAGATGCAGGGGAATCTCCGGACAGCCGGCAGGACGTGAAACCGCCACCCGTCCCCGGCTCAGGGTTTTTCGCAAATGCTCATCAAGGCGGTTGGTCGACATCCATTTTCTCCGTTGGTCGGCGCGCTGGAACGGGCGCTATTGTAGCGATCCTGCCCCCGGGAAACAGCGTCCGGCGAGCAGAAAAAAGCCAATTCCGCTATACTGCCGCCTCACTTCTGTTAACCGGTTAGACGCTGAAATGGCAACCAGACCCGACACCGACGACTACCTGTCCCTGTTCCTCAATGACGTCCCCCTGATGGACGTCCGGGCACCGGTGGAGTTTGCCCGGGGCAGCTTCCCCAACGCCGAGAATGCTCCATTGATGAACGACGAGGAGCGACACCGGGTCGGCATCTGCTACAAGGAAAAAGGCCAGGATCAGGCCATTGAACTGGGCCATCAACTCGTCGCCGGAGACATCAAGGCGCAGCGGATCGAAACCTGGAAGCGTTTTGCCGCCCAACACCCGGACGGCTACCTGTTCTGTTTTCGGGGCGGTCTGCGCTCGCGCCTGACCCAGTCGTGGATCAAGGAATCCGGCATCGACTACCCGCTGGTCAAGGGCGGCTACAAGGCGCTCCGACGGTTCCTGATCGACAGTCTCGAGGAACGGATCCGGGACAGTGAATTCCGGATTCTCAGCGGCCGGACCGGCACCGGAAAAACCCGGGTCCTGCAGCAACTGCCCAACCCGGTCGACCTCGAAGGGCTGGCCAACCACCGGGGCTCCAGCTTTGGCCGCCAGGTCAGCCCCCAACCCTCCCAGATCGATTTCGAGAATCGCCTGGCGGTGGCGATGCTCAAGGCACACCACATCAACGGCGGCCCGATATACCTGGAGGACGAGAGTCGGTTGGTCGGTCGCTGCGCGCTGCCAGAAACCTTGCGTGATCGCATGGCGGCAGCCCCTCTGATGGTTCTCGAACAACCCCTGGACCAGCGTATCGCCATCATTCGCGAAGACTATGTCGAGGGGATGTGTGCCGACTACACCCATCGGGATGGTGAGGAAGCTGGCTGGCTCAACTTCCGGGATTATCTGCTCAGCGCCCTCGACCGCATCCGCAAACGCCTCGGCGGCGAACGCCACAAACAGCTCAGGGCCCTGATGGAAATCGCGCTGGAGCGCCAACAGCAACACCAGGACCTGAGCGACCACGATGCCTGGATCCGGGCGCTGCTTGAGGACTATTACGATCCGATGTACGACTACCAGCTCAGCCAGAAACAGGGCCGAATTCTTGTCCGAGGAGGCCCCGAGGTCATTCTGGACTGGGCCAGACAGGCTCAACCTGCGTAATTTACATCGATCAAACTGTGCCTGTGTAACGCGCACGACTCACATGTCTGCTATAAACATGCCGGAACCGTGTTTTAAGGTTACGTTACAGAGCATTACCCTCTACTAAAAATACTAATGAGCAAGGAGTTCCTCTATGGAAGACCTTTTTGGAGCTGAAGGAAGTGCCTCAGAACTGATCGATCAGGCCATCAGCCTGACCATGGCCTACGCCCCCAAGGTCGTGCTGGCCATCGTGACACTGATCATCGGTCTGTGGTTGATCAAACGCTTTGTCGCGGTACTTGATGCCAAGCTTGGCAAGAAAGATCCGACCCTGAACAAGTTCCTGTGCGGACTTATCGGGGTGGTCCTGAAGATCCTCCTGCTGATTTCCGTGGCTTCCATGGTGGGCATCGCCACCACTTCCTTCGTGGCCATTATTGGTGCCGCGGGCCTGGCCATCGGCTTTGCTCTGCAGGGCAGCCTTGCCAACTTCGCGGGCGGGGTCCTGATTCTGATCTTCAAACCTTTCAAGGTGGGCGACACCATTGAGGCCCAGGGCTTCCTCGGCGCGGTCGATGAAATCAGCATCCTCTACACGATCGTCAACACCTTCGATAACCGTCGCATCGTGATTCCCAACGGCAGCCTGTCCAATGCCACGCTCGTCAACGTCAGCATCTACGACAAACGACGGTGCGACATGACCTTTGGCATCGGTTACGGCGATGACATCGACAAGGCCAAGGGCATCCTCAAGCGCCTGATGGAAGAAGACGAGCGCAGCCTGGTGGACCCGGCGCCCCGCATCTGCGTGGCCGGCCTGGGCGACAGCTCGGTGAACCTGATGTTCCGGGTCTGGGTACCGACCGATGACCTGTGGCCGTACTACTGGGAAATGCAGGAGAAGGTGAAAAAAGCCTTCGATGCAGAGGGCATCAGCATTCCCTTCCCACAGCGGGATGTGCACCTGTACAAAACCGAGTAACCACCGCGAACCGTTTCGCATTGATACAACCGGTTACTCGCAAACTGCACATCCTGAACTAAGCTGACGGTTAATGGCGGGGCTCAGGGAACCCGCCAGGCCGTCAGAGCCAGCCCCACCCAGAACAAAGGGCTCTGGAACGCTGTCATTGCTGGTAGGAGGTTGTCACTATGCCGGTACAGCAGTTGAAAGAATTTCTCGATGAGGCCGATGTGGAATACATGTGCCTCTCCCACCCGCCTGCCTTCACCGCCCAGGAACTCGCCCACCACGTCAAGATTGCCGGCGACCGTGTCGTCAAAACCGTCATCGTTGAACTGGACGGGAAAATGGCGATGCTGGTGATGCCCGCGACCTGGCGCATCCGCTGGGACCGATTGTCCCGGATTCTCGACACGGACTTCATTGACCTCGCCGATGAACGGGAATTCCAGGACCGGTTCCCGGACTGCGAGGTTGGTGCCATGCCGCCGTTCGGAAATCTGTTCGGCATGTCCGTCTATTGCAGTGAGGTTCTGACCGAGCAACCCGAACTGGCCTTCGCGGCCGGCAGCCACACCGAATCCGTGCACATGAAAACGAGCGACTTCCTGACCCTGGTTCAGCCCATGGTACTGAATCAGGGCTTTACCAAGCCCGGCGCCCAGAAACCGGCATGGCTGGCCAAGGGGCGGCGCCGGCCGGACGACGTCAAGGCGAGGGTTACGCGCGCCGCCGGTTACTGACGTTGAACCGGCCGACTTGATCCGGGTCGCTTGTCTGATCTGCGCCATCGCGTAAACTGTGGGCATCAGACAGGAACCCGATATGACACAAGCTTTTGATGTTGTTGTGGTCGGCGCCGGCATGGTCGGTGCCGCCCTTGCCACGGGCCTGGGCCGGGATGGGTTCAAGGTGGCCGTAATTGATCGTTCGTCCGCGCCCGACTTCGCCCCGGAAACGCCTCCGGATATCCGCGTGTCGGCGCTCAGCGCGGGCACGGAACGCTACCTCCAGGAACTCGGTGCCTGGAACCGTATCCTGTCCATGCGTGCGACGCCCTACCAGCGCCTGGCGGTCTGGGATGAAGCGCGCCACCCGCTGTCCAACCTGATGCCGCGAACACTGACCGAGGTGCAGTTTGATGCCGACGGGCTGAAGACGTCGCACCTGGGCCACATCGTGGAAAACTCGGTGACGCAACAGGCACTGTGGCAAAGCGCCGAGGCCGAGCCCGGGGTGACCATCATGGCCGGCCAAGGCGTCTCAACACTGACTCCGGGGGCGGAGTCGGTGACGATCACCCTGGAAGATCAACAGACCCTGGAAGCCAGATTGGTGGTTGGTGCCGATGGAGCCCAGTCGGCGATTCGCACCATGGCCGGCATCGGGGTCAGCCGCAACCAGTACAGCCAGCAGGCCATGGTAATTTCGGTGCGCTACCAGGGGCCGGTTGAAAACATTACCTGGCAGGGTTTCTATCCCAGTGGTCCCCGGGCCTTCCTGCCGCTGCACAGCGCAGAAGCCACCCACCCGGGGGAAAGCTGGGCGTCTCTGGTGTGGTATGACGCCCCCGAGCAACTGGCTCGGCTCAAGGGCCTGTCAGACGAGGCGCTGAGGCTGGAAATCCAGCGCGCCTTTCCGTCCCAGCTTCCGTTGCTCACCCACATTGAGGCACGGGCCAGTTTCCCCATCGCCCGCCAGCACGCCAAGCGGTATTTTTCCGGCCGGGTGGTTCTCGCCGGCGATTCCGCCCACACCATCAACCCGTTGGCTGGCCAAGGGGTCAACCTGGGGTTCCAGGACGCCCAGTGCCTGCAGGCTCTGCTCAAGGAGGCCAAGCGTGCCCACTGCGATCTGGCCGACCCACAGTGGCTTCGTAGCTATGAACACCAGCGCCGTCCAGCCAACCGGCGCATGATGATGACCATGGACCTGTTCTACCACCTGTTCAGCAACCGCACGCCGCCGCTGCACCTGTTGCGCAACCTGGGGCTCGGCGCGGCCAGAGCCCTGCCCTTCGCCCGCAACCAGGTGGCGCGTTACGCCATGGGCATTGATGACCGGTTGCCTGCGCCGCTGGCCCGGCTGACCGATCGGATTCCGGGGCTCAGACAGCTGTAGCGAACCCGCGACACAACACCATTTGCCACCACGAACCAGGAGCCACCATGTCAGAGACCATTTTTACCAAGATCATCAACCGGGAGATTCCCGCCGATATTGTCTACGAGGACGACGTCAGTCTTGCGTTTCGTGACATCAACCCCCAGGCACCGGTGCACCTGCTGGTCATCCCGAAAAAAGAGATTGCCAGCATCAATGACATTGAGGAAGGCGACCGGGAGCTGGTCGGGCACCTCTACTGGGTGGCCAGCAAGCTGGCGAAAGAGATGGGTTTTGCCGAGGACGGCTATCGCACCGTGATGAACTGCGGAGAAAACGCAGGGCAGACGGTGTTTCACATCCATCTGCACCTGCTGGCTGGCAAGCCTTTTGGTTGGCCACCCTACACGGACCGGATGAAACAGGCCTGAGCAGAGCGGCCGTTCAGGTGGGGCTAGCGCCCCACCACGCGTTCGGCTTCCTCAACCGGTGTATGGCGCACGTCCTCGCCCTTCACCATGAAGATCACGTTCTCGGCGATGTTGCAGGCGTGATCACCGACCCGCTCCAGGGCCCGCAGAACCCACATCACCGACATGCAGCGTGAGATGTTCCGGGTATCTTCCATCATGAAGGTAAGCAGGGTCCGGGCGGCCGCCTGGTATTCTTCGTCCACCCGCTTGTCTTCCTTCATGATCCGCAACGCCTGTTCGGAGTCCAGCCGGGCAAAGGCGTCGAGGGCATCGTGCAGCATGCTCAGCACGTGCGTGCCAATGTGGCGTACTTCCACGTAACCTCGTGGCGCCTGCCCCTCTTCCGCCAGCTTGATGGCCAGTTTGGCGATTTTCTTGGCTTCATCCCCGACCCGCTCCAGGTCCGCGACCATCTTGATCACGGAAATCACCAGGCGCAGGTCCCGGGCCGTGGGCTGACGACGGGCAATGATGAGGGTTGCTTCCTCGTCAATGTCGATCTCCATCTGGTCGACGCGCTTGTCCTTGGCCCGAATTTCCTCGGCGAGGTGGCCATCCCCGTCCATCAGCGCCTGAACGGCGTTCTCGACCTGGGACTCGACCATCCCGCCCATTTTCAGGAACTCAGTCTTAAGATCCATCAGTTCATCATTGAACTTGTGGGAAATATGATCCCCGTAAACATCGTCCTTCTTTGTAGGCATACTCTGCTTCTCCAATGTTCCCGGCGACGGAATCAGCCGAAACGACCTGTGATGTAGGATTCGGTCAGTTCGTGTTCCGGCGAGGTAAATACTTTGTTGGTTTCGTTGACTTCCACCAGATGGCCCAGGTGGAAGTAGGCCGTGCGGTGGGATACCCGAGCCGCCTGCTGCATCGAGTGGGTCACGATCACGATGGTGTAGCTCTCGGACAGCTCGGCAATCAGCTCTTCCACCTTGGCGGTGGCGATCGGGTCCAGCGCTGAACAGGGCTCGTCCATCAGCACCACTTCCGGGCTCACGGCAATGGCGCGGGCGATGCACAGGCGCTGCTGCTGGCCACCGGACATGCCGGTGGCGGTGGCGTCCAGGCGATCTTTCACCTCGTCCCAAAGGCCGGCCTTGCGAAGGCTGTTCTCGACGATCTCATCCAGATCGGACTTGCGATTGGCGAGCCCGTGGATGCGCGGGCCGTAGGCCACGTTGTCGTAGATCGATTTCGGGAACGGGTTGGGCTTCTGGAACACCATGCCCACCCGGGCACGGAGCTCCACCACATCGCGCTTGGAATCGTAGATGTCCTGGTCGTCCAGCTGCAGCGAACCCTTGACCCGGCAAATGTCGATGCTGTCGTTCATCCGGTTCAGGCAGCGCAGAAACGTGGACTTGCCGCAGCCGGAGGGACCGATGAAGGCAATCACCTCGTTTCGGGCGATGTCCAGACTGATCTTCTTGATCGCCCGGCTCTCGCCGTAGAACACCTCGACGTCACGAAGCTTGAACTTGGCGTCGTCGGAATACGGTTTGCCGACGGTCTTGCCTTCCTCGATAACGGTATCGGTCGGTTTACTCTCCGGAACCGGTACGTTCGCCTCATCCTGCGGGGACGCTTCACTGGCAATGCTTGAATTCATGGTATTCATCTTGATTCTCCTTACCACCGGCGCTCGAGGCGTTTACGCATCCAGATGGCCAATGCATTCATACTGATCAGGAAGGCCAGCAGCACCATAATGGCGGCTGACGCACGTTCGATAAAGGCCAGTTCGGGGCTACCCGCCCACAGGAAAACCTGAACCGGCAGCACGGTCGCGGAATCAAAGAATCCGTCGGGTACATCAACAATGAACGCCACCATGCCGATAAGCAGCAGCGGCGCGGTTTCGCCGAGTGCCTGGGCCATGCCGATGATCGAGCCGGTCAGCATGCCCGGCATGGCCAGCGGCAGCACATGGTGCAGAACCACCTGCATCTTGGACGCGCCAATGCCCTCGGCCGCCTCCCGGATGGAGGGTGGCACGCTCTTGATGGCAGCCCGGCTGGAAATGATGATGGTCGGCAGCGTCATCAGGGTCAGCACCAGACCACCGACGACCGGCACCGACCGCGGCATGCCGAACAGGTTGATGAAAACCGCCAGGCCCAACAGACCAAAGATGATGGAGGGCACCGCGGCCAGGTTGTTGATATTCACCTCAATGAAATCGGTGAACTTGTTCTGGGGCGCAAACTCCTCCAGGTAGATCGCCGCCGCAACACCGATCGGGAAGGACAGGACCAGCGTGACGAACATGGTCAGCAGTGAACCGACGATCGCGCCCAGGATCCCGGCCTTGGACGGATCCCGGGAATCGCCACCACTGAAGAACACATCGTTGAAGCCGGTTTCAATCACCCCGCGCTCAAGCAGTTCATCCACCCAGGCTTTCTGCTGCTCGTCGAGCTTGATCGAATACCCCTCATCACCGGCATGCTTTACATACACGTCCACATCCGTATGGGACAGGAAGGTCATGGTCCGGGTGGTGTTCAGCCAATCCGGGTTCTGTTTGAGGGCGTCCCTGAGGGTCACCGAGGCATAGGGATTGATCAGGCCACGGACCTCGTCACGATCTTCCTCGGTGGCACCGGGAATCTCCTGAATCAGGGCCTGGACCAGCGGCTCGACGAAATCCGCCATCTTGAGCTGGCGACTGTCGGTCGGATCGTCCAGGTACATCATCTCACCATCGAGGTTCACCTCCAGGGTGATGGACGTTTTCATGAACCCGGTGTAGCCCTTACCGATGATGTCGGTGAACAGGATCACCAGGGCCGACAGGGCAATACCGATGGCCAGAATCCCGTAGGCCCGGAAGCGGCGCTCCTTGCGATACCGGCGTTTGAGCGACTGGCGGACGATCTCCGCCTGTGAACGTTGATCAGTCATACTGTTCCCGATATTTACGCACGATTTTCAGGGCAATTACGTTAAGCAACAGGGTAGCCAGGAAGAGCATGGCACCCAGGGCGAAGGCAGCCAGGGTCTTGGCGCTGTCGAATTCCTGGTCACCGGTCAGCAGGGTTACGATCTGCACCGTTACGGTGGTGACCGTCTCCAGCGGGTTGGCGGTCAGGTTGGCCGCGAGCCCTGCGGCCATGACCACGATCATGGTCTCGCCGATCGCCCGGGACACCGCCAGCAGAATACCGCCCATGATGCCCGGCAACGCCGCCGGGAAAATGACCTTCTTCATGGTCTCCGACTGGGTCGCCCCAAGGGCGAGCGAGCCATCCCGAAGCGACTGGGGCACGGCATTGATGACATCGTCCGACAGCGAGGACACAAACGGGATGATCATGATGCCCATGACGCCGCCGGCGGCCAGCGCACTCTGCGATGACGCGTCAATCCCGAGAGAGTCGGCCAGATCACTGATAAACGGTGCAACGGTCAGCGCCGCGAAGAAGCCATAAACCACCGTTGGAATCCCGGCCAGCATCTCGAGCAGCGGCTTCACCACCCCACGAACCTTCCGGTTGGCGTATTCCGACAGGTAAATTGCCGATAGCAGACCCACAGGCACCGCCACCACCATGGCAATGGCGGAGATCAGCAGGGTGCCGGTGAACAGCGGGATCATGCCGAAGGCGCCCTCGGCCGCCACCTGGTCGGCACGCAATGCCGTTTGCGGGCTCCATTGGGAGCCAAAGAAAAATTCGAGGAAAGGCACCTTCCCGAAGAAACGGAAGGTCTCGAAGGCGACCGAGAAAATGATGCCAACGGTGGTCAGGATGGCGAGGGCAGCGCAGGCAAAGAACAGCCATTTCAAAATGGCCTCAACCTGCGACCGGGCGTTGAGCCGGGGGCGGATCCGCAGCCAGCCCAGAAAGCCGGCGAGCACGGCCACGGCGACCACGAGCACCGACATCAGCATTCGGCTCTGGGCCCGCAGAGCCTGCAGCCGTTCGGCCGCTTCCGCGATGGGCGCCTCGACAAATCCCGCAGGCAGCGCACCACTGGCCACGTTGCTGATTTTACTGAGCAGCAGGCTGGCCTGCCCCTCAGACTGGGGGGCCAACTCCGGCGGCAGCCCTCCTATGACGATCAGTTGGATAACCTTGCCCTGGAAAGCGGCCCAGAGTCCCAGCACGATGAGCGCCGGGATGCCGCTCCAAAGCGCCGCCCGGGCACCGTAATAGAATGGCAGGGACTTGAGATGACGGATACCGCCCAGTGGCATGGCCAATGACCGGGACCGTGCATACCCGAAGCCATACGCCAGTACGGCAAGCACCAGGGTGAGCAGAAATAAATTAGCCGGTTGCATGAATAATCCTGTCTACGACTTCAAGTAGGCGCCCAGTTTACAGATTGAAACGGTCCATGGCACCGGATGGTATTCCTAAACGTGCGAAAGGGCGCGGGCCCAATCGAGGACCCGCACCCTTGTTTGTCCCGAATCTTTCGGGTTACTTCAGCTCTTCCAGAGCCAGGTTCGGCATGTTCTCTGCCTTGTCCATCAGGTTCATCAGCTGGTCACGCGGCGGCACGATCAGGCCAACGTTCTTCAGGTAGCCATTCTGACCCATGGCGGCGTTGCTGGTGAACTCGTCCACGTATTCCTGAATACCGGGAATAACGCCAACGTGTGCTTTCTTCACGTAGAAGAACAGGGAGCGGGCGACCGGGTACTCATCCGCGGCGATGCCTTCGGCGGTCGGCACCATGCCGTTCAGGGTGGCGGCCTGCAGACGGTCCGCATTCTCTTCCAGGAAGCTGTAACCGAACACACCGTACATGTCGGTGTCGCCGATCAGCTTCTGAACGATCAGGTTGTCGTTCTCGCCCGCCTCGATGAAGGCGCCGTCTTCACGCACACTTTCACAGATCGCGCCGTGCTGGTCTTCGCCCAGGCTTGCCGCTTCCGGCAGCTCGTCACAACCTGCGGCCAGGGCCAGCTCGTTGAACGAATCACGGGTGCCGGAGGTCGGGGGCGGCCCCATCACACGGATCGGCTTGTTCGGCAGGCTGGAATCCACGTCGCTCCAATTCTTGTTCGGGTTGGCCACCCACTCGCCGTCGACCGGCACCTTGGAACCCAGGGCCAGGAACAGCTGCTTGAGGGTGATTTCCAGGTTCTCGGCGTCCTTTGAGCTGGCAATGACAATGCCGTCGGAACCGATACGGAATTCGGTGATGTCGGTTACGCCATTCTTCTGGCACAGCTCGTACTCAGACGCCTTCATTCGACGTGACGCGTTGGTGATGTCCGGGTGCTGGGTGCCAATGCCCTGACAGAACAGCTTCATGCCGCCGCCGGAACCCGTGGATTCCAGCTTTGGGGTGTTGAAATCGGTTTTGGTACCGAAGCGCTCGGCAACCACGGTTGCAAACGGGTAAACCGTGGAAGAACCCACGATACTGATAGTGTCGCGGGCCATGGCCGGTGCAGACATGGCGGCGACGGAGCCGGCCAGTGCAACAGTTGCGAGTGCTTTGTTCAGTTTAATCACGTTGAGTCTCCATTAATCGGTTGGACTTAGAGTGTGTATCTGTTTTACCGATGAGTGCAGAGTAATTGGACTCTGTGACAACTTTGTTACAGCTTCTGAAATATAGTCGCGATAACGTAAATCTGCTTGCAGCAACGCCAAAGCCCGTTAACATGCGGGGTAAAACAATTCCAGATGTCCGAACAAGGCAGGCTCCATGACGGCACTAGACGATAACAAACCGACTCCTCGAGGGGAGTTGACGCTCCAGATCGTTCCCCTTCCCTCCGACACCAACCCGAATGGCGACGTCTTTGCTGGCTGGCTGGTCAAGCAGATGGACATCGCGGCCGCCACCATGGCAGGACGCATTTCGCTGGGACGCAACGCCACCGTCGCCATGGATCGGATGGAGTTTCTGTCGCCGCTGCGCGTTGGTTCTCAGGTTGGCTGTTACTGCGAACTCGTGGACATTGGCCGCAGTTCAATGAAGATCAGCGTGGAGGTATGGACACTGGATCGAACCGCGAAGAACCCGCGCAAGGTGACCGAGGGGCTGTTTGTGTACGTCGCCATTGATGAGCACGGCCGCATCCGCGAGGTCCCCGAACAAAGCCGGTGACTGCCGGCCATGCCGGCAAACCGTGACGCCGCGGTTATGAACCGGCCGAAGCGGGGCGCGCCCGGGCCAGGGACCACAAACCGAGCACCGGCCCGGGAACCAGCAACAGCACAACCCAGACGCCAAGCTGCCCCCACAGGCCACTGGTCAGCCAGATGGCCGGTAACGTCAGGCCAAATCCGACCGCATTCATGACCGCGAGAGACGAGCCCACGGATTCCCGCGGCGCAGTCGCAGCCGCGAGCGCCGAGAATTGCGGCGAATCGGCAATCACCGCAACCCCCCAGATGAGCAGCAGTACCATCAGAATTTCCGGCGCCAACCCGCTCAGCCACGGGTAGAGCAGGCAGACGCTGCCGGACAGCATGAGCGCACGCCGGGCTACCCACTCACTGCCTTTGGTGCGGCTCAGCCGGCCACCACCAATACACCCGGCCGCGCCGATGCCGATCACGGCAAACGCGAACCAGGGGATCAGGCTGGCGTCCTGTCCCAGCCGGGCCAGCTCACGCCCTATCAGAAGCGGCGTGAGGGTCCAGAACGCATAGAGTTCCCACATATGGCCAAAATACCCACCGGCGACCGCCCGGAACCGGGGTATGCGCAACGCCGCCAGGCCCTGACTCAGGGGCAGTGGGCCATTGCTTTTCGGCAGGTGCGGACCGTCACCCAGTAAAAACACCAGCACGCCCCCGGCCAGTGCCAGTACGGATGCCACCAGTAACGGCCACTCCCAGGGCATGCCGAAGGTGGCGCCCCGCATCAGATGGGGCAACGCCGTACCCAGAGTAAGCATGCCGACCAGCCAGGCCAGCGCCGCACCTGCGTATTTCGGAGTCCAGGCAATCACCATTTTCATGCCCAGGGGATAGATGCCAGCCAGGCACAGTCCGGTGGCGAATCGAAGGAGAAAATCCAGTGGTGGCGAACCGGCGGCGAACACAAATCCACCATTGACAAGGGCACCCAGCAGACTCGACAACGCAAAGATCCGGCTCGCGCCGAACCGGTCTGCCAGGCCTGTCACTGCAATGGTCAGCGTGCCCGCGATAAAGCCCGCCTGAACCGCCAGCGTCAGCCGGCCCAGATCGGATTCGGTCAGCCCCAACTCCGCCGACAGTGACAGCCAGACGCCATTGATGCTGAACCAGAGCGACGTGCCGAACAGCTGGGCCAGGACAATGACAGGCAAGGGAAAACGTCTGAGCAGGTCGATCATTGTTGTTGTCTTTTATGCGAGCGATGGGGCAAGCCTAGCCTCGGGAGGCCTGCTTCGCCCATGCTACTTTGGTGTCTTGCAACCCATTGGCAAGGCACGCGGAATCTGCAATGGTAATATCGTTGCACGGAATCCCTTCAACAACCAGCCACCCAGCCACGGGATGCGCATATGACTGTCCGACGTCTCAAAGCGGTCCTTCTCGCCCTGACCCTGACGGCGCCACCGGTAGCGGCTGACATTACCCTGTCGCCATTCGCCGGTTTTCGCATGAGCAGTTCGGTGGATATCGAGACCGCCGGGGCCAGCACGGCGGACCAAATCGACTTCCGGGATTCCGTCAGCCAGGGACTCGTCATCAATTTCGACCTGCCGGAGCCGGGCAAACAGGGGGAACTCTACTTTGGCCGACAAACCACCTCGGCCCGGCTGGACAGCGGTTTCTTTGACCCCGGCATCGACTCAATCGACCTGACGATTTATCAGCTCCAGTTCGGTGGGCTGTATTTCCCGAGCGGCCAAAACCACGGCGGGTTTGTCTCCGGCGTGCTGGGCGTTACCCGTCTCGAGCCGGACGATTCCGGATATGAGACCCACCACCGCGCCGCCCTGTCCCTTGGCGGCGGATACCAGTTCTTCCTGACCGAGCAACTGCGCCTGCGGCTGGACCTTCGCGGGATTTACACCGCCCTGAACTCCGGCGGTTCGGCGTTCTGCTCAGGCGGGTGCGAGCTCAGGTTCGAGAGCAGTGGCTACGTGCAGATTGAAGCTGGCGCGGGGCTGGCCATTCGCTTCTGACGGCGGCCCACGCCATCGCAGGCCGTTGAATGGGCGCCAACCACATCATCTGTTCAGCCCTTCACCACCCTGCTACTATCGCGGCCACATTTCTGACGCATTGGATCTAACGGAATCGACACAATGGACTTTTTCCAGGCCCTATTCCTCGGCCTTCTTCAGGGGCTGACCGAATTCCTGCCCATTTCCAGCTCCGCCCACCTGATTCTGACCCCGGCTTTCTTTGGCTGGACCGATCAGGGCGTGGGTTTTGATCTGTCGGTTCACCTGGGCACCCTCCTGGCCGTGGTGCTCTACTTCCGGCGGGAGGTTTTCGGCATTGCCCGGGACGGCCTGCTCTCCATGGCCCAGCGCAGGCTGGTGGGTGAAGGGGCGCTGGCCCTGTATCTGGTGATCGGCACCATCCCGGCGGGCCTGGCGGGATTAGCACTGCTCGACCTGATCGATAATGAGCTGCGGGCTGTGGGAGTGATCTTTGCCACCACCCTGGTGTTCGGTGTGTTGCTCGGTATCGCCGACTGGCTCCCGAAACGCCAGCGAACGCTCGATCAACTCCGCTGGAAAGATGCCGTTGTGGTCGGCATCGCCCAGGCCATGGCCCTGGTGCCCGGCACTTCCCGGTCCGGCGTCACCATCACCGCCGGTCTGTTCCTGGGCATGACCCGGGAGACCGCCTCGCGGTTTTCTTTCCTGCTGGCCATTCCGATCATCGTACTGGCCTCAGCCGTAAAGCTGCTGGAGGTCGCCACCTCCGACATTCTGGTTGACTGGAGCGGCTTTCTGATCGGCGGTATCACGTCCTTTATCATGGCGATCACCGCCATCCACTTCTTCCTGAAATGGCTGAACACCGTGGGCATGTGGCCATACGTGGTCTATCGGATTGTCCTGGCGGGGGTGATCTACGCCGTTCTGATGTAAACCGTCAAACATGGGGGGGAAGCAGGCATCGGGCAAGGCTTCCCAAAACCCGCTCAAGCACGTCCATGTGGCGCTTGAGCTCCGCCATCCATGGCTCCGCACAGTTTTGGGAAGCCTTACCCGACCCCTGCCCAATCTACGATGCAAACCGCCCGCGAAGACTAGCACGCCTCCAACGGCGCATACGCCAGCACCAGCCACTTGGCGCCGTCGTCGAAATTCACCTGCACACGGGTGTGGTGCCCGGTTCCCTCGGAATTCATCACGATGCCCTCACCAAATTTAGGATGGCGTACCCGCTGCCCGAGACTGAACCCGGACTGCTGGGCGGAATCCTGGCTGAACAGGCTCTCGTTCGGGCGCTCGACCATGGCGGGTCGGGTCACCGTGTTGCGTAATCGCACTTCCTGCAGGCAGTCGCCGGGAATCTCCCGGACAAACCGGGACAGGGCGTTGAATTTCTCCTGGCCGTACAAACGGCGGGATTCCGCGTAAGTGAGCACCAGCTTCTTCATCGCCCGGGTGATGCCGACATAGGCCAGCCGGCGCTCCTCTTCCATCCGCCCGGGTTCCTCCAGCGACATGCCGTGGGGGAACAGTCCTTCCTCCACGCCGGCCAGGAACACCAGCGGAAACTCCAGTCCCTTGGCAGAGTGCAGAGTCATCAGCTGAACGCTGTCCTCGTGGGCCTCGGCCTGGGACTCGCCCGCATCCAAGGCCGCCTGGGCGATGAACTCCGCCAACGGATCGACGCCGTCCTCCACCTCAAAGTCGGACAGCGCGTTCACCAGTTCCTCCAGGTTTTCCACCCGGGCCTGGCCTTTTTCGCCCTTCTCGCTGGCGTGGTAGTCCTTCAGTCCGCTGTCGTCGATGGTCTGCTTCATCAACCCATGAAGCGTGGCGTCGCCGACCATACCCGACAGGCCTTCGATGATGGCAATGAACGATTGCAGTCCGGTCTTGGCCCGGCCTTTCACCTGGCCCGCCTCCAGCAACCGCTCCGCCGATTCCCAGAGCGAGATGCTCTGTTCCGTGGCGTACTCCCGCAATTCCGCCAGGCTCTTGGCGCCGATGCCCCGGGGTGGCACGTTTACCACCCGCTCGAACGCGGCATCGTCCCGGCGATACTGCACCAGCCTCAGATAGGCCAGGGCGTTGCGGATTTCCTGGCGGTCGTAGAACCGCAGGCCGCCGTACACCCGATAGGGAATGCCCTGGCGCATCAGCGCTTCTTCCAGGACCCGGGACTGGGCATTGGAACGGTAGAGAATCGCCGACTCGCTGCGCAGGTTGCCATCCTGAACCCAGGCCGAGATGCTGTCGGCGATGTAGTTGGCCTCGTCCTGTTCGTTGAACGCGGCGTACAGGCTGATGGGTTCGCCATCCGGCCCGTCGGTCCAGAGCTCCTTGCCCAGACGGCCCTGGTTGTTGGCAATGACGGCGTTGGCCGCCTTCAGGATCATCTGGGTCGAGCGGTAATTCTGCTCCAGCCGCACGAGACGGGCATTGGGGAAGTCCCGCTGGTACTGCTGGATGTTCTCGATCTTGGCGCCGCGCCAGCCGTAGATGGACTGGTCGTCATCCCCCACCACTGTCAGGGGAACACGGTTGCTGGCCAGCACCTGCAGCCAGGCGTACTGGATCGTGTTGGTATCCTGAAACTCGTCGACCAGAATGTGCTGGAAGCGCTTCTGGTAATGGGCCAGCAGCTCGGGCCGGTGCAGCCAGAGTTCGTGGGAACGCAGCAGCAACTCGCCGAAATCCACCAGCCCACCCTGCTGGCACAGCTTCTCGTACTGGCGATAGATCTTCAGCATGATCGAGGTGAAATGGTCACCCGGGTTTTCCTGGATGTGGTCGGCCCGAAGTCCCTCGTCTTTCTGACTGTTGATGAACCACTGGGCCTGTTTGGGCGGCCACTTGCTCTCATCAATCTGATTTTCCCGCATCACCCGCTTGATCAGCCGAAGCTGGTCGTCGCTGTCGAGCACCTGGAAATTCTCCGGCAGGCCGGCGTCCTGCCAGTGCGCCCTCAACAGGCGGTGGGCAATGCCGTGAAAGGTGCCGAACCAGAGCCCGCGGGCCGGAATGTTCATCATCTGCTCGATGCGGTAACGCATCTCCTTGGCGGCCTTGTTGGTGAAGGTTACCGCCAGGATGCCCGTAGGTGGTACCCGGTCGACCGTCATCAACCACGCTATCCGATGCACCAGAACCCGCGTCTTGCCACTGCCGGCACCCGCCAGCACCAGCAGGTGATCGTTCTGGGCGGTAACGGCCTCGCGCTGGGCATCGTTGAGAGGATCGATAATGTGGGAGACATCCATAGGGAATCGTTCGCTACTGGTTAAATAAACAGGAGTGGAAGTATAACAGGAGAAAAAAGGGATTTCCGCGCGGAGAGATTCTCTAAAGCCACCAGGAAAAGTCAGAAAGAGCGCGGGGGAAGCGCCCCTTCAGGACTGTGTGTGGCCAGGGATGGCCACACCCAAGCGCACATGGATGTGCTCGTAGCGTGTCCTGAAGGGGCGCTTCCCCCGTGCGACACCCCCACCGGATGAGGGCTATCGGGTTTCCGTTTTTCTGTCAGAAGCCTCTAGGCACTGTCTGAGCTTCAACGAATTCAAACAGACCTTCCAGACCACCCTCGCGGCCGATGCCGGAGGCTTTCATGCCGCCGAACGGCGCTTCCGGCGTGGGCCCGGTGCCGGTGTTCCAGCCGCAATGGCCGAATCGCAAGCCAGCGGCAACACGCTGGGCCCGCTCGGCATCGCCGGTAAAGACGTAGGATGCCAGACCGAATTCGGTGTCGTTCCCGGCATCGATGACTTCCTCTTCGGTGCGGAACAGCGCCATGGGCACGAGGGGGCCAAAGGTTTCCTCGCGATAACAGCACATATCACGGTTAACACCGGTTACCACCGTTGGCGGGAAGAACAGGTCATCGCCCAACTCCTCCGGTTTTTTGCCTGCCACCAGGCTCGCGCCTTTCTCAAGCGCATCCTCTACGTGGCGTTTAACCTTGTCGTAGCCGGCCTGGTTGATCAGCGGACCCAGGTCAACGTCACCGTTGATACCGTCACCCACGGTCATTTTGTTCACTCGTTCGGCAAGCTTTTCACCAAAGGCATCGGCCACTTTTTCATGGACAAAGATGCGGTTGGCGCACACGCAGGTCTGGCCACCGCCCCGGAACTTGTTGGCGATGAGGTTATCCGCCGCTGCGTCCAGGTCAGCATCGTCAAAGACGATAAAGGGTGCGTTGCCGCCCAGCTCCAGGGCCAACTTCTTGACCTGTTCGGCGGTGTCGAGGATCAACTTGCGGCCCACTTCGGTGGACCCGGTAAAACTCAGCATGGGTACATCCGGGCTCTCGCACAGAACCTTGCCGATCACGCTGGCCTTACCCATCACCAGGTTGACCATGCCGTCGGGCAGGTCCGTGTGCTTGTCCATCAGGCTGAACAGGGCAATCATGGTCAGCGGCGTTTCACTGGCCGGTTTGATCACCGACGGACAGCCGGCAGCCAGCGCGGCCGACAGCTTCTTGGCGATCATGCCGATCGGAAAGTTCCACGGCGTAATAAGGCCAGCGACCCCGATCGGCCGGTAATGAACGGTCCAGGTGCAGTCCTTCGGTTTTTCCGGAATCGTGTGCGCGTCCAACGCCTGGATGTGCTTGGAGCAATAGTCAAAGAAACCGGCAGCGTAATCGACCTCGCCCTGGGCCTCATGCAGCGGCTTGCCATGTTCCATGCAAAGGATCCGGCCGACCTCCTCCTTGTTGGCCTTGAGCGCGTCCCGGATATCTTCCAGCCACTTCCTGCGGGTCTCAATGGAGTAGGGACTGGTGAGTCGAAGCGCCGACTTGCCCGCAGCAACCGCGGCCTTTACCTCGTCCTCGGTCATTGAGGCTGCCTGGGCGATCACCTTGCCCGTTGCCGGGTTGTAGACGTCGAAGGTGTGTCCCTGCGCATTGTCAGTCCAGCGACCGCCGATGTAGCCCGTCATCTTTTCCAGCAGTGGTGACTCGATCATCACGGCTCCTCTATCTGTCAGTGTCGGTATGCCCCGGTGGGGCACAGTTGCGTCGGTTAAATATGTCTTCCATAGTGGATGCTGATTCACTGGCTGTAAAGTCGACAGCCAGGCTTTTGATCACCCTCCGACTGTGCCTATACTCGGAGAATCGGAAACCACGGAGGTCGGATAATGAAAGCGTTTTTCCACCCTGCTCAGGATCAGCATCTTCCAAAGACCTACTTCACCCGCGGACAGATGCGGCAGCCGCAGGAAGTCCCGGATCGTACCGGTCAGATGCTCGAAGGCCTGAAGGAAATGGGCATACCGGTTCTGCAGCCTTCCGACCAGGGTGCGGCCGCCATTGCCAAGGTCCATGACCTGGGCTACCTCCGTTTTCTGGAATCGGCGCACCGGCGCTGGGTGAAAATGGATGACTGGGGCGACGAGGTGATTTCAAACATTTTCGTGCGATCCCCCAACCACCTGACCGGCATCCTGGCCGAGGCGGCTCGCTACCAGGCCGATGGCAGCTGCCCGATCGGCGAGAACACCTGGCACGCGGCCTACTGGTCTGCACAGACCGCCCTGGGCGCCGCGGATGTCCTGATCGCCGGCGACCGCATTTCCTACGCCGTGTGCCGGCCGCCTGGCCATCACGCCCGGCGGGATGCCGCCGGCGGTTTCTGTTACCTGAATAACGCGGCCATTGCCGCCGAGCACATGAAAAGCCGGTTCCCGCGCATCGCCATCCTCGATACCGACATGCACCACGGACAGGGCATCCAGGAGATTTTCTACGATCGCAGCGACGTGCTGTACGTCTCGATCCACGGGGATCCGACCAATTTCTACCCGGTGGTAACTGGTTTCGAGAATGAGCGGGGCGAAGGCGAAGGCTTCGGCTACAACATCAACCTGCCCATGCCGCACGGGGCCTCGGAAGACGATTTCTTCGAGAAACTGGATGAGTCCCTGGCGGCCATCAAGCTGTACCAGCCGGATGCGCTGATCCTCGCACTGGGCTTCGACATCTACAAGAACGACCCGCAGGCCAAGGTCTCGGTCACCTCGGAGGGGTTCTGCCGGCTGAGTTCCCACATCCGTCAGCTCGGACTGCCGACACTGGTGGTACAGGAAGGTGGCTACGACCTGGACGCCCTCAGCGAGAACGTCCAGCAGTTTTTCAAGGGCCTGGCCGGCTGACCCATCAGGACGCCGGCGCGTACACCTTGATGTTGTCGTGCCCTTCCGCCTTTAGGTGACCGGCGTGCATCCGGCTCATTGACCCACGATCGCAATACAGCAGGTACTGCCGGTCCGCCGGCAGCTCCGCGATCTGCTGGTTCAGCTCGTAGAACGGGATCTGGACGACTTCATTGTTGGTCAGCATCAGCGGTGACTGTTCGCCCTCACTGGGGTGGCGAACATCAATGATCACATCGTCCACGCCCGGCGTCTGGACCAATTCCACGTCCTCGGGAGTCTGGGTGGTTTCCAGCAGGCGGCTGATCGGGGTTTCCTCCCGGGCTTCCACCGCGCCGGCCAGCACCGACGGATCCATTTCCGCCTCATCCGCTTCGACCCGATGCAGTTTTGCCCGCGTGGCCGGTTTCTGGGAAATCACGCCGCAGTATTCCGGCATGGTGCGAGCGTAGGACTCGGTACCAATCTCGCGGGCAATGTTGATGATGGTTTCCTTGTCCATGGAAATCAGCGGGCGCAGAACGACTTCATCACTGGCCCGGTCCACCACATTGAGGTTGCTCAGGGTCTGACTCGACACCTGCGCCACCGCATCGCCAGTAACCAGGCCCACGGCATTGTTCTTCTTTGCAATTTCCGCCGCAGCCTTGAGCATCTGGCGCTTCAGCACCACGCCCCAGTGACGGTGATTGACCGAGCGCATGATTTCAGCGACCACACCGTCAAACGGCACGGAAATGAACTTGGCGTTGTGGGATGCGCCGTAACGATTCCACAGGTAATGCACCACCTGGCGAACGCCAACCTCGTGCGCGGTTCCTCCAAGATTGAAAAACAGGAAATGGTTCCTAAGCCCGCGACGCATCATCAGGTACGCCGCCACCGAGGAATCGTACCCGCCGGAAATCAGCGTCATCACGTTCTCGACACTGCCCAACGGGTAACCGCCCAGCCCGCGATGCTTGCGGTGGGCAATGTGGAACTGGTCGTCCCGAACCTCGATCCGCACTTCCACGTCGGGCGCCTTCAGGTCCACACCGGTCGCGCTCGAGGCCTGCATCAGGGCGGCGCCCACGGTGCGCTCAAGATCAATGGACCGGAAGTCATGTTCACCATGACGACGGGCGCGGACGGCGAAGGTTTTTCCCGCCAGTCGGTCGGCGAAGGCGTCCACGGCTTTTGCCGCAACATCGTCGAGGCCGGCGAACGGAAACACGCCAATCTCCTGAATGGTGGAGATGCCCGGGATCCGCAGCAACTCCTCGACAACAGCCCCAGAGAGACCACGGCCTTCCGGAACGGCCACATCCACCCGATCCCAACTGCCCTCCACGACAATGTCGTGATCCAGCCTGGCCAGCAGCTTGCGAATGTTCTGCCGCAGATGACGCATCTGCTGGCGGCGGACGGGTTTGCTCTTGATGGCGACTTCAGGAGCCGGACGAATAAGTAGTTTCATAATCGGAGTATTGTCGAGTGGCGTATAACGCAGAAAGCACTTAGTCTACCTTTTTGGGACCATGCCTCAAAATCAGGCATTGCCGAAACACCGGCCGGAAGGTGTCTCCGGGCCCTCGTAGCCGGAACCATTCAGGAGTTTTATCGTTCATGCAAGAACCCACCATCAATGCCCTCGTGTCACCGGAGGGCAGTCTCGAGATCCTCTCCAACCATGAGGTGAGCCGCCTCAAGGACCGAAGCCAGGGCGGCCTGTACCGGCTCTTTCGCCAGTGCGCGCTCGCGGTCCTGAACACGGGTGTCGAGACCGACGACTGTAAAACGCTGATGGAATCCCACGCCGATTTCGATGTCCGGCTGGTGCCCCAACCCCGGGGTCTTAAACTGGAACTGATCAACGCACCCGCCCACGCGTTCGTGGACGGAGAGATGCTGCGCGGTATCCGCGAGCACCTGTTTTCCGTGCTGAGGGATATCATCTACTCCCACTCCATCCCCCAGAGTGCCGCCGGCTTCCGCCGCGACGACCCGGAAGATCTCACCAACCTGGTGTTCCACGTACTGCGCAATGCCCGGGTCCTTGAGCCCGGACGGCAACCGGACCTGGTGGTGTGCTGGGGGGGCCATTCCATCAGCCAGGACGAGTACCAGTACAGTAAGGAAGTCGGGCACCAGCTGGGCTTGCGCTCCCTGAGCATCATCACCGGCTGTGGCCCCGGCGCCATGAAAGGCCCGATGAAAGGCGCGACCATCGCCCACGCCAAGCAACGGGTGAAGAACGGACGCTACATTGGCATTACCGAACCCGGCATCATCGGTGCCGAGGCACCGAATCCGATCGTCAACGAACTGGTCATCATGCCGGATATCGAAAAGCGGCTGGAAGCCTTTATTCGCTGCGGCCACGGCGTCATCGTGTTTCCCGGCGGCGTCGGTACCGCAGAGGAAATCCTCTACCTGCTGGGCATTCTGCTGCACCCGGACAACGCCGATCTGCCCTTCCCCGTGGTCTTCACCGGGGAAAAGGAAAACGCGGAGTATTTCGAGATGATCGACAAGTTCATCCGGAATGCCCTGGGCGACGAAGCCGCCAGCAAGTACGAAATCATCATCGACGACCCTGCCCGTGTGGCACAGACCATGAAAAAGGGCATGAAAGAGGTGGAAACGTTCCGGCGCGCGATGCAGGACGCCTACTACTTCAACTGGATGCTAAAGATTGACCCGGTGTTCCAGCTGCCGTTCCACCCGAACCACGACAACATGCGGGCGCTCGAACTGCATCGGGACCAGCCGGTACATCTTATCGCCGCCAATCTGCGGAAAGCGTTCAGCGGGATTGTTGCCGGAAACGTGAAGGAAGATGGTATTCGTCAGGTGCAAGCCAAGGGCCCGTTCGAGATCGCCGGGGACCCGACGTTGATCAAACCCCTGGAAGCAATGCTGGCCCAGTTCGTGGCCCAGAACCGGATGAAACTGCCCGGCTCATCGGCCTACCGGCCCAGTTACCGAATTGTCAGCGGGGCGGCCTGAGCCGCCTCACTGATAGCCCGGAGACCTTACTTGCCGCCGTCAGCCGGGAGGCTGGCGAAATAGGCGGCCAGGTTGGCGATATCGGTATCGCTCAGCGCGGCGGCCTGACCCTGCATGATGGCCGCCTGGCCACCAGTGCGTTGCTTGTTTTTGTAGGCCTTGATCGCGGAGACCAGGTACTGCTCGTTCTGACCGGCCAGATTCGGGTAAGTCGGAATCTGGGCCAGACCATTCTGGCCGTGGCAGGCCGCGCAGACCGCAGCCTTCGCCTTGCCGGCTTCGGCGTCGGCGGCAGCCGCAATGGCCGGGACGGCCGTGCTGAGCGCAAAAATTCCCGCAATGGCGTAGTGTTTCAATGTCATTGTCTTTACCCTCTCATCATCGTTTTTAGCGTTTGCCTACCGGCAGTCGGTACCGGACTGTAAACTGTCTGACTTTATATACCACAGAGCCTGTTATCGCCAAATGCGATAAATCAATCGCTTTGTTCGACGTTGGTCCTCTTTTCACCTGGCCGGTTTGACTTGAGAGTACGGTGAGCGACGTGGCCCAGATTATTTTTGAAGACCGGAGATTCCCTCAATGTCCATAGAGGTTCAGGAAATTGAATGCCTGGAAGGCCACATCGGCCTGCTTACCCTGAATGCCCCCGCCAGCCTCAACGCTCTTTCGGAGCCCATGATCAACGAACTACAGACCACCCTGGACCGCTGGGCCGAGGATGACCGCATCTGTGCGGTTGTGCTCCAGGGCAAGGGCGAACGGGCGTTCTGCGCCGGCGGGAACATTCGTAATCTTTACAGCGCCATCAAGGAAGGTGGCGAACACGACATTGCCACCCGTTTCTTTACTCGCGAGTACCGGCTGGACTACAGCCTGCACCGGTTTCCCAAGCCCATCGTCGGCATTGCCCACGGCGTGGTGATGGGCGGCGGACTGGGGCTGCTGGCGGCTTGCCGTTACCGACTGGCAACACCCAATGTGATGGTGGCCATGCCGGAAATCTCCATCGGACTGTTTCCGGATGTGGGCGCCAGCTGGTTCCTGAACCGTTTGCCCGGACGCATCGGCCTGTTCATGGGGTTGACCGGGGCCCGGCTGAACATCACCGACACCATCCGC
Organism: Marinobacter arenosus; assembly: GCF_019264345.1. Taxonomy (NCBI): domain Bacteria; kingdom Pseudomonadati; phylum Pseudomonadota; class Gammaproteobacteria; order Pseudomonadales; family Marinobacteraceae; genus Marinobacter; species Marinobacter arenosus. The sequence goes on from NZ_JAHVAO010000001.1 coordinate 2,108,644, forward strand.
ATTGGCCTCGCCGATATGGTGTTGCTGGAGGAAGACCGGGAGTCCCTGCTTGGGGAGCTCCAGAACCAGCGATGGACCGGCGAACCGGCGGCGGACGACAACCGCCTGTTCCGGCTGCTCAACCAGATGCACGCCCCGGATTACCGCTCACTTGAACACAGCAACCTCGAACGGCACGAACAGGACATCGCCCGACTCAGTGCCGGTGATGAATTACCGGAGATCGTCGATCAACTGCTTTCGGCCGAGATCGACAGCGAGTGGTGGAATGCCTGCATGAGCAACCTCAGGGGTGGCTGCCCGGTGTCGGCGTGGCTGATCTGGACCCAACTGCAGAAGGCGCAGCAGATGTCGCTCAAGGACGTGTTTCGCATGGAACTGGCCATGGCGATGGAATGCACCCGCCGACCGGACCTGCCGGAGGGCATCCGGGCGAGGCTGGTGGAAAAGGACCAGAGACCAACCTGGTCATTCGCCAGTGTGGCCGACGTTCCGCCGGACGTGGTCCAGGCCCATTTCCAGCCGGAATGGGACGATGAAACCGATCCCATGCAGCTTGGCTGAGCCCTACAGCTCCGCGCCAGCCTGGACCAGCAGCATCTCAAGATCGCGGTTGTTGCTGGCCCGGGCCACGTCCAACGCGGTGCGGCCATCGGCGCTGCGATAATTCACATCCGCGCCCCCGGCCAGCAGCATTTCCGCCGTCAACAGATCACCACTGTCGACAATCTTCATCAATAATGACTCGCCACCCTGGCTGACGTTCACGTTGGCGCCGGCAGCCAGCAACACTTTGACGACCGACAGGTGCCCCTGCTCGGCAGCCCGGATGACCGGCGTATAGCCATTGGCATCCCGGGCGTTCACCCGTGCCCCCGCCGACAACAGTAACTGGACCAGACGGCGACTGCCTTGGGCCGACGCTACCATCAGCGGTGTTTCACCATCGGCGGTGGCCAGGTCCGGCGACGCCCCCTCCGACAACAGGTACCAGGCGACTCGGTCCCGGCCCGCGGCCACCGCGGCCATCAGCGGCGAGCCCTTTTCGGTCAGGGTGTTGAGCGATGCCCCCGCCTCGGACAAGGCCATCACCCGATCCAGGTCCCCCTGTTCTGCGGCTTCTATCATGGGCGTGGCAGCGCCGGTAGCGGTCTCCAGTTCCAGGTTCGTCGGTTCGGAGCGCGAGGCGCATCCGGACACCCAGGACAGGAGCAACAACAGGATAAACACTGGATAACGGGGGGAGCCGGTTCCCTTGGCCATAGCAGACGATCTCGGTCGGATAATGTGTGACCTATTCTGGGCAGCACCGAAGGAGAATTAAATCGAGCGAGTCACAACTCTGGCCCCTTTTGCAGGAGTTCACGAATCATCGCCCGTAACCGTTCCTCACCGTCGCGCTGACCGAGACACAGCCCATCCGCCTGCAGGGTCGGCCAGTTCCGCTGCTGCAGCACCGCGGCTGTCCACAGCGCGGCATCACCCTGAGCCTGCAACCAGGCCGCGACTCCGCTTACCCTGCTAGTTTTTCGCAGCACCGGGAGACTGAGCAGGAACCCCCGATGGCCATGACCAAAGCTGCGAAGATCCCGGCGATCGTGGTCATTCAGGCGCTCGTTTGCCGGCAGGTCGTCATCCAGGGCAGCCAGCAAGCCGGGTTCCAGCGCCGGCCAGGCCAGTGGCAACAGCGCCAGCCAGTGTTCCGCCTGACGGGCGCGGAGCTGGCCAACCAGGCGCGCCCCCGCCTCGCTGAGGCCGCTCATCATCTGCACCGGGTATTCGCCGCTGGTGGCCTCCTGGTTCAGGCCCAGTCTCACCAGCCGCAGGCCACAGGCGCGCCAGAATGCCAGCAACGCCGGACTGCCGCCGAAACTGGTGCCGACCGTGTCCAGCCCCTCCTCGCGGGCCGCCTCACTGGCCGCGGCCACCAGCCGACGGCCAACACCACACCGCCTGGCCGCGTCGGGCACGGCAATGCGGACCACGCGCAAACACCCCTGGGACGCGGCTTCCGGGAAACCGCTGTGGCTGGCCAGTGACTGTGGCAGCAGATGGCCCCGGATTCGGCGTTGCCCCATGGTCACCTGCTCGGCCAGCTCCGGCGCCAGGCCACCTTCCACCGCGCCCCAGAGAATGCCAACGGTGACGTTACCCACCCTCGCCCGCCAGCTCCGGGCCGACGGAGCATCCATCCACTGCCTGAGATCTCCGGGCGTGGTGCGGTAATGCGCGTCCACCAGCAGGCCAAAGGCGTCCGATAATTGCCGATCGTCTGCGTTACGGGGAACAAACGGTTCAATGATCACGTCATCGGGGCTGACGCTCACAGACACGGAGGCCCGGTTATCCGCCGCCAGAAGATACAGACGCGACACCAGCGGTTCCAGGGGATCACTGACCGACCAACGGACCGGCGCCGTCAGGGTCATTAACTGCCAGTGCGGCGTCTCCCGGTTCAGGATCTGCCGGAAACGGATCGCAAAGCCCCGGCCAGCCCCCTCGTAGCCATGAATGGTGGACGAGAACACCACCCGGGGCCACCCCAGCAGCACCTGCTTGAGCAGTGGAGCCGGGATCGCCGCGGCCTCGTCCACCAACACCACTTCGGACTCTGGCTTTTCCGCCAACAGTTCCCGGATCGTGACGAACCTGAGGCAGGCGCCCGCCCGGGTCTGCAGGCAGGCGTCGGAGGCGGCCAGAAGGTCCTCCCCCAGGGCTTCCCGGGCATGACGAAACAGGGTATCCACGTTGTCGCGGGATGGCGCCGACACCAGAATCTGTCGCCGCCCCCGTTGCAGCAGAGCGGCCGCCGCCAATCCCAGCGCCGCGGACTTGCCACGACCGCGATCCGCTGTGATGACCATGGGCCGACGCCGACGCCCCAGACCAAACTGGACCAACCGTTCGATCAGATCCTGCTGATCCGAGGTGGCGCCGACAGTGAACCCGTTGTCCGGTTCGGCAAGAAGCGGCAGTGGCGTGGACGATGGATCAGCGGTGTCGATGCGGATGACCGATTGATCCGCGGCAAGGATGCTCGCCATTCGGGCGGCAAAGGGGTGCTCTGCCAGCGTCTCCAGTCCCGTCCGCGCGTAGTCCGGATCGTCAAAACCGGACCATTGGTCCAGCGACGGCATTAGCCAGAACAGCAGGCCGCCGGCCTGCAGGGTGCCTGACAGGGCGGCCAGGCCATCCGGCGGATTCCCGTGCCAGCCATCCCAGACCAGCACCGACAACTCGCGGCCCAACCACTGCCGGGCGTGCCGGGGCGCCAGTGGGAGCAGCTTGTCACTCGGATTGTCTGCCTCCGGGCCGGTCCAGACACCCGGCTCCTGAGTCAATCCCGGCAACAACGCCTTGAGCCAATCCAGGGCCCTGGAACGCTCACCCAGAAGCAGTACCAGCCGCCGTTCCCCCCGCTGCTGGAGACGGCGCTGGAGCTGCCGCCAGGCGTCAAAATCATTGGCCGGGGACGGGGCCGGTTGCATTAACTGAGGTCCACGGAATGGCGCTTGAGGTCGTTCAGGTCACACATCTCCAGCGTGGCCTGATGGGTTGCCCGCAGGCGAACCCGGGGGGCCGCGTCTGCCTCCAGGGCTTCCTGCCAGCGCGCCGCGCACAGGCACCAGCTGTCGCCGGCCCTCAATCCGGGGAAGCCGAAATCCGGGCGGGGGGTACTGAGGTCGTTGCCGCGGCGCTTCGAGAATTCAAGGAACTCGTCGGTGACCACTGCACAGACCGTGTGAAATCCCAGGTCATCGGGACCGGTGTTGCAGCAACCATCGCGGTAGAACCCGGTTTTCGGGTCGGTGCCGCAGGTTTCCAGTTGCTCGCCAAGTACGTTTACGGGTTCGGATATCTGCATGGATTCGTCCTCAAACTCCGGAACTGAGCAGCCTTTGGGTTGGGCTTTCCAAAACTGTGCGGAGCCATGGATGGCGGAGCTCAAGCGCCACATGGACGTGCTTGAGCGGGTTTTGGAGAGCCCAACCCAAAGGCTGCGGCCAACCCAGGAGTCGTCGTATGACTTTTATCGATTGATACTGATTATGCGGGACAGGTACCCGCACTGCCAGTTGGCCAGTACAATACGCGCTATGCCGACCGAACCCCAACATTCTGCCTCCCTTGATCTGCCAGATTTCCTCACCGATGAACAACGGGCCATCATCACCGCCGGTTATGAACATTCGGTGATCACTGCCGTGGCCGGCAGTGGCAAGACCTCCACCCTGGCCTGGCGGATCCGCTACCTGCTCCAGCAGGGGCACGACCCCGACCGCATGCTGGTCCTGATGTTCAACCGCAGTGCCCGGGTGGATTTCGAGCGCAAGCTGCAGGAGGTGTGCAGCCAGAGCGGGCTGGCAACGCCGGAGATCCGGACCTATCACGCCATGGGCTTGCGACTGTATAAACGCTTCGTTCGGGAAGGCTACCTGCCGGGCTTTTCCGACAAGATCCTCACCGAGCAGGAAATCAGCTTCCAGGCGTGGCAACTGACCCGGCGGTTGGCGCCGGAGGATCTGGCGGACGAGATCCGGCGCAACAAGAAGGATTTCGTGGAGACGGCCACCGGCTTCATAGACCTGGTCAAGACCACCCTGTCGCCCGCGGAGATTGTCTTCGAGGAACTGGGTTACACCGACAAACACCGCTACCTGATCGACCTGTTCCACAGCTTCGAGCAATGGCGCAAGGGCCAGGGCCGGATCAGCTACGCCGACATGCTCTACGAGCCGGTGATGGCGATTCACCAGAACCCGCCCCTGCAGCGGCTGGTGGGCAACAAGATGGACCTGATCCTGGTGGACGAGTACCAGGACACCAACGAGATCCAGCATCTGCTGCTGAGGTACGTGGCCGGCGACCGGGCCCGGGTAACCGTGGTGGGCGATCCGGACCAGACCATCTACGAATTCCGGGGCGCCAAGCCGGAATTCATCCTCAAGCGCTTCAGCGACGAGTTCGAGAGCCCGCTGGAGCAGACGCTCAGCTACACCTTCCGGTACGGCCATCGGGTCGCACTGCTCGCCAATCACCTGATCTGCCACAACACCGGCCGCAAGGACGTGCAGTGCCACTCGCACCCGTCCACACCTGCCACGGAGGTGACGCTGCACCGGGTTGAGAGCGACAGCGACACCGTCGTGACGATTCTCCAGCAAGCACCCGAGTCGTCTCTGGGTGGAACCGCCATTCTGTTCCGGGTGTGGAGTCAGAGCGTCCCGATCGAGCTGAAACTGCTGGCCCGACAGATTCCCTATCGCATTGATGCTGGCAAGGGCGCGCTGTTCAGCCGGGAAGTTCAGGCCATCGTCTCACTGTTGATGGTGGTCACCGGGCGACTGGCGAACCTGCCGGATAGCGACCGGTTGGAGGTGGCGCGCCAGTTACTGCGGTTCCCCCACGTGGGAATGAAGGAGCCCGAACTGGAGCAACTGGCGCGGTTTCTCGCCGGCTTCTCCGGCGACTGGCACGAACGGCTATTGGCCATGGATTTCGACGCCCTGTCGCCCATGGCCGGCCGGAAACTGCGCAAGCTGGGCGAGGTGTTGGGCCAGTTGCGCGACTACAAGGGTCCGGTCGCCGGACTGATCAGCGTGTACGCCGAACACACCGACCTGTACGAAGGCATCCGAAGCCTGGCGCTGACCCATGAGAGCGCCGAGGAGCGCATCGACACCGTCCAGGGTTTCCGGCAGTACCTGAAAAGCCTGGATGTGGACGCCAACGGTGCCGTTGATCACCTGAACACCCTGAAGCAGCAGGCGGGAGAAAACCGCCCGGGCGGCGTGCTGCTGTCGACCATCCATCGCACCAAGGGGCTCGAGTGGCCACGGGTGATTATTCCCGGTTTGCAGGAAAAGTACCTGCCCTACAGCCCCCGACCCCATGACGATGCCCGCGCCTTTCTCGAGAGCGAACGGCGCCTGCTGTACGTGGCCATGACCCGCACCCGCCAGCAACTTCACCTGATCAGTCGCCCGGCCAGTTCCCAGCCGCACCTGGACGGTGACCAGGGGCCCAGCCGTTTTGTCGGTGAATGCAGTTTCAACCTGTCCAGCGAACTGGGCACCTGGCTGGACGAGCGCATCGAGGAACCGGGGCAGTCGCTGTCACTGGAGGCACCCATTACGCCGGTCGGCCGGCGCTACGCCGAACGCGAAGGCATTGTACTGGAAGGGACCGTGGCCACCGTGTCCGATACCACAGAGGCACTCTGGCACCACGAGCGCCTGAGTCACGCCATTTTCGGCGCGGGACAGGTCGTGGCCGAAGACGAGGGCTCCTTCGAGGTCCGGTTCGACAATGGCGACACCCTGAACTTCAGCAAAAAGAGCGCGCACCTGTATTTCACCCCTCTGGCCCAAAACGACTGAAACCAAACCGATTCCCGGCGCGTAACATTGCTGTAGACGTCGTTCGTGTCTATATTTTTATTGCCCAGCCCCTCGGCCGATAGACACCGGGTATTCCCGCAGTTTCCCGTTGACGCACTCTCAAAAACGAATGATGAACAGGAGGTTCCGCATGAATTTTTTGCGTTCGTGCGCGATGGCTGCCATCGCATCTACCCTGGTATTCCCGGCGGTTGCCGCCGAACGGAAGGACACCGTCTACATCAATCCTTTCGCGGCCTACCAGTATTTCGACGACAAACGCGACCTGAGTGAAGCCGATACCTATGGCGGTGGCCTGGAGTACCGATTTACGGACCGCTGGGCGGTGGAGCCTGTGTACTCCCGCGCCAATGTGGATCGCAAAGGCGCCCCCGGCGAATCCGATTTTGATGAAATTCGCATGGACATCATCTACTACTTTGCCAATCCGACCGAGGCCGTGAACCCTTACGTTTCTTTCGGTGGCGGTCACGCCGATTTCGGTGAGGATGCCAGCGCCCCTCTGACGTCTGGCAGCAATCACGACGAAACCCGGGTTAACGTGGGTACCGGTATTCGCTACAACTTCACCGATTCCTTCTCCCTGCGAGCCGACCTGCGCGAGTTCCACGGTATTGACGAGAGTACCTTTGACACCCAGGTGTCCCTGGGTCTGAGCTTCGCGTTCTATCGCTCGGTCGCTGCACCGGCGGATTCCGACAACGACGGTGTTCCCGACGAGTCCGACGAGTGCCCGGGCACCCCGGCCGGCGCCACCGTCGACAGCACAGGGTGTGAGCCGGACGGCGACCGGGATGGCGTCGCCGACGCCCGGGATGCCTGCCCGGACACCACACTCGGTGCCGAAGTGGATAGCCGAGGTTGCGAGCCGGACAGCGACAACGATGGCGTCATTGACGGTGTCGATCAGTGTCCGAGCACAACTCCGGGTGCCACCGTCGACGAGCGGGGCTGCGAAGGGGTCACCGAAGTCATCCAGACCTTTGAAGTGGACGTCCAGTTCGCCAACAACAGTTCGGTGATCAACAAGGCCTACGATGAGGACCTCCGACGCGTCGCGGACTTCCTCGAGGAAAACCCAAGAACCTTTGTGGAGGTTGCCGGCCATACCGACAGCGTTGGCGATGCGGACTACAACCAGTTCCTGTCCCTGCGTCGGGCCGAGGCCGTGGCCGCGCGCCTGGTCGACTCCCTCGGTGTCGATCCGAGTCGGGTGAAAGCTTCCGGGTATGGGGAGGAGAGGCCGATTGCCCGCAACGATACCGCCGAGGGCCGCGCCGCCAACCGTCGGGTTGAGGCGCTGATTCAGGTCGAACGGTGAAATCGTCGGTACTGGCCGACTGATGCAGTCAAGGCGCCCACATGGGCGCCTTTTTTCTCGGAGGTCCCATGATCAGAGCCGTTTCCGCGTTGGCTCTCCTGTTGTGCACCCTCAACCACCCGCTTGCCGGGGTGTTCCGGTGTAACACCGCCAACGGAGTGATGTATACGGATGAGCCCTGCGAGGGCAACGGGGAAGCGATCACCATTCCGGACAACCGCATCGGCGGCCGTCTGGACAGCAACCTGCCCCCGCCCGCGCCCGACGCTCCGAGGGCTGAGGAGGCAGACGGGAGCGACGACGAAACGACCCGCGAAGCACCAACAGCCTGCCGCTTCATCAATTCCACCGACCTGAGGCGCCATATCGTCCGGGAGGAAATTGTTCGGGGCATGACCCGGGACCACGTGCGCCGGGCCTTTGGCAACCCACCGGAAACCTACACCAGCCCCCAGGAGGTCTGGATCTACCAGACCCGGTACTACGGGGCCCTGTACGAACTCACCTACGTGTACTTTACGGACGGTTGTGTTCAACGGGTGGAATACCGGAAACCCTGACGGCGTCCAGCAACAGGTTTCTGGGCGTGAGGGTGCGGTCGCAGAATTCGCCGAGGCGGACCCGGTAGCCCCGTTCTTCCAGGAAAACCGCATAGTCCAGCACGATCCAGAGCTCCAGGGGGCGACGGAACAGGTGACGTACCAGTTCGTGGCGACGGACCTGCCGCCAGCGACGTTCGCCCACCTCGCGCCAGTGTTCGAAATCGGTCGTATCCGGCAACGCCAGCTTTTTCTTCCCGGCCGCCCAGCGACAGAAGCCTTCAAAGCCCTCATGGATCAGACGGGACGGATGCGACGGCACCGGCAGGTAATCGTCACACCCCCTGAGCTCACGCTGAAGGCCGTCAAACCCCAGGCGCCACTGGCTGACCAACCGAGTCTGCGCCCTCACCCGCGCCGGAGCCGTGACCGTTTCCTGGACCGCCAGCCGTATGTCGTTTGGGGACAGTTCCAGTCGGTTATCACAGCTGGCGGAACGATGGGACAACGGGCGATAGGGGCGAGCGTCGGTCAGGTGGTAGCAGCAGGGAGAAACACTCAGACGCGGCAGGCCGGCCTCGCTGCCGACGCGGATTAGCTGCCGATGCAGATCACCGCAGGCATGCAGGGCGACCCCGTGCACGTTCGCAGGCAGGGCAAGATCGGGTGCCATGACGTCCTGGCACTGCACCGAGACGGCAGCGCCCGCCTGCACCGCCAGCCGGTTGCCATCACGGACCAGCTCCGCGTTCCATTCGAAACCGCGAACCGGTTCCGGGCATCCGGCCGCCAGCGTCCGGGACAGGTGGCCCTTGCCACAGCACCAGTCCAGCACCGACTCCCGAAGGGGCTGGACCGCAGCCGCAAAAGCCCCGGATTGCTGACGCTTGCGCCCCGGCATATCCACGGCCCGGACTTCCGGCAAGGTTGCCCGTGCCACCTCGTGGGCGGAGGGCGACAAATCCGGCAGCTCCACCAACTGGGAATACGCGGTCAATGTCGGCAGGTATTCACCGGCCAGGCTCGCCAATTCAGCCGGATCGTCATCCAGCGCATCGCACTGGCGATCACCAAGGCCGGCGACCAGCCGCGCCAGTCCAGGATAGTCACGGGTCCATCCGGGCACCGGTTCCATGAACGGAGCCGACTGCCAGAGCGGACGGTGTAGAATCAGCCAGTCATTGAGCGCCTGCCAGTGGCTGTAAAAAGATTCGGCAGGGTCGTGTAAACTCGCGGCCGGAGGTAATGTCATGCAACTGGCCTTTGTACTCGTTGAACCCAAGGTTCCTGAAAATGTTGGCGCTGCCGCCCGTGCCCTCTGCACCATGGGGTTCGGCGAGCTCTGGCTGGTCAATTCTGATCAGCACACCCGGCCCGAAGCGCACTGGCTCGCCCATGGCAGCGATCATATTCTCGATAACGCGCGCATTTTCCCCGATCTGGCGTCGGTTAGAAACTCCGTAGACCTGCTGATGGGCACCTCGGCCAAACCACGACACAACCGGACCGACTGGCACCCGCCGTCCAAGCTGCGGGAGCTGGTGTCGGGCAAGGGTCGGTCCGTCGGTACCGCCGCACTGGTATTCGGCCGGGAGGACCGCGGCCTGTCCAACGACGAACTGGCCCTGTGCGACCTGCTGACCGGCATTCCCATGAAGGTACCCTATCCCTCCCTGAACCTGGCCCAGTCCGTCATGCTGTATGCCTGGGAGATGTCCGGGCTGTCGGTTGCCACCAACCCCGTCAGTCACAGTGGGGATGCGGCCCGCCTGGGCGCGCTGCGCAGCCGGCTGGAACAGCTTCTGCCCACCCTGGACGCACCCGCGGACGGCAAACTGTCCCAGTGGGTGTTCGAGCGCTTGCCCATGCTGGGGGAACGTGACATCGGCTTCGTTCACACCCTGTGCGGCAACATCGAGAAGCGGCTGAAACGCGACTGACTGCGCGTCAGGTTATTCACTGAAGCGACCGGGCCGGAAGGCATCCAGACAGACCGACGGAGTCTCGCCGTCAATCACCTGGGCGATCACATCGGCGCTGCCGGCGGACAGGGTCCAGCCAAAGGTGCCATGTCCGGTATTCAGGAACAGGTTGTCCCGTGGCCCCCTTCCGATAATCGCGGGTCCGTCCGGCGTCATTGGACGGAATCCGGTCCAGGTTTCCGCGGCGTCCAGGTCCGCACAGCCAGGGAACCGTGACAGGACAGATTTGCGGATGGTCGCCAGACGCGCCTCCGGGATATCACGATTGAAGTCCGCAAGTTCCACGAAACCGGTGGCCCGCAGCCGGTTGCCAAGGCGAGTGGACACCACCTTGTAGTTGTCGTCGTGGACGGTCGACACCGGGGCATGGTCAGGATTGCTCAGCGGTACGGTCAGGCTGTAGCCCTTGACCGGGTAGATCGGCAGTTCCAGCCCCAGGGGCCGTACCAGCGAACCGGACCAGCAACCGGCGCTGACGACGAAGGCGTCCGCCTCCAGTCGCTCCCGCTCCCCGTCCTCGGTCCTGAGCTCAATGGCCTGCACGGTGCGGTCGTCGCCAAGCAGCCGTTCCGCCTCCACCCGATACCGGAACTTGACGCCCTTGGCCTCGCACGCCTGGGCGAGGGCCTGGGAAAACTGGTGGCAATCGCCGGTACCGTCGGTTTCATAACTCAGCGCGCCGTACAACGGCCCATTACCCACCATGCCGGGTTCGGCTTCCTGCACCTGCTCGGGCGTCAGCAGCCGCGAGGGAATGCCCAGTTCGTCGAGCAGCTCGTGAAGGTCCCGGTACCCCGCCAGTGCTTCCGGGGTGCTGGCCAGGTGGAGCAGACCTTTGTGGTCACCATCGAAGGCCAGATCAAGCTCGCGTTCCAGGGCCAGGAACCGCTCACGGCTGTGCATGCCAAGGCGCAGCATGGCCCGCCGGTTTAAACCGAACAGGCCTGGCGACCGGGCGTAGCGCAGGGTGGCGAACATGAACCTGACGGCCTCGACCGAGGGCGGCATGCGCATTTTCAGCGGACCGTCCTGTTTCAACAGCCAGGGCAGGGCCTTGAACACCATGCCGGGATCCGCCCAGGGGTAAACTACCCCGTAAGAACGCTGGGCAGCATTGCCCTTGCTGGTCTCGTTGCCTGCGACCTCATGCCGTTCCAGCACGGTCACCTCGTGGCCCCGGCGATTCAGTTCGTACGCGGTGGTCACCCCCACAACGCCGCCGCCCACTACAACTACGCGCATCTGCGCCTCCCTGTGTCGGTTTATTTCACGCCCTTGCTGGCCAGAAGTTGACGGTACTCGTCCAGTATCGCCCGGTCTTCTTGCGGGTAGTCCGGGGCCAGCCGCTGCAACTGTTCCGCCAGGATAGCCGCGACAATCCTGCGGGCCTGAGGCTTCCGATCCCCCGGCACCACGAACCAGGGCGCCTCCCGGGAATGGGTCTGGGCCATGGCTTCTTCCGCAAAGGCCGCATACTGATCGCGTTTTTCCCAGCCATCAATATCGGACCGGTCGAATTTCCAGCGCTTGCGGGGTTTGTCCAGTCGCTTCAGCAGCCGACGGCGATGCTCGTCTTCCGACAGGTTCAGCCAGATTTTGACGACCGTGGTGCCCTCCTCCACCAGATTCCACTCGAAGTTTCGGATGGCGTGGTGCCGGTTACGCCAGTTGTAACTTTCGGGGGCATGAACCGGCCAGATGCGTTCACTGATGACCGCCTCATGATGACTTCGGTTGAAGGCAACCATCTCGCCAAACCCGGGCAGGTATGGCACCACGCGCCACAGGAAATCGTGGCGGGTTTCCGCCCCCTGGGGACGACCGAACGACCAGGCATGAAAGCCTGCCGGGTCTGCGTAGGTCGCAAGCGTGCGGATCAGACTGTCCTTGCCACTGGTGTCCGGACCGTGAATGACCACCAGCAGTGCCCGGTTCCGGTTGGCCCACAGCCGGCGCTGGTATTCCCCGATTTCCTCCAGGCTGGACTCCAGTGCCGGTAGCGTGTCGTCATCCTCCAGCAGGTACGGGTAGTCATGGAACCGGGGTTTGTCGGGGTCATAAAACCAGCTATTGGCAAATTTCGAAACACGCATGCCGGGAACTCCCTATCGCTGTCATGGGCGTCAACAATCGTACAAACTGGTAAACTTGTGGCCATTAAATTCTCAGGATAGCAGTCTCTCCGAGGCTGCGATGGAGTTAAACCCACGGCAATGAGCAAAAAACGTCGCGAGATTCCCGTTTTCGATCATCCCATTATCGAAACCCACTGCCACCTGGACTACCTCAAGGACCGCCCTCTGGAGGACACCCTGGATCAGAGCCAACGGGTCAACATCGAGAAGGTGATCACCATTGCCGTGTCCGCGGACAATCTGGCCCGGGTCCGGGAACTGAGCCAGGTTGCACCGTGGGTGTATGGCACCCAGGGCATCCATCCCCACGAGGCGGAAAGCTATTCCGATGCCGCCGAGGCGGAAATCCGGGCCCACGCCAGCGACGACAAGATCGTTGCGGTCGGTGAGATCGGCCTGGATTACTTCTACGACAACGCCGATCGGGACGTGCAGCGCGAGGTCTTCCGTCGTCAGCTTCAGATCGCCTGCGACCACGACCGACCGGTGGTTATCCACAGCCGTGAGGCAGACGACGACACCATCGCGATTCTGCGGGAATTCGAAGACACCCTGAGCCGGCGCGGCGTGATTCACAGCTTTACCTCAGGGCCGGGGCTCGCGCGATATGCGCTGGACCAGGGCTGGTGCCTTGGCTTCAACGGCATCACAACGTTCAAGAAGGCGGAGAATGTGCGCGACATCGTGCGCATGTCGCCCATCGAGCAGATCCTGCTGGAAACCGATGCGCCGTTCCTGACGCCCGTGCCTTACCGCGGCCGTGAAAATGCCCCGTTCTATCTGCCATTCGTGGCGGAAAAGATTGCCGAGGTTAAGGAACTGCCACTGGCCGAGGTGTTGAGTAAAACCTACCAGAACAGCCTGCGGACGTTCTTCCCCAATCAATGATCAAGCGCATTCCCATCTCGGCTTTGAAGGTCGGCATGTACATCACCGACCTCAACAACGACTGGATTCCTCACAACAGCCAGCGCAAGCGAGGCGTCGTTAAAAAAGAGGAAACCATCGAGAAGATCCGCCAGATGGGTGTTGCGTTCGTTTACATCGACGCGTCCAAAGGTTTGGACACCCAGGATTCCGAAACCGCCGCCGAAGTGGATCGGCGCAACGAAGCGGCCCTGCAGACTGCCGGAGAGCAGACGCCCGGTCTACGACCGCACGTGCCGATGGCGGAGGAACTGGTCATTGCCCAGAAGATCCACAGCCAGGCCCAGGGGCTGGTGGGCGATTTCATGAACAACGTCAAGATCGGCGGCGCCATCGACATTGCCCCGATTCACCAGTTGGCCGACGAGTTGCAGAACTCGGTACTGCGTAATGCCAATGCCCTCAGCTGCCTCGGACGCATTCGGGATAAAGACAACTACCTGCTCGAACACTCGGTCAACCTGAGCGTGTTGATGTCCCTGTTTGGCAACTACCGGGGCCTGCCCGCGGACGTTCTGCACCAGACCGTCGTCGGCGCCCTGCTTCACGATCTGGGCAAGATCCTGACGCCCGACGAGATCCTGCACAAACCCGGGAGGCTCTCAGCCGACGAGTTTGAGGTCATGAAACTTCATGCCCGCCATTCCCGTGACATCCTGTCCGCCACCGAGGGAATTGGCGAACTGGCCGTCATCACTGCGGCGCAGCACCACGAACGCCTTGACGGTAGCGGCTACCCCGAGGGCCTCAGGGGCGAGGAAATTTCCGTCTACGGCCGCATGGTTGCCATCACCGATGTCTACGATGCCATTACCTCCGACCGGGTCTACCACAAGGGCATGACACCGACTCAGGGACTGAAAAAACTTCTGGAGTGGAGCGGGGACCATCTGGACCCGTCCCTGGTCAAGCAGTTCATCCGCTGCATCGGCCTGTATCCGGTTGGTTCGATGGTGTTGCTGGAAAGCGGCCGGCTGGGTGTGGTGGTGGAGGCCAATGAGCAGGACCAGCGCCTGCCGGTGGTCCGTGTGATGTACCACACCCGATTCCGCATGCCGATCACGGTGGACACCATCGACCTGGGTCGGTCCGGTACCCAGGACCGCATTCTCCGCTCGGTGGATCCCGAGGACTACCGGATCGATGTTCGTAAGTTCATGGTCTGAGCCCTGGGGTCGAGAGCGCCCTCTGCTAAGCTTGCAATAACCCCTGACCGGAAAACCCGATGTTCCGATGATTGCCTCCATCTTCCAGATTCTTGGCGGCCTCGCGCTATTTCTGCTGGCCATGGAAATGATGACCGACGGCCTGAAACACGCCGCCGGGCCCCAGTTGCGCCACATGCTCTCGGACTGGACCAAAACCCCGTTGAAGGGGTTTGGTACCGGGGTACTGATCACAGGCATCGTGCAATCATCCAGCGCTGTCACCGTTGCCACCATCGGCTTCGTAAACGCCGGGCTGCTGAGCCTCGGCCAATCCCTTGGCGTGGTCTTCGGCGCCAACGTCGGGACCACGATGACCGGGTGGCTGGTCAGCCTGGTGGGCTTCGACATCAAGATTGAAGCGTTTGCCATGCCCCTGCTGGCCCTGGGCATGGCGCTGAGACTGCTCAGTTCGGGGCATCGGAGCAGGGCCGTGGGCGAGGCGTTGGCCGGCTTTGCCCTGTTTTTCCTGGCGTTGTCGCTACTGAAGGATTCACTCGGAGTCATTACGGAGGGAGTGGACGGCCAAGGCATGCTGGGCCAACAATACGGCCTGCCCCTGTTTGTCCTGTTCGGGTTCCTGGCCACCCTGCTTACCCAGTCCTCAAGTGCGGCCCTGGCCATCATTCTCAGTGCCGCTGCCAGCAACCTCCTGTCCCTTGAGAACGCGGCCGCCGCCGTCATTGGTGCCAACCTGGGGACGACGTCCACGGCCGCGATTGCGGTACTCAGCGCGACGGCCAACGCCCGACGACTCGCGCTCGGACACGTCACGTTCAATCTGGTGACCGGTGCCATCGCCGTGGCCATCCTACCGCTGCTGCTCTGGCTGGTCGCCGCACTGGCCCGATGGTTTGAGCTGGGTGCCAGTCCGGCCGTGTCGCTGGCCTTGTTCCACACCCTGTTCAACGTTCTCGGCGCCGCCATCATGCTGCCCTTCGCCCCCCGACTTGCCTATTTCCTGGGCCGGCTGTTCCGCAGCAAGGAGGAGGACAATGCCGAACCCCGCTATCTCGACGACACGCTGGTGACGACACCCGAGCTCGCCGTTGGGGCGGTGGACGAGGAAATGAAGCGGTTGATCAATTTGGCCCGGGGGCTGCTGAGAGTCTGTGTCGACCGGGAAGGGTTGAAGCCCGGCCAGATACAGCCGAAGTCCGAAGCGGCTCTCAGCCTCAATACCGCCATCAACGACTACATCGCCCGCTTGCGCGCGGAAAGAATGCACCCCTCAACGGTCGACGCTCTCACGCAAAGCATCCGGACGTGTCGCTACCTGGTGGAGACCATCGCGCTGGCGCCTGCGCTGTTGCGTCTGCAAGCCGCCCGCCATGAACCGGAGTTCGCGCCGCTCAGGCCCGGCCTCGAGAATTACCTGAATGTGCTTCGTGCGTTGATTGCTTCTGAGGGTGCGTCGTCCGAGACCTTCAACGACGCGGAGCGGACCTATCATCAATTGAAATCGACCCTGCTCGGAATGGTCGTGCGGCGCGACGTTCCGACCAGTTCCGGAGACCGGCTTCTGGACGATCTCAGTTCGGTCCGACGTCTGTCGGACCAATGGAGCAAATCCCTGCAATGGACGCCGGCAACAGACACCCTGCCCGGCGAGAACTAGATGCTATCGGGGAAGAACCGACAATAACGATTTTTGCCCAGCTGCTTGGCTCGGTACATGGCCTGATCTGCCTGACGCAGGAGTTGGTCACCGTCGAGATCGGGCAACTGGGGGAAGAGGGTATAGCCAACACTGGCAGACACCTTAATGGAATGATTCGACACCCAGACCGGTGTCGAAACCGCTCGCAACAAACGCGACAGCAACCCCTCCAGATCGTCCTCGTCGGGAACGTTGACCACCACCGCGGCGAACTCATCTCCACCGAGGCGAGCCAGCGTATCCTCTTCCCGCAATGCCAGGCGCATCCGCTCGGCCACCTGCACCAGAAGCTTGTCCCCCGCCTCATGGCCAAAGGCGTCGTTGACCGGCTTGAACTCATCCAGATCAATGTAGACAACGGCAATCCGGTATTCCTGGCGTCGGGCCTGGGCCATGGCCTGCTGCAGCCGATCGGCAAACAGTACCCGGTTTGGCAGACCGGTCAGAGCATCGTAGTGCGCCAGCGTGAGCAGTTTTTGCTCCTGCTCTTTCAGGCGGGTAACGTCACTGAAAATGCCGACAAAGTGGGTAATCTTCCCCATGTCGTCGCGAACTGAGCTGATGGTCACGGCCAGGGAAAGGGGGGCGCCGTCGCCCCGGGTGGCGGTGAACTCACCGTGCCAGAAACCCTGATTGCGGGCACTCTGGAACACGCTGCTGCCCTCATCCATGGGCAGAGGCGGTGGCTGGCCGATGGCATAACTGCGGGGGCTACGGGTAATCGACACGAAGGCATCGTTCACATCCACCACGATGCCGTGGCGGTCGGTGATGAAAATGGCCTCCCGGGCGTAATCAAACACGCTGGCCGCCAGTCGCTGCTTCTGTTCCGCCTGTTTGCGCCCAGTGATGTCATACAGCGAGCACAGGAGGAAAGGGACCGACTCATTGGCGTCGTGAGCCGGGGCGATGGTCATATCGACCCAGACATCGCTTCCGTCCGCGCGCTGGAAGACCCATTCGCCATGGTTTACTTCCCCCCTGCTCACCCGGGCGACCAACGCCTCCATTTTCTGGCGGGACAGCGTGCCATCGGGCTGCTGATCGGGAGAAAAGCTGGCGATATCCTTGCCCAGCAGCGACTGCCGGGAGGCGTACCCGAACAAGTCAACCGCAGCCCGGTTGGTGCCTACAAACACACCGCCCTGAATCATCAGCATGGGTTGTGGCCAGCTCACGATGAGTCGGCGCAATCGCCCCTGCTCGACCGTCAGCTGGCGCGTCCGCTTGGCCAGCCACAGGGTGCTGGTGACCAGCAGCATCACCAGGACCAGCACCGTGAACACCCAGATCCGGTACTGATGCAGGGCATCAACCCAGGTGACCTCAGGCACCTGATCGTAGGGCGCAATGCGCAGCTGGCGGGCCAGGTATTCCACGGACTGGTAGTCCGCCGGTGGCGAGAAACCGGCAATGCCCGCCGCGCGGGCAACGGCAGAATCTTCCTCCAGGGCAAACAGGGCGGAAGCGGTCCGCCGGATCATCCCGCTGTCGACATGAGGGAGCGCCACCAGGGGCCACTCCGGGTACAGCCGTGTGGACACCCGGAACGGAAATCCTGTGAGCTGCTGCTCGTTCAACACCCGTAGCTGTTGCATCAGCTCCGGCTGGCTCACGGACAACTGCTCCAGGACCCCGGACCGGACGAAGCCGACGTCGGCATCACCCGCCATGACCGCACGAATAACCCGGTCGTGACTGCCAACCCGTTTAATCAGATTATGACGACGAATATCCAGCCCCGCCTCCATCAGCTCCAGCACCTGGGCCTGGTATCCCCCCAGAAAGTGGTCCCCGGGCGTCGCGATGCTCTTGCCCCGAATATCAGCAAGACCGTTGATGTCTGTGCGATCCGCACCGGTAATGATGACGCCACCCAGGCTGGTTGTGGACGTCCCGTTCCACGTCCGCATCACCGTGGCGAGCACACCGGTCAGGCTTCGTTCACTTCGAATCATCAGGAAATGGCTGGGGTTGGTGACAATAAAATCCAGCCGGTTGGAGGCCAGTGCACGATTCATCTCGTCCTGGTTCAGCAATCGCAGCTCGACGGGTTTGCCAATGGCCTCGGACAAATAGGCGGTCAGAGGCTCATACCGATCCCGCAGGATGGCCTCGGGTCGCGAGGCGAACACTCCGAAAGTCAGCGTCGGACCGGTCGCCGAGGCCACGGTTGGCAACAGGACAGCCAGTTGCAGGAGCATGAGGGACACCCCCAGCCGTAGAGCCTTCAAATGACACTCCGTGGCAGAAAGGAGGGATCACAGAGTCGACGGGAATTGGGCATCTGACCAATCATGCCCTCGCTCATCATGATGTGCCCCAGGTTACGCGCGATCATTTCAATCCTGCCGGTCGACGCAAGGTAGCGCTGATTTGCGGCCAGGTCAGGCAGCATCACCGTTGCCAGCGCCTTCCGGATTGCAGCCGGGGAGGTGTTCTGGCGACTGGCGACGCGGTAGACCGAATCGTGGAGGTTGCGGACCAGGTGCTTCAGCCCTGAGAAATGAGCGGCCAGAAGATCCCGGACCGCCCGGGGATTGTTCCGGGTTATTTCCCGATTCACCACGAGCACATCAAAGATGGTCTCGGGCAGGTCCCCACTGTCGAACAGCCGGACACCGCCCTGACTTTGCAGGATCGAGGCGACAGGTTCATAACAGACGGACGCATCCACTTGCCCACGCCGCCAGGCGTCGAGGTGCTCATTGACCGGGAGGTCAACCTGGATGATGTCGTCACGACGGAGTCCGGCCCGCTCCAGAATCTTGATCAGCATGATACCGGACACGCCGGTGAGTTCGACCGCAACCCGCTGACCTTTGAGTTCCCGCAGCTCCCCGATAGAGGGCCGCACCACCAGCACATCGGCGCCTGCCGACACGTCCGTCACCCCGACGACAACCAGATCCCCACCCTGATCCTTGACCCGCAGCATCTCATCCAGTGTCAGTGCCGCACCGTCAAGCTCACCGGCGAGTAAACCGGCCATGGAATCCGCCGCGGCCGCCCCCTTGAGCAACGTAACCGACTCGGGAAGCCAGCCGAATTCCTCGGCAAGATACAGGGGTTCGTAGCCAATCCAGGGGTGGATGCCCATCCGGAGCGGTTGTGCGCGGCCACATCCGGAAAGGCCCGACGCCGCCATAGCGGCGGCAACCGAGAACCCTAGAAAGTGGCGACGATGCATTGATCACTCCGCGACGGAGAAGTTACCTTCTTTTAATCTTACTGTGTGCGCCCGTGCCGGTAAAACCCTTACCGGTGTTGCGCCGGAGCAATTTAGCCCAGAGACAGGAAAATCCCCATCAGGATGGGCGACAGAAACGACAGCAGGAAGCCCGAGGCAATTGCCACAGGCACACACGCCAGACCTCCACTGCTGCGTATCACCGGCAATGTGAAATCCATCGCCGTGGCGCCGCCATAGCCAATCGCCATGGCCGGTCGGCTCGCAATCAACACGGGAATGATGGCCAGGGCGATGATTTCCCGCAAGACATCATTGAGGAAGGCAACGCCGCCCCACGCCGGTCCCAACGCCTCGCCCACCACAATCCCGGACAGCGAGTACCAGCCAAATCCGGAGGCCAGCGCCAGAACATCGTGCCATGGCAGGGCCAGCACCGGAATCAAAGCGGCGCCTGCCACCAGAGAGCTCACAGTCAGTGCCAGGGCGATACCCAGACCCTGTCGGTTCATCAGCAACTTACGAAGCGATAGTCCGGCGTTGCGGAGCTGGAGCCCGATCAGGAATAACAGCAGCATCAGTGACCAGGTCGCAACATCCTCGACCAGGGGCAGTGGCGGCAGCAGGAAATAGCCGGCAAGCAGACCAACCAGAACCGCGAGCAGCGGCTTGAGACCTGCCATGAACAGGCGACGGTATCCCGGGCGCTCGTTGACCTCGCCCTGTTCAGTCGCCATGGGCAGACAGCGATGCAACAGCCAGAGTCCGGCCATGTTCGCCACAAACAGGACACTGACCAGCGCGACCACCTGCACCGCCATATCACCGAGTTGGTTGGCGAGCCCTTCCATCTGCCCCAGCCCCAAGCCCAGCAGGGCGAGAATGAAATAGACAAGGCTCTCCACCAGGTAGTGAATCATTGTCATGGCCCGGCGGTTTTCCAGGGACAGGGCAAAGCCCAAAAACAGGGGAGCAAGAATCAGCAGTGCGCCGGTCAGCATGGTTTCCTCAGGAAGAATAATGGGAGGTGTCGATCAGAAAAGGGGTTCGAACTGGTCGGGATCCAGTGTGTGACGGTCAGTGCCGCTGGCCTGGTCGGGACGCAGTGCACGGGCCAGCCGCTGGGCCGTCACCGACCACACCACGTAATCCGAGGGGCGCGGCTCGTACCCATTTCCCATCAAGGCGCCGGCGGTACTGCGCAAGACGGATTCGGCCCGGGCCAGCGTGGACCAGGGCCCCTGGCAATGCTTGCGTTCGGGCTGCCCCTGATCCGGCCCGGTCAGGGCCACCAGTGCCCAGGTGCCCTCACCCACCGGCCTGATGAACAGCTCAAGGCGGTGATCCCGGCGCACCATCACCAGGGCCTTCAGCGGGCCGCGACCGTGAAAGTAGTGCAGATTCATCTCAGATCCACGGTGCGATCAATGCAGGACATGGCCGGACCGATCCTGGACCAGTACCCAGGGCGCAATCACCACCGCCCAGAGTTCGGTATTGCTGTCGTACCAGGCCTGGGCCAGGTCCGCCGGGATATCGCCCACTTTGCCGTCGGTCATCCATTGCTGGAACCGGGATTTGTTGTCGGCTGCCAACTCGGTCGCCACCTCCAGCAAGTCGAGCTCCGGCGCAACCCGGACCACTTGCCCGCGGGCAAAATAGGTTTGCAGGTCGTGCCAGTGGATGCGGGACGTTTCCAGATTCAGCTTTGCTTTCAGCTCATCCTGGGAGGGTTCAGACGACATGACAGGGGCCTCAATAATACCAGGGATTCGTTTCCAACAGGGTAACCGAATCGCTGGCTGCGACACCAGCGCGAGCCGTCAGATTGGGTCATTGCGGGTGTGCTTTGGCGTCGAGGCTGTCCCATATCTCGCGAATCCGATCCGGCAGTGCCATGGGATCGAAGGGCTTGGGAATCACCGCAGCCGCTCCCTGCGACAAGTACCCGCTGACCTCGTCGGGCTGCACTTTTGCGGTCATGAACACCGCGGGGGTTCGGGCAAATCCCGGTCGCTGGCGAATCGCCTTCAGCGTGGTCGGGCCGTCCATGCCGGGCATCATCACGTCGAGCACGATCAGCTGCGGCTGGAATGACTCAAGAGTCTCCAGCGCGCTCTGGCCGGACGCGCAGGTTTTCAGGGTAAAGCCCCCAACCGCTTCCAGGGCAAGCTCGGCCACCGCGCGGATGTCTTCCTCGTCTTCCACCAACATGATCTTTTCCAGCTCACTACCTGCGTCTGCCATCTCATCCGCCCTCATCGTCTTTGCCCGGTGCGTTCCCCGTTGCCTGCCATTCTTCGAGTCCAAGTTGCCGCAACAGCCTGCTGCGTTCTTCGTCCCGCGCCGATTCACTGGTCACCAGTGCCGCAGCGCGCATGATCAACCGATCCTGCGTCACGTTCTCCCGGGGAACATGGTGGACCGCACCGATCCGTTGCCGGAGTTCCAACGGCAATCGCCACTGGACCTTGAGCCGGTTTCCATAGGGCTGGGCCCAGTCCTTGATCGCCTGCACCATGGTCTGGTCCGTCAGCTCCCCACCCTGTTTCAGGAACCGGTCCATCACTTTCAATACCGCCAGCTCACCGATGCGACTCAACAGTCCGGCCGTCTGAAAAGGCGCCGAGTTTTTGCCCAGCGCCTGCGCCATCCGTTGGGCCTCTCCGACGACGGCTTCCGCCTGTTTCTGGTAACTGACCGCCATCGCCGTCAGGGCGTCGGTGGAGAAAGCAGCACTGACATCCAAAGCCAACGCCAGCGCCTGGTTCAGGGCCATGGGCACGCCCATCAGAGAAATCGCGTCCCGGAGGTTGGCCTGGGGGGCGCCCGTCCTGCGGAACGAGGACCGGTTGGCGACATCCAGCAGTCGCGCCGTCAGAGATGCGTCGTTCCGCCAACGCTCTGCCAGCTGTCCCGACGAGAGCCCGTCCGCCCTAGCCATCAATTCGAGCACACTGGCCGCATCCGTTCTTGCCGGAAGCTGGATGACGGTATCGAGCCCAGCCGTGAGCATGTCTTCCAGCGAATCGGACTCGGGGGCAGCCTCGGGCAAGGCCTGACCAATCATCGCCATCAGGCGTTCGTGCAGCATCTCGACGTTGAAGGGTTTGCTGATATAACCGTTGATGCGGTAATGGGCTGCCTTCAGGATCGACTCCCGGTCGGCTCGACCCGTAATCATGACAATGGCAACCTCGGTGTCCCTGGACCGGACCTGACGAATGATTTCGAGACCCGACCCATCCGGCAGATTCCAGTCAACAATCAGCAGGCCCGGCTTGTTGCTCTGCCAAACCGACATGGCCTCCTGAAAACCAGAGGCCTTGGATACCGTCATGGCCGGATGGAGCCCCGCCACGACCGTTTCCAGAAGATCGGCCATCAGATCATCATCTTCTACAACCAGGGCATCCATAAATCAGCTGACCGTCCCGACCGATGTCGATTCATCGCCACTCACAGTCACGCCATTGCGGCCGCCCTGCTTGCGCCGGTACAGGGCCTGATCCGCCGCTTCCAGGGCATCGTCACTGGTGGGGTAGTCCCCGAGCGACGCCAGACCAACACTCAGGGTCACGGAAAATTCCCGGTCACCGCCACTGAATACGATCCCGGCCATATGGTCGCACACGGACTGAAGAACACGGTGTGCGTCCTCGACCGGACAGTCGGGCAGCACAACCACAAACTCTTCACCACCGTACCGGCCAATCACGTCCGATGTCCTAAGCCGGTGTCGAAGCAGGTTTGCCAACCCCTTGATGACGATGTCCCCGGTTCTGTGGCCATACCGGTCGTTGACCTGTTTGAAGTGATCAAGGTCCAACATCGCGACGACCGACGTCTGGTTCAGGCGCATGCAACGGGCGTGCTCTTTCTGAATTTCGGATTTGGCCAACGAGTGCTTGAGCAGCCCTGTCAGGCTGTCCCGAGAGGCCAGTTTGTCCAGCTGCCGGGCTCGGTAACAATGCACGGACACGGCACGGAGCAGGAACGCATCCGATACCGGCTTGGCAAGAAAATCATCACCACCCTGAGACAACGCCTCAACCTGGAATTCCCGATCTTCCTCGGAGGACAGAAAAATGATCGGAAGCCCCAGCCATTCCGGATCGAAGCGAAGCATCCGGGCCAGACTGGGGCCACTGAACTGCCCCATCTGGACGTCCATCAGGACGATGTCTGGCCTGAACTCCGAAAGGACTGTCAGAATCTGCGCCGGGTCGTTAACCCGCCGAACGTCCATCCCGCCGTTTTCCAGCACCAGGCCATAGTGTTCAAGCAACTCGGGATCGTCATCCACAATCATGACCCGGCTGGAGTGACCTTCATTGTGATCCGAAATTAGCCGCGCCATGTAATCCGCAAGAACGGGAATATCCACGGGCTCGCAAACAAAGCCGTCGATTCCCCGCTCTGCCAGCGCGTAACGCCCCAGGAAGGAATCTTCAGCCCCGACACAGATAACAGGAGGCATGTCCGCCATCGCGTTGAAGGTGGCGCGTTCGCGGATCACAAGTTCGTCCCTGACAATCAGCGCGGAGACTCCGGCCAAACCGTTCGCCAGTGCACTGTCCATGGAAGGAAAGACGTTGGCCAGGAATCCGTGGAACTCCAGGCCACACATCAGGTCACGAGCCAGATCCTGATCAGGATCGACAATCAGCACAACGGATTCGTCCGGACTACCGCCCACTCTGAGTGGCGAAGCGGCGGACTGGGGCCGGACCGAATCCTGCTCGAGGGACAACAGACTGTCCAGGTTGGCGATCCGCGACGCGAAGGCCGGGTTGATCACATCACGGACCTGCTCGGGGGCCAGGGCGGAATCAGACGGGCCATCGTCACTGCCAATCAGCGGCTTAACCATCATTTCCAGTGAACGCGCTTCCTCGCCAAGCGCGGTGTAGCCAAAGGTGCCCGCTGATCCTGCCAGTCTGTGCAGGGAATGGTAGACGGAGGCAATGTCACTGGCACAGACCTCTCCCGCACGAAACCGGCCTACCGCCGACTGCAAGAGCCCTATATCCGTCGTTGCTTTATCCTTGAACCGCAGCTTCAGAAGTTCCAGCTTCCGTGCAACCTCAGATTTTTTCTCTTCAGACATGGCCCTTCCGTGTAATCTGCTCCACTATTGGATTGTGCCAGACTCCCAGTCACATAAAAGCAGCATTTCCAGGAAAGTACCAGAAGGAAGTCGGTTTGAGCTCATTGTCCCTGGGCACCCGAATTGCCCTGATCATCCTTGTCGGAACCGTTGCAACGGTGGGTTCCGTGCTTTTGATTGCCTACGGGGCCCTGGTCGATGATTTCGAAACCATCCTGACCAAACAGCAGTTGAATGAAACCCGGCGCATTTCAGCCGAGGTCGACCAGCGGTTGCAGTTGAAGTTGGATGTGCTTGCGGAATCCGCCACCATGCTCACGGACGGCGAAAGGCTGCACAGCCTTGAGGACATCTCGGAACAACTCGAGCGCCAGAGGCTCCTGCGGTCCCTGTTCCCGGACGGCATCCTCGTGTTCGATGACAAGGCAACCGCCATTGCAGAGACGATCTCTGTGCCCGGACGCATCGGCACCAATTATGCGGACCGGGAACATTTCAGAGAGGCCATGAGAACCCGGCAACCGGTCATCAGCCGCCCGATCATGGGCCGCACGACCGGCGTACCACTGATATCCTTCATCGCGCCCATTCAAACGGACGACGACGATCTCCTCGGGTTTCTCAGCGGCACCATCAACCTGGGCGAAACCAGTATTATTCCAGCGGACATGCTGAGCGAAATTGCCAACGACGACGCCAGATTCCGGGTCATCGATACCAACAATTTCCTGTACATCGAAGGTGGACCGACAGCCGATCGGGGCATCCAGTCCTTACCGCCCCCCGGTGAAAACCCACTGATTGACGCCGCTCTGTCTGGCATCAGCTTTGGCACCACCGAGGGGCCTGATGGCCAACTCCTCATCTACGCCACCAGCCACCTGCAGAAGCTCGGCTGGCAGTTCATTCGTGCCGTCCCATTCGAATGGGCGACGGCTCCGGCGGAAGCCTCGTTCGTGCGTTTCTTCGGGATCAGTCTGGGCATCGCTGTCCTGATCGCCCTGATCAGCTATCGGCTCAGCCGATACGCCACCACCCCCCTGGATCGCATGACCCGGAAAATCGAGAACATGGTCCGGAACCCCTCCGAAGCAGCCCGGCTGGACAACTCGGGCCCCGTGGAGGTGCGAAATCTGGCCCTGGCCTTCAACCGCCTGATGGACGAGCGAGATGCCATCGCTCAGATGAAAGAGCACTTCGTCTCCAACGTCAGTCACGAACTGCGCACCCCCCTGACCTCAATCAACGGCGCACTGCGCCTGATCCAATCCGGGGCCGCAGGCGACCTGCCTGAGCGGGCGCAACAAATGAGCACCCTGGCGCTGCGAAACGGGGAGCGGCTGCAACTTCTCATTTCAGACCTGCTGGATTTCAGCAAGCTGTCTGCGGGCCAAATGGCGGTATCGCTGGGACAGGAGACACTGCACCCAATCATCGACGCTGCGGTTTCAGGCAATCAGGCCATGGCAAGCGATCATGAGGTTACCCTGACGGCCACCTGCGACCCCCGCCATACGGTCATTGCCGATCCGCACCGGTTACGGCAGATACTCGACAACTTCGTCAGCAATGCCATTAAATTTTCGCCGGCCAGGGGCAAGGTGGACATCCGGGTAGAGCGCAGTGGCTCCGAATCGCTGCGAATTACCGTGCGGGACAGCGGCGAAGGGGTGCCCGAAACCTTCATGGAGCGGCTGTTCGAACGATTCGCCCAGGCGGAGACAGGCAGCACACGATCAACAAAAGGCACGGGCCTGGGGCTGGCGATCTGCAGGGAGCTCATCGCCCTGATGGACGGCCGCATCGGCTATTACTACGATCAGGGAGCCCATTTCTGGATTGAGCTGCCCGTCGCCGGACAAGAGACCTGACTGCCATGAAAGCGCCGGATCTACCCTCGCACGAACTGGAGCGCCTGGCGGCCGTTGAGCGCACCGGTCTGCTCGACACCAGCCCGGAGGAACGATTCGATCGTTTCACCCGCATGGCCGGCAAAATGTTCGATGTGCCCATCGCCCTGGTGACCCTCGTTGACCGTAACCGGCAATGGTTCAAATCGTGCCAGGGCCTCAACGTTCCTGAGACGCCCCGGGACATTTCTTTCTGTGGCCACGCGATCCTGCATTCGGACGTCCTGGTCATTGAGGACGCCCGCAACGACGAACGGTTCGCCGACAACCCCCTGGTGACAGCAGCACCCGATATCCTCTTCTACGCGGGAGCGCCCCTGCACAGTCCCGAGGGCTTTCGGCTGGGAACGCTATGCATCATTGACCGGACCCCACGCCGGTTTAGCGAGGAGGACCGAAACCTGCTCCGGGAACTGGCCGATTGCGTCGAGCGGGAAATCAACCTGCAGGCGGCTTCGGAGTTTTACCGGGATCTCAAGCAAAGCGAAAAGCGCGCTCGTGCGGTTATTGAGGGGACCCGGGTTGGAACCTGGGAATGGAATGTCCAGACCGGCGAAACCGTCTTCAACGAGCGCTGGGCCCAAATTTGTGGATATCGGCTGGAGGAACTGGAACCGGTCAGTATCCAGACCTGGCTTAACCTTGCCCATCCGCAGGATTTGCAGAAATCCGAGCGCCTACTGGCGGCCCATTTCGCCGGGGAGCTCGATGAGTACGACTACCGTTGCCGGATGCAGCACAAGGACGGGCACTGGGTGTGGGTCCATGATCGGGGCAAGGTGTTCGATTGGACCAGCAATGGCGAACCGCTGCGGATGTACGGCACCCATGCGGATGTCACGGCGGAGATGGCGAACCTGCAAAAGATGCAGCAACAGAATACCGCCCTGAGCATCCTGAACGACCTCGCGCTGGATCCGGAAACAGACGACGACGCGCGCATCCGCAAAGCGCTGCGGCTCGGCGCCGATTACTTGGGCATGCCCGTTGCCATTGTCAGCGAGATCACCAGCAACGTTTACACTGTCCTGTGGTTCGACGCGCCGGACGATGCCGGGCTCGAGGAGGGGCTCAGTTTTGCCCTCCCCAACACCTATTGCTCCATTATGGTCGAGCAGGACGACAGCCTCGCGATTGCCCACATGGCCCGTTCGCCCTACCGGGACCGGCCCTGTTACGAACTGTTTGGCCTCGAAAGCTACGTTGCAGCGCCCATCTACCTTCATGACCGGCTGTTCGGTACGCTCAACTTTTCCTCAACAACACCGCGAGAACAGGGTTTTTCCGAAACCGAAGTCACCTTTGTCACCCTGCTGGCTCGCTGGGTGGCAGGCGTTCTCGAACGGCGCATCGGCGTTCAAACCCTGACCAAACTGGTCGAACAGACGCCCGGCATGCTGTACCAGTATCGACTCTGGCCGGACGGCTCTTCGGCGTTTCCGTTCTCCGGGCCGGGCATCCGGGAGATCTATGGTGTCGAGAGCGAGGACGTTTGCGAGGATGCATCGCCCGTCTTCTCGCGCATTCACCCGGACGATCTGGACGCGGTGGGCGCCAGCATCGCCGAATCGGCCCATCAACTCTCGGTTTGGCAACAGCAATACCGCACGACCCGGGGCGATGGCGACTGGCGCTGGGTGGAAGGTCGCGCAACTCCGGAACTGCTGGCCGATAAGAGCATCATGTGGCACGGCTACATTGCCGATATCGACGACAAGAAGCGCATCCAGCTCGCCCTTCAGGAAAGCGAGGAAGAGCTGCGACGGCTGTTCGAGCTGTCCCCCATCGGCATTGCCCTGAACGACTATCGCCAGGCCAGTTTCCTGGACGTGAACCAGGCGTTGCTGGCGCCCACGAGGTACACCCGGGAGGAGTTCATGACACTGGACTTCCAGCAACTGTTGCCCGGCGACGGATTTGCCCGATTGCGCGATCGCGCCCTGGCGGAACTGGAAGAAACAGGGCGTTTCGGGCCCTTTGAGCAGGACATCCTGCGCAAGGATCACAGCACCTACCCTGCGATCATCCAGGGCCTTCTGATCACCAACGCCTCCGGTCGCTCGCTGATCTGGTCGCTGATTGAGGACATCTCTGAACGCAAGAAGGTGGAGCAGATGAAAAACGAGTTCATCTCCACCGTCAGCCACGAACTGCGCACACCGCTGACGTCCATTGCCGGGTCTCTCGGCCTCATTGCCGGCGGCGCCTTGGGCCCCCTGCCGGAAAAAGTCGAGCGCATGATCGCCATCGCGGCCCGAAACAGCGACAACCTGAAGCAACTGATTGACGATCTGCTGGACATGGAAAAACTGGCCTCCGGCAAAATGAGCATTCGCCTGCAATGGCAAACGGTCAGCCCGGTGATCCAGCGCTGCATTGATCGCATGCGCACCTATGCCGTAGAGCGGGACATCACCGTTCGCTTCAACGACCACCATCCGGACCAGACCCTTGCGGTCGACGGCCAACGCCTGGAACAGGCCCTGGCCAACCTGCTGTCGAACGCCATCAAGTTTTCCCCCGAACACAGCGACGTGATCGTTGGCACCCGACTCGACCGCGGCCAATTCCGTATTCAGGTTTCCGACCAGGGGCCGGGCATACCCGACAGTTTCCGGCACCGGATCTTCCAGAAATTTGCCCAGGCCGACAGTTCCGATACCCGCGGCCGGGGTGGCACCGGCCTTGGCCTGGCCATCACCCGTGAGATCATGACCCAGATGGGTGGAGGGGTTGGTTTCGAATCGACCGAGGGCAGGGGCGCAAGCTTCTGGCTCGACATTCCGGTCAGCTAGCGCAAAATGAGTACCTGACAATGGCTTCAAAAAACCGCGACCAACTGTTTCATTCGCTGATCTGGACCGCCCGGCTGGGCGTCCTGCTGTTGATGATTGCCGTGGCGCTGTCGCTGGATTCTGCCGGGACCGCCCGGCATAAAACAGACGTGCGCCACCAGTGGCAAGCGCGCCTGGATGACCTCAGCCTCAAGCTTCAGGGCACCATCCTGCAGAACATTCAGACGGTCTGGGGCCTGGCCGCGAACGTCTCGGTTCAACCCGACATCGACGAAGAGCGCTTTCGGGAGCTGGCGGCGGTGATCTTCCAGCTGGCGCCCGACCTGAGGAACATCGGACTGGCCCCGGAATTCGTCATTCGCAACATCTACCCCATGGAAGGCAATGAAGCCGCACTGGGCCTCGACCTGACGCTGCAGAGCCTGCCCCCCAAACAAATCGAGCTGATGCTTGAGAGCCGTCGGGCCGTGTTCAGTGGTCCCATCAACCTGGTTCAGGGCGGACAGGGGCTGGCCGGCCGAATTCCCATTTTCGACAGTCAGAGCGGCGAATTCTGGGGGGTCGTCTCGGTCATCCTGGACCTGCAGAGACTCTATCGCACGGTCGGTCTGGTCCCGTTCGACAACGACCTGAAATTCGGGTTGTCGACGGCCTCCGATCCCGATGACCGGGACGCCATCTTTCTGGGAACAGGCGCAACCCGCTGGAACAACCCGGTAACCACCAGCCTCAACATGCCGGGCACACGATGGACGCTGTTTGCCGAACCGGCCCGGGGCTGGCCCAGTCACCCGGAGTCACCCTGGCTCTCGCGAGGCCTGTTGGCCCTGATGGTTCTGGTGGTCACCGCGGGCACCTTCTGGCTCACCAACCTGTTGCTGAAAGACCGGGAAACCCAGCGCCGGTTCAAGGGGCTGTTTGAACTCGCCCCTATTGGCATCGCGCTCTACAGTGCCCACCGGGGGGTATTGCTCGAGGCCAACCATGCCTTCGAGCGCAGTTTTGGCAGCGGTGCGCAAACGCTGGACTTCTTCGACAACGCCTACGATCAACACGGCAAACCCCTGGCCGAGGGCCTGGGCATTCGCGACACCCTGACCCGGGATTTCCGGTTCAGCGGCCGGGAGGGGTTCTT
This sequence comes from Marinobacter arenosus, assembly GCF_019264345.1. NCBI lineage: Bacteria > Pseudomonadati > Pseudomonadota > Gammaproteobacteria > Pseudomonadales > Marinobacteraceae > Marinobacter > Marinobacter arenosus. The sequence continues at coordinate 2,138,954 of NZ_JAHVAO010000001.1, forward strand.
CCCGAACGCCGAGCAGCGTCTGGTGCCGGTCACGCTTCAGGGCCTCCGGCTCGACGGCGGCGACGGCGAGTCCGTCATCTGGCTCATCGCCGAGGACATCTCCGAGCAGAAGAAGGTGGATCGCCTGAAAAGTGAGTTCATTTCCACGGTCAGCCACGAACTCCGTACCCCGCTGACCTCCATTTCCGGATCCCTGGGCCTGCTTGCCAACAATGCGGCGGGCGATCTGCCCGAACGGGCCTCCAAGCTGGCCCAGATTGCCTACCGCAATAGCCAGCAACTGGCCCTGCTGATCAACGATCTGCTGGACATCGAAAAGCTGGCAGCCGGCAAGATGATTTTCCAACTCGGTAACCACGAGCTGCCCGACCTCGTTGAGGAATGCATCGAGAACCTCGAGCCCCTGGCCCGGGAGCGCGGAATCAGGCTTCATGTGGAGACGCTCGCACCGGTGAAGGTCCGGGTCGACCGTCAACGTTTCCACCAGGCCCTGGCCAACCTGCTGTCCAACGCCATCAAGTTTTCCCCCAACGACGCCACGGTGGATGTGTTTACCCAGAGCCACCGGGACCGGATCCGGCTGTGCGTGAGGGATCATGGGGAGGGGGTACCGCCCGGATTCCGGGACCGGATATTCCAGAAATTCTCCCAGGCCGACGCCTCAGACCGCAGGGCCAAGGGCGGCACCGGGCTTGGACTCGCCATTACCAGGGAATTGATGGTCAACATGAACGGTCTGGTTGACTACGACTCAATCCAGGGAACGGGTGCCATGTTCTGGCTGGAACTGCCGGTGGTATCGCTGGCAGTGAGGGAGGAGGCAGACTGAGGCCCGGCGGGACAGCCCGCCGGGCCCCTCAAGGTGCCGCCTTGTTACGCCGACTTGAGCATTTCCCGCACCACATAGTGCAGGATGCCGCCGTGCTTGAAGTAGACCGCCTCATTGGCGGTATCAATGCGCGACTTCACGTCACAGGATTCGGTGGAGCCATCCTTGTAGGTCACCGTCATCGTCAGGGTCTGCCCCGGCTCGATGTCGCCAGACAGGCCCTCGATGCTGATGGTCTCCTCACCCGTGAGTTTCAGGCTCTTGCGGTCGGTGCCTTCCGGGAATTGCAGCGGCATCACCCCCATACCGATGAGGTTGGACCGGTGAATCCGCTCATAGGATTCCGCCACCACCGCCCGGACACCGAGCAAGCGGGTTCCCTTGGCCGCCCAGTCGCGGCTGGACCCGGTGCCGTACTCCTTGCCGGCGATGACCACCAGCGGGGTGCCCTCTTCCTGGTATTTCATCGCCGCATCGTAGATGGGCATCTGCTCGCCTGAGGGCACATGCCGGGTAAAGCCACCCTCTACGCCGTCGAGCATTTCATTGCGGATGCGGACGTTGGCGAAGGTGCCACGCATCATGACTTCGTGGTTGCCCCGGCGTGAGCCGTAGGAGTTGAAGTCTTTCGGGTCGACACCCTGCGCCTGCAGATACTTGCCGGCCGGTGTATCCGCCTTGAAGGAGCCGGCGGGCGAAATGTGATCGGTGGTCACCGAATCGCCCATCAGCGCCAGGATGTTGGCGTCCCGGATGTCCTCGATGGCTTCCGGGTCTTCTCCCATGCCTTCAAAGAACGGGGGATGCTGGATGTAGGTGGACTTGTCGGACCACTGGTACACCTTGCTCTCGGGCACCTTGAGGGCTTTCCAGGTGGCGTCGCCATCGAATACTTCGGCGTATTCCTTGCGGAACATGTCGGTTTTTACCTTTTCGACAGCCTCCGCGATTTCCTGCTGGCTCGGCCACAGGTCCTTCAGGTAAACCGGGTTACCGTCCTTGTCGGCGCCCAGAGGATCGTTCTCCAGATCCAGACGGACGTTACCGGCCAGCGCGTAGGCGACGACCAGGGGCGGCGATGCCAACCAGTTGGTCTTCACCTGGGGATGCACCCGCCCCTCAAAGTTACGGTTCCCGGAGAGCACGGATGCCACGGTCAGATCACCATCGTTGATCGCTTTCTCAACGGCATCCGGCAACGGACCGGAGTTGCCGATGCAGGTGGTGCAGCCATAGCCGACCAGGTTGAAGCCCAGCTCGTCGAGATCGTCCTGGAACCCGCCGACTCTCAGGTAGTCGGTCACCACCTTGGAGCCCGGCGCCAGCGACGTCTTCACCCAGGGTTTGGTTTTCAGACCTTTCTGGACGGCTTTTTGGGCGATCAGGCCGGCGGCCATCATCACGCTCGGGTTCGAGGTGTTGGTGCACGAGGTAATCGCCGCAATCACGACCGCCCCGGGATGCAGGCGGAAGGACTCGCCATTCATCTCGACATCCTGACTGGCGTGGTGTTCATAACTGTCCTCCACGCCCACAGCGGTTTGTCCCCCTTCCGATTCCAGATTGCTCTCCCGGGAGTCTGCCGGCCCCTCGGCGGTCTCCATCAGCAACTCGAAGGACGCCTTCATGTTCCTCAGTGCCACCCGGTCCTGGGGCCGCTTCGGCCCCGCCAGACTGGCTTCGACCTCGCCCATGTCCAGTTCCAGGGTGTCGGTATAGATCGGCTCATGGCCCGGCTCGCGCCAGAGGCCCTGGGCCTTGGCATAGGCCTCCACCAACTCAAGCTGATCGTCCTCGCGGCCGGTCAGGCGCATGTACTTGATGGTCTGCTCATCGACGGGGAAGAAGCCGCAGGTCGCGCCGTACTCGGGGGCCATATTGGCAATGGTGGCCCGATCCGCCACCGGCATGTCCTTGAGGCCGTCGCCGTAAAATTCCACGAACTTGCCCACGACGCCTTTCTTGCGCAGCATTTCCGTCACCGTCAGCACCAGATCGGTGGCTGTAATGCCTTCCCGAAGCTTGCCGGTCACCTTGAAGCCAACAACCTCGGGAATCAGCATGGACACCGGCTGGCCCAGCATCGCGGCTTCGGCCTCGATACCGCCGACGCCCCAGCCGAGAATACCCAGACCATTGATCATGGTGGTGTGGGAATCCGTGCCCACCAGGGTGTCCGGGTAGGCAAAGGTCTTGCCGTCCTGGTCTTTCGACCACACGGTCTTACCCAGGTACTCGAGGTTTACCTGGTGACAGATCCCGGTGCCCGGCGGCACCACCCGGAAGTTGTCAAAGGCCTGTTGGCCCCAGCGCAGGAACTCGTAACGCTCCTCGTTGCGCTCCATCTCGATCGCCACGTTGTCCTTGAACGAAGACGAATCGCCAAAATGGTCCACCATCACCGAGTGGTCGATCACCAGGTCCACCGGTGACAGCGGGTTGATCAGCGCGGGGTCCTTGCCCGCGGCCTTCACAGCCTCGCGCATGGCCGCCAGGTCAACCACCCCCGGCACGCCGGTGAAGTCCTGCATCAGCACGCGGGCCGGGCGAAACTGGATCTCGGTGTCGGAACGACGGTCCTTCAGCCATTGCACCATGGCATCAATGTGACGACGATCGACCGTCGTGTCGTCCTCATTCCGCAGCAGGTTTTCCATCAGAACCTTGAGGGAAAAGGGCAGCCGATTGAGGTCACCGAGGGTCTCCCCGGCCTTTGGCAAGCTGTAGTAGTGGTAAGTCCTGCCACCGGCTTCCAGGCTGGATAAGGTATTCAGGCTGTCTTTGCTGGGACTGTCGTTCGACATGTGGTGCCTCCTTCTTCGTCGTTATCCGAACATACCGGAAGGCTGATTGAGCATGGCAAACCCGCTTAACGGGCGCCAGGGAGCCATGCGCAAGCCCTTGCATCAGTGTGCGCGCGACATTGGTTCATACACAATACGGGACAGACTGGTGTAAGGACTCGGAGATGTGAAGTCACCTATAACTATTGCACCGATTGAGCAGAGTTCAACTGCAGCCTCGTGAATGTTCGGCATTTGCCCGCTGAATATCATCCGGGGCTCAGAGTCCCTGATAGCCCCGAACCAGTCCATCAACGTCGCCAATAACCTGCTCCAGCTGCCTCGCCATGGTCCGGGTCCGGTCTGCTTCGCGAACCACTTCGGAGTTCTGGTCGGCAACTCGCTGAACCCCTTCATGGATTTCCGATGATGCTGTCGCCTGTTCCTCAGCGGCCGCAGCAATCTGGCGGTTCATATCGCCCACATCGGCAATCGCCAGTTCAATACGACGAATGGCGTCTCCCGTCCTGCGAACCGATTCGCTGGTCTCTGCGGACCGGGTCTGGCCTATCCCGATTGCGGCAAAGGTGGCTTCGGAAACGGATGCCAGATCCTCGATCGTAGTCCCGATTTCACGGGTAAAATCCTGGGTCCGACGCGAGAGATTTCGGACTTCTTCGGCAACCACCGCGAATCCCCGACCGTGCTCCCCGGCGCGCGCCGCTTCAATCGCGGCGTTGAGCGCAAGCAGGTTGGTCTGATCGGAGATGTCGTTGATGGACGCAACGAAGGCGCCGATGGATTTCACCTTCTCGACCAGCTCCGTCACCATCCGGGACGAATCTTCCAAGGCGGCGTGAGTGGCGTCCGTCAGCTGCACCGCCTGCTCAACATTGCCCCGCCCTTCCAGCGCCGCTTCCGACGCCCGACTGGCCGATTCCGAGGCCGCCTGGGCACTCTGCGCCACTTCGTGGGTGGTGGCCGTCATCTGGTTGGTGGCCGTCGCCGCTTGATCCGTCTGTCGATGCTGCTCTTCCACGATGCGACTGGTGTGGTCGCTGACACCCGTCAACTCGTCGGCGCTCTCGCGCAGTCGCCCCGACAACTCTCTGACCTGGGCAATCAGGCCCGCGAACTGGTCCATCATGTCGTTGAAGTAACGAGCCGTCAGGACATCACCGGTCCCGTCCAAACGGCCGCTGAGGTCCTGGTGCGCGCCGAAATCCCGAACCACGCCAATAATCTGTAATGCCTGGTTCCGCTCCATCGCCATTCTCAGCGCAAAGAACACCAGAATGGCAGCCTCGAAGACTACAAACACCGCGTGCAGGAATGCCATGCCGTAGGTTGCCTCGTGGTTGAAGAGCATCACGGGCATGTCTCCGAGCGTTACCCCGGACTGCTGAAGAGCCGTAAGCAAGAGATGGTGAGCCGCAATGACGCCGGCCCCGGCAACCACCGGCAACCAATCGCGGTAGACGATGACCAGCGCCAGAGCGGCAAATATATGAAAATGCATCTCCACCCGACCCAACTGGCTCTGAATCATGATCGCCGACCACGCCATCAGGCACACCGCAAAAAACACGGAGCAGGCCCGTTGCCCCCGAAACAGCAAATAACCGCCGCTGACAATGACTCCCAGGAACAATGGCATCAGCAACGCGAACCCGCCGGTGTCGAATTCCAGAGGAATCAGGAAAGCAACCACAGGAACGTGGGCGAGCAGGATCAAAAACAGGTAACGATCGCTACGCAGCCGTTCCTGACGGGCATAACTGATGGATTCGGACATGCTGCACAACCTCGAATGCAAATCGGCAGGTGTTGTGAGTCCGTTCACCAACCAGCACAGAGCGTTTTGTTAACGTTGAATTCCCGTGCTGATATACGGTCGTCAAAAACGACAGATCAGACAATGATGTAAATTAAAGTAACCATTCGACCACTTTGCCGGCAACGCGGTTACATCTGCCGTTCTCCGTAGAGCTGGGCATAAAGGCCTTCGCGCTGGATCAGCTCGTCGTGGTGGCCTTCCTCGATGATCCGGCCATCTTCAAACACGCAAGCACGATCGGCCTGTTTCACCGCACTCAGGCGATGCGCAATGATCAGGGTGGTGCGCTGGCGCAGGAAGGCTTCCAGGTCCCGGTGCAGCTGGAACTCGGTCTCGGCATCCAGAGCCGACGTGGCCTCGTCGAGGATGACCACCGACGGATTCGCCAGGATCATCCGGGCGATCGCCAATCGTTGCCGCTGGCCGCCAGACAGGCGAACGCCCTGGCGCCCGATCATGGTATTGAGCTGGTCGGGCATCATCGCCACGGTTTTATCCAGTTGGGCGATGCGCAGGGCCTCCCAGAGCTCGGACTCGGGCTTGTCACGCCCCAACGTCAGGTTCTGGCGCACGGTGTCATTGAACAGTGCCGGATGCTGCAGCACGGTGGCCACGTGCTCCCGCAGGCAGGGCAGCCCGATGCGCTGGACCGGCACGCCGTCGATCAGGACCTCGCCCTGCTGGGGCGTATACATGCCAAGGATGACCTGCACCAGCGTGGATTTGCCACCGCCACTGGCGCCCACCACCGCCACTTTCTCACCCGGTTTCAGGTCAAGGTTGATGCCCCTGAGGACCGGTTCGTCGTCGTAACTGAAGTGAACGTCCCTGAGGGTCAGGCCCACTGTGTGCCGACCCCGGAACGGGTTCTCCAATGCCGGGTAACGCGGCTCCTCTTTCAGCTCCAGCAGTCGGTTGATCCGGCCCAGGGCGGCATTGGCGGCGAACCAGGCGTACTGCATGTTCAGCATTTCCTGAACCGGCGTCAGCATGAACCACAGGTAGCCGAAAATGGCGAACATCATGCCGATGCTCAGATCACTGAACAGCACGGTAACCATCGCCGCCCCGCGAAAGACATCGACCCCGAACTGAAACAGGGCAAAGCTGGCCCGGGAAGCGGCGTCGCTGCGCCACTCGAACTGAATGGCGTGATCCCGGACGGTACGGGCCCGGTCAATCAGCTGACGCAGGTAGTGCTTTTCCCGGTTGGCCGCGCGGAGCTGGTGAATGGCATCCAGGGTTTCGGTGAGATCGCCCTGAAACGTCTCATAGGCCGCATTCTCACGACGTTTGAGTTCCTTGACCCGTTTGCCGATCAGGATGGTGGCAAAGATCACCAGCGGGTTGAACAACAGAATGAGCAGCGCCAACTGCCAGTGCACCCACAGCAGCACCAGGGCCGTGCCGGTGACCGTCAGGCTGGCCACCAGGAACCGGCTGATGGTGGTGCCCAGGAACTGGTCCATGGTGTCCAGGTCGGTAATAAAGTGGCTGCTGATCCCGCCGGAGCCCCGGGTTTCGTATTCGGACATGGCCACCCGCTGAAGCCGGCCCAGCAATCGGGACCGGATCCGGAAGACCACGTCCTTGGAGACCTTGGAGAATTCCCGGGACTGCAAGACATTGAAGAACAACGCAGACAGCCGCAATGCAAACGCCGACAGCACCATCAAGCCGATATAGACCACCGGCTGCTGCCAGGCCTCCGGCAGCAATCGGTTCATCACCGGCAACACCGGCCCCGCCTCCTCCAGCAGCACCTCATCCACCAGGACCGGCAACAGCAGGGGCACTGGCACGCTCATCACCGTCGCCATGATCGCCAGCAGGTTCGCCTTGACCAGGCGCGGCTTGTGCTTGAGCGCCAGCGCGAAGACATCGCGCCACTGATAGTGGCGCTGGGCGCTGTCGATATCGATGGAACGGCTACTGCGTGGTTGCTGGTCCAAGACTCCTCCGGTTTCACTGCCTGCCCTGACCCATACGTGCGGGCTCTGACAATAGTCTACCTGTTAACCGGTTTGCTGCGATCGCCCATGACATCTGTCATCATTGGCCCTCGATCTATTCTGACGGACCAGGACGAAGGCCAACCGTGAAACACGATTGTGATTACCACCCGGGCGCTCCGGCCAAATGGCACTGTGGCGAGTGCCAGATCCATTACTGCAGCCGCTGCATGCCGGATGCCGACACCCGGCACCGACGGGCCCTGTGCCCCCAGTGCAGCAAAGCGATGCGATATCTGGGCGCGGCCACCGAAGTGGTGCCATTCTGGAACCGCGTCGGCGCGTTTTTCCGCTACCCGTTCCACAGCGATCCACTGATCGTCATTGCCATTTGTACCCTGGTACCCGTGGTCGCCCCGGCCAACCTGATTGGCATCCTGATCTGGCTGGTGCTGGCCCTCGCCCTGTTCAAGTATACCTACGCAGTGATCAATCATACCGCCGAAGGCCATCTGAAACCGCCACCGGTATCGGTCGCGTTTTCCGGCAGCGGCTTCGACATTGTCATCCTGCAATTGCTGGTGTTTGTCCTGATGGGTGGGCTCGTGGCGGCGGCGGGCATGCTCGGTGGCCCGCTGCTGATGATGCTCGCCCTCGCCTTCGTGGTGCTCGCCATGCCGGCGAGTATCATGGTGCTGGCCATGGAGCGTTCCGTGGGTGCGGCCGTCAACCCGATGAACCTGGCCATGCTCATTTCCCGGATCGGCAGCCCCTATTTTCTGCTCTACGGTTACCTGATCCTGCTGACCCTGGCCTCGGGCGCGGCCCAGGATTTCGCCGTCAATCATTTCCCGTTCTGGGTCTCGCAGCCGGTGGCCGGCTTCCTGAACAGTACCTTTACCCTCATCCTGTTCCACATGCTCGGGTACCTGCTGTTCCAGTACCAGGAAGAGCTCGGATTCGCCTCGGATCTCCAGGACGGCCCCGGGGAACAGGACACTCACGAGCGCGACCGCAGCGCCCGTTTCGACGCCGACATCGATATGAACCTGAAGGACGGCAACTACGATCGGGTTCAGTCCATGCTCAAAGAGGCGCTCAAGCGTGACCGGGACAACGCCCTTCGCATCGGCCAGCTGTATCAGCTGCTGACCGCCCGTAACGACCTGAACGAGCTCTATCGTTACCACCCCAGAATCCTGGGCTGGCTGGCCGACCGCAATGACGGCGACGCCATGGCAGCCATGCTGGCGTCACTGTACGCCGCCGAACCCCAGTTCCGTCTGGAGGATCCGGAGCTGACCGTGCGGTGCGCCCGAGCCCTCTACCATCGCGGCCAGTTCAAGCCGGCGCTGAAACTGCTTCAGGATTTCCACAAGCGCTTCCCGGACAGCGACCAACTGGCACCGGCCTACCTGCTGGTGGCCCAGACACTGGCAAACGGACTGAATCAGTGGGAGAAAGCGACCGCGTTCCTGACCTTTATCCAGAAACGCTGCGTGAACCATCCGCTGCACGAACAGATCGCGACCTACCTGGCGCAGGCCGAGAAACGCGAGCCGCTTAAAGGACCTAAAGCGACCTTCGCAGTGAACGACTGAGGCACGTGGACGAGGCCTCGTCCACGTGCCCTGCCCGCTAGCCCTGAAGCAACTGCCGGTAATGCCGGGCCTTGGGCGCCATCTGGCGTTTCTCGAACTCTTCCACCAGCAGCCGGCAAGCCTCGGTGGTGAGCAGCTCCTCGCCGGTACCGCGCAGGCGTTCAAACGCCTTCTCGGCGGCCTTCAGGTCCTGCTGCTTGAGGCTGGTAAACAGAACCCGGTTGTGGTCTTCGGCGCTCAGGGGCTGGTGCCTTTCGCCCTTGCCCAGGTATTCCTGCCAGATCTCGATCATCTGTTCCGGCTGCCGGCGCACCATCGCGTCATTCATCAACTCGCGGGTACGGTCCCGGTACTCCGGCAGATCCGGCCGAAGTTTGGCCAGTCGGTACAGGTGCTCCAGCAGAATCGGCCGATCCGGGTAGTGCTCACGCAGCGCCTCGAACTGGCGCCGCGCCAGCTCGAACTCCATTCGGCCGAGACTCGCCATGGCCTGGGCGTAGCTGTTGGTGAACCGGGCATCCTGTTCCTCGGCTTCCGGTTCAAAAAACTCTTCGCGCACCTGCAACCAGCTGCGCCCCAGCATCCAGACCAGCCCCGCCCCGGCCACCAGGCCACCGGCGTGAGCCATGTAGGCTATCCCGGTTGCCCCGGCGAACCAGTAATCGTAGATCTCCTTGCCCAGCCAGACCGGCAGCATCGCCAGCGCCGGTGCCCGAAAATAGTTGAAATAGACCCCGAGAAAGTAGAAGAACCGGATTTTCTGCAGGCCGTAGATGGCCACGTACATCCCCATCAGCCCGGAGATCGAACCGGACGCGCCCACCAGCGGCACCGGACTGCCGGAGGAAAAGGCGGTAAAGACAAGACCAGACAGGGCCCCGCACAGCAGATAGGCGACCAGATAGCGGGCCGCCCCCAGGGCTTTTTCAACGGTGAACCCGAGCAGGAACAGGAACACCAGGTTACCGATGATGTGCCCCCAGCCGCCGTGCAGAAACTGGTAGGTGATCAACGTGTACAGGGACAGTTCCGACGGCACCAGTCCGAGCTCAAACGTGCTCAGCCGTTGGATAAACGCCTCCTCGATGGGTGTCCGTTGCTCGTTCCAGCGAGCCCGGTCCCCGGCGGCCCAGATGACCGCCTGGTTTTCCTGCAGATACTGGTAGAACTCCCGGTCCATCAACAGGTTGACGGCCACCCAGAACTGCTCATCCTCGGCGCGCAATTCCTGGAACTGCTGCAGCTCGTGAATCCGGTCCTGGGCACCTTCGAACCGGATCTGGCGTTGCAGGTAGTCCTCGTAGGCGGGTGCCTCGAGTGACTGAAGGTCGGATTCGAGGTATTGGGACACCGCCTGTTCAAGCTTCTGGCTGTCGCCGCCCTGATAAAACAGGAAAACCAACAGGCAGGCCAGCATCAGACCCAGCGTGACCAGGGGCGGACGCTTCCAGTTAACGGCGTTTTCAGCGGGGATAATCAGCATGGGCGGTCACAATTCATCACAATCTGTCCCTGAAAACCTGCTTTTTACCACAGTAAGGCCCTCTTTTCGCGCTCAAATAGTATCCGGCGTCAAGGCAAAGCCGATGCAAGCCCGGAAATGTGTCCGGTTCGATGGTTTCCTGATTTCCCTGTCACGGAAGGGTCACAGAAATGCCATTTAATCGGGCCATCAGGGAGCGGACATGCCTTATCGACCATTCGCCAATTGCCGTTATTCCCATGCCAGACAATATTGAATGGGAATAACAAGAAAAACCGGATACTGGAATCAAGGATACTGCCAATGACCGTACTCGTTTTGGACAACCCGGATCTCATTGCCAAGGCCGCCCTGGCGTCCGGATTCGCCTCGGCCGCTCTGGCCACCGAAGCCAAACGCCCTCACCGGTTAAAATTTCACTTTGGCTTCAACAAGCATGCGCTGGACGCTGCCGATAACGCCATGCTCCAACAACACGCCGTCTATCTCACACAGCACCCCAACGCCCGGCTTCGGATACACGGTCATTCCGACAATTTCGGGACTGAGGACTACAACCAGTTCCTGTCCCGACTCAGGGCCAACGCGGTGGCCCGCCTGCTGGTGCAGGAAGGCGTGCAGGAGCGCCAGCTGATTCTGACGGGATGGGGGTCGAGCCGGCCGCTGGCCACACCGGAGGATCACGCAGCGAACCGTCGGGTCGAACTGGAATACCTGACCCAGGAACTGCCCCAGGCTATGCAGGGCTGAGCACAACATCGCCACAAAAAAGGGGCCAGATGGCCCCTTTTTACTGCGCCCGGTTCTAGCCGGCGTACACCTGCCAGACATTCCAGAGCAGCAGCATGGCGGTCGCAAGAATCGCCAGCCAGGTCATGACAATACCGATCATGCGGGCCCAATGGGTTCCGCCCCGGCCATTGACCATGCCCCAGGCATGCAACACGCGCCCCACCACCAGCGTCATGCCACTCCAGTACACGAGGCCCGATGGAACGCCGTTGAGCTCGGCAATCGCCAGCATCAGAAGAGCAATGGGAGCGTATTCCACCAGGTTCGCGTGGGCCCGGACTGCCGCCTCGAAGTCGCGATCTTCGGTGACGCCCATGCCCTTCTTGTACTTGAGACGGAACCTCACCACCTGGCCCGACAGCACCAGCAAAAGCAGGCCGATGACCGCGGCAAACACTCCGGTTACGGGTACGATCATGCTCAGCCCTTCTTGATCTTGCTAACGATGGCAAGCAGGAGCACCGCACCGACGGTCGCCGTCACCAACTCACCCACCGCGCCCTGGGCCATCAGGCCGAGCAGACGGAAGAGAAACCCGCCGATGACAGAGCCGACAATACCGATACCAATATTGGCCAGCACACCAAAACCGCGGCCTTTCATGATCAGTCCGGCCAGCCAGCCGGCGACACCACCGATTATCAGAAACAGAATCAGATTCATTGCTTGCGCCTCCCTGAAGGTCATCGAACAACGTGTTCAGATCCGCCAAGACTGCCCTGTTTCTTCTGGTGCTTCAAGAACTTCCCGTCGAACCCGGCGCGTACCTACAACTCGGCGATGGTCTCGGCCATTTGGCTGTAGCAACGGACCATCAGCTCGGGGATGTCCTCCGTTGTCATACCCGCGGTCTCGATCGGCGGCAAAATACGGACGGGAACCGGCTCCCGGCGACCGCCCCAGCCCAGGGTCTTGTCCTCATACTGCCGGGCACAGACCATGGTAATCGGAGCGCCGGAGGCAATCGCGGCGTGGAAGGCACCTTTCTTGAACTTCTGGAGCCCACGGCCCTGGCTGCGGGTGCCCTCGGGAAACACCCAGAGGCTCTTATGGTCCTCGCTAATGGCGGCGCTGGTGGCCTGCATGATGGCGATGGCCTTGTGGGAGCGGGCGCGATTCAGAATGACGTTACCGCCGAGCCAGAACACCTGGCCAAAGAAGGGAATCCAGATCAGCGAGGATTTGCCGACCGTGACGGTGCGGGGGGGCAGCAGGTCCCCGAAAACGAACAGGTCGTCGTTGTGCTGGTGGTTGGCGATCACCACCGTCGGGCGGTCGGTGGGCAGATGTTCAAGACCATGGAGGGGGCGCTCCATCCCCAGCAGCGCACGCCCCACCCGGGCCACCGCCGAACCGAGCAGCCGATTGTTGTCCGGGTTGAACGGCCGGGCCATGTAGAGCACCAGTGCAAACAGGCAGATAACCGGTACGCTCACCCAGGCCAGGAATTTTCTCAAAGCACCCATGTAGTACAACTCTGTCGCCGAATTTTGGCGCACAAGTGTACGCCAACGTCAGGTTCCGGCGACAGTATCAATTTGTTCCAGTTGGTTGCGGTCGCCGGAACTGCCAGCCTGGGCCTCCACCACGTATCGGAGCGGGCCACCGGCATCCATGCTGTCGAACGGGTAGCAGGTCACCAGCAGCAAGGTATCTTCCTCAAGAAGCCGCGTGTCGATCTGCTCTGACCGGCTGTCGACAATGCGTGTGGCCAGCACCCGGTAGGTCCGCCAGCCACCATCCCGACCCTGCAACCGCAACTCACTGCCCGTCTTCAGGTACTTTAGCTGGTCAAAATGGGTATCGCGATGTCCCGCGATCACCGTCGGACCCCGGCCATAGTCACTGCCCAGAACCTGTCCCGGCCCGAACGCCAGGCTCTCACCGTGGCCGCCCGCCAGCACAATCATGGATTGATCCAGTTCCGGAACGGTCAACCTGCCCACCGGCCAGGTGTCGGCCCAGGGCCAGGGCCGGGTTGCGGTTTGCCGGGCCTGGCTCTCGGCCCAGGCCAGTTCCAGCAGTTCCTGGGCCACCACCGCTTTCAGCGGTATCCACAGGCCGAACACCAGCAGGGTGGCTGACGAGGTTACCAGTAGCAGAAATAAGCGGCTCATGCGGATTGCCTCCGTTGCAACAGGCCGATGGCTGCCGCAAACATCAGTCCAATCAGTCCCAGGGCGGTCAGCAACGGTGCCACTGTCGCCGTTTGCGGGTAGCGCAACATGCCGGCCTGACTGCCGGCCGGCAGCAGGGTGGGAAGATGGTCCGTGCCCAGCGGTGCATTCGCAGGCCGGGCCGGCGTCTCATCCACCGCAACGAAGCTGGTGTAGGGCGACATCAGGCCATGGTCCACGGCAAGAGCGGTGACCCGGGATTTGTCCGGCTCGGAGCTCTCCAGTCGAGCGGTATCGAGCAGACTGTCGATTTTCTGCCGTGCCCAGTGACGAGCCACACCGGCGCCCGTGGCGGCCTGCTGCAGATCCAGCGAACGCTCCCAGTTCCGGCCGCCCGGAAGCTTGCCGGACACTTTGAGGACACCCGCGGGCGCACTGCCCTGTGCCACCTGAACCATCGGCTCGCCCTGGAACAGGTCCCCCGGTCGTGCCGGAAAACTCTCAACCGGATCAGAGCCCGCCGGCCACTCGACCCGGACGTCGGTGAGTACCGGTGCCTCCATGGCCGTAAACAGGGTCTCGAGGGGGCCTCCAACGTCGGACGGATCCTGGATCGCGGTGTACAGGCCACGGCCCCAGCGTGCCGCTTCCCTCATGAAATGCAGGTTGGGGGCGGAGCCAATGCCGACCGTGAACAGACGCTGGCGACCCAGTTGCTGGCGAATCTGGGCAAACAGGGCCGCCTCGTTGCCGACCGCACCATCGGTGATGAACACCACCTGCCGCACCCGTTCCGCGGCCGCCTCATCGTCACGGCCGATGGCCGGCGTGTTCAGCGCCAGATCCAGCGCCGGGGCCATTTCGGTGCCACCATCGGCATTGAGGCCGTCGACATAGCGACGGGCCCGGGCCAGGTTGTTGCCGTCGGCCGGCACCGGCTGCATGAACAGGGCGTGGGTCTGGTTATTGAACTGAATGATGTTGAACCGGTCGTTCGGCTTCAGGGTGTCGAGTCCGCGCTGGAGTGCGGTTCGCGCCTGGCGGATCGACTCGCCCGCCATGGAGCCGGACGTGTCGATCACAAACACCAGCTCACGGGGCAACACAGGGGCGGTGCCAGTGCCGGGTACAATCATGGCCAGCAGGTAGTCCTGCTCCTGCCAGCGCTGATGAAACACCGCCGCCGTGGGTTCCTGCCCGGCCAACGGCCGCCAGCGCACCACAAAATCCCGGTTCATCAGCAGCTTCCCCTGCTCCGGCTGCACCTCCACGTTCTGGCCGTCGAGACGGGTTTCCAGCCGGTGCGTGGGGCTGACCACCCGGGCCAGCGGCAGGCCGGCGTCAATGGTCATCCGGATCGATGCCCGGTGGCTGCTGGCGTCAACGTCACTGGCCCGCACGGTAAAGGGACTGATGGCATCGGCATCCGGCACCTCGGTTGAGGGCACCGCCCAGCCACCCTGCCACTGGCCAGATGACTCCGCCAGTGGCTGCCCCGGCATGTACCGGGGCGTGAGCGTCGTCGGCAGGCGTAACTCGAACTCACCGGCCCGGTAATCCACCGGTTGCTGATAGCGAAGCTCCACCGCGATGGTTTCGCCCGGCGGGATGTTCGCCACCCGCGCGGTGAACAGATTGGGCCGCTGCTGCTCAACGTTGGCAGCGTGGCGACCGGAGGCCTTCGCCTTCTCATAGGTTTTGCGCGCTTCGGCTTTTGGCTGCACCTTGCCAACGATGGTGCGCTCCCCCACTTTCATGGTCAGGCCATAGACGCTTGCGTTGTCCGGCAACGGGAAGACGAAAACACCTTCCCGCCACTCTCCACTGGTATTGCGGAACCGGCGGGACAGGCGACTGTCGGCAATCAGCCCACTGACCTGGATATCAAACTCGCTGTCCAGGATGATCGCCGGCTCCTGCCAGCGCCCCGCCCCGTCGACAAAATGCAGCAGGCCCGCGTCCTCCCGCTTTACCTGACTGGCTTCGGCATAGAGCGGATGCACGAACAGCATCAGCAGAACCGCCAGCCACAGGCTGACACCTTCCGCCCAGCGTCGTGCCCGGTGGTATTGGCTGTCCGTGAGCCTGGGTGGTAGTTTGAGAAGTCCGGTAGAAAGCATCATGTCGGGATCCTTTTTGCTGCATGATTGGTCGAGATGCAGTCATTTCAGCAATCCCATGAGTGCCTGAGATGGCAAAACCGGGCATTCCAGCCGCAAAAAATGATCAATTGTGGCAACCACGAGCGCCAACCTTGCTCTTGCTGGCCGCCGTGCTTAAATAGAGGCTCACTGGTTGGCTAAACTGTTGTTACCATGAAGAAACACATTGTTCTGATTGAAGACGAACCCGCCATTCGCGATAACTACCGTATCGCCTTTGAACGCCGGGGCTACCGGGTTTCCACCTTTGGGGACCGGCCGGCGGCCTGGCAGGTATTGCGACAGGAACTGCCCGATCTCGCCATTATTGATGTCGGTCTGGGCGAGGAACCGGAAGGGGGCTTTGCCCTGTGCCAGGACCTTCGGAACCTGTCCCAGACCCTGCCCATCATCTTCCTGACCGCCCGGGACAGCGACATCGATTCGGTCCACGGATTGCGGCTCGGTGCCGACGACTACGTCACCAAAGACATGAGCATGGAACACCTTCTGGCGCGGGTAACCGCCTTGCTGCGCCGTGCCGAGGCATGGGCGGAGGCGCTTCAGAAGCCGGACGAAGTTCTGGAACGCGGACGCCTTAACCTTAACGTGGACCGAATGACCGTGGCCTGGGATGGCCAGCCACTCGACCTGACCGTCACCGAATTCTGGATGCTGCATTCGCTGGTCCAGCATCCCGGCCATGTCCGCAGCCGCGACCAGTTGATGGAGGCCGCCAGCACCGTTCTCGACGACAACACCGTGACCTCCCACATCAAGCGGATTCGCCGCAAATTCATGCAACTGGATGGCCGGTTCGACGGCATCCAGACCGCCTATGGCATGGGCTACCGCTGGAACGCGCATGAGGCCTGACCCTTGACCCTGAAACGCCAGCTCCTGATTGCCAGCCTGCTCATGCTGCTGATTCCATGGGCGGGTCTGCAGTTTGTGCTGGAGCTGGACGATGCCCTTCGCCAGCAGGCCCGGGAACAACTGCGGATGCAGGCAAAACGGCTGGCCGATACCGCGGGCGACGCATTGGTCGGCCAGTCACCGGTCACCGTTGACCAGCCGGCGATCTATGTCGACCCACTGAACCGGTCCCTGAACCTCGACGGCTACCCGGACGACTGGCCGGGCTATGAGGAGGGTGAGCAGGTCCAGCCGTGGCAGGACGCCGATGCCGTTGCCACCGAGACCTCGGCGCAGCCGGACCTGCAGTGGCAGGCCGCCTCGGATGGCCGACACCTCTACCTCCTGATTCGCATCAACAATCGACAACCGACCCTGTACGATCCCGGCAATCCCGACGCGGCCCACGATCGACTGATTCTCTCGCTGCAGCCCCCGGATGACACCGTGGGCGTATCCGCCCGGGCCCGGTCATGGCTGATCCGGGCAGCGGCACCCGGTACGTTCTACGCGCTCGACGGCACCGACAACGAAACCCCGGACTACCGCGTGACCGGTAGCTGGCAAACCACGCGGAACGGCTGGCAGATCGAGTTCCAGATGCCCGAACCGCCCGCCGGAAGCCGGCTCGGCTTCACAGCACGCTGGTCAAACGAGGACCCGTCCGCCGGCGTCAGCACGCCAGTTGACCCCATGCCCGTGCTGGTCCGACCGGATCACGGCCTTGAACGGCAGCTGGAACCCCGTTTGAATCCGGGCCAGAACGTCCGGGTGATCGAACCGGCAGGCTGGGTGACCGCGCGGCAACAGCTCACGGTTGGTCAGGCGCCACCGGAATTTGACCAGTTAAGCCCGCTTCAGGTGACCGAACGGATCAGCCTCAATGCCCTGCGCGCGCTGATCCGGTTCTACCAGCCCGAGCCGGCGGAAGCGATCAACGGCGGCAACCGTCTGGCCGCCGGCACGCTGCCGCCGGAGGGGCTCGTTCAGCACAACGACGGCAGCATCTGGCTGCTGACCACGGAACCGGTGTTTGGCGGTCGTACCCTGATCCTCGAACAATCCCTGGACCAGTTGTTGACGCTCTCGGGCTCGACCCTGGGGTCAGTGATCGCCCGCAGCACCCTGATCATTATCAGCCTGACCCTGGTTCTGCTGGGCTACGCCAGTTGGTTATCCTGGCGAATCACCCGCCTGCAACGGGCCGTCAGCGCCAGCGTGGATGAAGACGGCCGGATTACCGGCTCCCTGCCCGCCTCCGGGTCCGACGACGAACTGGGGCAACTGCAGCGCCACTTCAGCCAGATGGTGGATCGCCTGCACGGCTACAACCGCTACCTGGAAAGTTTTTCCCGCCGCCTGTCCCATGAGTTGAAAACGCCGGTTGCCGTGGTTCGGTCGTCCCTGGAAAACCTGAGCCACAGCGAATCCGAACGCGAGCGCCAGCAATACCTGGAACGGGCCTCGGCCGCGACCGACCGGCTGCGCCAGATCCTCAATGGCATGAGCGAGGCGGCCCGCCTGGAGCAGAGTTTCGACCACGCCGACAAAGAAGATTTTGATCTTGCCGAAGTGGCGTCCCAGGCCACCGCCGCCTATCAGTCGCTGGATCCGAGCCACCGGATCCGGTACGTCGGCCCCGAACACGGGTGCGCCATGATCGGTTCCCCGGAACTCATGGTCCAAATGCTGGACAAGCTGGTGGACAACGCCCGGGATTTCACTCCCCAGGGCGGGCTGATCCAGGTCGAGCTGGAAAGCCATGCCGACGGCCTCTGGTTGTCGGTGTTCAACGAGGGGTCGGCCCTGCCGGGTGACAACGGAGCGGACATCTTCGGCCCCTTCGTGTCCCTGCGGGAGGGCCAGGAGGAGGGCCACCTCGGCCAGGGCCTGCTGATCGTCAGACTCATTGCCGACTTCCACGGTGCCAGTGTGGAAGCCAGCAATGGCGTCCAAAGTGGCATTGACGGGGTTCGATTCCGCGTTATCATCCCGACAGCCCATTCTTGACCACAGGACCCTGCCGTGAGCGCGCGACTGGACTGCCTCGATATCCATCCCTTACGGGATGACCTGTACAACGAACTGCACTCACGTCCCTTCCAGGTCCTGCCGACCCCGGCCCGGATTACCCAGATGGCGGTCCTGACGACGCCGGAACAACGCCACCAACAGTTTCTGCACCTGCAGGAACTGCACCGGCAACTGGGCTATCCGGTACCAGAGCAGGAAGTGGGCTGTTTCGAGCAGACCTTTGGCAGTCTCCGGGTGCGCCGGGAGATGCACATGGAGTTCGCCACCTACACCTTCACCAACCTGGCCAACAGTGACGAAAGCCCCTTCCTGGAAACCGGCATCTCACCGCTGCCAGAGGGCTGGCTGGAGCAACTGACGGGCACGGTAGTCGCGGCGTTTCACCTGGAAATTCGTCCGGCCACGGAAGATGCCCATGGAGACCTGGCCTATGTCCGCCAGCATTTCGAGGGCATGCGGCTGGTGGGCAGCAGCCCGCAGGAAGGCGCGGCCCGGGTTTGGGGCACCTTCAAGCTCCACAGCGACGGTTTCGGGCGGTTCATGGTGATGAATCACCACATGTCCGACAGCCAGTTGGGCCGACTGACCCAGCGCCTGATGGAAATCGAAACCTACCGGCTGATGTCGCTGCTGGCGCTGCCGGTCGCCCGGGAAATGACGCCTGCCCTGAACGACATGGACCAGAAAATGGCAATCATTACCCAGGCGCTGGCTGACAATCAGGATGTGGACGAGCAGAAACTGCTGGCCCAACTGACCAACATCGCCTCCCGCATTGAAGCATTCCGGGCCCACTCCACGTTCCGCTTCTCCGCGACCCGGGCCTACCATCGCCTGGTGCTCACCCGATTGGAGGAACTGCGGGAAGACGAACTGTCGGGGCACCTCACCATCACCGAATTCATGACCCGTCGGTTAACCCCGGCGGTCAAGACCTGCGAGGCCGTCAGTGAGCGGCTGGAGGATCTGTCACGGCGGGTCGACAGGGCATCGGACATGATGCGTACCCGGGTTGAGCTGGCGATTCAGAGCCAGAACCAGCAACTGCTCAGCTCCATGGATCGCCGATCCAAGATCCAGCTGATGATGCAGCACACCGTGGAAGGGTTTTCCGTGGTGGCGATTTCCTACTACCTCGTCGGGCTGCTCAAGCTGGGGCTTGAGGCGATGTACGACGCCGGCATTGATTTCAACAAGTCACTGGTGCTCGGCATTGCCATCCCGACCACCCTGCTGTTGGTCTTCTTCGGGGTGCGCGCCATCCACAACCGGTTCATCAAGCTCGCCAAACGGCAGTAGCCCTAGCCCTGGTCCGAGAGGTCGTCACCGGCGAACTGGCGATAGAACTGCTGGGCGGTGCGGCCGTTGCGCACGCCTTTGCCCGTGGCAAACCGGATGGCCTGCCGGTGCAGGGCGTCCCGGTCGGCCACCTCCGGGAACAGGGCATCCACCGCCTGTAGGTAGACATCCTGGGAGAATGGATAGAACGACAGCTGCAGGCCAAAACGGTCGGCCAGGGAGACCTGTTCTTCAATGGCCTCGGCCGGATGCAGTTCACCGTCCCGGATCTCGCTCTTGAGGTTGTCGGACATGAACTCCGGCATCAGGTGCCGGCGGTTGGAGGTGGCGTAGACCCGGACATTTTCCGGCGGCAGCTCCAACGAGCCCTCGAGAACACTCTTGAGCGCCTTGTAGCCGGATTCACCCACGTCGAACGACAGGTCGTCGCAGAAGATCACGAACCGGAAGCTGAGGTCGCAGATGTCATCGACGATTTCCGGCAGATTCACCAGGTCATCCTTGTCCACCTCGATCATCCGCAACCCGCGTTCGCTGTAACGGTTCAGCAGGGCCTTGATCAGGGAAGATTTTCCCGTCCCGCGCGACCCCCAGAGCAAGGCGTTGTTGGAGGGTTCGCCAGCCAGGAACCGCTCGGTGTTCCGGGCCAGTGCCTGTTGCTGGCGATCAATGCCGGTCAGGTCCTGCCACTGCACCGGGTCAAGCCGGCGAATGGCCCGCAAACCGGACCGGTGGCGACGCCAGAGGGCGGCGGATGTGGTTCTCCAATCAACGGTGTCGGTCACTGACATAACCCTTCTGTCCTATTCCGTCCGATGGCCGGCTGTGAAACACTGACCCCGGATTCGCTCTGTAAAAGGGAGACTTTACCTCAAATGGCCGTAAAATCCGTCGCTCTGGTGGCACACGATAACAAGAAAAAGGAACTGGTGGACTGGGTTACCGAGAACCGCACCCGCTTCACGCCGCTGACCCTCTACGCAACCGGCACCACGGGCCGCTTGCTCCGCGAGAACCTGCAGCGGGACGACATCCAGTGCCTGCTGAGTGGCCCCCTGGGCGGCGATCAGCAGATCGGCGCCAAGATCGCCGAAGGTGAAATTGACCTGCTGGTGTTCTTCTGGGACCCCCTCGAGCCCCAACCCCACGATCCGGACATCAAGGCACTGCTTCGGATCGCCGCGCTCTGGAACATTCCGGTGGCGTGTAACCGGGCCACCGCTGAGTTCATCCTGACCTCGGCCTACATGACCGACGACCAGCACCACCCGAAGAAGCCGGACTTTTCCGATTACACCGGTCGAAACGTCAGCCAGTGAGGCGCCAGTGGCGGGCATCTTGAATTTCCCGGTCTCGGGCTCCATTTGATGAAGCAGAGCATTCAGGAGAGATTCCATGACCGATGTCCGCCAGATCAAGTGCCCCCATTGCCTGAGAACCAACCGCGTGCCGGCGGCCCGACTTGCCGATAACCCGGCCTGCGGCGCCTGCAAGCGCCCCTTGCTGGCCGGTGATGTCGCCACCCTGGGCGATGCCACATTGGCGAACGTGGTCGCTCACTCCGATTTGCCGGTCCTGGTGGATTTCTGGGCCAGCTGGTGTGGCCCGTGTAAGGCCATGGCGCCGGAGTTTCAGCAGGCCGCCAAACATTGGGCGGGCAAGGTCACCTTCGGCAAGCTGAATACGGAAGAAGCACCCCAGGCATCCGGCCAGTTCGGCATTCGCAGCATCCCGACCCTGATTCTGTTCCGTGGCGGCAAAGAAATCGCCCGCCAGAGCGGCGCCATGCCGGCATCGCAACTGACCACCTGGCTCAAACAATTTGTAACCTGACGTTCACACTCGTTGGGCAAAGCCGGCCGCACCGACTA
Organism: Marinobacter arenosus; assembly: GCF_019264345.1. Classification (NCBI taxonomy): domain Bacteria; kingdom Pseudomonadati; phylum Pseudomonadota; class Gammaproteobacteria; order Pseudomonadales; family Marinobacteraceae; genus Marinobacter; species Marinobacter arenosus. Next base: position 2,160,608 of record NZ_JAHVAO010000001.1, read on the forward strand.
GACTGACTCTTTATCAGGGACAGACTACTACCGGCAACCCAATGAGCGACTGGTTCGCCCCCCCTTCCAATTCTTATCTCGCCAGGCTGGGGCTTACCTTTCTTGTCGGCCTTGCTCTGCTCCTCACATTGTCCAGCGCCGGGGCCGAAGAAGACGCCCCCGAGGACCCGGTTTCCGTCGGCATTGTTGCCGACAACAAGCCCTACTCGTTTTTTGAAGGCCGCACCACGGCGGGTTTTTCACCGGACATCCTGAAAGAGATCGAAGCCAACAGCGGCATCAGGTTCGAGTATCGGGCCGGCAACTGGCCCGAACTCTATGAGGCCTTCCTGAACGGCCAGCTTGATGTCATCGACGCCATCTCCTACCGGGAGGATGAGACCGACCGGGTCCTTTTCACCGAGCCTTACCACATCCGCCAGACCTACCTGATGCAGGACGGCACCCGGCCGATCGGAGACATTGAGTCCCTCGCGGACCTGAAGAACCTCAGGGTCGGCGTTGTGAAGGACGTCTATTATCGGGATCTCCTGGTTGAAAACGGCATCGACGTCAGGAGCTACGACTCCATTCCAAGCCTGGTTCGGGCCCTTGCGTTCCAGTGGGTAGACGTCATCGTGGGGCCACGGCTGAGCCTCAAGTACCAGGCCAACATCGCGGGCCTGTACTTTCTGAGCATCGCCGGCCAGGCACCGCTCGGGCCCAAGGCCCAGGAAGACCTCCGCATTGGCGTGCGAAAAGACAACCCGGAACTGTTCCGACGCATCCAACTGGGGCTTGAGGCCATTCCAGAGTCCCGGAAAATGGAGCTGCTGCAACGGTGGCGGGAGTTCGGTGGCACCAGCATCAACGAATCCCTGAATTTCAAACTGACCGATGAAGAACGCCAGTTCATCTCAAACCTGGGGCCCATCCGGGTTGGCCTGATGGCGGATTATGCGCCCTTCAGTTTCAAGGCCGGGGGCAAAATGCAGGGGCTGTCCGTCGACGTCCTCAATCGCCTGGCAGACCTGACCGGGTTGCAGGTAATCCCGGTAAGCGGGGCCTGGTCGGAGCTGGTTCCCATGCTTCGGGATGGCACCATCGACGTGCTGGCCAATATGTCCCTGACCGAAGAACGCCAGGGCTTCACCCGGTTTACCGAGCCCTATTACATCATCCCGAACGTTGTCTTTACCCGTGACGGTGGCCTCGAGTACACCGGCCTGGGAAGTCTGTCCGGCTATACCGTCGGTATCAGTTCGGACATTTACTATGAGAAGGAAGTGGTTCAGGCGCTCGGCAACAACGCCAAGGTTTTCGACTCCCAGGAAGCCATGTTCCAGTCTCTGGAGCACGATCGAGTGGACGTTGTCCTCGCGGCACTGCCGAACGGGAACTTCTGGGTTCAGGAGTTGCGGATTCCGGGTGTCCGGATCGCCGGAGAACTGGTGTTTGAAGATCACCCTGGGGAAGACCTGCGTTTCGGCGTTCGAGCCTCCCTGGCCCCGCTTGCGGAGATTCTCGACCAGGCGATGGCGGCCATCAGCCCAACCGAAATGAGGACCATTGAAGACCGATGGCTGGGCGCCTCGGCCGCCGGGGAATCCCGCGGCCAAAACAAGCTCAGCCTCTCCCCCGACGAGCAGGCATGGCTGGATGAACACGACCGGTCCGTCTCCTACTGCATCGACAACGACTGGATGCCCCTCGAAGGCCTCGACTCCTCGGGCAAACATGTGGGCCTGTCTGCGGAAGCCTTCCGCCTGTTCAGTGAGCGAAGCAACATCCAGTTCGAACTGGTGCGAACCGAATCCTGGCCGGAGAGCCTGGAGGCTGTGGAGTCGCGCCGGTGCGATATGCTGGCCCTGGCCATGAAAACGCCAGACCGGACCCGCTACCTGAACTTCACCACGCCGTACCTGCAGGTTCCGAACATTATCCTCGGGCGCATTGAAGCCCCATTCATCGAAAACGTGGGCGACCTGCGCAATAAAAAGGTGGGCCTGGTCAAGGGCTACGCCTTCTCGGAACTCCTCAAATACCGCTACCCGGGCCTGAAACTGATCGAGGTGGAAAACGAAACCGAGGGGCTGAAACTGCTCCAGGAAAACGAACTGGCCGGCTACGTTACCACCCTGGCCACCGCCAGCTACCACATGCAGGAACTTGGCCTGGCTGACATCAAGGTGATTGGCCGTATTCCGGCTGACTGGTCCCTTGCGGTAGGCACCCGAAGCGACGAACCCACCCTGCTCGGCATCATGCAGAAACTGGTGGACAACCTGACCCCGGAGGAACGCAACAACCTCGAGAGCTATTGGCGCAACATCAAGATCGAACAGTCCGTGGACTACCGACTGGTGTGGCAACTGGTAGGCATCGCCATCATCGGCGCCGGTCTGATGTTCTACTGGAACCGCAAACTCAACCGGTTGAACCGACAGCTGGCCAGTGCCAACGATGCACTGGCGCGACTGAGCGTGACCGACGACCTGACCCAGCTTGGTAACCGCAGTTACTTCGACCGGGAGTTCCGGAAAAGCTTCCAGTGGTGCCAGCGCAACCGCGACGGATTCGCCGTGGCGATGGTCGACGCGGACCTGTTCAAGTCCATCAACGACACCTACGGTCACGAGGCCGGCGACCACTGTCTCAAAACCCTGGCCGAGACGATGCGCCAGCATTTCCGTCGTGAAACGGATCGCCTGTCCCGCTTTGGTGGCGAGGAGTTCGTGATTTTCACCACCTACCAGGATCGAAAGGAGATCGTTGAGCGGATGGACCGTTTCAGGAACGCCATCGCGGAACGTCCAACGGTCTATGTTGGCAAGGAGATCCTCATGACCGTCAGTATTGGCCTGGCCACCGGCATCCCTGAGCCCAACGATTCGCCGGCCTCCTTCCTACGGCTGGCCGATCAGGCACTCTACTGCGCGAAACAGAATGGCCGGAACCGCCTGGAGGTTCGAGCCATAAAAGAGTGAGTGGTGCTAGACTTCCCTGAAAACGACAAGGAGCACACCATGGCACGCATCTATGAAGACAATTCGCTATCCATCGGCAACACGCCGCTGGTTCAGTTGAACCGGGTGAACGACGGGGCCACGATCTGGGCCAAGATCGAGGGCCGTAACCCGGCGTATTCCGTGAAATGCCGCATCGGTTCCGCAATGATCTGGGATGCGGAGAAACGGGGTACCCTCAAACCCGGCATGACCATTGTCGAGCCGACCAGCGGCAACACCGGTATTGCGTTGGCGTTCGTGGCAGCAGCCCGCGGCTATAGACTGATTCTCACCATGCCCTCCTCCATGAGTCTGGAACGTCGCAAGGTGCTGAAGGCGCTGGGCGCCGAACTGGTTCTGACCGAACCACCCAAGGGCATGCCCGGCGCCATTGCCAAAGCCGAGGAGATTTTTGCCTCCGATCCGGACAACTATTTCCTGCCGCAGCAATTCCAGAATCCGGCCAACCCACGCATTCATGAAGACACCACGGGCCCCGAGATCTGGCACGACACCGATGGCGAGATCGACATCTTCGTCTCCGGCGTTGGCACCGGGGGCACCCTGACCGGTGTTTCCCGCTACATCAAGGAAACCCGGGGCAAGAAAATCACCACCGTCGCCGTGGAGCCCGCCGACTCCCCCATCATCACCCAGACCCTGAACGGCGAAGAGCTAACCCCCGCGCCTCATAAAATCCAGGGCATTGGCGCCGGCTTCGTGCCCAAGAACCTGGACCTGGAAATGGTGGACGAGGTGGAAACGGTCACCAACGAAGAGGCCATGGACATGGCCCATCGGCTGATGCAGGAAGAAGGCATCCTGTGCGGCATTTCCTGTGGCGCGGCGGTGGTGGCTGCCGTTCGGATCAGCAAGCGGCCGGAGCACAAGGGCAAGAATATCGTTGTGGTGCTGCCGGATTCGGCGGAACGTTACCTGTCGTCGGCGCTGTTTGCCGACCGGTTCGGGGATCTGGAGAACAAGCAGTAAGCAAAGGCAGTGCGAGGACGCGGCCACGGGCCACGTCCTCGGTTTCTGTTAGAACTGGTACTTCAGGCCAACGCGCCCGGTATCGAACTCGGGGCCATCGTTGGTCACCTGACCGTTGAAATCGCTTTCATCGATGTCCACGTTGTAGCGGTTGTATTCCGCAAACGCCGTCAACTGGTTTGTCACCCGGAAATCGACGCCAGCGCCGACAAACGGACTGACCTCGTCGTAGGTTTCGCTCTCGTCAAACGCATCAACGTCGAACGCCGAGGCAAAGGCACCGACCTTACCGTAAACGCCGAAGCTCGGCGTCAGCGGAAGGCGACCGATGGCACTGAGCCCAGCGCCTTTCAGCTTTCCCTCGACGTCATCGGTGCCAAAGTTGCCAAAGTCGATGTATTCCGCTTCCAGCGCAAAGAATGGATTGAACTGATAGCCGAGCGCGGCGCCGAGCATGTCGTTCTCATCCTCGAATTCACCGCCATGGGCCTTGTAGCCACCGTAGCTACCACTGATGTAAGGACCCGCCTGATCCCGGTCAACGCCGCTCTGTGCCCAGGCGGCCGGTGCGGTAAACGCGGTCGCGGTCAGAATACTGGCACAGGCAAATCGGGTTGTGGACTTCATAAGGCATTCCTCCTACTGAGTTCAGATATCCTTTCCTTCGTACAATCAGAGACCTACATCTCGATTGCTTGAACTCACCCTAACCGGATTCCTGCCTTATGGGGGTTAAAACCGGACTACGGTTTTGTCATTGCCTGTCCATCAGCGATGCCGGGAATTGCCGGCCAACCCCATGCAGTTGGCGTAGAACGTGGTGGTGGCGGGCCAATCGGAGAAGATGCCGATGACACCGACGTCCCGGGCCAGTACGTCAATCACCGTGAGCATGTCACCGTCGTTGTTGATGGCGTCCGTAACGCTCTGGTAGTACCAGCCGCCACCGTTGGCCAATGGACCGCTGCGCTCCACCGTCCAGGCAATCAGGTCCAGACCCGCCATGCGGGCGTTCTCGGCGTACTCTGACGGCACAATCTCCTGGTGCCCATTCAGCGACAGCATCTTCCAGAGCGCCGGCGCCAGAATGTTCACACCCTGGGCCTTCAGGCTTTCCATGTAGGCCAGGGAGGTGTTCTCACTCGTGGGTGCAGCCTGGTCCAGAAACACCGCCTGTTTGCCATAACGCGGGGTTTCGTTCACCCAGAACAGCACGTCATCCAGATTGAAGGATTGTGGCCAGACATCCTCGGGCGACACGCCGGCGGCGCGGTAGTCTTCGATCATCTGGCGGGCATAGTCCTGCTGGCTGTAGTCGCCTTCAAACGGCATCTCAACCACCGGTGATTTCAGCTCCGGGGTGAATTTCACGCCCAGGGCCTGGAACAGCTCGATGCTTTCACGGTGGGTCATCAGGGTGCCGCGGGCGGTGTAAAGATCCGTCCGCCAGTCTGCGGTGCCCTTCACATAGGCTTCCGGGGTGGTTGCCATGGGGTTGTAGGCGTCCATCTTGCCCTTCAGGGATTTGAACTCGGCCAGGGTGATGTCACTGGTCCGGCACTCCGCCCGGGCCGGGGTGCCTGTGGCAGGGTCGGCCGGTACAAAGGGCTGGGTGCACTTGGCGTTCAACTCGGGGATGGTGACGATGTCGGTGGTGGTGTGCAGATCATTCTGGGCGTGCCGGCACACCAGCTCCCGGTCCTTGGTGAAGGCGACATCACACTCGACAATGCCGGCCCCCATTTTGGCGGCAGCGACGTAGGATTCGAGGGTGTGTTCCGGAAACTGCAGCGGCGCCCCCCGGTGGCCGATCGAGAAATCGCTCCGCTTCAGGTGCTTGGTGCTGCAGGATTGCAGACGCTCTTTCAGCGGGCCTTCATCCATGTCTTCCACCAGCCAGAACGGACGCGGCCCGATTTCGATGGTGTCATGGCCTTTGGCGCCGCGCTTGATCGCGCCCTGCCAGTCGATCTGCCCGGGCGGGACCCAGTTCTGGCCAGCCTGAGAGTTCGGCGCGGCCTGCGTGACAGCGAAGGGCAGTGCGCAAAGCACGACGCCCAGCAATGTGCGTAAATTCATAAACGGCTCCTTGTGAAATGAATGATACTGCCGATTCAGTGTTCACAAGGCGGGTTACGATGGCGTGACCGTTAGTTGACCACTTTATGAGCGTTATGAGCGTTCTGGTCCTGATCAACGGCCGGGTCCGGCTCAGCGGTTAACGCCGTAATCGCATACCCCAAACCGGTGGCGGCCAAGCTCACGCTCCGGTAACTCAACCTCGAGATCCCGTGATGGGAAACCCGCACCAGAAGGCTCCAGGGGCGGGTAACGGGGACGCGTTCAAGAATGCCAAAGGTCTCGTCGGCGATCGCCAGATGCACCCGCTCGAGTTTGGTCGCGCTGTGGCTGGCCCCCTGGGCAAGCACGTCGCCCACGCCCAGCCACCAGCGCCGCTGTTCCTGATCAAGCCGACTGTTCATACCAACCACTCCTGCAGTTGCGTTGCCACCGCCGGGTGATGAGCCAGGCGAATGTGGTCAATGCCCGGAAACGTCGCCATGCCCGCCAGCTGCCAGCCCGACTGTTCCCGCCCCTGCGCGCTGGCTTCATGCACCAGCGCGTCACCGAACCAGGCATTCACCGGGTGCTTCCGGGACCGGGACAACAGGCCGCAGACCACATAATGCCGGGTGCCGGGCAGCAAAAGCGCGTCACCGGCACCCGGTTCCAGAATGTCGCCGCGGGACAGGTTACGAATCCCCGAGCTGCGTAAATCGATGACCTCACCAATCACCTTCAGGTAATCCCGGGGCATGTCATTGAACACACCGGCCACGGAACGCGCCCCCTTGGCCAACCAGGACCCATCGTGCGGCGAGCCGATGTACACGCAATCACTGAGTGCTTCCAGCCAGCGGTGACCCGCCTCCTGGCCCGACTGGCAGGCACTGCGAATGACCAGACCACCCATGCTGTGCCCCAGCAGAATCAAGCGGGTAACCGGCACCGGCCAGGCGGAAACCACCTGCTCCAGCAGCTCCGCCAGATCCCGGCCATTGCGGTAGATGGGCCGACCGGTGTTGTAGCGCAGACGAAGATCGGCAACCCCGCCGGGAATGCCGGCAGACAGTGAAGCCCCATAACTGCCAGCGGAATCACCCGGCAGTTGCCAGACGGTTTCCAACTCCATCAGCCCGTGAATGGACAGGCACAACGTGCCGGCAGGCTGATCAACGCGGGGATTGGCAGGGTCCAACTCGGACCCCTTGTGCAGTAACGTCAGCGGGACCGCCAGCGGATTCCGGCGTGACTCCAACCAGTCTCCAAGGAAACCACTGGCAATCGCCGAGGTGTGGCGTTGCCATTGGGGCATCTGAGCGGACGGCATGGGCAGAATCCTTCTGTGCAATGTACGCCCAGTCTACACCCATTGCCGCCAAAGGGATTGACCCTCAAGGCTGAGTGGCCGCGTCGATTCAGCGGCTGCAGGTTTGCTGCACCTTCGCCCGGAAACGCTCCCGAATCCGGGCATTCTCGGCATCGTCAACGAACACGCGCTCGCCCTGATCGTTCACGTTGTAGAACCCGGAAAGGCTCTCCATGTACTTGAGGCGGGCACGCAGCTTCTGACACTGCTCGGCCTGCTTGGCGGCCCGCTGCTCCGCCTCGGCCCGAAGCGCCTGCTGCTCACTCCGCTCCTGCTGCTTCTGATCCAGAAAACTCTCAATGTTCTCCTGGCGCGCACGGGCGGTGGCATCCGGCTGGGCCGGCGCCGCGTCGATCTGGACCTGTTTGGATTTGACTTCGGAAGGGGGGCGATCACCGAAGTGAGTGCGGCCTTGGGCGTCTACCCATTTGTAGACGCCGGCGTGCGCCGTAAGAGGGAACATGCAGACTACAACCAACAACCGTACGACAATCATCGTGAACTCCATTTCGTCACGCAGCTTCTGATACCCACGTTTACTGCCTTCCCTGGGCAGAACGGCGATACTGCTTGAGTTTAAACCATGGCCCCCTGGCTGAGATTAGGTACGCTCTTCTCCATCCGGTCTTCCAGCGTCGACCAGGGGAATTCTCGAATCCGCCGCAGGTGCGCCGGATAACCTTCAGCCTCCCACCAGGTCAAGTCCAGTGTCGCCCAATAGTCCACCGGGCGTCCGCGCTTGCCCGCCGCATCATACTCTGCCGTGGTGGGGTCCAGTGGGCGGAACTTCTCCAGAGCCGGGACATCCGGTAAAGGCTGGCTGACGTCCATGTAGCGCTGCAGTTCGTCCCAGTGCGCATACAGCTCGACTTTGTGGACATCTGCGACCTGGGCCACTGTGGTTTGCCAACCGGTGTAGCGGTGGCGCAGGAGCAGCTTGTAGCTAACCGGGCCTTTGGGGTTCACATGGAATGAGATGTAGGGATCAAACTCGATAAACGGCGCTTCGAAGGTTTCTTCACGCCACGTACGGAACTTCACCATGCCGGTGGGCCGAGAGAACCCACAACCCAAGTCCTTGACGATGAGGCTGGGATACCGCTCTAGGAACCAAGTGAAGGGGTAACGGAAAAACAGGTGAAGACCGAGAACCACCAACGTCATTAACGAATAACTTCCAAATTTGATGATGGTCGCTATATCCGCAACGACAGAACAAAGCAGTATAAACTTGAGCATTCCATAGTCGGCAAAAGCCCCCGCAAGCATCAACAAGAGCTGCCAGCGAGTTTTTACAAACTCTGTGGGTTGCTGCTTATGGGTCCAGGTCGGACCAGCGAGATTCCTACTACTGCTTCCAGACATTCTAGTTTGGTGAATTCGTGCAGAATTAGGAGACACACTAGTGTCGATGTTTGCATAGTCACCCCAAGGCAGTCGCTCAATGAAATCCCCCGCCTCTAGGGACTTGGCAAAGCGGCTGATGTCCTTTAGAGGAGCCTGCTCGGGAATGGCATCCGGGCGATAGGCGCCGGGGGCATAGGTAGCCTTTGGTTGGTTAACCTCTTGCATGGTGCTTGATATCCATATCGGTGAGCTGTTCGCTGACTTCCCGAATCGTATAGGTTTCCTGCTGGCGATCCCAGACCTTGATCTGGAAGGAGAGTTCCAAGCTTTTCACAGAGTAGCGCGTGGTCACGTATTCGTGATTGTGCTCGTTCGGGACCATTTCCGGGAGCTGGACCTCCGACACCACTAAATGAATAGTATGATTGCCGTCAAACCTGTAATCGACGTGGCGAGTAGTGCCGCGTCTGGAGGCAAGCGTCTCGGTCCCCGCCCGGCCAAGTGCTTGATAATGGGTTCGTTCGTATTCCAGTTCCCACTCAATAGTCACTGGCTCGCCTGAAATGGCCAGTGCCGGCGCGGAAAAGGAAAACACAGATTCTGCTGTGCCCTGCCAAGCGGAAAGGTTATTTTCCTGTAGGACACTATTCATTGCGGAACCGGTTACCCTCGTGACAGACATAGGCATCATGGACTTCAGGAGGCCCACGTAAGCCGATTCTTCATCCCGCAAATCCGGAAGTTGATCTTTTGAATTACCCGAGAACGGGCCCCCTCGCAACCAGTTACTGATGGCATCATCCTTGATTTCGTAGTAAAGCCATTCGCCCAGCCCATAAATTCCCAGACCAATCACCGTCACCCAACCCGCGCTGACCGTCCCTCCCCAGCCTACCGCCGTAGCGGCCCTGGATAACAGCGCCGATGCCACAGCCCGCTCACCAGTACGGTGCACCAACTGGCGGCCCATGGGTGTGAGGATTCGCCCGGCAATGATGTCGGAGTTAGTCATGACACCGACCCCGACAGCCTTGGTCATATCGGCTGCGGCCAGTTTCAGGCGCCCCTGAAACGCGTTTGCAGCGGCATCCCAGACCATTATGGAGACAGTAAACATACCCGCTATCCAGCCAGCGGCCTGGAGCTTGTTACGGACAACGGCATGGGCAAATCTGTTTTCCGAGTTGAAGCTACCAGACATTCTGGAAAACCATTTGGCTTCCTGTTTCCAGGCGCCAACCTGTTTGTCGAGCCAAACGGTTCTTTTGGGTAACACCGACAGCAGCTGCCCAGAACTGACAAGTAGATCGGAGAAGGCACTCATAACCCCTGCGCCATAACGAACTCCATCCTCAGAATAATTGACGGCATTCATAAAATTGAATAGGTCCAGCACCACCAAAAACGGCGGCAATCCTGTAGGGCTCACCGATGCCGTATGGAAAAACTGTCCGACCGGTCGGCGCCTTACCACTTCACCAAAGGCCCGGTTGTCCGCCAGCTTCAGTGTGGCCCCCATCGCAGCGCCAGAGGTCAGGGTATGCCCCTGCTCATCCACAACGTCGAGCAGCGTATAAAGCTTGCTATCCTCGGCACTAGTTAAATGGAGAGTGGTCTTTCCGGGTATGGCAGCTTCAGCAAAGCCCTCGAAGGCTCCTTTCACCTGGCTGACTTTGGCTTCAAAAACAGCACCTTTCTTCATTAGAGTTTCCTGCACGCCAGCGAGCCACCATTGACTCACTTCCGAAAGAGGTGCGGACAACGCGTGCATGCCGAAGCGAGTATCTGAGAATATTTCCGCGATATCAGGAGCACTGGTTTGGTCAAAATGCTCGCCAAGGCTCCGCAGTACGTTGGCTTCGGCCACTCGCATGGGTTGTTCACGGTCCTGGAGTGCGCCGACCATGGTACGGAGCTTTTCACCGGTGGCGTCGCCGGGCAATGCTTCGGATGGGTCCTTGAACGGCAACAGCAGCGCCGCCAATGGGTGCTCACCCACCATCAGGGATTCGTTCAGTTCTTCCGCGCCGCTGGCTTTCATCCGGCCCGCATCCTGGGGCAACAGCAGCGGGTCGGCCCTGCCTACCGGCATGGTCAGGGCCTGGAGCAGAGGGCCGGCTTGAACGTATCCGGCCACGTCGTTACCTGGTTCGGCGTTGAAAAGATCACGCAGTACTTCCGTCAGGTTTTCCGCGCGTGTGTCTTCCATCAGGCGTACAACAACGCCCTGAGCTTCGATCAGGTGGCGGCGCAGGGCTGCGCGCTCCACCTCATAGACGGTACGCAGCAGGAGCCCGTCTTCACTATCATCCAGACGATTGTCAAACCAGCTCCCCTCTATGAGTAGAGGGTTTCTGGAGCCGTTCGGCAGCACCTCTCGTCGGAAATTGTTGTGGAACAATTCTGCGGTGACGCCGTGAGGCCGCTTTTTGATGTTATCCACCAACGCCAGTAGAAGCGCCAGGCTCTCATTCATATGCTGAATCAGGTGCCTGGCCGCAAACAGTGGGTCCCGCAAGGTCAGCGATAACAGGTGACGGTTACGCAGCGTCTCGAATACATCCACGCCTTCGGTAATCTCCGGCAGCACCTCTCCCTTAAGGTGCAGGTGTCGCCAGCGTGGAACCAGCATCTGCGGATAGATATCCATGTCGGCATCAACAACAGCCTCATCGGATTCAATGGCATCTCGCTGGGTGACCATCTCATCCATCATTCTCTGGGTGTCGCTGCCATCGATATCACGCAGCCATTGGTTCGGCATGAAAATATCCCGCTCCAGCGGGTTGTCCCGGGCACGCATGGGAACAAGTTCATCAACCCGGTGCCAGTCGGGGAACATGCCTCCCGGTATCCGGTCCAGAAAACCCTTGATGGCACGGGCGTTACGACACCGGCTGGCACGGAGCGAGTCGTTGGCTTCCAGCGCTTCGATATGCTGCCAGGACCACTGGGTATCGCTGAATGCCAACTCCACATCATCGTATACGTTGCGGCCAAGCAACCGGGCCGGTAGGTGCACGGTGTCCAGTTCAGGGCCTACGGGGGGACGCTCATTTCTGTCTTCTTCACCGGCCCGTCGGAATCGTGCCAGGTCCGTATCCCGCAGTAACGGAGCTGATTCCTCGGCGGTCACCACAAACAGTTCGCGCCAAAGGCGCCCGTGGAAAAAGACGTACACCCACCCCGTTCGCAGAGGCGCCGCCACACTTTCCTCATAACCGGTCATGGGCCGCGCATAGCCCAGTTCGCCGGCGTCACAGAACACGGTGGGGTGTACCGCCACCATCAGGTTGTCTTGAAAATTCCTTTGAGGAGGCAGCAGCGTTAGAGGCGCGATCGGTTCCCGGTCTATCACTGGCACCACGATTTTCTCATCGCCATGGAGTTCCAGAACCAGGGACCGTCTCGACGGTGACTCTGCATGGCCGGCCAGAATGGGCCCCATTCGCCCACGAAGATCGGCACAGGACTCCATAGGCTCCGGAGAAGGACTCTCCGTTTCGTGATCGAGCAAACAATAATGGTGCCCGTCGAGGGAAGCTTCCCCAACCAATTCCAGCCAAAAAGTGCGCGACGGTGTACAGGTTGGTGGCTTAATGGCTGACATTGCTAACGTCCTTTTTCATGTAGTCCGTGGAAATCCTGTTCCCCGTATTGCCACAATGCGCCCAGCTCGGCATCCGAATCGGGACACGCATGGCCGGCAGACCAAAGCTCACGAATGATCCGGAGTCGACAGTTTGATGTGTGGTGATGATTATTCGCGATGGCCATGCATCGGGGCCAACCACTCACCCACGTCAATAGCCGTTCCAAGGATCTTGGTTGGGAAGGAGACAACCCCTCCGATTCTGTGCTGATGCCACCTGCACTCGACCAGTGCGCATCTTTCCCGCAATTAACGATCCAGGCCAGCAGCTCACCCTCAATGATCAGGCGGCCGACTGCGTCTGGGAGACAGACGTTCAAAACTTCCAGAAAACGCCCGTCATAGACTCGTACAAAACAGGGGCCGTATGTTTCGAAACGGATCATCAGGCTTTGGCGAATACCCGCCAGAGCCAAGTTCTGTGCACGCCCTGATATCAGGATGGCTAACGCCTCATCAGCCCCCCAATGGGAGACGGCGTACTGAAAAAGCGCGCTATTAAGGTTTGTCTGGACAACGATTGGGCCTGCGTCTTGATGCTCTTCAAAGTCAGTTTCACCAAAGAGCCAACACCACTGCGGGTTGTCATCCAGAGCATAAACTCGCCTGAGCACTTCCCCTTCATCGTACTGCGCAGCGTCAATGATTAGCTGACAACAATCCCCGGATGCAACGCACCAGTCGTGAAGAGACTTGTCAAAGTTAGAACATGGCTTGGGTTCATCCGATACAGGGACAGTCGACAACATCGCATGTTCCATCCGCTTTCTTCTGGCAAATTTGCTGTGCAGCTGCTCGGTCAAACGCAGCACTCAATAATCCATCCCGGTTGATTGACACCGCTTCTGCGTTCCCTCTCTGCCCAACATTCGCGACCTCTACCGGCGACACAGTCTCGCCGCTCCGCGCCACCAACCCTGGCATCTCAGGCGCCAGAACACGCTGGCCGCTGCCCTGTCCCGCAGCCCCACCGGCATTCATTTTGATCGCGGCGCCACCCATGGCCACACCACTGGCATCGATCTTCACAAAGCTGCCACCTGCTTTCAGAGTGATCTCTGCCCCCGCTTCGATGACAGCCTTCTGACCAGCCTTGATGTGCAGTTCGGTGCCTGAGTCGCTAAGCCAAGCCGTACCAGCCTTCAGGTGTAAAGTACCGGATACACTGAAGCTGCGATCCGCGCCAGTGCGTTCTCGCTTATCACCCTCAACCGTCTGATGGTCATTGCCTCTCAGATGGGCGAACCCATTGTTCTGAATGGTCAGGTGGCTGTTGTTCCTGATGACGTCAGTCCGGTTGTTCTGGATGAGCAGGTCCAGGTCCCTCTGGGCATGGACGAAGACCTGCTCCTGGCCGGCTTCGTCCTCGAACCGCAGCTCGTTACTACCCTCCCCTTTGTGGGTCTGGGTTTTCAGGGTGGTCCGGGTCTTGTGCGCCGGCAGTGAACACGGCGGTTTGTTGGTGGCGTGATGGGTGCGACCGGTGATGATCGGCTGGTCCGGATCGCCGTCCAGGAAGGAGACGATCACCTCGTGGCCGACCCTCGGCAGCGCCATGAACCCATACTGGCCGCCGGCCCAACCCTGGCTGACCCGGAGCCAGGCGCTGGCGTGTTCGTCGTTGCGGGCATAGCGGTCCCACGGGAACCGCACCTTGACCCGGCCGTGTTCGTCGCAGTGAATCTCTTCCCCTTCGGGGCCGGTGACCTGTGCCACCTGGGGTCCATCCATCAAGGGCCGGTGCTCGCACCGTGGCCGCCAGGTCCGGTCCGCCGGAATGACCCTGAAGGCGTTGTGATAGGTGGTCGGGTCGGTTCCACCCTCCTCTTCCAGCGCCTGGGGCTGTCTGCCCTGGTGGGTGACGGTGGTCAGCAGCCAGTCCCGGTTCAGCTCGGCATTGTCGTGGTCGCTAAGTGCGACGCGGGCACCGGCGGTAAAGTCCGGCCGGTTGCTTTCACCCTGGCCGGTGCTGGCGTCGTTGCGAAGTGCCTCCAGCCGGGCCTCGGTGAACGGCCGGCCACTGGCGTCGGCCTTGAACCGGCCCGGGTAGTCAAAGTGCTGGTAGTCGTCCCGGTGGTGGGGCGTAAGTGCCCCCTGCTCGTGCATCAGCGCGTAGGCCGGGTTCCGGAAGGTGTAATCCTTCATCACCACGGAGGCCGCCCTCACCCGTTCCTCGTACCGGAACCGGAAGACCGCCGGTTGCCGGGTGCTGCCGCCGGCGTTGCGGTTGTAGCCGACGGCCTCCAGCCTGGGGGCATCGCCGTGGTGATCGGCCAGGATCAGGGCGGGTTGCTCCGAGCCGTCCACGCTGCCGTGCTGGTAACGGTAGTGCCAGCCCTCTTCCGCCGCCAGCCGTTCCACAAACGCCAGATCGGTCTCCCGGTGCTGGACGCAGTACTCCCGCTCCGCCGGGGGGCGCTTGAGGTCGAACACGGAATTCACCAGGCCCCGCTCCTCAAGCAGTGTGCGCACAATGGCGTCGGGGCCTTGGGTCTGGAAGATGCGGCTGTTCTGCATCAGCCCCAGGCGCCACAGGGGCGGCTGGATGATGACCTCGTAGCGGGTGCGGCGGTGGCCGGTCTCGCCGCGGGTGAATTCACTGATCACGCCGGTAAAGCGACGCAGTGGCTGGCTGTCCTGCCAGACCACCAGATCCACGCTCTGCTCGAGCAGATCCCGGGCGCACAGTGACGGATCGGTGCTGGCCAGCTGCACGTGGCCATGAAACCGTTCGGAGAGGCCTTCGGTCAGCACAAAACCGACCACGGCGAATAAGTCTGGGGGGAGCTCACCAACACGGGCGGTGAACTGCAATCCGCTTGCCTGGGGCATGTCTTCGATCCCTGAAGTCTTGAGTCTTCGCACAGTCCTGTGCAAAACCTTGGCGCCCGGGGTGAGGCTCGGTCACCCCCGAAGCGACGCCAGTCTAATACAAGCTGCGGGGCAGGCGATACCCCGCCAGCAACTGCTGTGTGAACGGGTTGGTGTTGCTGGCCGCATGCAAGCGATAACGCATTTCACCATCGTCCACCTGAAACCGGACGTCCACGGCACTGCCGCTGACACCAGTGATGTCTGCCTCATCGAGTAACTTGAACAAGGCCCATGGCCCGTTCTCAGAAATGCTCCGCGGCGACCGATTGACCTGAATCGGCACAAGGGTAATACGGCTTTCGACCGTGTCCCGCAGGGTATTCGGCCAGACCAGTGGAATACTTTGCCGCGGGCCATGGCTGAATTCCACAAGCTGGCCATCCAGATTGACGACACTACGTCGCTTATTGGCCGAGAGATTCAGCGGCTCTAGTGCGAACTCGACATCCAGGCTTCCTCCGCGGGTGAAATAGGCGCGACGGATTCGCTCTGCCTTATCAAGCGACGCGAGAACGTCGCGCCTCACCAGTCCGGCCCGGTTGGCATCGCCAACCTGTTCCGGATGGTCTTCCAGGAACAATTTGAGGTTGTTTTTATAGAAGGTATCCAGCACACCATCAGGACCAAAGAAACGCTCGAAATCCTGCAGTGCAACGTCCCGGGCGGCATCCGGGCTGAAGGGGTAATGCCGGGCCAGGTTCTGCTGAAATGGCTGGTAGATCTCTCGATACCATTCACGCTCAAGTTGCGCGACGGCCTGGTCCAGCAGAACCCGCCAGCTCTCATTCGCCAGCCGCACCAGTAGACGGTTCAGCGGCTCAGGCTGATGATCGGCCATGCGCTGCAAGGTGAAGATGGGATCCGCCCCTTGTAACCCGATTCTGGCCCGGGCAGCCGCCAGGGCGGCCTTTCCCCTGTCCGGCGATTCCTGGATATTGCGCATGTACTCATAGAGTTCGACGACGACGGCCATGACCTGGTCCAGACCGGTAGGCTGGTCGCCCTCCCGTCGACTGAGCTGGTTCAGGTCCGCGAATTGACGCTCAATCTCCTTGAGCATCGGGAAATGGGGGGACTGTTCAAAAAGCGACTTCACGGCCGGCTGACTGTCCCCCTCGGCCGGAATCAGACGCGTGTTGCGCTCCACCTGGTCCAGCAGTTGAGCCAGCGGCTGATGGCCACTGGTCAGGCTCTCAAGAATCCGAACTCCGTGATTAAGATCTTCAAACCGATGGACGTCCACCCGGCTCAACGCGAGACGCCAGGCATTCGAGTAGTGGTCAGCGTAAAGCGTCTGGAGCTTGGCTCGGAGTTTCGCTTCGTCAGCCTGGCTGAAATTCACGTCATCCCGGCGTCCCAAAACCCAGGCATCCACCAAAGCCAGCTCTGTGACCGAATCCGATTTCCGGAGAAACCACTTCTCTAAACCTTCCCGCGTCAAAAGTGCAGGGATGACCAATGGGTCAGAATGCTCAGCCCTCTGTTCGGCCACCGGCTCACCAAACTCATCAACGCGTTCAAACACCGCACTGAATGCAGGGCCAGACGTGCGAGCCAGATCTAGCGGCGCTCGGAATTCCCGGTTGGCATCAGCTTCAAGATCACGGTAGACACGCTCCGGTGTCGCCATTCGACCCAACTCATGCTGGGCCCACTCCACGCTGCTCTGGAAGGGCGCCAAAGCCATCCTGGCAGTATCATCCCCGGCACTTGCGCGTGCACCGAGATCGGTATGTGCCATGGCGTATTTGAGGTGTGCCATCAAACGCTGCTGCAGGTCTTTCTGACCCGGGAATCTACTCTGCCAGAAATCGCCCATGTACTCGACGACGATATCACTACGACGCCCACTGGCATCGTAAAGCATCCGAAGGACCCGCAAGTGATCGAGACGATCAGCGTCCCCCTCTGTCGCCTCGCCCATCTCTGCCATCACGCCAAACATGACTGCCGGCAAATACTGGTAAGACAGCATATCGAGGTATGAGGCCTCCACAGCCGGACCCACAAGGTGCCCCTGGTACAATCCCAAATCCGTCGTCCATGACCATTGGTCACGATGATCACCAAATGCCAGTGTTGCGTTTCGAAGCTCATTCAGGGGCTCCAGCAAACTACGGCCGGTGTTATCGGGTTCGAAACCCACAGGTTGCCAGTTATCAAGAAAACGCCGAACCCGATCTTCTACCTGGGCCGCGGCTTCCGCATTTTTTATGAAGTAATGTTGCCAACCCGCGGTCATGCCGATTCCGGCACAGAGGGCAACCACCATCGCTGTAACAACCTGACGCCGGCGCCGTCGAGTAAGCTTTTGATTGTCTCCGGCAAGACCGGCTTCCCGGTAAATAATCTGCGGGAAGAGTGAGCGGGTGAACAGGCTGGCCGTGGGTCCAGAACGTTGCGCAGGCTGAATTGGATTGGCCATGCGATAGTTGGCGGCAGCGGCGGAGACAAATGCATCCTCGGGAACGCCTTCCTGCAGAACCGACGTGAAGTAGGTGCCGCGCACCAACGCCGGCGTGGAAAAGGCATCCGAGGAAAGTACGTCAACCAGAAACTGTTCCAGGACTGGTTTAAGACCGGCCAGCTGCCGAGTGAAGGAGTAGGCGGCCGCCCTTGACTCGGCATCACGGGTTTTCGCCAGGACATCGGGTAGACGCTCCGACAGCTCCGCAACCAAGGCACTGAATCGTTTCGAGAATTCGATGAGCCAGTCATCATTGCCAGCCTCGACGTTCAGTTCGAAGGTGAAGCCCAGTGCCCGGTCCTTCTCCTGTTTGCTGAGCGTTCTGACCAATGGATCGAAACCGTAGAGAAGGTCGAGCTTGGTGAAGCTCACGTAAACCGGCAGGCGGGAACCCAACTGTTCCATTAACTCTCGCAATCGAGTGCGAAGACGGATCGCATGGGCTTTTCGATCCGGCTCACTGGCCATACTCAGTTTGGCCAGATCCACCGTCAGTACGACGCCATTCAGCGGACGCTGAGGGCGATTCCGCTCCAGCCAACGAAGAAAATGATGCCACAGACGACGCTGCAGCTCTGAGCTTGCACCCTCTCCGTGGTGGCTGAGAAGCTCTCCGTCCGGATCAATCAGCACCCCGTCATCGCCGATCCACCAGTCAAAACCGAAGGGGTTGCGATCGGTGTGATTGTTACGGGTGACATTCGTCAGTGTGTAGGTCTGACCCGAGCGCTGGATCAGACTGGTTTTGCCGGCATCCTCCAGGCCCATCACCAGGTACCAGGGCAAACGGTAGAGTCCCTTCCGACCCGTAAGGTTGCTCTTCAGTGCCGTGAGTTGACGATCGAGAAGCCGCTGCTGCTTTCGCTCCAACGGCAGGATTGGGTCCTCGCGTTCCTGTTGCTCATCTGCTTTGGCCAAATTCACGATGCGCAGACGACGGGCCAGAATAGCGCCCCACATCATGGCGACAACGAGGATCACGCCCAGCGTTACCAGGGCCCGCATCTGCCAGGCGGCCAGCGGATATTCGCCGTTGATTGACCAATTCGGACCGAGCCACCATGTCGCCACCACGAGGGCGACCACCCCCAGTGCCAGCATGACCGGTGCAGCCTTTTGAAGGTGCGGCAGCAGCCAACGACCAACGAGTAATCCTTTTCTCCACATGGTGTCCATTCCTGCAGTTCATCCTTGATAAATCGAGTGATCAGGCCAGTCTCTGCAACTGTTTGATCAGTGCCGGTTCCCAGTCCTCTAGCGCCCGTCCCTGAACCTGCTGATACAGGTCCTGAAACTGTTGAGCGGCCAGCGTCTTAAGCCCGGCCTCACGGAGCAGTCGCGCGTTCGCCAGGCGCCAGTAGAATTGCTCGCGCGGTTCGCGAGCCTCGACCAGCCCTTCCTCCATCACTTGCATAGCGGCCGCCAAACCCTTTTTGGGAATCAGCTCCATCGCCGTTTCATAGGCCAAGTCCCAGGAGCTCGCCCCGCCACCGCCCGTGGCAACTCGCGAAGGTGCGGCCCACAGCCAGTCGGCGCCATCGTTCGACAAAAAGGGCGTACCATCGTTAAAGGTCAGTTCAGGCAATTGTGGCAGGCGTTGGATGAAGCCTCTCAGATCCTCACGAATAGCGTCGGCGCAGGCGTCATGCCCCAGCGCGGAAGCCACCATTGCGCTCAACCAATGACCGTCCAGCCAAAAGGGGCTCACCGACAGGCTCAGCTCGATACGTTTCCAGAGCTCATGGTCAGGCGCCTTTTCCAGACTCTCGCGATAGTCAGACACTCGATCAGGGCTAACGGCAGCGAGATCCGTGCGCTTACCATCCCGGGTGGGTGGCAGACTCGTGATGCTGGACCAAATGGCATAACGCCGCAGTCGATAACCCAGCGGGCTGGCCGGTTCCGTCTCCGTCAGCAAATCCGCGACCCTGAGCAGACTTTGTCGGGTCGCTCGCTCGTTACCCGGATCCAACGTGACGGAACCAAGACCCGCGCTGCTGGAAGACACCACGCTCTCTGTGGCTGCCGAGGTGGGCGTTGGCGACGGGACCGACCTCTCGGGTTCCGCACCGGCCTCATTCACGCGTGGTAGCCTCTCGAGCGCTCGTTTCAGATCCAGCAGCAAATTTCCAGGCAATTCAAGCGCTTCTGCCTGGGATAGAAGCTTATCCACCAGGTTCAGGCAAAAGCCACGACCGTCACCAACACTCCCGTCAAAAGCCAGACCCTCAATGCTGTTGCCGGCACGCTGCAACATCTGGTTGAACATCAACGTTCGCGCGCGCTTTCCCCGGTCACCAGGATAGGGCCAGGCACTGGTCCACCAGCTATCCATCACCCGGTGCAGCAGGAAAAGGGACAAGGCAAACCGTTCACCATCGCCGCCTCGTTGCAGGCTCAGCATCAAGAACCCCAGAACTTTCAGGTCCTTGCTTCTGTCTGACAGGATCTTTAAGGCCTCGTTTTCCACCTTGGGCCAGTCGATATCGCTGTGGGCCAATGAGCCCATTTTCATGATCTCGTTTTCCAGGAACTCGAAGACGACATCGTCCCCAAGGGCTTCCCCCACCCCCGATTCGCCATCCAGAGGTGCCAGGACCTGATCCACATAGGGGTGCTCTTCAATTACCTGCACAATCGTATCCTCTTTGCAGTTACCAGCCACAAGCGGCGCGTAACGGACGAATGGCGGCGTGAAAGCCGGAAAGGTCAAACACCAGGCCATCCAGATCCCCGCCACTGGCCTGCAGGCTGATGTCGGACGCCGATTCAATTGCACTAACCGTCCGGATAGCGGGTAAACCCCGCCCCCCACTGATCAGGAATCCGTTGTCCCGGACTCGCCAATCCGACCGTGCACCTCCGATTCCAATCTCAACGCGCTCCAGTTTGACGGCTTCCGGCAACATCAGAGCCAATTCGGTAATGTTGTTGTGGCACTGGAGCACCAACAAGGGACGCGGTGGTCTGACCCCGAGAGCCGGTATGGTCACGAGGTGCCCTGCAACCTGGCCGGTGTTGCGATAGACGACCGACAGGCTGTCGACCGCCTGGGCGTATGCCTGGCGCCAGCGCTCAGGACGGTGTACATCCGGAGCTGGCGAGGCCTCGGCATTCTCAATTTGGGTACCGAAAACATCATCGAAGCAGGCAAGGCGTTTGAGCCGCTGAGGTTCGCTCGCGCAGGCTTGAGCCGCGTCCAGGCGGTTTGCCATGACGGCGGGCGACGCAAGCGCAACGATCAGCATCAACAGCAAGCTTCGTGACGCTGTCATAGCTCGTTCACCCGGTATTTCAAACACTTGTGAGCCAGCGTGCGTTTGGGTAGGCCCAGACTCTCTGCCGCCTGGGCCCGATTGCCACCGTACTGCTGAAGGCGCTCCCGAATGACCGCAGCCTCGAACGCCTGCGATGCCGACTTAAGATCCCGGATATCCTTGCTTCCCGGCACACCAGGCATTGGCTTCGGCTCCACCACGGCTGTAGGTCCGAGCAGATCCGGCTCGCCAAACGGATCCTCCAGGCGGAGTACCTCGGGCTGAATATCGTCGCCTGCCGGCGTCTGCAGGCAGGCCAGCTCAATGATGTTCCTCAATTCCCGAACATTGCCCGGAAAGTCATAACCAGCGAGCCTGTGCAATGCATGACTGCTAATCCCCAGGGGGCCGGTACCTTCTCTTTCTGTGTAGAGGTGAATGAAATGGCGACTGAGGGATTCAAGATCTTCCGGCCGTTCCCGTAATGACGTCACCCGCAAGGGGAATTGGCCCAGTCGGTAGAACAGATCCCGACGAAAGTTACCGGCCTCGATTCGCTGCTGGAGAGGCTGATGCGTGGCGGCAACCAACCGGAAATCGGAACGCCGTTCGTCCCGAGCGCCGAGCGGCCTGAATTGTCGGCTTTCCAGCACGCGGAGGAGTTTCGACTGCAACGCCATTGGCATATCGCCAATTTCATCCAGGAACAACGTCCCCCCGTCAGCCTGGGCCAGGAGACCGTCCTTGGACTGGTAGGCGCCGGAAAACGCGCCCTTGGTGTGTCCGAACAACTCGCTTTCCAGCAGGGTATCCGGGATTGCGGCGCAATTGACGACAACCAGGGGGCCATCAGCGCGATCCGAGAGTTCGTGGATCCCCCGGGCGACGACGTCTTTGCCACAACCGGTTTCTCCCTGAACCAGCACCGAGAGCATGCTGCCGGCCGCGCGAACGACTTGGGTTCGCAACTGGGTCATGGCGACAGAATTGCCGACGAGGGTCCGGGATAACCGTTCACAATGCCGGCGAACGGTTTCCGTATCGTGCAGGTTATCCAGAGAGCGCTTGAGCAAACGCCGTTGCCAGATTTGGTCGCGGCTCTGCAACTGACTCACCCATTGATGAGCCAGCAGTTGTCTGAGGCCACCGAACAATGGCTGTGCCGTAATACCCTCCCAATCCGACTCATCCCGGCACAGAACCAGCATGCCGAGCATGCGCCCATCAGCGCCGGTCAGGGGTTCAATCCAGAACGAGCGGGGACGTTCGCTGGCCTCAAAGAGTGCCTGAAAGCCGGAATGATCGAGCCGATAGCTTGCCGCCCGAGAGAGCTCCCGAGCCCGCCCGGTTTGCAGGATATGACTGAAGGGGTGGCTAAAGTCATTGCAGTCGAATTCGGCCTGCTCCGGCAGCTCATCACAGTGTAAGGTCCGGCCACTGAGATCCAGCTCCAGTGCCCAGCAACGGGTCAGGCCAAAGGTCTTTCTAAGCTGCGCCGTCGCGGTTTTCAGCAACGCCGGCAATGTTTCCTGCTGAATTAGCTCAACCGCCAGATCGATGCCGGTGTGCAGTTCCGTCTGCATCCGTCCCATAATTCGTCCCTAAACGTTCCGGTTTTCTTATCCGTTTTCCTTAAACAACAGTTCCCGAAAATCCCTGGTCGGAAACACCCAACGTCACTTTCACAACCGGTTCCCTGAGTGCCAGCTTCTCCAGCAGCGCCAGTGAAACCGGCGGTAACAGCTCACCTTCCATGATCGACTCCAGCATTCGTGCGCCGTTCTCACTTCGAATCGCGCGACTGCGGATAGCTTCCACAAGCCCTTCTTCCAGCACCACCTCGGTCTGATACCGCTCACCGATCTGAATCGCCAGACGATCCAGTTTGTCGGCGACGATTCGATTCAGTGTGTCTTGATCCAGCGGCATGTACGGCAGAACTTCCATTCTTGCCAGTAACGCCGGCTTAAAGAAGTTTGCCAATTCCGGATACAGCGCTTCCTCAAGTCTCTCCGGAGTCCCCGCATGACTGACAATTGTTTGATACCCAAGGTTGGAGGTCAGGAAGAACACCACGTTCCTGCAATCGATCAATCGGCCTTCGCCATCGGCCAGCTCTCCCTTATCAAACGCCTGATAGAACAGGTTGAGCACCTCGGGGTGTGCTTTCTCCACCTCGTCCAGCAGCACGACGGAATAAGGTTTCTGGCGAATGGCCTCGGTCAGGATGCCCCCTTCTCCGTAACCAACATAACCGGGCGGTGAGCCAATCAGACGGGAAACCGTGTGCTTTTCCTGGTATTCGGACATGTTGATGGTGGTGAGAAATTGACGACCGCCGTACAGCAACTCCGAAAGCTGGACCACGGTTTCGGTTTTACCAACGCCACTGGGACCTACCAGCAAAAATGCGCCCATCGGTCGGCCCGGCCGACGGAGATCAGCACGGGCAGTAAGCAGGTGCTGATGCAGGCGTTCGATCGCCTGATCCTGACCTTTGATCTGAGCCTTCAAGTAGTCCGGCAGATGGGTGATGGTCTGCAGTTCATCGACGGTCATTCGGTTCACGGGAATGCCTGTCCAGTCGGCAATCACTGCCGCCACCTGCCGGGCATCAACCCGGGCATGTACCAGTGGGTCGTCGGCCTGCATCACCGCAAGTTCCTGCTCGACAGCGGCGGCTTCGTCGCAAAGGGCTGGATGCTCTTGACGCTCCGTCTCATTGATACGGTTAGCGGAGAACTCGTCAGTGCCCGCCTCCGTGAGCAGCTCCTCGCGGATTTGCACCAGGCGGGCGACCAGCTCTCGCTGGGTATTCCAGCGTTGTTCGACGTCCGCCGCTTCCGCATTCAACCTGACTAACTGGTCCTTGAGTTCAGCGTCCCGGCCAGCATCCACAGCCTGGCCGAGCGTAAGCTCACGCGTCATGAGCTCCTGCTCCATAGCGAGTTGGTGAAGCTCACTGCGCAGATGGCTCAGGCGGCGAGGGGGCGTACTCAGATTCAGGCTGACCCTGGCACAGGCGGTGTCCAGGACATCGATCGCTTTATCGGGCAATTGCCGTCCGACCAGATAACGGGCGGACATCTCAGCGGCCGCTCTTAATGCGCTGTCGGCAATCAGAACGCCATGCGCTTTTTCGTACACGGTTCGCAGTCCACGAAGGATGTGGAGCGCTTGAGCAGGACTGGGTTCGTCCAGGGTCACCGGCTGAAAACGGCGACTCAATGCCGGATCCTTTTCAAAGTATTTCTTGTACTCGCGCCACGTTGTCGCAGCAATCGTCCTTAATTCACCGCGGGCCAGAGCTGGCTTGAGCAAGTTGGCCGCATCCGCGCCACCCTCGCTGTTGCCCGCGCCGATCAGGGTATGAGCCTCATCAATGAACAGCATTATTGGCGTGGTGGAGGCTTTCACTGCATCGATCACCCCTTTGAGACGCTTCTCGAATTCGCCTTTGACCGACGCACCCGCCTGTAACGCCCCCAAATCGAGGGTCCAGAGTTCGACGTTTTCCAGTCGTTCCGGTACGTCACCGCGTACGATGCGCAATGCCAACCCCTCCACGACTGCGCTCTTTCCAACCCCTGCGTCTCCAACCACAATGGGATTGTTTTTACGCCGTCGACACAGGATATCGATCATCTGGTCGATTTCAGCGTCCCTGCAAACGACCGGATCCAGCTTTTCCTCACGGGCCAATCGGGTGAAATCGGTCGCGTAACGGGTAAGCGGATCCATATCTGCAACCGGAGCAGATTGATCAACCTCACCCCCACCGAACACCGGCTGTTCCGTTGATCCCTGGGTCAGAGCATCGAACTTACGGCGCAGGTCCTCGCGATTGATGTCCCTCACCGCCCGAGCAACCGTCGGCATCAGGTAGCGATCGGCGTTCAACAACAGCGCCAGAAAAATTACCCCGGAGCGCAGCTCTGTGTGACCGAGTTCCGCGGAAGCCAGCAGCCAGGCGTCTTGCAGTAGCTCAATCAGCAACGGCGAAAACGTGGGATAGGGCTCCGCGGTCTGACGCTCACCGTTCAAGCTATCGCCAATGAGTGCCTGAAGCTCCTGATGGTTGATGCCACTGCGTTCAAGAATCTGACGAACGTCGGAAAAGGGAGATTCCAGAAGTTTGAACAGGAGGTGTGCAGGGGTAATTTCAGCGCCCTGGCGGCTGATACAGAGTGCTGCCGAGGATTCCATTCCCAGACGGCAAATTTCATTCAGGCGCTCGATTAGCGCCGGCAGTTCTACCCGAATCACAGTGATGTCCTTATTTCGGTAGTTGTTCCAGAACGCTGAGCACATCCTTGATGCGATCATCCAGCGCCATGCTATAGAGGGTGTAAACGCCCACCATTGCCGCAACAAAGAACCCGGCAATGCCCCACAGAGGCAGGCCACTTCGCAGTCGGTTACGGGCTGGTGTGACGTTGCTCAGGGCATCCGACAAGGGGCCTGGCTCGTCGCTTTTTCGCTGATTCTTGAGCTGTTCGTACAACCCCTGAACGATCGCTTCATACTCATCGCGACCGTTTTCCATTACCTTGTAACGGCCTTCAAAACCAAGTGACAGGCACAGGTGAATGAAAGCCAGCATATCCCGATAGCGGGCGGGTTCCCGCTCCATGCGGCCCAGAATGGCGAACACCTTTTCCCCACCCCAGGTTTCGTTGTGGAACCGGGACAACAGAGAGTGTTGAGACCATACGCTGTGCGCTCCCCAATCAGTGCCAAGCACCGCTTCGTCGATAAAGGCACACAGTACATAGCGATAGGCCACCACCGTTGGTCGCTCATAGCCCTGTTCAATGAGTTCCCGATCCACTGCCGTTACTTCGTCGACGACTTGCCGGTACAGGCCCTCCACGTCACCAAACTCAGTCAGCCGGCGCACACGGATTACCAGACCAAGCAGTGGCGT
This sequence comes from Marinobacter arenosus, assembly GCF_019264345.1. NCBI lineage: Bacteria > Pseudomonadati > Pseudomonadota > Gammaproteobacteria > Pseudomonadales > Marinobacteraceae > Marinobacter > Marinobacter arenosus. The sequence continues at coordinate 2,186,539 of NZ_JAHVAO010000001.1, forward strand.
AGCCGCATCTATGAGCCGGTTATCCTCGAGTCCTCGAAGCTGAAACTGTTCGTTGGCGAAGCCACTGGCGGAGGACGCGGAGCGTTCGGAGACATCGGCAAACATCAAATCGCTGAATGCACTGCTGCCAGTGTCCATACCACCATTGGGTAAATCCATTACCTGCGCATCTGCCATGAATTAGCTCCTTATTGCCCAAAATTGCATTTCCATGCCGGGGAAACTTCCGGCCACGTGGAAGGCGAAGCCACTTGCGTTGTCGAGCATTTGCCAAGCCTGGCTCTGGTCATCCAGTCGGAAGTAAACAAATCCGGCATGGTAAGGAAGCTGCCGCGGCGCTACCGGTAATGCCGTCAACGGAATGCCCGGTAACTGCAGGCTGATGAGATCGCGGATCTTTTCCACCGAGGCCACCTTGCACTGCTGGGTGAACTGCTTGCGCAGGTCGTCCAGCGGCAAATCTGCTTTCACGGCCAGAATAAACTCGGCGTCACGCACCAGTTGACTGTCTTGCAACGGGGCAACCGTGAGACCGTATTGCCGTTCCTGCAATTGAATGGCCAGTGCCCGCGGCTCCAATACTGTACTCAGGGACTGACGAAGAACCTGCATCAGCGGGGTAAAGCAGACCTCTGGCAAGTCGTGGTCGTAGGCTGAATATTCTCGGGGCAATCGATTTTCGTCGGTGAAGGTAACCAGCTCACCGCACAGTTCCAGCATGGCTTCGTACAGTCGCTCCGGATGGAGCTGACGCAAGCGGGCCAGGTGCATGAACTTCGGGTGGGCGCGGTTAAGCATCTGAAGCAGCATAAAATCGGCCACATCGGCCACGCCGCCCTGGCTTGGCGCACCCACGCGTTCAGCGATGTTCTTTGCCCGCTCGCGCATCAAGCCCGCCATTTCGCCCACAAAGCGCTGAAGCCGGGGCGCAGCCCGTACACTCAACATCGTCGGTACAAAATGGGAGTCGAGGACGAGGCTGCCATCTGGCCGCTTTTCCAGAATTCGCCCAACTGCCAGGGCGGCATAGGCGCTGCGATCCTCCCGCTCCAACATCAACCGCGGGGCGACCCGGGCGACGTCAATGGAGTGGGCATCTCCGTCAACCGAGTGCAGGTCTCGTATCTCCGCACTTGCAGCCCGGAACCGCCCTGTTGTTGACGTATCCGGCCACTGCACCTCCGCCAGGGAATCGCTGCCGAGTGGAATCGCGAGGTAAACCACCTGATTGGCCACGGAAGCGTCGCCAATTTCCAGCGGTTCCGGCATGGCATCGTCCTGGGAAAGGTTGAACCGAGTGCCGTCGGGGAAAAAGCCCGCGGCCCGGACCAGACCGATGCTACCGAAACTCAGGTATTCATCATTCAGCTCAAGATCGCTAAAGCCGTAAAGAAAGTCCGAGACGGCCAATGCGCGCTCATTGATCTGATGCTCCAGATAGCGCTGCTGTTGCTGGAAGTGCTGAGGCTTTATGAACAGGCCGTCACTCCAGACGACTCGATTGGTAACCGCCATCAGGACTCGTCCGAACGCTTCAGCTGTACTTCCCGCTCTCGCAGGTTGACGAGCAGATGGTACCGGCCACCAAGGGGGTCCACCTTCACCACTTTTTTCCATTGGGACAGGTTGGGGTAGGCGTAAAAGGCAATCACGCCAACAAAGCGGGTGTCTTCACTGATCTCGAAGGGCTCAACGAACTTGAACTGACCAGGCACAAGCGAATAATCACTGTGGTCCACGTAGTTCTGGCCCAACGATTCGTCGAGATTGTTCAGGAGCGAGTCAAAGTCACCGGCCATCAGCAACGAGCTATCCCGCATCTCAATAATCTGGAAGGCAATCGGGGTCGGCGCCAGCGATTCATTCGGGTTAACGTCGGGTTCCGCTACCATGGTCAGGTCAACCCGGCTGGGCAGGTCTTCCGGGTACCCCACCGGTATGTCGGGATCCCAGAGAACTTTCGCGGTCTTGGTCACCGCGTTGTAAGGCGTGCTGCATCCTGCCAGCACAAGGGTTATCGCCAGCAAACTCCATTTGCAGATCTTCACAACAGATCCTCCCTCTGTAATTGGCGCAAGTGTTGGTCGTAAGCCTGGTCGAACACCTCCTGAAAGAGACGTTCAAAGCCCTGCTGACGACTGGATTTCAGTTCACGGTAGTAGTTCTGATACATGTCCCAGGCCCAGCGGCCCTCATCTTCACTCTGTCCCAGCCCTCGACGATATCCGTGGAAGCGGCGCAGCAGGGCATCCGGCGAGAATGCGTGCAGAATTGCGGCGAGGGCCTCACGGATGGCCGATTGGGTCGCCAACTGGTGGTGGTTAAGACTTTCCAGACTCTCTCTAATGGCGGCTGGCGCTGACAGGTGTACCGGGCTGCGCTGACTGGCAAACAGGGTTTGTACCGTGTCCTGGTAATCGGCACCCAACCGCAGCGGATTATCTTCGATCGGCTGGAGCCTGGTACGGAGGGCCTGATGGCGACTGTCTTCACATTGATGCAAAGCAAGCAGCCCCTCGACCGTGGCTTTGAGTGTTTGCCCTGCCTCCTCCATGAATAGCTGCATTTCGTCGCTGCTAACGAACTCCAGCTCCGTTTCCATGCCCCGCATCAGCGGTGCACCGCTGATGTGTTTTCGACTCGTATCGGAATTCCTGTGATAACCAGCAACAGATCGTGAGTCTGGCATTCTATCTCTCCCTGATGTTCTGATCGGAAGCCCCATCGCAACGTCGCGGTTTTCCCGATATTCATCCGTTACTGCAGCAGCACCCGCCACCCACGTGGGGTCATCAGCCATAAGCGACAATTCCGTCCCCTGCTCTCCCGCGAGTTCCCTTCGCCAGGGATTCAGCGGATCGTTGGTGTCATCCATTCCAATGGCCGGGTCAAGGCCTTCCAGCGGCTCTTTCCCTTCCACGGCCGCTTCCTTCTCATGAACAGACACTTTGTCTGGTTCGACAACGTCACCATTGACCAGCTGATCATGCTCGGGCTCAGGATCTGCCCCGTGATGTGACCTATCTCCGGCGGCCAGTTCCGCACGAAGGTGATACCGGCCAACCTTCACCGTATCACCATGTTCCAGGCGTGCCCGTCGGCCCCGACCAAGCGGTTGACTGGAGCTGTTGATAAACGTCCGACCGCTGCGATCGATCAGGCAAAAGCCCCCATCCATAAAGCGAATCTCGGCATGGCCAGCCACCACTCCGGTACGATGAGGCGAGAGTTGCCAGGTGTCGTTGGCTGCGGTACCGATTGAGCCACCACTGACGTCGAAGCAATGCTCAATGATCGCTCCACTCCCCGTTTCCGCCGGATTCGTGAGTGTCAACTTCAGAAGCATTGACGGGCGAGTGTTCATACCTGATTCCTTGTTAAACCGGCATCACCGGCGTATCTGAATTCTTACCGCAGGGCGCCTGCGGGCCTTTTCCGGAGTCACGAAGGAATTCCAGCCAAGTCGAACCTCATTGCCCAACTCGATGGCCCGAACATCCTGAGGTCGCATCTGCAACTCGAGGTCGTAGGCAAGCTGCTCCCGAGTGGCGAACTCGACGAGTTTTACGAGGCGCTCGTGCTCACAGCCATTGGGCAGAAAGTCAGCGAAACGTTCACGGCTCAGGTTACGGATACGAAGAATGAACTTGCCGCTGCGGTCCCGCACACGATCACCGACGAGCGTATTGCTGCCCAGCACGGCATTGGCTTTCCCCAACTGCGTCTGCTGGTCTTGGGCAATGGCGACCCTGCGAAGCACCCACTGCTCAATGCTGACATCGTCCAGATCAAAGCAATGGGCCACCATGCCGCTGACAACCTCCGGTGAACGACTACGCCCTGCCATCAGCCCGGCATAGGCGAGCATTTTCGACCAGTTCAGCGGTGTCGCATTCCTCAATCGGCTGTCGCCGAGCCCAACCAGGGAAAAAATCAGGTCCGAAAAACCGTCTGACGCACCGGGCTGAAAACGAACGTAATAGCGGTACTTTCGCCAACTGCGATGAAACAGCGTCACCAGACGATGATTGAAGAAATCCAGAAAGTGACGACGTACCCCCAGGCTCTGACCGGCCTCCCAGGCCAGATCTTCCAGGTAGTACCCCGGCAGCGGCGATTGCGAACCGTGCAGCCCCAGAAAGCTGACTTCCATCTGATAAGGCGCATGTTCGTGCTCCGGCGACAGCGCCGACACGACATCGCTGCCCGGAAAACCCAGGCCTGCGGAAGCGGAAAATCGAATGCGCTCCTGGCGGGGCTGGTCAGTTCCGTCTCGCTCGAGATCGTCGCCATGATGCCGGTGAATCAGGTCCACCAGCTGAAAAAAACTGTAGCGTCGCGCATTGCCCAGAACGGGTTGCAGCTCGGCTACATCAGCGGCTGCTGACCTTGCTGTAACGTCCATGTGTACCGTTCCTGATTGTCGACGTTCACCACATCCAGTTGGTGAAACGCGTTAATGCTCGCGTACAGCGCAAAAAACTGGCTCAGCACCGTGCCGAACAGGAAAAGGTCGCCCTCTGAGGCAAACCCACTCTGATCAAGGTCCAGCACTGACCGAATGCCCCGAACCGGTAATCCTCGCACCATGCGGTCTACCGGCGTGGTTTCAATTTGTCGGATACCCGCAAGCCGTTGCTGGGACACCCTTTGGGCCTGTCGATCAACCAATGCCCTGAAGTCGTACACTCGTAACACCGTACGCAGCGCATCAACATCGAGCATGGACAGATAATTGAGCGACAGATTTGAAATCAGGGTCCACAGGAGACTGCCATCCAGCGTCGGGCGCAGCGTTGCCGTCGGCCGGGTGATATTGCTGAACGAAGCAAATGCCGGTGAACTCTCCGTGGCCATGCAAACCTCGCCAACCGCCAATTGCTGGGGCAGTTGGCGGTTGGTACACGTCAGGGTCAGCGACACTGCCTCCTGACGATTCAGGCACTCAGACTCATCACCACGCACGAATGAGAGGTAATGATCGAAGCCGTCTCCCCGAACACTCTCGCGAGCCCGCATCCGGTAATACAGGGCGGTCCGCCGACGATCGCGTTCCACCTCATGCTGAAAGCTCTCGAAGGGCGTATAGATGCGAGGTTCACCTCGTCCGGACCGACCTTCCAGCCAGCCCTCTACCTGCTCAATACTGAAGACCTCATAGTGGTCCGGCGAACGGCCCGAGGGCGAGATGCGGTACTCGGTCTGACGCCCACTCAAGTCGACCGGTTCACCTTCGTGGCTGAAGAGATTGACAGCGGGCGTGCAGTACAGCTGAAGACTTTCGGTTCGGACGCTGGTGTCGGGTGGCAGTATCCGATTGAAATGAAAACGCAGGCTGATTTCGTCCGCCTGAACCGATGGCAAACGGGCCTGAAGGCCCCGAACATCCACAAAATGGAAGGCTTCCGGAAAACTCAGGTACTCCTGCAGTATCCGATATCCCGGATAGGCGTTTTTCGGGTAGGGAAGCAACGCCTCTTCGGAGCCGAATCCCACTGGTTGAAGCAGCGATGCGGGAAGGTTGTAGATAGCATCTCCGACAACCAGTTCCATTCGCTTAAGATAGTGATTAAGCCAAAGGTACAGAGTTTCTGCGGAGTGTTTATCACCGCCCAGGTAAAAACGCAGAGTGCCCAGACCCAGTTCCGTCAGAGGCTGATCGGTGTGAAGCGCCAGATCCACGGTGACCGAAGACACTTCCCGAGAATGCTCCGCGTGCGCACCTGCAACGCTCATTGGAAACACATCCACCGGACGGCAGGTTCGAAACCGACATTGGGTCTGCCGCGCAGCGTCGCCCACTGGCCGACTCTTGATTTCGGTGTGGCGATGCACCCGCTGACGCTCACTGATTGCATGCAACTGCGGATCAAATCGCATGATGGTGCAACTGGGCACCGGGCGAAGATAGTTTGGCCACAACATGTTCAGCAGGGAATGCGTGAGCTCGGGAAACTCGTCTTCAACCTTTTCTCGAAGCTTGCCCGTCAGGAACGCGAAGCCTTCCAACAGGCGCTCAACGTCCGGGTCAGTGCTCTGCTCCGAAAGAAATCGGGTCAGTTGAGGGTGCGCCTCCGCAAATTCTCGCCCCTGCAGCCGCAGGAAGGACAGCTCATCCCTGTAGAATCGGTTTAACTTCATAAAACTCATACACCAATGTCCGGCTAGAGGCAGCGCAGGGATTTATCCCCACCCCTCTTTTCCATGCCGGTTAAACCACGCGGTAATACCGCTTGTCATCCAATAACAGATCGATGGTCGTTTTATCGTCCGCGGAATCCGTTCTCAGATAGACCGTCACCTGAAAACGCAACTGCAACGGGTCCTGTTGCTGCGGCAAAGGCACCACATCGACGCGCCGCACCCTGGGCTCATAGTTCTCTATGCAGCGTCGAATAGCGCTCCGGATCTGGATATTGAGGTCATGGGTCCCAAGGGTGGCATCGTTGAAATCCAGCAAGCCGAGGTCCGGTGCACTTGCGCTATTGCCGGGATGCGCATTGAGCAATCGAACCAGATGGCGCTTGATAGACTCCAGCACATGGCTGTGCTCGCCAATGTCTTGCCCTGAGGGTTCGGCAGCCTGCTCCAGTCGTTCGAACAAGCTGCCGCCCATACCCTGGAGAGCGTCGTAAGGACTCATTTAGTCCTTGTCCAGGCGGCCCACGAGGGACAACTCGAAGTTCGCTCCCATGTACTTGAAATGGGGGCGAACCGCGAGGGAAACCTGATACCAGCCGGGGTCACCCTCAACGTCAGATACCGTCACCTGAGCCGCACGCAGTGGACGGCGGCTGCGAACGTCCGCCGGCGGATTTTCCTGATCGGCAACATACTGGCGAATCCAGGTGTTCAGCTCTCGCTCCAGATCCTGACGTTCCTTCCAGGAGCCGATCTGTTCTCGCTGAAGTACCTTGATGTAATGCGCAAGCCGGTTGACGATCATCATGTAGGGAAGCTGGGTACCCAGCTTGTAATTGGTCTCAGCTTCCTTGCCTTCCTTCGTGTTAGGGAACTGCTTCGGCTTCTGCACCGAGTTTGCAGAGAAGAAGGCAGCATTGTCGCTGCCCTTCCGCATGGTGAGAGCGATGAACCCTTCGTCCGCCATTTCGTACTCACGCCGGTCGGTGATCAACACCTCTGTGGGAATCTTGGATTCAAGCTGACCAAAGGATTCAAAAAGGTGTACAGGCAGGTCTTCCACCGAGCCTCCGCTTTGCGGGCCGATAATATTCGGGCACCAACGATACTTGGCAAAACTTTCGGTCAGGCGGGTGGCCAGCAGATAAGCTGTGTTGCCCCACAGGTAATGCTCATGGTCAGCGGATACATCCTCCTTGTAATTAAAGCTGCGCACCGGATTCTCCGTCGGATCGTAGGGAACCCTCAACAGGAACCGGGGCGAGGTCAAACCAAGGTACCGGGCGTCCTCAGACTCCCGCAGTGAACGCCATTTGGCGTATTTCGGGCCCTCGAATACGGCCTTCAATTCCTTGATTGCCGGCAACTCCTGGTAGCTGTCAACGCCGAAGAAAGACGGGGCCACGGAAGACAGGAACGGCGCATGAGCCATCGCCCCAACCGAAGAAACGTACTGCAAAAGCTTCATGTCCGGTGTGGAGGGCGTGAAGGCGTAGTTTCCGATAACGGCTCCGACGGGCTCCCCACCGAACTGACCATACTCGGTGGCGTAAATGTGCTTGTAGAAGCCCGTCTGAGTGACATCCGGGGCGAACTCGAAATCCTCGAGAAGCTCGGCTTTGGTAACATGCAGGATGTCCACCTTGATGTTTTCGCGGAAATCGGTGCGGTCCACCATGAGCTTCAGGCCACGCCAGGAGGATTCCAGCTCCTGTAGTTGTGGCGCGTGCAGAATCTCATCCATCTGAGCGCTGATCTTGCGATCCAGCTCCACGACCATCTGGTCGACCAGAGCCTTGTTGACGGGCTGACCCTTCTCATCACTTTTCAGCAAGTTGGAGATAAACGTAGCCACACCCTTTCGCGCCACATCGTAGCCTTCATCGGCAGGTGCCATCCGGCTATTTGCCATGACCTGATCCAGCAAGGACCCTTCTGAAACGGTTTCGGAGGCAGCAGATTGCTGCACAGCAGTATCAGACATACCACATCCCTTTAGTACGTAATTGACATTCGAATTTTGAGCCGCGCTCCGGCGGCATTGGCGTTACTCGCCGGTGGCCAGTTCCAATTCAGCCAACAACTTCTCCCGGGCCTGCTCGTTGTCCAGCAGCTCCTGCAGTTTCGAGCGGAACGATGGCACGTTACCCAGGGGGCCTTTGAGGGCTACCAGGGCCTCACGCAGGTCAACCAGTTTCTGAAGTTCCGGAACCTGACGGGCAATGCTATCGGGGGAGAAGTCTTCGAGAGTCTGGATGTTGAGGTTCACCGGTAAGTCATCGGCGCTTTCATCCAGTTGATTGGAGACGGTGGTGGAGAGGCTCAGATCAGCTTCTTTCATGACAGAACGGAAGTTGTTCTTGTCGACTGAAATCGCCTTTCTATCTTCGATGGGGGTTTCTTCAGCATGCCCCTTGAAATCACCAACGACGAACATTTTCAGCGGAAGCTCGGTTTCGGCCTGCTGATCCCCGGTGGCTGGAACATACTTGATATTGATGCGCTCTTTAGGCGCGACGGAACCGTCTTTCGATGACATGCGCTTGCTCCCTGTGCAAATCATTTACAGTTGTTCAATCCCTTGTACGCGCCCTCCTGGCACGCAACGCCCCGCAACTCTACACAGGTCATCTGGCATTCTCAAGCAAAAACTGGCCGGGAATTCGTCAGAATGTGCACCCGGGCAAGGTTTGGCCGGGCTCTAACGGAGGTGACATAACCCCGAGAAATTTGGAGACTCCGGCAATGATCGGAAACGCCAGGCTTGGAGAAACTCAACCTTAAGTCAACTCCATTTGGCGCCTCCCTGCGGAGTCACAAGTCAGAGCTTTAAATCCTCCAGCGCAGAACGCTATTTTCGAATACTTGCATATCCACGAGAGCCCTTTTCCCTCAAACTGTCTGAGGCTTACTCATGTTCACCCAGACCCTTCAATTTAGTTTGCGTGTAGCGATACGGATTACTTTGCGAGTCGTGTTTCTAGCAGATCAAAAAGTGAAGTTGTTACCTGACCAAAAAATCAGTAGCAGGATGGCTAGCAGATCAATATTTAAACGTGACTGTTTACCGACCTTTTAAAGGGGGGGACTAGATACAAATTATAAGGAACTTCACCCAACCATAGCTCTTTGCCAAAACTTCATAGTTGGCCTTGGCTCGATTACTGTTTGAGTTTTGTATCTTTGAACCGTTCTAATCTGGACTGGATCCCTATCCTCAGCGTAACCTCAAAGGTAAAACAACAAGAGAGTTATAATAGTCCCTACCGAACCGACTTAGGGCGACAGAAAGTGGATGAGACGGTCAAACTTGTCACACAAAGCATCCCGTGAACACTGCTCGAAAATCAACTAGCTTGTGATTTCGCCAATCAGGTCTAAGCCCTTAGGCAGAAAGGATCTCGCGCTATCTTTGAGGGGTAACATGGAACTCGAAAAAAAAAGAGAACTGCTTTTCCCAGAGGGACTCATCAATTGGTCCGGAGCCAAGAGAGGTGGTATTCGACAGCCTTTTCAGGAAGGGTCAGGCCGACCAGTTAAGGAGCAATTTACCACTCCGTTGGTCGAGAAACTTGCACATTGGGTTGATTCACTCACCGCTGGTGAAGCAGGTGTTCCAACCGCCGTTCTTCTGGTTGGTGGCCCCGGTAACGGAAAAACTGATGCCGTCGAAGGGACTATTTCGAGATTCGACGATGCGATTAATGCGGGAGGAAAACTACTTCAAAATTTCGCTGACCAATACAAGCGAGAAGTAGCAGCCCGCCCACCTCGAATGACAGAGGTTAAATTCGAAGGACTAAATAAAAATGTTGTTTCTATAGAACCAACAATACGATTGGTTCAGGATGCTACAGAGAACGATCCTTCCTTGCCAGGAGAAACAGCGGAATCCCTGCTATTGAGAGAGCTTCGACAAATACACCGCGGCGAATACAAAGGGATCTACATCGGTTGCGTCAACCGTGGCATTCTAGCAAATACCTCATCTCTAGCCACCCGGAACGGGGACGATGAGATGGCTAGTTTCTTGGCAAAGATAATCTCGGCCGCGAGTGGTGGAGTAGAAGCCCCTGACTGCTGGCCACTTGAAGGAAGCAAGCTTGCCCTTTGGCCGATGGACGTTGAATCCTTAGTCGCCCCTTCGCACGAAGAAGAACCTTATACCAGTGTTGCGCACCGCGTTTTAGACAAAGCACTTGCCAAGGAAAGTTGGACTCTCCCCTGCGAGAACAAAGCCGACTGCCCTTTTTGCCAAAATAGGGCACTACTCGAGAACAAAAAAGCCCGGGACAATCTAGTTCGTTTCCTTTTCCATTATGAACTCGCATCTGGCAAAAGATGGACTTTTCGAGACCTTTACTCGCTTGTTTCATACCTGTTTATTGGAGATCCAGGCTCACTAGTAATAAATGGGAAGTATTACAGGCCATGTGACTGGACCGCCAAGATGTTACAACTGGAAGCAAAGGGCCTCGGTAGCTTGGAGAGTGCGCGTGCTCGTTATCTGCTTACATCACGACTTTATCATCACAGACTATTCCCCAATTGGCCTCGGTTGGCTACCGGTCAACACCACAAAGCATACACATCAGTTCTTGCAGGAAAAAAAATTCCTGAACAGCTTAGCGAGCGAGCTCTAAATCTGGCGAAATTCCACTTTTCCACGCTCAAGACTCTTGCAGAAAACGAGCAAAACTCAATCAGCGAACTCCTATCAGGAGACTTCTCTACAAGCCTAGACCCGGCTCTCATCCATGGAGAGCGTGTGCTGTACACTGAGTCGAGGAAGGGGCAACCTGTGACTGTCAATTGGATTGAAGAGCATTTTAGCCTTTCGGTAAAGGATGGGCTAGAAGCTGTTTCCGAACGCCTGGCACCTAGCGAACGAAAGCTTTTAGCCCAGCTAGCGGAAGCTGACGAGACACTGCAAGACCACTACCATCCGGCCAGATTTTCGAAACAAGCTAGACTTTTACAATCGTCTTTACGCCAGTTCGCGGCACGGTTAGTGAAGCGAAGCCTTGGTTTAAGGTTCGGAGTCTCGAAAGACGGGGAGCTGCTCAAGAAATACGCTCTCCTTTATCAAAGTGATGCCCAATATGAAGAGGTAGAGGATCTCGTCGAAAAACTCGTCAACGAAGACCGACGCTCCTTTAAGATCCCGCTATCAACTACTTTCGGTCAGCCTGTCGCCCATCGTGATCGAGACGTATCACTCCGAGTAAGAAACGTTAGTACCTCTATGCACATGGATTCTGGCAACTCCTCGAAACCCGCCGCACGATCCCCGTTTATACGAGTTCATAACAGGTATGTACCCGTCACCTTTGCTTTATACAAGGCCCTGAAAGAAATAGAGGAAGGCCTGAACCCCGCCTCTTTACCACAGGAAGTCTTCGCATTGATCGACGAAGTGAAATCTGTTACCGCTGGACAAGTGGCCAGAGACAAGGATTTCGTGAGAGACAACGTTGACCTTACCATCGGACGGGAAAGCTACATGCTGAAAGTAGGCAAAACCGTTCGGTTTAGGAAGTAAACCTCATGGAAACACTAAGAGACTTCTTAAATGAGCCCTGGAAGGAAGCCAGCTTACACCCAAACTACGCCGCCAGCTTTTTGCACCTGACCCCGTTCCCTGAAGTTGCCACAGGAGAGATTCTGCTGGCCTCACTGTATAGGAACGTCGGGTTTTCGGACTCCGGTTTGGTTAGTGAAAAAGTTTGGCACTTGGGAAAAGGCTTTCGGAAGCACCTCGAAAAGGGAAGGCGACCGGATAATAAACAAAGTGAAGTTGGATTCGATGCGAAGTTGTGGAACAAAGTTGTAAATCGAGCGATTGCTACACCAAACCTCTCGGGACAATCGAGTCAGCGGGGGAGCCAAATTTCACCTCTGGTCCCAGACGCTACTTTGTACTCAATGTCTGCTCGCTTGACAGGAAACCCTTGGAATCCAGGGAAGCTAATCGCGAAGATGATTGCAATAGGTACTGGCGACTACGGAAAAGCACTAGAAATCTGGAGGAAGCTTTTCGACAAATTGAGTGTAACTGAAGAAGATGACGACACCTGGGCTTTTCTGTTGCAGTCAGAGTTCGAAACTTGGCGAACGGAAAGCATCAAAGACGCATGGAAAAAGCCAAGCAAGTTTCCTTATTCCGCCGATACGTTCTTTGGCCCCCTACCTGTGCAGTGCCCTGCCAATCGATTTGTTGAGGACCTTCAAATCGTCCTCGAATTAAAAGGCCATCTTACGCGCAGACAGTGGATAAGTATGCTTGAGTCACTTTGCAGGATAGGAAGCAGCGCACACGTAACATGGCTTTGCCATGCCCATGATGTATGCCGAGAGCTTTTAGAAAATGCCGTCTTTCAACGTAAGAGCGCAGGCAAGGTGGATGTCGAATCGATTCTCAATTCAGAGAAACGTTTTTGGAGCCTTGGCCAACTCACTACAAAACCGATAAGAGAAACAGCACGCCACTATATCGAGGGTCGCGGCGCCCTGAACTTGATCTTACATATGCTAGAGACTAGGGGAGTAGACATGTCAAGGGTTCGTTTACGCAACCCAGACGAAATTATGGAAAGCCTAAAGTACCTAGCTAATTTAGAACACAAGTTTGATTTCAACGAATACCTTGAGTACTTCAATGAAATGATTGAGAGCGACCGCAGGATCGCCGAGTGCAAAAAAGGCTCATCAAAGAATGTCTTGGAGTTCCTTGGTCACGTAGCGCGTCAGCGCATGACCTCTGAAGCTGGACTAGAAAGTTATGATCAAGGTTACTATGTCGAGAAACGCGGCAATTATGCGAGTGCCCCCTGGGTCCTAGGACTAGGCCCCTTATCGACAATACTGATGGTCCACTGTGCAGCGAGCAAAGTGGTTGGGCCTTGTACCGTTCAAGATTTGTGCAAGCAGCTCGCAGGCTATGGAATAGAGGCGGAATTGGCTTTGGGAGCAGGCGAAAGCTTAGGCAAGAGACTTCGGGATATGTCGATTGCTATTGATAGCCCCGACGCTGAAGGAGGAATGGTTCTTGTTAGCCCTCTAGCGGGAGCAAGGAGCGCGGGAAGATAATATGAAGCAGGATTTCATCAGCTACCTAGTTGGCTTGATTCAGGAAGATGCAGGCCATTATATCTCATCCGAAAATGATGATCTGAGGGTCGTCTTTTCCGCTCTGCCCGGGAAAATGCTTGACGAAGTATTCGACAGGTTCGAGGCAATGGGACCACGAATCGTTTTGGAGCGCGGAGAACACTCTAAGAGAGTGCCTGTACTCCGGATTCAAGAAGGCGTAGAGGACCCACCACACCAAGATACGACCCGGTGTTCACGGAACCATGTTGTAGCAGTCAGAACAGCTTACGGATCATATCTTGCACTTGCAGCAATTAATGATCCGCCCTTGCTTTCTACGGGCACTACCGTAAACAAACTAGGACTGGAACGAACTAACCATGTCGCTTTCTCTACATGGAAGGATGAGCGGTTTGTACAGAGAGTCGTTAGTGCAGTACTGGGGAGATTCCATGGTATATCCTCTGAGATGGAACTGCTTGCTTGGCGTGCGCTAGAAGAGGCGTTCTTAGAGTCTGCCCATGGCGATGAGATGAGCGCGCCCTGGGAGCTACTCCGTAAATTGTATGATATCGGCGAAGAGGGGAAGAGTAACCAAGTGCTCTGCCACGCTTTAGGGCTTCCCCGGCTAGAAGAACATGAGGCTCCCGACTCTGAGATTAATAACTCCATTGCCAACTTCATTCGTGATCACGGTTTTTCGGCAGGTATAAGTCAACTTCAGGAGGATTCGCGTTCGGAAGAGGTCGGTGCCGCACTGGAATCGTTCAAAAAAAACGCCATTTACCTGTTCCGGACGCCGCAAGAATATGTCAGCCGGCCATTAGGTAATTACTCAAAAGCATGCCAACAAGGCCAATATCTAGATTGGTGGAATACGTTATCTCAGGCGGTTTGGTTAGAACTGCTTAGCCAGGACAACAATCAGGACGTTGGCGACCTCAAAGTCACCTGTACTAACGCATTATTTCGTCCTATGTTGGCAAGCCAATTACCCGTCGTTTACCAGTCTCCCCGATTCCTCATCTCAGTAAATGACGAGCTAATTGGAGAAAAAGTCCTCGTATATAGGTCGTCTGGACGCAAGAAAGCCGAGCTGATAGAAGAACTCACCATCGATGCCAGTGAAATCGAGTGGGAAGATGACTCCCCCCTTTCTGATCACGAGCAATATCTTTGCTATGAGTTTGTAAGCAGCCGGCTCGAAAAACCCACGAAGCTGAAACTAGTGGCGCTGGATAGCTATCTGCCTGGGGTGGTGCTTAATTGCAGATCGGCCCAAAAACTTACACCCTTTAAAAAGAAAAGATCGGGGCGCAAGACTAAGACGAAAGCGCCGACAAAGTTCTCGTTTGACTCAGAGTTGGTCACCAACGGAATTGGCACTCATACCGTAGAGTTCTTCTACCGAACTGGTATTAGTATGCCGTCTAGAATCAGCGGGCATGTCGAAGACAATGAAGATGAGCCCGCAAGACCTTGGCCCGTGACAACATCAGACAAGCGAGAAGGATACGCTGTTGCTGTCCTCGAGATATCTGCTGACTGTACTGCCGAGTTCGAGCTAGATCTTCCGGAGCTAGAAGAATCGATTATTTTCCGAATACACGTCAGTACTAGCGAATTCGCAGCAGAAGGGGCAAAAAGCGAATTCGATAAATTTGTCACCAATAATTGCACTCGTTCGACAAAAGTAGGGAAAGTCGATGTAAAGCAAACCATGCTAACACAGCTTGAACAGTGGATTTTAGATTGTGAGGCATCGTACCTCCCTCTTATTATTGGGGCGGAGTTCAAGGAAGTTTGGCAGCCCCCGATATGGGAAGAGTATCCCCGCCTATCTAGTTTAGGACTTGCGGTTGATCCGCGCCCAAGGATCGATGAACTCACTCCTCCTGCTGGCTATATACAGGCACGGGAAGAAGTTCGTCTATTTTTGAAGAGCCTCTGCGACGAGAAGGGATGCACTATTGAGGCCCTCAGTCTTGGCCAGCTAATGCAGGACGAAAACAAACGTAGTGCTGTAGAACGCTATATAGGTGAGTACGCCGATTGGCTCACTGCACCAGACTCACTTGCAGCCTGGGCGGACTTGATAACTGTCCACGAGGCCCAAACAACACAGGTTTCTTACCTCAAAACAACCCCAGTCGCGTTGCTTCTATCACCGCTGCACCCGATTCGACTGGCTTGGCAATGCCACGCACAGCACCTTCTTCAGGAGGCAATTCAACAAGGTTTACCTTGCCCAGTTGCAGGTGTCATTGAACCATCCAGTTTTCCTGATTGCATGTCACTTAAATGCAGGGACGTAAACGGCCAATTCAAATCAATTGGCTTCGCGTCAGTCAAGAGTTCTTCCGACTATTGGTCTGTTCTATGGCGAGCCGACGCCATCTCCGAAGTAAATCAAGGAAACGGAATCGGGGTGTTCGGAGAAGAACTTGGCTTGAAAGTTGAGGGAATGGTAACCGGGTTCAACAAACAACAAGTAAAACGTTCATTGGATGAAATTCGCCAGTTATATCCAGCCAAAGCAAGGCTGAGGATCTCTCTTCACAGTGATTCATCTGGCTATAGCTCCTGCAACGAAGGAATAGACGAATGGTGTCTAGAGAATTTAGGACCTGATGTTGACGAATGGTCTTCAGCCGGAGGCCTTACGCTCCAGGTCATCGACATGAGGCCGAAAGAAGAGCAACTTGAACCCGCAGCCCTTGCCTCTCTAACTGAACGCTCCGGAACTCAGGTTCGATGGTACACGAACGGTGAAAATGAAGGCACCACGCCAACCGATCTCTCCATCGTTGATCATCTACAAACTATGGATCAGGAATTTCGAGAAGAAGGGGTCAGGTCCCCTGTAGATCCAAGTTGCGTTTCTCGAATTAGTATCAAGAAGAATGCTACAGAACATAGAAAGTATCTGTCTCTGTCTAGAGCGGGTTCATTCGTTAACGAACCCTGTGGAGACCAATTGCTTGACAACATGTCGAGAGCTCTTTCCCATCTGGAACTTACTTGTGTAACTGAAGCCGATTTCGACAGTCTTGGTTTTGCTCCTAATCTACAAACCTTAAACGCGTCTCTAGAAAATACTAGGTACTGCGCCATCTCCTCTTCTGCAGTGGATGCAACGTGTTTTCATAGCACAGAAAACAACACATACCTTTGGGATTATGAACTCCCCCGCTATGCACCCGGGGCCGGCCAAGCTTGCGGGTTCTATTTGGTCGCAAAACAATCGCCCACAATGTTCACTGCTATGACAAATATTCTAGGCAACTTCGTTCAATCCCAAATCGTCACGGACGAACAGGTTGGCCAATTGCTGGACGAGATCTCTCGACGGGGAATACCGACGCTAAAGCGCCTCACCAGCGGTGGCTCAGCCAGTCTTGGTGAGGCTGGAATGTTGATCGCCTCGCGCCTATTGCAAACTGACTTTCAAGTTGCTGGTTTGGGTAAAGGACTCATCCCTGCAATTGATAACGGACGTATCAACCTCGTGATCCCTGCTGACGTTTTCCAGCCTCGGTTCGATGAGCTAAGAAAAGCTCTCGATGCAGAAAACCGAGAAAGGCCTGATCTATTAGTGCTGAGTATCGCATTTGGCGTCGATGATGGTGACCAGTTGCACGACCCAAAAGCGTTAAAAGTCACCCCTATTGAAGTAAAGACACGCACAAGCGAAATGACTGACAAACAGCGTGGTGAAGCCGTGGCACAGGCTACCTCGTTTGCTGACTTTCTCATCTCACTAAAGGAGACCAGTAAGAAGTCAGCCCTGTGGGGGCTCGCATACCGTGACTTACTGGCAAGCTGGTTAGATTATGGATTCCGAGTATATGGCGAAACAGATATGGCCAGACGGAACCCTCATTGGGTTTCCTACCATCAAAGTACTATCGCAGGGTTAATGTCAGGCCAAATGGATGTGGAATTAGATCCTATAGGCAGACTCGTCTCCATTGAGAAAACGTCTAAAAGCCGCGCAATGGCATCCGACGCAAGCAGCGATAAAAACATCGTAATACTAAGCTTCGAATTAGCGGGCGCCTTACTAACTGCCTCCCAATCACACGCTATTGACGATATTTCTGAGCAAATTAATGATTGGAACCTATTAATTGAAAGCGAGCTTCATGATGAAGTGAGTTCAAAAGGGCTGCCTGAGCCTTCAGATTCTGGCTCAAATAATAACGCGGTCGATTCAGAGCAGCTACAGTCTGATTTAACTGGCATCAACACGCCCATAAACGTTTCATCCTCTGGAGACTCAAAATCTGAGAATGATCCAATACCCCTAGAAGGCCTCCATTTCAAGATTGGCCAAACAACTGAACTAATCGGGAATAAAGATGTTGAATTTTATCCCGGTAATACTGCACTGAATAATATTAATATTGGTGTTGTCGGCGATCTTGGTACTGGAAAAACCCAGCTCTTAAAATCTCTAGTTTATCAAATGGTGAAAAATCCTCAGAAAAATAGGGGACTACCTCCAAAAATATTAATTCTCGACTACAAGCGTGATTTTAGTGATGTTGATGATGACTGCAGGTTCATAGAGAAAGCCAAAGTTAAAATTGTATCACCCTACAAAATTCCTCTTAATCTATTTTCAACATCGGGAGACAGCTCGAACAGAGCTATGTTAGACAAAATCGGATTCTTCCGAGACATCCTTCGAAAGATCTTCTCAGTAAGTGCGCCGGTTCAGGATAAGAACCTCAAGGACGCGATAAAATCCGCGTACCGATTAAAAAGGGAAGAAAATGGGCGCGATCCCACAATCTACGATGTTTTGGAGCAGTACGATTCAGTTATTGATGGAAAACCTGACTCTGTATCGGGGATTATAAGCGATCTTGTTGACTACGAGATTTTCGAGGATGACCCTAATAAGATTGTTAGCTTCAACGAGTTCTTTGACGGCGTTATCGCCATTGACTTGAAAGACCTGAGTGACGATAAGTTGAAAAAGATGGTGATAGTTATATTTCTCAACCTTTACTATGACTATATGCTCAAGGTTGAGAAGAAGCCATTTGTTGGAACTGAACCTCAAACACGGTTCATAGACTCGTACCTTTTAGTTGATGAGGCTCATAACATTATGCCTTATGAATTTGAGGTATTATCGAAACTTCTCCTTCAAGGAAGAGCATTTGGGATAGGGGTCATACTAGCATCGCAGTATTTTAGCCATTTTAAAAACCAACGCACTGATTATAGGGAGCCTATTCAAAGCTGGTTTATACATCAAGTTCCAGGTGTAACAGCGAGGGATCTCGATAAAATTGGAATTCCGTCAGCGTCAGATAACATAGTTAACCGTATATCTGGCCTAAAGCCGTTCCACTCTCTCTGTAAGACTCTTGGGTGGGAAGGTGAATTCATAAAGGCAGTACCGTTTTATAGTTTCGAATAGAAAGTTCACAGGAACCATAATGAACGACTAGCAATGGCCTATCTACGGAGTAAAGCATCCCAACGACGCCAAGCAGCAAAAAAGCGCGCAATTGAAATCGATGGAAAATTGATTGCTTGGTTTTCTTCTCAGCTCAGGATCTGGTTCGCAAGGAGCGGGCGAGATTTTCCATGGCGTCATCCCGATATCAGCATTTATGAAGTAGTTATTCTGGAGCTGTTACTGCAAAGAACTCGTGCAGAGACGGTCAGCAAACACTATTCTTTCTTTTTTGATAGTTTCCCAGATTGGCGGGCCCTTGCCGAAGCATCAACGAGTGTTTTGGAGTCCCAATTGAAACCGTTTGGTTTGTATAGGCGGCGAGCAGAAGTTTTTCAGAGCCTTGGAAAAGAAGTTAACAAGCTAGAGGGAAAGCTACCCCATTCTAGGGATGAGCTCAAGGCATTGCCTGGATTGGGTGATTACATAGTCAATGCAATCTTGATGTATCGAGATGGGCTACCCACACCACTCCTTGATGTGAATATGGCGAGAGTGCTGGAGCGTTTCTTCGGTTCACGAGAATACGCCGACATTCGGCATGACCCGTACCTGCTCACTTTGTCCGAACGGGTAGTTTCTACCTCAGATAATCCAAGTTCGATTAACTGGGCAGTCCTTGATTTGGCACGAATAGTTTGCAAAAAGCAAAACCCGGCTTGCAACGAATGTCCCTTGGCCGCATTTTGTTTAAGCGTGAACAGACCGTAATTAGTAAGCTAAATCAGTGCCGCTCTTTGGGCGCATTGTGTCTCATGTTTTTCTATTTTTCCTGTCTCTATATGCAACAGCCGTCCTAAACTTTCTTTCAGGAATAGGCCGATTCCCTCAGCCATTAGGGGAGGAACGGCGTTCCCGACCTGAGTATACTTCGGGCATGTTTTCTTTCTAAGGCTACCTCCCGTTGTATAGGGCCCCTCAAAACGGAACCAATCAGGGAAAGATTGCAACCGAGCCAACTCACGAACGGTCATGATTCGAGGCTCATCAAAATGCAAAATATCATCTGGTAAGGTGGTAACCGTGCCGGACGGCTTGTGCGGGTCCAATACGGTCAAGGAGTGCTTTCGTGAGTTATGCACTTCTTGCCGATAAAGCAGGGGTAAAGTTTTACCTCTGGCTAGTTTGTATCGTGTTTGCAGGTTCAAGTCGTCTATATCTTCAAGGATCTTTTCGAAGCGCTTTTTCACTTTCACCGTATGGTTAGGTAAGCGCAGGCCATGATTTGGACACTTCTTTCTCTCCCAACCTTTCCTCATTAAATTTATATACGCTGGGTTCCTACAAAAGGTTGGTGCATATTCAGCGATTTGCTTGAACCCTGACGCACGCGAATCATCTTTCGGAACGTCGACCAGTTTATAGGGGTTGCCGAGAAAGTTCAGAGTCTTTAAGTCCTTTAACGCGTCAGAAGCAGTAACAAGTGGGGGCAGCCCCTTATTAATCTTAAACTCTTCCGCGAAAACCTTTAATTGGGCTTCAACCTTTGTCGCAAGCTCTTTTCCGGTAGACAGCAACTGCAGTGAATCACCATTAACATTGCTGCCTAAAAATTGGTCTTTATGAATAGCAATCAGCACAAACCTGTGACGAGCTTGGGGAACCCCCCACTGGCTACTGTTCTCGATCAAATGAAAAGGCACATAATTTAATTCAGCTAATGCTCGCTCAATTTGTTCCGATGGAGGAAGACTTTGGGAACCAGCTTTGGTAAAAGTTTGAGTGATCCCTCGCACGTTTTCCATGAGAATAAACTTGGGTTTGACGCGCCGAACAATCTCTAGATAGGCAAATGCCAACTGGTTTCTGGGGTCATCAGGATCTCGCTTGCCCGCAGATGAAAACCCCTGACATGGGGGCCCGCCGGCCACAAGATCGACCTCTCCGCTATTCCCAAGGCTGTCCAAGTACCGGGAGGCTTCTGGATCATCCAAGAGTGCCAGAATATCGTGATTTCTACACTCAAGGGCATTCGGCCAATCAAACCTTCCATTAAGCCCTACAAACTCCTGATCGATCAGGTTCCTTTTTAACGTAGAAAAAGCGTCGGCACTGCGTTCAACCGCAAACAGCCCCGTGTAGCCAGCGTTTAGCAGGCCAAGGGAGAGGCCCCCACATCCGGAAAATAAGTCAATAAACTTCATAGTGCTTCAGCGATAGGATCTTGAAAGGGCAAAACGGCCCGAACTTAGACTGTTTTTATATACAGTATGCTGGTAATAGTCAAACCCATAATGACTTATATAGCATTTTGGCGATACACCAAATTATGGGATCAACAGCATCAATTTTTAGTGTTTGCACATTGATAGTGACTTCTACCTCAGCGGCAGGTTTAGAAGGAAGCGGTTTCTCTCTTTTGTTGACCCACCAATTTCTCTCGCATTCAGGAATGAGTTATGGGACTGCTGAATGTAATCGATCCCTTCAGTGCGCGCCTCTTCAAGCTTCCTTTAGATCCGGAGCTTCTGATGAACTGGCATTTCCCCGCTGGGACAAGAACGCTTTGATTAGTTTTCGATATGAGAAACAAAGCTCAGTGATGATAACCATTTCACCTAGTCCCCATCGCAGTGGATCTGCCATGAAATGCTAACATCCGTACCAAAGAACAGCCTCTTTCAACTACCACCTAAAATCGACTTATCCCCAAAAAATTCCGAATAGATTGATACCTAAGCAGCCTACCGCCGCTTAGGCGTCCACGCCCAAACCATCTCAATCTCGATGGGCTCTTTGCCCTCGCTATCATGGATGGTCACCGGCACGGAGACATCGCCCTTGTCTTCCGTGCGCATGCGCTCGCGCTGCTCGTCCGTCAGGTGGGCTTCAACGGTCATGTCGCCTTTGGCTCGACGGGTGTACTCGGCTTTGGCGGTCTTGATGACCGGTACCTTGTCGTCCGGCACGTTCAGGCCAACCAGGAAGCCTGTGGCAGATTCGGCCAGAACCAGCGAGGCAACGGCGTGCACGCCGCCAATGTGGTTCTGAACCCGGCGCTTGTTGGCCAGGCTGATGACGCAGCGCTCGTGATCGAGTGATTCAATGCGAATACCAGTGGTACCGGTGAATGGCACCACCTTGCCAAAGAACAGGCTCAGGGCCCTGGATCGGGCGAAATCGGGCAGACGATTGATTTTGTTAACGATTCCAGACAATTTGTTGGCGCTGGCCATGGACGACTCTCCGCTTATCGAACTTTTCGGCTCGGGACAATACCCCATTCGTCGAAGGAAAGGAACGTTTGGTCAATGACGGCACGCCATGGGCTGGCTATACTCGGCCCAACCCTTACAGGACCCAACGCCTACCAACAAGGAGAGCAAGATGAGCGATCTGAAAACCCAATTTGATGAAGCCGTAAACTACATCCAGAACGCCGAAGGGGATTTCCAGCCGTCCAATGAGATGAAGCTGGAATTCTACGCGCTGTACAAGCAGGCGACCGAGGGCGATGTTTCCGGCAAGCGCCCGGGCATGATGGATTTCGTGGGCCGCGCCAAGTACGACGCGTGGGACAAGCTCAAGGGCACGTCCAAGGACGACGCCATGCAGCAATACGTCGACAAGCTCAACGCCCTGAAGTAAGCACGCCTGCCTGTCGATCCCGGTTGATTTGACCGGGATCACCCTTCCCCGGAAAAGTTTTTGCGACCTTCAAACGTTTGTCATAAGATGCGCGCAACATAACAAAAAGAACCCAATCGGTAAGAGTTATTCATGGAAATCACCCAAGCGCTGGAACAATCCCAGCCCGGCCTTGTTGGCCGTGTTAAAAACGCCATTCGTACACAGCATCTGAACCAGCGTGCCGAACAGAATTACCTGCACTGGATTACCCGTTTCGTCCTGTTCCACGATTTGAAGGATCCGGACACCCTCGGCTGCGAGGATCGCCAGGAGTTTCTCAGCTATCTGGGCGATCGCATCGAGATCTCTCGGGCACGGCTGAACCAGGCCAGCCAGGCACTGACGTTCTTCTACGAGGATGTTCTCGGAAAGGTGGGCATGAGCGAAACCGCCGCAGCCTGAACGCTGCGGCCGGCGTTCAGCGCTCGGTCATATTGACGTTCAGCGCGTCGTAATTGCGGTTTTGAGGCGGGCGAATCACGTAGTTGTTGCTGTGTGTCTGTCCGGGTATGGACTTGGGGTTGCTGAACCGGAATTCCACAGGAATCTCGGAACGCCCCAGGTCGGTTCGACTGTCCCTCGGCTGCAGGGCCAGCGGATCCAGGTAGAAATCATCGTCTGTTGCCGGCTTGACCGGCACGCCCGCTGCCGGGGCAGACAACCCACCCTCGATCACCGTATTGGCGAGGGCGTCTTCTTCGATGGAGCGCAGCGGAATGTTGTGAATCGTGGAGCGCTCTTCGTACTCGAAGGCCTCTTCCTTTGCGGGGGCGTCACTCTGGGCGGAAACCAGCGCAGGCAAAGCAAAGAGTGCCGCGCTGCCGGCTATCGACACCGAGCGACCCAATAAACGTCCGACTTTTCCAATCCCCGTACCCATATCCATGACCATAACCCTGGCTGACCGACTCATCCCTGCCACCACATGTGACACTTTTTGATCAGTCTATCGTCAAAAAAGACGGTTTGCGCAGTTGGTCGACGATTCTGTGACGCTTTTCACTAACACCCTAAGCCAATACGTAGCAGCATGGGTCATGCTGTAAACCCTGGATAACAATCAATCCCATGTTCCAGTTTGCTTACGTGGGAAATGCGTCTAAACTCCGGTTTAGCAAGCAATTCTTTCGCCCGGCTGTGCGCCGCCAACTCGGTCCAAGGATGTCTATATTGAAAGTCCGCCCGCTCCTCAGGATCTCAGCTTTCGCATGGCTGGTACCCACTATGGCGGCAAGCGCAGCGACCGGCGACGACTCCCTGTGGGACATCCCCCTCGAGGAACTGGGGCAGATCCGGGTGGTATCGATCGCATCCGGGAGCGCGACCCCTCTCGATAAAGCCGCAGCGATCACCTCGGTCATCAGTTCTGAAGACATTGCCGCCATGGGCGCGAATGACCTGGACCAGGTACTGGAAACCGTGCCGGGCCTGCATGTAAACCACTCAGACCAGGCGTTCACCTCCAAGTACATCTTCCGGGGCATCACCTCGAGCTTCAATCCGCAGGCACTGGTTCTGATCAATGGTGTTCCGGTCACCACCATGATGTTCGGCAACCGGGGCAATACCTGGGGCGGCATGCCGGTGAAGGCCATCAAGCGAATCGAGGTCATACGTGGCCCCGGATCGGCGCTGTACGGCGCAGACGCGTATGCGGGCGTTATCAATATCATCACCAAGAGCGCCCAGGATATCGAAGGTGTCCTGACCGGCGTTCGGGCCGGAAGCTTCGATAGGACCGGCGCCTGGGTCGAGGCGGCCACGGACTTTGGCGGCACCGACGTCAGCCTTGTTCTTGAGCAACAGAGCACCGATGGGTGGCGCCGAACCATCGAACGTGACGCCCAGACCAATTTTGACGAAGCCTTCGGCACCTCGGCGTCCTTGGCCCCCGGGCCGGTCAACACCTCGGTGGATCAGTTCGACGCCCGACTGGATGCCCGTGGTGAGCGCTGGCAATTGCGTGCAGGGATTCAGGACCGGAGAGATCTCGGCACCGGGCCCGGCCTTGCCCAGGCCCTGGACCCGGAGGGGCGCTACAGTTCCCAACGGCTGAACGTTGATTACAGTTACCGATGGGAGGACGTGGTTGAGGGGCTTGAAGTCGAAAGCCGGGTCAGCTATCTGAACGTTACTCAGGAACCCGAGAATGACATCGCGCTTTATCCGCCGGGCGCGTTTGGCGGCGCCTTCCCGGACGGGTTCCTCGGTAGCCCGGGCTACAAGGAACGCCAGCTACGGGTTGACCTCAGTTCCATCTACAGCAACATCGATAACCACCGGATTCTGTCCGGCGTAGGGGCGTTCTGGGCGGACCTGTACGACGTTACCGAACGGAAGAACTTCAACACGGATTTCAGCCCCAAGGGCCAGGTGGAAGACGTATCAAACGATCCGGACCAGGTCTGGATGCCGGAAGAAGACCGCAAGAACTACTACGTTTTCGTTCAGGACGAATGGCAGTTTGCCCAGAACTGGCAATTGGTAAGTGGGCTCCGCTACGACTATTACGCGGATTTCGGGCAAACCATCAATCCCCGGGCCGCTCTTGTGTGGGCAACCACGGACACACTGACAACCAAATTCCTGTACGGCCGAGCCTTCCGTGCGCCGTCGCTGAATGAACTCTACGCCGCGAATAACCCGATCACCGCGGGCAACGAGGACCTGAACCCGGAGACGATCGACACGCTGGAAGTCGCCCTCGCCTACCAGGCCACCACCCGCCTGTTTTACGGCGTGAACGTTTTCTACTATGAGATCGACGACCTGATCAGCGCGGAACCCATTCCGGGGCCGATTTCCAATCAGTACCAGAACTCCGGCAAGCGTAAGGGTCACGGTGCCGAGGTCGAGGCCAGCTATCAGGCGCTGGACAACCTGAACCTGACCGCCAATTACGCCTATCAGACGGCCGAGGATCAACGCACCGACTCCTCCGTCGGCCAGGCACCGAATCACCAGGCGTACGCTCGGATTGAGTGGGGCGTGGTCCCGACGTGGGATCTGAACACCCAGGTCAACTGGGTCGGCGAGCAAAAACGGGCCCCGTCGGACCCCAGGGAGCCGGTGGATGACTACACCACCGTGGATTTTGTGGCCCGCACCAATGGTCTATGGCGCGGATTTGATATTGCCGTGTCGGTAAGAAACGCATTCAATGCCGACGTGCGCGACCCCAGCCCGTATTCCGACCCAAGGCCTGAGATCCCCGGCGACTTCCCAATGCCTGGACGCTCGGCTTTCGTGGAAGCCCAGTACCAGTTCTAATCATCCCACCCGCGCTTTTCCGGACCGTCGTAAACGATGTTCTCGCAACGAACTGGGAAGAAGCTACCTTCGGGTCGATCCCTCGCATCCTGATAGCAGGGCGCCATGCCCGTTACGAAACAGGGCGTTAGGAAGGTTTGATAGTCCTGGCAACTCAGGCCCATATCGGCCGCCAGGCCCGCGTGAACGGCGGCAACGTTCATCGAGTAACCGTAGGTCTCGTAGAGGTAGTCGTGTACGTCGAGGGCCATCTTAAGGTAACGACCGCCATCAAGTTCAAATTCACGGGCCTTGGCCAGGGTAAATGGAATACGCTCGTCGGTTTTGGCCAGTGGGCGCCCATAGCCATATATGGTTCGCCCGGCGGCCTTCTCTTGCTCAACAAATTCACTGAGGGCGCCGCCTTCATCGCAATGTCTGCCTGCACGGTAAAAAAAGTCCAGGGCCCGAACTTCCGGGCGGCGGCCGTAGATTGAAGCCTCTGACACACTCATACCCGCCATCAACGACAACGATGGCGTTGAGCGCACCGTGCCTGCCAGGGCAGTGACATGATTCGGCCAGATAGAGGCATCCGGATAACTGGTCGAAACCCAGTAGGCATTCAGCATCTTTGCGACATTTTTCCCAGGATCTCTCCCGAGAATGGCGTATAGGTAAAGATGGATCCAGTCATAGTCACCAAGTTCCTGGTGCAAATCCTTGCCATGCACAATGACCCGGTCGGACAGATACGCTTTACCCTTGCGGGTTACCCAGCGCTTTTCTGTCTCCAGAAGCTTTTCGTGGTTCATGGCTGACTCCCCTCCGGTGACTCGGGATCGGGACTGCTCTCGTCCAGCTCTATGGCAGGACCGTAATACGGGAACTTTTTCCACCCCATCTGTTTTTGCTCCAGGGCATGGGCGGCCGCGCCCGGTAGCCTGAGAATCAGGTACAGCATGCTGCCCTGGTCGGGATCCATCCCGAGATCAACCAGCGCAGCCGCGGCAAGCCCACTCATTGCCAATGGGTAGCCAACGTTCTGCTCCAGCGCCTGTCGATTGGCCTCTAGCCAGGCGAGCGCACCGTTGGCAGGCGCCAACCCGGCCAGCAGCTCCAGCGATTGGAGAATGGGTGTCGGCGTTACGTCTCCGTTCGGATCAAAGCCGGGCGCATGCTCCATGGGCAGCCAGATGTCGGCACGTTCGTCGTCGCTCGGGTTCGATAGCCGGGCGCACCACCGATCAAAATCAAAACGGCATTCTCGCCAAAGCCCGATACACACCGACACTTCCTGGGACCCACCGTATTGGCCTGCCCCCACCGCAAGCGCCGCCATCAGGGCGGAGCTGTGATTGGTACCGGCAACACCCGCGTTCATCGCCGCCCGAACGCTGGTTTCACGAGGCCCGAGGTTGGCCAGTACCATGGCCAGCTTTTCAAGCAAGGCCGCCTCCCCCTTTCCGGGGCGCTCGCCTTTGAACATGAGCAGCAGGTATTCAAACCAACTGGCCTTGTGAACCACCTCACCGTAGACATCATACCCACGGCAGTAACAGGCCCTTGCGGCAAAGGGGTTCTCAGCTTCCGGCTCTTCCAGCCAGATGTTGGAGTGGTACTGGTACTCTGTAGTCATTGCGTCGTCCTGCCTATTCGGTCGCGGTGAGCACTTTCATTCTGGCGCCCATGGGGGGCACTTCGTCGGCGTCAATCCTTACGTCAAGCAAACACGGCCCCGGATGCTGAAAAATATCGGGCAGGTCAAGCGCGTAAAGCTCTTCCATGTTATTGATCCGGAAGGACCTCACACCCAGGGCTTCGGCCAATTTCGCGTAATCCACGGTGGGTAGCCGGTTCGCGATCGGCTCTGCACCGCCAAGGGCCTGACCGTGGCGGACCATGCCCAGTGAGGCGTCGTTCAGCACCACCATCACCAGGTTCTGGCACTCTTGCAGCGCCGTGGTCAGTTCCTGCCCCGACATCAGGTAGCTGCCATCGCCGGTAACGCACAGGACCGGAGCTCCCTTGGCCGCCATGGCAACGCCTACCGACGCACCAATAGCCCACCCCATCGGCGCAAACCCGATGCCGATGTGGAACAGGTTCTTGTCCGGAGCCAATGCCTCAGGCCGCCGAACGTTCCAGTGATGTATCCCCCACAGGAAGCTGTTGCCACTGTCAAACAGGGCGCGGGTCATGTCCGGGCAGGCCTGGCTGAAATAGGTCATTAGCGCTTGCGGTTTCACGGGCCCGGTCGTGGCGTAACAACCGTCGCGAAATCGCTCGTCAATGATGGCGGGCAATCCGTCATTGGAACCCACCCGCCTCGGTCTGGCAGCTTGGGCGTCTTGGCCCAGCGCATCCAGAAGTTGGTCAACAATCAGATGGGGTTCGCCAAAAACGGCGAAACGCGCCATGGTGGCTCGGGTCAGGTGTGCGGGGTTTCTGGAGATATGGATCAACCGCTCGGACACGATGCCATCCGGATCCCAACCTGCTGTGGAGACCTCATCCAACGCCGCACCGACGACAATGATTCGCTCGGCGTTCTCAGGTTTCAGGGCGTCCGAGGCACTGCGGTGTCCCGCGAAACCAAAGACACCGCGATACAGGGGGTGAAAACTGTCGATGACACCCTTCGCCCGGGGCGTCGTCACAAGCGTCCAGCCCTTCAGCTCGGCGAGCCGTATCAGTTGAGGAACGGCGGAGACCGCGCCCTCCCCAAGGACAATCGTCGCCCGGCGTACCCCCTCAAAGTGCCGGACCAGGCTTTGCAGTGTTCCGGGCGCTGGCAGCACTTCATTCGCCAAAAAGGCATTCAGGGAGGTGTGAAGGGTCTCTTCCGGGACACGATGGCGCATGACGTCGAGGGGAATGGACAGGTGCACCGGGCCCGGCTGGTGCCCCATGGCATGGCCAATCGCGTGAAGCAGTTTCGGGAGGAGTTGTTCGGGGTGCGATACCAGCGTGTTATAGCGGGTGCAGCTGGCGAACATATCGGTGGTGTTGATACTGGTGCAGGAGGACTCCTGCAAGGCACCCTGGCCAAATCGATTCAGAGAGGTCTGGGCGGATATCACCAGCATCGGTGTGTTGTCGGCGTAGGCTGCGGCGACACCGGTGAGGAGGTTGGTGGCGCCCGGCCCTGCCGTTGCGCAACACACACCCAGCCGGCCGGATTCCCGGGCATATCCGTCGGCCATGAAGGCAGCGCCGGTTTCGTGGCGAGCGGTTACAACACGGATGCCCCCGCGACGCTCACTGCGGGCAAGGGCATTGTAGAAAGGCTCAATGCTGCCACCCGGTACCCCGAATACGAACTCAACACCCAGACGCTCCAGGTACCGCAGAATTAAATCACCACACTCAAGCATTGGATACTCATTACAGGTGGCCGACGCGGACGGAGATGCCGCGCCCATCCGGTTTACTGTTCCAGGGGCACTGGCTTCGATATTCCATATCCCTGGGCAAAGTCGAGACCGAGCTTGCGGAGGCACTCTTTCACTTCGTCGGTCTCAACAAACTCGGCAATGGTTTTCAGTCCCGCCGCGTGTCCAATCCGGTTGCAGGCATCGACGATCCCCATATCAATCGGGTCCGCGATCATGTTTCGGATAAAACCGCCGTCCACTTTCAGGTAATCAATGGGCAGGGCTTTCAGGTAGGAGAAGGAACTCATGCCCGAACCAAAATCGTCCAGCGCGAACTTGAAACCATCGTGGCGAGCCCGCTCGATAAAGCCGATCGTGTCACTCAGGTTTGCAATCGCGGAAGTTTCGGTGATTTCGAAACACACCCGGTGCGGCAGGATGGAATGCTGCTCGACTTTGGTGCGAATGAAATTAAAGAGCTCGGCGTCACTCAGGGATCCACCGGACAGGTTGATGAAGAAGGTGCCAGTCGGTTCGCGGCCCAGGCCGGTGCGATCGAGATAGGCGAACGCCAGTTCGATGACCCGTCGGTCTATCCGCGGCATCAGGCCAAAACGTTCGGCGGCCGGAATGAAGGCGCCGGGTGGAATAATCTCGTTGCCCTGTCGCAGGCGCACCAGAAATTCGGTCCGGAAACCATCGGCACTCTTCTCCTGCAGCGGAACCATTTCCTGGTGACACAGGAAGAAATTGTCAGTTTGCAGCGCTTCCTGCAGGCGGCTTGTCCACTGCATATCCCGCTGACGCTGCTGCATGTCTTTGTCACTGGATTCGTACACCTGGACGTTGTTGCGTCCACGATCCTTGGCGGCGTAACAGGCCAGATCGGCGTGGCTGAGCAGCTCACTGGCGGTTTTGTAGCGGCTGCCTATGATGACCATGCCCACGCTCAGCGAGACGGCAAACGGCTTGCCTTCCCAGACAAACCGGTACTCCCGTACCTCTTCGCACAGGGATTCGGCCACCTTGCGGGCGTCAATGGCATCGCAACCGCGCAGCAGCACACCAAACTCATCCCCCCCCAGACGAGCCAGGGTGTCGTTGGCTCTCAAGTTCTGGCCGAGAAGCTTCGCGAGCTGCTTCAACAGCTCATCGCCGGCCCGGTGGCCACAGGTGTCATTGATGATCTTGAACTGGTCCAGATCCAGGTACAGCAGCACGCAATCCCGGGCCGATTTCCGGGAATCGTGCAGCGCCGCATCCAACTGGCGTTCAAACTCGCGACGATTGACCAGGTCCGTAAGGCTGTCATGGTACGCCATGTGCTGAAGGGTCGACTCGGCTTCCTTCTTGGCAAGCCGGACGGTCACTTCCCGCATTTCGCGATGGATCGCCGGGATCAACCGGGCCAGGTTGTTCTTCATGATGTAATCTTGCGCGCCAGCCTTCATGGCGCTCACCGCGACGTCTTCGCCAATCAGGCCCGAAACGATGATGACAGGAAGGTCCGCGGCAAGCTGGCGCGCCAGCTCCAGCACCCGAAATGACGTAAAACCTGGCAGGCTGTGGTCGGTAATCACAAGGTCCCAGTCAGACTTCGAGAGAGCGGCTTCCATGGCACTTTCGGTATCAACCATACGATAATACGGTTCGATCCCCCCCTTCTTGAGCGCCCGAAGGAGAAGAAGCGCGTCATCCTCCGAGTCCTCGACCAGTAACACCCGCAGTCGATCCTTCAATTCACTCACCATCGCCACCTTTATGGAACGATCGGGTTACTCCCAGGATGGGAACGGTATTCACAGTCAACCAATATCGAGCTAGCAGACTCATCTGCTCACTGAACTTACTGTAGTCGATCTGCTTGGTAACAAAACTGTTGACCCCTAACCGATAGGCCTCACGAAGCTCCTGCGGTTCATCCGACGAGGTGACCATCACCACCGGGATCCAGTCGGTTGCCGGCGACGACCGGATACGGCGCAATACCTCCAGACCGCTCACCTTCGGCAGTTTGAAGTCAAGCAACACAACACCGATGGACTCGACAAGCTGTGAGCGCTCGGTCGTATCGGTTCCGAACAGGAAATCGAGGGCTTCCTGTCCGTCTTCCAGCATGATGATGGAACTGGGTCTGCACGAATTCCTGAGCGCCCGTCGGGTGAGGACCTGATCATCCGGGCTGTCCTCCACGACAAGAATTGCGTAGTCATCCATAGCCATACATGCTCCATTTCCATCGGAAAATCAAAGGCATCTGCAGTCCGCGCCACCTTACTTCTGCATTGAGGACGGAAACTTTACGAAGAAGCAGGCACCGTTGTCGACCGACGATTCCGCGTAAATTTCACCGAAATGTCGACGCACCACCCGGTCCACGGTGGCCAATCCCAGGCCTGTCCCGACGAACTGGGCGGGTGTGTGCAAACGGTTAAACGCGACAAACAGCTTGTCCACGTATTTCATATCGAACCCAACACCATTGTCCTGAATTGCAACGGTAATACTGTCGGGAGCCTCACAGGCCATCACATCAATGCGGCGATGATCGTTCTTTGAGGTGTATTTCCAGGCATTCTCGAGCAGATTCTGAAAAGCCACGCGAATCATTCTACCATCGCCGACCACCCGAATACCCGGCTGTATGCTGACATCGGTGGGGAGCGGGTCGGTGGTTTCCTTCAATTCCTCCACGATTTCCTCAAGCATGGCGCTGAGATCAAGCTGTTTGACCTCCATGGCCTGACGGCTTACCCGGGACAGCACCAGAAGCCCGTCAATCAGCCCGCCCATCCTTACCGTCGCCGCTCGTATCCTGTGCAGGTAGTCCCGCCCCGTCTCGTTCAACTGGTCGCCACAGTCTTCCTCCAGCGCCTGACCGAACCCCTCGATCGCCCGCAGCGGCTGACGAAGGTCATGGGAGACCGAAAAACTGAAGGCTTCCAGTTCCCGATTGGCCAGACTGAGCTCGGAGGTGCGATCCGCAACGGTACGCTCCAGGTCATCACGACTCTGCAGAATCTTCAGGTTCTGTTGCTGGATGGTGCCGATCATCTCGTTGAACGCACTGCCCAGTCGCCCGAGTTCGTCCTTGCCGTAGACCGGCACCCGGATGGAATAATCGTGGTCCCGGGCTATCCGCTCGGCCGCGTCGGAGAGCTCGAATACCGGCTCCGATACCAGTCGCTGCAAACGCAATGCGACCCACGCCAGCACCACCTGGATCCCAATCCCGATACTGAAGGTCACCACGATGAAGGCCTGGATGTGCTCACGCAAGACCTCGAGGCGGGAAATCAGATAGAACTGGCCGACGGTGTCTCCGTCGAGCGTGACTGGCTTCAGCAGACGATAGAAGTCACCGACGAAGCCGACCTCCGGCGGAACAGCCAGGTTCGGGCAGGCTCGTGCATTGCCCGACTCATTCAGCGCACTCATCACCTGCCCTGAAACATTGTACACGCAGACCTGTTCGATGGTTCCGATCTGACGCAGGCTTGAAATAATGGTGTTGAGCTGCTGGTCGTCCTCAAAAAGGAGCGCAGCCGCCGATTGTTCTGCCAGGATATCAGCGATGACATGCAGTTCGGACTCAAGCTGCTCCTGATAGTTCTGGTTTTCAACCACCACCAGACTGGTGCAGACCAGCAGAATACCCAGGGTACTGATCGACAAGGTGAGCAGGAGCAGTTTGGTTTTCAGCGGCCAGTATTGCCAGCGCCAGCGTTCCATCATCGGATGACCCTCACGGCAAGTTCCAGCAGTCGGGAATTGACATGCAGGCCGGCGCTCTGGGCTGCCTTGAGGTTGATCTCGAACCGGATAACGTTCCCCTCCTTCACGTATCCGATCACCCCGCCGCCCTCCACAAAGCCGGGAATCTCACTGATCGTCAGCATCTGGTGTTTAGTGGCGTAATCCGTGATGGCAGGCAAATCTCTGGATTTGGCACTGCCGACAAACAGGATCTGGCAGTTTTCACTGTCGGAAAGCGACGCCGGATACGCCAATCCAAGGGTTCGGCCCTGGGATACGCGGCCATCCAGTTGTTCAAGAAGATCCCCGAACGGGTCCTGCCCCAAGACACAGATCTCCAGATCAGACCCATCGGCCTGGGGTTCCGTCCAGGTGATAAAGCGCGTGAAATTGTAGAGAAAGGCCGCTTTGACCTCATACTCCGAGCGCACCGAAGCGTTGGACGCTCCAACAAGGGCGCATAGAAGTAATGCGATAAGGAATTTCAAAAACACCTAAGGGTAACCCCCGGCCATCCATTTTATCGAACCCTTATCGTAAAAGGCGCACCTCATGCGCACCCGATAAGCCAGCCCGGAGTGTTTAGCTTGATGACAGTCCAAATTTCACGTATCTCAAGGCCTTGCACGACATATTGGCAAACTGCCCGATAACCACCCGAAGGTTAGCACCGGTTTCCGCCGCGTCAATAAACCGATCCCAATTAAACCCTTACAGATGTGACGGTTGTGGCAGTGTCTCCCTCAATTTGCGATTCTATACCAACACGCCTTCGTGCTTCTCTGGTAAATCACCCGCTCTATGAAAACGAATCTGATCACCCGTGAAGGTTTCCACAAACTGCAGGAAGAACTGGATTTCCTGTGGCGCACCGAGCGCCCGGACGTCACCCGGAAAGTGACCTGGGCAGCAAGTCTGGGAGATCGGTCGGAAAATGCCGATTACCAGTACAACAAGCGCCGTCTGCGAGAAATCGACCGACGGGTCAGACACATCCGGAACCGGCTTGAAAACGTCCGGATCGTGGATTACGCCGAGACCCAGGAAGGCCGGGTGTTTTTTGGCGCCTGGGTCAGGCTGGTGGACGACGAGACCTCACTGACGTTCCGGATCGTGGGTCCGGATGAGATCTATGAGCGCAAGGACTACGTCTCGATTGACGCGCCCATTGCTCGCGCTTGCCTGAAGAAAGAGGAAGATGACGAAGTCATCGTGCGGACTCCGATGGGCGAGAAAACCTGGTACGTCGATCGAATCTGGTATGAGGCGGGCGAGGCGTAAACCAAAAAAAACCCCGTAAACACGGGGTTAAGGCTAGCGCTGTGCTGGAGGGAGAAGCAAGCAATGGATGAGACTTGCTTCAACGTCTTCAGTTTCCATTATGCACAGACGGGGTTACAACAGAGTGGCCGGCGAATTACCTTTTAGACAGGCATTTGCGACCCGGGGCCATGCTGAAATTAGGTTGTACACTCTAGCCGCCGAGGTTAGCGTGCGAGCATGGATTCCTATCACGATTTCAAGTCACGGAGCTTGTAAATGAACACGCAGAAACTGCTGAACATTGCCCTGGAGGGCGTAGACACCATTGGCTATCGGCTCGACCAGATGGGTATTACCGGCAAGGTTAACCGCCACAACATCGCGGCGTACCTGATGGCGGAACAGAAATACCTGGAAGGCGAGTGGGACAGCATCCAGGCGCGAGTGGGACGCCGCCGGTCCCAGCTTGATCACATCACCCACTCCCTGGAAGCGCGTGCCGACGCGCTGATTGGTCCGATTCTTGAGCGGGTCAACCGGTTTCGGGCCAATCAGTAAGATCAGACGTCGCTGGTTTTGGGAGGATTGGGCGAGCCCTCCTCCCCCGACCCCGCAGCCAACTCGGCCTGTGTAGCCTTGATGCGCTTGCTCACACCGGTGAAGGCCGGCATGTGAATGGAAACCGTCAGCCCGGGCGGGGTTTTGCCCGGGTATGTATCGCTCAGCACGATGTGGCCCTTGTGGATTTCGGCCACCGCGCTGACCAGGCTCAGTCCCAGGCCATTGCCTGGTAATGAGCGGCTTTTTCCAACCCGATAGAAGCGCTGGAACACCTGATCCTTCTCGTCGTCGGGAATGCCGATGCCACTGTCTTTGACCTCAAAGATGGCGTCGGCCCCGTCCCTTCGAATCGCCACCCCGATGATGCCATGCTCTGGCGTGTACTTGATGGCGTTGTCGATCAGGTTGCTGATCATCTGGAACAGCAGGTCACGGTCACCTTCAATCATCACGCCCTTGTTCAGTCGCTGCTCGAAGGTCTGCTCCTTGTCCTCGGCCAGCGCCTCATACAATTCGCAGGCGTCGGTAACCAGTTCATCAAGAGAAACCGGCTTCATGTCAGCGGTGTTGCCACGGGTTTCCAGGCGCGCAATTCGAAGCAGGGCGTTAAAGGTTGCCAGCAACTGATCCGCTTCTGCCACGGCACGACCGGCCTGTTCCCGGGCCTCGTCGTTATCCACGGACATCAAGGTGCTTTCCAGCTGGTTTCTCAGCCGGGTCAACGGCGTCCTCAAATCATGGGCAATGCTGTCGGACACGTGCCGGATGCCTTCCATCAGATACACAATGCGATCGAGCATCTGGTTCAGGTTTTCCGCCAACTGATCGAAATCGTCGTCGGTGCCCCGGGTGGGAATCCGCAACGAAAGATGGCCATTCATGATCCGCCTGGAGGTGTTGTTGATCACCTCGATGCGCCGGGTCGTACTCCGGCTCATCAGAAAGCCGCCGAGCAGCGCCAGCGCCAGGGTAATCCCCATCCCCCAGTTGATCGCGGTTTCAATCACCCGCTTGAGGTTGGTCAGCTCATCGACATCGCGGCCCACCAGCAACCGCAAGCCGCCCTGCACCTCGAAAATCCGGGCACGGGCCAAACGTTCCGGGCCATTCCAGCCGACGGCTTCATCCAGCGTGAAGTTGATCCAGCCACTGTCGGAGCGGGAGCCCTGGGGCCAGGATTCGATGTTTCCGGCGAGTTTCAGGAAATCGTCGGTGGTCAGGAGGTAGATAGACTTGGCGTTGGGGTCGCGTGAGACCCGCTCGCGGATGATGGTAATAAGGCCATTAACGCCCCGGCCGCGGTACTGTTCCGCCAGGCCGGCAATTTCCGCTTCAATGGTTTCGTCCGTCTGGGCCGTCATGAAGCCCGCTGTACGCCAGTAGATGAAGGCCAGTAACAGGAATACTGAGGTGGCAAAAACCACCATGTACAGCAGAGCTAGCTGGAAGGACGAGGTTCTGAGTTGGCTAAGCAGTTTCACGCAACATGTACCCTGCACCCCGAATGGTTTGCAGTAAGGGTGTATCGAATTCCTTATCGATCTTCGCCCGCAGGCGGCTGATGTGCACGTCGATCACGTTGGTCTGGGGATCGAAGTGATAGTCCCACACCTTTTCAAGCAGCATCGTACGGGTGACGACCTGTCCCGCATTGCGCATCAGGTATTCAAGAAGGCGAAATTCCCGGGGCTGGACATCGATGTTGTGGCCGGCTCGCTTGACCGTGCGCGCCAGCAGATCCATCTCCAGATCGGCGACCCGCAGCACCGTTTCGGTTTCGGCGGTCTGCCGGTTACGGCGCACCAGGGATTCAATCCGGGCCAGTAATTCGGTGAACGAGAACGGCTTGGTCAGGTAGTCGTCACCACCGCCGCGCAAACCTTCAACCCGGTCGTCGACGTCACCCAGCGCACTGAGGATCAAGACCGGCACCTGGTTACCCGTCGCCCGCACGGTTTTGATAATGGACAGGCCGTCCATGCCCGGGAGCATGCGATCGACAATCATGATGTCGTAGTCCTCACTGGCGGCCATGAGCATGCCGTCTTTCCCGTCGGCCGCATGATCCACGACGAAGTCTGACTCTCTCAGCCCTTTCACCAGATAATTTGCTACATCCTGATCGTCTTCGATTACCAGTGCTTTCACCGGTTTTCCTCCCGATAGCGGATTTCATTAATTACCGACAAGGGTACGAAGAAGTCAGAGGGCCGGCCAGTTACGATCTTGTAAGAGGGTGTCGCCTATGGCGACGGTCGAGACCCTCCGGAAAACCATCCCAGACTGTCGCCAGTCTCCCCCGAAGGCCGGTATTCCGCGCTTACCCAGCCTTCATAACCCATGCTGTCGATTGCCTCGAAAACATTCGAAAAGTTAATCTCGCCCGTTCCCGGCTCATGTCGGCCGGGATTATCGGCAAACTGAATGTGCCCGATCCATGGTAACAGGCATTCCATTGAACGTATCAGGTCCCCTTCCATGATCTGCATATGGTAAAGGTCGTACTGCAGGCGGACGTTGTCGGCATCGACGTCTTCGATCAGCGCGAGCACCTTGCCCGAGGTGTCCAGAACAAACCCGGGCATATCCACCCGCGAGTTGATGGCCTCGAGACACAAGGTGATGTCCTCGGCCGCAAGCCTTTCCGCAGCGAACGCCACGTTGTCGACCAGCGTCTGCCACGCCACATCGTCGGGCACCGACGCCGGCTTCAGCCCGGCAAGACAGTTCAACTGCCTGCAACCCAGCGCCCTGGCGTACTCGACAGCCTGATCCACGCCGGCGCGGAATTCGTCCACCCGGTCCGGTAAACAGGCGATGCCCCGCTCACCGGCGTCCCACTGTCCCGGCGGCAGATTGAACAGCACCTGGGTGAGCTCGTTGTCGCGCAGGACCCGCCCCAGCAGATCCTTGGGATAGGCGTAAGGGAACAGGTACTCAACGCCGTCAAAACCGGCGGCGCGGGCACGGGCAAAACGTTCGGTAAAATCCACTTCCGTGAACAACATCGACAGGTTGGCGGCAAAGCGAGGCATGGTTTTACTCCTTCGGACCGCGGCCCAGGGAACCCAGACGCGATCCATTCAGATGCTCCAGTTCCAGCAGCAGGCCGCTGTGGTCAACGTCACTGTGCCCGTTGGCGATCAGCGACAGGTATTCATTGTGGACCTGCTGGGACAGCGGCAACGTCAGCCCCTCCGCACGGGCTTCGTCCAGGATCATGCGCATGTCCTTGAGCTGGATTCGGGCCGGCGCACCCGGCGAAAAATTCCGGTCCAGCATCCTCTGCCCGTGCAACTCCAGAATCCGGCTGCCGGCGAAGCCGCCCATCAGGGCCTCCCGGACGGCCGCCGGATCGGCGCCGCCCTTGGCGGCGAGCAGCAGCGCTTCCGAGACCGCGCCGATGGTGATGCCCACAATGGCCTGGTTGGCCAACTTCGCCAACTGGCCTGCCCCAACCGGCCCGATTCTCGTGCAGGTACCCAATACCGCAAAGACCGGTTCCGCACGGGCAAGGTCCGCCTCGGAACCTCCGGCCATGATACTCAGGCGGGCCTCGGCCGCGCCCAAAGTGCCACCGGAGACCGGGGCATCAATGTAGCCGGCCCCCTGCTTGCCGGCGAGTTCGGCATGGCGACGGGCCAGGGAAGGCTGAACCGAGCTCATGTCAATCAGCAACGCGCCCGGCTTGAGCGCGCTCAGCGTGCCCCGCTCCACCAGCACCTGCTCCACGACATCGCTGTTCTCCAGCATGGTAATTACCACGTCCGCATCGCGCACCGCCTCGACCGGTGAGTTGGCAATCTCGGCGTCACCGGAGAACGACTCACATTTGCTGGCAGTGCGGTTCCAGAGCGTCATCGGGAATCCGGCATCCAGCAGATTGCGAGTCATGGGTGCGCCCATCAGGCCAATACCGAGGAAAGCGATGTGCGGTCGTGCTGAGGTCATACCCGTAAATTCCCTGCCGTGGTCCGAAGAATGGAATGTTGTCGATTATACAAACAAAAACGCCACCAACCGGAACGGTGGTGGCGTTTTCAAAGATCCGCTTGGAATCCCTGGACTCAGGCCACTTCGGCCATCTGATTCCGGATCTTCTTCATGGCGTTCTTTTCAAGCTGGCGAATCCGCTCGGCGGACACCCCATACCGATCCGCCAGTTCGTGCAGTGTGGACTTGCTGTCCGACAGCCAACGCTCCCGAAGGATATCCTGACTGCGAGCATCCAAACCTTCCAGAGCTTCCATCAGGCGGCCGTTTGAATCCTGGGTCCAATCCGCATTCTCGAGCTGGGTGGCCGGATCGCTGCGACGATCTTCGAGGTAGTACGCCGGTGCCTGGTAGGCGTTGTCCTCGTCGTCGTCCATCGGTCCGTCAAAGGCGGTATCCTGGGAAGCCAGACGCCCCTCCATCTCACGGACAACACGGGGCTCTACGCCAAGATCGGCGGCCACGGCATTCAACTCGTCGTGATTCAGCCACGCAAGCTTCTTCTTCTGGCTGCGAAGATTGAAAAACAACTTCCGCTGGGCCTTGGTGGTCGCAACTTTCACGATCCGCCAGTTGCGCAGGATAAACTCGTGAATTTCTGCCTTGATCCAATGCACCGCAAAGGACACCAGACGGACACCGTATTCCGGGTTGAAGCGTTTCACGGCCTTCATCAGGCCGACGTTCCCTTCCTGGATAAGGTCTGCCTGAGCCAGGCCGTAGCCGGAGTAGCTTCTGGCAATGTGAATCACAAAACGCAGGTGAGACAGCACCAGTTGACGGGCGGCCTCTACGTCGCCCTCGTAATGCAGTTTTTCGGCGAGCTCTCGCTCTTCATCTGCCGTTAGTACCGGAATGCGACCCGCAGCCTGAATGTAAGACTCGAGATTGGCACCCGGAACCAGTCTGTCAACCAGCTGTAAACTCGTACCCATGCTTTAACCTCCGAACCTGACAGCGACCAAATATAACAAGTAACAATTTGACTGCCAAGAACCTGAAAAGTTCCCGAATCTTTCAGTAAAACGTTTAAAATCAACTATCTGAAAAATTCACCGTGGCTTTCGCTAACTCCGAAACTACGTCAGGGCCACCCGCACTTTCAATACGGTTTTCCCGCTATCCGGATCATCCGCCGGCGATTTCACCGGGCTCAATATCGTCCAGATGCCGCTTCACTGCGACCCAGGCGCCTAGCCAGCCTAGCAGCATCGCGACAATAATCAACGCCAGGGCCCCATCGAAGCTTAGTCCGCTCAGGGAGAATTCGCTGCGATACAGGCCCGCCAGACGTTCAATCGGTCCACTCAGCCACCAGAGTGATACCTGCAGCAGCACCCACGCCACAACGCCGCCGCCCAGACCGAACCACGCACCGGTGTAGAGAAATGGCCGGCGCACGAAGGCATCCGTACCACCCACCAGCTTGGCCACCAGAATCTCGTCGCGGCGATTTTCAATGGCCAACCGAACCGTATTGCCGATCACCAGCACCACAGCCGCCGCCAACAGCAGCGAAAGCGCCCAGACGGCACGGGCCAGCAAGTCGGTCATGGCATTCAGTCGCTGCAGCCAACCGAGGTCCACCTGAACGCGTTCGATGCCCTCCATCTCCTCAACAAAGCGCAGTAGCCCTTCCACGCCGGCCTCGGAACGCGCGCTCTCTTCAGGCGTGATCAGCAAGGTGTGGGGCAGCGGGTTATCCTCGAGATAATCCAGTGCATCCTCAAGCCCCGAGGACGCCCGAAACTCGGCCAGCGCGTCTGCCCGATCCACCAGCTCGACCTCGGCGACCCGACCGTCGGCGCCGATCTCGTCACTCAGTTCACGAGCATCCTCCAACGGCACATCCAGCTGAAGGTAGGCGGTCAGGCGGGCACTGCTTTCCCATCCCGCACTGACACCTTCAAGGCTGGTGAGCAGTAACAGCAGTGCAACCGGCAGCGCCAGGGCCACTCCCATCACGGTCCAGGTCATAAGGCTGGCCACCGGCGTTCGCCACATGCGCTCGGCGCTGTCGCGGGCCACTTTCCGGTGGTGGGTCAGGTAACTCTCCGCCTGCTGGCGCCAGGGTGCCCGGGACGTATTGGCACCCCTGGCCGTATCGGACTTTCGGCGTGGGTCAGTGGCCACTTACACCTCCCACGAGCGGCGTGCCGCCCGCGACCAGTCGACCGTGGTCGAGGGTCAGGGTACGGCGACCCAATTCGTTAATCAGGGCAATATCGTGCGTCGCAATCAAGACGGTGACGCCAACCTGACTGAACTGCCCGAACAGGTTCATGATGTCGGCCGACAGTTCCGGGTCAAGGTTACCCGTGGGCTCGTCCGCCAGCAGCACCGGCGGCTTGTTGACCACCGCCCGGGCAATCCCGACGCGCTGCTGTTCACCGCCAGAGAGCTGCATGGGGTTCATCTTTTCCTTGCTCAGCAACCCGACCTTGTCGAGCGCTGCCCGGACACGACGACCGGCCTCGCGGGGAGAGGCGCCCATGACTTCCAGGGGCATGGCGACGTTGTCATAGACGGTACGGTCAAACAGCAACTGGTGATTCTGGAACACCACACCAATATGGCGACGAATGTAAGGAATCTGGCGACGCGGCAAACGGTTCAGGAGCTGGCCACCGACAACGAGCTCGCCCGCGCTGGGCCGCTCCATCACCATGATCAATTTCAGCAGGGTGCTTTTCCCGGCACCGGAATGGCCGGTAAGAAACGCCAGCTCTCCCCGGTCCAGGCGAAAGTTAACCTGGCGAAGGGCCGTGTGATCACTGTCGTACCGCTTGGTAACCTGACGAAACTCGATCATGGCTGGCTACTGCTCCGGTAAAGCCGGGGATCAATCAAAAAGGGCATCCACAAACGTTTCCGCATCGAAGCTGCGCAGGTCATCAACCTGCTCGCCGACACCGATAAACCGGATGGGCAGCTGCAACTGGCGGGCGATGGCGAATACGATACCGCCTTTGGCGGTGCCGTCCAGCTTTGTC
Organism: Marinobacter arenosus; assembly: GCF_019264345.1. Lineage (NCBI taxonomy): Bacteria > Pseudomonadati > Pseudomonadota > Gammaproteobacteria > Pseudomonadales > Marinobacteraceae > Marinobacter > Marinobacter arenosus. Next base: position 2,228,067 of record NZ_JAHVAO010000001.1, read on the forward strand.
AGCGTAATCCCACTGACGCCAACGGCTTGCTGGAATACCTGGGCCTGGCTCAGGGCGTTCTGGCCGGTCCCGGCGTCCAACACCAGCATCACCTCATGGGGCGCCGTGTCGTCCAATTTCTTCATGACCCGGACCACCTTTTCCAGCTCGTTCATCAGGTTGTCCTTGTTCTGCAACCGGCCGGCGGTGTCGGCAATAACCACATCAACGCCCCGGGACTTCGCGGACTGGATGGCGTCGAAGATAACCGAGGCGCTGTCCGCCCCCGTGTGCTGGGCAACAACCGGGACGTCGTTACGCTCACCCCAGACCTGCAGCTGTTCCACCGCGGCGGCCCGGAAGGTATCCCCAGCCGCCAGCATGACTGACTTGCCCTCGTTCTGGAACTTCTTGGTGAGCTTGCCGATGGTGGTGGTCTTGCCGACCCCGTTCACACCGACCATCAGGATGACGTAGGGCTGCTTGCCGGCATCGATCGACAGGGGCTTGGTGACATCCTTCAGCAGACCATGCAGCTCGTCCCGCAGGGCTTTACGCAAGGCCTCACCGTCCTTGAGCTGATTGCGCTCGAGCTTGTCGGTCAGGGACTCAATGATTTCCGAGGTTGCCGTGACACCCACATCCGCCATGAGCAGTGTGGTCTCGATTTCCTCCAGCAGGTCCTCGTCGATTTTCTTGGTCAACGAGAACAGGTCGGACATGCCGCCGGTCAGGCTCGCCCGGGTCTTACCCAGGCCCTGCCTGATGCGCTCGAAGACGCTGAGCTGGGGTTCGGGCTCGGGTTTGGGTTCAACTTTCTCGGGCGCTGGCGCTACCGCGGCAGCTTCGGCGTCGGGACTCTTCTTCTCAACCGGCTTGGCCGTTGCCGGACCCTCGGCCACCTCAGGTTTGCGCTGGGGCACCGGTTTCGGACGCGGCGCGCGGCGGCGGTTGGCCACAATATCCAGAACAAATACGAGCACAAGAAGGGCCAGTAGGCCGATTGAAATCCACTCTGCCGTCATAAAGTCATACCATCAATCTGAATGGGCGGGACAAACAAGGCCGACATTCTAGCAGACTGTCCCGGTTAAGTGAGGGGCACAGGCATTATCACGCCCGGTCCGGTTTCGGCTACCATGCTGCCCCGACGACACCAAATCAGAACTGCTTCTGGAGCTGACACCATGGCGAGCAGAAAACCCGCCGGCCGGAGCCCGTCGAACAGGCCACCCCGCGAATCCGCCCGCAACCGGGATGGTATGGGCGAACTGCGCATCATCGGTGGCGACTGGCGCAGCCGGAAACTCCGATTCCCCGATGCCGGCGGGGTGCGACCAACCCCCGCCCGGACCCGTGAAACCCTGTTTAACTGGCTGTCGTTCCAACTCGCCGGGAGCGACTGCCTGGACCTGTTTGCCGGTTCCGGTGCCCTGGGTCTGGAAGCCCTGTCCCGGGGCGCCGGCCGTGCCACCCTGGTCGACCACACCCCGGCATTGGCCCGGGCCCTGCGTGACAATCTCCGGTTGCTGAAATCGGACCGGGGGGACGTGGTCTGCGCGAGCGTGGATACCTTCCTGGCTCACCGCGACCGCGGACCCTTCGACATTGTCTTCATGGACCCGCCTTTCCGACAGGGATGGCTGGAACGCATCGTACCCCTGCTGGATGAACAGGGCTGGCTCAAGCCGAAAGGCTGGGTGTACATCGAGCACGAAAGTGACATGACCACACCGGCCGTCCCGACCCATTGGCATCTTCATCGCCAGAAAACCGCCGGCCAGGTGACCTACTGCCTGTTCCAGATTCGGCCAGACGACGAGTAACCCCGCCTCTTCGAGGCCAGAGACGTTTCCACCAGCCACAAAAAACCCCGCCGAAGCGGGGTCATTGGATCAGGCGGCTGGCCTGAGGGAGTAGGCGCGAAGGTGCTCCGCAAATTCCTCCAGATAACGGATGCCACTGGCTTCCGCTTCCCTGCACCACTCCATCAGCGCATGCAGTTTTTCCTGAGGCTTGAGCCCCCGCTGGCGCCACAGAGCCTGCAGCTCATGGCTCTTTTCGTAAAGCTGGCGCAGCATCGCATTGCGCTCCAGCACCGACTCCAGGGTTTCCTTCTCCTTCGGATGGATCAGGGAAACCTCCCGGGACAGCAGCTGTTTCAGCTTGCGATAACGGGGCCGGATCTCGTCGTCCATCAGTGCCTTCTGCTGACGCAGGGCCGGCTCCATCACCCGCTTGCGGTACTGACGCATGATGTCGAATCGATTATTGGCGATGGCCTGCACCGTTTCCACATCCACCTCCTGCTTGCCCGGCACGTAGTGGGCAATCGGACGATAACCCTTGGGCTTGGCCAGACCAAACAGCTGGAACAGGCGGATATAGCCCCAGCCGATATCGAATTCGTACCAACGCCTGGACAGCTTGGAGGAGTTGGGGTAGGTGTGGTGATTGTTGTGCAGCTCCTCGCCGCCAATCAGGATGCCCAGCGGTGAAATATTACGGGCATTGTCGGCGCACTCGAAATTACGGTAACCGAACCAGTGGCCGATACCATTAACCACACCGGCTGCCCACACTGGAATCCACATCATCTGAAGCGCCCAGATCCAGATGCCGTTAACACCGAACAGCGCCAGATCAAGCCCGGCCATCAACACGATCCCCAACATCTTGTAGCGACTGTAGACGTTGCGTTCGATCCAGTCTTCCGGGGTGCGCTGGCCGTAACGTTCCAGGGTTTCCGGAGTAGCGGCGGTGGCGTAGAGCTCGGCACCTTCAAACAGAACCTTCCTGATCCCAAGCACTACGGGGCTGTGGGGATCTTCCTCGGTTTCGCACTTGGCGTGGTGTTTGCGGTGGATGGCCGTCCACTCCTTGGTGTTCTGGGCAGTGGTCATCCAGAGCCAGAACCGGAAGAAGTGCTTGAGCACCGGATGCAGGTCCAGTGAATTGTGGGCCGAATGGCGATGCAAATACAGCGTAACACTAACGATGGTGATATGGGTCATACCCAGGGCAACGAGAATCAGCTGCATCACCGACAGGTCAAGAAGACCGTTAAACCACATATAAATTCCTCAATTCAATTCAGCGGTTTGCACCACCTCGCAAGGCACGACGAAAGGGATTATTCGACTCTCGACGGAAAAAACAAACCAACACTGTCACTTTAGCTTACGCCTGTTCGCTGTCACAACAGCATTTGGCTGCAAATTTGTTACTGATTACACTTAATCCGTTTCCTGCCCCACGGTCAGCGTGCGGACCAACGATCGTTTTTCGCCCGGGAGTATCGCCGAGTGCCTGAATTACCCGAAGTTGAAACCACCCGACGCGGCATCGCCCCCCATTGTGAGGGCCAGACCATCACCCGGGTTACCGTGCGCAATCCCAGCTTGCGCTGGCCGGTACCGGATGATTTGCCCCAACGACTGGAAGGCCAGATCATCCGGAACGTCGACCGACGGGCCAAATACCTGTTCCTGAACCTCGATGGTGGCACTGTGATAGTGCACCTGGGAATGTCCGGTAGTCTGCGCGTGATTACCGACGACACGCCCCCGCTGCCCCACGACCACGTCGAACTGGGCCTGGCCTCCGGAGTCACGCTGCGCTTCAACGACCCGAGGCGATTTGGATGCTGGCTCTGGACCGATGCCGCCAATCATCATCCACTGATTGCCAGCCTGGGGCCCGAACCGCTGTCGCCGGAGTTCAACGGCCCGATGCTGTACCGTCTCTCGCGCGGCAAACAGTCCCCCGTAAAGTCCTTCATCATGGACAACCACGTGGTTGTCGGGGTGGGCAACATCTACGCCAACGAAGCCCTGTTCAAGGCCGGCATTCACCCCAAACGGAAAGCCGGGCGCATCAGCCTGGACCGCTATCACCGACTGGCCGAGGCGATCCGCGAGACTCTCAGTGCCGCCATTCTGATGGGTGGCACCACCTTGCGGGACTTTGTGAACAGCGACGGTAAACCGGGCTACTTTGCCCAGTCCCTGCTGGTTTACGGCCGTACCCGCGAGCCATGCCGGGAGTGCCAGACACCGCTGAAAGAGATTCGCATGAACAACCGCTCCACCGTCTACTGCCCCCGATGCCAGCGCTAGAACCCGACACAAATGCACATTTTGCAACGAAAAATCGTTTGAAAATACGCAAATATGATTCATAGTTAACAGAGAATTCATGCCCTTCGTTTACACTGGGCAGGCGTATTGAGCGCTCAAACCGGCGCGGCCGGAACCCTAGGGGCCGATAAGTTCAGGAGACAGTACAATGACCCGCAAGATTTCCCGCACATTGATGGCCACGCTGGCCGCCTGCCTGATGGCATTCTCTTCCGTTGGGCACGCTCGCGCGGTGGACGAAACCCCCTCGGCCCTGGCCATGACCGGTGATGCCATTTTCGCCCGCCCGGTTCTGTTTGCCACCACCATCATCGGCAGTGCCGTGTACCTGGTATCCCTGCCATTTTCCCTGCTGGGCGGCAACGCCGGCGAAGCAGGCGAAGTGCTGGTAATGGGCCCGGCCAAAGCGACGTTCGTGCGCTGCCTGGGCTGCTCCCGCACTGGCCGCAAACCGGAATCGGTGGAACAGACCAGCAACTGATCCGCCCGGATCCGTACTATCCCGGCTTGCCAAGGCCGGGCTTCTCCGGCAGCCTGAAGAAAATTTCTCAGGCTGTTTTGGTTTATGGTGGACTGGTCTTCCCTCGACACGGTGTTCCTCGACATGGACGGGACACTGCTCGATCTGCACTTCGATAACTACTTCTGGTTGGAACACCTGCCCAGGCGTTACGCCGAACAGAATGACCTTGCCCCCCAGGCCGCAAAGGATCACCTGATCCCGATGATCATGGCCGAACGTGGCTCCCTGAACTGGTACTGCACCGACTATTGGAGCGATCGGCTTGCCCTGGACATAACCGGGCTCAAGGCGGAGGTTGGCGATCGCATCGGTTACCGGCCCCACGTCATTGACTTCCTCCAGGCACTGAAAGATTCGGGACTGCGCTCGGTGATTGTTACCAACTGCCATCCGGATCCACTGCGCCTGAAGCTCGAGCACACCGGGCTGGAGCACCGCGTGGACGCTATCGTATCCAGCCACCAGCTGGGCAAGGCCAAGGAACACCCGGAATTCTGGCAGGACCTGCAACACCGGGTGCCCTACCAGGCCCGGACCACTCTCATGGTGGACGACAGCTTCCCGGTTCTGGAAAGCGCCCGCCGGGCCGGCATTGCCCAATGCCTCGCGGTTCTGTCGCCCGACAGCCAACAGGCGGCGCATGCCCACCACCCGGAGATCCCCGGCATTCATCATTTCGATGAAGTGCTTCCCGCACTGCGTCAGCGCCGATCCCTGCCATCCGGTCAATGAGCGGGTTATAATCAGGGCATACGCTCATCAGGTGAGGAGACATGACGGCATCCACCGCTGACGAACAACGTGTAAGACTCGACAAATGGCTCTGGGCGGCACGGTTCTACAAGACCCGCTCCCTGGCCAAGGAAGCCATCGAAGGCGGCAAGGTCCACTACAACAGCCAGCGCTGCAAGCCCGGCAAGGTGGTGGAGACCGGCGCCAAAGTCACCCTGCGATTGGGCTGGCAGGAAAAGGTGGTGATCATTGATGACATCAGCGACCGTCGCCGGGGCGCGCCCGAAGCCCAGAAGCTCTACCACGAGACCGACGACAGCGTGAAAAAACGCGAGGACCTGGCCTGGCAACGAAAAACCATGCAGGCCGCCCAGTTACCGCCGGCACGCAGACCGTCCAAGAAAGATCGTCGCGACATCCAGCGCTTCCGTGAGCAGAACAACATCTGAGCCCTTTCAGCAGGCCCCGGGACCAACACCGGGGCACGATTGAACCCAATTCAGCAGTCAGTTTTTCAGGAGAAACACCATGGCATCCCGCGACCAATTCCAGCGCTTTATCTTCGAGGACAGCCAAGTCCGGGGCGCCTGGGTACAACTGGATGAGAGCTACCAGGAAATCGGCAGCCAGGCGCCCTACCCTGAATCCATCCGGGACCTGCTTGGCGAAGCGCTGGTTGCGAGCGTCCTGATGAGCAGCACCCTGAAGTTTGAGGGCACCCTGTCACTGCAGGCACAGGGCGAAGGTCCCCTTCGAACCCTGATGGCCGAGTGCAGCCATGACCGCTACATTCGCGGGCTGGCACGGTTCGACGAACACGCCATGAGCGAGGAAGATTTTCACAACCTGCTGGGCGAGGGACGGATGGCCATCACCATCACTCCCAACAGGGGTAACCGCTATCAGGGCGTCGTCCCGAGGGAAGAGAACAGCCTGGCCGGCTGCCTTGAGGAATACTTCGAACGCTCTGAACAGATCTCCACCAGCCTGATCCTGTTTGCCGACGAAAACCGGGCGGCGGGACTCTTGCTCCAGCGCCTGCCGGGCGCCACTGACGGCGACAATGACCTGTGGGACCGAGTAAACCACCTGGCCCGCACAGTCGAGCAGTCGGAACTGCTGGAACTCGACAGTGAAACCATACTGCACCGCCTGTTCCACGAAGAGACCGTGCGACTGTTTGACCCGGAAGCCGTGGCGTTTCGCTGCAGCTGTTCGAGGGAGCGAACCCTCGGCGCCCTCGAGGCGATTGGCAAGGACGAATGCTACAGCATCCTCGACGAACAGGGGCAGATCGACATGGACTGCCAGTTTTGTCACGCACACTATCGCTTCGATAGAAATGACATTGATCATCTTTTCACCGGCCATACGCTACACTAAAGGCTTTTAGGATGGCCCGAAAGCCAGTCATGACGGGGTGTTAAGGGTTGTCGTTTTTTACCGGCGCCTCTGGCATAATAGCGCGCCTGAATTGACCCGATTGCTCAGATTTCCGCCAGTTTATGGGGGGGCGGCCCGAGCAATCACGAAGACATTCCCAAGGGCGAGGTCGAAGTGAGCAACACTTATAATGATCTGAGTACAGCACGACTGGTCGAGCTGGCACTGGCACGTAACGAAGGCCAACTGGCTGCCAACGGTTCACTTGTTGTGAAAACCGGCGAGCGGACTGGCCGGTCTCCCATGGATCGATACATCGTCGAAGAACCGAGTACGTCCGACGATATCCACTGGGGACCCATCAACCGCCCATTCGACGCCGACAAGTTCGACGCCCTCTGGGATCGCGTTGAGGCCTACATTGCCGAGAAAGACCAGTTCGTATCCCACGTTCACGTCGGCTCAGATCCCGAGCACTACCTGCCGGTCAAGATGACCACTGAAACGGCCTGGCAGAACCTGTTTGGCCGCAACCTGTTTATCCGTCCGGACAGCTACAACCCGGCCGACAAGCAGGAATGGCAGATCCTGAACGCCGCCAATTTTGAGTGCGATCCGGAGCGTGATGGCACCAACAGCAACGGCTGCGTGATGATCAACTTCGCCAAGCGCAAGGTCCTGCTGGCCGGCATGCATTACGCCGGTGAGATGAAGAAAGCGATGTTCTCCGTCCAGAACTTCCTGCTGCCGGAAAAAGACGTACTGCCCATGCACTGCTCGGCAAACGTCGGCGAAGACGGCCAGACCTGCTTGTTCTTTGGCCTGTCCGGCACGGGCAAGACGACCCTCTCCGCCGACCCGCATCGTTTCCTGATTGGCGACGACGAGCACGGCTGGGGCCCGGGCACAGTCTTCAACATTGAAGGCGGCTGCTACGCAAAGTGCATCGATCTCTCCCAGAAGAACGAACCGATCATCTGGGACGCCATCCGTTTCGGCGCCATCGTTGAGAACGTCGCCATCGATCCGGAGACTCGCGAGCCGGACTACACTGACGTGTCCCTCACCGAGAACTCCCGCTGCGCCTACCCCCTCGAACACGTTGAGAAACGCGTGATCGAGAACCGGGCCGGCGAGCCGTCACACATCGTCTTCCTGACCTGCGACATGACCGGCGTACTGCCCCCTGTGTCCATCCTGTCCAAGGAAGCGGCGGCCTATCACTTCCTGAGCGGCTACACCGCTCTGGTGGGCTCCACGGAAATGGGGTCGTCCTCCAAGCTCAAATCCACCTTCTCCACCTGCTTCGGCGCGCCGTTCTTCCCGCGTCCGGCCGGCGTTTACGCCGAACTGCTGATGAAGCGTATGGACGAGTTCGGCAGCAAGGTCTTCCTGGTCAACACTGGCTGGACCGGCGGCCCATACGGCGAAGGCAGCCGCTTCAGCATTCCGACCACGCGGGCGATCATTGCCGCAATTCAGAATGGCGACCTGGACGACGCCGAAACCGAACATTTGCCGACCCTGAACCTGGACGTGCCCAAGCGTGTGCCGGGCGTGGATTCCGAGCTGCTGAACCCGCGCAACACCTGGGTAAGCCCGGACTACTACGACGGCAAGGCCGAGGAGCTGATCGCCCAGTTCGTCGACAACTTCAAGAAGTTCGACGTTTCCGACGCCATCGTCGAGGCCGGCCCGAAGCTCTGAGGCAAGGCCTGACCCAGAAAAAAGCGCCCGGCGAGAGCCCGGCGCTTTTTTTATGCCCCATTGAGCGCCAATGGTACTGGGGCCATCCTTCAAGCGCGGGGCATACCCCTTGTCCGCGGGTTTGTGGCACAGTATGGGCTGACGCACCGCCTTTTATCTTCACAACACGGTCCTGGTATGAAAGACACCCTTCGACAGCTTTGCTCGCCCATTCTCAAACCCCTGGAATCCGGAGACGTTGGCCCCAATTACAAGGCCTCTCACCGCACCATCCTGAACGTGGTGGGCCTGCTGTTCCTGACGCTCTCAACCATTTCAGCCGGTGCGCTGATCTACACAGGCCAGTATGGCGCGCTCATTCCGGTTGTCGTCTTCCTGGGTATCGGTGGCCTCTCCGTGATCGTTGGGACCCTGGGGACCGATGCGGCGGTGTCGCGAATGTGGGGCAATCGCTGAACCGCTGACCGGAACCGTATCCCCTTCGCTCTGTCCAAGCGTCGAAGGGGGGAGTGAGGCAAGCATTCTGAACGCACGTTTTGATGTCGTGTCTCGGAAGGAGAGACGGGCATGGAAACTCCGAGCGTAATCGAACCCGAAGCGACCGCACGCGCCTATGAGGCGCGACTGGTACCGGCGCTGTTTCAGGATGTTGCGAAACAGCTGGCCGACGGAGCGGCGGTTCATACCGGCCAGGATGTTCTCGACGTGGCCTGCGGCACAGGCATTCTCGCCCGGGCAATTTCACGGCGCTTCGAAGGCCTGGGCTCGGTAACCGGCGTGGATCTCAACCCGGGCATGCTTGCCGTGGCGCAATGCAAAGCACCGGGCATCCACTGGCAGCAGGGCGATGCGGAGGCACTTCCCTTCAGCGATCGTACCTTTGACGTGGTGGTCAGCCAGTTCGGCCTGATGCTCTTTCCGTCACCGACACAGGCACTGCGCGAGATGTATCGGGTTCTCAGACCCAGGGGACGCTTGACGGTCGCCGTGTTCGACTCGATCACTCGGGTACCGGCGTACCAGGTGATGTCGGCGGTCTATAGCCGGATTGTCGATCCCGCCATCGGTCGGGCGCTGCAGCGTCCCTTCTCGTTGGGCGACACCCGAAAACTCACGGCGTTGTTCGCCGACGCCGGCATCAGTGCACCGGACATCAGAACCCTGGAAACCACCGCCCGATTTCCCGAAGTGCGAGACATGGCGCTCGCCGACATTGAGGGCTGGTTTCCGTTCGCCGATATCCACCTGGACGAGTCCACCATCGAGGCCGTGATTGAGCAGGCTGAAGCCGCGCTTCTGCCGTTTTGCACGGATCGCGGCACCGTTGAGTTCCAGGTGCCGGTCCACGTCCTCAGCGCCGTCAAATTCTGACGGGCATCAACATCGCGATCACGCCGGATATGTCAGGCGTAGAACATCAGGGGCACAAAGGCCACCACCAACAAAGAGATTCCCATGGCAATCAGCGGCATGATGATGCGTTCATGACGCTGGTAGAAAGTTCCGGTCTCCTGCTGGGCCGCCATGACTTCTGCCTCACCCACGACCTGACGGGTGAGCAGGTGGTTCAGGGCCACTGGCGGGCTCAGATACCCGAGTTCAAAGGCAACGAGGGTCACCATCCAGAAGTGGATGGGGTGGATACCGCTGCTGTAGGCAATGGTGGCAACGGTTGCCGTTACCAGGATGACAGCACCGAAGGCATCCATGATCATGCCCAGCACGACCAGAATCACCACCATCAGGAGCATGGCGGACCAGGCACTGTCGAATGCCTGCGGAAAACTCTGCATGATGTGGGACCGCTCAATCACTCCGCCAATGCTGACGGACAGGCCCAGCAGCAGAAGCAACGCGCCAATCTCCGCGGTGGTGTCGTTGGTGGCCCCCCGGAGGCTCCGTTCCAGCCCCTGATGATGGATCTCGCCGGACGCCCTGCCCCGGGTGTTCTTCAGGCTGATGTGCTCATAAACCAATACCGCCAGCATCATGACCGGCAACAAGCGCGGTGCGGAGAATTCATCCATGGTCACGTCCAGCGCGTAGCGATACAGCAGGACGACGGCGGCAATCACCAGCACGTAGGGAACCAGCGGCTTGAGTGCCTGGAGCATGGCCGGGAACGCCACCGATGACGGCGCCAGGTCAAACTGACTTTGCCGATTAACCGTCAGCGCCACCAACATGAACATGGTGGCCGTCAGGACAAACACCCAGATACCCCAGCCAAACAGCTCGTCGGTGGTGACTTCCCGGTTCAGGTAGGCGATGACCACCACCAGGAGACACGGACGCAGAACCACCCCGAGGGACCCCGACATGGCAGTCGCCGCCAGCGCCAATTGGCGCCGGGCACCGGCTGCCCGAAGCTCACTGTAGATCACGGCACCGGCGGCAATCACGAAGATCCCGGACGCCCCGGTATAGGCGGTCGGAATCGCCGCCACCAACACCGCCACGACCGCCAGCATCTCCGGCGGCATACGCCAGGGCCGGAACACATTGAACACCAGGGTCGCCAGCCGCGTCTGCTTGAGCATCATGCCCACCCAGACGTAAAGCCCGACGTTCAGGAACATGTCCGCCAGTTCCATCATCTTGCCCAGATAGATGCCAATGCCCGAAGCATGGCCGATCAGGGCAAAGTAAGTCCCGGAAATCAGGCACATCACGGTGTACAGCGGCACGGCCAGGAAGGCCTTGTTGAGGCTGCCGCCGTCCTGCAGGTCTTCCGGCACCCGGATCAGTCGGTACAGGCTGGCCAGGGTCAGACAGGCAAAGCCCACGATCCAGAAGTTGTGGAGCAACAGCTCCTCGGACGACACCGAGGTTTCAGCGCCCAGGGTCGACTGGCGAAAAATAACACTGGAGCCCAGCAGCATGGCGTTGGCAATGGTCTGCAGGGTATGGGAAACGGTGTAGTCCAGGCGGGTTTCCATGGCGCGCATGGCAATGTGATGGCGAGTCAACGTGGCGGTCACGGCACACAGCATCACGAGTATCACGAGAATATAGCGCTGCGAGGACAACCCGAAGGCAATTAGATCGGCCACGAACAGTTCCACGGCGCGGTAGGCCTTCACCCCCGGCGTCAGTTGCCCCTGGAGGCTCTCAAAACTCAGATACGCTTCCCGGCAGTCGGCCACCGAGCGCTCGATGGCGAGCCGGACTTCCGCGGGATCCTTCTCCTCGGCCCCCAGCAAAGCCGCCATGGGGTCATCGGCGGCCGGCGTTTCGGCGAGTTCGGCAGCGACCGCGGCATCGATATCCCGGTTCGGATTACAGGTGGGCGCCACCGGGTCCATGCGCAACTTGTAGTAACCACTCCAGAGCTGCTCGCCACCGCGCAGCATCTGGTTGTGGATGTCGCTACTGGTGGAAAAGATCACCACCGCCAGCAGCAACAGGCACGCGGGCAACGAGGAGAACCACTCCAGCCCGCTACGGCGCAAACCAACTCTGGAAACAGCTACATTCTGGGACATGGGATTCTTACAGCAGATCGTCCAGGTTCATGGTTTCCACCTCTTCCTGCTGGTCGTCCCAGAAGGTGCCGAGCTGGCCCAGCGGCGTGCGGTGACCCGTGTTCTCCACCCACAGACGATCGGAAATGGCGACGATCATGTCGGTGGCCATGGCATCGACAAAGCGCCATTCGGCATTGGCCGGCGTTTCGTCCAGGGACTGAGCGTGGTCGCGGATGACGCTCTTCACCATGTCCTGATCACCCTTGTTAATGGCGGCGATGGCATGGAACACGTGGGGCAGGCGGACGCCCGCGGCCTCGCCCTGTTCATCGGCAATGGCCAGGCGTTCAAAGGCATCCTCGCCCTCGGGCTGGGCTCCGGGAATCATCGCCCAGACCGTCGCCCGCAAGGCCATCGGCGCCCCCCACCACTTGTCGTTTTCGAGGCAACTGGTGGCCCGGGCCACAATCGAACCGACATTGGCCGGCACCCCGATGGACGACGTGGACTGAATCTGGGCATTCAGCGCCTGCAGGCCAGAGAGCAGACCCGCCATGTAGATGAATTCGTCCTTGTCATCATCGAAGTCCGGGCACTCGCCGTTCCCGGGCTCGCCGTAGTAGGCATTGTGGTGCTTCCAACTTTTGAAATAGCGCTCGGAGGCCAGCACATAGGCCCGCTTCTGGCGGATCAGGGCATCCTCGGCTTCGTTGGCATTCATGGCATGCATGGCCGCCAGGCCATCCAGTTCGAATTCCCGCGCCTTTTCCTCCGCGCATCCCCCGGCGGACAGGTAAAGCATCACCGCCAACTGGTCCGGCTCCGAGGTAACCCGACCAAAGGACATCAGCAGGGGCGCGGTGGCCTCGCTCATGGCACAGCCCATGGCCAGATCATTGCTCTCCATCAGGTAGGGCACGGTATGATCCCGGGAAAAGCCCTGCATCACGTCGCCGGTGGTCTTGTAGATCATATTGTTGACCACACCGCAGCCACTGAGTACCGCACTCGCCACCAGGGCCGTCGTGAGTGCCTTGAGCCGGGGCCAGGCGTGGGAATGTGTCAGGGAGGACATGGGGGGCTGTGTCATCGCTACGTCACCTTGCGTTTTTTGTTCTCGGGCCTTTGTTACAGACTGTAACCACGGCCGCATTATGGCCCACAAGATCCTGTTTTTATGAGACCGACGCCGCAAATGGCGCCAATCATGCCACTTTCATGGGGTACCGGGGTTTGCACATCGGTCGCTGACCCACTATAGATGGAAACGACCGCACGGCTTACTGCCGGCGGCCAGCACCCAGACCAAAACAGAAATAAAAAAAGGAGTACCTGATGCGCAAACCTGAACTCGCTGCTGCCATTGCTGATCGAACCGGCCTCACCCGTGAGAAAGCCGCCGAGGTGATTACCGCCTTTACCGATCAGATTTCAGCGGCCGCCTCCCGGGGCGAAGATGTCACCCTGATCGGTTTTGGCACATTCAACATCCGCGCCCGGGAAGCGAGGGATGGCAGAAACCCGCAAACGGGCGCCACCATCCGCATCCCCGCAAGCAAAACGGTTGGCTTTAAAGCCGGCAAGGCCCTCAAGGAACAGATCGGCTAAGGCCAACGGGCCCGCAGTCCGCGGGCCCGCATTCATCCGCACTGCATTATCAGGAAGCACACTCCGAGCGAGTCCCGTCCACGCGGCAACGGATTGCTTTCATCAACTTGATCGCCCGCTCGTCGTAGACACCATCCTCAAGCAGTGACAGGCGCACCTTGCGCAGCATCTTGTCGTACTCGGCGGTATCTTCCTGCGGCAGCGTCATCCACACGTCATTCGGAATCTCCGCCTCGGCCTGGGCAATGATGTCGTAGGCCTGATCAATCCGCTTGATGGATTCGTCACGTACCATCTGGCCGGCCTCGTCGGGGAAACGGTCCCGGTGGATGATCACCTGGAAATTCATGTAGCCCAGGGCATATTTGACCACGGCGCCGTTGGGCTGGACCCCCTTGTAGAGTTCCAACGGGGTATAGGCAACGGCCGGCGCGTAGGCCAGGTCGACACTGCCGTTGTTGAATTTACCGGCAAAGTTCGCGGAGTTGGAACCGACGACAGAAGCTCCGACGTGCCGAACCATGCGAACCGAGGCTTCATCGTAATCGAGGGTGGCGACGCGCTTGCCCTGCAGCTTTTCCACCGAATCGATGCTGCGGTCGCGGGTATGCAGGTAAATGGCCCCACCCGGGAAGACACCCGCCACTTCGTAGGGGCCGTCGATGAGGAACGGACGTGCCTTGGACTGGCTCAGGGTGTTGTAGAGCAGTCGCATCTCTTCTTCACCGGGTACCGCGCCCATGGCCTCCAGGCTTCCGGTGAACTTGTTGAACTCTCGGGCGCGGGTCCCGGTCAACAAAACGGCATCGCACTGGCCCGCCTTGAAATCCTCGGCCGCGACCTTTTCATCGGTATAAGCCCGAAGGTTCAGCTTGATACCCTGTTTGAGGGCAACGGGCTGGAAAGTTTTCGTGATGGCGAACAGGGGGCCATTGGCGCCCACCGGATCGAAAACGCAGAAGCTGCGTTCCAGTGGCTCATTCTGCGCCTGGCTCAGTGAGGGGAACAGAAGACTGGCACACAGGGTGGCAGCCATGGCCACCCGTTTTGGGAAGGTTGCTGATTTCACGGGATGACTCCTGATTTATTATTGTCGGGTCCCGATACGTCCGTGTGTATCGAATGACCCGCTTTCCTTGGCCGACGTTAGGCCGCCACCCGTAAGAATACGTTGGCACAGGTGCCTGTCATCAAGGGCTTTTCAGCAATACGGGGGGATTCTGTGATGGTGTCGACAGAGGTTCCGCCACCTCTGCCGCATTTTGACCGGGCTTCGGTTTCAGCCGGCCGGCTGTTTCCAGGCCACCTTGCCACCGGCCAGAGTCATGCGGACAACCCCAGGCAGTTCACGGCCGGTGACCGGAGCGTGACGCCCGACGGAGACCAGCGTAGTGTGGTTCGGCGTCCAGTGTTGCTCGGGATCGAACAGGCACAGGTCGGCGACGTCACCCTCTGCCACCCGAGCCTCCCGACCGAGAACCGAGGCCGGCCCGGCTGTCAGTGCACGCACCAGTTCGGACAGGCTCAGTTCATTGAGTTCGACCAGTTCAAGACCCAATGACAGCACACTTTCAATCGTGGAAAGACCCGGTTCAGTGGCCGCCAACGGGGCCTGCTTGGCGGCGGAGTCATGAGGCAGGTGCTGACTGACGATGGCATCGATAACGCCCTCGCGAACGCCCGCAATCAGGGCCTTGCGATCGCGTTCGCCACGCAACGGCGGACGCACGTGAAAACGGCTGTCAAAGCCCGCCAGCGCCTCTTCCGTGAACAACAACTGATGCATGGCGACGTCAGCGGTGACCGCAATGCCCCGGCGACGGGCCTCGGCGAGCATTTCCACGCTGCGAGCACAGGAAAGCTGGCTCAGATGCAGGCGTGCGCCGGTTTCCTCCGCCAACAGGATCATTTCCATGACCGCCGTGGTTTCCGCCACTTCCGGAATCCCGAGCAGGCCCAGGCGAGATGTGACCAGGCCATCGTGGGCATAGCCGTCCGCGGCCAGGGCCTGGTTTTCAGGACTGAACATGACCGTCAGGCCGAAGGTCTGGGCATAGGCCATGCACCGGCGCAGGATGCGGGCATTGCGCACACCCCGGGCGCCGTTGCCAACCGCGACGCAACCGGCGGCGGCCAGGCCCGCCATATCACTGAGCAACTCGCCTTCCAGACCACGGGTGACGGCGCCAACCGGCAGGACATGAATCGGGGAACGGGTGGCCGCGACGTCCCGGATCAGGTGGGTGACGGCGCCGGAATCGTTGACGGGCGACGTTTCCGGCGACGCACAGACCGTGGTGAAGCCGCCGTGAGCCGCCGCGCGGGTTTCCGACGCGATGTTGCCTTTCTGGCCATTGCCTGGCTCACGCAGATTGCAGTTCAAATCGATGAAACCCGGCGTGATGATGCAGCCATCGGCATTCAGGGTTTCATCGGCGCTGGCCTGGCTGGCGGCATCCCCGAGGGCGGCGATTTTGCCATCCCGGACCAGCAGTGCCGTGTTGGCCCTTTCGCCACCCTGGCCGTCCAGAATGCGTCCACCGACGATTTTCAGGCTCGGCCCGCCGGTCGTTTCCGCTACGCTCATGCCTGAGCCCCCTTCATCTGTTTCTGTTGTCGTTCGGAAACCTGCCCGCCCATGGCCATGGACATCACCGCCATCCGGACGGCAATGCCATTGGTTACCTGATTGAGAATGACCGACTGGGGACCGTCTGCCACCGCCGACTCAATTTCCACGCCGCGGTTAATCGGCCCGGGGTGCATTACGATACAGTCCGGCTGGGCCAGGGCCAGCTTGTCCTGGTTCAACCCGTAGAGCCGGTAGAATTCACGCTCGCTGGGCAACAACGCACCCTCCATCCGTTCCTTCTGCAGGCGCAACATGATGACCACATCCAGGTCCTTCATGCCCCGTGCCATGTCGTACTCCACGGTGCAGCCAAGGCTTTCCACATCCTTCGGCAGCAGGGTGCCGGGGGCGATCACCCGGACCTCGTCGACACCGAGCACATTGAGCGCCCGAATCTGGGACCGGGCCACCCGTGAGTGCAGGACATCTCCGACGATGGCAACCTTCAGCCCCTCAAATCTGCCCTTGTGCTGACGGATGGTCAGCATGTCCAGCATGGCCTGGGTGGGATGCGCGTGGCGGCCGTCGCCGGCGTTGATGATGGCCACACCCGGGGTCACGCTCTCGGCGATGAAATGCGGGGCGCCGCTCTGGGAATGGCGCACCACGAACATGTCGCTGGCCATGGCTTCGAGGTTCAGCAGGGTGTCGGAGAGCGATTCGCCCTTGGAGGTAGCAGACGTGCTGATGTCCAGATTGAGCACGTCAGCCGACAGACGCTTGGCTGCCAGTTCGAAGGTGCTCCGGGTCCGGGTACTGGATTCGAAGAACAGGTTGACCACCGTTCGGCCCCGCAGCAGCGGCACCTTCTTGATGGTGCGCTCCCCCACTTCGATGAATGAATCGGCCGTGTCCAGGATGTCCGTGAGCAGCTCGCGGTCAAGGCCGTCCAACGTCAGAAAATGCCGCAACTGACCATCCCGGGTCAGCTGCAAGTGGTTCGGGGAAGGGTCGTTTGCGGTCATGGGTCGCCTGTTTGCCGTTCTGCGGTGTTTTTTAAAGCTGGATCAGTGCCCGGTTTCCTGAAACTCGATGTGCAGGGGCTCAGGGCCGCGCAGCTTGACCCGCTGGTGCGATTCCAGGGCCAGGCTCCGGCCAGTCACATCGGGCTGGATCGGCAGTTCCCGGGCACCGAGATCAATAAGAGTGGCCAATATGATACTGGCTGGACGGCCATAATCGAAAATTTCATTCATCGCGGCCCGAATGGTCCGGCCGCTCATGATGACATCGTCAATCAGGATGATATCCCGACCTTCGGTATCGAAGGGCAGACTGGACGGCTTCACCTTCGGATTCAGTCCGATGCGGCTGAAATCGTCCCGGTAGAAGGAAATGTCCAGTTCACCGAACGGTTCATCCAGCCCCAGGCGCTTGCTGAGGACATCCGCGAGCCAGACCCCACCGGTACGGATACCGATCAGGACAGGCTTTTCCACCCCGCGGTCTTCCAGCACCTGGCGCAGGCCCGCTTCCAGTTCGTTCAGCAACTGATCCATATCAAGCAGTGCGGTCATTACTTCCTCGCTGTCTAATGAGACGGTATCGGTCACTCGCCGGCGTGATTGCCCTGAAGCCCAAACCAGGTTTCCAGAATCAGCACCGCGGCCCGGTCGTCGACGCCGTGACGGCCAAAGTCCCGGCTGCCTCCGGCGGCCATCACATCGCCCTTGGCTTCATAGCTGGTGAGACGCTCGTCCACCATTTCCACCGGCACATGGTAGCGACCGTGCAGGCGGTTGCCGAACTTGCGGGCCCGGGCACACATCTCGTTCTCGGAGTCGTCCATATTCAGCGGCAGTCCCACGACAACCACGTCCGGGCGCCATTCCTGAAGCAGTGCCTCCACCTGGCTCCAGTCGGGGATGCCGTCCCGGGCAGGTATCATGGCCACCGGCTGGCCGGTGCCCAGCATCTCCTGACCGGATGCCACACCGATTCGTCGAGTTCCGTAATCAAAGGCCAGGACCCGTCGGTTGCCCGTTTCAGGCATGACCAATGGACTCGCTGAGCTGGTTCAGATCCACGCCAATTTTCTTGAGCACCGCCTTGTAGCGATCCTCCCAGGGCGTTCGGAACAGAATGTCGGACGAGGCAGGACAGGTCAGCCAGGAGTTGCTGCCCAGCTCCTGCTCAAGCTGACCCTCGCTCCAGCCGGAGTAACCCAGCGCCACGAGGAACTCTTCAGGCCCTTCATTTTTGCCAATACCGGCCAGGATGTCCCGGGACGTGGTAAGCAGCACGTCGTCGGTCACCTGAGCGGTGTTCTGCCAACTGGTTCCCGGCGGGTGCAGGACAAACCCTCGTTCGGGCTCAACCGGCCCACCGCTGAACACCGGCAGATCCAGTTCGCCGCCGTGCATGTCAAGCTGTTCCAGGATTTCCCCGAGGTGGATATCCAGAGGTTGGTTGATCATCAATCCGAGTGCGCCCTCGTCGGAGTGTTCGCACAGATAAATGACCCCACCATGAAACCTCGGGTCCGCCAGATAGGGGGACGCCACCAGGAAATGATGTCGCAAGCTGTGGGGAGAGTGCTTTGATGCTGTCATCCGGATGTCAGCCCCCGCCGCTGGAAAGACCAGGTTCGTATGATTTCCAATTCGTCCACATTTTCCCGCATCTCATCCGGGAATGGTGCAAACGGTGCCGCCATTCTGACAATACGGATCGCGGCGTCATCGAGTACCGTGCTGCCGGAAGACTGCAGAACGGCAACTTCCTTGATTGTGCCATCTTTCTTGAGGGAAACCAGCATCCGAAGCGTGCCATAGATGCCGGAGCGCCGTGCTTCGGTCGGATAATTGATGTTGCCGACCCGGGTCACCTTGCTGACCCAGTTCTGCACGTACCAGGCATTTGTGGATTTCAGCGTGGACGCGGCCGTCACCCGCATCACCCGGGGCTTGCGGGCGTAGGCCTGCTGCTGGGCATCAAAGCGGGCCTCCAGACTGGCGATTTCGAGGCTGCGTTCCATCAGGCTTTTCTTGTTGCGGACCGGGGCCGTTTTCTCCACCGGCTCGGTGCGCTCTTCGGGTTTCTGCACTTTCTGGCGGGCGCTGCTCTCCGTCTGCACCACCTGTTTTTCCTGGCGCGGCTGCGGCTCGACCTGTGACGGTGGCTCGGGCTGGACCTGGGCGGCCTTGGGCTGACTGACTTCCGCAGGTTGCGGCGTGGTCATTTCCCGGGCCTCTTCTTCACTGCCGCTGCCCTTCTGGTTGGTCTGGGCTAGGAAATCCGCTTTCTCGGGCGCTTCCTCATCCTCAAACTGCGACAGGGTGATTTCCATGGTCTGGGCCGAGGAACGCGGCGACTCCGGGGCAAAGGTAATACCCAGCACCACCATGGCGTGAAACGCCAGCGCCATGAAGAGGGTGAAGGAAAACCGGTCGAAGTCGCTTACCTGAACTGCCATTCCTGATCCTGGTTAAATCGTTGGCCCCGATGCGGGCATCACGCCCGCTTTTTCCCATCCAGACGTCGGGCAATCGCCTCCATCAGCATGCCGGCAATGTCGATCCCGAAAGCGGAATCGAGTTCCCGGATACAGGTGGGGCTGGTTACGTTAATTTCCGTCAGGTAATCACCAATGACGTCGAGGCCGACAAACATCAGGCCCTTTTCCTTGATCACCGGTGCCACCCGCTCGCAGATTTCCCGGTCTCGGGCCGTCAGTTCACGGCCTTCACCCCGGCCACCCGCCGCCAGATTGCCGCGATTCTCGCCCTGGGAGGGAATGCGCGCAAGTGAATACGGTACCGGCTCACCCTCTATAAGCAGGATACGCTTATCGCCGTCCACGATTTCCGGAATGTACTTCTGGGCCATGGCCTGGTGCTGGCCATAGTTGGTCAGGGTCTCGATGATCACGCCCAGGTTAAAGTCATTCTCCTTGATGCGGAAAATGGAATGGCCGCCCATGCCATCGACAGGCTTCATGATAACGTCGCCATGCCGGGCGTAGAATTCACGGAACCGGGTGGCAGACCGACTGACCAGCAACGGTGGGGTCAAGTCCTCGAACTGGGTGGCAAACAGCTTCTCATTGCAGTCCCTGAGGGTCGCCGCCGGATTGACCACCAGCGCGCCCTGCTGCTCAGCTGACTCAAGAATGTAGGTCGCCATCAGAAATTCCCGGTCCACCGGCGGATCCTTGCGCATCAGAATCACGTCCAGCTCACCCAGGGCCCGGTCCTGGCTCGGGCCGAAGCTGTACCAGTTCTCCGGATCCATGTGCACCGTCAGGGCCCGGGTGTGAGCCATGGCCTTGCCGCCATCCAGATACATATCCGGCAGCTCCATGTACTCAATCTCCCAGCCGCGTTTCTGCGCCGCCAGCAACATCGCCAGAGAACTGTCTTTCTTGAAATGGATATCCTTGATCGGATCCATCACGATCCCGAGTCGGACTGTCATAGTGTCTCTTTAGCTCCAGGGGTTAAAAACACGAACCGGTCAGCAGAGTAAACCAGATAATAAGTGCTATGCTGAGACATCGAATGGTATTGTACCCGAGCCATGAATGCATCCGCAGAAATCCTCAGCCGATTACGTGAAGTTGCAGGCACAAGTACATTTGGTCACAAAGTAATACTTTTTCTCCAGCCATTGATACTCTATAAATAAGCGGGGTTTATAGAACAACCTTAAGGTTTGTGTTAAAAATCCCCGTTTGAAAATAATGACAGTCGCTGAGCGCAAGGCAGTTGGACAATGGATGACAACTTCGAGAATCTGAAGATCATGGTGATCGACGATAGTAAAACCATTCGTCGCACCGCAGAAACCCTTCTTAAAAAGGTCGGTTGCGAGGTCATCACCGCAACTGACGGCTTTGACGCTTTGGCCAAGATTGCCGATTCCCAGCCGGACATCATTTTTGTCGACATCATGATGCCCCGACTGGATGGCTACCAGACCTGCGCACTCATCAAGAACAATTCCTCTTTCAAAAAGACGCCGGTTATTATGCTCTCCAGCAAGGACGGCCTGTTCGACAAGGCGAAGGGCCGCATTGTCGGCTCCGACCAGTACCTGACCAAACCGTTCAGCAAGGATGAGCTGCTTAACACTATCCGCCAGTATGTCCCCCAGGCGGAACAGTAAACCTGCTGAAACCCTGAACCATCGAGGAACCCATGGCTCGCATTCTCATTGTTGACGACTCCCCCACCGAGGTGAAGAAAATCTCCACCATCCTGGAAAAGCACAAGCACGAAGTCCTGACGGCCGACAACGGCGCGGACGGCGTTGCCAAGGCTCGGGCCGAAACCCCCGACCTGGTGCTGATGGACGTAGTCATGCCTGGCCTGAACGGGTTCCAGGCAACCCGCCAGCTGACCCGCGCTCCGGAGACCGCTTCCATTCCCGTGGTGATTGTCACCACCAAGGATCAGGAAACTGACCGTGTCTGGGGTACCCGTCAGGGCGCCAAAGGTTATCTGGTCAAGCCGGTTAACGAAGACGATCTGATCAAAACAATCAACAGCCTGATTGCCTGATCCCCAACCGTGGAGTAAGCATGTCCGCCCAGACCGCCGCCCCCTATGCCGTTCTGACGGATATCGCCCAGCGCAGCCGGTCCATGGCGGCTGGCTTGCCGGAGCAGCAGGAAGCCGTTGAGCTGTGGAACGGCATCGGATTCGTTCTGGCCGGTGAGCGTTACGTGGCGCCCATGGGCGAAGTCACAGAAATTCTCCACGTCCCCCGGTTTACGCACATTCCGGGGGTTCGCCCCTTTCTTCTCGGTGCCGCCAACGTCCGTGGTCGCCTCCTCCCCCTGGTCGATCTCGCCAGTTTCTTCGACATTCCCCGCTCGTCCCGCAGTCTGCGTGAACGGCGTGTGCTCGTGGTCGAGGAAGGAGACATTTTCAGCGGACTGGTGGTCGACAACGTACTGGGCATGCAGTACTTCGCATCAGACAGTTTCAAGGAGTCACCGGAAGGTGTACCTGAAAACGTTCGACCGTTTGTTACAGGCGGCTACGAACGCAACGAGGAAGTCTGGAAAGTCTTTTCTGCCGTCGACCTGCTCGATGACGAACGCTTTCTTGACGTCGCACAGTGGTAAGGGTGTGGAACTGGCAGGAACATCACCCTGACCGCCTGATACCCGCAAAAACAAACTTGCCAATCTTTATGAAGAGGCCGGGAGCCAGAAAATGAAAAACAGAGCCGGAAGACTCAGTATGGGACAGGGAGGCAACAAGCTTGTTGCCGGTCTGATCGCCGCACTGATTGCACTCACCGTCCTGCTCGTTGTGGTCCTGTTTATTATTAACAAAGACAGCCAGAACGACCAGGAATACATCGCCAACACGGCCGAGCTGAGGGTTCTCTCGCAGGCCATCGCGAAGAACGCCACGGAGGCCGCCGGCGGTACTGCCGAGGCTTTCAACCAGCTACGGCGGTCACGGGATGAGTTCCAGCAGCTCTGGAGCAATGTCACTGAGGGCAACCCCGAAACCGGCCTCCCGCCGAGCGAACTGGCACAGCAGAGTGGCGTTCAGGAAAACTGGAATACCGTGCGTGAAAACGCCGACAGCATCCTCTCCACCCAGGACGCGGTACTCGGCCTGCACGAAGTGGCACGGACCCTGAACGAAACCATCCCGCAGCTTCAGGTCGAGTACGACGACATCGTACAGATCCTCCTGGACAACGGCGCTCCGGCCGAGCAGATCGCCCTGGCCCAGCGCCAGTCACTGCTTGCGGAGCGGATTGTGCGCTCGGTTAACAACGTACTGTCCGGTGACGAAGACGCGGTGATCGCCGCCGACCGTTTCGGTCGCGACGCCAGCCTGTTCGGCCGGGTACTGGAAGGACAGCTCAATGGCAACCAGGCCATGGGCATCTCCAAGGTTAACGACGAAGATGCCATCTACGGCCTTGAAGCCGTTGCGGAACTGTTCGAGTTCGTTTCCCAGAACGTAGACGCCATCCTTGAAGCCTCTCCCGACCTCTTCAAGGTGCGTACTGCGGCCAGCGACATCTTCCAGAACTCCGAGCTCCTGTTGACCGAACTGTCCGTCCTGGCTGACGGGTTCCGGAACCAGTCCGGCTCCCGGCTGATCAGCCCGACTCTGGCCTTCATCATCCTTGCGGCCATGGTCGCCATCGTGGTCTTCATCGGTCTGGCACTGTACCGGGAAGCCCAGGAACGCCTGTCCACGACTCAGGAGCAGAACGAGCAGAACCAGAACGCGATCCTGCGACTGCTGGACGAACTCGCCGACCTCGCGGATGGTGATTTGACCACTGAGGCCACGGTTACCGAGGACTTCACCGGTGCCATCGCCGACTCCATCAACTACGCGATCGACCAGATGCGCGGACTGGTACAGTCGATTCGTGGCACCGCCGTTCGAGTGTCCTCAGCGGCCCAGGAAACCCAGGCCACGGCCATGCACCTGGCCGACGCCTCCGAGCACCAGGCCCAGGAAATTGCCGGCGCCTCTGCCGCGGTTAACGAGATGGCGGTCTCCATCGACCAGGTATCCTCGAACGCCGCAGAATCCTCCGCGGTTGCGGAGCGGTCGGTTGCGATCGCGAAGAAAGGCGCGGAAGTGGTACAGAACACCATCCGCGGCATGGACAACATCCGTGAGCAGATCCAGGAAACGTCCAAGCGGATCAAGCGTCTGGGTGAGTCTTCCCAGGAAATCGGTGACATCGTATCCCTGATCAACGACATCGCCGACCAGACCAACATCCTGTCCCTGAACGCGGCGATCCAGGCCTCCATGGCCGGTGACGCGGGTCGAGGCTTCGCGGTGGTCGCGGACGAGGTTCAGCGCCTCGCGGAACGTTCCTCTGCAGCGACCAAACAGATTGAAGCCCTGGTTAAGACGATCCAGTCCGATACCAACGAAGCCGTTATCTCCATGGAACACACCACCGCCGAGGTGGTCCGGGGTGCCCGTCTGGCCCAGGACGCGGGTATCGCGCTCGAAGAGATCGAGAACGTATCCATGAGTCTGGCGGAATTGATCCAGAACATCTCCAACGCCGCCCGTCAGCAGTCTTCGTCTGCGGCACACATTTCGAACACCATGAACGTCATCCAGGAAATCACGTCCCAGACCTCGTCCGGTACCAACGCGACCGCGAAGTCGATCGGTAACCTGGCGGAAATGGCGTCTGAGCTGCGGTCCTCGGTTGCCGGCTTTACCCTGCCGGAAGAAGACTCCGCCGAGCAGGAAGAAGAGGAAGACAGCGACGTACCGGTGGTGGGCTGATTTTCGGCCCGGGGCAGTTGACGGTTTATGGCGCACATGCATAGCAACCTGTCACCCGCCGAAGGCATCTGGTCACTGCGCCGACTCCCGGACATGGACGAGGCGCAGTTCACCCAGTGGCAGACCCTGCTGGAGCATCGCACCGGCATAACCCTGTCGGCCGAACGCCGATCGTTTCTGGAAACCAATCTTGGGATCCGGATGCGGGAGATCGGCTGCAGCAGCTACCAGGCCTACTACGAGCAGATCGTATCCGGGCCGGATGCAGTCAGGGAATGGGCGACACTGGTGGATCGACTCACGGTCCAGGAAACCCGGTTTTTCCGGGACCCGGATGCCTTTCGCCTGGTGGCGGATTATGTGCTGACGCGACCGCGGGAGCAGTTGAGAAAGCGCCCCCTGGAAGCCTGGAGTGTCGGGTGTTCAAGCGGTGAAGAGCCTTACACCCTCGCCATGGTGCTGAATGAGTGCATGCGCCAGCTGGAACTCCAGCCGCTGTTTGGCATCACCGGCTCGGATATCAGCAAGCCCGCGATCGAACGGGCCCACCACGGCCAGTTCAATCCCCGGAAGTTGATCGGGATGGACGACGACATGAAATCCCGGTATTTCCGCCCGGCCGAGCGGAATACCGTAGAAATAGTGAACAGCATCCGGGACAGGGTGTGCTTTACCAGACTGAACGTACTGGATCTCGATAAGGCACCCATGCACGGGATGAACATTATCTTCTGCCAGAATCTGCTGATCTACTTCCGCCGCTGGCGCCGGCGGGAGATTGTCAAGCGACTTGCAGAGCGGCTGGCGCCCGGGGGGCTGCTGGTGCTGGGCCAGGGAGAGCTGACCGACTGGCAGCCTCCCGGCCTGCAGAGGGTACCCTCGGAACATGTGCTGGCGTGGATAAAACGCCAGACTGACGAAGAATAACCGGAGTGGTTATGGGCAATCACCATGACAGCATCGCCCTCGACTGGGTTCGGGGCGAAATACAGGACACGCTGACCCAGGGTCAGCATGCACTGGAAGCGTATGTCGAAAACCGTGACGACACCGCGCGCCTGCGCTTCTGCCTGAATTACCTCCATCAGGTGCATGGCACCCTGCAGATGGTCGAGCTTTACGGCGCGGCCCTGTTGACCGAAGAGATGGAGAAGCTCACCCAGGCCGTGCTCAACGACGCCGTTGCCAACATCGACGAAGCCGTTGAAGTCCTGATGCAGGCCATCCTGCAACTGCCCCAGTACCTGGAGCACCTGGCCAGCAGCCAGGACGATTTCCCCATGGTGCTGCTGCCACTGCTGAACGACCTGCGCGCTGCCCGGGGCGAAGCCCTGCTGTCCGATACCTCATTGTTCAAGCCGGACCTGAGCCGCGCCCAGATCAAGGTCAGTGGCAAGACCTCCCAGCGCCTGCAGGATCCGAAAGTTCTCGGCCATATCCGGAAACTGCGCCAGATGTACCAGTTTGCCCTCGCCGGCGTCGTGCGCGAGGAAGGTCTGGACGCCCACTTTGATTACATGCAGAAAGTCATTCTGCGACTGACCCGGCTGTGCCAGAAAACCCCACGGGGTGAACTCTGGAAAGCGGCCAGCGCCTTTGTTGAGACCCTTCAGGCGCACGTAAACCCGGTTAATGCGGCGGTTAAATCCCTGCTGCGGGAACTGGACAGTGAAATTCGTCGGCTGACCGACGAGCACGCCGACATCCTTCAGCAACCGGCCCCGGAAGCGCTGTTCAAGCACCTGCTTTATTACGTGGCCCGCGCCCGCGATCTCGACACGCCGCAGGTCAGCGCACTTCGAAGCGAATACCTGCTGGACCAGGCGCTGCCGTCCGAGGACGATGTCGACGCCGCCCGCACCCGCGTCTCCGGTCCTGGCCGTGAAGCCATTCATTCGGTGGTGAGTGCGCTGAACGAGGAACTGGCCAAACTGAAGGATCAGCTCGATCTGTTCGTTCGAGCGGAACTGCGCCAGAACGGCGAGCTGGAAGAACTGCTTCCGGGCCTGCGCCAGGTTGCCAATACCCTCGCGGTGCTGGGTCTGGGCATTCCCCGCAAGGTTGTAACCGAGCAGATCGAACTGGTCGAAAAACTGAGCAACCAGAGCGAACTGGTTGACGACGGCACCATGATGGATATCGCCGGCGCCCTGCTCTACGTCGAGGCCAGCCTGGCCGGTCTCGACAGCGACCGCCAGTACGAATCCCGCACCGAGACCGAGGGTGACAAACCGGTCAACCTGGGCTCACGGGAATTGGGCGAAGCCAGCAGCGCCCTGCTGCGGGAATCCCGCAACACCCTTGAGCAGGTCAAGACCGCCATTGTGAATTTCATCGCCTCACAGTGGGATACCCGTGAAATCGAACACGTGCCGGGCCTGCTGCACAGCATTCGTGGCGGTCTCGGCCTGATCCCCCTGGATCGCGTCGCCGACATGCTGGAGTCCGCAGAAGGCTACGTCACCAACGTTCTGCTGGGAGGCAAACAGGTTCCCGACTGGAGACAGCTCGATACCCTGGCCGATGCCGTGACCAGCATCGAGTACTACCTTGAGCGTCTGGCCGAGGGCATCGGCGAAAACGAAACGGTGCTCAAGGTGGCCGAAGACAGCCTGGCCTCCCTCGGTTTTCCGGTTGGCGCAGAACCGACCTGGACCGAAAACGAGACCGGCGCCGACATTCCGCTCATGGAACCACCCGCCGAGCAATCCGGCCCGGTAGCGGCCGAACCGGACAAGGGTTCCGACGATGAACTCCTCGATGATGAAATCCTGTCGATCTTCGTTGAGGAAGCCGAGGAAGTCCTGGAAACCATCCACGACTTCTACCCGCAACTGCGCCAGAACCATGAAGACCGCGAGGCCCTGACTGAAGTCCGTCGCGCCTTCCACACCCTCAAGGGCAGTGGCCGGATGGTCGGCGCGACCAGCCTGGGTGAACTGGCGTGGTCCGTGGAAAACCTGCTGAACCGGGTCATCGACCAGACCATCAAACCGAACGATGACCTGTTCTCCCTGATCGACGAAGTCAATATCCGCATCCCGTCGCTGATTCGCGAATTCCGTGACGGTCAAACCGGTGGTGACGTCAGCGCCCTGATCGGACGCGCCGAAGCCATGGCCACCACCCGCCGTACCGAGAATGGCGACGCGCCGGCCGAACCTCAGCCCGCCGTCGATGCCCCGGCAGACGAAGAGACCGCGGCGGTCGAAACGCCCGAGCCAACGGCTCAGGAGCCAACCGGTCAGGAGCCAGCCGAAACGGGATCCACCGGGGACGATGACCTGATCGACGATGAAATCCTCGAGATCTTTATCGAGGAAGCAGGCGAAGTGCTCGAGACCATTCGGGAGTACCTCCCGATGCTGCTGCGCCAGCATGACGACCGCAGCGCCCTGGCCGAAGTCCGCCGCGCCTTCCACACCCTCAAGGGCAGTGGCCGGATGGTCGGCGCACTGGTTGTCGGGGAACTGGCCTGGTCGGTCGAGAACATGCTGAACCGCGTGATTGACGGCAGCATCTTCATGAACGACGACATCGCCGGCCTGCTCGACGAAGTCACCGGCGTCTTGCCGGCGCTGGTCGAGGACTTCGAAAAGCGGCGCAATCCGAGCGTGGACACCTCTGTCCTGGAAGCCCGGGCCAAGGCCCTCGCCAATGGCGAAATCCCCAACGCCAGCAGCATGCCCGCGGCCGAGAGCGATTTACCGGCGGCGTCCGCTACTAACAGCGATGACGCCAGCCCGGAGCTCGTCGACGAGGGGGGTGTCGACCCGGTTCTGCTCGATATTTTCGAGAGTGAAACCGAAACCCATCTGCAAACCCTGAAGGACTACATTGCCGCGGCCGGCGACAAGACCTCGATCTCCTACACCGACGACCTGTCACGGGCCCTGCACACCCTCAAGGGCAGCGCCCACACCGCCGGCATAGCGCCGATCGCGGCAGTCATTACGCCACTCGAGCGGTTTGTCAAAGAATCCCGTGCCCAGAACAAACGCGCCGATCAGGAAATCCTTTCCTGCATTCAGGACGCCTGTGAATTCCTGACCCAGGGCCTGGCCCAAATCCGGAAAAATCCCCAGGCTTCGCTCCCGGGTACCGACGAATTCCTGGAAAAGCTCGACCGGATATCCCAGGAAACCCTGCGCAGCTACCGGGACGATGGCGGCGATCAACAGCCCACTCTGGAAGCACCGTCGCAACTGGTTCAGCTGTTCCTGAACGAAGGCCTCGATATTGTCCTGGACGCCGACCGCATTCTCGACCAGTGGGCCAGGAACCCGGAAGAAACCGAATCACTCGGCAAGCTCCGTCAGGAACTGGCACAGCTTACCGAAGGCGCAGCCGAAGCGGGCCTGTCCGATGTGTCGGCACTCTCCGGCGCCCTGGAAGAGGCCTACAGCCGGGTTGCTGCCAGCGACAGTGCGCCCGATCAGGCGTTCTTCGACACCGTTCGTGACGCCCACGAGCAACTGATCAACATGATGGATCAGGTGGCCGCGGGGCTCGCAACCGAATCCAGCGATGAGATCCTGAGCGGCCTTGATGCCCTGAGCCCAAGCCCGGCGGAAGAAGAAGCCAAGCCTGACGCGTTTGACCAGGAGTTCACGGAGGACTTGCAGGCCATCGATCTCAGCTTTGACCTGGACGACGAGATGGAGACCGCCGAGCCAGAGGCCAAGGCGGAAGACGAGTCTTTCGAGGCACCGCCGTTGCCGGAGATCGCCGAGTCCGATGACGACGAGATGGACCAGGAGCTTGCCGAGATCTTCCTCGAAGAGGCCCGGGACCTGATCGACAGCACCGCCGACGCGCTTCAGAACTGGAGTGAGAACACCCATAACCTGGACATTCTGCGGTTGCTGCAGCGGGATCTTCACACCCTGAAAGGGGGTGCCCGCCTGGCCGATATCCCGTCGATCGGCGACCTTTCCCACGAACTGGAGACCCTGTTCGAAGGCCTGACCGAACAGCGACTGTCGATCAACGATGAACTGTCAGACCTGCTGTTCCGTTCCCACGATCGTCTCGCCGGCATGGTCGAATCGCTCGAGGCCCAGGAAACACCGCGTCCGGCACCCGATCTGATCGGAGAGATCCAGGCCTACATCAACGGTGCGACCGGCACGCGCCCGGTCACCGATGTCAGCTCGGCCGGCGTATCCGACGCCCCGGACGAGTCCGAGGAAGACCTCCAGGATGCTCCAGAACTGGAAGAGCCCGCCGGGGCCGCTGCGGAGGAACCGGAGGAGGCCGAAGGCGATGCCGAGGAAGACACCGTCGCCGATCTCTCCCACCTTGACCCGGAGCTGGTCGGCATCTTCCTCGAAGAGGCCTACGACCTGATCAACTCCACCGGCAGCGCGCTCCACAGCTGGAGCGAGGATCCGTCCGACCGGGCGGTGGCCGCCGAACTCCAGCGCGACGTTCATACCCTCAAGGGGGGTGCGCGCATGGCCGGCGTCGAGGCCATCGGCGACCTGACCCACGTACTCGAAGATCTGTTCGAGAAAGTGGCAGAAGGCCAGCTGGACGCCAGCGAAGACATGAACAATCTGCTGTTCGCATGCCACGACCGTCTGGCCCAGATGGTTGAACAGGCGGCGACCCAGAAGCCCTGCCCGCCCGCCAAGGACCTTGTCGCCAAGGTCCAGGCCATCCTGCGCGGTGAGTCCCTGGCTGAGGAACCGGTTGAGGACACACCCGAACCGGAGGCGTCACAGCCCACCATCGAGGCTACACCCGGACTGGCCGAAACCCTGGCCGGCGCCAGCGATGACGACCTGATCGGCATTTTCCTGGACGAAGGTCTCGAGATCTACGCCGCCGTCAGCGAGTGCCTTGCACAGTGGCGGGATGAACCGGATGAGTTGACCG
This sequence comes from Marinobacter arenosus, assembly GCF_019264345.1. Classification (NCBI taxonomy): domain Bacteria; kingdom Pseudomonadati; phylum Pseudomonadota; class Gammaproteobacteria; order Pseudomonadales; family Marinobacteraceae; genus Marinobacter; species Marinobacter arenosus. The sequence goes on from NZ_JAHVAO010000001.1 coordinate 2,258,354, forward strand.
GTGTAACCCAGCTCCAGCAGGAACTCCACACCCTCAAGGGTGGTGCCCGGTTATCGGACGTCGATCCGATTGCCGATCTGGCCGAAGCCTGGTCGGACGCCCTGGATCCGCTGATTGCAGGCTCCAATAGCCAGCAGGCTCTGCTGGCACTCAGCGACAAGGCATTGGCCTCGCTGAAGACGATGTTGACCAGCCTCGAAGACGGCAACAAGCCGGAGCAAGACTCCGCGTTGGTCGAGGCCCTGAAAACGGCCCATGACACGGCCGAGACCGAACCCGAAACGCCACAACCGGCCGCGTCGGACGAACAGGTTGACCCGGAAGTTCTGGAGATTTTCCTCGAGGAAGCGGGCGAAATCCTGGACCAGCTCGAGCAGTTGCTTGATGACTGGCGCAAGGAGCCGTCCAATCATGCTTTCAACCAGGAGGCGCAGCGGGCGCTGCATACCCTGAAGGGGGGCGCTCGCCTGTCTCAACTGACGCCGCTGGGTGACAAGGCCCATGCCTTCGAGACCCGTTTGATTGACCTGGGTGGCAACGCCCCGGACAAGAACCAGTGGCAGAGCATCACCGAAGATCACGACGCCATCATCGCCATGGTGGCCGAGATCCGGAAACGCTATGAATCCGGCGACACAGCGGCGGCACCGACCGAGCAAGCGCCGAAGCCGCAGCCGAAGGAAGAAACGCCGGCCGAGACGGCAGAGCCGGTAAAACCTGCGGCCCCGGCTCCCGCGGCCGAAGCACCGGCCGCGCCAGAACCCAAGCCGGCCCAGTCGCCAGTGAAGGCGCGCGCCAAGAGCCGGAAAAAGGCCAACGACAACCAGCGTGCGGCCCAGGAAACCATTCGGGTGTCCGCACCCCTGCTGGACGAACTGGTTAACCTCGCCGGTGAAACCAGTATTACCCGTGGCCGCCTTGAAACCCAGACCAGCGATTTTGGCCACACCCTGGACGAAATGGCGGCAACCATCGAACGTCTGCGCGAGCAGCTGCGCCGGATGGATATCGAAACCGAGGCGCAAATCCTGTTCAGCGCCGAGAAGGAACACGGCCCGGACTACGGGGACGACTTCGACCCGCTGGAAATGGACCGGTATTCGTCAATCCAGCAGTTGTCACGCGCACTGACCGAGTCCTCCTCTGACCTTGCAGACCTGAGGGAAACCCTGGCTGACCGGGTACGGGATACGGAAACCCTGCTGGTCCAGCAGTCCCGCATCAACACGGAACTGCAGGAAGGTCTGATGAAGACCCGCATGATTCCGTTCTCATCGATGGTGCCGCGACTGCGCCGTATCGTTCGCCAGATCAGCGGTGAGCTTGGCAAGAAAGTGGATTTCGATGTCCGCAACGCCGAGGGCGAAATGGACCGCAACATCCTGGAACGGATGATTGCCCCGCTGGAGCACATGCTCCGGAACGCCCTCGACCACGGCATCGAGGCGCCGGCTGACCGGAAGGCCGCCGGCAAGCCGGAAACCGGGGAAGTCGTGCTGTCTCTCACCCGCGAAGGGGGTGACGTGGTTCTGCGGATGATGGACGACGGTAAGGGCATCCCCTCCAAGGTCATTCGCGACAAGGCCATCCGCCAGGGTCTGTTGCGGGAAGACGAGGACCTCTCCGAACGTGAGATCCTGCAGTTCATCCTTCAGCCCGGCTTCTCCACCGCCCAGCAGGTGACGCAGATTTCCGGCCGGGGTGTGGGTATGGACGTGGTGGCCAGCGAGATCAAGCAGCTCGGCGGCAGCCTGGACATCGACTCCGCACTCGGACGCGGCTCCACCTTCACTGTGCGCCTGCCGTTTACGGTGTCCGTGAACCGGGCACTGATGGTGTCCACCGGCGAGGACTTCTACGCGATCCCGCTGAACACCATCGAAGGTATTGTTCGGGTCAGCACCTACGAGCTCGAAGAGTATTACAAGCCCGACGCGCCGATGTACGAATACGCCGGCCAGGAATACCGCCTGCAGTACCTCGGCAGCCTGCTGAACAGTGACCACCAGCCCAAGCTCCAGGGTCAGGTTCTACCGCTGCCGGTGATTCTGGTGCGCGGTGCCGAACAGCCCATGGCGCTGCAGGTGGACAACCTGATGGGTAGCCGGGAAATCGTGGTTAAGTCGCTCGGGCCGCAGTTCGGTTCCGTGCGTGGCGTGTCCGGTGCAACCATTCTTGGTGACGGTAACGTGGTCGTGATTCTCGACCTGCCGGCCATGATCCGTTCCGACATCCTGTCCGAACGCCAACGACTGGCCAGCCTGGAGAAAGCCCGCGAGGCGGCCCGTTACGAAGAGCAGATCACCACCGTGATGGTGGTGGACGACTCGGTAACGGTACGGAAGGTTACCTCGCGCCTGCTGGAACGCAACGGCATGGAAGTCATCCTTGCGAAAGACGGCCTGGATGCGGTGGCACAGCTTCAGGACCACAAACCGGACGTTATCCTGCTGGATATCGAGATGCCGCGGATGGATGGTTTCGAGGTGGCGAGTTTCGTGCGGCACGACGACAACCTGTCGGAAACACCCATCTGCATGATTACCTCACGAACCGGCGAGAAACACCGGGAACGGGCCATGGCCATCGGTGTGAACGAGTATCTCGGCAAGCCATTCCAGGAAACCGAGCTGCTTGAGACCATCAAACGGCTGACCGGTAACCAGTGATGGCCGGCCAATGCGGCCGGCCCAGAGTCGGGATCGTCTCGGATGTTGTCCTGCAGCGTCATCGCCTGCAGGCCGCAACGGCGAAGGTCGGTCTCGACGTCTGCTTCTCCGGGGATCCCGAACGCCTGCTGGGCTACCCGGACTTCCCGCAAGCCGGACTCTGGCTGGTTACCCTGGCGGACGAAGCCGACCACCCGGTCCTGTTCGACCACCTGCTTGAAAACACCGAAGCACCGGTACTGTTTGGCCTGGACCAGGCCCCCAAGCCCGGTGGCACCGACTACTTCCGCTGGGAGCGCCGGCTGCTTGGCAAGCTGGAGCAGCAGCTGGGCAACCTGGAGGAGCTCGATTCCGAAGCCAGCATTCAGGAGCTCGAAGAACAGCCCCCGGCGAGCCCGCCGACGGCGACGCTGCCTCACTGGATTCCCCCCGCGGCCCCCGGCTCCATCGCCGAGGAAGTCTGGATACTCGGCGCCTCGCTCGGCGGACCCGCGGCGGTCAAGACGTTTCTCGATCACCTGCCTCCGGGCCTGCCGGTCGGTTTCATCTACGCCCAACACATTGACGGCAACTTCACCGAGGTGCTGACCCGGGTGCTCGGCCGCCATGCCCATTACCAGCTCAAACGGGCGGAAGAGGGTCTTCGGGTCCATAACGGTGACGTGGTCCTGCTGCCGGTGGAGCACGAGTGGAAAATTTCCGACACCGGCGCGCTGACCGAACTCGATACCCCCTGGCCCGGCCCCTACGGCCCGTCCATCGACCAGGTGTTGCTCAACGTCGCCGACCATTACGGACGACACTGTCATGCTATCCTGTTCTCCGGCATGGGTAATGACGGCGCCATCGCTGCGCCCATGCTGAAAGCCTATGGCAGCAAGATCTGGGTCCAGGAAAGCAGCAGCTGCGGGAACAGCTCCATGCCGGACTCGGTCGCTGCCACCGGTTGCTCCACACTGTGTGGGACCCCGGAGGAACTGGCCCGGGAACTGGTCAAAACCATTGAAAAATCCTGCCTGCTCAAAGGCCGGCAGAAACGGGACTCCGCCTGAGGACACATGCAATGAAAGACAAAAGCCAGACTCTCTCCTGCGTCATGATTCCCATGAGCGAGCGGCAACTGTTACTGCCTAACGTGACCATTGCCGAAGTGGTGGATTTCGCCAGCGACGACGCCGGAGCCAACACCCCGGACTGGCTGGTGGGCTACCTGGACTGGCGTGGCCTCAAGCTCCCGGTGATTTCCTACGATGCCGCCAACGGTGGCAGCCTCAGCGTTCCGGGGGATAACCGGGGGCGTATCGTGGTGTTGAACACCATTGGCGAACACCATGAGCAGGTGCCCTTCATGGCGCTGGTGACTCAGGGCATTCCCAGCCAGACCCGCCTGACCGAAGACCAGATCCAGCGAAAAGACGGAGAGGCCGGCCCGGCCGACATCATGCAGGTGGAAGTGGACGGTGACAGCGCCTGGATTCCCAACCTCGAGTACCTGGAATCCCTGGCAAACCAGTCCCGTCCCTGAACCACCAGGGGCATGGCAGGAAAACATGGGAATGTTATAATGTTGCAAATTTCGCAGGATTCCCGCCATGTCCGCCCGCGCACTGCCCTATCGCCCGCACAATCACGACGCCTGTGTTACCCAGGCCCTGGCTGACGCCAGGGACATCTGCCAGCAACGCAGTGCACGCCTGACGCCCACCCGCGAGCGGGTGCTCGAACTGATCTGGCAGTCCCACCGCCCCCTGGGCGCTTACGACGTGTTGGCGCAACTCTCTGAAGACGGCCACAACGCCGCGCCACCCACGGTCTACCGGGCGCTGGATTTTCTGCAGCAAAACGGACTGGTGCACCGCATCGCCTCGCTCAACGCGTTCATCGGCTGTGCCCACGCCGGCGAACATCACACCGGCATGTTCCTGATCTGCCGGGCCTGCGGCAATGTGCTTGAGCTGACCGCGCCCTCCGTGTCCGGCGCCGTGCACGCGGCGGCAGCAGCCGAGGCCTTCGAACTGGATGACATCACCCTCGAGATCGCCGGCCTCTGTCCGCGGTGTCAGAAGGAGTCTGGCCATGAGTGAACTGCTGGTCACCCTGGACAACCTCACCGTGGCGTTTGACGATCGAGCCGTGGTTGATAACGTCAACCTGAAGGTGCATCGGGGCGACATACTCACCATCATCGGGCCTAACGGTGCTGGCAAAACCACGCTGATCAAAGCCGTCCTGGGCCTGCAAAAGGCCAGCCGTGGCGCCGTCAGCCTGGCCCACAAACTGGTGATTGGATACGTTCCGCAGCACCTGGCACTGGAATCGACCCTGCCCCTGAGCGTGAAGCGGTTCATGATGCTGACCGGTCGCTCGGCGTCCGAGTGCCAGGCGGCGCTGGCGAAAACCGGCGTCGGGCACTTGTTCAACGCCTCGGTGCACCACCTGTCCGGGGGCGAGAAACAGCGATTGTTACTGGCCCGGGCCCTGGTCAGGAAACCGGATCTCCTGGTGCTGGACGAACCCGCACAGGGGGTCGACATCAATGGCCAGGCCTCCCTGTACGAGCTGATCCGCCAGCTTCGGGACGAGCTCAACTGCGGCGTGATCATGATATCCCACGACCTTCACCTGGTCATGGCCGCAACCGACAGGGTGATCTGCCTGAACCAGCACATCTGCTGCAGCGGAAACCCGGCCGACATTTCCCACGATCCGGCCTTCATCGAAACCTTTGGCACCCAGGTGGCCGAGTCCCTCGCGGTTTATCACCACCATCATAATCACAGCCACGACCTTCACGGCGACGTGGTCGAGAACGATCACGTTGCGCCAACCCACGACCACCGGGAGTGCTCCGGCCATGCCCATCATTGATGCCGTCCTCGATGATTTTTTCTGGCGGGCGCTGATCGGCGGCCTGGGAGTGGCACTGGTTGCCGGGCCACTGGGCTGTTTCGTGGTCTGGCGGCGCATGGCCTATTTCGGCGACACCCTCGCGCACTCGGCGCTGCTGGGCATCGCCCTGAGCTTTTTGATCAGCGTGCCTCTGCACGTCGGCGTGGTGCTGACCTGTGTCGTGCTGGCCGTGGCCCTGGTGCTGTTCTCCCGAACCCGGGCCCTGGCCACGGATACTTTGCTGGGCATACTGGCCCACAGCGCCCTGGCCATCGGCCTGGTTACACTCAGCTTTATGCCCGATGTGCGGGTTGACCTGACCGGCCTGCTGTTCGGTGATTTGCTGGCCATGAGTCGCAACGACCTGCTGTGGATCTACGGCGGCGCCGCCGTGATCCTCACCTTGCTGGCGACCCTGTGGAATGGCCTGCTGATGAGCACCATTCACCAGGAGCTGGCGCGGGTGGAAGGCCTGCCCGTGGAGCGGCTGCGGCTGGCACTGGTGCTGATGTTCTCACTGGTGATCGCCGTCGCCATGAAGATCGTCGGGGTGCTGCTGATCACCGCCCTGCTGATCATTCCCGCCGCAACGGCGCGGCGCCTGGCCAATAACCCCGAACACATGGTGGGGCTGGCGATGGTCTTCGGTTTCGTGGCGGTGACCGGAGGGCTCAGCCTGTCCTGGTACCTGGACACTCCGGCGGGACCATCGGCGGTGGTCACCGCGTTTCTCACCTTTCTGCTCGTGTATGGGGCCGCCGGCAAGGCAAGGATCTGAGAATTTCCCTGCAGCGGCACCCTGGTCTAAAGTGAGAGGACATCACTTGATGAGCGTGGCGCGCAATCGCCATCGCTCAGGAAGGCCCGCATGGAAAGCTCAAAACCCCGTTTGCCCGGCCAGAGCAGCCTCTGGCCCGGTCTCTGGGTCCCCCTGGTCATACTGATCGCCGGGCTGACGGCGACGGCGACCATGGCACATCTCGAATCCAGCCGGGCCAGCGAACTGGCCGAGGCTCACTATCAGGCGCAACACCAGGCGCTGGTGAACCTGCTGCTGGCCCGGGTCCCAACACGGGCATCCGAGACCGCCTCGACCCAGGAATGGCTGTATTCCGTCTTTGAAGAGGCGTTGCCACCCAGCCTGGGAGTTCGCGTCGACACCCTGGCGCGGCATACCAAGCGGCCGTTGCTCCAGATCCGCACCGAGGGCTCGATTGATCCCACGCGGGCTCTTCGGACCGAGGTTAACTACGGCGATTTCAGTTGGATGCTGACCACCGTGCCGGCCCGATCCATGCTGGAACAGTCCGCCAACCGTGCGCACCGAAACGTGTGGCTGGCCGGGGGCACGCTCGCCATCATCGCGACCCTGCTGGCGCTGTTCCAGTGCCGCAGGCTTCACACCCAGTCCCTGCAGATCATGGATCTGGAACGCCGGGAAACCGGTGCCGACCAGCACATCACCAACCTTCAGGTCGAAAAATCCATACTGCGTCAGGCCCTGAATGACAGCGAACAGCGCAGCCGGGATCTGGTCGTCCTGTCCGGCGCCATCATCAGCGAACTGGACGAAATGGGCCTCATCGGTTTCATTTCCCCCCAGGCGGCCGACCTGCTGGAACGCGCACCCGCCGACCTGATCGGAGAGCCGTTCGAACGGCTGATCGAGCCCGGCTCACGGGAAAACTTCCGGCGGGCCCTCACGGCCGCGCGATCGGATCATTCCATCGAACGCATTGACCTACCCCTGCTGCACCGCGACGAGGAGACCGTGCTGGATGTCGCCATCCGGATACTGGCGCTGCAGGACCCGGTGCACGGGCTGAGCGGATACCGGATCAGCGCGCTAGCCCAGAACGGCCACTAGGCCAGCGTCTTGTGGGTGCCATCGCACAGTGGCGGCGTTCCGGTCTGCTTGCAGCCACAGAACCAGAGCCACTCCTTTTTTTCGGCGGTGTACTTTACCGGCTTGAACCCCGTGCCCTTATGGGACCCGTCGCAGAACGGCTGGTCCTGACTCCGGCCACAGGCGCACCACAGGTAGTTCTTGCCCGCCTCAACCAGAACAGAATACGGCGTGGTGCTTGCCACATGGGCTTTCTCATCACTCATAGGACCTCCCGATAAACACGATTCTGCATCCAAGGTACCCGCAGTATAGACAAATCCCTGTCGGCGACTTGCCGGAATGGCCTCAAGCGCTTACATTAACATTCCTTTTTCTGCATATATGGGAAATCAGATATACGTGGCCAACACCCTTGATTACCACCCAGTGCCCGTGTTCAAGGCACTGGGGGATGAAAACCGGCTGACCATCCTGCTGTTGATCCGGCAGCAGACCGAGCTGTGCGTGTGCGAACTCACCGCCGCCCTGAATCTGTCCCAGCCCCGGGTCAGTCGCCATCTGGCGTATCTCCGGGAGCACAACCTGTTGCAGGATGAGCGCCGGGGGCAGTGGGTGTACTATCGACTGCATCCGGAGCTGCCCGAATGGGTCCAGTCGGTACTCGACAGGTCCTCCGAGGCCTGCGCGGGCCTGCTGGCGCCCATCAGCGAGCGGCTGGATGCCCTGCCCGACCGCCCCGTCAGTGTGGACTGCAGCTGATGGGAACCTTCGAACGCTACCTCAGCCTGTGGGTGGCCCTGGCCATCGCACTCGGAATCACCACCGGCACCCTGCTACCGGGGGTGTACCACACCATCGCCAACCTAACTTACGCCCACGTGAACCTTGTGGTGGCGGTGTTCATCTGGGCCATGATCTATCCAATGATGGTTCAGGTGGATTTCACCGCCATCCGGGATGTCGGCCGCGAACCCCGGGGACTGATCCTGACCCTGTTCATCAACTGGCTGATCAAGCCGTTCACCATGGCGGCCCTGGGCTGGCTATTCTTCAAATTGCTGTTTGCGGACCTGGTGGACCCGACCACGGCCACGGAATACATCGCCGGCATGATTCTCCTCGGGGTCGCCCCCTGCACCGCGATGGTCTTCGTCTGGAGCCAGCTTACCCGGGGCAATTCCGCCTACACCCTGGTTCAGGTGTCGGTAAACGACCTCATCATGGTGTTTGCCTTTGCGCCGATTGCCGCCTTCCTGCTGGGCCTTTCCACCATTACGGTGCCCTGGGAAACCCTGTTGCTCTCGGTGGTGCTCTACGTGGTCGCGCCGCTCGTGGCCGGGGTCCTGACCCGGCGCTACCTGCTGCGCCAGGGCCAGTCGCGTCTGGACGCCTGGCTGCAACACAGCAAGCCCACCACCATCATGGGCCTGCTGGCGACCGTGGCCCTGCTGTTTGGCCTGCAGGCAGACCGGATCCTGGACAACCCGTTTGCCATTGCCCTGATCGCCGTCCCGCTGTTGATCCAGAGCTACGGCATCTTTTTCATCGCCTACTTCATGGCCCGGAGAATGAGACTGCCCCACGACATCGCCGCCCCGGCAAGCCTGATCGGCACGTCCAACTTCTTCGAGTTGGCCGTTGCCGTCGCCATCAGCCTGTTCGGACTCACCTCCGGGGCGGCCCTGGCTACGGTCGTCGGTGTTCTGGTGGAAGTCCCGGTGATGCTGTCGCTGGTCGCGTTCGCCAACCGGACCCGACGCTGGTTTCCGGCCGTCGGCTCTCCTGACACCCTTTCGACAACCCCGGAAAACGAGGGGAGGTACCCGCAATGAGCACGATCAAAGTAGGCATCAATGGCTTCGGCCGCATCGGCAGGCTCGCGCTGCGCGTGGCCTGGGAATGGCCCGACGTCGAATTCGTGGCGGTCAATGACCCCGGCGCAGACGCCGCCACCCTGGCACACCTGCTGAACTTCGACAGCGTTCATGGACGCTGGAACCAGGAGGCCGGCTTCGATGGCACCGCCCTGGTCATCAACGGCCACCGTATCCGGGTGACCCACAACCGGACCATCGGCGAAACCGACTGGTCCGGTTGCGACGTGGTCATCGAGGCCAGTGGCCATATGCGAAAGGTGGACGTGCTCCAGGCTTACCTGGACCAGGGCGTGAAACGGGTGGTGGTCACCGCCCCGGTCAAGGAAGCCGGTGCCAGGAACCTGGTGATGGGCGTAAACGACCAGTTGTTCGATCCCGCGACGGACCGGATTGTCACGGCGGCCTCCTGCACCACCAACTGCCTGGCACCAGTGGTGAAAGTGATTCACGAGAAACTCGGCATCCGCCACGGGTCCATCACCACCATCCACAGCCTGACCAACACCCAGACCATCGTCGACGCGCCCCACAAGGACCTGCGCCGGGCCCGGTCCTGCGGCAGCTCGCTGATACCGACCACCACCGGCTCGGCCACCGCCATCATCGAGATCTTTCCCGAGCTGAAGGGCCGGCTCGACGGTCACGCCGTGCGGGTTCCGCTGACCAACGCCTCCCTGACGGACTGCGTGTTCGAAGTGGACACCCCCACCGACCGGGAGACGGTCAACCAGCTTCTGAAAGAAGCGGCCGAGGGGGAACTGGAGGGCATTCTGGGCTACGAGGACCGCCCGCTGGTCTCGATTGACTACAAGACCGACCCCCGGTCCGCGATCATCGATGCCCTGTCCACGATGGTGGTCAACGGCACCCAGGTGAAGCTCTACGCCTGGTACGACAACGAGTGGGGCTACGCCAACCGCACCGCCGAACTGATGCGTAAGGTGGGCACCGCCTGATATGACCGCTGCCATCCGCCAGTACCTGGTCATCACCGGTAACTACTGGGCCTTCACCCTGACGGACGGCGCCCTGAGGATGCTGGTGGTGCTGCACTTTCACCAGCTCGGCTATGCGCCACTGGACATCGCCCTGCTCTTCGTCTTCTACGAGTTCTTCGGCGTGGTGACCAACCTGGTGGGGGGCTACCTCGGGGCGCGGATGGGGCTCAACCGCACCATGAACGTGGGCCTGTTTCTGCAGATCGCGGCGCTGGCCATGCTCGCCGTACCTGCGGCGGCGCTCACCGTTCCCTGGGTCATGGCCGCCCAGGCGCTGTCCGGGATCGCCAAGGATCTGAACAAGATGTCGGCCAAGAGCGGCATCAAGCTGCTGGTGCCGGACACCGAACAGGGCAAGCTCTACAAATGGGTCGCCGTGCTCACCGGTTCCAAGAACACCCTCAAGGGCGTCGGGTTCTTCCTGGGCGGCGTGCTGCTGATGACCGCCGGCTTCCAGGGCGCCGTCGTCGCCATGGCCGCTGCCCTGTCCCTGATCTGGCTCGCCAGTCTGTTCCTGCTGAAACGGGAACTGGGCAAGAGCAAGGCCAAACCGAAATTTACCGACCTGCTGTCCAAGAGCCGCCCGATCAACGTTCTGTCCGCCGCGCGCCTGTTCCTGTTCGGGGCCCGGGACGTCTGGTTCGTGGTCGCCCTGCCGGTATACCTGCACGCGGTGTTTGGCTGGGATTTCTGGCAGGTGGGCGGATTCATGGCGTGCTGGATCATCGGCTATGGCCTCATACAGACTCAGGCGCCCAGGCTCACCGGTGACCTGACGGGCAAGGCACCGGCCATACTCTGGGCCGCGCTGCTGGCCGTTGTGCCGGCGGGCATTGCCATCGGGCTGGGGACGTCGATTCCGCCGCAACTGACGGTGGTGGGCGGGCTGCTGCTGTTCGGCGTGCTGTTCGCCATCAATTCATCGCTGCACAGCTACCTGATTGTCAGCTACGCCCGCTCCGATGGTGTGTCCCTGGACGTGGGCTTCTACTACATGTCCAACGCTGCGGGGCGACTGCTCGGCACCCTGCTCTCGGGCTGGGTCTACCAGGTGTACGGCCTTGAGGCGTGCCTGTGGATATCCTCCGGGCTGGTGGCCCTGGCCGCCGTGCTTGCCACCGGACTGCCAGAGCGCCGCCCGGCGTCCGCCTGAACGTCAGAGCGGTCGGATCACGTCCGCCAGCTTGCCGGTGTCGGCGAGTTCCATGAACTCATCACCCAACCGGTCGCTCTCGGCAATGGCCCTGCGCCAGGCGCGCTCGCGACCGTCGTCGTCATTGACGTATTTCTCGAAATCCTTCCGGTCCGGCAGCTTGCGGTCCGGCAGGGACTCGAGGTAGTCCCGGGAAGGGGCCACCAATACGACGTCCTGCAGACGGGTAGCGTCACCCCGGCGCCAGGGCAGGGTCTTGTCAAACCAGCCCGGGACCACTTTGTCAGTGAAATGCGGATAGAGAATGACACCCGGCTGTTCGTAGGGAAGATCCAGGTGGTAGTCCAGCAGGCCCCCGTCTCGGTACACGCCTTCCGGCGCCCCGGGAATGTTTCGCACGCCCGCCATCACCATGGGAATGGAGGCCGAGGCCAGAAGGGCCGGCAACAGGTTGTCGTGCGTCAGCGCCACCTGGTGGCTGGGGAAATCGACCAGTTTCGACACCGGGGTATTCAGGCGGGCATCGTGAAGTATGCCCCGCTCCATGAACCGGCCCAGATGGCGACGGCTTACCATGTTGGCGCTGATGGCGTTCATCAGGCCCAGGCTCAAACGGCCCCTGGTGTCATGCTCCAGCATGCCGCGGCTACGCACCACGACCACGTTCAGCCGGTACCAGGGATGGTTAAGGATGAAATCCTCGCGCCCACCCAGCAGCTCTTCCAGAAACAGCACACTCTTGCGACTCACTTCGGCAGGACTCACCCCCTTGGCAAATCGCTGCGACGTGTACAGCTCCGCCAGCTTGGCAAGCTGCGCTTTCGGATTATCCGAGGACGCCACCGCAGCAAACCGCCAGCTGCCGATTGAGGAACCAATCAGCGAACGTTCCTGGGGGGCCCGGGGCAGCCAATCCCCGAAGATGGCCTTGTCCAAACCACTGATGCCGAGGGCTTTGGGCCCGCCGGCAGCGCCGGGGACGACGTGAACGTCCTCGGGGGTCAGTGGCCGGTTTTTCAGCCGCTCCAAGGCTCGGCGGCCGGCACGGATGGTAAGTGCCGGTGCCCGGGTGTGAATTGCGGTCATAACGAACTCCCTGTTTTGGTTCCGCGGAGTTTAACCAAGCGACCAAACTCCGGCCAACTGAAGAAAACTAATAGCGATCATAAATAGCGGTTTGGGCTTCAATATCAGGCCGCTCATGCTAGACTTTCGACAGTCCGGCATCGGAAGCGGACCGATTTTCTTTGGCAGCAGGAGTTTGCTGTGAGTGTACTTGCCCCGCCCAACCCACTAGCGACCAACCCCACGCTTGCCGTCCTGGGGTTCAAACGGCAGCTGGTTTTTCATCTCCACTTCTGGGCCTTTGTGGCCGTTGCGCCGCTGATCTTCGTGCAATGGTATCAGGACCACCGGCTGCTATCCGGCCTGCTGGTGCTGTTCTCTGCCAACGCGCTGCTGGTGATCGCGTTCCTGCACTACCGCAACACCTATTTCCTGCAGGGGCGCCTGTTCCCATTGCTGGCAGTGGTCTGTGCGGCCTATTCCACCACCATCAACGGACACGCCGGGCTTTACTGGGCCTATCCGGCCGCAACCGCCCTGTTTTTCCTGCTGCCCCTGCGCGAAGCCATGGTGAGCAATGTCGTGTTCGTGACCGTCATGGCCGTGGTCTCGTTCTTCAAGTTCCCTGAAGCCGATTTCTGGCGCATCACGTTCTCACTCGGCCTGACCTGCGTGTTTGCCATGGTGTTTGCCTGGCTGGTGGGCAAACTCCAACAGGAACTCACCCGGCTGGCCACCACCGATCCGCTGACCGGATGCCTGAACCGGTCCCAGCTGGCGGATATCCTCAACCATCAGATTCAGATGCGGGAGCGCTACGAGCGGGTGTCCAGCCTGATCCTGATCGACCTCGACTTCTTCAAGGTGATCAATGATCAATGGGGCCATCTGGCGGGAGACCGGGTATTGAAGGAAATGGCGGCGCGGGTTCGAAAGCGCCTTCGGGAAAGCGATCAGCTGTTCCGGATCGGCGGCGAGGAGTTCATGATCGTGCTCCCGGAAACCCGGCAGAAAGACGCCGACACCCTGGCCTATCAACTGCTGACCGGCATCGGCTCCAGCCCGTTTATGAATGACATTCGGATAACCGCAAGCGCCAGCGTGGCGGAGGTGTGCCAGGGGGAAACCTGGTCGGTCTGGCTGAACCGGGCGGACCAGGCGCTGTACGAAGCAAAGTCCCGGGGTCGCAACCAGGTGGTGAATGCCCGGCGGCCAACACCCGCAGCGGCCAATACCACCCCCGAGCTGGGCGATCCGGTGGTCGGAAGCTAGCGCCGGGCTCCCCTTACCCGACCCGCTTGCGGAAATCCCGATACGCGGTGAATACATCCCACGGGCATTCAAAGTGGGGGTAATGCCCGGTATTTCGCAGGCTGACCACATCCGGATTGGCAATCAGTTCACGATAACGCCGCGCCATGGAAGCGCCCGACACCGGGTCGGCCGTCCCGGAGATCAACCGCATCGGCTGACTTGCCTTCTGCAGCGCGCCAACCCATCGGTTGCGATGGCAGCGCCGCTCTTCCATGAACTGAATCAGGTGATGCAGGATACCCCGGCCGTTGTTGTAGGTCAGCAACTGCCAGAAGTCCTCCATGTCTTGATGATCCGGGGGATTCTGGCTGCCAAACAGGCGACGGAAATTCCGCTCGAAGGTGCGACGGGTCAAGCCCCGGCTGATCAACCCACCCAGGGGGCTGCGCAGAAGCTTCTGGATCAGCAGGGGGTTGTGAACTTCGGGAAACAGCGCGCCGTTCAGGAAACAGACGCTGGCGATGCTGAATGGCAGCACGCCTTCCTGCTCCCGGGCCAGCAATTCCTGCACCACACTGCAGCCGTAGTCGTGGGCAATCAGATGAATGGACGACAGCCCAAGACCTTCCACCCAGCCCTGCAGCAGGTCGGCCTGATCTTCGATGCTGTAGGCGTAGCCCATGGGTTTGTCGGAAAAGCCAAAGCCCAGCATGTCCAGCGCCAGCACACTGTACTGGGGCGTCAGCATCGGCCAGACCCGGCTCCAGTCCCAACTGGCCGTTGGAAAACCATGAACCAGAACCAGGGGGTCGCCTTGCCCCGCCATACGACTGAATATGGCGTGTCCCCCGTAGCTGAACCACTTGCCTCCCTGCTGCCAACCCTCAAGGGTGCCCGATTCGCGACCAGCAGACACGGCGTTTCGAGCATCGGCAATCACCTGTTCCATCCTTTATCCCCGGCGACTTATCCAACCCCTGACTGTAAAACAATCCAGCGCTGCCTGCCATAGCCGTCCTGCAGTGCTCAAGCGGCACCAGAGCAAAGTGGTCTTTTCCCGGGTCACAATCGTAAAGCGTAGAGATGACGGGCAAATTGCCTTAAGCTTTGGCCCTCGTAAGATACAGCAGACCGGAATTGACTATGACCAAACTCCTTGATGACCTCGCGGGCCACTACAGCGCCATAATTAACGGACTGGGCGAAGACACCGGGCGCGAAGGTCTGCAGGACACACCGATGCGAGCTGCCAAAGCGATGCAGTTCCTCACCCAGGGCTACCAGCAAAGCCTCGACGACCTGGTGAACAACGCCGTGTTCGAGTCCGCCATGGATGAAATGGTGGTGGTTCAGGACATCGAACTCTACAGCATGTGCGAACACCATATGTTGCCGTTCATCGGCAAGTGCCACATCGCGTACCTGCCCCAGGGCCGGGTGCTGGGCCTGTCCAAGTTTGCCCGCATCGTCGACATGTATGCCCGCCGGTTGCAGATCCAGGAAAACCTGACCCGCCAGATTGCCGAGGCCATCGAGAGCGTCACCAACGCCAAGGGCGTCGCCGTGGTCATAGAGGCCCAGCACATGTGCATGATGATGCGCGGTGTGGAAAAACAGAACTCGCGGATGAAGACCTCAATGATGCTGGGACAGTTCCGCAAGTCCCAGGCAACCCGCACCGAGTTCCTCAATCTGATTGGCAACAACCGCTGATCCACCCCGGATAACGGAGGCGCTATGACAGACGTAATCGGGCATCACCAGGCTCGGGTTCGCATCAAGGATCTATTGCTGCGTGCCTACATCGGCATCAAGGATGAAGAGATCAACAACCAGCAGGACGTGTTGATCAACGTGTGCCTGACCTACGACGCCACCGATGCCATCAACGAGAACGAAATCTCGGCGGCACTGAACTACCGGACCATCACCAAGCAGATCATCCACCATGTCGACGGCAACCGGTTTGCCCTGCTCGAGCGCCTGACCCACGAGGTGCTGAGCATTGTCATGGAACACGAGGCCGTTCGGTGGGCCCAGGTGGAAATCGACAAGCCCCACGCGCTACGCTATGCCGAGTCCGTGTCTGTTTGCCTTGAGGCGCATCGTTAAACCAACCAGGTGATTCCCGTCCATGCCCAGCAACTCCCCGGAACAACTGCGAGCCATTCTGGAAAGTGTCCGTTCCATCGCGCTCGTGGGCGCCAGCGAGAAAACCAATCGCCCCTCCCATGAGGTGATGGCGTTCCTGCAACACCAGGGCTACCGGGTGATCCCGGTCAACCCCCGGCTGGCCGGAAAACAGCTGCTTGGCGAAACCGTGTACGCCGATCTGGCCTCTTTGCCAGAACCGGTGGACATGGCGGAGTTGTTCCTGGCCCCGGAGCGCACGGATGCGGTGATTGACGCCGCCATTGAGCAGCGTATTCCAGTGATCTGGCTACAGGTCGGCGTGATCAACGAAGCCGGCGTCGCCCGCGCCGAGTCGGCGGGCCTGACCACGGTCATGGATCGCTGCCCCAAACAGGAAATCCCCCGCCTGGGCATTCCTCCGGTCCACGCCTGAATCCGAAAGCACAAAAAACGAGAACCAGTTCACACCTGGACGTGTCGGCGATGACTCCAGGTACCGGTCTGCCATAATCGGCTGAAATGACGAAAAGGCTGGTAGTGCCCGGCACCCTGATGGAGCTCGATACCCGTGAGATTGCCCGTGGGGTAGCCAGCCACGTGGGCCGAAATCTCGAGACCGGATGAAAATCCTGCTGGATGCCTCGAAAATTCCCGTAACTCCCCGTATTGTTGACCTTGCAGGGACGCCCGAAGACGGCGCCATTAGGCCGGACATCGCAACCCCATTGCCCGAAGGAGCCTATGGCGTCTCACTGGGTAGCCGGATCCAGCAGTTAGTGGGCGGCCCTGGAAAAATTCATTCATAATCACCAACTCCCGGCCGATACTCGGGCAGGGCAAACGACATTTTTGGAGAGCAGTGTGGAAAAACCGGAACCAGCCACCAACATCGTTGTGCGGGGTCTACTCCACCCCGGGTTCCCGGTAGCCATTTTCCTGGTTTTTCTCGGCCTCGCAGCCGGCCTGTATTACGGCCTGGCACAACAGGGCACCCGGCAGATTGAGGCCAATCTTGCGAACGAGGCCCGGGCCATGGCCAACAGCCTGGAGCGTGAATTCATCATTCACGCCGAGGCCATCCAGCGTATGGCCCAGCGACTGGAGGCCTCACCAGGCACTACCGAAGCCGTCTGGCGCAAAGACGCACGGCACTACCTCGAGGATTTCGGGGTTTACCAGGCCGTTGAGTGGATCGATCGTGACTTCATCATTCGCTGGCTGGAACCCTACTCCGGCAACGCGGAGGTCATCGGCTTCAACGTCGCCTTCTCCGACCAGCGGCGGGCAGCACTCGAAACCGCCCGCGAATCGGGCCAATTCGACATTTCGGGCATCATCGACCTGCGCCAGGGCGGCAAGGGCCTGGTGATCTACGCGCCGGTGGGCACCGGGGCGGACAACAACGGTTTTATTGCCGGTGTGTTCCGGATGGAGGTCCTCGCCCGCCAGCTGCTCACCAGCCGGGTCAAGGAATCCTTCAGCATCGAGATACTGAACAACGGAGAGGTTCGCTACGAACTCAACGATTCCGGTACCGCCAACACTACTTTCTCCCATACCGAACCGGTGCAACTGCCGACCCTCAACTGGTCGTTCGTTCTGCACCCGACCACGGAGTGGGTCCAGAACCAGCGCAGTGCGTGGCCGCAACTGACCCTGGCATCACTGGTGCTGATGGGGCTGCTCACCAGCCTGACCACTCTGCTGGTCCAGCTCATTCTCAAACGCAACCAGGCCCTGCTGAAAACCCGCCGGCAACTTGACCGGGAAATTGACCAGCGGAAAACGATTCAACAGGACCTCGCCCGCCTGGAATCCACCGACACCCTGACCGGCCTCGCCAATCGGCGCTTCTTCATGGAGGACCTGGCCCACACCCTGAACATCGCCGACCGTCAGAGCCGGCAGGTCGCGCTGGTGATGCTGGATCTCGACCGCTTCCAGATGCTGAACGACTCCCTGGGCCACCAGTTCGGTGACGAACTGCTGATCAAGGTGTCCGAGCGCCTGAACAGCCTCAGCAACGAGCGCATCCTGGTGGCCTACTCCGGGGGTGACGAATTCATGCTGTGCCAACAGCAGGTGGAAGACATCGACGACATCATCCACCTGCTGGGCCAGGTCAAGCAGTGCTTTGCCGAACCCTTCGAGGTGCAGGGCGAGGCCCACGGGGTCACCGCCACCATGGGCGTAGCCGTGTATCCTCAGAGTGGCCTGGACGCCGACACCCTGCTGCGCAATGCGGATGTTGCCCTGTATCGCGCGAAGGAGCAGGGCCGGAATACCTACCAGTTCTACACCGAAGGCATGCAGGACCGGGAAGTGATGCGGCTGGAACTGGACAAGGACCTGAGCCAGGCCCTGGCCCACAACGAGTTCGTGCTCCACTTCCAGCCGCAGCTGGACCTCGACAGCTCCGAGATCAACAGCGTCGAGGCGCTGATCCGCTGGCAACACCCCCGCCGCGGCCTACTGCCGCCGGTGGACTTCATCCCGCTCGCCGAGGAAAGCGGCCGCATCACCGACATCGGCCGCTGGGTGGTCATGGCCGCCTGCCGGCAACTGGCCAAGTGGCAGGGCACCGCCTTTGAACACCTCCGGATCGCCGTGAACCTCTCGGGCCGGGAACTGGACGATGACGAACTGGTGGATCATATCCGGGAAGCGCTGGAAGCCGAGAACGTGCCGGCCGATCGCCTGGAAGTGGAACTGACCGAAGAGATCTTCATCCAGAACATCGAACGCAACCTGACCCAGCTGTCACGCCTGCACCAGTTGGGCGTGCACCTGGCCATCGACGATTTCGGGGTGGGCTATTCCTCCCTGGGATACCTGCGGGATTTCCCGGTGGACCTGCTTAAGATCGACCGTTCCTTCATCACCGAAGTCACCGAACGCCACGACGACGCCGTGATCACCCGCGCGGTGATCAACCTTGCCCACAACCTGGGCATCCAGGTCGTGGCCGAGGGCGTGGAAACCGAGGAACAGCTGGCCTTCCTGAAGAACCACCGCTGCAATCTCGCCCAGGGCTACCTGATCAGCCGGCCGATTCCCGCCGCCGAGCTGGAACGGGCCATGGCGGAGGGCCTGCTGGTGACCCGACCGACCGTGGATTCCGAATTGTAAAAACGGCCCGCCATCCCCATCATACGAACTGGATTCCACGGGCGAGTTGATATGGCTTCGAAATACCTAACCCCTGAACAGGACAGCATCATCCGGCGCTGGGAGCGCTGGAACCGGAATTACTTCATTGCGGCCTTCCTGGCGCTGACCGTCATCCTGGTGTTCAGCAGCCAGCTGGGGCTGTCCAGCGGCAACAGCTGGGGCCCCCTGGGTGTCCTGATTGCCCTGATCGTCACCCCCATCATCGTGCTCCAGCTCAAACTGGCCTGCCCGGCCTGTGGCCACAAGATCGGCTGGCAGGCCAAGCTGATGGCGCCGGACCAGTGCAGTACCTGTGGGACGTTTTTGCGGGCGAAAGAGTCCGTGCAGCGGTAACAACCGCAATTTTCTTCAATACCCAGCGCAGGACCCCGGGCACACTTCAAGCTCCTGATCCAACGAGAGCCTGATCCATGAGCCTGTCTGTCATTCTCCCCATGTCTGCCTTTGCGCTGGTTGCCTCCATCTCCCCCGGCCCGGTGAATCTGGTGTGCCTGAGCAGCGGTACCCGGTACCCGGTGTATCAGGGCCTGGTGTTCGTTACCGGTGCCACGCTGGGCTTCATCGCGCTGTTTGTCGCGGTGGGCCTTGGCCTGCATTCGCTGTTGGCCTATGCCCCCCAGTTTGAACGCTGGCTGAGCTGGGCGGGCATCGCCTTCCTGCTGTACCTGAGCTATCGGCTGGCAACCGCCGACGGGCACCTTGCCGATGACGAAGCGCGCCCGGCACCCGGCTTCCTCACCGGGGCCCTGATGCAGTGGCTGAACCCGAAGGCCTGGCTGGCATCGGTGGCCGGCATCGGGGCGTTCACCGAAGGAGGAGACACGGCCCTACTGTGGCTGTTTGCCGGTCTGTATCTGCCCATCTGCTGGCTGTCGCTGGCGGGTTGGGTGTACGTGGGCGTGGGCCTTCGCCGGTTGGTGCAGCAACCGGGCATTCTGCGGGCCTTTAACCGTTGCCTGGCGCTGTTACTTGCCGGCAGTTGCGTTTTCCTGCTGCTGGATTGAGGGTTGCCGGTACTGGTTAGGGGTGGCGGCCACCAGCCGTTTGAACGTTCGCTGGAAATGCGCCTGGTCGGCAAAGCCGGCATTCAGGGCGGCTTCCGCAATACTGGTGCCACGCTTCAGATCGTTCTGCCCGTGCTGAACGCGGCGGTTGATCAGATAAGCGTGGGGCGTTAAGCCGTAGGCCTGTCGAAAGGCCCGCACCAGATGCCCGGGGCTGTAGCCGCTTATGGCGCACAGGTCATCCAGGGAAATCTCGTCCGTACAATGGTTGTCGAGATGGGCGGCCACCGCCGCCAGCGTGCCGGATGGCGACTTCACCGCTTCCGCGGGTTGCCCGGCCAACGTCTGCATCAGGTCGAGAAGATACTCCGCCACCCGGCTCTGTTTTTCCAGCAGGTCCCGCCCGGGGTCCAGCAGGCTCTCGGCCATGGCGCAATAGCCCTGATACTGCTCCGGATCAGTGAGCACCGCCGTCTTTAGGTCCTGCCAGTCGCAAGTCTCCAGCAGCCCGGCTTCAAACCTCAACTGAGTCAGCCAGCCGGTATCCACATACAGCATCAGATACGCCCAGGGCTGGTTATCAATCGGATTGCAGGCGTGCGGCCATTCCGGATTCATCAACACGAGCGCACCCTCGCGCACGTGATACTGGTCGTTGCGGTAGAGAAACGTACTTTCGCCGGCGGTAATCGCCCCGATTGACCAGTGCCGGTGCGTATGGAGGGCATAACAAACCTCGCGCCCATCCGCGACTTTGCGCAATTCCACATGGGGCATGCGGGCATCGCGCCAGAAAACGGGGGTGTTAGGGTTGGTCATGGTTTTGCCTCAGAACGGATCTGCCGGGCCAGTGCGCTTGGCAATAGACTAGCAGAAACTCACCGCTCCAGCTGCTCGCCGGCAACACATCACGTCTCGGGGCGGCAACGGAGCAACGCGTAGTTGGCGTCCCGGTTACCGCCTTTTCAGATTCTCAAAGGCTCGTTTTACCCAGATTGTTTGACCACCAATTTGGTGTAGGGCCACCTTTCCAACCGACCGCCTTGCTCAACGACAGGACATCTCTCGCATCGTAATTGGGGTTTCCATTAAACAGAGCAGCCGCCACCTCCGCACGAAGACGATCCAGAAAAGCTTGATCAAGGCGTAGCATGTCGACTGTATTTTTTGACTGTTCGTGCCGATACATCGCTACGGCGTATGGGAGGTACTGCTTGTTGAGATTCAAATGCACCACGGTCTTCTTGATCTGAAGAACGGTGTATTGATCCGATCCACCGTACCGCTTTCTGAGCTCTGGCCCGAGTGTATAGATGTAACCTTTAAAGGCCCGTCTCAGCTGATATTTGCGTATGAGTTCAATCATGGAAGTTAACGCCTCGGCCAGGCTGCCGCGTGAGGTTACAGTTACTCGTCTGAATCATTCAGGGGAGACCCTGACTTATAAGGCACCTTGCCCGCCGGGGTGTACTTGGCGGCCGGCTCTAAATGAATATCTTGATCATCAAAAAAGATATGGGCCTTAAAGGCCTTGATGATCTTTGATTTGTCCAAGCCACCCAGAAAGAATATTTCATCAACGTAAACGCCCCAGTGCCTCAGTGTCTTAATCACCCTCATTTCGGCCGGGCTATTTCGTGCCGTGATGATGGCAACGCGAACGGGAGAAAACTCTACGGTGTGGGGAAGCCTGTCCTGAAGCCGCGAGAGCTTCCGCAGCAACGTCGCGTAAGGCCCGTCATTCAAGGGGTTGTCTTGTTCTTTGTCCTCGACCGTATGAAACCCTTTTAAGCCTGCGGTCTTGTAGACGATCTCACTCTCATCACTGAACAATACCGCATCGCCATCGAAAGCGAGCCGGACCTGCCCATCCGGTATCTTCTCCATATTCGCAGGAGGCTCCTTGACCAGGGCCACAGCGCAGCTATCGCTATCAATCACGCGTTGAGCGTCTTTGGAGTTGGTCGTGAGGAACAGGTCAACGTCGTAGGCGTCCAGATAATCAACAACGGATTCGCCACCGGTGAAGGCCGAGCGTGTTATATCCAGCCCGTAATCGCGGATATTGTGAAAAACCCGCACGCCTGTTTCAGGGCTGTTACGAGACATGACAACCACCTCGACGAGCGGGGCTTCGTCAGCGGACTGGAACTGGTTCAGTGAGAGGAGCGCCTTCACCAAATGGAACCCTGTACCGGGCTTGAGTCCTTCAGCCTCACGCTCCGCCATGTATTCGCGGTACTCTTCAACGGCCTCTTCTCTGTTCGATTCGAACTTTCGTCGAAAGACGGAATCCGCTTCGCTCAAATCAAAGAGCGCTGTTGCGGAGATTCCGACCACCAGTGTGTCCGACAGATCAAAAGCCATGAATTCCCCTTAAACCTAACGCGAAGCGGTGGGGCTGACGGTGCGTGGCGCCGGCAAGCCGCAACAGTGACTCGTTAAGCATGCCTGGCGATAAAGAGTGACCTTGTGTCTTCTCTGACAAGGATCACCAATGCATGGATAAGCAGGTATAACGGTGCAATTAGCTTCAGAACCAGCAGGTAATAATCTGTGCTGACGATGGAGCCCGCGTATAGCAGCGCCCCTATGCCAACCAAGCCCAAGAGTGAAAGGAATCCACAGGCACCTACTGCAAACCACCACGCTTCTTTTTTGAGAGACAGGAGCCACCAAGCGATGTAGCTAATTCCGGCAACGCGGATTAACCCCCGAAACAACTCTCTCGTGTCCTCACCGCCGGATTCAAAGGCATAAAACAGCGTTCCGACCAGGACTATGAGCGCGTAACTCAACAAGAACATTGATGCTCGTTTTACCTGGTGCGGTGCATCCGAACGCTTTATAAGACCAAACATCTCAACCTCATTTTTATTGGTGCTTTACGCCCGGCTTACGCGCCGGTTTGAAACCGCGAAGCGGCGGAAAACTGGTCGCAGTGCAGTCGTTGGTTATAAGCCAATGTACCTCAACACCACATCGACTTCTGTAAAATCCCTAATCGATTTAGGGCTAGTAATACGATCTCCGACAGAGACAAAGTTGTAACCCAGAGCTTTGGAAGCCTTCTCATCCCATGGGCCATCCCCAAAATAGGTCATGGAATCGTAATGACTCTTACCCGCACGCCTTTCGGCCAACCGCATGATCTCTGTTCTGCTGTAGTGATCCGAGGAAGAGGCCAACGGTATAGCTGAGAATGTGATACCTGCTGAGCCAAGTTTCATCTTGGCTGATTCACTCCAGCCACCAGTTGCAAAAGCTACTGCAACATTCTTGCGAGCGACGAGCTGGGATAAAAGCTCATAGGCTCCAGGGATCGGGGATATAGAGTGGCACGAAATGTAATCCGCTACTCTGCTTATAAACTGTTCTTTAACGTCTGCGGTGATACTCTCGCTGTCACTTTCGAGGCCCAGGCTATCAATCACCTCGGCGAGAATCCCAGAATCAGTCACATGGCGGTAACGGCTCCAGTCAGGCCCTATCGTAACTCCCAACACATCCTTAATAGCTGCTTGAAAGCACTCGGTATCGAAGTCGTATGACTCAACCAATGTTCCGTCTATGTCAAACAAGACCAGATGCACAAGACTTCCTTGGCCTATAACAGCAATTAGGCAGCGCTCCACTATATGGAAAAAATTGACTGCTTCGCTATTACGGACAATCAATCTCACCACTCACCACCAACAAATTTATAAAACAACAGCTTAGACGAGCGCACCTCCCTCCGCCACGTATTCATTGGACATCCATGATTTGCTCCCGCGTCGTTGCCCCTGGCCCTGTCATTCCCAAAAAAAATCTTTGACCTGTGAGTAACTCACAGGTTTTAGGCTATGCTCTGTTGTACATCGGAAGCAGTCCGCGTTTGGCGTATCCAAACACTCGTTCAACCTTGAATCAGGGTTATGAGCTATGAAAGTCAAACAGTTAGCGGAAGCGGCGGCGGTCAATCCGGACACCGTCCGCTTCTATACCCGGGAAGGGCTGCTGAATCCCAGCCGCAATCCCGAGAACAATTACCAACAGTACGATACCGACGATCTGCGGCGGCTGCGCTTTGCCCGCAAGGCCCGGCAACTGGGTTTTTCGTTGCCGGAGATCCGGTCCATTCTCGATCAGGCCGACGATCATCACTCGCCCTGCCCGATGGTCCGCGAGGTGTTTGAGCAGCGGCTGGCCGAGGTTGAGCGTGAGATCGCCGAACTCCAGCAACTGCGCGAGCGCATGAAAGGCGCGCTCTCGGCCTGGCGGGATATGCCGGACGGCACACCGGACGGCCACACCATCTGCCGTCTGATTGAACATTGGGACGAAGCGTCCACCGTTAACGGATATGAGGAGTGAACAAAGATGACTGAGACAACGGCACTGCAAACCGCCTTGTCCATTTCCGGCGCCTCGTGCCAGGGCTGCGTCAAAAAGATTCGGGCCGCCCTGGAACCACTGACCGGCAGCCCGGACCTGGTCGAGGTGAACCTGGACGAACAGACCGTCGCGCTGCCTGACGACATCGATCTGGACGACGCGGCCCGCCGGGTGACCGACGCCGGGTATCCGGCCGAGCCGGTTTCCGGGGCGACCGAGTCCAGCTGCTGCAGCGTGGAGCAGACACCGGCGGAGGAACCCCCGGCTGCGGACGACGCCGTAAACCAGGGGGATCACGCCCACGAAGAGGCCGACGCGGCAAACGATGAGGGGGATCAGATTGCCCTGTCGGTGTCTGGCGCCACCTGTGCCTCCTGCGTGAACACCATTGAAAAGGCACTGAAATCGGTGCCGGGCATCACCCATGCCCATATGAACCTCGCCGACAACACGGCCACCGCCACCGGCCGGGCCGATCCCAAGGCACTGATCCGGGCGGTGGAAAGCGCCGGCTACGGTGCCAGTGTGATCGAGAACGAAGACGAGGCCGACGAGCGCAAACAGGCGCAGGACAAGAAGACCTACCGCAGTTTGTTGATCAAGATGGCGGTGAGCCTGTCCCTGGGCGTGGGCCTGATGGTCTGGGGCATGGGGTTCGGCACCATGATGGTCACCGAAGCCAATCAGGGCATCTGGCTGGTCCTGGGTGCCGTCACCCTGGTGGTGATTGCGGCCACGGGCGGTCATTTCTACACCGGCGCCTGGAAAGCCTTCCGGCACCACAACGCCAATATGGACACCCTGATTGCGTTGGGTACCGGTACCGCCTGGCTGTATTCGATTGTGGTGGCCAGCGTACCGGATGCGCTCCCGGAGATGGCCCGGCACGTCTATTTTGAGGCGTCGGCCATGATCATCGGCCTGATCAACCTGGGCCAGGCCCTGGAGCTGCGTGCCAAGGGCAAGACCTCGGAAGCGGTTCGACGGCTTCTGGACCTGCGTGCCAAGACCGCACGGGTGATTCGCGATGGCGAGGAACGGGACATTCCGGTGGAAGAGGTCCGCAAGGGCGACCGGATCCGGGTGCGCCCGGGCGAAAAACTGCCGGTGGATGGCGAAATCATAGAGGGTTCCACCCGCATTGATGAAAGCATGCTGACGGGCGAACCCATGCCGGTGAGCAAGGGCGAGGGTGACGAAGTCTCCGCCGGCACCCTGAATACCCGTGGGTCCATCATCTACGAGGCAACCCGGGTGGGCAGCGAAACCGCGCTGGCGCAGATCATCCATCTGGTCAAGAAGGCCCAGGGCTCAAAGCCCGCCATCGGCCGGCTCGCGGATAAGATTTCCTCGGTGTTCGTGCCCACGGTGATGTTGATTGCCGTGGTGGCGGCCCTGGTCTGGTACAACGTGGGTCCCGAACCCGCCGTGGTTCACATGATGGTCGCTGCCACCACCGTACTTATCATCGCCTGCCCCTGTGCCCTGGGCCTGGCAACGCCGATGTCGGTAATGGTGGGCGTTGGCAAGGCCGCGGAATACGGTGCGCTGATTCGTCAGGGCGATGCCCTGCAGACTGCCGGCAAACTGGACCTGGTGATCCTCGACAAGACCGGCACCATCACCGAGGGCCATCCGGCGGTTACCCGGGTGCACGCCACCGATGGGGATGAACAGCGGCTGCTGGCGATTGCCGCCGGGCTCGAGCAGCACTCCGAGCATCCGTTGGCCGAGGCCGTGGTGGCACGCGCCAAGGACGATGACATTAACCTTGAATCGGTGAGCAACTTCGAGGCCATCAATGGCAAGGGCGTCCGGGGCGACTACAACGGCCAGACCGTTCGTCTGGGCAACCGCCGCTGGCTGGAAAGCGAAGGTCTGGATGTGTCGGGCCTGGACGACGTCGCCCGGGACATCACCGATCAGGCCGGCACCCCGCTGTTTGTTGCCGTGGGTGACTCGGTGCTGGGCGTGATTGGCGTGGCCGATGCCATCAAGCCCGACTCCGAGGCCGCCATTGCGCGCCTGCACGAGTCCGGCATCAAGGTCATGATGGTTACCGGTGACATCGATGCCACGGCCAAGGCGATTGCCGCCCGGGCCGGCATTGACGACTACCGCGCCGAGGTCCTGCCGGAAGACAAGGCCGAGGTGGTCAGCGCCATGCGTGGCAAGGGCTATACCGTGGCCATGGTCGGTGACGGCATCAACGATGCGCCGGCCCTGGCGGCCGCCGACGTCGGCTTTGCCATTGGCACCGGCACGGACGTGGCCATCGAAAGTGCTTCCATTACCCTGATGCGGGGCTCCCTGCACGGGGTACCGGACGCCATCCAGATTTCACGGGCGACCGTAAAGAACATTCATCAGAACCTGTTCGGCGCCTTTATCTACAACACCCTCGGCATTCCGATTGCCGCCGGCCTGCTGTACCCGGTCTGGGGCATTCTGATGAGCCCGATCCTGGCGGGCGCGGCCATGTCGCTGTCGTCAGTGACCGTGGTCTCCAACGCCAACCGGCTGCGTTTCTTCAAAGCCGGCCCGGATGCCCGAAGGGAATCACCAAAGACTGATCACGATCAACAAGAGGTGCGGAACTGATGACTACTCTATTGGTCAACGCTGGAGGTGTGGTGCTCATGGCCGCCATTGTGTGGTGGTTCTGGCTGTCTCCCACAACCGGCGACGCGTCCGAACACGACCACAGCCACCACTAGCCATTATCTGAGCGAGGATGAAGTAATGAAAAAACAGGCTCTTGGATTTGCCCTGACGGCCGCGCTGGGCTTCAGCACCCCGCTGCTGGCCGCCGGTGCGGCGCAGAACATTCACGTGTACAAGTCGCCCACCTGTGGCTGCTGCACCGATTGGGTCAAGCATCTGGAAGCCAACGGCTTCGAGGTGGAGGTTACGGAGACCCAGAACCTGAACCCGGTCAAGATCGACGCCGGACTGACACCGGCACTGGCCAGTTGCCACACCGCGTTCATTGGTGACTACGTCATCGAGGGGCACGTGCCGGCGGACGACATCCATCGCCTGATTGCCGAGGCACCGCAGGCCAAGGGCCTGAGCGTACCGGGCATGCCGGCAGGTTCGCCGGGCATGGAAATGGGGGACCGCAAGGACCACTTCCAGGTCCTGATGTTCAACGACAACGGTCAGACCCGGGTGTTCTCGGAATACAACTAAGGGAAGGAAAACCGGGGCCAGTGGACTGGCCCCGGTGATTTGACGCGATCAGTAGAGGTATGGCGCCAGCGCCAGTTCCAACCGGGCCTGGGCGGCGTACAGGTTCGACGCCGGAACGACCGGTTTCTCTGGTGGAACGGCGGTCGGCCAGGCCGTCTGGAGCTCGTCCAAGGCCTTGTTGGCATCACGCCAGGCTTCCTTGTTCTGCTTCTTCAGCGCCTTCTGGTGGCTATCCAGGTAGTCCCGGGCCGCCAGCACAAAGCCCCGGCCGTCCTGGTACTCGTGCACGGCCACAAAGCGATCGCCATCCAGCGCTTCTTCATACTCCAGCGCCGCTTGCTTGGTCAGTGACAGGACGACCTTGGAGACGTTCGCTGCGCTCAGGCCCTTGCTGCCATCGGCGGCGCTCACGGCCTGCTCGGTCGCAACCCAGGCCGCCTGGAATTGCTTGTTGATATCGCCCCAGTTTTCAACGCTTCCAGCTTTTTCAGCCAGTGTTTCCAGGCGCTCGCGCAGGTCGTTCTGACCGCGATGCTTCAGGCCTTCCTCGATCATCGGGTAGACCTCAACCCAGGGGTGGGTCAGGTGCGGACGGCCCTCGGCCGCGTCACCGGATTTGATCAGTTCACGCGCGGCCAGCAGGTGGCCCTGCATCATCTGGAGCATGGCAACGTAGGCGCCATCGGAATCAACGGCGGACACGGCACTGCCGCTTTCGCCGCCTTCTCCGCCTTCGCCACCTTCACCGCCTTCACCGCCTTCGCCTCCGGCAGCAAAGTAACTGAATGCGGCACCGGCTTCGCCGCCATGGCTTTCACCACCTTCGCCACCGTGGCCCTCGCCGCCTTCACCACCATGGCCTTCGCCACCTTCTCCGCCGTGGCTTTCACCACCTTCACCACCGTGGTGCTCGCCGCCTTCACCGCCATGATGCTCACCGCCTTCGCCGCCGTGGTGTTCACC
The DNA here is from genome assembly GCF_019264345.1 of Marinobacter arenosus. NCBI lineage: Bacteria > Pseudomonadati > Pseudomonadota > Gammaproteobacteria > Pseudomonadales > Marinobacteraceae > Marinobacter > Marinobacter arenosus. Next base: position 2,286,948 of record NZ_JAHVAO010000001.1, read on the forward strand.
ACCCTCGCCGCCATGGGCACCGGATGTCATCATCTCATCGTGATGGTCTTTCTGGTTTTCGTCGGCCACCGCGCCGGAGCTGGCCAGCAACGTTGCCATACCGATTCCGGTCCACAGTTTGAGTTTCTGGTTTTGCATTCGGGTCTCCTCAATAAGACCGCCGCCGGAGACACACGGACAGCGGGAAGATTGATGGCACATTCATGGTGGTGCATGATGAGTCAAACGGGGCGTTGATTGCAAATTATTCGTATTAACAATTGGAGACACCATGATTCTGTGTATTGGTGAGGTACTGGGCGCCGAACAACTGGAGCGCGTGCGCTCGGCACTCGACAGCGGCAGCTTTGAAGACGGCCGCAAGACCGCGGGCTGGCATGCCCGCCTGGTCAAGAACAACGAACAGATGCAGGTGGCCGACGAGACCGCCCAGGGCTTGCGGGCGGAAGTGGAAAAAACCCTCACCGGACATCCCCTGTTCCAGATGGCGGTGCGGCCGGCGAAGATGACCCCCATCCTGTTCAGCCGCTACCGGGACGGCATGACCTACGGCAACCATGTGGATGACCCGGTAATGGGTCGGGGGCCGGGGCGGCTGCGCACCGACATCTCCTTTACCCTGTTCCTGGACGACCCGGACAGCTACGATGGCGGCGAGCTGGTCACCGACACCAGCGCCGGGGAGCAGTCCTACAAGCTCCCCGCCGGCTCCGTGGTGATCTATCCCTCCTCCACCTTGCATCGGGTGGAACCGGTCACCCGGGGACAGCGTCGGGTTGCCATCGGCTGGGTTCAGAGTACCATCCGGGATCCCGCGCACCGGGAGGTGCTGTTCGATCTCGACACGGCTCGCCGCCAGCTGTTTGAGCGCGAGGGCAAGACCGCCGAGTTCGATCTGCTCACCAAGTCGCTCGCCAATCTCCAGCGTTTCTGGACCGAAATCTAGTTTGGGAAGTCCGCTATCTGACGCATGCAGCCATAACCGTTATACTCCGCCCCAACATTCATTATTTCCAGCCAGGTTCATTCATGCTCAATGCCGACGCTCTCAGCCAGTTGCGCCAGCTGAAATCCGACATCGAAGAAAATAAGGTGGTCTACCCCGGCACCGTCAAGGCCACCAACGGCCGGTTCGGGTTCGTTGCCCTGGATGAAGGTCGGGATGTATTCCTGCCTCCCGAAGAGATGCAGAAGGTGCTGCCCGGCGACCGGGTCAACGTCACCGAACAGGAAGTGGACAAAGGCAAGACCCAGGGCGTGGTGGACGAGCTGCTGGAGTCCCGGCTGACCACCTTTGTCGGCCGTTACCTGGTCAAGGGCAAGGGCCATTTCGTGGTGCCGGAGACCCCGGGCATCAACCGCTGGATCTTCATTCCGCCGAAAGCGCGCATGAACGCCCAGCCCGACGACTACATCTACTGCGAGATCCACAAGCATCCGATCAAGGATGGCAAGGGCCAGGCCCGGATACTGCGGGTGATCGGCAAGGCCGGTGAACCCGGCATCGAGCGTTCCTTGACCCTGGCCACCTTCGATCTGACGGATGCCTGGCCGGAGCCGGTGCAGGCCCAGGCCGACAGCCTTGATGAGCAATCGATCGAAGCGCGGCAGGCCGAGCGGGAGGACCGCACCTCTCAGCCCTACGTGACCATCGACAGCCCGGGCACCCAGGACATGGACGATGCCCTGTTGGCCGAACCCAACGCCACCGGCTGGACCCTGTCCATCGCCATCGCGGACCCGACCGCTCTCATCGAACCCGGCAGCCCGGCGGAGCAGGAAGCCTTCAATCGCGCCACCGCGATCTACTTTCCGGGTGAGCCCCTGCCCATGCTCCCGGACAGCCTGAGCACGCGTTTGTGCTCACTGATGCCCGAGGTCAACCGACTGGCGTTGGTGTGCGACCTGCAGGTGAACAATGACGGCAGCCTGGGCGACTACAGCTTTCACCAGGCGGTCATCCGGTCCCAGCGCAAGCTGAGCTACGAGCTGGTGGCCAACCTGATTGAAGGCCGCGAAGACGAGGACATCAAGGCGCTGCCCGACGCGGTGGCCAACAGCCTGGATCAGCTGCACCAGGTGGCGACCGCCCTGCGCAAATGGCGCAATGAGCATGCCCTGCTCAGCGGCGACCGGCCCGAGTTCCGGTTGCGGCTGGATGAGAACAAGCGCATCCGCATGATCGAGCCGTCGGTGCAGAACGAGGCCCACCGCCTGGTCGAGGAATGCATGGTGGCGGCCAACCGTTGCGCCGCGGATTTCCTGACCCGCCAGGCCTCCGGCCTGTTCATCCAGCATCCGGGCCTCCGGGACGACCGGCTGGACAACATCCGGGCGCTGCTGGAAAGCCATGCCCCGCACCTGTCCGACGTGGATGCCAACAGCGCGGACGGTTTCCGCACGCTGATGAAACAGACGGAAGAGCTCGACGCCGAGGTGCCGGTCAAGGCCATCATCTCCCGCCAGCTGGCCCGCGCGGAGCTCGGCTTCAAGGCCGCGCCGCACCAGGGCATGGGGCTGGACGCCTACACCACCTTCACGTCACCGCTGCGGAAGTTTTCCGATTTCTACGTGCATCGCCTGATCAAATCGGCGCTCTGGGATTGCCCGATGAAGGCGCTGACGGACGCACAGCTGGAAAGCCTGCAACAGGCCCAGATCCGGGCGCGTCAGGCCGCGAACAGTCTGGAAGCCTGGCTGAAAAGCGACTTTGCCAAGACCTTGGGCGACGAACCCATGCCCGGCGTCATCAGCCGCACCGTACCGGCCGGTTTCTTTGTCCGCCTGGACGCCAATGGCCTCGAAGGCTTTGTCAGCTGCAAGGACCTGGACGGCAAATACGGCTTCGATCCGGTGACCTTGCGCCTGATTCACAACAAGAACGGTCGCATCTTCCAGATCGAACAGCCGGTGAAGGTCAGTTTTGCCGGGGTCGACGAGGAACGCCGACAGATCAACTTCAAGCTGGTGGAGGCGGAGGAAATCCAGACCGCCGATAAGCCCGCCAGCTCTGGTTGAAAAACCGACAGGTCAGGCGCATCGTAAACGTAAGGAGACATCCTTGGAGGGAGGTGCGCCATGCCCATCACGCCTGACGAATTTCTGAAAAAGTACGGCTTCGACAAGGACGAAGAGGAGCGGGACCACAGCCTCCGGCACAACGCCATGGAACACGCCCGGCATCTGCGCCGGCCGCATGCCGGCACGCCCCATGACTGGGAAGAGTGGGAACGCTACAAGCGCGAACACCCGGACGAGGTGGAGGACGACGAAGGCGACAAGGCCTGACGCGCCCTCCCTGCCCGGCTAGCCCAGCATCCGCTCCAGCCGCTCATCCTTGGCCCGCCACTGGTCGGCCAGCCAATCCTTCACGTTCTTGCGGTGCTCCGCGTCGGTTGAGTAGTCCCGGCCCTTGAGGTGTTCCGGGATGGCCACCGTGTGGATCTCCATCTTGATTTCCCGGACCCGACCACAGATGAAATCCCAGAAGGTCGGCGCGCCGCCGGGGTAGGCGATGGTGACATCGACGAGGGTCTCGATGGAGTCACCCATGGCATCGAGCACGAACGCGACGCCACCGGCCTTCGGCGTGAGCAGGTGGGTGTAGGGGGATTTCTGCTTGTCGTGCTTGGCCTGGGTAAACCGGGTGCCTTCCACAAAGTTCATGACGCTCACCGGCGTGTAGCGAAATTTCTCGCAGGCAATGCGCGTGGCCTTGAGGTCCTCGCCACGCTTTTCCGGATGCTTGATCAGATACTCCCGGGTGTAGCGTTTCATGAACGGGAAATCCAGCCCCCACCAGGCCAGACCGATCACCGGCACCCAGATCAGCTGCTGCTTGAGGAAAAACTTCAGGAACGGCGCCCGGCGATTGAACACCCGCTGCATCGCCAGGATGTCCACCCAGCTCTGGTGGTTACTCAGCACCAGGTACCAGCTTTCCCGTTTCAGGTGCTCGGCCCCTTTCACGTCCCACTGGGTGCCGTGGGTCAGCTTCATCCAGCCAACGTTGCAGGCCACCCAGGCCTCGGCAATGGCGATGATCACGCGGGTGCAGAGCACACGAAACCCCTTGATCGGAACCACCAGCTTAAGGATCGCCGGGATGTACAGCAGAATGCACCAGACCAGGGTGTTGATGCCGAGCAGAATGGAATTGAGGATGCCGATTACGGGAGCCGGGAGGAAACTGAGCATGCGATTCCTGTTGTCATTGTTGGGCGGAAATGGGGGGCAATGATAGCAACCGATGACCCACTTGGGCAGTGGCCGAAAGTGACCAGTTTGCCAGTCGGGATGGACGGATCTGCCATAGCCGAACCCTGCCACGATACTCTATGGTTGCTCCCAACGTCCCCTTCGTCATCATGCCGGGCCTGACATCTATGGACTTGCCAATGCCAAACCTTCTCAAATTCGCCGCCGACCGGGCATCGGGGCTGACCCGACAAACCGCGCTCTACGCCGGCAACGCCTTTGACCGGGTGTTCCGCGCCGCCAGCCTAGTGCAGGCCGGCCAGACCCCGTTCGAGACCCTCCACAGCGACGGCCTCGTCAGCTTCCGTTACTACCCGCCGCTGGACGAGGATTTCATCGAACTGGACGACACCCTGATTCCGGTCGAACGCCAGACCCACCGCACCCCCGTGGTGATCATCCCGCCCCTGGCCGTGAACATGCTCATCTACGACCTGTTCCCCCAGCGCAGCCTGGTCCGCTTCCTGCGCGCCAAAGGCTTCGAGGTCTACCTGATCGACTGGGGCGTGCCAACCCGGGCCCACAGCCACTACAACCTGCACACCTACGTGGCAGAGCTGTTGCCGGCCTACCTGAACCGGGTGCGTCAGCACAGCGGCGAACAGGAACTGACCCTGCACGGCTGGAGCCTGGGCGGCATGTTCACCCTGTTCTACTCCGCCCTGAGCAACGACCAGCACGTGCGTAACGCCATCGTCCTGGGCTCGCCCATCGACAGCCACGCCTCCGGCATCCTCGGGCTGTTGAACCAGCGCATGGCCGACGTTGCCGAATTCGTCCGCAAACGCACCGGCTTCCGCATTCACAACGTCAAACCCCACTGGTTCCACACGCCCGGCTGGGCCAACACCATCGGCTTCAAACTGACCAACCCCATCGCCAGCGTGATGAGCTACTGGGAGCTGGTGGTGCGCCTGGGCGACCGGGAGTTTGTCACCAACCACGCCACCACCTCGGCCTTTCTCGACCGGATGGTCGCCTACCCCGGCGGCATCATCCAGGACACCGTGGTGCGCGTCTGGATCGACAACCAACTCTCCAAGGGCGACATCCAGATCGGCGACGACGTTGCCCGCCTGGAGAATGTGAACGCCAACTTACTCGCCATCGCCGGCAGCGAGGACACCATGGTCACCCCGGGCGCCGCCAAGCGGGTGATGGACCACGTCAGCTCCGGTGACAAAACCTTCCGGGTGGTGCCGGGTGGTCACATGGGGATTCTGGCGGGCAGCAAGGCGCCCAAGGAAAGCTGGCTGGAACTGGCCGAGTGGCTGGCTGAGCGCTCGGACTAAAAAGTTTTTTTCGACGGCAGGCTCTGCAGATGATTGGGCGCTGGCTTCCGGCTTCCAAAACTGTGCGGAGCCATGGATGGCGGAGCTCAAGCGCCACAGGGATGTGCTTGAGCGGGTTTTGGAAGCCGGCAGCCAGTGGCCACGCCACCAAGGCTAGAGGTTCTCAAGAGTCTCGGGCAGCTCCGAAAGTGAACTTATAACGGCAGAAGGCTCAATCCCCCAATCCTCAAGCACCTTCTCCGGATCGCGCCGAACCCAGACCGCCAGCAACCCCGCCGCCCGGGCCCCGATCACATCCCAGGCATTACTGGACACCAGGCACAAAGGCTCGTCCCAGGCGCCGGTCGCACGCCGGGCATAGGTGTATACGGCAGGGTCCGGCTTGAACGTTTTCAGATCATCCACCGACACCAGCCCCTCGAACTGCGCCAGCAGGCCGTTGTGACCCAACACCTTCTCCAGTGCCGGGTAGGTACCGTTGGAAAACGCAAACAGGGGGTATTGGCCCTTTAACGACTGCAACGCCGGCAGTGCATCGTCAAACGCGGGCAACGACAGGTAGGCCATCAGCAACTCATTCTCCCGCTGGTCCGACAACGGCAGCTTGTGGGATGCCATGGCAAACCGAAGCGCTTGCCGGGTGCACACACCAAAATCCTCGTACAGCTTCATCAACCCCTTCCGGAACGAGAACTCCAGCTGTTTCTCCCGCCACAGGGCCGCCACCGCCCCAGCCTGGTCACCGGCATCCTGCCTGAGCAATTCCGACATCCCCATGGGATCCACCAGGGTGCCGTACACATCGAACGCCAGTCGCATGGTCATCGTGATTGCTCTCCTGTTTGCCCGGACAATGGCTCAACCCTACCAAATCTTTCGGTTCGCTGCCGCGTACCGTTCCGGAGCGCCCGGCTCTGAGGTAGACTGCCATTCATGAACCCCATCGATACATTCAATCTGGACATCCGCGCCCTCGGCACCTTCATCGCCGTGCTGGATGAGGGCAGTGTGTCCCGCGCGGCGATCAAACTGGGAGTCAGTCAGTCCGCGGTCAGCCACACCCTTGATCGACTGCGACAGGCCCTGGGCGATCCCCTGTTCGTCAAATCCGGGCGCGGCATCACCCCGACCCGCTACGCGCTGCAGGCCGGACCGCACATTCGTCAGATCCTGGACGACCTGCATTCCCTGGCCTCGGGCCCGCCCTTTTCGCCGCAAACCGCCGAGTTCACCTTCACCATCGCCGCCAACGACTACCAGCGCGACCTTCTGCTGCCCCACCTGGCCAAGACGCTGCGCCGCGAGTCGCCGGGCATCCGGCTGCAGGTGATTCCGTCCGGCATCCCCAATGCCGACATGCTGCGCAAGGACGTCTGCGACTTGATCCTGTCGCCCCACGCCCCGGAGGCGACCGACATCATGCAGCGCGGTCTGATGGCCGATCGCATGGTGGTGTTCTACGACCCGGCCCAACGAGACGCCCCGAAGGATCTGGCGGACTACCTCAAGGCCGACCACATCGCCCTGCTGTTCGCCACGGGCGAGAAACCCGGCCTGGAAACCTCCCTGTCCGCCCGCGGCCTGACTCGGAGAAACCTGGTGACCGTCTCCAATTTCTCCGGCCTGCCCGAATTCCTGCGCGGGACCGATATGCTGGCCACCGCGCCCGAGCTGATGAGCAAACACTTACTTCGGGACTTTGCCTGGACACCCCTGCCCTTCGACTTCAAACCCTTCACCCTGTTGATGCTCTGGCATCGCCGGAACCAGAACGACCCCGCCCACCGCTGGCTGCGGAATCATGTGAACGCCGTGGCAGCGACCATGAACGGTCTCAACCCATAATCAATCGATATTGTTCATATATCGTATGAAGCCTGCGGCCGTTATTTTTCTGGCCGAACGACACTAGACTCCCTTCAACAGTTTGACCGCCTGCTGGGATAAATGCCTTCCAAAACTGCGCGGAGCCGAGGATGGCGAAGCTCAAGCGCCACAGGGATGTGCCGCCAGGAGCGGGTTTTGGAAGGCATTTATCCCAGCGGGCCTCCTCCACTCTCAGGAAACAAGATGCTCACGCTTACCAGTGTCTGGACAACCATCCTGCTCGCCGCCGCCGTGGCGCTCGGGCCGCTCGCCACCGACATGTACCTGCCGGCGCTGCCGCAGATCGGGAGCGACTTTGGTACCGGCACCGATCAGGTCCAGCTGACACTGAGCCTCTACATGGTCGGCTTTGCGCTGGCCCAGCTTATCTGCGGCCCCCTGGCCGACCGCTTCGGCCGCAAGCCGATCATGATCGGGGGCTTCGTGCTATTCGCTATCGCCAGCATTGGCTGTGCTCTTGCCACGAACATCGAAACCCTGATGCTGTGTCGGTTCCTGCAAGCCCTGGGTGGTTCGGCAGGCCCGGTCCTGGGCCGCGCCGCGATCCGGGACATTTACACCCCCCGTGAAGCCGCCAGGATCCTCGCCATTCTTGCCAGCATCATGGCACTGGCACCGGCCATTGCGCCCACCATCGGCGGCTTCCTGGTCGCCGGCCTCGGCTGGTCGTCCATTTTCCTGGTCCTCGCAGGCTACGCCCTGGTGATGGCGGTTGTGGTGGCCTTCGGCATTCCCGAACCCATGCGCCCGGACTATCGCCAGCCGCTCAAGCTCTGCAGCCTGCTGCGTAACTATCGGCGCATTGGCACCGACATCAGCTTTCTTGGCTACACCCTGACCAACGCCCTGATTTTCTCGGGCCTGTTTGCGTTTCTGTCGGGTTCGTCGTTCGTGCTGATCGACTTCCTGGGTGTGGCGCCCGAACACTTCGGGCTGTTCTTCGCGTGCATGGTGGCCGGCTACGTCACCGGGAACCTGTCCGCCGTTCGCCTGGGCAGCAGACTGCTGCCAGACCAGATTCTGGTACGAGGACTGGTCATCGCGGTGGCCGGTGGCGGTTTGATGGCAGGGCTTGCCCTGGCCGGGGTTTACAATGTCTGGGCGGTCATTCTGCCCCAGACCCTGTTCATGCTCGGCACCGGCATGGTGCTGCCCCAGACCATGGCCGGCGCAATGGCCAACTTCCCGCGCATGGCCGGTTCGGCATCCGCCCTGTTCGGTTTTGCCCAGATGGCCGTTGCGGCCGGTGCCGGCATGCTGGTGGGCCACCTCCACGATGGCACGTCACTCGTGATGGCCATGGTGATTGCGGTGTGCGCCTGTGCGGCCCTGGCCAGCTACCTGCTGCTGGTCCAGCGACATCCGGCAGTGGGTTTCGAACCCCAGGGTGCCTCCGCGCCATAATCACTGGCCAGAGAACCGATCGGGTGCAAGATAGTCCAAACTGGACTACAAAGAGTAAATTGAATAACTCTGATTCCCACGCACCCGATAGCTAAGGAAAGGTCATGAGCAAGGTAAATCTCGACGGCAACCCCATTGAACTGAGCGGCAACTTCCCGAAACCGGGTGAAAACGCGCCGCCCTTTACCCTCACCAACAGCGGCCTGGAAGAGGTCAAACTGGACAGCTGGGCCGGCAAGCGCAAGATTCTCAACATCGTCCCCAGCGTAGACACCGGCGTGTGCGCCGCTTCCACCCGCAAGTTCAACGAAAAGGCCGGCAGCCTCGAAAACACGGTTGTCCTGGTCGTCTCAGCAGACCTGCCATTCGCCGCCGCCCGATTCTGCGGCGCGGAAGGCCTGAAGAACGTGATCACGCTGTCGACGTTCCGCAACTACAGCTTCCAGCAGGACTACGGCGTCGCCATCCAGGACGGTCCGCTGGCAGGGCTGTGTGCCCGTGCGGTGGTCGTGCTGGATGAGGACAACAAGGTCATGTACAGCCAACTGGTCGATGAGATCAAGGACGAGCCGGATTACGAGGCCGCGTTAAAGGCACTCTGACCCGCCGAACGGATCGGGCTGACGGCGCATCCTGCGGCGTCAGCCCCGACCAGCACGTCGCCACCGAAACCTGGCCCCAAACCTGTTAAGATCTGTGCCCCATGTCGAACCAAGGCCACACCCTCATCCCGTGAGCAAACCACCCGAGACCGCCAGCCTGCCCCGTCAGCTCTACACCATGACCTGGCCCATGCTGTTTGGCGTGCTCTCCCTGATGACCTTTCAACTGGCCGACAGCGCCTTTATCGGCCAACTAGGCCGGGATCCCCTGGCGGCCCTGGGCTTCACCCTGCCCATGCAGCAGCTCATCATCGGGCTTCAGGTGGGGCTCGGCATCGCCACCACGGCGATCATTTCCCGAACCCTGGGCCAGGGCGACGAACTCCGTGCCTTTCGCTTGGGCGGGCTGGTCATCACGGTCGGCGGCAGCCTGGTGTTCGTGCTGTGTGTGGGACTGTGGGTGCTGCAGGAGTGGATCATGACCGCGCTCGGGGCCGAGGAGTCACTGCTGCCCATGATTCGCAGCTACTGGCTGCCCTGGCTGATTGCTGCCTGGACCGGCGCCACCCTGTACTTTGGCTACAGCGTCTGCCGTTCCCATGGCGACACCAAGCTGCCGGGCTACATGATGGTCGCCACCAGCCTGCTTAACATCGCCCTGGATCCGCTCTACATCTTTGTCTTCGACTGGGGCCTCCCCGGTGCCGCCTGGGCAACGGTCACCTCCTTTAGCCTGGGCTGCCTGGTGATCTATCCCAAGCTCCTGAAACGGCACTGGGCCCGGTTCGATCTCCGCCAGCTTGCCCTGGGCCAGGCGCTGAAGCAGCTCAACGGCATCATGGCGCCGGCCATGGTCAGCCAGCTGATGCCGCCGGCCTCGGCCATGCTGGCCACCGCGATGGTGGCGGGTTTTGGGTCGGCAGCGGTGGCGGCCTGGGGGCTGGGCACGCGCCTGGAATTCTTTTCGATCGTGGTGGTGCTGGCGCTGACCATGTCGATGCCACCGATGATCGGCCGGTTGCTGGGCGCCGGGGATATCGAGCAGATCCGCAAACTGGTGCGCATCGCGGTGCGGTTTGTGGTCGCCTGGCAGTTGGCCATCGGGCTGACCTGGCTGGTCGCCTCGGGGCTGGTGTCGGAGCTGTTCACCAGCGATGCCCAGGTTCAGGACATCCTGGCCGGCTACCTGCTCCGGGTGCCGCTGAGTTACAGCGGCCTCGGGGTGTGCATGCTGATGGTGTCGGTGTGCAACGCCCTGGGCTTGGCCATGCGGGCGTTGCTGGTATCCACGCTGCGGCTGTTCCTGTGCTTTTTGCCACTGCTCTGGCTCGGCAGCCAGCTCAATGGCATCTACGGCCTGATGAGCGGGGCCCTGGTGGGCAACCTGTTTGCCGGCGTTATGGCCTACAGCTTCTATCGCGCCGGCATGACCAAGCTGCGCTCGGCGCCGGTATCAGCCAAAGCGTGAGCGGAAGCTCTCGGGCATGGGCGCCACTTCCTTGCGCTGGTAGTTGAAGAACACAAAGCCGTACTTGGCCAGCGCCACAGGCTGGCCGCTTTCGGCCTTGGTGACCCGGAACACGAAATCCCCGCCGTACTTGTTGAAATCCATCAACCCGACTTCAAACCGAAGCATTTCCGGGAAGAAGGATTCGGACTGATACATGGTGGCCAGATCGGTCACGATGATGCCGATCCCGTCGTGGCCAGCTTCCTGGATGCCGTAGTTCACCAGGAACTGGGCGCGGGCCTCCGACAGCATGGAGATCAGCGCGTCGTTGCCCAGGTGGTTAGCCCCGTTGATGTCGGTGATGCGCACCGGCATGTTGGTTTCGAAACAGAAGACGTCATCCGGGAAAGCGAGTTTGATGCGGGCCACGTGGGGTACCTGTCTGGCTGGGGATTCGATTGGCAGGGCGCATAATACGCGTTTGGCTTGGACTGTTCATCTTGCGGTGAATTCAGTTATCTTGCTTCGTATCTCTTATCCGGCGCTCCAATACATATTAACAACGGGAAAACTATGGATATTCGCCCTGCGGCCACTCTGGTTCTGACTCGGGATACGGAAGACGGTGTTGAAGTGCTGCTGCTTCAGCGCACCTGGGATGCGGTCTTTCTTCCCGGCTATTTCGTGTTTCCGGGGGGCGCGGTGGATCAGCAGGAAGCCACGGCCCGGGCGCACGCGGTGGGGCCGGAGGATACCGAGATCAGCCAGGTCATGAGCCTGGACGAGGGCGGCGCCGACTACATGCTCGCCGCCGTCCGGGAGTGTTTCGAGGAGGCCGGCATTCTGGTGGCCATCGATGAGGCCGGCCAGACCATCGGCGCGGATCACCCCGTGCATCGGGACCGTGAGGCGGTATTCCAGGGCGAACTGGGCCTGGCGGACCTGTGCCAGCGGCACGGGCTGACCATTCCGCTGGACCGGCTGGCGTACCTGAGCCACTGGACCACGCCACCGGGGCCGCCTCGCCGCTTCGATACCCGCTTTTTCGTGACCGGCGCGCCCGAGGGTCAAACCGCCAGCCACGACGGTACCGAGACCATCGACCATCTGTGGATCAGCCCGCTGCAGGCCCTGGAAGACCATCGCAGTGGCCGCCGTCTGCTCGGGCTGCCAACGCTTCGGACCATGCGAGTATTGAGCGATTTTCCGAGCACCGAGGCGCTGATGCGCTATGCCCACGCCAACCCGCCGGAGACCTACCCCAGCCAGCCCTGGCCGGCATTGAAGAAGGGCAAGCCGGTCATGCTGGAGCCTGGGGCGCCGGCCTACGACGAGGCCACCCAGCTTGATCCCGAGGGCGAGGGCAGTACCCGCGCCGAGATTGTTCCGGGCGAGCCGGTCGAGGTGGCCGCCGGTGTGGTTCGGCTGACCGCACCCAACCCGGGCATGATGACCGGGCCAGGCACCAACACCTATGTGCTGGGCGATGAACGTTTTACCGTACTCGACCCCGGCCCGGACGATGCGGTGCACATCGAGCGCATTCTGGAACTGACCGGCGGCGTCATTGACCAGGTGATCGTCACCCACACGCACCCGGATCATTCACCCGCCACCGCCACATTGAAGGCAAAAACCGGGTGTCGGGTCTTCGGCCTGCCCGCGCCCAAGGGCCCCAGTCAGGACCAGACGTTTGCACCGGATGACGAGCCCGAACACGGCGACCTGATTGTGACCGAGGCAGGGCTTCTGAAGACTCTGCACACGCCCGGCCACGCGTCGAACCACGTGTGTTATCTGCTGGAAGGTCCCAACATGCTGTTCTCCGGTGACCACATCATGCAGGGGTCAACGGTGGTGATTAATCCGCCGGATGGCGACATGAAGGCGTACCTCGATGCCCTGTACGATCTGCTTGGGGAATCGATCCGGGTGATTGCCCCGGCGCACGGCTTTCTGATGGGGTATCCGGAAGCGGTGATTGATTTCCTGATCACCCACCGGCTGGCCCGGGAACACAAGGTGGCCAAGGCGCTGAAACAACACGGACCGGCCACGCTGAAGGATCTGACGACCCACGCCTACGACGACGTTCCGGCCGCCATTCATGGCCTGGCGGCGCGCTCGGCGCTCGCCCATTTGCTGAAGCTGGAGATCGACGGCCGCGCCCGCCAGTCTGACGAGCTCTGGCAGCCCACCCCGCGCACCTGATTGGCAGCCGGAGCCGGGCGGATAGCCCGGCTCCGGCTGACTTCCTCGCGATGCCTTCCGGCAAACAAACGCCTAACGCGGTAACAAAATCGCTACCAGAAGTCGCAAAAGATCCATATTGTTAATCCCATTTGACAGGTATAACTGGGCCATCTGTACAAAATATGGCCTGCGCAGATTTTGCACAGGAACCCGAAAAATACCGGCATTTCATGAAGGTGGCATTAAACCTTTGTCACAGCTGTATTCATGACCGCCAGGGGCACTCTATCCTTGAGCGCATTCTGACGACCCGTGAGGAACTATGCTGTTGCACTGGCATTACACGCTGACACCATTTCGACCACTCGCCTGCGCGCTCGCGCTGGCCGTGCCTGCGTTCGTGCAGGCTGAAACCTCCGCGACCGACAGCGAGAAGAGCCCGGAGACCCGGATCGCCGTCCTCGCCGAGGACGAGAGTGTTGAAGACGTCGAGCAATCCCGTCCGCGTGAGACCGGGGATGCCGCCCCGAACGCGTCCGAAACCGCCAGCGCTAGTGCAAGCGGGCCCAAGGCGGCTGACTCTGCGGAACCCAAATCCAAGAAAGTGGCGCCCAACATCGACCTGAAGGAGGTCGCCCCCGCCCCGGAGCCGACGCCGCAATCCGCTCCGGCGACGCCGGCGACCGCCGCTGAACCGGCTGCCGATGCCGAACCGGCCGTGGTCACCACGCCAACCGAGGACAGCGAGATCCGCCTTGGCGAGGAAACGGGGGGCACGGTAGCCAGGGAGCCCGCCGTTCAGCCGGCCGAAAGTTTTACCCTGTTGGACACCGAGATTCTGCCCAGCACCTCTACCCGACTGGCCTGGTCTCCGGGCATCCAGATTGCCGGGCTGTCCCAACCGACCCCGGTGCTGGTGGTGAACGGCGCCAACGCCGGCCCAACCCTGTGCCTGACCGGTGCAATCCACGGTGACGAACTGAACGGCATCGAGATCATCCGGCGCACCATGTACGACCTCGATCCGGAGAAACTGTCCGGCCGGGTCGTCGGCATCCCGATCGTGAACCTGCCCGGTTTCCAGCAGGGCAGCCGGTATCTGCCGGATCGTCGTGACCTCAACCGGCATTTTCCGGGCAGCCCCGACGGCAGCCTGGCGGACCGCATTGCCCACTCGCTGTTCGAGAACATCATCCGCCGCTGTAACATGCTGGTGGACATTCATACCGGCTCCCTGAAGCGGACCAACCTGCCGCAACTGCGGGCCGACATGAACAATCCGGACGTCGCCACCTTTACCCAGGGCTTTGACCGCATGGCGGTGGTGCACAGTACCGGCTCCCCGGGCATGCTTCGCAGCGCCGCGGTAGAGGCCGGCATCACCACGGTCACCATGGAGGCGGGCGAATCCCACCGCATCCAGGAGCACCAGATCGAGGCCGGCGTGAACAGTCTCACCAGCCTGATGGAACGCCAGGGCATGATTTCCCGCATGTTCGTCTGGGGCGACCCTGAGCCGGTCTATTACGATTCCGACTGGATCCGGGCCCAGCATGGGGGCATCCTGTTCAGTGAAGTGGACCTGGGCGCCCGCGTGTCCGAGGGCGAAATTCTCGGCTACGTGGCCGATCCGATTACCAACGCCCAGTACCCGATCCGCTCCAGCAGTAACGGCCGGATCATCGGTATGGCGGTGGACCAGGTGGTGATGGCGGGCTTCGCCGCCTACCACATTGGTACGGAGGCAGAAGTTCCGGGAGAGTAGTATCCTGTGCGTTTTCCTGACCACACCCGAGGATTGAGTACGAGTGTCTTCAGAAAACGCCGGACCGTTATCCCGCATCCCGGGCCTCGCCTACGTCGGGCTGGTGCTTACGCCCCTGTTCTGGGCCGGCAACGCCGTGGTGGCCCGGGGCACGGTGGAGAGTATCCCGCCGCTGTCCATGTCGTTCTGGCGTTGGGTCATCGCGCTGGCCATCCTGCTGCCCCTGGGCTTGCCGGGCGTCTGGCGCCACCGGCAGATCATCCGGGACCGGCTCGGATCAATGCTGGCGCTTGCGACCTTCAGTGTCGGTGCGTTCAACTCCCTGCTCTACTTCGCCGCCACCAGCACCACGGCCACCAACATTGCCCTGATCAACGCCACCATTCCGATCTTTGTCGCCCTGATGTCCTGGATCCTGCTTGGCGATCGGACCCGTCCCCTGCAGGCGCTCGGCATTGTGCTGGCGGTCATGGGCATTTTGACCGTCGTGGCCCAGGGTGATATCACGGTGCTGACCGGACTCCGGGCCCAGCCGGGGGACCTGATCATGGTGGCCGCGGTCTTTAGCTGGGGGCTGTTTTCGGTGCTACTGCGGCGCCAGGCGGTGCCCCTGCCGGCACTGACCTTCCTGACCACGCAGGTCCTGCTGGGCACCCTGGTCATCCTGCCCTTCTACCTGACTGATCTGATGTTCTTCTCTGGCGGCTTCGAACTCTCCGGCAACACCTTGCTTCCGTTGCTCTATTTCGCCATCTTCCCCGGCATTCTGGCCTATGGCTTCTGGAACCACGGTGTTCACGCCATCGGCCCGTCAAAAGCGGCAATATTCATGTACCTGACGCCCGTCTTCGCGTCGGTTCTCGCTGGCATTTTCCTTGAGGAATCGCTGGGCCTATTCCATGTTGTCGGCGGACTGCTTATTCTGGCAGGTCTGGTGCTGGCAACCCGGGCCGGTCGGCAGGCGACGACCTATCGCGAGTCGAGCTGAGACAAGGAGACCCTTATGTTTAGCAAACGTAATTCACATCCGTTCGTTTCTTTGCTGTTGCTTCTGGTGGGTCTGGGTCTGACCACCACGGCACTCGCCAAACCCTGCGACCCGGACGAGTCGGGCTGGCTGCCCAGCCGCTATTACACCGCCGGGGCCGCGGTGTTCTATGAAGGCCAGTGGTTCGAAGCCCGGCAGATCAGCGAAGGCAAGGAACCCGGGATCAGCTTCGACTGGAAGGAGCTGGATGAAGCGCCGGAATGCGACGCCGAACAGAGAGCCAAACAGAAAGCGGCGGAAGAAACGACCGTGCCCCCGGTGGCCGACCCGACATCCTCGGACGGGGACGAGCCCACCGTGTGTGAGCGGCCCGAACAATGGCGCTTTGCCGAGAGTTACATCGTCGGCAGCCTGGCCACACACGGCGGCATGGTGTGGGAGGCCATTCGGCCCACGTCGGGCGATATGCCGGGCATGACCGAGCCTCCCCGGTGGCGCGAGGTGGAGGACCACTGTTCGCTGAAACAGATGCTGTCCCCGGAAACCCAGTAAGTCAGGCGCGCGCGCCCAGGGCGGTTTCCATCCGCTCCAACACCTCCGCCAGCACCGCGCGGGGGCAGCCAATGTTCAGCCGCATGAAACCGGAACCCGGGTCGCCGAAGCTCAGCCCCGGGTTCATGCCGACGCCCACCTCCTGAACAAAGAACCGCTTGAGCTCGGTGTCTGTCATGCCGAGCTCGCGGCAATCCAGCCACATCAGGTAGGTCGCCTCGGGCGCCGAGACCCTGATGCCGGGCAGGCGACGGTTGACTGCCTCCTCCACGTAATCGCGGTTCGCCTGCAGATAGCCCCTCAGCTCATCCAGCCAGGCGCCACCCTCTCGGTAGCCCGCCTCGAACCCGGCCACGCTGAACGGGTTGCACTGGGTCATATGCAGGGTCTGGAAGACGGCTTTCATGGCCGCGCGACGGTCCGCATCGGGGATCACGAGGGCCGACAAGCCCAGCCCCGGCATGTTGAAGCTCTTGCTGGGCGCGATCGCGGTGACCAGCGCGTCATCGGGCTCTGCCAACGTCGCCAGGACCGTATGTCGCGGGCCGTCATCAAAGGTCAGGTCGCAGTGGATCTCGTCCGACAGCACCACCAGGCCGTGCTTTCGGGCAATGGCCAGGACCGCCTGTAATTCGTCCGCACTCCAGACCCGGCCCACCGGGTTGTGGGGCGAACACAGCATCAACACCCGGGCATCGGCCCGGGCCGCACACTGCTCCAGGTGTTCCAGATCCATGCGGTAGCGACCCGGGCCGGACCCGTCTCCCTCCTCCAGCATCAGCGGATTCTCGATTACCGTTCGACCGCTCTGGCGAACCGAACTGAAAAACGGCGGATACACCGGTGGCTGGATGATCACCCCGTTGCCCGGCTCGGCGTAAGCCATGCAGGCGGCGTGGAGCGAGGGCACCACGCCCGGCGCCATCAGGATCCAGTCCCGCTCGATGTCCCAGCCATGGCGGCTGTGAAACCAGTCGATCATGGCCTGGAAGAGGCTGTCCGGGAACAGGGTATAGCCGTACACCGGGTGCCGGGCACGTTCCACCAGGGCGCGGGTAACGGCCTCCGGGGCGGCAAAGTCCATGTCCGCGACCCAGACCGGAATCACATCCTCACGGCCGAACACCGCCTTGCGGGCATCGAATTTCACCGAACAGGTGTGGTCACGGGCAACGGGCTGATCGAACGGACTGGTCACAAACTACTCCCTGACAGGCGGTCATCGCTTACTGTATTGGCCCGTATTGTGGGGCCAGGGTCCGGCCACCGCAACCGGGGCCCGGACGGCAGGGGCCTTCTGCTTTGGTCGAACACCGTTGAATAGTGCTTGCCCAGACAGCCCGATACTTGCGAACCTAACAGTTTATCCAATGGACCACCGTCACGCTCGTCGGAGCTTTGCATGATTGCCCAGATTCTTTCCACGATGTTGCCGGTTTTTGTGATTGCTGGCTGTGGGGCTCTCTACGGCCGCTATCGCACCCCCGACATCCAGGGCCTGAACATTCTCAACATGGAGCTGTTCGTGCCCATGCTGGTGTTCGCGGTACTGGCCGACCAGCAGGCGCCGCTGCAGGAATACGCCCGCCTGGCCCTCGCCGCAACCGTGGTGGTGCTGGGGTCCGGCATCGTTCTGTACCCGCTGGCCAGGGTACTGAAGCTGAACCTGAAAACCTTCCTGCCACCGATGATGTTCAACAACTCCGGCAACATGGGCATTCCGTTGCTGGTGCTGGCCTTCGGCGATGCCGCGCTGCCGGCGGCGGTGGTCCTGTTCATTGTCGAGATGCTGCTGCATTTCTCGGTTGGGCTGTACATGCTCGACCCCCATACCTCGATCGTCCAGCGCCTGAAGCTGCCCATTGTCTTCGCCAGTATCGCCGGCCTGGCAGTCAACCTTGGTGGCGTTCCCCTGCCGGCATGGTTGCTGGAAACCCTGAACATGCTCGGGGGCGTGTGCATTCCACTCATGCTGTTCGCCCTGGGTGTGCGGATGCTGGATGTCGATTTCAGTGACTGGAAGCTGGGAATGCTCGGTGCCATCGCCTGCCCCGCCAGCGGCCTGATCCTGGCCTGGCCGATGATCGAACTCCTCGACCTGCCCGGTCTTCAGGTGGCCGCGCTCTGGGTCTTCGCCGCCCTGCCGCCAGCGGTGCTCAACTACATGGTCGCGGAGCAATACCGCCAGGAACCGCACAAGGTCGCTTCGCTGGTGCTGCTCGGTAACCTGGGCAGCCTGGTGGTCATGCCCATTGTCCTGGGCCTGGTGTTCGCCGAGGGCTATATCTAGGGTAGGTCTGCCATGTCCGAAACCGGCGCGATCGTCCGGGCTTCCCGTCCGAATTTCCTGATTCTGGCGCCCCTGTGCGCGGGCCTGGGCATGGCCATCGCCTCGCACCAGGGCGTTCAGACCGCGGTGCTCGATGTCGTTCTGGTTTTCCTCGGGGCTGTGCTGGCCCACGCCGCGGTGAATCTGTTCAACGAACACCAGGACTTCGTCTCCGGGCTTGACCTGATTACCCGGCGCACGCCCTTCTCCGGCGGCAGCGGCGCCCTGCCCGAGGCACCCTCCGCGGCTACCGGGGTGCTGGCGACGGCCGTGACCACACTGGGTTTGGTGATTGCCATTGGCGGGTATTTCGTCTGGCAGCGCGGCGTGCCCATGTTGATGGTTGGCGTCGCCGGGCTGCTGCTTATCCTGACCTACACCCGGTGGATCACCCGGTCACCCCTGCTGTGCCTGTTGGCACCCGGACTGGGCTTTGGCCCGGTGATGGTCCTGGGCACGGTGATTGCGCTCGGTGCCCGGATCGATACCACCACCCTTGTGGTCTCACTGATCAGCCTGTTTCTGGCCAGCGAACTGCTGCTGATCAACCAGATTCCGGACGCCGACGCAGACCGAACCGTCGGTCGCCGACACCTGGTCATCACTTGCGGCCCCCGGGCCGCCGCCCGCCTTGTAGCGGCCTTGCTGGCCGGCAGCCAGCTGATCCTGCTGACCGGCTGGTGGCTGGGCTGGTTGCCCACAGGCACTGCCCTGGCCCTGCTGTCGGCCCCCCTGATGCTCTGGATCGGCCTAAACCTGCCCCAGGCCCTGACCCGACCCAAACGCCTGAACCTTATCCTGGGCGCCAATGTCGTCGGTTTGCTGGCCACCCTGGCGCTTCTGGTCATCGGCCTGCTGGTCTGAGCGTCGACCTGCTCCTTCCTGACGGCGCTCGACGGGGCCTCTTCCGCCATGCCACTTCCCGGCATTACCGTCGTATTACTTTTCTGCGAGACCGGTGCCAGCTTGCAACTGCTGGAAGTTTGACCGATGGTTAACTACAAATCTGGTTGATTTTATTCATGATATGGAGGTCTCCCCCATGAGTGTTCTGTTCCTTCTGATCAGTGGCCTGGTGCTGATCTACCTCGGCATCGGCGGCACCACCGCCGCCGCCATCCTGACCATTGCCACGGTGGTGGGCCTCTTCCAGGACCACTGGCACCTCCTGAGCATCCTGTTCGGGGGCGCGCTGCTGGCCCTCTCCCTGATGCTGGTACTGCCCGGGGACCTCCGCCTCAACAAGCTCAGCCGCCCGCTCCTGGGCTGGGTGCGAAGCCGGCTGCCCAGCCTGTCGGACACCGAGGCGGAAGCCCTGAAATCCGGTTCTGTCGACTGGGATGGCGAGCTGTTTTCCGGAAAGCCCGAGTGGAACAAACTGCTTGATGCCCAGCCGGCCCATCTGACCAGCGAGGAACAGGCCTTTCTGGATGGGCCCGTGGAGAAGCTCTGCGCCATGCTGGACGACTGGAAAATCACCCACGAACAGTACGACCTGCCCGACAAGGTCTGGAAGTTCATCCGGGAAAAGGGTTTCTTCGGGCTGGTGATTCCGAAGGAAAACGGCGGCCTCGGGTTTTCCAACACTGCCCACTCCGAAATCGTGATGAAAATCTCCACCCGCAGTGTCTCGGCGGCGGTCACCGTCATGGTGCCCAACTCCCTGGGGCCGGGCGAGCTGCTGATGCACTATGGTACCGACGAGCAGAAGCATCATTACCTGCCCCGACTCGCCAAGGGCGAGGACATTCCCTGCTTTGCCCTGACCTCGCCGGTGGCCGGTTCGGACGCGGGTGCCATCCCTGACAAGGGCATCGTCTGCAAGGGCGAGTGGAACGGCAAGGAAGTACTCGGGCTGAAGGTGACCTGGAACAAGCGCTACATCACGCTGGCGCCGGTGGCGACGCTGATCGGGCTCGCCATCAAGGTCTACGATCCGGACAAGCTGCTTGGCGGCAGCGACGACATCGGCGTGACCTGCGTCATGGTGCCCCGTGAGACCGAGGGCGTAAACGCCGGTGCCCGGCACCTGCCGATGAACACCGTGTTCATGAACGGGCCGACCTGGGGCACCGAAGTCTTCATCCCCATGGAGCAGGTGATCGGTGGCCAGGAGATGCTCGGCAAGGGCTGGACCATGCTGCTGGAGTGCCTGTCCATTGGCCGCTCCATCTCCCTGCCCGCGCTGGGCACCGGGGCGGGCAAGGTCGCCAGCCTGGCGACCGGCT
This sequence comes from Marinobacter arenosus, assembly GCF_019264345.1. Taxonomy (NCBI): domain Bacteria; kingdom Pseudomonadati; phylum Pseudomonadota; class Gammaproteobacteria; order Pseudomonadales; family Marinobacteraceae; genus Marinobacter; species Marinobacter arenosus. The sequence goes on from NZ_JAHVAO010000001.1 coordinate 2,307,895, forward strand.
CCTACGCCTACACCCGGGAGCAGTTCGGTCGCTCCATCAGCCAGTTCGAAGGTGTTCAGGAGGCGCTGGAACCTATCGCCGGCTACACCTACATGATGGATGCCGCGCGCCTGCTGACGTCCGGCATGCTGGACCGGGGCGTGCGCCCATCGGTGCCATCGGCGGTCCTGAAATACCGCAACACCGACCTGATGCGCGAAGTGATCAACCACGCCATGGACGTGGTCGCAGGCCGGGGGGTGATCACCGGCCCCCGCAACTTCCTCGCACGGGCCTATCAGGCCGTGCCCATCGGCATTACCGTCGAAGGTGCGAACATCCTGACCCGCAGCCTGATGATCTTCGGCCAGGGCGCCATTCGTTGCCACCCGTTCATCGTCGAGGAGATCGAAGCCGCGGGTATGGAAGACCAGGAAGCGGCCGTCCGGAAATTCGATGGCATCTTCTACCGGCACCTGGCTCACACCACCCGCAACGCCTTACGGTCGCTGGTGCTCGGCCTGTCCGGTGGCTGGCTCGAATCGGTTCCCAGGCAGGGCAACATTCAGTCGAGTTACCGCCAGCTGGCCCGGTTTTCGGCCGCCTTTGCCCTGATGACCGACGTCACCCTGCTGACGGTCGGTGGCGGGCTCAAGGCCCGGCAGCGCCTGTCAGGCCGGATGGCCGACTGCCTGACCCACCTCTACTACGCCACGGCCGTGATCAAGCAGTGGCATGAAGAGGGCTACCCGGACGATCAGCGACCGCTGGTGGAGTGGAGTCTGCAGACCTGTCTGCGGGACCTGCAGGCGTCTATGCGCGAAGCCATCATCAACTTCCCGGTGGTGGCGCTTCGCTGGCCGTTGCGCATTCTCGTATTCCCATTGGGCGCAACCGGCCTGAATGGTCCGAATGACAAGCTCGGCACCGCCGTCGCCAACAGCATCGTCAAAGACACGCCACTGCGTCAGCGCATCAGCCGTGGCAGCTACATAAACACCGATCCAGACGATCCACTGGGCCGTGTGCTGAATGCTTATCGTCTCGCCAATGAAACCCACGAAATGCGCGACCGGCTGCACGAAGCCATGCGCAACCGGGACGAAGACGAGCTGGGCGGAATCGATCTGCTGATGGGTCATCAGCGCAAAGAGCTGGTGGACTGGGCCTGTGCCGAGGGCGTGGTGAAGGAAGAGGAATGTGACAAGTTGCTGGAAGCCCTGACCGCGCTGTACGACGTGATCCGCGTGGACGCGTTCGAAGGCGAGGGGCTGAAGGCGTTGTCCCGCTGCGCCAAGGGCAAGCGCAAAGTGGTCGAACGGCCAGCCCGGGACTAGCAGGAGCGAACGACCGGGCCAGCCTGACTGGCCCGGTTACTCAGACACTCACTGATCGAGAATGTCGATGATTTCCCGGGTGTCCTTGATGATCGTGTAGACCCGGTCCTCGATTTCCACCCGCTGGCGATGGCCATCGATGTCGTAGATGTTGCCATAGCGCAGCAAATCCCGATCGAAATGATCCCCTTCGTGGTAGTTGAGCTTCTCCTGCCAACCCGGCGGAAGCGGCTGGCCCCGCTCAACCTTCTTTTGCAGGCCTGGCGGCAGCTGTTCACCCTCAGGCGACTTGGCCATGACCGGCGCCGCGCCAATCATCAGCCCCAGCAGGGCACCCATCAGAATGGATTTCTTCATCTACCAACTCCTTACATCTGGCACTTGCGATACATTAACGTGGCTCGGACTCTACTCACGTTCACGCTCATTCATACCCAAAGGTTCCGGGCAATCGGCCGTCACTCGCCCCGCAGACCGCCCCGGATCGCTTCATCCACCAGCCAGCGCCGGAGCAACTGCAGCCCGCGCTCACGGCGCCTGCTGGTTTTCCAGGCAAAGTAGAACCGGTCGCCGGTCATCACCGGATGGCACGGCAGGCGCACAAAATCCTCCGAATCCTTGCGGGTGCTGAGCATGTAGTCATTGGTCAGCACGATGCCCTGGTGGAACCGGGCCGCTTCCAGCGCCAGCAACATGTGACTGAAATGCTGGATGCTCGCGTCGGCCGGAATCCGCTGGTCAACCGCCCGATACCAGGCGTCCCAGTCCCCCGCCGCCTTCTCGAAGATGCTGTGGGTCGACAACAGCGGGAACCGGGACACCTCCTCCACTGACAGGGGCAGGTCATCGGCATCCGGCCCTTCCCGACCCAGCTCCCGACGGATTTTCTGCCAGTAATCCTGACTGCAGACCGGGAACAGTCGCTCCACATACAGCAGTTCGTAACTGTAGGCCGACGAGCCCTTGTGGATGGTGATGAAGCAGTCTGCCACCCGGTCCGACAGCACCGGGCTTTCGATACTCATTTCCAGGGCCAGCTCCACCTGGGGATGCAGCCGCTGCAGATCCGGCAGTCGGGGCACCAGCCAGCGGACGGCAAAGGAACTGAACACCGACAACCGCAGCCGCGATTCTTCATGGCCCAACAGCTGTTCACTGGCCCGCTCGATCTGCAACAGCGCCGAACTGATGCCGTCCAGGTACTGACGGCCCTCGTCCGTCAGCGTGAGGGTTCGGCCACTGCGCCAGAACAGCTTCTCTCCGAGATAGGTTTCCAGCTGTTTGATCTGGTGACTGACCGCACTCTGGCTCACCGCCAGCTCCTCAGCAGCCAATGAAAAGCTGTTGAGTCGGGCGACGGCCTCGAAGACCGGCAGGGATTTCAGGGGTGGCAGCTTCATTATCTATTTTTCTAATAGCGCAAGAATAAACATCATTTTATCGGATATTAACACGTCATTAGAATGCCTCCTAACTGCTGAGGGTGCCCCGTGAGCCACCCTTTTCAAAACTGAGCGGAGCCAGGGATGGCGGCGCCCAAGCGCCCCATGGATGGGCCGAAGGAGCGTGTTTTGAGAAGGGAGGTTCTCGGGGCGCGAACTCCAAACACCGGACCTATGGGGGGTCAAATTATGTCAGGCAAAACCGTCAACAGTGCCATTCTTCTGCTGGTGATCGGCAACGCCATGGCGCTGATCTCCGATGTCTTTATCAAGCTGCTGGAGCCGGGTGCACCGGTGTTCCAGTTCGCGTTCCTGCGCTGCGTGATCACCCTGCTGTTCCTGCTGCCCCTGGCCGGGCAACTGGACCGCAAGCGGCTGTTCGCCGGCTTCAGAATTCACGCCTTCCGGGCCCATATCCACCTGGCGGGGATACTGTGCATGGTCATCGCCCTGGGGAACCTGCCGCTGGCCACGGCCAACGCCGTCTTCTACGCCGCGCCCATCCTGGTGATGGTGCTGTCCGTCTTCCTGTTCCGGGAGCGGCTGACCCCGCTGAGCGTGAGCGCCGTATTCAGTGGCTTTGCCGGCATCGTGGTTATCCTGCGGCCGGTGGAATTCAACTGGGCGGCGGTGGCGGCCCTGGGGTCGGCCTTTGCGCTGGCCATCAACGCGGTGATGGTCCGCCAACTGCCCAAGAAACAGTCCACCGTGCACAAGCTGTTCTTGAACTACCTGCTGATCCTGCCCGCGGCCGGTGCCCTGGCCTGGTGGGAGGGCGCGGCCTGGGATTCCGGGATACTGATCAGCGCGCTGGGGTCATCCCTGTTCATCCTGGGCTACAACATCACCGTGTTGCTGGCCTACCAGCAGGTGGATGCCAACCAGGTCACCAGCGCCGAATACACCGGCCTGATCTGGGCGGTGGGTATTGGCTGGGTTGGCTTTGGCGAGGTTCCGGATGCCTGGTTCCTGGCCGGCAGCCTGATGATTGTGGTGCCGCTGATCCTGATCGGATTGCGGCACCGTCGCAGGGAGCCGGCCCGAGGCTTCAACGGTGGGAAGGTTCAATTAGCTCACGAGTATTGTGAATGATCCGCGCAACCCGGTACTCCGGGGGAACGTAGCCATCAAAGCCGATATGAACCCGGTACTCCCGGTGATGGTGTCGCCGGTCGTGCCGATCGTGCCGGTGGTCCCGGTGGTAATCCCGATAGGAGTGGCGGTGCCGGTCGCGGTAATGGTGGTCACGATCGTAACGGGAGTAATGGTCGCGGTGGGGCTTGTGATACTTGCGTTTGTGTTTGTCCTTGTAGCGACGATCCCGGTCGTGATGGTCGCGGCGGTAGTGGGCCTGCAGGAACTCTTTCTTCTGGTGCCCGGGAGGCATCGCCTTGCCCCGGTCCAGCTGGTTCTGGATACCCGGCGGGTGACCACCGCCCCGGTGTCCGTCTGCGTACACCGGCGCGGCACTCATCAGCAGGGCGGCAACGCAGCTTCCAATCAGTAATCGTTTCATGGCGATTCTCCTGTCCTTCAGGAAACGGAATGGTCAGGCAGACACTCCGCCTGCACCTCCTGAATCCAGACTATCGAACCGGGCGGGAAAGTCAGCCGCCAGCGGCCGGCTTTGCACGAACTTTACGGAAGTTGCGGTGGACTTTACGTTTCCGGACGCTTAGCTGTCGCGATCAGCGTCAGAACGCAGGTGGGTTTCGATCGCAAAGGTATGCGGGCACACGTCTCCGAGCATCCGAAGTGACTCCGCCAGACGCAGCAGGTATTCCGAGTTTGGTCCGCTCGGTCCAACGGCTCCGGCGATCTGACGGGCAATCTCGGCGTCCGGGGCGTGGCCGAGGAAGGCCTCGTTGTCTTCCGTCGCAATGTACACCAGGCCTTCGGCGTGGCTGCCGTCCTCAAAGGTCATGGTGGTGGCGAACCGCAGGTAGCCGTTCTTCTCACGCACATCCAGGTGTTCGAACACCGCCGGCGACACCCGGTACGCCATTCCCTTGCAGGCGGCTCCCGGGCTCTCGATCAACGTGACCACCCGGCCCGGCGCCTCAGGAGTGCCCCGGTGATCGTGGGACCCCTGCCAGAACCGGCGTTCCCAGCCCTGAATGCGGGCCGGGCGCTGCTCCAGGAAGGGAAAGTCCACTTTGTAGATCAGTGACCCGTAGCCGAACAGCCAGATCGAGGACACGCCCTCGAAGTTCTGACGGGTTCGGTTGTGTTCGATGGTGTTGGCGGCCATACAGCTCTCTGGCTAGAACGTCGGGGGAATGCCCGAATACTCTATGTGGCGGCGATAAAACCCGCAATACCCGTCAGCACGATTTCCGCCGCCATCGCCGACAGGATCAGGCCACTGATCTTGGACAGGATATTCAGGCCGGTTTTGCCCAGGGCCCGTTCCAGGTAGCCGGACAAGCGCAACAGGATCGCCAGTATCAGCAGACCGGACACCAGCCCCAGCAGCCCTCCGGCCACCTCCGGCACGGATTTGAGTTCCGCCCCGTACACCAGGATGGCACCGATGGTCGCGGGACCGATCATCACCGGAATGGCCAGGGGCACCACCGCAATGTCGTCCCGGTCCTCCTCGGGCAGGCCGGTGGCATGGTTGCGGGTACCGCTGGTGACCAGGCTGATGGCGGTCAGGAACAGCAGGGTGCCGGCACCGATCCGGAAGGAGTTGAGCGTGATGCCTACGGCGCTGAACAACAGCGGGCCGGCAAAGAACAGCACCAGGCCCAGCACGAAGGCCGAAATGCAGGCGCGCCGGATGATCGAGGCCTTCTCTGCCGCCGGCAGACCGCGGGTGAGGGCCAGGAACATGGTGACCACAAAGAAAGGCGCCAGCAGGAACAGAAAGCGAACCGTGCTGCTGATGAAGGTTGAGAAAAAGGTTTCAAGCATTCGGGACATTCCGGCGGTTGATGAACGGCGGCAAGTCTAGTCGCCCCAAGGATTTTTTGCCGTAAGGAAGAGGACGTATTCCAGCCCCGGTCAGCGGTCTTGGCGGACAAAAACCCAGTTGGTGGCGACGTTGTCACACACAATAATGTCCCGGTTGATGTCATCGCACAGGGTCAGGGTATCCGGCAGCTCGGAATGGTAGCGCGCCTTCACCGCAAGGCTCTGTTTGTCCTGTTTCAACAGCTGGAAGGTCTGTTCCATGCGGTCGGCGAAATTGACACCGCCAGCCTCCAGGGTCTGGAACGCATTGTAGAAGGCGGTGAAACTCATAGTGTTGGCGCCGAGACCGATCTCCACCATCTTGGGAATGTAGCGGTCGTAGGCATCGGACAGGTAGCGCCGGACGGCCGTTTCGTTGGTTCGATCACCCTCCCACGCACGCAGGCCGAGGCGATTGTCGGGCGCCAGCACCCCGGGGGCCAACTCGCGGTTTGGCCGGTTCGGGACCAGCTCGAACGTCCGGTCCGGACACAGGATCCGCTCGCCACTCAGGCGACAGTCAGACAGCCCGGCCGCCCGCACGGGTTGCGTTTCTGCCGGCTCGGGCGCCGGTTCGGTGGTCGTGGCCTCGACCGATGGCTTCGAGCGCTCCGGGGTGCGGCCGGCATCGGGCACCTGGAGGCCAAGTCTCCGCGCCGGGCCCCGAAGCAGCAACGCCTGGACCTGTGGCTCATTGCGCCGGAAATCGGCCTGTGACGGCAACCCCCGCCCCGCACCTTCGGCCATCACCTCACAATAGAGCCGCTCCAGATCCGTCCGGGCACTCTGCAGACAGCTCTCGTCCGCGACCGCCGGCTGGCCGGTCAGGCCGAACAGCAGGGCCCATGTGAGTGCCACCTTACGAATCATCGCGCTGCCCCAGCACAACCCGGGCCATCAGATCCTCAATTCGCCGGATGGTCGCTTCGTCGCCTTTCTTACCGGTCAGCACGACCTGGGAGCCAATGGTCGCAACGTAGAGCAGCAAGGAGAGATCCCGCACGTGCTGGGGGTCACTGCTCATGCGGCCAAACAGGGTGCAGTTCTGATTGATGCGGGCGGCGTCCACCTGGGTGACCAACTCCGCCGCGTACTCATTGCGCCGGGCAAAATCCCGCACCGCCAACTCCACCTGCAGGCGGCGGATGTTGCGGGAGGCATCGGTCAGCAGCAGTTCCAGAATCTGACGCAGTTCGGTCTCCACGTCACCGCCTTTCGGCTTCCAGTACTGCAATTCATGCAGGCGCCGGTCGCGCCAGCGATCGAGAAAACTGATGACCAGATCCTCATGGTCGCGAAAGTGCCAGTAGAAACTGCCGCGGGTCACGCCCAGCTTCTTGGCCAGCGTCAGCACCCGCAGCTGACTGAAACCACCGGCAGCCACCTCGCCCGCGGCGGCATCGAGCCAGTCATCACGGGTGAGTTGATTCTTCTCCGAGGCGTTTCGACCGCGGCGCTTGGGGGTCTGTGCTTGGTTCATTCCGGCATCGAGTCCTGCTCTGGTCGGCGTTGCATCTGCATTCTACATGAACTGGAACGGCTGCACTGAAACCGTTGACCACGTCAAAAACATACATTAGTGTATGGACCAACAATACACCAGTGTATGGAGATTTCAAGACATCGCTCCGTGCACCTCCGATCACACCGATGTCCGTACCAGGGAGCTGCCACATGAGTACCGCCCACTACGATGTACACGGCCACACCGCCGTCATTCGCCTCGATAATCCGCCCGTTAACGGCCTGGGCCTGGCCCTTCGCAAGGGCATTGTTGATGGCATCCAGAAAGCCGAAGCGGACGATGCCGTGAAAGCCGTGGTGCTGATCGGTTCCGACCGCGCCTTCTCCGGCGGCGCCGACATCAGTGAGTTCGGCACCAACAAGGCCATGGCCGAGCCGATCCTGACCACCGTGATCAACTACGTGGAAAGCAGTCGCAAACCGGTCATCGCCGCCATCAGCGGTGCCTGCATGGGTGGCGGCCTGGAGCTGGCCCTCGGCTGCCATTACCGCATCGCCAAGCCGGACGCCCAGATCGCCCTGCCGGAAGTCAAACTGGGCCTGCTGCCCGGTGCCGGCGGCACCCAGCGCCTGCCCCGGGTGATCGGCGCCGAGCACGCCCTGAACATGATCGTGTCTGGCAGCGTGGTTCCAGCCAAGCAGTTCAAAGGCAGTGCGCTGTTTGACGAGATCGTTGACGGCGAGCTGTTCGACGCCGCGGTCGCTTACGCCACCAAGGTGGTCAGCGAGAACCTGCCGCTGAAAAAAGTGCGTGACCTGAAAGCCAAGCACGCGAATCCTGAGGGCTTCTTCATGTTCACCCGCAATACGGTGGGTGCCATGGCCAAGAACTACCCCGCCCCGCTGAAGTGCGTCGATGCCGTGAAGGCCGCCGTGACCATGCCCTTCGACAAGGGCATGGAGGTTGAGCGCGAAGCCTTTGTGAACCTGATGCAGACCCCGGAATCCCGCGCCCTGCGCCACGCGTTCTTCTCCGAGCGCCTGACCAGCAAGATCGCCGACGTGCCCTCCGACACCCCGGTACGCGACATCCAGTCCGTGGGCGTGATCGGTGGCGGCACCATGGGCACCGGCATCAGCATTAACTTCCTGAACGCGGGTATCCCGGTCACCCTGGTGGAAATGAAGCAGGAAGGCCTGGACCGCGGTGTGGCCGCCATTCAAAAGGTCTATGAAGGCCGGGTGAAAAAAGGCCGCATGAGTGAAGACGATGCCAAGGCGAAAATGGAACTGCTCACCCCGTCGCTCAGTTACGACGATCTGAGCAACGTCGATCTGGTGATCGAAGCGGTGTTCGAGGAAATGGGTGTGAAGCAGTCGGTGTTCGAGAAGCTGGACGAGGTGTGCAAGCCCGGCGCCATCCTGGCCTCCAATACCTCCACCCTGGATCTGGACAAGATCGCCAGCTTTACCAAGCGTCCGGAAGACGTCATCGGCCTGCACTTCTTCAGCCCGGCCAACATCATGAAGCTGCTGGAAGTGGTGCGCGGTGAGAAGACCGCCAAAGACGTCCTGGCCACCGCCATGAAACTGGCCAAGGCGATCAAGAAGACCGCTGTGGTCTCCGGCGTGTGCGACGGCTTTATCGGCAACCGCATGATCAACCAGTACCAGCGCGAAGCCCTGCTGATGCTCGAAGAAGGCGCCAGCGTGCAGCAGATCGACAAGGCCATCGAGAAATTCGGCTTTGCCATGGGCCCGCTGCGCATGGCCGACCTGGCCGGCGGCGACATCGGCTGGGCCATCCGCAAGCGTCAGTACCAGGAAAACCCGGACATGGTGAAGATGGTCGTCGCCGACCGTCTGTGTGAGATGGGCCGCTATGGCCAGAAGACCGGTGCCGGTTTCTACCGTTACGAACCGGGCAACCGCAACGCCCTGCACGATCCGGACGTGGACAAGGTGGTGGACGAAGTCCGCGCCGAGTTGGGCATCACCCCGCGCAAGATCAGCAACCAGGAAATCGTCGAACGCTGCGTGTACGCGCTGGTGAACGAAGGCGCCCAGATTCTCGATGAAGGCATTGCCCAGCGCGCCTCCGACATCGACATGGTCTACCTGACCGGTTACGGCTTCCCGGTGTTCCGCGGCGGCCCCATGCACTACGCCGAGGAAGTCGGACTGCCCAACGTGGTTCGCGCGATGCAGGCCTTCACCGAAGACCGCCATACCCAGCCCGGATTCTGGAAGCCTGCGGCCCTGCTGGCCAAGCGCGCCGAGGAAGGCAAGGATTTCGATAGCAAATAACCGGTCCACGAATTTATTCGGAGAATTATTATGTCCAATGACGTTGTCATCGTATCCACCGCCCGTACGCCCCTGGCCAAATCCTGGCGCGGCGGCCTGAACATGACCCACGGTGCGACCCTGGCCGGCCACGCGATCCAGCACGCGGTTGAGCGCTCCAAGGTCGACCCAAACGAGATCGAAGACGTGCTGATGGGCTGTGCCCTGCCCGAAGGCTCCACCGGCAACGACGTCGCCCGCATGGGCGCGATCCGCGCTGGCCTGCCGGTCTCCGTGGCCGGCGCCACCATCAACCGCTTCTGCTCGTCCGGCCTGCAAGCCATCGCCATGGCCGCCCAGCATATTGCTGTGGATAAAGTGCCGGTGATGGTCGCCGGCGGTGTGGAATCCATCTCCACCGTGCAGGCGAACGTGAACCAGAACTACTTCATGGAGCCCTGGCTGGCGAAGCACAAGCCTGAACTCTACTGGTCCATGCTCGACACCGCCGAAACCGTGGCCAAGCGCTACGAGATCAAGAAAGAAGACATGGACGAGTACGGGGTCCGCAGCCAGACGCTGGCCGCGCAGGCCCGCGAAGACGGCAAGTTCGACGACGAAATCGTGCCGATTACCACCACCATGGGTGTCGCGGACAAGGCCACCGGCCAGCTAAGCAGCCAGGAAGTCACCATCAGCCAGGACGAAGGCATCCGCCCGGGCACCAACCTCGAGGGCGTGAGCAAAATCCGCTCGGCGATGGAGGGTGGCGTGGTCACCGCCGGCAACGCCAGTCAGTTCTCCGACGGCGCCTCTGCCTGCGTGCTGATGGACGGCAAACTGGCGGAGCAGCGCGGTGTTGCCCCATTGGGCATCTTCCGGGGCTTTGCCGTCGCCGGTTGTGAGCCCGATGAAATGGGCATCGGCCCGGTGTTCGCCGTGCCCAAACTGCTCAAGCGCGCCGGCCTGACCGTCGACGACATCGGCCTGTGGGAATTGAACGAAGCCTTTGCGGTTCAGGTTCTGTACTGCCAGCGCAAGCTGGGCATTCCGATGGACCGCCTGAACGTCAACGGCGGCGCCATCGCGGTTGGCCACCCTTATGGCACCACCGGCTCCCGTCTGGTTGGTCACGCGCTGATCGAAGGCAAGCGTCGGGGTGTTAAGTACGTTGTGGTGACCATGTGCGTGGGCACGGGTATGGGTGCTGCGGGCTTGTTCGAGGTTGCCTGATTTATTGGCCTGAGACATTGGGGTAGCGCCTGTCAGGTAAGGGTGTCCAGAACTCGCGCCTTCGGCACCACCCCCAAGGCTAAGACCCAGCGGTAAGAATTTACGGCAGCTCCGACAGCCAAAACCATTTACCTCAGCCATCAGACAAGAGGTGCAACATGGATCTCAATTACACCCCCGAACAAGCGGCCTTTCGCGCCGAGGTTCGCCAATTCCTGGAAGACAATCTTCCGGATGACATTCGCGAACGCGTGCAAAAACGCCTGCGCCACGATAAAGACATGACCCAGCGCTGGCAGGCAATACTGCACGAGAAGGGCTGGGGCGCCTCCACCTGGCCGGAAGAGTTTGGCGGCCCCGGCTGGAGCCCGATCGAGCAACTGATCTTCGAGGAAGAATGTGCCCTTGCCGGCGCGCCCCGCCAGCTGGATTTCGGGCTGCGCATGGTTGCCCCGGTGATCATGACGTTTGGCAACGACGAGCAGAAACAGCGCTTCCTGCCGGGCATTCTGAGCGGTGAAGACTGGTGGTGCCAGGGCTACTCCGAGCCGGGCTCCGGTTCCGATCTGGCCTCCTTGCGTACGGCCGCCAAGCGCGAGGGTGACCATTACATTGTCAACGGCCAGAAAACCTGGACAACACTCGGCCAGCACGCCGACTGGATTTTCTGCCTGGTGCGCACCAGCACCGAAGGCAAGCCCCAGCAGGGCATTTCCTTCCTGCTGATCGACATGAACAGCCCGGGCATCGAAGTGCGCCCCATCATCATGCTGGACGGCGAGCACGAAATTAACGAAGTCTATTTCGACAATGTGAAGGTGCCGGCCGAGAACCTGATTGGCGAAGAGAATCAGGGCTGGACCTACGCCAAGTTCCTGCTCGGTCACGAGCGCACCGGGCTGGCCAACGTCGGGCAGTGGAAGGCACTGATGAAACGCCTGAAGGAAGTCGCCCGGGAAGAACAGGACGGGCAGCGGCCGCTGATCGAGAACACCCGCTTCCGGGATCGCCTGGCGCAACTGGATGCGGAACTCCGGGCGCTGGAGCTGACGGTGTTACGGGTACTGACCGACAAGCGTGGCCCCGGCCCCCAGGCCTCGATCCTGAAGATTCGTGGCACGGAGATCGGCCAGAAACTGTTCGAGATGCTGATGGAAGCCACCGGCCAGGATGCCATTGCCCACATTCCGGAGGCACTGGAGCTGGACTACCAGGGCCCCCGCACCGGCTCCATCGATGCCACGCCGGCGGCCGGCGATTACTTCAACATGCGCAAGCTGTCGATCTTTGGCGGGTCGAACGAGATCCAGCGCAACATCATCGCCCAACTCGTGCTTGGTCTTTAACAGCGCCTGCAGCTCTTAAGATTTGGAGAGACGTCTATGAATTTTGAACTCACCGAAGAACAGCAGATGCTGAACGATTCCCTGCGCCGCTTCGTGACCAACGAATACGGGTTCGAGAAACGCGGTGAAGTGATTGCGTCCGGCCAGGGCAGCGACCCGGCCACCTGGGCCGCGCTGGCAGAGATGGGTTTGCTGGCGTTCACCTTCCCCGAAGCCTATGACGGCCTGGGGGGTAACGCGATTGACACCATGGTGGTGATGGAGAATTTCGGGCGCAGCCTGGTGGTTGAGCCCTACCTGGCCACCGTCGTGCTGGCCGGCGGCCTGATCCGCGATCATGGCAGCGAGGCCCAGAAAAAAGACATACTGCCCGCTATCGGAAGCGGTGAACGGTTGCTGGCCTTTGCCCACAGCGAGCCCGGTGCCCGTTACAATCTGAGCCACGTACACACCACCGCGCGGCGGGACGGAGACGGCTACCGGATCAGCGGCCACAAGACCGCCGTCCTGCACGGCGGACAGGCCCAACAGGTTATCGTGTCAGCCCGCACCAGCGGCGAGCCGGGCGATGAGCGCGGCCTATCACTGTTTCTGGTCGACACCTCGACCCCGGGTATCCAGGTGGACGACTTTGCGACCCACGATGGCCATCGCATGGCGGACATCCAGTTCAGCGGGGTAAGCGTCAGCGCCGACCATCTGATTGGCACCCTCGATGAGGCCTTCCCGGCCATTGAGAAGGCCACCGATCTGGGCATTGCTGCCCTGTGCGCGGAGGCGGTCGGCGCCATGGAAGCCATGAACGCCACCACCCTGGAGTACATCAGGACCCGCAAGCAGTTTGGCGTGGCCATCGGCAAGTTCCAGGTGTTGCAGCATCGGATGGCTGATATGTTTATCCAGGCCGAGCAGGCGAAATCCATGGCCATTCTGGCCGCCAGCGAGGCCGACTCCGACGTCCGCACGCAACGTCGGGAAGCCCTGTCCATGGCCAAGACCCTGGTGGGCCAGGCCGCCCGCTTTGTCGGTCAGGAAGGTGTGCAGCTGCACGGCGGCATGGGGGTGACCGACGAGATGTTCGCCGCCCACCTGTTCAAGCGCCTGACCCTGATCAACCTGCTGTTTGGCGACGCCGACCACCATCTGGCCCAGGTCAGTGACGGCCTGCTGGCCGCGAGCGCCTGAGTTCGACCCTACAGAAGAGGAACCCATTATGAGCGTGAAACAGTTACTGGACCTGACCGGAAAGGTCGCTTTCATCACCGGTGGCTCCCGGGGCCTCGGACTGCAGATGGCGGAAGCGCTGGGCGAACTGGGCGCCAGCGTCGCCATCAGTGCCCGCAAGCAGCATGAGCTGGATGCCGCCAAAGAGCATCTGGAGGGGCTGGGCGTGAAGGTGATCACCATCGCCGCGGATCTGGGCAATCTCGAGGGGATTCCGGCGGTGGTCGATCAGGTGGTCGACCAGCTGGGCGACATCGACATCCTGGTGAACAACGCCGGCGCCACCTGGGGCGCCCCGGCCGAGGACTACCCGGCCGAAGGCTGGATGAAGGTGATGAACCTGAACGTCAACGCCAGCTTCTTCCTGACCCAGACCGTGGGCAAGCGCTGCATGATCCCGCGCCAGACCGGCAAGGTCATCAACATCGCCTCCATCGCTGGACTTTCCGGCAATCCGGAGGGCATGAAGACCATCGCCTACAACACCAGCAAGGGTGCCATGGTGAACTTCACCCGGGCGCTGGCCGCCGAGTGGGGCCGGTACAACATCAACGTGAACGCCCTGTGCCCCGGTTTCTTCCCCTCGAAGATGTCCCAGGGGTTGCTGGATGCCCAGGGCGAGAAGATGCTGGAGCGCATCCCCTTGAACCGTTTCGGCGGCGAGGAAGACCTCAAGGGTGCCGCGGTGCTGCTGGCCTCCGAGGCCGGTCGTCACATCACCGGGCAGTGCCTGGCCGTGGACGGCGGCACCCTCGTAAGCTGAGATGTGAGCTGAGCTCTGCCGGTTCCCGGCTGTCCCGCACCGCTGGATTGGCTATGCTAAAGGCTGCTGCGGTATCGCAATCAGGATGCGATGATCGGGATTGACCATGAATCCAAGGGCTCTGGGCGCACCACGTCGATTCGTCCGGGCGGCCATGCTTGTGGCCGCTCTGGCCTGTGCGCCCCCGGCAATGGCACAGTGCCCCGAACCCATCTCGCCAGATGAACGGCTGCGCCGGGCAGCCAGCGTCACCCTGACCGGCGCGGGTGTCATCACCGCCTGGGGTGTCACCCACTGGGATTATTTCAGTACCAGCCCGAGCGCCTCGTCGGAAGGCTGGTTCGGCCAGGACAGCCCCGAGGGCGGCGCCGACAAGCTTGGTCACCTGTTCACCACCTACGCCACGGCTCAGGGCATCGCCAGCCTGTACGAGCACTGGTGCTTCACCCCGGAGAACGCTGCCCGGTACGGTGCGCTGTCCTCGTTTGCCATCCTGGGGTATATGGAATTCGGAGACGCCTTCAGCGACTTCGGTTTCTCCTACGAGGATCTGATCGCCAATGCCGCCGGCGCCCTCGCGGGCTATTACCGGTACCGCTTTCCAAGCCTGGCCGAAAAGGTCGACCTGCGCTGGGAGTATGGCTTTGAGCCAAACCAGATTGACGTCACCACCGATTACGACAACTCGAAATACCTGGTGGCTCTCAAACTGAATGGCTTCGATGCGTTCAGGCGGGGGGTTCTCCGGCACGTGGAGTTCCACGCCGGCTATTACACCCGGGGCTACTCAGCCCCGGATGAGCCCGATGAGCGCACGCTCTACGTGGGCATCGGCCTGAACCTGACGGACCTGTTCCGGCGTCAGGGCTACCGAAAGACCGCCACGTTTTTCAACTACTACCAGCCACCCGGCATCTACCTCGCAGCCGAGGAAACCCCGGGCGACTGATCAGGCGTCAAGCCAACGCGACGTCCTGTCCCTCCAGTTCCGACTGGACCTGCTCGCAGCGATACTGTGCGGCATCAAAACGGCGGGTCTGCTGCCGAAACTGCCAGGTGAAGCCCGGCCAGAGCGTGGTGTTCTTGCCATTCTCGTTGACGTACCAACTCTTGCAGCCGGTGTGCCAGACCGAATCACCGAGCTTGGCGTGCACCGAGGCGTTGTACTGGCTGAACGCCTCTTCTTTCACCTCGACACTGCGCCAGCCTTTGCGGTCCATGGTTTTCACCGCGTCCAGGATGTACTGGATCTGGGATTCGATCATATACACCATCGAACTGTGGCCCAGACCGGTGTTGGGACCCGTGAGCATGAAAAAGTTCGGGAAACCGGTGATCGCGCTGCCCTTGTAGGCCTCGGCGCCTTCTTTCCAGGCTTCCAGCAGGTCCTGGCCATTACGGCCATGCACCATGCCGGCGGGAATCGGATCCTGGGCCTTGAAGCCAGTGCCGTAGATGATGCAGTCCACTTCCCGCTCGTTGCCCTGACCATCCACAATCACGTTGCCGCGCACTTCCCGGATACCATCGGTGAGCACGTTAACGTGGTCCTGTGCCAGCGCCGGGTAATAGTTGTTGGAGATGAGCACCCGCTTACAGCCAAAGTGGAAATCCGGGGTCACCTTCCGGCGCAGTGCCTTGTCCTTGATTTGGCTGCGGATGTGCCGGCGGGCCTGGAGCTCCCCCAGCTTGAGGATACGCGGGTTACCGACGAAGCCCAGCACCCGGGCTTCCAGCATCCAGTAGATGCTCTGTCGTAAGGCGTTGAGGGTCTGGGGGAACCGGCGGAATAGGGCTTTCTCCAGCGGACGGATCTCCCGGTCCGGCTTGGGCATGATCCACGGCGGGGTACGCTGGTACAGGTCAAGCCGGGCGGCTTCCTTGGCCACTTCCGGGACGAACTGGATGGCGGAGGCACCGGTGCCGATCACCGCCACGCGCTTGCCTCGCAGATCGTAGCCATGATCCCAGTCCTGGGAATGGAAGCTCTTGCCGGTGAAGGTCTCAATGCCCTTGATGGCGGGGTAAGCCGGCGTACTGAGTCCGCCCATCGCCGATACCACAATGTCAGCCCTGAAACGCTCGAACGACGGCAACGCCTTGTCGCTGCGGTCCAGCGTGTCGCCCGGCTTGAGTCCCTTGTCCTGCATATAGGCCCAGAGCGTGGGGCTGTCGCAGGTTTCCACGGTCCACTGGGCGCGCTGGTCATCCCAGTGCGCTCCGGCCACGTGCGTGTTCAGGCGGATGTGCTCCATCAAGCCGTACTTTTCGGCACACCCGCGCAGGTACTCCTTGATTTCCTGCTGGCGGGCGAACATCCGGCTCCAGTTCGGGTTCTGCTCGAAGGAGAAGGAGTACAGGGCCGACTGCACGTCACAGGCACAACCGGGGTAATGGTTTTCGTGCCAGGTACCGCCGACGTCGTCGCTCTGTTCGAGAATGACAAAATCGTTGTAGCCGGCCTCCTTGAGTTTGATGCCCATTCCCAATCCGGAGAATCCGGTTCCAATGATGGCAATCTTCGTTGTCTGGCTCATGGTAACCTCGTGTTCCTGTGACCTGTGCGGCCTTGTCTGTTGTTGTCGATCGCGTCATGATGGCGATCGGTAGACACATGTATACACAGAAAGGTAGACAACTGTATACTCTGATTCGATCAAAACCCACTAGTTGGCCCTTACTGACAACCAACTGTCCTTCCCTCCAACATTGAGAAGGGGCAATCGGGGGAAGCTTTCCGAAACCCGCTCGAGCACGTCCATGTGGCGCTTGAGCTCCGCCATCCATGGCTGCGCACAGTTTCGGAAAGCTTCCCCCAATTCCCCCATCTGACTGAGGCGTTACATCATGAGTGTGTTAACGGGCGGCAAACTGAAGCTTGTGCAGGCCGCGCTGAGACTGATCACCCAGAGCCGGAGCCTGACATCATTGGGCCTGCGGGAGCTTGCGCGGGAAGCGGGACTGAACCCGAACACCTTCTACCGGCATTTCCGGAACCTGGACGAGTTCGGACTGAACGTGCTCGGCTACATCGCCGAGGACATGAAGGCCGGGGTGCGGGAGTTGCGGCGCACGGCGGATACCTCCGAGCAGGCCGCCCACGACACCGTCAGTTTCGTGTACCACTATTTCCTGGCCAACCCGGCCGCGACCACCGTGGCCGTGCGGGAGTTGCATGGTCCTTCCCCCGTCCTGCGACGGGCCCTGGAAGCCCAGTTGGACGCCAGCGCGCGTGAGATGGCCGAGGACCTGATTGACCGGGACCTGGTCAAGGCGGTTGCCCCGGACACCATTCATGAAATCTCCCACATGACCATCCGCTACATCCTGTTCCGGGCCATGGATTACATCGATCAGCCGGCACAGCGGGAACGCATTCAGCGGGAAACCGAGCGATTCATCAACCGGCAGTTTCGCGGCGCGATGGTGGACTCCCTGTCGCCCGAGCGGCTGGCGCAACTGGTTGCCAGTACCGAATGACCCTTCGGTAATCGCCCCATTTTGATGTAAACGGGCAGGTTCCTCAGGTTGAACTAGTCTGTATATCAGATACTTGGTTCATCCGTTCAGCCGGAGGGCGCACGCATTATGAAACTGGGCATCCCGAAAGAGATTTTCACCGACGAGCGGCGGGTAGCGGTCACGCCACCGTCGGCGCACAAGCTGATCGACCTGGGGTACGAGGTTGTTGTCGAAGCCGGTGCCGGCGAGGCCGCGCATTACCGTGACGAGGCCTACGAAGCGGTCGGCGCCAGCATCGCCGTTGATACCCGGTCGTTATGGCGCGACTCGGATTTCATCCTGAAGGTCCGGGCGCCGATGGAAAACCCTTCCCTGGGAGCCCACGAGATCGACCTGATGAAGGAGGGGGCCTTCCTCGTCAGTTACATCTGGCCAGCCCAGAATCCGGAGCTGCTGGAGAAGCTCGCGGCCAAAAAGATCACTTCGTTCGCCATCGACAGCCTGCCGCGAATCAGCCGGGCCCAGAAGATGGATGCCCTGAGCGCCATGGCCAACATCGCCGGCTACCGGGCGGTCATTGAGGCGGCCAATCATTTCGGGCGATTCTTCACCGGCCAGGTCACTGCGGCGGGCAAGGTGCCGCCGGCCAAGGTGATGGTGATCGGCGCCGGTGTCGCCGGCCTGGCGGCCGTGGGCGCCGCCAACAGCCTGGGGGCGGTGGTACGCGCCTTCGATACCCGGCTGGAGGTGAAGGAACAGATCGAAAGCATGGGTGCGGAATTCCTGGAGCTTGATTTTGGCGAGGAAGAAGGCAGCGGCTCCGGCGGCTACGCCAAGCAGATGAGCGATGAGTTCATCAAGGCCGAGATGGCGTTGTTCGCGGAGCAGGCGAAAGAGGTGGATATCATCATCACCACCGCACTGATTCCCGGCAAGCCGGCACCCAGACTGATCACCGCCGACATGGTCAAGTCCATGAAGCCCGGCAGCGTCATTGTCGACCTGGCTTCCGAGCGGGGCGGCAACTGCGAGCTGACCGAGCCCGGTACCATTGTCGAGAAACACGGCGTTACCCTGATTGGCTACACCGACCTGCCGAGCCGGATGGCCAAGGTGGCCAGCGATCTCTACGCCACCAACCTGTTTCACCTGCTGACCGAGCTGACCCCGGAGAAGAATGGCGAGCCCCAGGTCAACATGGAGGACGACGTTATCCGTGGCCTGACCGTGGTGCACGGCCAGGATGTAACCTGGCCGCCACCCCAACCCGAGGCGCCGGTCAGTCCGAAGCCCGCGCCCGGCACCGAGGAACCTTCGGCGGCCCAGAAGGAAGCCGCCCGCAAGGAATCGGCCCGCCGGAGCCTGATTGGCAAGGGCGTCTTGCTGCTGGTCACGGTGGCCGCCCTGTACGGGGTTGGCGCCCATGCCCCGGAGAGTTTCCTCCGTCATTTCACGGTGTTTGTGCTGGCCTGTTTCATCGGCTGGCAGGTCATCTGGAATGTCACCCCGTCGCTGCATACCCCCCTGATGAGCGTCACCAACGCCATCAGCGGCATCATCGTGATCGGGGCCATGCTGCACCTGGCCCAGGCCAGTAACATCGCGGTCGGGATCATGGCGTTTGTCGCGGTGCTGATTGCCAGCATCAACGTGGGGGGCGGCTTCCGGGTCACCCACCGCATGCTCAAAATGTTCCGTAAGTAGGAGTCGACCACCATGAGTACAGGACTCGTCAGTGTGGCCTATGTGGTGGCCAGCGTGTTGTTCATCCTCAGTCTCGGTGGTCTGAGCCACCAGGAATCGGCCCGGCGCGGCAATCTCTATGGCGTCGCCGGAATCATCATTGCCCTGATTGCCACGGTGGCCAACGTCAGCGGTGGCGGTCTGATCGCCATCGTGATTGCGGTGCTCGTCGGCGCCAGCATCGGCATCGCCATCGCCAACAAGGTGGAAATGACCCAGATGCCGCAGCTGGTGGCCCTGCTCCACAGTTTCGTGGGGCTGGCGGCGGTGTTTGTGGGCTTTGCCGGCTACATCGAACCGCTCAAGGTCACCGTGGGGACCGAGCACACCATCAAACTGGTGGAGGTGTTTGTCGGGATCTTCATTGGTGCCGTTACCTTCACCGGGTCACTGGTGGCCTGCGGCAAGCTCGACGGCCGCATCGCCAGCAAGGCCCTGACCCTGCCCGGACGTCACCTGATGAACCTGGCGGCGGTGATCGTCTCCGTGCTGCTGGGAGCCTGGTTCCTGGGGACCGACAGCCTGGCCCTGGGCCTGGTGGCGCTGGTACTGATGACCCTGATCGCCTCGGTCCTGGGTATCCACCTGATCATGGCCATTGGCGGGGCCGACATGCCGGTGGTGGTGTCCATGCTCAACAGCTACTCGGGCTGGGCGGCGGCGTCCATCGGCTTCATGCTGGGTAATGACCTGCTGATCGTGACCGGTGCCCTGGTCGGCAGCAGCGGTGCCATCCTGAGTTACATCATGTGCAAGGCGATGAACCGGTCGTTCATCAGCGTCATCCTCGGCGGCTTTGGCCAGACCAGCAGCAGTTCGGCCGCGGCCGATTCCGACCAGTCGGTGCACGAAACCACCGTTGACGAGGTCTGCGAGGAGCTGCGCAATGCCGAGTCCGTGATCATCGTTCCAGGCTACGGCATGGCGGTGGCCCAGGCCCAGAGCGGCGTCAGTGACATGACCAAGCTACTCCGGGAACGGGGCGTCAACGTCCGCTTTGGCATTCACCCGGTGGCGGGTCGCCTGCCCGGCCACATGAATGTCCTGCTGGCCGAGGCCCATGTGCCTTATGACATCGTTCTGGAGATGGACGAAATCAACGACGATTTCCCGAACACCGACGTGGTGCTGGTCATCGGCGCCAATGATACCGTGAATCCGGCCGCCGCCGAGGATCCGGGCAGCCCGATTGCCGGTATGCCGGTGCTGGAGGTCTGGAAATCCCACCAGGTGGTGATCCTGAAACGGGGCATGGCGACCGGCTATTCCGGCGTGGAAAACCCCTTGTTCTTCAAGGACAACGCGCGGATGCTGTTTGGCGACGCCAAGGACAGTATCGACAAGCTGGTGAGTGGCCTGCGGGGCTAGCGGAGCGGGATTGCGGCCTGGTGCCCGGCGACGCCGGAGACCAGGCCGGACCGCGGCTTATTCAGTGGTGTTATAGACGTAGGACGAAACCGTGCCGTCCTCGTTGAACCGCACGACCAGATCGGTGGTCTCGGCATCACCGAACGCCGACCAGCGGTACTTGCCGTAGGTCCAGGTACGCTTGCCGTCCTCAACACCGGTGCGCCAGGGCTCGCCGAACAGTGCCTCGATGTCGGAGCGGGTGGTCTCGCCGATGGTGATTTCGTCGACGTTGTGGGTCGCGAAATCCTGGCCGACCGTGGCACACCCGGCCAGAGTCAGCACCGCAACCAGGGCCGTCATCTTCAGTAAGGCTGAGTTCAACATCCTTTCACTCCCTTCCAATGAACAATAGGCCCCATGATAGTGGATAGGCCGGCGGATGCGATTACGGATCAGACAGGTACCGGATTCGACAGGCACAAAAAAGCCCCGGTTAACCGGGGCCGAAGGGGGTACACAAACTTAATAGAGTTTGGCCAGTGACTTCTTGGCGAACGGCTCGACCTCACCAATCCGCCCTTCCTTCACTTTCACCAGCCATTCCGGGTCCTGCAACAGGGCGCGCCCCACGGCAATCAGGTCAAACTCGTGGTTGTTCATGCGTTCCACCAGCTCGTCGATGCCGGCCTGTTCCACCGCTTCCTTCTTGCTGGCAAAGGTGCCGCTGATGAAGTCCTCGGTCAGGCCGACACTGCCAACCGACATGGTCGGTTTACCGGTGAGTTTCTGGGTCCAGCCAGCCAGGTTCAGGTTTGAACCCTCGAATTCCGGCTCCCAGAAACGACGGGTGGACGCGTGGAAGATGTCCACGCCGGCCTCGACCAGCGGCGCCAGGAAGGCGTCCAGTTCTTCCGGAGTATTGACCAGTTTCGCCTCGTAATCCTGCTGCTTCCACTGGGAGAAACGCAGCATGATCGGGTAGTCCGGGCCGACGCGATGACGGACGGCCTCGACGATCTCGACCACGAACCGCAGCCGGTTTTCCATGCTGCCGCCGTATTCGTCGTCCCGCTGGTTGGTGCCTTCCCACAGGAACTGGTCCAGCAGGTAACCGTGGGCACCGTGAATCTCGACGCCGTCAAAACCGAGCCCCTTGGCATCCTGGGCGGCATCCGCAAACGCCTTGATCACATCGTCGATGTCATCCTTGGTCATGGCCTTGCCGTTGGGCTTGCCAGGGGCAAACAGGCCAGATGGGCTGTAACCCGGGACCGAGGGATCCGGCTCGGTTCCTTCCTTGCGCACAGCACCCACGTGCCAGAGCTGCGGGAAAATGGCACCGCCCGCTTCATGCACGGCATCCACAACCTGCTTCCAGCCGCCCAGGGCATTGTCGCCATGAAACGCCGGGACATTCGGGTAGCCATTGGCGCCCGCGTGGTTCACGGTGGTGCCTTCGGTAATCAGCAGGCCAACGCCATTTTCCGCGCGGCGACGGTAATAGCTGACCACGTCCTCGTTGGGGACATTGCCCGGCGAGAAGTTACGGGTCATGGGCGCCATGGCCACGCGGTTGCGCAGCTTCAGGTTGTGAAGCTCAAACGGTTCGAAAAGGGGGCCAAGATTCATGGTCATGGAAGAGCACTCCTCGCTTAAAGAAGCTGACTGGCAATGAGGTAAGGAAAAACGTAGCGACCTCATCAATTTGGTTTCGTAAAGCAACCCTATTCAATCTGGTTTTAAAATGCAACCCTATTCGGTACACTCCCTGACATGGCCAGAAAACGTTTTGATGATTCCAACTGCTCCGTCGCCCGTGCCCTCAATGAAGTGGGGGACTGGTGGTCGCTGCTGATTGTGCTGCACGCCATGTACGGTACCCGGCGCTTTGTCGACTTCCAGCAGGAACTGGGCATTGCCAAGAACATCCTGTGTGACCGCCTGGCCCGGCTGGTGGACAATCGGGTCCTGAGCAAGGTTGATGTTGGCGAGCACGGCTCCCGCTTTGAATACCGGCTGACCGAGAAGGGCCGGGACCTGTTCCCGGTGGTGATTGCCCTGCGTCAGTGGGGCGACAAGTGGAACCCGGCGCCTGATGAGCCGCCGCTGGATCTCCGGGACCGGGCCACGGGCCGCCCCATCCACCCGGTGGAAGTCCAGGACGCTGACGGCCAGCCACTGACGGTCCGGGACGTGTTCGTACCCGAGGCGTCCCTGCCCGCCGGCCGGACCGAAAGCAAAAAAAGCTCCGCCTGACTATTGGCACAAGCCCCACACCTGCCCACTTTTTGAGTTACATCAAAGCGCTGGCTGAAGCGGGGGCGTTCGCCGGCGATTCTTGCGCCAAGTCAACTTTCCATTTCGCTCGGTCATTAACCTGACCCCATCACACTTTCAGGTTAAGGAGATCGAGATGTCCCGTACATTCACACTCAGTGTTCTGGCCACTGCGATGCTGGCCGCCGCCCCCGCCGTCAACGCTTATGAGGCCGGTGATTTCATTTTCCGTGCCGGTGCCGCCACGGTGGATCCGGATTCCTCCAGCAACAGTCTGAGAACCGACCTGCCCGGGCTAGCCGTCATTCCCGGCGCCAAGGTCAAGGTCGACTCCGATACCCAGCTTGGGCTGACCTTCACCTACATGCTCTCTGACCACGTCGGTGTCGGCCTGCTCGCCGCCACCCCGTTCAATCACGACATCAAGGGCGACGGCATTCTGGGCGGCGCAGGCAAGCTGGGTGAAACTAAGCACCTGCCACCGACCCTGACCCTCCAGTATTTCCCGATGCCAAGCGCCAGCAAGTTCCAGCCGTACCTCGGGGCCGGCGTGAACTACACGAACTTCTTCGAAGAGAAAACCACGCAAACCCTGACCGACACCGTGGATGCCGTCGCCCAGGCCAACCTGGGAACACCGGCAGGGACGGTGGATCGCACCGACCTGACGCTGGACGACAGCTTTGGCCTGGCAGCCGAGGTGGGTCTGGATTACCGGCTGACGGATAACGTCGGCCTGAACGCCGCGGTGTGGTGGCTCGACATCGACACCGACGCCGAGATCGGTGTCTACGCCGCTGATGGCAGCAAGATCACCACCGGGAAGCTCGATGTGGACATCGACCCCTGGGTTTACATGGTCGGCGTCTCCTACACGTTCTGATCCCCGTGCCGTCCGGCAACCTAATGGGTCTGTGGGTTGTCGAAAGGTGCGCTTCCTGTGCGGGGCCCTCGGGCCCCGCTTTTTTGTCACAGAAACGAAAAAGGCGGAGCAATCGCTCCGCCTTTCTGAAGGACCTCAACCGGCCTCAGGCACTCTGACGCTGGCCCGAACGAGCCCGCTGACCACCGCCATTCTGGCTGCGGCCACCACTGCGTCCACCCGGCTTGGCGCCGGCGCTCCTGGGTTTGCCACCGGGCCGGCCCTGACCACCACCGTTGCCGTTACGGCCTCGGGCTTTGCTCGGATCGGCCTTGGCTTTTGGCTTCAACGGCAGGTTGTTGGTCGGCTCAAAGCCTTCCACCGACTTGCGTGGCAACTGCTTCTTGATCAGTTTCTCGATGCCTGCCAGCAACTTGCCCTCGTCGGCGCTGACCAGAGACAGGGCATGGCCACTTTCTCCGGCACGCCCGGTGCGGCCGATCCGGTGGACATAGTCTTCCGGCACGTTCGGCAATTCAAAATTCACCACCTGCGGCAGCTGCTTGATGTCCAGACCACGGGCGGCGATGTCGGTTGCCACCAGCACCCGGATGTCACCCTGCTTGAACTCACTGAGCGCGCGGGTACGGGCGCCCTGGGATTTGTTGCCATGGATCGCGGCGGCGGTGATGCCGTCCCGCTCCAGTTTCTGGGTCAGGCGGTTGGCACCGTGCTTGGTGCGGGTAAAGACCAGCACCTGCTCCCAGTCGTTGTCACGTACGAGCTTGCTCAGCAGCGCGGTTTTCTGGCTCTGATCCACCGGATAAACCGACTGTTTCACCTTCTCGGCGGTGGTGTTGCGGGCCGCCACTTCCACCTGAACCGGGTTGTCCAGCAGCCCCTCGGCCAGAGTACGAATCTCGTTGGAGAAAGTCGCTGAGAACAGCAGGTTCTGGCGCTTGGCCGGCAACAATGCCAGGATTTTGCGGATGTCACGGATGAAACCCATGTCCAGCATCCGGTCGGCTTCGTCCAGGACCAGGATCTCGACCTCGTCAAAACGCACCGCGTTCTGCTGGTACAGGTCCATGAGTCGTCCCGGTGTCGCCACCAGCACATCCAGGCCCTTACGCAGCTTCATCATCTGGGGATTGATTTTCACCCCGCCGAAGACCACGGCCGCCTTGGTTGGAATATATTTGCTGTACAGGTTCACGCTGTCATGCACCTGTGCCGCCAGCTCGCGGGTCGGCGCCAGGATCAGGGCGCGGGGGCCCTTGCCAGTGCGCGGTTTTTCACCAAGACGCTGCAACAGCGGCAGGGTAAAGCCGGCGGTTTTGCCGGTGCCGGTCTGGGCCGCCGCCATCACGTCCTTGCCGGACAGGACCGCGGGGATGGCCTGGGCCTGAATCGGAGACGGGGTTTCGTAACCCTGATCGGAGGTGGCACGGACCAGCTGCTCGGACAAACCGAGTGAAGAAAAATTCATAGTGGATCAACTCTTGATTGTTCTGCCTCCACGAACACCGGTTCTCGGCGAATGCGGGCAGATGCCATGAAGATTCATGGAATAAAAGACGACTACAGTCACGCGCCGTTAACGGGGTGACGTCCTCTGACAGGTCGTATGGATGGTTCGCAACACGGCGATAAGCCGGAAAAGCGGAATCCCTAGAGGCAGGATGCGGGCACAGTAACAGAGGCCCGGCGACTTAGCCATAGGTATTTGTTAACGGTCGTCCGGGAACTCAAGGGCCCGCGGACCGTCACAGACACCTCTCATTCCCGACCGGAGTTTTCATGACCAGCATCAGCGTGGGCCCCATGAGCCTGTCCATCGGCCATCTTTCAGTGCTTGTCGCCCTGCTCCTGGCCCTGCTGGTGGGCGGTCTTATGGGACGGCGGCACCGCGTGCCGGTGGCGGGCCCGGTCGCCGACATCTTCCTTGCCGCCATGATCACTGCCCGTGTTGGTTTTGTGGGGCAGTACTTCGAACACTACCGGAATGACCTGCTCGGGATCATCGATATCCGGGATGGCGGATTTGATGCGGTCTGGGGGGTGATCGGGGCCCTGGCGATGACGCTCTTCCTGCTGTGGCGCCGGCAGGCGCTTCGCCGCGCCCTGACCGTTGCCGTAGCGACGGGCGTCCTGTTCTGGGCCGGCACCACCGCCACCATTGCCCTGATCGAGCAACAGGCCCGGGGGATACCGGAGGTGGCGCTGAGGGCTCTGGATGGGCAGCCCAGCTCGCTCCCGGATCTGGCGCAGGGCAAACCCATGGTGGTCAATCTGTGGGCGACCTGGTGCCCGCCCTGCATCCGGGAAATGCCCGTTCTTCAGCAGGCACAGGCGCGCGATTCCGATGTGGTCTACGTGTTTGCCAACCAGCGCGAGCACCCCGGCACCATCCGGGCATTCCTGGCGGATCAGCAGCTGGAGGTAAACAACGTCTATCTGGACAAAACTGGCCAGCTGGCCCGCGTCTCAGGCAGCCACGGTTTGCCCACTACCCTGTTCTACAACGCCAGCGGCCAACTGGTGGATTCCCACATGGGGCAACTTTCCCACGCCACCCTCGCCCGAGGTCTGGACAAGTTCGGGCAACGGTCAAGTCAATCCGATGTCGATCAGCGGGCCGGCAATACCGCATCGGACGAGGTTCAATAGATGCTCGCAACCCCTTCCGGTCGGCTCTTGAAGCGCTTGTGCAACCACAGGTACTGGTCCGGCTGTTCCCGAACGGTGTCCTCGATGAAGCCGTTCCAGATCTCCGCGTCCTTCTGGGTATCGTCACCAAACTGTTCCTGAATCGGCGAAAACTCCACCCGGTAACTGCCATCGGGCATGCGCAGGTGACTGACGCAGAGGATCGACGCCCCGGACTGCCGGGCGATATAGCTGGGGGAGGTGATGCAGCCGGCGTTGACGCCGAAAAAGGGCACGAACACTTCCGATTTCTTGCCAAAGTCCTGGTCACAGGCGAACCAGACCTGCCCGCCCTCTTTCAGGAACGACAGCATTGGCCGCAGCTCGCGCTTGGTAAAGGGTCGAATGTTGAAATGCCGGCGGCGGCCACGTTCGATCATCCGGTCGATGACCGGGTTGTTGTTGGGGCGGTACATGTAGCCCGGCTTGTCGAGCTGGCAGGCAATCAGCGGCAACGCGAAATCAAAGATGCTGTAGTGGCCACCGATCAGCAGTACCCCGTTGCCCCGTTGTTTGGCCTCTTCGAGGTGTTCGAGGCCATGGACCGACGCTCGATCGCAATAAGGTGTCATATCCCGCCACCAGGCGTGGATGCTCTCCAGAAAGCCCCTGGCCGAGGCGACAAACGTGTCCTCAACCAGTTGGCTGCGCTCGGCGTCGTTGAGCTCCGGCATGCAGGCGGAGAGATTGGCGTCGGCCACTTTGGCCCGGGATTTGAGCTTGCGGGCAAGGAAGCGGCCCAGTGCACCGCCAAAGCGTTGCTTGGCAGACATGGGCAGAAACGACAACAACCAGAGGACAAAAACCAGACACCAGGAACCCCAGTACGCCGGGTGCCAGAGCGGGCGCCGGGCCGCCTTGCTGCGAGAGGCCATACAACAGTCACCTACAACAGAAATAATGACCGGCCGAGAATCAGGAAAAACCAAACCGGATGAACAGGTGTGCAGCCTGACACAGCCATCCACCGATGTGTACGTGTTTTCCGTAACAGTACTTTTCGCAGCACGTTGGGGGGTTCAGGGGTCAGCGCGTTGCCGCCTCGGCGAAACGGGCCAGTGCCCCGGTGATGTTTGCCAGCACCTCGTCGCAGCCCTCGATGCCATGCCGGGCTTTGAGATAGGCCGGATCGTTGTAGCCAAGCCAGACCTGGCCGTCTTCGTCTTCCCAGATCAGGGCCTTCTGTGGCAGGTCGGCGGCCACGCTCTGTGCGCAGCGCATCAGCGGCGTACCCACTGTCGGATTGCCGAAGATCACCAGCTCGGTCGGCCTCAGGTAGGAGCCGGCGGCTTCCGCACCAGCCGCGTGGTCAATCCGGTTCATCACCCTCATGCCTTTCTCTTCAAGTGCCGCCACCAGCTTGTCCGCCGTGGCCGGCACACTGTAGCTGCTCTTGACCGCAATCAGACCATCGGCGGCATGGGTCAGACCGGCAGTAGCCAGGGTGAACAGGGCAGCGGCGAACAGCCTGAGCATCTTCATATCCAGCGTCCTTTCATTCGGTGGTGGGCACAACCAATAGTAGACCACTACAGCAGGCCATGGTCCCTGGCACTCTGCTCCAGCCGCTCCTGTTCCTGTTGAAGCATCCGGCTGACGGCTTCCAGCTCCCTTATCCGCGCATTGACCCGGGCTCGCTTCTCCGCCATGAGCGCGGCGCCTTCCAGGCAGTTGATCCGGTCCGACCGCACCGCGTCCAGCAGGTCCCGGATCTCACGCAGGGAAAACCCCAGGTCCTTGAGCTGTCGCACCATCGCAACCCGGTCAACGGCCTGTTCCGGGTACTCCCGGTAATTGTTGTTCGCCCGGGCCACCTCACGGATCAGTCCCTGCTTTTCGTAGTACCGGAGCGTGTAACGGCTGACCCCGGTGCGCTGCTCCAGTTCGGCAATCCGCATGTCCATCGCCCCTGTTGACCTTAGAGTTTACTCCATACTTTAGGCTGGTTCCGTTCACCCAAACAAGGAGCGTGTTATGAAAATTCTGATCACCGGAGCCTCCGGTTTTATTGGCAGACATGTGTGCCTGGCCCTGACCCAACAGGGGCATGAGGTGATTGCACTGATGCGATCCCCCGATTCGCTGGCGACACTGAGAACCTTCGTCCGTGCGGGAGCCGGCGCAGCCGAGCGAATTTCGGTCCTGGCAGGAGACCTCGAAACCCCGGAACTGGGACTGACCGAATGGCCTGCCGGGGTCGATTGCGTGGTGCATCTGGTCGCGCGCTTCGCGTGGCACCTGCCGCCGCACGAGGCCCGCCACACCAACGTGACCGGTAGCCTGCGGGTGGCGGAGCTGGCCCGGGCACTGGGTGCCCGCCTGGTGTTTGTCACCGGCTTCATGCTCGCCAACACGGCTCACCTGGAAAGGTCCGGCATCGACCTGCTCCACCCCGATCGGACCCGCTGGCACCGGGTCTACCGCAGACTGGGTGGCTATGAAGCCAGCAAACTGGAAAGCGGCCTGGCCACTCGGGCGTTTGTCAGGCAGAACCAGATGGACAGTGTCGAAATCCAGCCGGCCACGGTCGCCGGACACTCGGCCACCGGTCACATCGATCCGGCCCAGCCCCTTTACGCACTGATGGACAACCTCTTCCAGGGTCGGATGGCCATGATTCCCGGCAGTCCACACCACTGGTTACCGCTGATTCCGGTCGACACCCTGGCGGCTCTCATCGCGGCCGCCTGTTGCCATAAACAGCCACCGCGGACCCTGCTGGCACTGGATGACACAACGCCCAATCTACGGGCATTGCTGGCCACGCTCGCCAGCATCACCGGACAAGGCGCACCGAGCTATCACGTGCCGGTGGCGATCCTGCGTGGACTGCTCAGAGTTCCGGGCGTCGCCGGCTTGTTGAAGGTTGCCCCGGAGTCCCTGGATTTTATTCAGCCACAACGCTTCGATACCACCGTCACCCGCCGCTTCCTGTCGGACGCCGGCATCCCGGTTCCGGCCTTCCAAAGCTACCTGGCCGCATCGGCCCACTATTATCTCAACCAGGACAATTCTGACGAAAAAATCGAGACTTATGCATCCAATTAGCGGAGACAGTAGTATCAGTGGGGGTAGGTACGTATTTATACGTAGAAGTCACAAAAAGAGAGTCGTCATCATGATTCGATGGAAGTTCTCATGCAGTGCCCTCATTCTCCCGCTGTTGCTGGCCGGCTGTAGCGACGGCGGCAGCAACGCCGCCAGCGAAACCACAGCCGCAGATCTCAAACCACCCGCGGAAACCGGCGTGCTCAAGGTCGCCACCCGCAATGGATCGACCACTTATTACCTGGACCGGCACGAAAATCCGGTCGGGCCGGAATACGCGCTGATCAGCGATTACGCCCAGGCCCGTGGCTGGGAGGTGGAATGGACCATGCTGGATTCGACGGGCGAGGTCCTGAAATCCCTGGATGCGGGTACAACCCATCTCGCCGCCGCCGGCCTGACCCATCTGCCATCCCGGGACGAACGTTTCACCCGAGGCCCGGCCCATACCGAAATCACGGAACAACTGGTGTGCCACCGGGATGCCCGCCCCCTGCCCCGGCAGCCTGAGAATCTTCCCGGCACCGAGATCGTCGTCACCGCCGGTTCCAGTTATGTGGAAACCCTCAACACGCTGAAGGAACAACACACGGGCCTCGAGTTCAAGGAAGACGACAAGCGGACCACCGAGGTCATCCTGTCGGCGGTTGCCGAGCAGGACATCGGCTGCACCGTGGCCGATTCCAACATCGTGCAAGTGATGCGCCGCCATTTCCCGCATCTGGAAGTGGCGATGAACCTGACCACCGGACAGAATCTCGGCTGGTACCTCCCATCGGGCTCGGACGACCTGGCGTCGGATGCCCGGGAATGGATGAACAGCAGCGCCGGTGACGAAGCCATCGGCCGCATGGAAAATCGCTACTACGCCTACATCGGCGATTTCGATTTCGTGGATCTCCGCGCCCTGAACCGTCGCATTGAGGATCGTTTGCCCGACTTCATCGACGAGTTCCGGGAGGCCGAAGCCAAGACCGGCATGCCGGCGGACTTGCTGGCAGCCCTGTCTTATCAGGAGTCCCATTGGGATCCCGAGGCGAAATCCCCCACCGGTGTTCGCGGCATCATGATGCTCACCCAACGCACCGCGGAATCCCTGGGCGTGGATAACCGCCTGGACCCGTATGCGGCCATTGACGGCGGCGCCCGCTACCTGGCGGACCGGCATCGCCGACTGCCGGAGACGATCCCGGAGCCGGACCGCACGTTCCTGGCCCTGGCCAGCTACAATATCGGTCGCGGCCACCTGCTCGACGCCCGAGAACTGGCCCGCTCACTGAACAAGAACCCTGACTCCTGGCAGGATATGTCGGAGGTTCTGCCGCTGAAAGCGGACAAACGCTACTATCCGAGCACCCGGTACGGCTATGCCCGAGGCTACGAGCCCGTGCATTACGTGCAACGCATCCGCAACTACCGGGACGTGATTCAGGAAGCGTTTCATGAATAACGCCAAGCGTTCATCCAAATGTGACAAGGGAGCGCGGTCGGAAACGGCCGCGCGTGACTATGCTTAAACGGATTCTGTCCTGTGTTTTTCTGCTGGCCCTCGCCACCGCCGGCCAGCTTCATGCCGCCGAAACCCCGCTGAAAGTCGGCATCACCGAAGTGCCACCGTTCGTCATGCAGACCGAGGACGGGCGATGGGAAGGCATCAGCATCGACCTTTGGCGGACCGTGGCGGCGGGCATGGATCGGGACTTTGAATGGGTACCCATGGCGTTCAGCGATCTGCTGAGCGCCACCGAAACCGGGGAGATCGATGTCGCCGTCGGGGCCCTGACCATGACCGCCGACCGGGAGGCGCGCTTCGATTTCAGCCACCCGTTCTATCAGACCGGGCTGTCGATCGCGGTTCCGCCGCAACCGGAACAAAGCCTGCTCGCCAGCCTGAAGGCGCTGATCAGTTGGCAATTCGTCAGTGTCGTGCTGGCGCTTGGCGCGCTGCTGCTGGCCGTCGGTTTTGCACTCTGGCTGGTGGAACGCCGGCGTAACCCGGAACAGTTTGGCGGCTCCGCCGCCCAGGGCATTGGTTCGAGCTTCTGGTGGGCGGCAGTGACCATGACCACCGTAGGCTACGGTGACAAGGCGCCGGTGTCCTTTGCCGGTCGGCTGATTGCCCTGGTCTGGATGTTTGCCGGCTTGATCATGGTGGCCAGCTTCACGGCGGCCATCACCTCCTCGCTGACCGTCAGTAACCTGCGCACGGGCATCCAGGGGGCCGATGACCTGCCAGGCAAGGTTGTTGCCACCATCAACGGTACCGCCAGTCAGCGCTATCTGGAGGAACAGCGAATCCGCTACCAATCCTATCCGGACCTGACCTCGGCCATGGTGTCCGTGGCAGAAGGGGAGACCGATGCCATTGTCTACGATCGCGCGCTCCTGCAGTACCGGAACCAGCAGCTCGGTCAGCAGCAGCTGTCGATTCTGCCGGGCATTTTCGCCGAGCAACTGTATGCCCTGGCCTTGCCCGAGGGTCGCCCCCTGAGGGCCAGAGTCTCCCAGCAGATTCTGCGCATGACCGAGTCCCCAGACTGGCGCGACGTCCAGGCCAGTTACCTCGGTTCCGAGTAACGGTGAGCGCGGGCGCGCCAGGGCAGCGCCCGCGTCGTCAGGATCCGAACAGCGCGGAACGCAGCGGTTTCAGGAAGCCGCCGGTGTCACGGGCGCTGGCGTGGGTACGTTTGCCGTCGAACTCCAGGAAGCCGTCCTCGATGGGCTCGAACCGGAGGATCTTCACGTCCTCAAGGTAGTTCTGGGAGGCCTTCCAGGGGCCGTGGGTGCCCTGGCGGGGCAGCCGGTCCGCGGCCCGCTTCACGTAGCCGGAGTTGAGCGCACCGAGGATGGTGTCCTCGCCCCGACTGTTCTCGGTGTCCCGGGCCATCACCACCCGGTAGCCGCGCTTGTCCATCAGGTTCATCAGGCGGCACAGGTATTCAGCGGCGATGTCCACTTTCAGGGTCCAGGAGATGTTGGTGTAGCCAAAGATCATGCCGGCGTTGGGCATGCCTTCCACCATCACGTTCTTGTAGATGACCTTGTCCTTCATCAACACCGCCTGGCCATCCACCGTCGGCTTGATGCCACCGAGCATCTGGATCTCCAGGCCGGTGGCCGGAACGATGATATCCGCCTCCAGCTCCTCACCGGATTTCAGACGGATGCCGGTTTCGGTGAACCGCTCGATGTGGTCGGTGGCGATGCTGGCTTTGCCGGTCTTCAGGGCGGTGAACAGATCGCCGTCTTTCACGACACACAGGCGCTGATCCCAGGGATCGTAATCCGGGGTAAAATGCCGCATGTCGGCTTGACCGTTCACCTGACGCTTGATGATCCCGAGGAACATCCGGCGCATGAATCTGGGGCTCTTGCGGGATCGCTGGTACAGGAAGCGGGAAATCGCCACATTGCGGGCCCGGGTCAGCTTGTAGGCCACTGAATCCGGCAGAACTTTCTGCAGCCCGAGTGCCAGCTTGTCAGTGGACGGCAGGGGCATGAGATAGGTCGGGGACCGCTGGAGCATGGTCACATGGCCGGCTTGCTCCGCCATGGTTGGAACCAGCGTGATGGCGGTGGCGCCGCTGCCGATCACCACAACCTTCTTGCCCGCGTAGTCCAGATCCTCTGGCCAGTGCTGAGGGTGCACAATCTGGCCCTTGAACTCGCTTTCGCCCGGGAAATCGGGCGTGTAGCCGTGGTCATAGTTGTAATAGCCGGTACAGCCGACCAGGAAATTCGCGGTGTAGGTCTGAGTCTCACCGGTGGCCTCGTGTTCGGCGGTGACTCGCCAGCATTTATCGACGCTGGACCAGTCCGCGGTTTTCACCGCCAGGCCGTAACGGATGTGGCGGTCTACGTCATGTTCCCGTGCGGTTTCCTGCACGTATTGCTTGATCGACGCGCCATCCGCCAGCACCTTGCCACCCACCCAGGGCCGGAAGTTGTACCCAAAGGTGAACATGTCGGAATCGGACCGGATACCCGGGTAACGGAACAGGTCCCAGGTGCCGCCCAGGGACTGGCGGCGCTCAAGAATGGCGAAGGACTTGCCCGGGCAGTCCCGACGCAGGTGGCACGCCATTCCGATCCCGGATACGCCCGCGCCTATAATCAGGACATCAAAGTGTTGCTCATTCATAACCGGCCTCTCGACTCCCTTGTTGTTGTTCCGATCACGCCTCTGGAATCAAGATAGCCCAGGCGGGCGCGGGTGGGAATTGGCCGGGCCGGTGCTACCGGGCCGTTGTTTGAGCCAGTTCACAGATGGCCCTGGCCGAGTGCTCGGCCCAGATCCGGTAGGCATTCGCGCCGGGGTGAAAACCGTCGGCCGCCATGAAACCGGGCTCCAGTGGAAAGCCCACCGACAGGAACCGGGTGCCCGCCCGGTGGCGGCAGAAGTCCTCCAGCAACCCGTTGAGCTGCCGGGCACGCAGACCTAGGTACCAGCGCAGGGGCTGGGGCAGCGCCGGAAACAGGTGCATGGGCGGAATGGCAGTAAACAGGACGAGTTGCGCGGAAAAACGATCGGCCAGCTGGCCGGACAACTCGTCCAGGTGTTTCAGCCATGGCCGGTCACGGGTCCGGCCGGTGACGTCGTTTACGCCGATGGACACCAGTACCACGTCAAACCGGGACTCCGGCTCCTGCACCAGGGCCCTGAGCACATCGCCCGATGTGCGCCCGGTCTCTGCAATCAGTCGCCAGTGCAGCCGGAATCGCTGACCGAGTTGCGCGGCCAGGCAACCCGCGAGGGCCTCACTCTGATTGGTCACCCCCACACCTGCCGCCGCCGAGTCACCGACAATCAGCAAGCGCAGCTCAGGACCGTGACCCGTCACGCCTTCACGCTCACCTTCCGGCTCCGGCAACCGGGGCGTGATGCGGCGTACGTAATGGCCCTGGCCGATCAGGATCGGCCCCAGGGCCAGTGTCGACAGTGGGTAAAGCATGGCGGTTGATTCGATCGTCCCGGTTTCTGGATGTTCTGACCTTAGTCGAAATACCACCGATTAAAAAGAACCGGGGCGTAGGGCGCGGGAGGATCTCCCTCACCGCCGACCGGCCTAGACTGGCAACTCTCCCTTCGATCAGGAACCCTTCCAATGACCGGTCCGATACTGATTCTCGGTGGTGCCTCACTCGACACCATTGTTCAACTGCCGGAACTGCCGGCCCCGACACCTCAGACCATCTGGCCCGAGGCCAGCTACCGGGCCCTGGGCAGCACCGGGGCCGGCAAGAGCCTGAACCTGGTCGCGTTGGGCCACCGCGTGGTGTTCCACACGCTGTTGGGCGACGACCACGAGGGCCGACAGGTCCGTGCCGCCCTGCAGCACCCCCGCCTGCACCTGCTGGAAACCCAGACCGCGGCCGCAACCGAACAGCACACCAACCTGATGACGCCCGACGGCAAGCGGATTTCGCTGTTCGTGCAGCCTCCCGCCGAGCCCGACTCCCTGGACTGGCAATCGGTGCGACGGGCCGCTCGGGATTGCGCCCTGGCGGTGGTCAATATTCTCGGCTATACCCGCTCCGCCCTGCCCTGGCTTGGAGCGGACAAGCTGCCCATCTGGACCGACCTGCACGATTACGATGGCGCCAACCCCCACCACCAGCCCTTTATCGACGCCGCCCGGGTGATCTTCCTGTCCAGCGACAACCTGCCGGACTACCGCCAGACGATGGCGCACCTGGTACAGCAGGGCAAAGACTTCGTGGTCTGTACCCACGGCGCTGCCGGCGCGAGCCTGCTCACCGCGGCAGGCGAGTGGCTGGAGCAGCCGGTGGTTCCGGCCACCCGGGTGCTGGACACCAACGGGGCCGGCGACGCCTTCTTCAGTGGCTTTCTGCACCGTTACCTTGAGGGAGCAGCATTGTCGGAATGCCTGCGGGCCGGCGCCGTTTGCGGGGCCCTGTGCGTGGCCAGCCGGTCGCTGGCTCCTGCTGACCTCAGCCCGGAAAAGCTGGGGGTGGAATCCACCGGATAGCGCCAAAGGTCGGGATTGAGCGGGCATCTTCCCTGTGCGACAGTCAGAAGGTCATTCACTGCGGGACGCAATACCCATGAAAACCGTTTTCTCTCCCCTGCACAGTCGTCGCGCCGTCAAAACCGAATTGGATGGCGGTATCCTGATCGATCCCCATGAAAAGCCGTCCCGGGCGGAGACCATCCTGGCCCGGGTAAAAAGCCAGGGGCTCGGGGAGATCCTGGAGCCGGAGGAGTTCGGGCTGGAACCGGTGAAACGGGTACACCGGGCCGACTACGTTGCCTTCCTGGAAACGTGCTGGGCGGACTGGGTCGCCGCCGACAAACCCGGGGAGGCCATCCCCGCGGTCTGGTGCGGTCGTGGCATGCGGGCCAGGGTTCCAAAGGACATTGATGGCCGCCTCGGCTACTACAGCTTTGCCGCCGAAACCTCGATTTCCGACGGCACCTGGGAAGCCGCGCGGGCCTCCGCCAACGTGGCGCTCACGGCCCAGCGACTGGTGGCCCGAGGGGAACGGGCCGCGTTCGCCCTGTGCCGGCCACCGGGTCATCATGCCCACGCCGACCTGTTCGGCGGCTACTGCTTTTTCAACAACGCCGCCATTGCGGCCCAGGCGTTCCGGGACCAGGGCGCCGAACGGGTGGCGATTCTCGACGTCGACTTCCACCACGGCAACGGCACCCAGGCGATTTTCTACAATCGCCGGGACGTGCTGACCCTCAGTCTGCACGGCGACCCGGACCTGGTGTTTCCGCATTTTCTGGGCTTCGAGGATGAAACCGGGGAAGGTGAAGGCGAAGGCTACAACCTGAACATCGTGTACCCTCCGGGTACCCCATACAGCACCTGGAGCCAGGGCCTGGAAACGGCCTGCGAGCGGATTGCCGGATTCCGGCCGGACGCCCTGATTGTCGCGCTCGGCGTGGACACCTTCGAGGAGGATCCGATTTCATTCTTCAAGCTGAAATCGGAGGACTATCTCAGCCTGGGCCGGCGGCTCGAAGCGCTGGGTCTGCCGACGGTGTTCACCATGGAAGGCGGTTACGACGTGGACGCCATTGGCGTCAATGCCGTTAATGTCATGCAGGGATTCGACGGAGCCTGAGGCTCCGGGGGTTCAGCCCTTGAACCCCTTGCCCAGCAGGTAGACCTCCCGAGAGCGGGCGCGGGAGGAATCCGGTTTGCGCACCACGACCTTGTCGAACACCGCCCGGACTGATTTCAGGTACTCGTCGTACCCTTCGCCCTGAAACACCTTGGCGAGGAAGCTGCCCTTGGGCTTGAGCACCTGGCACGCCATATCCAGCGCCAGCTCCACCAGGTACATGGACGAGGCCTGGTCCGCCACCGTCACGCCACTGATGTTCGGGGCCATGTCGGAGATCACCACATCCACCGGGGCATCGCCCAGGGTCGCCATGATCTGATCGAATACCTCGTTCTCGGTAAAGTCACCCTGAATAAATTCCACCCCGGCGACCGGGTCCATGGGCAGGATGTCGGAGGCGATGACCCGGCCCTTGTGGCCCACCAGGTTGGCCGCAACCTGGGACCAGCCGCCCGGAGCCGAGCCCAGATCCATCACCACCATGTTGGGATGAATCAGGCGGTCCTTCTTGTTGATCTCCAGAAGTTTGTAGCTGGCCCGGGAGCGATAGCCGTCCACCTGCGCCTGTTTCACGAAGGGGTCGTTCACGTGCTCTTCGAGCCAGCGGTTGCTGCTTTTGGATCGGGCCATAGGAACTCATCAGTCGGGAAGAAACCAGGGGCCTATTGTACGTGGCGCGCCAACGCCCGGCAAAATCCTGACAACGGCGCCCGGCGCACGTACAATCGGTGCACCTTGGGCCGGGCCGGCTCGGGACGATCTCACGGGCACTAGCGGGCGACCATCGTGAACTTGAACGACATCCGAAAACTGCACCAGAAAAAATACCGCCAGGCCTTCGGGCATTACCTGGTCGAGGGTGAGCATCTGGCGCTGGAACTGCAAAAGGCCGCCAGCAGCCAACCCGCGCTCGAAGCCGCCGAGCTCTACGTCACCGACGCCTACGCACACTGGCAGAGCCCGTTCCGGACGCATCTGGTCAGCGAACGTCAAATGGCACAACTGGCCGACACCCGAACCCCGCAAGGCATTCTGGCGGTGGTCCCCATGCCCACGCCGGACCCCGGCCGGGCCTCACCGGCGCCGGGGGAAAAAGCCATCTACCTGTACGAAGTCCAGGATCCGGGCAACCTCGGCACCGTTTTGCGCACCCTGGCCTGGTTTGGCGGCTTTCGCTGCCTGCTCAGCCCCGGCAGCGTTGACCCCTACAACCCGAAAGTGGTGCGTGCCAGCATGGGCGCTCTGTTCCATGTTCCCCTGGCCACCGACGTGCCACTGTCGCAACTCGCCAGCCATTATCAGCGCGTTGCCTGCCTCGACCTGAACGGGGCAGCGCTGACCTCACCGGGGTTCCGCCAGCACGATTGCTACCTGTTCGGCAACGAGGCCCGCGGGGTCCCGACGCAAGCCCTGAAGGAACTGGCGGCCGCGCCCTACACCATCCCGGGGCACGGAGACATCGAGTCATTGAATCTCGCGACCTCCGTCAACATCTGCGCCTACGAGCTGATCCGGGGTTAACGCGGGCAGCCTTGAGCTTTTTTGGCAGTCAGTCTGGCGGATATCGTCATTGCCCGTAGCTTGCTAATTGGCGAGGATGGGGCCCTGAAGCCCCACTCCGGATGACGATTATGGATGCCTATCTCCAGCCCAGCGCTTTCTTTGACTATGACCAGCCCGAGCTCAAAGCCTGGATAACCCGTCAGTTGGAAGGTGTCCCCGAGGATCCGGTGGAACAGATCAAAGCGCTGTACCTGGCGGTCCGGGACGGCGTCAGTTACAACCCCTACGTGTTCCGCACCGATCCGGAAACCTTCAGCGCCAGCCACGCGCTGACCAGCGGCGAAAGCTACTGCATTCCGAAAGCGGTCCTGTTGGGCGCGGCCGCCCGATCCATCGGCATTCCCAGCCGACTGGGCCTGGCGGATGTGCGCAACCACCTGTCCAGTCCGAAACTGATCGAGTGGCTGCAGTCCGACATCTTCCGGATGCACGGTTTTATTGAGCTGTTCCTGAACGGGCGCTGGGTGAAGGCAACGCCGGCGTTCAACCGGCAGTTGTGCGAATTGATGGGCGTGGCTCCGCTGGCGTTCGACGGTGAGCACGATTCGGTCTTTCAGGAGTTCACCGATTCCGGTGACGCCCACATGGAGTACGTGAACGATCACGGCGTTTTCGACGACGTTCCCCACGAATTCATCGTGTCGGGAATCCGGGATGCCTACCCGCATCTGTTCGGGGACACCGAGCTCACGCCTTCCGAGCGAACCAGCCTGGAAGCCGATCTTGACCGATAACCGGCCGACGATCGCAGGCGTCAGTCCTGACTGACCAGGCTTTCCGCCCCGCCCTGCGCGGCCAGGGCCGAGGCAAAGGCATCCATCAGTCGGTTGGCGCTGCGCCAGCGCAACGCGCTGTCCGGGCTCAGGGCACGGCTGAAGCGTTCAAACCGGACGTCCTGCCAATGATCCGGTTCCAGGATGCGCTCCACGCGCCCGACGTTGGTCCGGGTCGCCGGCTGCAGCTCATAGCGCAACGTCGGCACCTGGTCACCGGACACGAAGTCGTGGCCCCGGTGGTAATCGTGCAGCAACAGCATTAGCAGGCCACCCCCCATAAAGTGGCGCCCCAGACTGACCGCCAGCTCGCCGTTCCGGATAGCCGCCAGCGCCTGGGGTTCCCAATCAACACCGCCAATCACCAGGTCCGTGCCGGGCTGCTTGCCCACCATCCGGGCCGCTTCAATGGCGCCGAGCGCCATGCCATCACTCGCGCTCCAGATGGACGTCGTGTCCGGATAACGCTTGAGCAATATGCGGGTTTTCTGCCGGGCCTCTTCGGCACTCCACTCCGCGTTGACCAACTGGGACAGTCTCGCCCTCTGGTCGTTCACTGCTTTGAGCAGGCCGGTGTTCCGGTCTTTCGCGGCGGAGGAATCGAGGGTTCCGGACAGGGCAATCAAGGACAACGGCCGCTCCGGCTCAATCAGGCCCAGGTCCCGTGCCTGCTGCCCCAGAAAGTCTGCCAGTTGACGGCCGGCGGCCACGTTGTCCGGCGACAGGTGACCAATCCAGTTTGCCAGGGATTGCCGGGGCAAGCCCACCTCCCGCTGCGCCTCGGCGGGGACATCGGTGTTGAAGGTGAACACTTTAACCCCGGCGTCGTTGGCAAGGCGGAGCATGCGCGCAGTGACGCCCTCTTTGCACATGAACACGAGGTAGTCAGGCTTATCCGGTCGGTTAAGCACCGATTGCAGGAGATTGAGGTAACTGAATCGATGACTCTCCCGGTCGACCTCGATACTGAGGTCCATCTCCAGGTCGGACGCCACGGCCGTCATGAAGTCGGCGACCATGAACCAGAAACGAGAATCGTCCGGGGACAGGAAGACAACGCTGGGGCGGGTGGCCGCCTGGACAGGCGCCAGCAGCCAAACCGAAAGGAGGCAGGATATCAACAACCGACGACGGGACTTCATCACGCCACTTCCCCCTCGACACACCAAAATCCGGGCAGATGGGGCCTAAGCTACCTCAGAACCCCGATCCCGAACAAGCAACCGCGTCGGTGGGTACAAAAAAAGGCACCGGATCGCTCCGGTGCCTTTCGCTCTCATCATCAGGAGGTCGTGGACAGGGGGTCTTAGGCGGCCTCGTCCTCGTCGTCTTCCACCGAGTTGCGGATCAGGAAGTCGAACGCGCTCAGCGCCGCCTTGGAGCCCTCTCCCATGGAAATCACGATCTGCTTGTAGGGCACGGTGGTGGCATCGCCCGCCGCGAACACACCCGGAATGGAGGTTTCGTTGCGGTCGTTCACGATGATTTCGCCGTGCTGGCTCAGCTCGATATCGCCCTTCAGCCATTCGGTGTTCGGCACCAGCCCGATCTGGACGAACACGCCTTCCAGCGCCACGTGGTGCTCCTCACCCGAGGTGCGGTCCTTGTAGTTCAGCCCGCTCACTTTGCCGTTCTCACCGGTGATTTCGGTGGTCTGGCCGGAGGTGATGATTTCCACGTTCTTCAGACTGCGCAGTTTCTTCTGAAGGACGTCGTCGGCGCGCATCTCGGCACCGAACTCGATCAGGGTAACGTGACCGACGATGCCCGCCAGGTCGATGGCCGCTTCCACGCCGGAATTACCACCACCAATCACCGCCACACGCTTGCCCTTGAACAGCGGACCGTCGCAGTGCGGGCAGTAGGCCACGCCCTTGTTCCGGTACTCTTCCTCACCCGGAACACCCAACTGGCGCCAGCGGGCACCGGTGGACAGCACCAGAGTGCGGGCTTTCAGGGATGCCCCGTTGGCCAGACGGATCTCATGGGGCAGGCCGGGCCGGGCCGCCGGAATCAGTTTTTCGGCCTGCTGCATGTTCATGATGTCGACGTCGTATTCCTTGACGTGCTGCTCCATGGCGGCAACCAGTTTCGGGCCTTCGGTGTAAGGCACGGAAATCAGGTTCTCGATGCCCATGGTGTCGGCCACCTGGCCACCAAAGCGCTCGGCGGCGATGCCCGTGGAGATGCCCTTGCGCGACGCGTAAATAGCCGCAGAGGCACCGGCCGGACCGCCACCGATCACCAGCACCTCGAAGGTGTCTTTCTGGTTGATCTTCTCGGCTTCCTTTTCGTCGGATTTGGTGTCCAACCGGGCAACGATCTCTTCGAGGGTCATGCGTCCCTGCCCCCAGGCCTCACCGTTGAGGTAGACACTGGGAACGGCCATGACTTCACGCCGCTCCACTTCGTCCTGGAACAGGGCGCCGTCAATGGACGTGTGCTTGATGTTGGGATTCAGCACGCTCATGAGGTTGAGCGCCTGAACCACGTCCGGGCAGTTCTGGCAGGACAGGGAGAAATAGGTTTCGAACTCGAACGAACCGTCCAGATCCTTGACCTGCTCGATCACGTCCTGAGCCGCCTTCGACGGGTGGCCACCGACCTGCAGCAACGCCAGCACCAGGGAGGTGAACTCGTGGCCCATGGGAATACCCGCGAACCGGACACCAATGTCGGAACCCACGCG
Organism: Marinobacter arenosus; assembly: GCF_019264345.1. Classification (NCBI taxonomy): domain Bacteria; kingdom Pseudomonadati; phylum Pseudomonadota; class Gammaproteobacteria; order Pseudomonadales; family Marinobacteraceae; genus Marinobacter; species Marinobacter arenosus. Next base: position 2,349,498 of record NZ_JAHVAO010000001.1, read on the forward strand.
GTTGATGGCAAAGGATGGACGGCGCACATCGGCGCTGTCTTCGGTCCGAAGGCTGATCTTCTCGGACATGGGCTCGATCTCCTCGAGCAACTGCTTCAGCTCCTGGGACTTTGCCCCGTCATCGTAGGCTGCCACCAGCTCGATCGGCTGCTGCAGTTTCTCCATGTAGGCTTTCAATTGCTCCTTGATACCGGCATCCAACATGTACGCGTTCCTCTTCGGTTAAGGTGAAACCAAGTCTCTGAATTTTAAAAGGACTGTAAGTTTGATGTAGCGAACAATAAGGGCTGGCGGGAAAAGCCTCAAATTGATTGGCCCAAACAGTTTGATAGGCCTTTGCTATACGGTAATTAAGGTTTGATAGTTCATGCCCGAACCTTGACCAATAGCGCATATGCAGACGGCGCCACACCCTCTAAGATGGAGACAGACACCGAAAAATCACCCCTCGCTATCGAGAATAGGCAGAGCATGTTTCTAGATCGTTTCTACTCCCTCAAGGATGAGCGCGTTTCCATCACAGCGCTGCAAGCCAGCCGTTTCGCCAAGGAAATAGCGGGGGACTTCAATCCGATACACGATCCCGATGCCCGGCGCTTCTGTGTGCCGGGTGATCTCCTGTTTGCGGTGGTTCTGGCCCGGTTCGGGCTCTCTGCCAACATGACATTCCAGTTCCGCAGCCTGCTCGGCGACAGTGTCCCGCTGGCGTTCCGGGAGCCCGCCGAGGGCACCATTGAAGTCTGCGACAGCAACGGCAAAGTCTACCTAGAGGTCACCCGAAGCGGTGCCCACACCCATGACGAAACCGTCATCGAGAACTTCACTCGTTGCTACGTGGCTGCCTCCGGGAAGAACTTCCCCCACACGCTGCAGCCGCTGATGGAATCCAAGGGCGTGATGTTCAACCCGGACCGTCCGATGGTCATGTACGAGAGCATGAGCCTCGCCCTCGACACACTGGATGCTGCCGCGCCGGAGCTGGAACTGCACAATGCCGATCTGGAAGCCAACGGCAAGCGCGGCAACGTCACCCTTGAATACCGGCTGCTGTCCGATGGCCAGCCGGTCGGTGAGGTGGCCAAGCGCCTGGTGCTCGGCGGCCTGCGCCCTTACAGTCAGGACGCCATGGCGGGCGTGCTTGAGGAGTTCTACCGGCTCAAGGCCCGCGGCGCCAACTACGGCGGCAACGCCTGACCCCGGCAGACGTATCACTGAGACCACAACAACAGCGGAGGCGCACACAATGGCGATTCAGGTAGGTGAACGGGTACCGAACATCGAACTGCAGGTCATGGGCAGCAACGGTCCGGAAAAGCTCAGCACCGGCGAACTCTTTGCCGGCAAGAAGGTGGTTGTGTTCGCCGTCCCCGGCGCCTTCACACCTACCTGCTCGGCCGCCCACCTGCCGGGGTTTGTCGTTAACGCCGACCAGATTAAGGCCAGGGGTGTGGACACCATCGCCTGCACCTCGGTGAACGACGCCTTCGTGATGGATGCCTGGGGCAAGGCCAGCAACGCCGAGGAGATCCTGATGCTCGCCGATGGCCTGGCCGAGTTCGCCACCGCCGTGGGCCTGACCCAGGACCGGACCGCCACCAAGATGGGCATTCGTAGCCAGCGCTACGCGATGATTGTCGACGACGGTGTCGTCACCTGGCTTGAGGTGGATGAAAAGGGCCTGGAGAAAACCAGCGCCGAAGCCGTCCTCGCCGCCCTTTAATCCCCTCCAGACGCAACGAACCCCGGCTGGACCGGGGTTCGTGTGCAGTATCGGGCCCGCAACGCAGGCCCTTACCTTTCGTTTCGCCTGAGAAGGGAAACTTAGATCTTGCCAACCAGATCCAGGGAAGGAGCCAGCGTCTCTTCGCCTTCCTTCCACTTGGCCGGGCAGACTTCGCCAGGATGGTTACGAACGTACTGAGCCGCTTTGACCTTGCGCATCAGATCGTCCGCATCACGGCCAATGCCTTCGGCAGTGATTTCCATCGCCTGGATAACGCCATCCGGATCGATCAGGAAGGTGGCGCGATCGGCCAGGCCCTGACCTTCACGCATCACACCGAAGTTGTTGGTGATGGTGCCGGTCTGGTCGCCAACCATGTAGTAGTTGATCTTACCGATGGTTTCAGACGCATCGTGCCACGCCTTGTGGGTGAAGTGGGTGTCGGTGGACACAGAGAACACTTCCACGCCCAGCTTCTGCAGCTCTTCGTACTTGTCCGCCACGTCGCCCAGCTCGGTCGGGCACACGAAGGTGAAGTCAGCCGGGTAGAAGAAGAATACGGCCCACTTGCCCTTTACGTCGGCTTCGCTGATGTCAACGAACTCGCCCTGTTTGAATGCAGTTGCGTTGAACGGTTTGATCTCGCTGTTAATGATGCCCATTAAAGCTAACTCCTGGTTGATGGATTCACGGGTAAATGAATGAACGACGCCCAAGTTAATGATTTTGGGCGTCCGGATAAAATTGATAATTTCCAAACCAAAGATAGGCAATGCCTATTTTGAGTGGAGGCAAGGCGAAGACTCCCCACAGGCCAGTTAATGGAGACGGATTTGCCAACTTCAATCTTTCGGAATGTGAGGAATGGACTATTATTAGTGCTCTGCAGGGAGGACAGGGCTCATGCAACGATGTCTTCTGCTACTCATCTGCCTGGCGGTCACCGCCTGCGGCGGTGGCTCAGGAAGCTCCGGCGGCACCGTCGGTCTCTCCGAGCGCCCGTCCAACACCGAATGCCTGGCCTTTGATCCGACCGCCGAGGTGCAACTTACCCCCATTGCGCCCTCCCTCAGTTTCAACGCGCCGCTGCTGATGCTGCCCCACCCCAGCCTGCCCGGGATTTTCTACGTGGTTGAACAGGGTGGCGTTATCCATCGCCTGGACCTGAATACGCAGACCCGGAGCCAGTTGGTGGACCTGTCCGCCACTTATTCCCTGAGCGAGTGTAACGAATGCGGATTGCTCGGCATGGCGTTCGACCCGGCGTTTGCCTCCAACGGCTTTATCTACCTGTCGCTCACCGAGAACACCAACGGCATGACCTCGTTCGTCGCCCGCTTCGAATCCACCGACAATGGCCAGAGCCTCAGGGACGACGGGGCCGGCGGACTGGACCGCACCAACCTGCTGGAACAGCAACAGCCGTTCAGCAACCACAACGGCGGCCACATCGCCTTTGGCCCGGACAATCTGCTCTACGTCGGGCTTGGCGATGGCGGCGACGCCAACGACCCGGGCAATCGCGCCCAGAGCCTGTCCACCCGGCTCGGCAAGATACTCAGGATCAACACCGACGGCAGCCCCGCCAACAACGGGGTGTCCGGGTCGGTACCGGAAATCTACGCCTACGGCCTGCGCAACCCCTGGCGCTGGAGTTTTGACCGCGACACGGGGGACCTCTGGGCCGGGGATGTGGGCCAGAACCAGTTTGAGGAAATCAACCAGATTACCCTGGGCGGCAATTACGGCTGGCGCTGCTACGAGGGCTTCCAGCGCACCAACAACAGCTGCAGCGCGCCGGCGTCCGACCCCATCGCGCCGGTTGCCGCCTACGGTCGTTCGGACGGCATTTCCGTCACCGGCGGTTACGTCTACCGCGGGAACAACATGCCCGCCCTCCGCGGCGCCTACCTGTTCTCCGATTTCGGTTCGGGCACGCTGTGGGCCCTCGAGCGACAGCCAGACGACAGCTACCAGCGCCGCACCCTGCTGGAAACCGGCCGCAATGTGGCCTCCTTCGCCGAAGACCGGGACGGTGAGCTTTACCTCATTACCTTCTCCGGCCTGTTCCGGATTGACCCGGTGAACGTTGACGTGGAACTGCCCCAGCGACTGTCCGAGACCGGCTGCGTTCAGGCCAGTGCGCCCTGGCAGCCAGGGGATGGCCTGATTCCCTACACCGTCATTGAACCCTTCTGGTCCGACGGGGCCGACAAGACCCGCTACATGGCCCTGCCCAACGGCACCAGTGTCAGCGTCGATGACAGCGGCGATTTCCAATTCCCGCGGGGCTCGGTGCTGGTGAAACACTTCACGCTGAGCCAGCGCCTCATTGAAACCCGCCTGTACCTGCACAACGCCGATGGCAGCTGGTCCGGCTACAGCTACCAGTGGAACGACGCCGGCACCGACGCCGAACTGGTCGACGGCGCCCAGGACGTGGACTTGGGTGGTCAGGTCTGGCATTACCCGTCCGCCGGCGAATGCAACCTTTGCCACACCGCTGCGGCAGGCTTCAGTCTCGGCCTGGAAACCCTGCAACTGAACACCGATTTCACCTATCCGGGAACCGGCAGGACTGCCAATCAACTGGCCACGCTGGCGGGCATTGGCGTTCTCGGCCAACCGCCCACCGCGGCCCAGCGTGAACGGCGCCTGACCCCAAGCCGTGACGACACGGCCTCGATCACCAGCCGCGCCCGCAGTTACCTGCACACCAACTGCAGTCAGTGCCACCGCCCAGGCGGCACTTCCCAGAGCGGCATGGACCTGCGGTTCACCACGCCCCTGGCCCAGACCGGTGCCTGCGGTATCGTACCCAGCAACGGGGACCTGGGCCGCCCCGGAGCGCAACTGCTCAGCCCCGGGGATGCCGAGAATTCCCTGCTGTACCTGCGGATGGTTGCCGACCAGGCGTCGCGGATGCCGCCGATCAGCACGTTGCAGGTAGACACCCGGGGCGCCCTGGTCATCGCGGACTGGATTAATCAACTCGGCAGCTGCAACTGACCCACCGCGACCGCGCTTGCAAAAAAAAAGCAGGTTGATCCAGCGGACCAACCTGCTTTTTGTTCACAAACTGACCGGATTAACCGGCAAGCTCGATTTTGTGGAAATCCAGGATATTCTCCTTGGGAGACGTCCGGATGGCCGCCACTTCGGAGCGCTTCTTCGCCAGGATGTAGGCAAAACAGCCGAAGTACAGGGCGATCACCAGGGCACCGACCCACTGGATGCGCAGGAAATCCAGCTGGAACAGCATGGTCAGGCCAATCATCGCCAGGAAGTTGAATACCACGTAGTTGGCCCGGCCCAGGCGCTGGGCAGTCAGGTTCAGGTTGTCGGTGTACAGCCGGATCAGGGAATCCAGGGAGTTGACCACCATCAACACCCCGACGGTGATCATGGCAATGTTGGTGAAGGCGGCCACCTGCAGGCCCTCGTCGTGGTAGTGGAACAGCACCGAGAACCACACGCCGATGGCGATGGACGGGACCACCAGCATCGCGATCAGCAGCTGCCAGGTCCGGATACCACTGACAAAACGCGCCGTGAACTGACCAATCATGATGCTCCAGGAGAACCACCAGAACAGGTAGAACTCGTGGTAGTCATTGATGGGCAACAGGAACTGGTGAATGTTGGTGAAGTATTCACCCAGCAGGCTGAACGTCCCGAAGAAATCACCGGGGGAACCGTCGCCGGTCAGGAACGCCCTGCCCCACATGCCGAGAATCAGGGCAATGAACAGGGCACTGGAGCCGATACTCAGGATCCGCACGTACTTGATCTTCGAACTGGAGTAGACCGCCAGTCCAATGGCCGCAAACACGATGGCGTAGAAGGTCGGTACCACCGATTCGCCGTCGCCCACCTGGGGCAGGTACCAGGGCAGGTTCACCAGCAGCAGGTAGGCGGTGAAGGCGCAGGTGCCGATGATCACCACGTTGTTGACCACCTTGACCAGGGGAATCTCGAAAAACTTCACCCGCGGCTCGATGATCGCGAAGTAGAAGCAGGTCAGGAAATAGAAGCCCCAGATCAGGAAGGCCCAGAAGCCAAACTCGATGGCCAGCGGGTTGGCAAAGCCGTATTCCGGGCTTGCCGAGAGGTCGCTGTAGCCGCCGAACTCGGTCAGCGGGAACATGATCAGCCCGACGTCCAGCCCGGAGGTGAACAGGATGGCGATAAAGGTCAGGGTGCGTACCGGCGTCACGCCGATGCATTGCACGTCCCACCACTTGTACAGAATCAGCGCGATGGCCGCGAAGGTGAAAATCAGGCCTGTGGATAACCAGAGTGTCATGAGGTCCTCCGGCGGTTTTCAGTCATTATAGTGAACAGCATGGGTGTTCCTCCTCTACTTTGAAGCTGTTGCTCGTTCGAATCGGACACAAACCCCCGCGTTGTTTTTTGACGGGCCAGGACTTGCCTATCTGGCGCCCAGGAAACGGCTGGCAGAGCCGTCGCGCTGATAGGGAAATCCTGATGGTTTGCAAAGCCCCGGAGGCATTGCACCTCCGGGTGGAAACGGTGTGCAGCGCTAGCCCAGCACCCGCTTGGCCGTTCCCGGTCGCTGTCGCTCCTGCCATTGCCCGTCCATGAGCACAGGGGCGTCAGAAGGTTTCAGGGGCTCCCTGCCCCGAATCAGATCGGCTGCCCGCTCGGCCACCATGATGGTGGGCGCGTTCAGGTTGCCGTTGGGTATGGTCGGGAAGATGGACGAGTCCACCACCCGCAGGTTTCGAATGCCCCGAACCCGGGTCTGGGGATCCACCACCGCCAGCTCGTCCGTGCCCATCTTGCAGGTGCAGGAGGGGTGATAGGCGCTTTCCACCGCCTGCCGGACGAAGGCATCGATCTCGTCATCAGTCTGGACGTCGACTCCGGGCTGGATTTCCGGGCCACGGTACGCGTCCATCGCCGGCTGGTTGATGATTTCCCGGGTCAGCCGGACACAATCCCGGAAGCCTTCCCGGTCCGCTTCGTGCTGCAGGTAGTTGAAGCGGATTTGCGGCGCCTGGGTCGGATCGGCGGATTGCACATGCACCGTGCCCCGGCTTTTCGGCTTGTTGTGCCCGATGTGCAGCTGGAAACCGTCGCCGGCAAAGGCTTCCTTACCGTCGTAGCGCATGGCCGCCGGCAGGAAGTGGTACTGCAGGTCGGGCCATTCGACGCCCGCCTTGGAGCGGATAAAGCCACAGGATTCGAAGTGGTTGGTCGCGCCCAGGCCGTCTTTTTTCAGAATCCAGCGCAGGCCGATCTTGAGCTTGTTCCACCAATCCAGCTTGCCGTTCAGGGACACCGGCTTGTTGCAGCGGAACTGGAAATAGAACTCCAGGTGATCCTGCAGGTTCTCGCCCACACCGGGCAGTTCGTGCTTCACCTCGATGCCGGCCGATTCCAGTACCTCGCGGCGGCCGATACCGGACAACTGCAACAAGTGCGGCGAGCCGATGGAACCGGCCGACAGGATGACCTCCTCGGCGGCCCGGGCTTCGTGCACCTTGCCACCCTGCTCGTAGCGAACACCGGTGGCGGTTTTGCCGTCCAGCAACACCTCGTGCACCAGGGCATGGGTCACCACGGTCAGGTTCGGGCGCTCCATGGCCGGGCGCAGGTAGGCATTGGCGGTGGACCAGCGGCGGCCGTTCTTCACCGTCATGTGCATGGCACCGAAGCCTTCCTGCTGGGCACCGTTGTAGTCGTTGGTGGGGAAATAGCCGGCATCCACGCCCGCATCCACGAAGGCCTGGTACAGCGGGTTCTGCATGTTGTTGCCGTTGTTCACCCCAAGCGGGCCCTGGTCGCCCCGGTAGTCATCGCCACCGAACGCCCAGGTCTCCGCCTTCTTGAAATACGGCAGTACCTGGCGGTAGTTCCAGCCCTCGGCCCCCTCGGCTTCCCATTCGTCGAAATCCCGGGCATGACCGCGGACATAGACCATGCCGTTGATGGACGAGGAGCCGCCCAGCACCTTGCCCCGGGGGCAATGCATGCGGCGGTTGTCCAGATAGGGCTCCGGCTCGGTTTCGAACTGCCAGGCGTACTTCTTGGTGTTCATCGGAATCGACAGCGCGGTCGGCATCTGGATGAAGATGCTCTTGTCGCTGCCGCCGGTTTCCAGCAGCAGCACGCGGTGTCGGGCGTCCTCGGTGAGACGGTTCGCCAGCACGCAACCGGCGGAACCTGCCCCGACAATGATGTAGTCGTATCGGTTTTCTTTCATAGAGTCGCTCCGGGTTGGGTCACTGGCTTAAAACGGCGCATCCAGGTCTTCCATGCCGATGTACACCGACTTGAGCTGGGTGTAGTAGTCGAGGGTGACCTTGCCGTTTTCGCGACCAATGCCGGAGAGCTTGTAGCCGCCCACCGGCATTTCGGCGGGCGAGGCGCCGTAGCTGTTGATCCAGCAGATCCCGGCCTGGATCTGGTGAATCACCCGGTGAGCGCGGCGGATATCCCGGGTGAACAGGCCCGCGGCCAGGCCGGTGTCGGTGCTGTTGGCCCGGGCAATCACCTCGTCCTCGTCGGAGAAGGTGAGTACCGACATCACCGGCCCGAAGATTTCCTCCCGCACGATGGTCATGTCATCGGTGCAGTCGGTGAAAATCGTGGGCTCGACAAAATAGCCACCCTTCGAGTCTTCGGGCTCGAACGCGCGGCCACCGTGGCTCAGCGTCGCCCCTTCCGACAGGCCTTTGGCGATGTAGTCGAGCACCAGGTCCCGGTGCTTCGCCGAGATCAGGGCGCCGAAATTGGTGTCCGGATCCATCGGATCGCCCGGCTTGATGTTCTTGCGGGTGCGCTCCAGCAGACGGTCCATGAAGCGCTCATAGATGCTCTCGTGGACAAACACCCGGGTGCCATTCGTGCAGATTTCGCCCTGGGTGTAGAAGTTGCCCACCATGGCCGCGGAGATGGCGTTTTCCAGGTCGGCGTCGTCAAAGATGATCAGCGGGGATTTGCCGCCCAGTTCCATGGTGACGTCTTTCAGGGTGGAGGAGGCGGCCGCCATGACCTTCTTGCCGGTACCGACCTCACCCGTGAACGACACCTTGGCGATGGCAGGCTCGTGGGTCAGCCAGGCACCCACGTCCGCCGCGCCCTGGACCACGTTAAAGACGCCCGCCGGAACGCCGGCTTCAACAAAAATCTCCGCCAGCTTGATCGCCCCCATGGGGGTCTCTTCCGACGGCTTGAAGATCATGGCGTTACCGCAGGCCAGCGCCGGCGCCGACTTCCAGCAGGCGATCTGGATCGGGTAATTCCAGGCGCCGATCCCGGCACAGATACCCAGCGGCTCGCGACGGGTGTAATAGAAGTCACCGCCCAGGTCCTGCTGATTGCCTTCGATGGACGGGGCCAGCCCGGCGAAGAATTCCACGGCGTCGGCACCCGTGGCCACATCCACCGCTTCCGCCTCCTGCCAGGGTTTGCCGGTGTCCCGCACTTCGCAGGCCGCCAGTTCGTCGTTGCGCTCACGAAGCAGGGCCACGGCCTTCAGCAGGATACGGCTGCGTTCGATGGTCGGCATCGCCGACCACTCGGCGAAGCCGGCGCGGGCGCTCTCTATCGCTGCCTGCTGCACCGATTCGTCGGCCACTTCCACCTCGTAGATCACCTGGCCGGTGGCAGGATTCACCACCGGGAACACCTCACCGGTGCTGTTGGCCAGGAAGCGACCGTGGACAAAGTTCTGAAAGCGGGGTACCGAATTGGACATAATCTGTGAAACCTCAAAAAGATGAATTCGTTGTCTCGGCCTGGGACAGGGCATCATGCACGAAGCGCTTGCACAGCGTTTCGCCGGCCTCAAAGCTCTCCTGCGGGTCGAGGCTCAGGGCACTGCGCAGCCAGAAGCCGTCGATCAAGGCCGCGGTCTGCCGAGCAGCGGCCGTTGCGGCCGTGGGCCCGAGCACCTGGGCAAAGGAGTAACGCAGATTGCTGTACAGCCGTGCGTTGTTGATCTGCTGCAGCCGCTTCAGACCCGGTTCGTGCATGGACCGGGCCCAGAAGCTGAGCCAGGTTTTCGCGGCCAGTGCCGAGCGCTGGAACTCGGAAAAATTCGACTCGATGATGCAGTTCAGGCGCTGCTCCGGCGAACCGTCGGTTTTTGCCATGCGTTCCCGGAGTTCCTTGCCGAGCTGGTCCAACAGGTACCGCAACGCCGCTTCAATCAGCCCCTGCTTGCCGCCGAAATAGTGGCTGATGATGCCCGAGGACATCCCCGCCCGTTTGCTGATGCTGACTATGGTCGTGTTCTGCATCCCCAGCTCTGCGATGGAATGCATGGTGGCCTCGATCAGCTGCTGCTTGCGTGTGTCTTTGACTCCGACTTTTGGCATGACAGGTTCGTTACCGTTTCCGCATCTCTTTTGTTAATTGAACGTTCAATTAAAATAAAGGCTACCGAAAAGATGACACGCTTGCAACGTTGTTCAAGAAACAGTCAGTGGCTCGCCGGCCAGAGCGTCAGTTTTTCCGCCGGTAGTGGGGATCGGTCCAGCACTGGGGCAGGGATTCGCCGGATGGGAAGCTCAGCTCGGATTTATCATAGAATTCAGGATCCTGGGCTTCCTCGCCGTAATGCAAGCTGCCTTTGATGCGGTGTTCATGGGGATCGAACAACCCCCGGGTATCCAGCACCTCAATCAGGTGTCCGGTGGATTTCTCTGCCACAAACATATCGACCTCCTGCATCTGTCGTTTCGGGGTTGCTGTCAGCTACCGGGTGGGTCGTCCGTAAAAGCACTCAGGTGGAAGGCAATGGCCTCGTCCACTTCTTCCATGCCGCAGATCCTCGGCTGTGCCGCGCTGCCGCCGGCGAGCACGCTGAGTACCGATCGTACCCCGTGCGCCAGGGACTCGGTGTTGTAACCACCTTCCAGCACAAACGCGAGGCGGCCGTCGCAGACCCGATCCGCCAGGGCCTGGACAACTTCCGTCATGGCGGCGAAGCCGTCGTAGGAGACGTTCAGGGCCAGGTCAAACCAATGGGCATCGAAACCTGCCGACACCAGGATGATGTCCGGCTTGAAGTACTCGGCCGCCGGCACCAGGATCTCGTTCAGGGCCTTGAGATAGGCCAGGTCACCGGAACCGCCGGGAATCGGGACGTTTACAGTCGTCCCCTCGCCCAGTCCGGCACCCACTTCCTGAAGACCACCACTACCCGGGTAGAACGGGGCGGACCGGTGAATGTCGAAAAACAGCACGTCCGGGTCGGCCCAGAAGATGTCCTGGGTGCCATTGCCGTGATGGGCATCCCAGTCGACAATCAGCACACGCTGGCAACCCAGCTCCGCCTGGGCATGGGCGGCAGCCACCGCGACATTATTGAACAGGCAAAAACCCCGGGCCCGCACAGGTTCGGCGTGATGGCCGGGGGGGCGCACCAGCGCGAACGCACTACGGGTGGTACCGGAAACCACCGCCTCAACGGCGGCAACGGCGGTACCCGCGGCCACTTCAGCGGCCTCAATGCTGCCGGGTGACACCGCGGTGGTATCCACATCCAGCCAGGCGTTCTTGTTGCGCAGGGAAAAAACATAGTCCAGATAGGACGTGGTATGGACCCGGGCGAGCTGCTCACGGGTTGCCGCCTTGCCGAGCGCAAAACGAACGCCCTCCACCGGCTCCCGTTCAAGCAGCTCGATAATTGCCCGGATGCGGCCGGGATGCTCCGGGTATTTCCATTGCACATTCAGCCCCGACAGAATGCTTCGAACACGCTTATCGAGGCGTCCCGGCAGAAAAGCCGCGTTTACGTCAGGGGAGTGATTGAGCACCCTCTCGTCGTAGAAAACGGTGACCCCATTTGGCTCCGCCACAGTAGACTCCGAAATTCCGGTTTATGGGCTCTTGCTCAAGAGCAGGTTCCTCCGAAAGCATAGTCCAAAACCGGAGAAGCGGCAGCGCCCGGACTGCCCTGACGCCTGCCGTCGTCAGAACTCCGCGCGCGCGGTCACGGCCGCCACCGTCTTGTCATAATCGGCGGAATCCAGCGTGGATCGGTAATCCCGGTATTCCAGACTGGCCTCGGTGGTCAACCAGTCTGTCAGCCCCACCCCGTAGCTGATGTCCGCCGTGGCAATCCGGTCACTGCGAGGTTCGGACCCGACCGTGTCTGAGCCCGGCAGGGGCGACAGCAGAGGCTGCTCCACCGAGGACACGGGCTCATCGTAGTCCCGGGCCTCGAAACGCCAGCCAATTTTCACCGTATTCTCATGCCCCGACACCACGAACCGGTGCTTCAGTCGCGTTTTCACCGCAAGCATTTGGTAATCGTAGGCGTCAGAGACGGCGTCCTGGTCGTTGCCATCGAAGCCCAGAATGAACACGGTGCGGGTGTCGTTGAAAAACAGGAAACTATCAAGGCTCAGCCCGCGGGTATCCGCATCCCTCGCCTCGTTTTCCTCGAAAGATTTGCGGGCCTTCAACACGCTCGCCCGCAAATAGACGTCGTCACCCACCAGTTTGCCGAGGTAGAGACTGCTGCGGTTGTAATCCAGGAAGGGATCGGAGGCGAGCATTGACCGGGAAAAATGGTGACTGGCACCCAGGGTGACGGACCCGATGTCGTAACTCAGATCCGCGGACACCAGGTGCGTGTCCTGGTCGAACTCGTCGTTGTCCCGGTAGTTTCGGGAGGTGAAATCATAGGTACCGGTCAGCTTGACGTTGTCGGTCGGCCGACCGCTCGCCTCCACGCCCGCACCGAGAACCCAGGCCTGATCGCTCTGGCCGGACGAGGTGTCCAGCTCATCAACGTTCAGGTTGCTGTCGTATTCGTAGCCGGTCTCGACGTGCCCCCCGACCGTCGCCGCCTGGGCACTGAGCGGGAAACAGCCGGACAGGATGACCAGGGGCAGCGCGTGCGTCATGCGTTGCATTGAGCCACTCCTTCAATAAAAACGGGCCGCTGGGCGGCCCGATTGGATGGGTTGGGTCACGGCGTTAAAGCAGGCCACCCTCGGTGGCACTCTGCACAGACCCCTGAACGCTGTTCTGAACTTCCGATCTCACGCTCTCGGAGACCGAACTGCCCACTTCCTGACGGGTCTGGGCATTTACCTCGGCCTTCTGGCTGGCTTCCAGGCTGCCCTTGGCGCTTTTGCCCATGTCACCGGCGCGTTCACCCGCGGCCCGGGCCTCGGACCTCGCCTGGCCCTGGGCTTGCTGCCCGGTGGACACGGCGGTCTCTGCGGCTTCGCGGCCCGTGGCGCGCGCCTCCTCACTGACAGACACGGCGGCACTCCGGGCGCTCTCACCGGTGCCTCGAGCCTCGGCCGCCATTTGATCGCCGGCGTCCCGGGCAGACTCCGAATCGCCCTGGGCATTGGCGCTCGCACTCGCGCCTCCGTTGGCGTTGGTGCCGCCGGCCTGGGCGCTCATCCGGGCATCCGCCTCAACGCTGGCGTTGGCGGAACCGCTGGTTTCCGCAGCAACTGCGGAGACGGCCATGAGGGAGCAAATGGCAAGAGTCAACGTACGTTTCATCATCGTTTACCTCCAGAATTTCCGTTGTATTCACCCCGTTAACGGATCAGTTCGGGATTTATTCCCCACCACGGAAAATTTTTTCTGGGGTTCCAGACGAGACGACCTTTTTGGCGTGTTATTAACAAGCCGTAATCGGACAGCGCCGTTCAGTGCTCCACCGGCGGCGTCCAGATCGGCACATCCTCTTTCTTTGGCTCCTCCCAATCCTTCTGCATGGCGCTGTTGAGGGCCTCTTCCAGCTTCATGAACAGTTCACCGTAGCGTGGACTGAAGCCGATGCCCTCCTCGATTTCCTGCCAGGCCTCGAACAGTTCGTCTTCGTGCGCCTCCTCATTTTCGACGAATGCCCAGGTCATCTGTTTGGCCCGAAGCGGGTGCACCCCCATGGCCGTCAGGGCATGGCCGCCGAGCTCCAGCGCCGAGTGATAGGTTTCGCTGACCACGTCGTCGGCACCCGCCACGCGCAGCTGGTAGCTGTGGCCACGGTCGAACGCCCGCGCCAGAACCCAGACACCGGGGTAGAATTTCTTCACGTGCTCGACAATCCGCACCGTCCGGTCCCGGTCGTCGATGGCCACCACCAGCAGCCGCGCCTCCTCGATGCCCGCGGTTTCCAGCAACTCCGGACGGCTGGCGTCGCCGAAGAAGCTCTTGATGTTGATCCGGCGGACGTTCTCGATCTGCTCGATCTCATGGTCCAACACCACAATGGGAATGTTATTGGCCCGCAGCAGCCGGCAGACAATCTGCCCGAACCGGCCAACACCGGCGACGATGACGGGTGCCCGTTCGTCGATCGTGTCTGCCTGTCGCTCATCATTCTTGGAGCGCCGGTACCGGGGCAACACCACACGGTCGTAGACGATAAACAGCACCGGCGTCAGGAACATCGACAGCGCCACCACCAGTGACAGGACCTGTGAAATGTCGACCGGGATAACGGCGTTCTGAACGCTGTAAGTGAGCAGCACGAACCCGAATTCGCCGGCCTGGGCCAGTCCCAGGGTAAACAGCCAGCCGTTGCTGCCGTGAATTCTGAACAGCAACGCCAGCGCCAGCAGGATCAGTGCCTTGACGACGATGACGGCCACCCCCAGGGAGACAATCGTGCCCCATTCCGCCACCAGTACATCGAAGTTGATCCCCGCCCCCACTGTGATGAAAAACAACCCCAGCAGCAGGCCCTTGAACGGTTCGATGTTGGCTTCCAGCTCATGCCGGAATTCGCTGTTGGCGAGCACCACCCCGGCGAGGAAGGCGCCCAATGCCGGGGACAGATTGACCAGGCTCATCAGGGCAGCAATCCCGATAACCAGCATCAGGGCCATGGCGGTAAACACTTCCCGTAGCCCCGACTGCACCACGTACCGGAACATTGGCCGGCTCAGATAAAAGCCGCCCACAATCACCACGGCAATCGCTCCGATCACCACCAGGCCGTGGGCCCAAGCCGGCAAGTGCGCCACCAGGCTCAGTCCGCTGTCGTGGCCGGCCTCGGTTCCGGAGGCTGCCATCAGTTCCGGAAGCGCGAGCAAGGGGATCAGGGCCAGCATCGGGATCACCGCGATGTCCTGGAACAGCAGCACGGAAAACGCACTTCGCCCGCCCTCGGTCTTGGCCAGGCCTTTCTCGTTGAGCGTCTGCAACACGATCGCCGTGGATGACAGCGCGAAGATCAGGCCCACCGTCAGCGCGGTCTGCCACTGCAGGCCCAGCCACCAGGCCACCGCCGTGCCGGCCGCCGCGGTCAGCACCACCTGCAGTCCGCCCAGACCCACCAGCCGGACCCGCATGGCCCAGAGTGCCTTGGGATCGAGCTCCATGCCCACCAGGAACAGCATCATCACCACACCGAACTCGGCGAAATGCTGGATGGTTGTGGCCTCCTGCCCCACCAGACCGGTGATCGGACCGATCACGACACCGGCCACCAGGTACCCGAGAACCGAACCGAGGCCCAACCGCTTCGCCAGCGGAACCGCGATCACGGCCGCCGCCAGGTAGATGAAAGCCTGTATGAAATACGCTGTCATGCCGCGTTCTCCCTGAGTGATGCCGACCAGAGCCGATCCGGGGCGTGATTATGGATAGACCAATGATATCCCGGACTTATAGAGTGTAATGAGGTACAGACTCTGCGAGCATAACCCAACCCACTACGGAAAGGACCCCACGCCATGACCACCCTCTATATTGGCAACAAGAACTATTCCTCCTGGTCGCTGAGAGCCTGGCTGCTGATGCGCGAACTCGGTATCCCCTTCGAGGAACACATGCTGCCGTTCGGCGATCAACCGGCCTGGGCCGCGTTCCGGGCGGAGGGGGGCAGCGGCAAGGTGCCGACTTTGCAGGATGGCGACGTCAGGGTCTGGGACTCCCTCGCGATTGCCGAGCACCTGGCTGATGACTACCCGGAGGTCTGGCCGGCCGATCCGATCGCCCGGGCCTGGGCTCGCAGCACCTGCGCCGAGATGCACTCCGGTTTCCAGGCCCTGCGGGACCTCTGTTCCATGAACATCGGTGTGAGCGTGCGCGTGACCGAGGTGCCGCCGGAACTGGCGCGGGATGTCGAGCGCATCGCCACCGTCTGGCAGGACGGCCTGAAACGGTTCGGAGGTCCCTTCCTGGCGGGCGGGCGCTTCACCGCGGTGGACGCCTTCTTCGCCCCGGTGGTGTTCCGCTTCGAAACCTATGGTCTGGAACGGACCCCGGCCATGGCTGACTACATCCGGCACATGCTGGCCTCACCCGGCATGCAGACGTGGGCCGAGGAGGCCCTGGTGGAACCCTGGATCGACCAGGAGCACGAAGGCGACTGTGAGCGGATCGGTACCGTGGTGGAGGACAGACGAACCGCCGTAACCGCCAGATAAGTCGTCAAACACGCCACAAATCTGCACCGAATTGAGGTTCGAGGGGAATAAACAGCGGTTTCAAGGCAGATTATTCGACAAATGTCAGACAATCGCCTAATTTTTAACCGATGCTCTCTTAGCAAAGGAGGCTAAGACCATGAAACCTGTTATTCCTCTCACTCTAGCAGTCTCCCTATTTGCAGTATCGGGCACGACCCTAGCAGGCAGCGACAGCGGCCTGTACCTCGGCGCTTCCGTCGGCCAGGCTCAATTGGATTTCGACGACGAGCTTCCGGATATCGGTGATGTCGATTTTGACGACGACGATACCGGGTACAAGATATTTGGGGGCTACAACTTTGGCCTGATTCCCCTGGTGGATCTGGCGGTTGAAGGCGCCTATGTCGATTTCGGTAAATTCAAAGGCACCCTAGGCCCCCTCAGTAACGCGGATTTTGAAGTCGACGGCTGGACCGGTGCCGGACTGGCCGGTTTCAAGTTAGGCCCGGTGGGTATCTTTGGCAAAGCCGGTTTTATCAGCTGGGACGGTGACTTCGATGGGGGTAGCGACGACGGTACCGATCCGCTGTATGGCATCGGTGCCCGATTCAACCTGTTTTCCTTCCAGTTGCGGGCCGAATACGAGCGCTACGATCTCGATAACTTCGATATCGACTACTTCTCCGTAGGCGCCGCCTACACTTTCTGACCCCACAACACCGGGCGGTACCCCAGGTACTGGCGGTCCCGGCATTTTTACCCTCATCGCCTTCGCGACCCACCCAAGATACCACCCAACAAACCCCGCAGGATCTGGCGCCCGAGCTGACTGCCCACCGAACGCGCAGCGGACTTGGCCATGGCTTCGACAACGCCCTGCCGACGCCCCTTGCCCCAGAGCATGTCACTCAGCGGATTGCTGTCGGCGTCCACGGGCTGAGGCGATGCACCCTTCGCTTCCGCGGCCTTGACGGCCTCTTCGGCTCGCCGGGTCAGAATTTCATGGGCGGATTCCCGGTTCACCGGCGTGTCGTACCGGCTGCCCACCGGACTGCGGCTACGCACCATGGCCCGCTCCTCGGCGCTGACCGGCCCCATGCGGCAACGGGGTGGGGAAATCCGGGTGCGCTCAACCGGCATGGGGATGCCGTTGTCCTGCAACGTGGACACCAGCGCCTCACCCACACCCAGCTCTGAAATCACTCGGGCGACATCGAGACCGGGGTTCGCGACAAAGGTTTCCGCGGCGGTCTTGACCGCCTTCTGATCCCTCGGTGTGAAGGCTCGGAGGGCATGCTGGAAGCGGTTGCCCAGTTGTCCGAGAACCTCACCGGGCAAATCGTCCGGGAACTGTGAACAAAAATAGATGCCCACCCCCTTGGAGCGGATCAGCCGCACCACCTGCTCGATTCGCTTCAGCAGGATAGGCGGAGCGTCGTCAAACAGCAGGTGGGCCTCATCAAAGAAAAACACCATCCGTGGCTTCTCGGGATCACCCACCTCCGCCAGGTTCTCGAACAGTTCGGACATGAGCCACAGCAGAAAACTCGAGTAAAGACGGGGTTTCAGGATGAGCTGCTCGGCGGCAAACACATTGATGATGCCCCGGCCGCTCAGATCCGTGCCCATGAGGTCGTTCAGATCCAGGGCCGGCTCACCGAACATCAGATCGCCGCCGTCACGCTCCAGTGACAGCAGGGCCCGCTGGATGGCGGCGATCGACTGGGGACTGACCAGGCCGTAGGTCCGGGAGATCTCCTTGCGGGTCTCGGCGACCAGACCCAACAGCGCCCGGAGGTCCTCCAGGTCCAACAGCAAAAGGCCCTGATCGTCGGCGAGCCGGAATGCGACCTCCAGCACACCGGTCTGGGTGTCGTTCAGCTCCAGGACACGGGCCAGCAGGCTCGGCCCCATCTCACTGATGGTCGTGCGCACCGGATGCCCGAGTTTGCCGTACAGGTCCCAGAACACCACGGGGCTGGCCTCGTTGGCGTAGCCCTGCACCCCGATTTCCGAGGCCCGGGCGCGCAGTTTCTCACTGGCTTCCCCGGCCTGGGACAGGCCAGCCACGTCGCCCTTCACGTCCGCGACAAACACCGGCACCCCGAGCCGGGAAAACCCTTCCGCCAGCACCATCATGGTGATGGTCTTGCCGGTGCCAGTGGCGCCAGCAATCAAACCGTGCCGGTTGCCATACCGGCCAAGTAAATGCACCGGGCGTTCACCCTTGCCGATCAGTATCTGGTTCACCGGGAACATCCTCACAGGGCATGCTGCGGTGGCAGCTTTCATCCACGAGTATAGCCCCGGCCGGGACACCGTGGCGGGCGTGGCACTCACTCATAGACGTCGTGCAGAGTCAGGGCTTTGAAATCCGGCGTAACCCCCAAACCGGGCCGGTCGCTCAGGGTCATCCGCCCGGCGGACACCTCGGGCGCGCCGTCCGCCAGCTGCACCGTGTTGTAGTTGTGCAGATCGGTGGTGTTCAACAGGGCACGGGACGGTGTGCTGGCCGCCAGATGGGCATACGCCGCGGTGGCGATGCCGCTGCCCCAGGCGTCCTCAATGGTCATGGCAATACCGGCATCCACGCAGACGTCGCGAATGACGCGGGCCGGTGTCAGGCCGCCAAACTTGCTCACTTTCAGCGCCATGGCATCCATCGCATCGTCCCGAATGGCGCGCTGCACATCGGCGAGGCAGTTCAGGCTCTCATCCAGCTTCACCGGGTGCCGACACCGGCGTCGCACCGACAGGCCTTCCTCGTATCCGCGGCAGGGCTGTTCCAGATAGAGGTCCAGGTCCTCCACCGCCCGGGAGAAGCGCAGGGCCTGGTCTCGGCGCCAGGCGCCGTTCATGTCACCGACCCAGATTTCATCCGGCTGCTTCTTTCTGGCCAGGGTCTGAATCAGCTCGATGTCCTCGTCAACACGGTGGCCAAGCTTGATCTGGATGTGCCGGAAACCCTCCGAACGGTATCGACCCAGGGAGGCTTCCATTTCTGCCGGTTCCGCCAGCGGCACAATCCGGTGCAGGGGCATGGACGGGGTCAGCAAGCCACCCAACAGGGTGTAGACCGGCATCCGCGCGGCTTTGCCCAACAGATCCCAACAGGCCATATCAATGGCCGCCTTGGCCACCGCATGGCCGGTCAGTGCCTGGTCCATGCTTTCGTGGATCCGGGTGAGGTGGCGGGGGTCGCTGCCAATGACACTGGGCGCCAACACCGACAGACACGAGGGCAGCCCCTCGGCAAAGGCTGCCATGTAATTGGGTCCGCAGGGACAGACCTCCCCGTAGCCGGTCTGGCCGGCGTTGGTGGTCAGGACCACCACGGTACTGGTAAACACCCGATGCGAGCGCCCACCCGCAAAGGCGTAGGCCGTGCCGGTGTATGGCAATTCGGCGGTGTAGACCGCAATGCTCTCGATACGCATGCCCTGCCCCCTTCCCTGGCCGTTGCTGCATCTTCTGAGCATAGACCGCCTGCGGCCTCGGCGCCGCTATTTACCGGCGGTTGGGCGGATTGGAATAACCGTCGCCTTTGACCCCCAGACGATCAAGGTAGGCATGAAGCTCGGCTTCGCTCATATCAACGTATTCCAGCACCCGGCCATAGAGCATGGCCGTCGGCACATTACGACCGTTCAGCTCCCGCTGGGTCTCGTGGATGACGTACAGGATCAGCCGTTCGGTGCGGGTGAGGCCGTCGCGAACGTCGGGGATGGTCTCGAGCACGGTCTGCCATTGTTCGGGGGTCATGAGGGGCACCTGACAGGCCTGGGGTTCCGTCTTTCATCGCATCTGTTTCGAAAATTCAGAAACATCGCACAAAAACGGAACATCAAGCGGGAAATTGAACACATGTTCATTTTTATTCCAAGGTTTCTTTGCTACGTTCCAGAGCGGGTTATCAACCCACACCAACACAACAACAATACAGGTTTGAATATTCCATGCTTAAACCACTCCGATCCATCCTCGTGATGTTATTGGCATCCGTTCTGTTCATGCCCCTGACTGCCCACGCCGTGCCCGACACGCTCGACTATGGCCTGTACTGGTTCGACGGCAACAACACGGCGGTCAAAGCCGTCGAAGCAGACGGTACGGTCAACAACGTACCCCTGCGTTTCTACGATCCCTCGAAACCCACCATTGTTCATTTCCACGGTTGGCAGCCAGGCGCGGCCACCCGCGGCGACGGCTACGACCGGGAAGATTTTCGCTTTGTCTGGGGCGATGAAGACGTGATTACCTCCACGTCCTGGAAGAACAAGGGGTGGAACATCGCCTATTTCTACTGGGACCAGTTCGCCGACGAGTCGGAAGTAAAAGACGCCGAAGCCAAGATGTGGACCGCCAATGGGCCACGGGGCATGCGGTATGCCCTGAGCGACGGCTCGTACAGCACACTGCATTCACCGGCCAAATCGGTGGGCCAGATTGCCTTTGAGCAGGTGACCGCGGCACTGGCCGGCAACACCTCGTACTACCTGCGCCTCTCCGGCCACTCGCTGGGCAACCAGCTGGCCACCATCGTCGCCCGCAAGATCAGCGATGCGGTCTACGCCGGCAGCGTGGGCACCAACGTGCTGGTCGACCGCCTGGAGCTGCTGGATCCCTTCTGGTCCCAGGATGGCAAAGGCTACCTGGGTGATGCCAACAACGACGGCGCCAATGACTGGGTGGGCGAGCGCACCAAGTGGTCCATTGAGGAACTGATCCAGCGCCATGACACGCCGGTGACCTGGTACAAATCCTCCGGCATTCAGGACGTCTGGATCGGCGACAAGAACACCGAGCTCGAAGGCATCGTGACCTTTATCCACAACCGCTTCTGGTACCTGGCCTCCGCCGATTACGTCAACAAGCACAATCACGTGGTGCCCTGGTATTTCCGGTCGATGGCCTCGGCGGCTCCGGAGGAAGTCACCATCAACTGGTGGAATAACCGCACGGCCACCGGCGCGGACGCCGCCAGTGCCGCGACGGACGACAGCCGCATTCGGGCCATGATGGGCGACACCTACCATTGGGACCAGGTGGAAGGCCGCTACACCGCGGATCCGGAAGACGACCAGTTTGAAGTGAAGGATTACTGAGGCCGTGACCCTGAACAACCGCGGGCTGATCCCCGCGGTTGTTCGTTGAGTGCAGGTTGGTTGGCGAACCGGTTGCCGAAATCTCTTCCGGTGGTCCACTATAAACAGACACCCCCACAGAGAGTCCTGCTCATGCCAACCATCGGATGGCTATTCGTAATCCTTGCCCTGGCGCTGATTGTCGGGGGGCTGATGATCCTTCGCAATTCCGCCAACAGCATGCACATCTCCGACGAAAAGATGGACAAAATACGCAAACGGAAGGCGGAACTGGAAGCCAGGGAAAAAGCGGAGGACGACTGGAAATAGCAGGCAGTTTTACCCGCGCCAACCTAGCTGGCCTTCCAGTCGTGATACCAGTGCGTGAATTCGTTTGCAGCCAGGGGCGGGCAGATGTGAAACCCCTGGAAGTCCCGGCAGCCAGCTGACTGCAGCGTGGTCAGTATGCCGGCGTTCTCAATCCCCTCGGCCACCACCTGAAAGCCCAGGGTCGACCCCATCGACACAATGCTGTTTACCACGGCCAGCTGAATCGCATCACTGCCGTTCGATTTACTGAATTTCTGGTCCATCTTGAGGGTGTCCGGCGCCAACTCCACCAGGTGGTTGAGGTTGGACTCTTCTTTGCCAAAGTGATCAAGCGCCAGTTTGAAACCCACCGACCGGAGCTTTTTGAGGAGCTTCAGAATGTCCGTGTCGTCGCCCTTGAACAGTTCGCACGCCGAGATCTCAATCTGCAGAGAGCTCGGGGGCAGCCCGTTTTCGGCAGCCGACCGCATCAAACGTCGCACCAACTGAGCCTGCCGGCACTGCATGGGAGAGACATTAATGGACAGCGTAATCGGCGGCATGCCTTCATCACCCCACACCCTCAACTGGTGGCAGGCCTCGTTGATTATCCAGTCTCCGAGCTTTTCCATCAGGCCACATTGTTCGGCGACCGGGAGAAAATCTTTCGGCCCGAAGCTGCTGCCCGGCCAGCGGATAAGCGCCTCGACACCGGTCAGCTGCCCGTTCTGCAGATCGACCACAGGCTGGTAATGGAGTTCGAATTCGCCTCTCGAAAACGCGCCCTTGAAGCGATGCTCGATTCGGCTGATCTGCTGCTCGTGCTGATTGGCCTGCTTCTCACAGAACTGAATCTTCCCGGGGCCCGCCAGCTTGGCCAGATACATGGCCTGGTCGGCGGCACGGGTCAATTGATCGGGGGTTTTGCCATCCTCGGGGTAGATCGCAATGCCAATGCTCGGTGTGGTGTGCAGTACCAGGCCGTCCACCCGGTAAGGTCGGGACAGGACTTTAACCAGATGCCGGGCAACCTTCGCCGCATCGGAAGGAGACGAGAGGTGGGACAGCGCTGCCAGGAATTCATCGCCCCCGATTCGGCCCACGGAATCCTCTTCGCGTACCCCTTCCCTGAGCCTGCAGGCGACTTCCGCAAGCACGGCGTCACCGATCGCATGCCCGTGCTCATCGTTGATCGGCTTGAAGCGATCCATGTCGATGAACAGCACCGCCATGTGCGTGTGCGCCCGCTCGGCGCCAGCAATCAGTCGCTCCGCAAACTCGTAGATCAGCGTGCGGTTGGGGAGATCCGTCAGATCGTCATGCTGCGCCTTCTCAACGGCCAGCCTCCGGGAACGCCCAGAGCTCAATCGCAACTGGACCCGGGCGATCAGCTCCGCGACGGAGAAAGGTTTGACCAGATAATCGTCAGCACCAGAGCTCAGGCCTTTCACCCGCGCGTTCTCATCAGCTTGGGCAGACAGCAGGATAACCGGCAATCGAGTCGTGGTCTCCGATGCCCGAATCGCCTCAACGAGCTCAAATCCGTCCATTTTGGGAAGCATGAGATCACTGATGAGCAGGTCCGGCGGGTCTGTTCGGATCGCCTCCAACGCCTGCTCACCATCCGCCAGGGTTTCGACCTGACAGTAGGGCGAGAGGATATCGTAAAGGTACCGACGCATATCGGCGGTATCGTCGACCACCAGCACGCGGGCGATCGTCGACTCGCCGGTGTGTGCCTGCGATTTTGGCGTGGGCGTGACGTCGATGCCTAACCACTGCATCGCTTCGGCGATGTAGGCCTGCCCGGTCAGGCTTGCGTCATAGGGCAGTGCGCCGGTCACTTGATCGTCGGGCAGATGGGCTTTTCCCCGCGGAACGCTGACGGTAAATCGGGACCCCCGATCCGGCGTGCTATCCGCGGTAATGGTGCCGGTATGCAGGTTCACCAGCTCCCGGACCAGCGCAAGGCCAATCCCGCTGCCCCCGTAGGTTCGGCCGGCAACGTTTGGTGCCCGGTGGAACCGCTCGAAAATTTTCGGCAGCTCGTTCTCGGCAATGCCGATGCCGGTATCCTCCACCGTCAACTCGATATGGTCCGCCTGCCAGACCAACCGAAGCGTCACACGGCCACGAAGTGTGAACTTGAAGGCATTGGACAGCAGATTGAGGACAATCTTCTCCCACATGCCGATATCCACGTACGCCGGTTCCGGCGCGTCCGGGCAGTCAATGTCAAACTCGACGCCGGCCATCTCGAACGCGGATTCGAACATGCTCGCGATCTCGCGGGTAACTTTGGGAAGGTCGACGGGGGCGTAGCTGGGCTGGGCCCGGCCAGCTTCGATCTGGGCAAAGTCGAGTAACGAATTCACCAGCTTCATCAACCGCAGGGCATTCCGGTGCACAATTTCAAGGCGACGACGATCCCCCTTGTTCAGACTGCGCCCCCGGGCTTTGAGCGTTTCCGACACGGGCCCGAGCAGTAACGTGAGGGGCGTGCGCAATTCGTGGCTGATGTGCGTGAAGAAGGTCGTTTTTACGCGATCCAGCTCCTCCAGCGCCTCGGTCTGCAGACGCACACGCTCGTAGGAAAGCGCGTGGGACAATTCTTTTTCAACGGTGTAGCGCAGCATGTCGAAGAAATTCCGGTACGCCGTGTCCAATCGTCGGCGGGCGCTGACCCCGGCAATCAGAACCGCGTTCGGGAAATCGCCCTCGGCCACCGTGATCGGCATCAGAATGGCCTCCCGAACCGGCTCATCGTAGGGCGAGCCAACAATTACTGCACGCGTGTGCAGGTCGGTTAATTCCAGGCTGTCGCCTGAAACCAGAACCTCATCGACGGGCCAGATTGAAAGGTTGTTGCGAAGATCGATGGCCGGCACCCGCGCGTCGCTGCTGTCGGCGTCCAAACCGGTTTCAGCCCGCAGGTAGGCCTCACGACCGGAGGGGTCGATGAGGTAAAACAGGGCAAACGGCACTTCAAGCTTGTGACGTGTCAGCGCATGGATGGTCTTGTTGATCGCGCTTTCCAGGGTGGTGGCGTCGAAAAACAGATCCGTAACCGATTGCACCACCCGCAAACGCCGTTCACCCAGAACCTGCTGGGTCAGCTCCGTCACGGGATGAAAAACACCGGCCACGGTGCCATCGTCGTCGAAAATCGGGCTGAAATTCGAGGTGAAGAAAGCTTCTTCCAGGTAGCCGACCCGATCCAGAAACACGCGCCGGTTGACGAGGCGCGAAGGCTTGCCGCTGGTGGCCATTTCAAACGCGTCGTCCACGAGGTGCCAGATTGAGCCCCACATCTCGCGGAAGTCCTGTCCCATGGACTCCGGATGCTTGTCGCCGCAGAAGGCCCGGTAACTGTCGTTATAAATCTGAACGCGGTGAGGCCCCCAGACCACGTTGATCGGGAAGCTGGTATTGAGGCAAAGATTCGTCACCGACCGCATAATGTGCGGCCAGTTTTCTCGGGGGCCGAGCGGGGTCCTGGACCAATCCATGGACCGCACCAGCTCACCCATCTCGCCGCCGCCCAGTAGCCATTCACCGCCGGGCGGTTGCAAGCGGTCAGCAGAGTCGTTTTCCATAAAACCTACAGGCGCAGCCTATTCCCTGAGCGTAACACCTGATCTGACAGCCGCATTCCACGCGCTAGACAGGACCTTCTTAAGGTATAGCATAGGAAAGGACCACCCCCTCCCCAATCTTCAGCAACTCGCCACGCCCTAAAAGGGTCCCCAGGGCGGGTTTGTCGGGAGATTGCACGCAGAATCAGACTGTTAGAAATCTGTACACATTTTTCTACATGAAATTCATTCAGTTTGGACGACCCTGGACGATAGGATTAAATATTGATCAATGACTAGAACAACAATTAGACTCCACGACCGAAAAGATGGTTGGTTGATCGTGATCCTATCGAGAACGTTGCGCTTCAGTTTAGCGGTGATGTGTTTACTGGCCTGGAACGCCGTTCAGGCGGAAACGCAGCCCATTGTCGTGGCCGGGGCCGCCCCCATCCAGAGCCATTTCGAGTACTGGGAGGACCCCGAGGGTCAGGCCGATCTCGAGCAGGTCGTCGGTTTGCCCGATACCCGATGGCAGGCCATGCCCTCCGGCAGCGCCACCTTTGGCATGACGCCCTCCACCTACTGGCTCCGGTTTGCCGTCACCAACCAGACGCCGGACGCGCTGAACCTGATTGCCGAGCTCGCATACTCGCAACTGGACGACGTGATCTTTCACGTCTTCTCGGGTACCGAAAAGGTCCAGGAATTCAGAACCGGCGACACCCGCCCGTTTTATCCCAGGGACGTTGAACACCCCAACATGTTGCTGCGGTTCACGCTGGCGCCGGAGCAGACCAAGACCCTGTATGTCCGGGCCGAAACCGCAGGCCCGATGATTCTGCCGCTGCGGATCTGGCGAGAAAACCAGTTCTTTGGCGCCGCCTCCAACGAACAGAAGCTGCATTTCTTCTATTACGGCTGCCTCACCGTCATCATCCTGATCAACCTCGCGGTGTTCCTGACCCTGCGGGAGCGCCTGTACCTGTATTACGCGCTGGCCATTTCCGGCTACCTGCTGTTCTTTGCGTCCAGCAAGGGCTACAGCTTCCAGCTGCTGTATCCCGACGTCCCGTGGCTGCATGCCCGGGCCTTATTGGCCTCGATGCCAATCCTGGCCCTGTTCTCGGTGCTGTTCTGCCGCACCTTCCTGAAGGTCCAGTCCCACAGCCCCCGCCTTGATCTGGCCATGCGGGCGATGATCTGCTTCGAAATCGTCAACTTCGCCTGTGCCATGGTGCTGGACTACAACAGCGCCATGAAGCTCTCTGCCATCTCGGCGCTGGTCTTCTTCTCGCTGCTGTTCGTGGCCGGTCCCATTACCTGGGCTGCGGGCGTTCGGGCCGGCGCCTTCTTTACCCTCGCCTGGACCCCGCTGACCGTGGGCGTGCTGGCCACCGCCGGCCGGGCGCTGGGGTTTTTCCCGGTCAACTTCATGACCGAGTACGCCATGCAGATCGGGTCCGGCCTCGAGGCCTTCATTCTGACCCTGGCGCTGGCGGATCGCCTGTACCGTGAACGGGAAGAGAAGATCAAAGCCCAGGCGGACAGCCTGCGAAAAGAGATTGCCCGCAACGAAGCCCGGAACAAACTGAACGAGGCCATGACCCATGACCCGGTTACCGGCCTGCCGAACCGGAACCGGTTCGAATGGATGGTGAACCAGCAGCTGGAGCAGGACCCGGGCGGCCGGTACATGGTGGGCGTGGCGCGGATTACCCGGCTCGATGAGATCAACCGCACCCTGGGCCTGAGCCGCAGTGAGCGCTTGCTCCGGCGTCTGGCCCGGCAAATGACCAAACTGGCCGTGCAGCTACCGGTGGTCCATCGCATCCAGGACGACCAGGGCCGGGATGAATGCGTGTACCAGCTGTCTGGCGACTGCTTCGGGATACTGGTCAACGTCGGCAAGGCGACGGACAACTTTGACGGGCTCAATAAGGCGCTGGGGCTGCTGTCCGAGCCGATTCTGCAGGATAACCTGGCCATCGAGCTGCATCCGAAGTTCGGCGCCGCCAGTTTCCCGTCCCAGGGTGACAATGCCGCCCAGCTCATACGCAACGCGCACGTCGGCATGGAAATCGCGCCGCGGGGGCCCTTTGCCACCGGCCTGTATTCCCAGGCGTTCGACATCTACAGCGAAAGCCGGCTGACGCTGATGTCGGATCTCCGGGAGGCCCTCCAGCGCAACCAGACCGAGCTCTACTACCAGCCCAAGGTGTGCCTGAACAGCGGCGACATCGTGGGCCTGGAAGCCCTGATTCGCTGGCACCACCCCGAGCGGGGCTGGGTCTGCCCGTCGGATTTCGTGCCACTCGCCGAGGAAACCGGCGTTATTCGACAGTTGACCCACTGGGCGATCGGCCGAAGCATCCGGGACCTGGCGGCGTTGCTCACGGAGCACCCCAGGCTGTCCCTGTCGATCAACATCTCGACCCGGGACCTGGCATCAAGGGAGCTCGGCGAACGGCTCGACGCCGTCCTGGCGGAGCACGGTGTTGACGCCAAGCGCCTCACCCTGGAGCTCACCGAGACCGCGGCCATGGAAGACCCGGAAAAGGGCCTGCGGGCATTGCAGGCGCTGGCCGATACCGGGCTCCAGGTTTCCATCGACGATTTTGGCAGTGGCTATTCGTCCCTGTCCTACCTGAAACAGTTGCCCGCCTCCGAGATCAAGCTGGACCGCTCGCTGATCACCGACGTGTGCGGGAGCGACAGTTCCCAAGTGATTGTGGAGACGGCCATCAACATGGTGCACGGGCTGGGTTACAAGGTGGTCGCCGAAGGCGTCGAGAACGAGGAAACCGCGCGCATCCTGCAAGCCATGGGGTGCGACAAGCTGCAGGGTTTCTGGCTGTGCCACCCCTTACCTCTGAAGGACCTGAAAGTCTGGCTGGCGGAGCACCAGAATGTCCCGGCCCGGGCCAGGCCCACGGTCCGGCTGCTGACCAACTGATCCGGCAAGACCACCTCGGCGGGAGAAGCGCGAGCCGCAGCCGGGCAGCCTGCTTCAGGGCCAGGTTTTTGCTCTGGCACAGGAGGTGCGAAGCCGGACACCTGGAGCGTCCCGAGAACCTGCCGATGTCGTAGACACAGCCCACCCCCCCGTTTATTCTTTAACCGGGCTTCCAGCAGTGACCACCATGAATCATCAACCGTCCCTCATCCTCCGCGCCATTCTCGTGCCCCTGCTATGTTTGCTGTCCGCAGCCGTGTCTGCCAACACGCCCATCACGGTGAGTGAGGAAGAGCGGGGAATTCAGAAGACCGGCCATGCCCGGGTTCTGCATGATCCCCAGGGCGATCTGGATCTCAGCCAGGTACGGTCTGCCCTGGCGGCGGGTAAATTCGAGCCTCTGGCGAGTGCCGGCTCCACCGGCCTGAAACCCGGGGCCTACTGGAGCCATTTCGAGTTACGCAATCCGTCGGCGCAGCCACTGACGCTGCACCTGGAATACGTCGACCACCAGCTCATCCAGCTGGACGCATTCACCCGGCCCCGGGACACCGGCGACTTCACCAGGGTAGCCAGCCTCTCCATGGAACGGCCGTTTTCCCACCGCCTCGTTGAGCACAACCGCTTTATCGTGCCCCTGACCATCGCCGGCAATGAGACCCGGGAGGTGCTGGTTCGCTATGGTTCCAAGGAGAGCGGCTATGCCTTCCCCAGCATGCGCATCTGGTCACCCAAACAGCTTGAAGCCCAGCAGTTGCGGGAAACCACCCTGATCGGCTTCCTGTTTGGCGGCTTTCTCCTGATGGCGATGTTCGCCTTGATCGCCGGCGTGGTCAGCCGCAAGCGCCTGTTTTTCGTTTACTCGGCCTACGCGCTGTCCAAAATCACCTGCTGGGCCACGATTCTCGGTTACACCCACCAGTTTTTCCTCCGCGATCAGTTTCACTGGAGCCTGATGTCAATCAGCGGTGCCCTGACCATCCTGCTGGGGCTGGCCTTCGCCCGGATGTTCCTGCAAACCCGCCAGCACGTCCGCCGCCTCGATTACGTCATCCTGTTCATGATTGCCAACGCCGGCCTGCTCCTGGTCGCCGGAGCCTTCCAGATCAAGATCATCGCCCTGATTACCATTACCCTGGCGCTCCTGCTGTACCCGATGGTGATCGTGGCCGGAGTGATCCGGTGGCGGCAGGGCCTGACCGAAGCCGGTATCTTTTCCCTGGCCTGGAGTTTCCTGGTCATGGGGCTGTTCATGCAGGCATTCCGTGACCTCGGCGTGGTGGAGCATACCCTGTTCAACTATTACTGGCCGCCGGTGGCGTCGTTCTCGGAAATGCTCACCATCATGTTTGCCATGGGCTTCCAGATGCGCCGGGTGTATCAGGACAAGAAAAGCACCGAGCGCCAATACCGGGAACACCTCGAGCTTTCAAAGTCCCGACTGGAGGCCGAGGTGCGGGTTCGTACCCGGGAACTGGAACAGGCCAAGCGGATCGCCGAACTGGAAGCCCGCACCGACGCCCTGACCGGAATCCTGAACCGCCGGAGCTTCCTGCACGATGCCTCGCTCCGACTCAAACTGGCGCAGCGCAAGCACAAGCCCTGCTGCCTGTTCATGATTGATCTCGACCATTTCAAGCGTATCAACGACACCTGCGGCCACAGCACCGGCGATGCCGTGCTGTGCCGGTTCGCCGACACCATCAGCCAGAGTATTCGGGTCACCGACGTGTTTGGTCGGCTGGGTGGCGAGGAGTTCGCCCTGCTTGTGGAGGAACCGAAGGCTTCTGCCCTGGCGCTGGCGGAACGCCTGCGTAACGACATCGCCGGCATCGAGATCCATGCGGGTGACGAGCGCCTGGTCCTCACCGCCAGCATCGGCCTGGCTTTCACTGAGGGTCAGGCAACCATCGAGGGCTTGCTGAAGCTGGCGGACGAGGCGATGTATCGGGCCAAGACGGACGGCCGGAACCGGGTGGTTGGCGCGCCGTCGCCGAGCATCACCGAGTAGGTGGGTTTTAGCCGCAACGGCGCTCAAGGTTACGCATCAATTGATGATTGTTTGCGTTAACGTCGATAAATCTATGAACTCAGTGAAAAAACAGAGCAGTCAGATAAATGAAAACCGTCTTGATCACGTACCAAAAGATGAGCACGAAGACCAGGCTGATAAAAGTGAACTTGTCCTCCAGGGACAGCCAGAGCAAAAAAGCGACTAAAACACTGCCCCCGACTGCAACCATGTAAGCCAACACAACCGTTTTTTCTTTCATGACTGGAGCATCCATTCCGTTTATGTTCCAGCATAGTTCTTCGCGTGCCCCTTGGCGAAGCCACTGAGAAACCTCTGTTTTTCCACCCAACCCCTTATTCAGTGCGTCAGCCTGCTTTACAGGTTCCGACGCTGTGCCGGGACCCTCTCCACCCAAAATCTCCTTAACCACATGATATTGATAGCTTATTCCATCCCCGGCTGAGCATTTGCTTGGACAGCGGTGCGGTGGCCGGACAGCCACCGTAACTATCTAAAAAGGAAAGATTTTCTAGGGAGCTTTTATGCACAGGATGACTGCACTGCTGGCCGGGACCGTTCTGGCCGCGTCCAACGTGGTTAACGCCGCGCCGATCAATTTCACCGGTGAGATCGATTACCACAACGATGTGATCTACACCTACTTCACGCTCGATTCGGACGCCAACGATGTGCGCGTGTGGACCGATTCCTTCCAGTCCGGCACCAACTTCGACCCCATCACCGCGCTGTGGCGGGCGGATGGCACGCTGATTGACGAGAACGACGACAACGACACGATCAACCCCGGCACCCAGACCTACTACGACTCCGGCTTCTCGCTGGCCAGCCTGAGCGCGGGAGACTACATCTTTACCGTGGCCACCTATAACAACTTTGCCAACGGTAGCGCTCTGAGCGACGGTTTCAGCTTCGATGGCCAGGCTCCGATTGCGCTGGAATCCTGGAACCAGCCGGCCAACGACATTGACATGGGGCCCTTTTGGAGTGTCTGGCTGGACGGTGTCTCCAGCGCCAGCAACCCCGATGATCCGGGCGATCCCTCCAACCCGGTGCCCGAACCGGGCACGCTGGCGCTCATGGGTCTTGGGATCCTGGGC
Organism: Marinobacter arenosus; assembly: GCF_019264345.1. Lineage (NCBI taxonomy): Bacteria > Pseudomonadati > Pseudomonadota > Gammaproteobacteria > Pseudomonadales > Marinobacteraceae > Marinobacter > Marinobacter arenosus. Next base: position 2,380,637 of record NZ_JAHVAO010000001.1, read on the forward strand.
CTGGGTGTGAGAAAAGCGCGCAAAGTGTGAACCAGTTCCCCCGGGGCGTTCCCGGGGGCTTCCAGGTCCGATCCGAAAAACCGGCACCGTCCCACGGTGCTCAAACGGTTGTGTATCAGCAAGTTAACACTGACCGCCTTCCAAGCTTTGCAGTCTTAAAACCGCCTATTTAGAACCAATAAGTATGAGGGTAGATCAGAAGCTACCAAATCAACTAAGGCACGTTGGCAATCCCTGCTATGTTTTTTGCGGGTATTGATGTTGGGAGTAATACCCGGTGCACAGCAGAAAAACTAGAACCACGAGACTGTCATTGCACTGATTCCACCAGCAAACCGCGTTAGATCAGGGATGACGTCTCCAACCGACAGGGATTGCAACATGGCTAAGACATACGCTTGGCGCTCACTGGCAGTGATCGCCTTATCTGCAACACTCACGGCCCAGGCATGGGCAGACGAACAACACGTTGCCGATGGCAGCAAGGCCGACAATAAAAACCTGTTACACGACTCACCACTGCCGGACGGGCACGTTCCGGCCAACGTAAACTATGGCTTCGAAGTCGTCGGCCGCGATACGCTGGACGGCATCGCCAACGGCCTGTACACGGACGTGTGGGCACACGACGGCTACGCGTACATCGGCACCTTTCAGGAACCCGAGTGTAATCGCTCCGGCGTCTTCATTTCCGACATCCGGGACCCCGCCAATCCAGTGACGGTCGGCATGATCAAATCCCCTCCGGATACCCGGATCAACGACGTCAAAGTGACCGAAGTCGGCGATCGGGATGTGCTGATCCATTCACTTGAGCCCTGCGGTCTGCTGAACGGCAACGGCACGAGACAGAGAGGCCAGTCCGGCATCGCGCTCTGGGACGTCACCAACCCGGAGAAGCCCCACGCCCTGAAGCAGAACTTTCTCGATTTTCCGGTTCATAACGTCTTCCCCTGGACAACAGCAAGTGGCAACACCTACCTGCTGATTGTCGACGACGTGGCCCTCGACGATCTCAAAATCGCCGATATCACCAAGCCCCAGGCACCCAAACTGATCACCACCACCGGCATCGATACCTGGCTCGCGACCAACCCCGAGGTTGCTGCCGACGGACAGCTCTTCATGGGCACCTTTGCCACCCCACTGCTCCATGATATCTGGGTGAACGACATGGACCCGGGCCCGGGCGAAAACTGGCAGGCGGTGCTCTCCTACTGGGACGCCGGGTTCATCACGCTCGATATCAATGATCCCTACAACCCGGTGTTTCTGGGTGACTCCACCTACCCGGACCCGGACCCGGTCAACGGAACATCGCCTCCAGAGGGTAACGCCCACGCAGCCGTCTTTGCCGGGCCCAATTTTGACAAAGTTTTCGCAGGTGACGAAGACTTCGATTCCCTGTTCACCGCCGTGACCATTGATGGCGAATCCTACCGGGCCAGTCAGGGCAGCAACGTGCCCCAGATCGGACCGGGCGCGGACATTACCGAACTGACGGAACAAACCGCGTACGTTGGCCTGGCCTGTGGCGACACCCTGACACCGGCGGCGGACGTGGGCGCGAGCATTGCCCTGATCGAACGCGGGGCCTGTGCCTTTACCCTCAAGGCCCAGACCATTGAGGCCGCCGGCTACAGCGCGGGCATCGTCTTCAACTCGGCCGCACCTGGCAACTGCGAAGCGTCGGTTTCCATGCTGGTGGAGGCGAATATCCCGATGCTGTTCGTGCCGCGTTCCTCGGGCTTTGCGATCCTCGGCATCGATGGCTACGACCCGAATCTCTGTCCCGATGGGGAGGGGGCCAACCCGGCATTGCCTGCACCCGCGTCACTGGGGCTGGTAGCCACCCTGGGTGCCGTCTTTGATGGCTGGGGCTATCTGCACACCCTGAACAACACCTCAACCCAGATCACCGTTCCCCGGGGTATGGACGGCGAGACCGTCACCGTGGATTACCTGGGCGAAATGGGTTACTACGCGCCGGCAGAAGCCACCGATCCGGCATTGGCCACAGGCGCCGGCGACCTGACCATGCACAACCTGGAGATCGACCCGACCTACCCGGACCGAACCTTCATCAGCTGGTATTCCCTGGGCATGCGCGCCGTCGAGTGGCGCCCGGGCCATCTGCATGACAACAGCAAGGGCGAAGGTGTCGTGTCCTGGAACATGCACGAAGTCGGGCGCTTTATCGCCGGCGAGGAATACGGCGAAGCGGCCGGCTCCAATTTCTGGGGCGTTCATGTCACTGAAGTGAACGGCGAACAGTACATTCTGGGCACCGACCGCAACACCGGGCTGTGGATCTTCCGGTGGACCTGTGAAGACGCCACCGACGTGCTCTACTGCAACGCGCCTGCAACGCCTTAAACCACAGACTTACCCGGGCGGTGCAACGCCGCCCGGGATTATCGGGGAGAAGCCTCCAGCATTCGCAGTGTTTTCTCGTCGACTCCCAGTTGCCTCATCGCATCCGTTACCCCGTTTTCCTCCAGCCATTTCATTTGTATGCGGAGTGCCTCAGCCTCCATGGCAGGCTTTGATACCCGGACATCACGGGAAGGATCATTCACCTGGAAATGATGCACCAGTTCGTGCAGGAGATAACTGGTGTCCAGGAGATCGCCCGACTGAAAGTCGGTATTGAGGTAAACGACCGCCGCACGGGCATCGTAGGCTCCGCGAATGCTGGGAAGGCGATCGTGGGAGAATCCCGGGAAGCACAACTCTGCGAGCTCAGCCTGGGTTTTGAACTGAATGCCCGGCAGTTCCGTTTCAGAAAAGCGGGTTTGCCCAATGATCCAGTCTCCCAAGGTAACCGCCACCCGGGAAAGTTCCGCCGCGCCACTGTCATCAAGGGCGGCATCAGCACTGAGAACCGCCGGAACTGCCAGCAACCACAGTAAAAAGACCCACACGTTGAAGGCCGGCCGTGTGGTCGCAACTGACTGCACCCAATTTTTAGGCCTGCCCCGTCGCATGAGGATCGCCTTCCACGAGTTAACTTCATGGATGGTGGTCTGTCTTACTAGGCTAGCACAGCACGCTTACGAAGCTTCATTCAATTGCTCGAAGGGGTTTCTCCATGGCGAAATTCACCAAGGCGACCCCATTGCGTTCGACCTCGTTCTGCCGGATCACAGCAAACCCGCGGTGCTCGAAAAACGGTCGGGCAACGACGGAGGCTTCGACAAAGAGCCGTTCAAGATGCCTGGCTTTGGCATCCCTCAGCACCTGGGCATACAACGCTGACGCCACGCCCGTACGCTGAAACTCCGGATGGGTGTAGGCACAATCAATGTGGCCGTCCGCGTCCAGTTCCATAAACCCCGCGACGCGATGATCGACGATCGCGACCAGCGGTTTCTTAGCCGCCAGCCGCTCGGCCCAGGCTTCGTAATTGGGCGGCGTCGGGGCCCAGGCTTCTTTCTGTTTCGGGCTGTACACAGAGGGGGAGATCGCGTGAACCGCCCAGTGGAACAGGTCCGCGATCTCAGGAGCCCAATGGGCGCAGTAGGCATGAATTTTCATCGTCGTCCGTGTCCGATTTGCTAGTCAGTGGCCGGGCCACAGCATCCAACGCCTTGTTGTACGGGTGGGCAGACAACACTGCCGTACGAACAAAACACACAGCAGTCACCGTCCTTTGGCCTCAACAATGCCTGGCAGGCCTCACACTCGTAAAAGTACTGGCACGCATTGGTCGGCATGGTTTCCATTTTTTGATGGCCACACTCGGGACAGGTGATGGTGGATTCCAGAATAACCTCTGCCATGGCTGCCTCCCAGTTTCCGGTCGTCGACGCGTGGATGCCTTCACTGAAATGCTAGCACGGTTTCCACAACCCGGACTGAGACCGGGGAAGATCTGTCAATCAATTGGCGACGTGTCGCCATAATACTGGGACCCAGTCGGCCTTTCAGCACAGTGCCGCTGGTATACTCAGAGCAAACCTAACAACTGAAGCAAAGGATATGCTGTTTGTTATTGCTCCCATCCTGATTCTGCTACTTGTTTTCGGGCCCCACCTCTGGATTCGCCATGTCATGAAAAAACATGGTGCGCCGGATTCGGCTATGCCGGGCACGGGCGGCGAGCTGGCCCAGCACCTCATTAACCGGTTTGAGCTCTCCGACGTCATCGTGGAGCCGACCGATGAAGGCGATCACTACGCCCCCTCGGACAAAGCCGTACGCCTGTCCCGCGACGTGTTTGATGGCCGTTCCGTGACGGCAGTCGCTGTGGCCGCCCATGAGGTGGGCCATGCCATTCAATACCATCGCCAGGAAGCCATCACGGGATTGCGCCACCGGTACTCGCCGGTTGCCATCATGATCCAGAAAGTGGCAGTCGGTTTCCTGATTGCCATCCCCCTGGTCGTTGCCCTCTTCAAGGTGCCGCACGTGGCACTGCTTACGGCCCTGATCGGCGTGGTTGCCATGGTGGCGTCGGTGTTGGTCCAGTTCATCATTCTGCCGATGGAATGGGACGCCAGCTTCAACAAAGCCATGCCGATTCTGGTGAAGGGCGGATATCTCCAGAACCATCAGTTTGATGCGGCTAACAGCGTACTGAAGGCAGCGGCCTTCACCTATGTGGCCGCTGCGCTGCTGGACATCCTGCGGCTTGGCCGCTGGCTCATGATTCTCAGAAGCGCCATTCGCTGAAGGCGCCTAACCCGCGGGCACACTGCCCCTCACCCCGCATTTTCTCTACCAGGGAAGATTCGCCAAACCACAGGGAAACACCATGAAAATCGTTGCATTAATGACCTCTGTTCTACTCCTCTCGTACAGCCCGCTCAGCCTGGCCAATGAGACCGCCGATGCGCAAACACCGACCGAAGCCGAGATAACGGCGCAGGAGCAGGAGTACCGGCAGTGGGCCCAGGAATTCGTCGACAGCCTGAACTACCAGCAGGGCGAGATCAGCCTTCCTAATGGCGTGGCCACGCTGAATGTTCCTGAAAGTTTCTACTACCTGTCACCGGAAGATACCCAACGGGTTCTGGTTGAGGCCTGGGGCAACCCCCCCGGTGGCCAAACCCTTGGCATGCTGTTTCCGTCGGACGTCACACCGCTGGATGACGCCTCCTGGGGCGTGACCATCGAATATGAAGAAGACGGGTATGTGTCCGACGAAAACGCGAGCGAGATCGACTACGCCGATCTGCTTGAGCAGATGCAGGAAGACACCCGCGAGGTAAACCCGGAGCGTGTGGAAGCCGGCTACCAGCCCATCGAACTGGTTGGCTGGGCGGCCACCCCGCATTACAACGAGGCCTCGCACAAGCTGTACTGGGCGCAGGAACTCCAATTTGGCGATGACCCCTACCACACCCTGAACTACAACATCCGGGTATTGGGCCGCCAGGGGGTTCTGGTTCTGAACTTCATTGCCGGTATGCACCAGTTGCCGGAGATCGAAGCCAACCTGGACACGGTGTTGGACATGGCGCAGTTCGATGACGGGCACCGTTACAGCGACTTTGATCCGGAGGTGGATACCGTCGCAGCCTACGGCCTGGGCGCCCTGGTGGCGGGTAAGGCGGCGGCCAAAGCCGGCTTTTTCGCGGCGGCGCTGCTCTTTCTCAAGAAATTCGGCGTGATCATTCTTGCGGGCCTCGCGGCGATTGGCGGCAAGCTGTGGAAGAGCCGGAAATCCGACACGTAAAAGGGCGGCCGGGCACCTCGTTTCTCAGGGGTTTTGCCTGCCAGGCACACTGCGTTAGGCTGTTCATACATTGACCTGACAGGTGAGTCTGACTTATGGGACAGGTGCCCCCGCTCGACCCCGACCGCGTCGCCCTGATCGAGGCTGAAGGTTTAACACTGAAACCGTTGGAACCGCTGGGCGTTGAGATCTATGGCGCGGATGTTCGTTCCGAACTTCCCAGGGCCGTTGTCGAGGCGCTGGCAGTGGAAATGGCCAACCGGGGCTTCATCGTGTTCAAGCATCAGACCGACCTCTCTCCCGATGAACTGATCAACGCCAGCAAATGGTGGGGCGCTCACGAGATCCACTCCACCCACGGGGTCCATCCCGCCACGCCCGGCCAAAACCGTCACATCTTCCGCTGTTCCAACGACAGCCGCTACGGGATCCTGGGCGTCGGCCCCCAGTGGCACAACGATGGCAGTTTCGAAGCCGCGACCTTCTCGCATTCCGCGTATTACATGGCCAGAGCACCGGAGCGCGGGGGCGGTACCCACTTCGCGCATCAGGGCGCGGCCTTTGACACTCTGCCGGAGGAGAAACAGGCGTTCTGGCAACGCCTTGTATCGGTTAATTCGGCGTCGAGTGTGACCCATCCCGTGGTCCATACGCACCCCGTCTCCGGACGAAAAAGCGTCTGGCTTCACCTGGGCATGACCGGGGCCGTGCTTGAACGGTTGCCGGAAGAGGGACTCTCGATTGAGGAACTGCAGAGGGAACCGGCAACCGCGGACAAATTTCGGTTGCTGAACGACGCCGAAATGAAGGAGCTGTTCAACGACTACAACGATCTGATGAACGACTCCTTCGAGCGGGGTTACGGGATACGTTACCACTACGACCATGGTGATCTGCTCTACATCGACAACTGGGCCGTCGCCCACCGGGCTTCGCCCGAAGCCCATATGCCCGCCCAGGAGCAGGGGTTGAGAATCATGGATCGAGTCACGATCAAATCCGAACGGGAGTTATCACCTCACTTCGGCCTGCCGACCTACATCAACCTGTCCGGACCTCATCCCTTCAACAAGGATGGTGTTTGGCAGGCCGGTGGTGTGGGCTTCCGGTGGAAGGACGATATCCGCCTGCAGAACTGATCCACGACAGCAAGGAGACGCCGGTTAATGGACTGGGCATCAAAAGGCCTCTTTCCATTGTTCCGTATCGATGAACCACCGCTCTTCGTAGATCTTATCGCCGCGGAACTTGAACAGCACCGCGAGCTGAGAGGCGTGCACCTTGTCAGACTTCCACTCGACAATTGAAACGACTTCACCCTCTCCTTCAATTTGCCGAAGACCGGTCACCTCGAACCCCGGCGGCAGGATTTGCCCCAACCCCTCAAGCGCCGCCCGAAACGCTCGTTTTCCCTGAAGCACATTCGACTGGCCGGGCATGATGAATGCCATATCATCCACGTAGTCAGCGACCAACGAGTCCAGGTTTCCAGCGACTACCGCATCCCATCCTCTTTGCACAATGTCCGATAGCTTCATGTTCCTGCCCTCCCCTAAGAGACAAGCACAACAGTTAACGGCTCTGCCTATGCGTTAACTATAGCAACAGTCGCCGGTCGGCGACGGCCCACCCAATGACCGAGGGATCGGCACGGCCACATGCAACTGAGGGTTTGGGGAGTTCACCGGCGCATCGAGCCATGCCAGGGTGTCGGGCTCACCGGCTGTGTAGCCCCAATCGAGAACCTGTAGCATTCCACGACTAGAAGCTTGATTCCCGAACCCGCCGAGGCTTAACTTAAACCATCCTGGCTTTTTCTCTGCGAGGAGCCGAATCAGTTTCCGGACTGTCGAACGCGGATTACAGGGGCTTTGAAAAGGAGTGAAGCTGTACTGATTGCTTGAATCCAGGAACGGAGGAAAGTTATGGACCTGCCCACGTTCGATGAGCTTAAGGACCTGGCTCAACGTGATCCGGAAGCCTTTGAGACACTGCGGGCGGAACTGATCGAAGAGTGTATTCGCCACAGTTCCCAGCGCATTCAACGCAGACTGAGGGGCCTTCAATTCGTGATCGAAGCCCGGCGCCGGGTAGCCGGTAGTCCGATGAAGGCCTTATTGGATATACAGTCGATGATGTACGACTCGTTGCTCAGCCTGCGACAAGCCTTGCTGGATCAGCAGCGCCCCTGTGCGCCAACGGCGACGACAAACGCTCGAGTCCTGCGATTTCAACCGCCACTGTCGTCCGCGGATTAAGGCTTTGAGGCCCGGTTAACGAGGCCTCGAAGTCTGCCGTCCTTTGCGGTTCCCTACGAGTGCGCCAGCGCGTAGTCGATCGCCGCACACACCGCAGCAGCCTGCGCGTCATTGCATTGCCCGGGAGTCACACGGGGGCTATCAGGATAGACCTCGGTGGTGGTCGTGTAGGGGGCGCTGGTCATACCGGCGCACAGGCCCAACTGCTTGAGCGGATACTGGATGACGCCGCGGGCGACCACCGGAGATCCGAAAATCTCGCCGCCGTCGTCCGCCGGGGCGATATGAGTCACCTGCTCCACCGCCTCGATCAGTGCCCGCTGGAATTCCGGCTGCGGGTTCTCGGTGTCACCAACCAGGTAAAAGCCGTCGGGAATCCCGCCCGGCTCGAATGGCTTGCCGTCCCGGGCCGCCAGGGCGGGGCGAAACTCGGATTCGTCGGTATCGGTGGTCTCGTGCAGATCGATATGCAGCAGTACGCGATCACGCACCGGCGTCACCAAACGGATGAGTGCCGCCGACTCCTCAGCCGAACTGCCGTCGCGGAACGAGCGGTTCGGGTCAATCGCGTTCGCGTTCCAGCGATGGATGCGCTCGTACGCCCAGGGGCTGACACAGGGCGCGACCAGCAGGTTAATGCGGCCCGCGTAATCCGCCGCATGCTGATCGACGAACTGCAGCGCGCCGTGCACACCGCTGGTTTCATAGCCGTGTACCCCGCCCGTTACCAGCACCACCGGCAAGTCATCCTTCCAGTCGCGGCTCCGGATGGCCATCAGTGGATAACTGTCTGGGCCGTACTCCAGACGACCATACTCCTGTACCTCGAAGCGCGAGCGCAGGCGCTCGACCACACTCAACACCTCAGCCTCGTAGCTGCGTTGACGAGTCTGTCGTGACAACCACTCGGCGCGTTCCGCGTCGCCCCAGGCAACCCCGGGCGTACCGATCGGGTAGGAAGCGGGAGCCATGTTCATATCGCATCTTCTCCAGTGCTGGCCAATTCAGGGAGGCATTCTAGCAGCCGCAGCCCAACAACCGAGGATTTTCACGACGCGATAAAGCCCTGGCACTGCGAAGCAACGGAATCACTGAGGTGTCGTGGCAGGCGAAACTCCCTCTACAGGAGATCGGCACGCTGGAGCAGGCCAATTTCGTCTGTGCTCGCAAAGCGGGCAATATCTTTGATGGACAACCCTGGCCGAATGCGCCGGGCATCCCCAAGTGCCAAGGCGGCCGCCGCCTGATTGCCCGCGACAATCTGGGCAATTGCCAGAACCACCCGAGGCAGAAAAATCTTGTCATCACAGCGGCACGCAGCCGCCGCGGTGGCAATGGCCTCATCAAGCCTTCCGTAATTGATCATGCCGCGCGCCAGCAAAGCGCCCCAGGCCGCCAGACGGTTATCTCGGGGACTGATTCGAATGCCGTGGAGCATATAGTCGATCCCACCTTCCTCGCCCGTTTGTAGCAAAGCAGCGCCCAGGGCTGCCAGGGCCTGGGCATTACTCGGGTCGATCTCGACCGCTCTGCGAAGCATGTCGATACCACGCTGGTAGTCACCCATGTCGGCAAACGCACAGCCCGCGTACCCCAACACATCGGAGTCCTGACTATCCAGTGCCACCGCCGTTTCCGCGGCTTCGGTCGCCTCGCGCTTCCAGTCGCCTCCGTGGACCAGCCCCACCAGATGCCCTATGGCCAGAATCAGGGCGAGATACGCATGCGCAAACGCGAGCTCCGGATCCTGGGCAATCGCCTGGCGCAGCAAATCCGCCGCTTCGGTAAAACTCTCCTCACTCCAACCTTTCATTCCCAGCGTCGCGTGGGCCTGTCGGTACAGGGCCCAGGCTCCGAGATCCACAGTACGCCGCCTGCGCAACGTCTCAAGCTCGGCACGATTGAGTTCCGGCTCGATACAACCGACGATCTCGCACACCAGCTCCTCCTGCAACTCGGCAAGTTGGTCAGCCGGGATCACCCTGCGTTCGGACCATAACAGTCGACCGCTGGCTATTTCCTGTAACTGCAGCCCGACCCGAAGGTTCTCACCCCTGGCCCATACCGACCCTTCAATCACATAGTCGGCGCCCAGTTCTCGGCCGATCTCATCGATACTGATTTCCCGCAGGCGGTAATAGGCAGAGGTATTGCGCGACAGCACCATGAATCCCGGGATGCGGGCAAGCTGGATACCGATGTCCTCACCAAGCACATCGGCAATCCAGGCAACCTCGTCACTGCCCTGACTGTGTGAAAACGGCAGCACTGCCAATACCGGACGATCGTGGCTCTGGCCCTTGAACTGTGGGAACAGACACGCGGAGCCCAGGGCTTCGCTGCCGGCGAGGGCATTGTCACGCAAAAGCGCTTCGCGTTCCGAAAGCGGGGGCGGCGATTCCTGGGTCTGCGCCACGAACCGATAACCCCGACGATTGTAGGTGGCAATACGTTGCTGCTCGCGGCCGTTATCCCCCAGGGCCTGCCTGACCGCCTTTATGCGACTGCTCAACGTGGACTCGGTGACAATCTTCCCGGCCCATAGCTCATCCAGCAGCTCCTGCCGGCTGACAATACGGTCCCGGTGCCTCACCAGGTAGGCAAGCAAATCAAAGACCTGGGGCTCAAGCGACCGGAGTTCGCCGGCACAGCGAAGCTCAAACAGGTCGGTGTCCAGCTCGTAGTCGCCAAATGCTAGCCGCATCGCGCGCTCTCCAGGCTCTGATTATTCAATTGAAAGTAGCAAAAAACCTCCACAAAAGCTCCACAGAAGCTCCCGCTCATCCGCATGTAACGCGGTTCGGGCCTGTTTAAACTGGTTCTCAGATTGAAGCGCGGACGAAGAAACAGGGGGCTCAGGGTGATTCGATACACACGACACATTGGCTGGATATTCACCAACCTGTTCCTGGCTGCTGGCCTGGTGTTTTGGCCCCCGGCACTGTACGCGGCCATTCTGGTCACTGTGGCTCACTGCCTGGTTTTTGTGGCGCGGTACGACGGGCCATCCAGTTTTCCGCTGCAGGTGCGCTTTGTTTACCTGGCGCTGTTGATCATCGGCCTCATGCCTTACTGCCAATGGATCAACTGGATTCAGCTGCTGGGAACCACTGCCCTGATCACGGTGGATTACTGCCCGCTCGCACGGCTGCTTTCGCTGGCAAGCTGGAATCGTGACAAGCCACTCAGTCTGGAACTGATCCGAACAACGTTTTTAACGCCGCCGGTATCCGGCAGCTTTCTAAAGGTGGTTTAACCATTCTGGTAACCACCCTCAACCCGAAGGAGACACACCATGCCACTCGTTACAATCAACGTCATCGAAAACGTATTCAGCAAGGAACAGAAGCGGGAAATGATCGAGAAGGTCACCGATGCCATGGTCGCCATTGAAGGCGAAGCCATGCGCGGCGTTACCTGGGTCGTCGTCAAGGATGTCAAGGAAGGCGAATGGGGCATCGGCGGCCAGCCGTTGGGTAGCAGCGACGTCAGAAAAATACAGGCCGGCGCTGCCTGAGGCGTTTATGTCGCCCTTCCAGGCGGAACTGGACTTCCCTTCTCCAGAGAAGGGAAGTCCAACACTGAAGCGGTGCAAGATCAGCGCTGCGTGGTCTCACCGCGCGGCGTCTTCACGGAACCATTTCCACCGCAAGGTTCGGCAGCGCAATACCTTGCAGGTGCGTTTCCCAAGACTCGCCGGACCGAACGGCTTGAGCCGTTGTGATGGTGCCAGTCGTCACAATCTCATTGGAAACCGATTTTTCGGCCTACGGGCACGGCGCCCTCCAACAAGCGCGAAATTTTTCGGAGTTTACGCAGCCCGAAGCTCAACCTGGCCACCTATTTAGAATTCGCGCGCTTGCGAGCTTTGCCAGCACATCAGTAGGGTTAGCACTTTTTCTGTGCCAGCTATGAAGCGAACCTTCCCGAGTTAGCTTCAATCGCAAAGACCCACTGACCTCTCAATCTTGCTAACGTCCGTCGCCGCCCCGGCGATTGGGATGATGAGAAACCCAGTGCCTGCAAACGAGACGGATTGACTGATACGACCTTGCCCTTGTGCGTCGAGACCTAAAACCGTTTTAGCTGTCCCGACGCCAATAAACACATTCCCGGGCTCATGGGCCCCAGACGCTACGTATTCACGGTTCAATTCGATACGGCCGTCTGTGAACTCAAAATCTCTCCCTGCCTCGAAGGTCGATGTTCTTAGCATCATTCCATTCGAGATTGCAGAAACGATTATTCGATGGTTGTCTTCTTGCTTGATGAAAACGGCTTCAGGCTTGCTTTCTGGCTCAAACACCTTCGGCCATACGATATCGCTCAGACAAGCCAACGCTGAGCCATCCGCGGTGTTGCTGCAGTTTCTGTAGCATCCCTCAAAAGCTGTTAGGTTGACCACTTCGACGAACCCCGAATCATTACGAGGCACGGTTGACGACGCACAGCCGGCCAACGTTGCTATTGCCAGAAAGATAAATACGCGGTTCATTGTGCGCTCATGCCGTGCGAAACGGCGGCTGAAAACCCTCAGCCTTACGCGGTTGGTCATGTGTTTTTTGTCCAGAAAAACTCCATCTGATGCGCCGTTTTCTCCGCCAGTTCGTCACTGTGCAAACGACTCACCAAATGTAAGCTCATATCAATGCCGGCAGATATCCCGCCTGAACTCACGATATTGCCCTCGTCGACCCACCGCACACCGTCGACCACGTTGAGCCGGCTAAACAGGTTCCGGAGATCCGGAATGTCCTCCCAGTGCGTGGTGACTTTGCAGGACAAAGACTGAACGGCTTGTGCGAGCAGGAAAACACCGGTGCAAACGGTAGCGATGAGTTTCACGGACTGAGCCTGGTCCCTGATCCAATCGGTGACCACTTTATTTTCCAATTCGGACGTGTACACCCCGCCTGAAATTACCAGCACATCCAGCGGCGGATGATCCTTAATCGAGTAATCGGGAAGGACTTTATAATCGGCTCTGGCAGACACCACGGCATTGTGTTCGGCAATTAAAAATACCGAGAAGGCTTTGTTCCCGTCACACAAGCGCGAAGCGGTGGAAAACACTTCGAACGGCCCGGAAAAATCGAGCACTTCAGCATCGGGGTAGATAAAAATGCCGATGTTCATTCAATGCTCCTCAAACACATAACGTTAATGGCAGCGGCGCGACGTCAGCAGCGTCCCCTGACCGCCCTTGTTAGCCGATGAACCCTGACATTGCATCCGAACGTGGCGCATGCTCACCTTTCAGACCATCTTTGACACCGGCCTGATTACGCTCAGGCTGGTTTTGACTGGCCTTCAACTTTCCAGTCAACTTCTTGATCTTGACCTCGACTCCAACGATCCCCTGCACCAAGCGTTCAGTGAAATCCGTTGGTGCGTCATCGACAGCCCAAGGCTGTGCTCGACCTTTTTCGTGTTGGTCTGTTAGCTGACGCACGTGCTCCTTGAGCCAAACAGGGTCCTGTATAACACGGGCACTGCCTTCAACATGCACGGCCAGATAATTCCAGGTTGGAACGACGCGACCGGTTTCCGCTTTCGTGGGATACCAAGATGGCGACACGTAAGCATCTGGGCCCTGAAAAATGGCCAGGACAGCCTCACCGTTTTGAATGCGCTGCCATACCGGATTACTCCGTGCCAGATGACACTGCAACGTACCGAGTGAGTCGTCTGCTTCCATGCTCAAGTGGAAAGGAACATGGTTCGCTTCAATACCCTCATCGTCGGCGGTCACAAGTAACCCGAAGCCATAGTCACGGATATATTGATGAAGTTTTTCTGTGTCATCTTCCCTGAAGTGATTTGGCACGTACATCCAGCATCGACTCCCTTGCAGATTTTCTATTCAGCTAACGCCGCGGTTCAGCGGCTTGCCCGGCCCTGTTATACGCTGCCCTCGCTCTCAACGACAAGCACACGCACCTCACCTCTTGGGTGGGCAACATGCTCCGTACCGACTGAAGCAAAGAATATGTCCCCTACCTCCAGAGCAGCGACTTCCTCAGTGCCATTTAAGCGGTAGTGCATATCGACTACACCATCTAAAACCACGAAGACTTCCTCGCCATCGTTTACGTGCCATTTGTATGGCTTATCCGTCCAGTGCAGGCTGGTGGTGATTCCTCGCATGTTTGCGATTTGCTTTGATCCCCACGCGCGATCGGCAATGAAATGCTTACTTTTTATAACTTCCATTTTTTGGATCCTTACTACTCACTCAGAGCTCAATCTGCGTATGGCGACTGGCATCACCGGTGAAGAAACCGGCACATAGCGAGAAAAATCAATGTTGGGCGGAACCCAAGTTTCGCTGCCTGCATCGAAGATCCTGGGACCATCGGCGCTACCTACCTCCACTTTGATGCCTTCCTATTTGCACTGGACGTAGGTTGGGGCCCAACCTTCCTCCTGGCGGTGAGCGGCAGCTTTGGATACAAATTCTTTGCCAGCTTGAACCACCAATGGGACGTGTTCACCAGGGACGAAAAGGTCGATGTCACATAGCTCACGCTGCGTCTATTTCCGAACCCGCGCCGGTCATTCTTTCGCGTTAATAGTTATAAATCAGCGAACTACAGCATAGACCAATGGAGTGCCAACAGGAAATAAGCGTTATTTGTCGTTGAACTCCGGGCCAGCTCAGCGAATTCCCCGGCTGATCGCGGCAACGCCCATTTCATGATTCGGTCCCCAACTTTAAATATTACATGGAGTTAAGATAGTATCGCTCTGGATTGATTCTAAAAGGGACTTGTATGAAACGCCTGCTGATTGTTCTCGTTGTCGCTGTTGCCGGTCTTTTGGGTTCCGCGTACTACAAAATCACCAGTTCAGTGACCGACGGTCTGGAACTCGCCAAGATGCAGCTGGCGCCGTTTGCCGCCATGGAGTACGGCAGCGTAACCACGAACTTCTCGGGGGACGTTGAGGTGCACGATCTCCGCTTCACCTCCCGGGCAACGTCCGAGGTGATTGCGGTGGACAAGGTCGCTCTCGGGACCGGCAGCCCCTGGGCCCTGCTGACGCTCAGGGATCATTTCCAGTCCGGTCAGATGCCGGACTACCTGAAATTCTCCATTGAAGGGCTCAAGGCCGACATGGCGTTCATGTCCAACCTGGAAGAGGCCGCCCAGGGCAGCAATCCGTTCAGCCAACTGGAAACCGCGGGGTGCGGAGCGCGTAGCTACTTCAACCGAAGCGACCTGGCGCGCATGGGCTACGACTACCTCACGCTCGATATGGACGTGGCGTACCGGCTCTCCGAAACCGGCAACCAACTCACGCTGACCACTGAGATGGTCTCCCGGAACCAGATGGCGGTGGGCCTGGAAATGGTCGTCTACCATTCCGGCTCGTTCAGCGAGATGGCCTTGTCGCCACAGGTGGCGCAAACGGCGCAACTGGAGGCGGCCACGATTGAATTTGAAGATCTCGGCTACCTGAACCGTACCCTGGATTTCTGCGCCAAGGCGCTGGCGATGGAAACCGAGGCGTACCGAACCCACCATCTGGAGGCCTGGGTCGCCGAATGGCAGGCGATGGGACTCAAGCCCAGCGCAAGCCTGGTCGACATTTACCAGGATTACCTTACGCATCCGGGCAGTACGCTGACGTTCCAGATGGAGCCCTTCCCGGCTCTGGATCTCGGGGACAACTATCTGAGCCCGGACCCCGTCTACCTGAGCGGGCGACTGAACCCGAAACTGGGCACGGAACGGTCCGGACTGCAGGCCATCAGCGTCAGCCGGGCGGACACGGCAGTGGCCGAGGAACGCCGCAGCCCGGTGTCTGTCCCGGAATCCGCGCCATCGCAGCCGGCGGCACCGGAGCCTGCTCAATCCGCTCCGGCCTCCTCCGAGGGCAGGATCTCCCTGGCCCAGCTTGATGATCATCTCCAGCACGATGTGCAGATCCAGCTGGCCAACGGCCGAGCGATTGAGGGGCGTATCCAGGCGGTGGAGGGCAATGCCCTGAAGCTCAAGCGCCACATGTACGGCGGCACCATGGTGGTTCCCGTTCCCCTGGCTGACATCCGTAGCGTAACCCTGCTCTAGCGCTCACGACCGCCCCGCTCTCCCCGATGGTGTCCGGGAAGAGCGAGGCCGACGCGGTTACCACTCCAACTGTGCCCCGGTCTGGTACTCGATCACCCGGGTCTCAAAGAAGTTCTTTTCCTTCCTGAGGGTGGCCTGCTCGTCCAGCCAGGGGGAGACGTTCCTTGCGCCGGGGAACGGCTCTTCCAGGCCCACGGTCCGGGCCCGTCGGTTGGCCACGAAGCGGAACTGTTCGCTGTGGTACTCGGCAGAGTAGCCGAGGATCGGATCCCGCAGGATGTAGTTGGCGTAGTCGGTTTCGGCGGCTTCGGATTCGTCCCACATGGCGCGCACGGCTTTCGGATCGAAGCGGATGTTCTCCTCCTCCACGATCTGGTTCACCACCTTCAGGCCGAAGGAGAAGTGCATGGCTTCGTCCCGCAGGATGTACTGCAGCTGTTCGCCGGTGCCGCGCATGAGGCCGCGGCGCTGGAGGGCGAAGATGGGGCTGAAGCCGTTGTAGAACCAGGTGCCTTCGAACACCGCCGCAAAGAACAGGTAGGACATGATGAATTCCTGCAGGTCGTCCCTGTTGCGCAGGTTCATGTCCGGGCGCATGGCCGCGTCCAGACGGCGGTTGGCGATCTGGATCTTGCCGTTGATGGCAGGCACCACGCGGTAGCGGTTGTAGATCTCGCTCTGGTCCAGGTTCAGGGTTTCGATGCAGTGCTGGTAGGCCCAGGTGTGCATGGCCTCTTCGTACACCTGCCGGGCCTGGTAGATCTGCAGTTCCGGTGCGCTCATCTTCTCCATCACCGCCAGGCCGATGTTGCGCATGGCCAAAATGTCGGAGGTGGTGAGGTAGGCCAGCACGTTCTCGTACACGTGCTTTTCCGGCGCGGTGAGCCGGTGGTGGTAGTCGTGGACGTCCTGGGCCATGTTCACGTCCAGCGGGGTCCAGTGGTTCTTGTTGGCGTTCATGAAGTATTCCCAGGCCCAGGGATACTTGAACGGGGCGAGCTGGTTGATGTCCGTCTCGCCATTGATCACGCGTTTGTCGTCCGCGTTGACCGGCGCCGGAGCGCCGGGGTTGGCGCCGGCCTGAGCGGCCGGCGTGCTGGTGGTTTTCGGTTCGTCGTCCCAGTCGAGCATGGTCTGAGCCTCTTCAAATGAAAGTAAGTGGTTACTGACAAGCTTCGCAGTCAGGGTCGTCGATGCTGCATACCTGGGGCTGGGGTGCGGTAGAAGGCGCCATGGAAGATGCCGACACCGAGGCGGTTTTCTCGGCCCCGGTGGCCCCGAGCGAGCGCAGGTAATAGGTGGTTTTCAGGCCCCGCTCCCACGCCAGCTGGTACAGGGCATCCAGCTTCTTGCCGCTGGGTTCGGCCATGTACAGGTTCAGGCTCTGGGCCTGGTCGAGCCATTTCTGGCGACGGGCGGCGGCTTCCACCAGCCAGCGGGCGTCGATCTCGAACGCGGTGGCGTAGCGGGCCTTGAGTTGGGCCGGGATGCGGTCGATCTGCTGTACGGAGCCGTCGAAGTACTTGAGGTCGTTGACCATCACGTTGTCCCACAGGCCCTCGGCCTTGAGGTCACGGACCAGCGACGGATTCACCACCGTGAACTCGCCGGACAGGTTCGATTTCACGAACAGGTTCTGGTACGCCGGCTCAATGGACTGGGAGACCCCAACGATGTTGGAGATGGTCGCCGTGGGCGCGATGGCCATCACGTTGCTGTTGCGCATGCCATGCTGGGCGATCAGTTCGCGCACCGGGGTCCAGTCCAGCCGGGCGCGGGTATCCACGGACAGATCCCCTTCCCGGCGCGCCTGCTGAAGCAGGCTGATGGAATCGATGGGCAGGATGCCCTGCTGCCACAGGGAGCCCTCGTAGCTGTCGTAAGCGCCCCGTTCCGCCGCCAGCGTGGCAGAGGCGCGAATGGCAAAGTAGCTGAGCTGCTCCATGGCCACGTCGGCAAACTCCACGGCTTCCGGGCTGGTGTACGGCAGGCCCAGTTGGTAGAGCGCGTCCTGAAAGCCCATCAGGCCCAGGCCCACCGGGCGATGCTTGAGGTTGGAGTTTTTCGCCTGGGGCACGGCGTAGTAGTTGATGTCGATGACGTTATCGAGCATGCGCACGGCCGTGGTCACCGTGCGCTCCAGGCGCTGCACATCCAGCTCGCCGTTGGCAATGTGGGCGGCCAGGTTCACCGAACCCAGGTTGCACACGGCTATCTCGTCCGCGTTGGTGTTCAGGGTGATCTCGGTGCAAAGGTTGGAGCTGTGCACCACGCCCTGGTGCTGCTGGGGCGAGCGCAGGTTGCAGGGGTCTTTGAAAGTGATCCACGGGTGGCCGGTCTCGAACAGCACAGTCAGCATCTTGCGCCAGAGCTGCTTGGCGGGAAGTGTCTTGAACAGCTTGATTTTGCCCTGTTCCGCCAGCGCCTCGTAATGTTCATACCGCTCCCGGAATTCGTTGCCGTAGAGGTCGTGCAGGTCCGGCACGTCGCTGGGGGAGAACAGGGTCCAGTCCCGGTCCTCGCGCATGCGTTCGATCAGCAGGTCCGGCACCCAGTTGGCGGTGTTCATGTCGTGGGTGCGGCGGCGTTCGTCGCCGGTGTTCTTGCGCAGTTCCAGGAATTCCTCGATGTCCAGGTGCCAGCTTTCCAGGTAGGCGCACACCGCGCCCTTGCGCTTGCCGCCCTGGTTCACCGCCACGGCGGTGTCGTTGACCACTTTCAGGAACGGCACCACACCCTGGCTCTGGCCGTTGGTGCCCTTGATGTGGGCGCCGAGGGAGCGCACCGGGGTCCAGTCGTTGCCCAGGCCGCCGGCCCATTTCGACAGCATGGCGTTGTCGCGAATAGCCTCGTAGATGGCTTCCAGGTCATCCCCCACGGTGGTCAGGTAGCAGGAGGACAGCTGGGAATGCCGGGTGCCGCTGTTGAACAGCGTCGGCGTGCTGGCCATGTAGTCGAACGAGGACAGCAGGTCATAGAACTCGATGGCGCGGGCGTTGGGGTCGTCCTCCCGCAGCGCCAGGCCCATGGCCACGCGCATGAAAAACACCTGGGGCAGTTCCAGGCGGGCGCCATCCCAATGGATAAAATAACGGTCGTACAGGGTCTGCAAGCCGAGGAAGCCGAACTGCCGGTCCCGCTCCGGTTTCAGGGCCGCGCCCAGGCGCTCCAGATCAAAGGCCGCCAGCGCATCGTCCAGCAGCTCGTAGCGGATGCCGGCGGCAATGAAGGCACTCAGGGCCTGTGGATAGATCTCCGACAGCGGCAGCTCTGTGGACAAGTTCAGGGCCGTGGCGTTTTCCAGCCGCAGCTGCTCCAGCAACAGGCGGGCGGTGACGGCGCTGTAGTCCGGCT